>NZ_JAWLVI010000004.1:0-336036 GCF_033100795.1 Pseudothioclava alba
CCGGTAGCCAGGAACCATACCCGTTTTCCGGGCAAAAGAGCGTCCACCACCAGCGTGCCCACAGGTTTCGGGCGCAGGATGATTTCCTCGCCCACCTGGATGTGCTGCAGCCGCGAGGTCAGCGGCCCGTCCGGCACCTTGATCGAGTAGAACTCCAGCTCCTCGTCCCAGCTTGGCGAGGCAATCGAATAGGCGCGCAAGAGCGGTTTGCCGTTGTCGCCCAGAAGCCCGATCATCACAAACTCGCCCGAGCGGAACCGCAAAGACTGCGGCCGCGTCACCCGAAACGAGAACAAACGGTCCGTCCAATGCGTCACAGACGTCACCGTCTGCGCGTCGGGAAGCACGCGCGCAGGCGCGATGGGGGTTTGGTCATTCATCGTCAAAACTCCGTCTCAGGCACTCGCACGGGCGCGCAGGCGCGACTGATAGCTGTCTTTGCTGGTCGCGTGGGGGCTGCGTTCGATCCACGCCTCCCAGTCACGGCGACGCGCGTTATCGGCGGCAATCTCGACCGCATCGAAGCCAAGGCGCAGCGCCATCGGGTATTGGTCGGGGATCAGGTCTCCGGTGGCAATCAACCGCCCCGCAAAGCCCGCCCGACGCAGCGCAGAGGCCAGCGTGAAGCCGCGCCCGTCGCCAAAGCTGTTGAAGCGGATACGCAGATCGGCGCCCGCATTGTCGCGCGCGATCTGGTCCAGGGCGTCCAGAGGGGTGTCGGGGGCAAGCCCTTCGACACCCAGAGTTTCGCTGATAATCAGGCTCATTTCGTCCCTCCTTGCGCGCGCATCGGCACGAAGCGGCCATTCACGATATGGATGCCGCATTCCTGTTTTTCAAAGCCACGCCAACGGCCTGCACGGGGATCTTCACCCTCGGCGACCTTGCTGGTGCACGGCGCGCAGCCAATCGAGGCAAACCCTTGCGCAACCAGCGGGTGACGCGGCAGGTTATGCTTGAGGATATACCGCCCCGCAGCGCCACGCTCCCAGTTGGCCAGCGGGTTGACCTTGATCCGCGGCGCGCCCTCTTCTTCTTCGAAGATCGGCAGGGTTGCGCGGTTCGCGGTCTGGTGACGCTTGCGCCCGGTGATCCAGCCATCGAAATCGGCCAGCGCGCGTTCCAGCGTGCGGGTCTTGCGCAGGTCGCAGCAGGCATCGGGATCGGTGCGGTGCAATTCGCCCGAGGGGTCTTGCGCCGCGATCTCGGCCGCGTCGGGCAGGATGCGGCGGATGTCGGTCAGGCCAAGGGTTTCGGCAAGCGTCTGCTGATAGTCGACCGTCTCGGGGAACAGCATCTCGGTGTCGATGAACAGAACGGGGATCGAGCGGTCCACCTGCGCCATCAGATGCAGCAGCACAACCGACTCCGCGCCAAAGCTGGACACCATCGCCAGCCCCGGAATTTCGGCGCGCGCGGTCTCGATCACGGCCAAGGCCGAGCGCGTTTCCATATCGTCGTTCAGGCCCAGAAGTTTGCCTTTAAGCGTCTCAGGCAGCATCGGCTTCCGCCTCCGTATCATATAGTGCCGCGCGGAAGGGGTCGGCCCCGAGGCGGCGGTAGGTCTCGATAAAGCGCTCGTCCTGCGCGGCGCGCAGATCGAGATAGGCCAGCATCAGGCGCTCCAGCGCAGGGATCAGCTCTTCGGCCGAGAAGCCCGGCCCCATCCGCTGCCCAAGCGAGGCCGTCGCCGCCACCGGATCGCCGCCAAGCGTGACCTGGTAGTTTTCAACGCCCGCCCGATCGAGGCCCAGAATGCCGATATGGCCAAGGTGGTGATGCGCGCAGGCGTTGATGCAGCCCGAGATCTTCAGTTCAATCCCGCCGATCTCGTGCTCGAGCTTCAGCTCGTCGAACCGCAGCGCGATGGCTTGCGCCAGCGGGATCGAACGGGCCGTTGCCAGTGCGCAGTAATCCATGCCGGGGCACGCGATGATGTCTGACATCAGCCCGACATTGGCCGAGGCCAGACCTGCCGCCTTGAGGCGCGCATAGATCGCCGGCAGATCGCCTTTGTGGACATGCGGCAGCACCACGTTTTGATACTGCGTGATGCGCAGCTCGGAATGGGCGAACTCATCCGCCAGCGCCGCCATTTCGCGCATCTGCGCCGAGGTCGCGTCCCCCGGCGACAGCCCCGGCGTTTTCAGCGAGATTGTCACGATCGCGTGGTCATCGCGCTGGTGCGGATGCAGGTTTGTATCCACCCACGAGCGGAAGATCGGGTCCGCCGCATAGGCCGCGTCAAAAGCCCCCGTATCGCCCGACTTGAACACGGGCTGCGCGAATTGCGCCTTAAGATCGGCCAGAACCGCCTGATCGGCGCCGCCAAACTCGGCGCGGGTGCGCAGGAATTGCTCTTCGACGGCGGCGCGGAAGGTCTCCAGCCCGTTCTCTTGCACGGTGATCTTGATACGCGCTTTGTATTTGTTATCGCGACGCCCCATCACGTTATAGGTCGCGACGATGGCTTCGAGATAGGGCAGAAGATCGGCTTCGGGCAGGAACTCGCGGATCGTCTGACCCAGAACCGGCGTGCGGCCCAGACCACCGCCCACGATCACCTCGAACCCGCGCTGGCCGTTCTGGTCAAGCACGCGCAGCCCGATGTCATGGGCGCGGATCACGGCGCGGTCCTCGGCGGAACCGGTCACGGCGATCTTGAACTTGCGCGGCAGGAACTGAAACTCGGGGTGGTCGGTGGACCACTGGCGCAGGAGTTCCGCATAGGGACGCGGATCGGCAACCTCTTCCGCGGCCGCGCCCGCAAAGGGGTCGGTCGTCACGTTGCGAATGCAGTTCCCAGAGGTCTGGATCGCGTGCATCTGCACATCGGCCAGCGCGCCCAGAATGGCGGGCACGTTCTCGAGGCTCGGCCAGTTGAACTGGATGTTCTGGCGCGTGGTGAAGTGGCCATAGCCCTTGTCATAGGTGTCCGCGATGTCCGCAAGCTGGCGCAGTTGCCCTGCCCCCAGCGTGCCATAGGGGATCGCGACGCGCAGCATATAGGCGTGCAGTTGCAGATAGAGGCCATTCATCAGGCGCAGCGGGCGGAACTCTTCTTCCGAAAGCGCACCCGACAAGCGGCGCGCCACCTGATCGGAAAACTGCGCAACGCGGGCGCGGACGAAGGCTTCGTCCCAGTCGTTATACTGATACATCAGACGGCCTCCACTTGGGTCAAAGAGCGACCGACCGACGGGCCGGTGACGCGCAGGCGTTCACGGATATGAAGAAGTTCGGGGCCATTCGCGCCCGCACGGGCCTCGGCCAGATAGGGGCCAATCACCTCATGCGCCTGGCCCTGCGCTTCCAGCAGAAGCACCTCGGCATGGGCGTCATCGCTCAGCAGCTCTGCCTCGCGCGGGTCGGCGCTCCAGCGTTGGTCGGCGGTGCGCCACACGACAGCACCGGTGCGCAGGTGATTAGCGGTCAGAACCTTAGGATGTTGCGCGCGAGCCATGAGACGCCTCCTTGAGCAGCGAGGGGAAGAACGGAAAATCGGACAGGGCCAGTTCGGCCGGAAGAGAGCGGGCGGTCATCCGCGGATGCGGTGCCAGCCCCAGAAGGATCAGCGCGGGGCCGTCGCAGGTCTCGACCGCGTCGGGCAGATCGCCCAGACAGGTCGCGACGATCCGCTCGTCCACGCGCGAGATATTCTCAACGATGGTCACGGGCAGATCGGCGCCAGCGCCATGCATCATCAGCCGCCCCGAAACAAACCGCGCCGCGCGTTTGCCCATGTAAAGCGCAGTCACCGCACCCTCGGCGGCCAGCGCGCGCCAGTCCTGATCGGCAAAGCCCTTGGCGTCATGCCCCGTCACAATACGCAGCGCACCATTGCGCCCGCGCCGCGTCAGGCTGCGCCCGATGCGGGCCGAGGCCGCAGACGCCGAGGTGATCCCCGGCACGACCGACCACGCAATGCCCGCCTGATCCAGCGCCTCGATCTCTTCGTCCAGACGCCCGAACAGTGCCGGATCGCCCCCCTTGAGGCGCACGACCTGCTCACCATCACTGGCCAGATGCACCAGAAGCGCGTTGATCTCGGATTGCGCGATCGAGGGGCCAAAGCCGGTCTTGCCAACCTCGACCAGACGCGCGGCAGGGTTCACCAGCGCAAGGATGTCTTCGGAAACAAGGCGGTCATGCAGAACAACCCGCGCCTGTCCAAGCGCGCGATGCGCCCGCACGGTCAGCAGATCGGGATCGCCCGGACCCGCGCCAACGAACAGGACATCGCCTGCGCGCTGCCCATTCGGGGATATGCCGGTGAAATAATCCATTTCGCGCTCCATCTGCCGTCTTGTAGAAATATGAAATTTTCCCGCATTCTTTCTAGATGCGCGGAAAAATAAGGATTACGGTGGCTCGCGTGGGGTGAATTCAGGAGAAATTCACAAATGGACGAGCTAGACAGAAAAATCCTCTCGGAATTGCAGCGAGACGCAGACAGATCGCTTGAGGATATTGCCGCCGCTGTCGGCTCTTCGCGCAGTCCTGTGTGGAACAGAATCCGCAAAATGCGCGACTCGGGCGTGATAAAAGGTCAGGTCGCGTTGCTTGATCCCGAGGAGGTCGGCTTTGGCACCTGCTTCTTTGTGCTGGTCCGCACCGCCGCCCACGAGAAGGACTGGCAGGACAAATTCCTTGCCGCAATCCGCCGCCGCCCCGAGGTGATGGAGGCCCATCGTCTGGCGGGCGAAATCGACTACCTGCTGAAGGTCCGCGTCCCCGATGCGCGCGGCTATGACCACTTTTATCAGGCGCTGATTGCCGATGTCGCGATCTATAACGTCACGGCGCTCCTTTCGATGGAAGAGATCAAATCCACCACCGCCCTGCCGATCTGAGAGAATTTGTTGCTCCAGTAACGTATCTTGCGTGGCTTTCGCATTGGTAGAAAGTGCCGGTGTTTATGGCGTCGTTTTTGTCCCCGGCGTTAGCCGGGGTGTTGGCGTTTGACTTTTTCAACGCGGATGACACGGGAACCGGTTCCGTGGCGGCGCGCGTTGATGACCTTCATGGCAATGGTGACACAATCGAAGGCTCTATGCTGGATGATTTCATCTTTGGCGACGGTGACGATTCCATTAACGCAGTTTCGGGCGACACCATTTTTCAGGGACGGAAGCCAGAAATACGATACACGGCGGTATAGGCGATGACATAATCATCGGGGGTGATGACTACGCGCGTGACTTTTTGTATGGCGATGAAGGAAATGACACGCTTTGCGGCTCGGGTTTCTACGCCTCAGAAACAGGAATAATTTCGCCGCAATATGACGGTGGCCTCAATCTGCTGGATGGGGAGAGCGGCGACGATCTTCTGATTGGGGTCGATGGCTCCACATTGGTTAGCGGCGTTGGCGCAGATACCTTTGAGGTGGTTGCAGAAGCAAACTATCTGCCAGACCAAGAGCCTCTGCTTCCTCCAAATATTACCATCAGCGACCTGCAAATCGCCACCGACACCGGGGCGGCGGATCTCGATCAGGTTGATGTGCAAGCATATGATTCCGACTTACAGGACCGGGTCTCGGTTTCTCCTGAATATGATGCAGAGGGCAACCTGACCAATTTCTCGCTGACAGAAAACGAGGACGGAACCGGCGCCTATCTTTTCTATAACGGCCAACCCGTTGTTCACATCGAAGGCCTGCTACCCGCCAAGCTGGAAGCCGATACCAGCTGGCTTGGTGCCCCGGCAGGCGCATAGCGCCTCGTCTTTGTGCGGGGCAGCCCGCAACCGCTGCGGCCGGAGGCGTCACACCTCCTCCGGCACCCGCTCGGTCAGCACCAGAGTATCGGGCGCGGCCTTGCGCGGTGCGGGCGGGTCCACGGGATCGGCCAGAACCAGAACCGGCGGCTTTGCGCCAAACAATGCGGGCAGTTTCGCACTTGGCATCGGGCGCGCATAGAAAAAGCCCTGATGCAGCATGATCCCGAGGCGAACAAGGATCTCCGCCTGATCCTCGGTCTCGACCCCTTCGGCGATGATGCGGAACCCGATCTCGCGCGCCATATGCACGATCGAGCGCACAACGACCCGGGCCTTGTGATCGGTGGCAATGTGATCGACCAGCGCCTTATCCAGCTTGACGATGTCGATCGGCAGTTCGGTCAGGCGTTGCAGGTTGCTCGATTCGCGCCCGAAATCATCCAGCGCCACCAGAATCCCGTTCTCGCGCAGCTGCTCCAGTTCGCGGGCAATCTTGCGCAGATCCATCCTCTGGTCGATGGCCCTTTCGGAAATCTCGACAACCAGCTGCCTGCGCTCGGGGTTTGCCGCGCGCAACTGCGAAGCGACGCGCGCACCGCTGCCCACTTCGGCAAAACTCTCGGTGCGCATATTGATCGACGCGAAGACCTGAGGCATCTCGCGCAGCGGTCCTATCGTTTTCTTATAGGCACGCGAGCTGTTGCGGCGGAATTCCTCGGGGCTTAGCGAACTTTCGAATTTTGACAGGAACTGCAAAGGCGAAAGCACCTCGCCATTCGGCTTCTCCCAGCGGCGCAGCGCCTCGACCCCGACCGGACGGCCCGAAGCTGTGTCCCAGATCGGTTGATACCAGTAAGTGATCTCATCGCGCGCCACGGCACTTTGGAGATCCTGCAAGGTGATATTCTCGCCGCGCATCTCCAGCAGCTTCATCAGGTGATCGTCCGCCAGAGCAATCCGGTTCCGCCCGAGTTCTTTGGCCTGCGCGAGGGCTTTGTCGGCAAGGATCATGGCGGCGCGCCGCTCGCCTTCGGCGGGCAGAAGGCTGACCCCGATGCTGGCGGTGCGCGACACCAGCCCGTTCTCGTGCGACAGGTTCAGCCCCTCGATCGCCGCCCGCAACTTCTCGGCGATGATCCGCGCACCCCACCAGTCGCCACCGGGCACCAGAACCGCAAACTCCTCGCCCCCCAGACGCGCCACCTGACCATCTGCCGGCATCTGGCTGGCAAGCTCGGCCGCAATCGCGCAGAGTAGCTCGTCACCGACATCGTGTCCGAAGGAGTCATTGACCGATTTGAAATGGTCGATGTCGATCAAAAGAAGGATACTATCCGCCGCGCGCGCGCCATCGGCAGAGGCCGCGTTGAAGCCACGCCGCGACAAAAGCCCCGTCAGTTCGTCATGCACGACCAGCCATTCAAGATCGGCGCGCGCTTTGACGGTCTCGGTCTGGTCGATCAGCACCGAGACGCTCAGTTCGTCGTCGCCGACATTCAGCATGACCGTGCGCACCTCGATCTGGCGTTCCTCGCCGCTTTTGGTGACATAGGTCCGCATGAAGGTGGTCACGCCCTCGGCGGAATAGGGGCTCGGACTGGAGGTCCGCCACTGCCGGCTGATTTCGAGAGACGCCTCGTTAAAGAAGCACCGAATATCGCGCCCGATGGTTTCCTCGCGGCTATAGCCGAACTGCTCGGTCCATGAATCCGAACAACTGCACACAATGAAATCCTTGTTCAGCGCGACCAGCGGCACCGCGTTGCGGTTCAGCAGCAGATTGGACAGCTCGCGCTCTTTCAGAAGGTCGGTCACATCCTCGATTGCCACCGAATAGAAGCATCCGTCATTGTCCAGCGCCGGAAGCTTCTTGAACGACCGCATCACCTGCCGCTTGCGGCCATCCTGAAACTCCAGCGTAACCGGCTCGGAGTCGACCAGAACCTCGTCAACGGGCATGGCGCGATGGTTTTCGCGCATTGCCAGCATTGCCGCGCGGTCCCCCGTCACAACCAGCGTAAGGGGATCTTTCCCCAGCAGATCATCGCGCCGGCAGCCGAAGAAATTGGCAAACTCTTCGGACACGGCGACTGTCTTGAACTGCTCGTCCAGGATGACGGTTTTCCCGACACCGGCCTCAAGATAGGTCCGTGCCATCTCGCGCGCATGTTCGATCCTCGTGACATCCGAGGCCGCGCAAATCGCCCAAAGCTCGTTGCCAGCGGCCTGCCCGTCAACAATGCGCGTCCGCAACGAGACCTGAACCAGATCGCCGCTTTTACGTTGGAATTCATAGACCTGTTCTAGATCGAAGGGCAGCCGCACCGATGATTTACGGGCCTGTAACGCGCGATTGCGGGACTGGTCAGTCATAAAGGTCGCGATGTCCTGCCCGATCATTTCCTTGCCGCGATAGCCCAGCAACTGCGCCATTGCCGAGGTGACGTTTTGCAGCCGGAAGCTCCCGTCCAGCGTGAACACCGCCGCCGGACCGTGATTGAGGATGATCTCGTTCAGCCGCCCCTGACGCACCAGATCGGTGGCATCGACCGCGACGTTCAGAACCTTCGGTCCCAGATCATCGGCCAGCTCGGGCATGGTGCGGATGCTCAGAAAAGCGAACCGCTGCGAGCCGTCCTTGTGCCGGAATTCCATGATGCTGGTGAAATCTTCAGCCTTCTCGCGCCAGCCGACACGGGTCTTGTAGACAAAGTCGCGCAGTTCCTCGTCGGCGATGAATTCGGCCAGATCCAGCCCCAGCGACTCTTCGCGCGTGAACCCGGTCAGCGTGAACCAGTTGTCCGACAGCCCGACGATTTCCCAGTTCCCGTTTTGCAAGATGGTCGCCACGGGCGCACGCATAAAGAGCGTCTCACTCATCCGGCGCGACAGAACCTCGGCGGTCAGATCGGTGATCTGGCCCAGAAACCACTCCCGATCATCGTCCCCCCCGTCCGCGCGCGAGACCTCCAGCAGGAAATGACGCACCTCGCCATCCAGACTGCGGCTTTCGATTACTTCGCTGAACGCACCGGCACCGGCGGCCAGCTTGCCCCGCAGCCGTTCGCCCGCCTCCCCCGCCAGCCCAAAGGGAAACACACGGTCGACAAGACGCCCGACCACCAGCTCGGGGTCCAGCCCCAGATAGCCCGACAGCGGCGCCGAGATCGACAGGATGCGCAAATTACGGTTCAGCATCAGCGTCTTGGCCGAGAACATCGGCAACGCGGGCGGCATCCGTCTGGAATGGGTTCCGATGGTTTGCGCAGCCACCATCATCGGCACAAGGGCCGACATACCCACCACCAGTTGCTCGGGATACAGCCCCTCGCTGTGGCCCGACAGGACGACCCCGCCCAGAAACACCACCGACCCGAGGAAAACGCTCATCCCCATACGCAGGACCGTCGACAGAACAACCGAGAAGGCACTGACGACAGGCAAAAGCACGATCATCACCAGATCGAAGCGCGCGCCCTCCAGGTCCAGAAACGTCACATCATGGAACGCCGCCAGCGCCCCAAAGCTCCCCACGATCACAGCGACCAGCGCAAAATCCGTCCGCGCAGAGCGAGCGGGCGCGCGATACTCCATCTGGAAGGCAACGAATACCCCCATGGAGACCGTCGCCAGAGACAGCCCTCCCGCCAGCGTCGCAGAAGTCCACATCAGCAGTTGCTCACTGAAACTATGCACCATATCCGTTGTCATCGCCGCGCGCATGGCCGACACGGCGATCACGGCGACAAGCAGGGCAACAACAGTCGCCAGCGAGCGCTGAGCCTTGATTTCGACATTCACCAGTGCATTGTCGTCGAAACGGATGTGGTTCAGATAATTTTGCGCCGCGACAAAAAGAACTGCCGAGGTCACCGAACCAAGCGGCAGCACCAGAGCCTCGACGCCGTCCACCCCACACATCCGAACCCCGATCAGAACCGCAGCCAGAGCGGTCATCGAAAACGCGAACCACAGCCGCAGCGCCGAGACGGAAAGGCACATCATCACGACCATATCGGGCCACCAGATCGTCGGGATCGTGCTTGCGGCCTCGCGCGGGAAATACATTGATCCAATCGTAGCCGCGAGGACAAGCGCGAAGACCACAAGGCTACGCAGCGCATCAGGGGCATCGCGCAGCAGCCAGCGACCGCGCACCACCCAGTGCGGGATGTCCTCGGCCTTCGGTGCCAGAGGTTTATCCACACGCGCCTCGCGCGGCTCCAGCACGGGGTCAAGCGCCAGACCGTTCATCCTGTGCCGCGCAAGCTCCATCGGGCGCAGCAGGCTCTGCGTTCCAGCCATAAGGAGAACCGCGACGCCGCCCAGAACAGCAAAACCTGCCATATCTCCATGATCCGGCATCAGAAAAGGAATGGCCTCGGCCATCACGGCCCACACCGCCACCAGATAGATCACCGAGGTCAGAAGGGTCTGCCGATGGATCAGGCGTCGGCAGAAGGTGCAGGCCGACATCGCATTCAGAACCAGAGCCAGAAGCAAAGCGCTCTCGCCTGCGTTCATGCCGCTCAGAAGCCAGTCATCCGCCCCCGCCAGATGCTTGTAAATCTGCGCCAGCGTCAGAAGGGTGATGCTCGCCCCGCCCCAAAATCGCAGCCACCCCGCCCCCACAACCGGATGCCGCACCAGCGGCCCGAGCGAGAGCACCGCCAAAACCCCAAGGGTTGCCTGATCCGCCCCGGGAAGTGCCACCGTCGCGATCCGCGCCAAAGCCCGGGGCAAGACATCCATTCCCGCAAGACGGAGCGCGCTCCACATCCCTACCGCGACACCTGCAACCAGAATCGCTGTCCAAAGCGCGTCCCGTCGCGGCAATAGCGCGCGCAGCGGCGAGTAAGATAAAGCAATCAGGACCACTACAAAGAGGACGGCAGGCGGCACCGGCGGAGCTTCGGATAACCAGTGCTGAAGCCCGAGCCAAAAGATAGCCCCAAGAAGAAACGCAAGCGTGATCCTGTAGCGGAACGAGTGGAAAATCTCGGAACGAGGCTGGCCTGCGGGCTGCGTAACATATACTGGCGCGTCATCCCGCATCTTCAAGCCTCACTAACCACTGTCAAATTAACGTTAACTGCAGGTTACGAGGCGAAGCGGCGCAGGTAATTTGCGCATCAGTGGTAGAGATAAATCAAAAGTATCTTTATTTACCCGATGGATATTCCGCCTAACCCTCGGGTTAGCTGAAGGTTAATGAGGTGTTAATAAAACAAGGGTCTCTCGCATTGACCACGCGCCCGGGATTGGATACCAGAAGCGGCAGGGCCGCAGGCGCCCGCCTCCCGCAAACGTGCAAACGTTCTGGTGAAGCCTGACGAGAGATCGTTCTTTTACCTCTTCCGCGTCTCGCGCGGATGGTAACGCGGGTCCCATCCTTCCCTTGCGAGATCGACAGAACGAGGATGAAAGAGATGATGTTCGATCCGATCGCCCCAATTGACGGGGGTTTGATATGACCGGCCAACTCCCCACCATTGCCGAGGCGAAAACGCAGGCCAAGCGGCTGCGCGAAAAGCTGGCTGCTGATGGCACCGAAATCAGCCACTCGAAGGCGCTGGAACTGGTGGCGCAGCAACACGGGCTGCGCGACTGGAACACGCTGCACGCCGCTATCGGCAACCGCCCGCCCGAAGGGTTTAGCGCAGGCGGGCGCGTCAGCGGGCGCTATCTGGGCCAGCCGTTCCACGCCACGATCAAGGCGGTGCACCTGCTGGATGGCGGCTGGAGCCGTCTGGAGCTGGATCTGGACGAGGCAGTCGATGTGGTCAGCTTCGAGAGCTTTTCGAACTTCCGCAAGCGTATCCGCGCAACCGTCGGCCCGACCGGCACCTCGCAAGAGCGCACCTCGGCCGGCGTGCCACATCTGGCGCTAGACATCTGACCAAAAGGCGGGGGCTTACCGCCCCTGCCCCCCTTCGCGCGGGCTGCGCCCTGTCCATTTGCGATAGGCGCGGTGAAAAGCGCTTGGCTCGCTATAGCCCAGACCGGCAGCGATTTCGGCCACGCTCATCGCGCCGCCCTCCAGCCATTTTTGCGCCTGCGCGAGGCGCAATTCGTCCTTGATCGAGGCAAAGCTCTGCCCGTCCTTGCGCAAGCCCCGCCGCAGCGTCGCTGGCGACATATGCAGCGCTTTCGCCAGATCCTCGAACACCGGCCAGCCCTGCATCGGTTGCCCTGCCAGTGCACCCCGCACCCGCGCCGCGATCCCCTCGTCATGGCGATAGCGCACAAGGATATTCGCGGGTGCCTCGCGCAGAAACTGCCGCAGCGCCTTGTCATTGCGGATCACCGGCAGCTTGAGAAACCCCGCATCGAACCCCAGCACCGTCTGGGCGCGATCGAACTGCACCGGCGCGCCAAAGAATTTGCGGTAGTCCTGCCGATGCTCGGGGGCGGCGCAGGCAAATTCCAACCGCCGCAACGGGATGCGCCGCCCGACCAGCCAGCACGCCACCCCCATCAGGATCAGCCAGTAGGTCCGGTAGGCAAAGGCCGAGCGCGGGGCGTCGTCCTCCAGCACGATCTGCGCCTCGCCGCCATCAACAACCAACCGCCCGCGCGGGCGATCCAGCACCACCGAAAGGAACAAAAGCGCGCGCTGCAATGCCTGCTCCAGCGTCGCGGTATGCAGCACCGCATGGCACAAAAGCGCAAAACTCCCCGGCCGCATCGGGCGCGCGGCCAGACCAAAGAACTCGTCATCAATCTCTTGCGCGATCAGCCACCACAGCCGCCCATAGGCCGCCGTGCTCATCGCGCCCGCGCCGCCTGCGACCGCATCCAGAAACGGCGCAGGCGAAAGCCCCCGCGCGCGAAGGCAGGCGATGGCGTCCTCGACGAACTCGGGCGAGATTAACTGGCGGTCCATCGTTGCAGGAAATGGCATTTCCGATCACAAAACAAGACCCGTCTTGTCATTGTTTGCCACATCAGTGCGCGTAAACTGCGCCGCAACGACAGGAGGATTTTCGATGCAGATTGCAGATCGGGTGTTTTTGATCACGGGCGCGGGTTCGGGTCTTGGGGCGGCGGTGGCGAAAATGGTCACGCAAGGCGGCGGCAAGGCTGTGCTTTTGGACGTGAACGCAGAGGCCGGCGAAGCAACCGCCAAAGCGCTTGGGGCCAGCGCCCTGTTCTGCCGCACCGATGTGACCAGCGCCACGGATGGCGAAGCCGCCGTCGCGCAGGCGGTTGCGAGCTTTGGCCGTGTCGATGCGCTGGTGAACTGCGCGGGCATCGCGCCGGGCGAAAAGATCATCGGGCGCGAGGGGCCGCATGGCCTTGACAGCTTTGCCCGCGCGATCTCGATCAACCTGATCGGCACCTTCAACATGCTGCGCCTTGCAGCAGACGCGATTGCCAAACAAGAGCCGGGCAAGGATGGCGAGCGCGGGGTCATCATCAACACAGCCTCGATCGCGGCCTTCGACGGGCAGATCGGGCAAGCGGCCTATGCGGCCTCCAAAGGGGGCGTGGCGTCGCTGACCCTGCCCGCCGCGCGCGAGCTGGCCCGCCACGGCATCCGCGTTGTGACCATTGCGCCGGGCATCTTTGGCACGCCGATGATGGCGGGGCTGCCGCAGGATGTGCAGGACTCGCTTGGTGCCTCGGTGCCGTTTCCGTCGCGGCTTGGCGACCCTGCCGAATATGCCGCGCTGGTGCGCCATATCGTCGAAAACACTATGCTCAACGGCGAGGTGATCCGTCTGGACGGCGCGCTTCGCATGGCGCCGCGCTGATCGGCCCGAAGGGAGGACTAGACATGAACCAACACGACCCGATTGTTATCGTGAACCACGCCCGCACCCCGATGGGCGGGTTTCAGGGCGACCTGTCCGCGGCCGAAGCCTCGGATCTGGGGCGCGTCGCGATTGCCGCCGCTCTGACCCGCGCAGGGCTGCCCCCCGAAGCCGTGGAAGAGGTCATCATGGGCTGCGTTCTGCCCGCCGGTCAGGGTCAGGCACCTGCCCGTCAGGCCGCGCTGAAGGCGGGTCTTCCGCTTGGCGCAGGCGCAACCACCGTCAACAAGATGTGCGGCTCGGGCATGAAGGCGGCGATGTTCGCCCATGACCTGCTGATCGCGGGCAGCGCCGATGTGATTGTTGCGGGCGGCATGGAAAGCATGACCAACGCCCCCTACCTTCTGCCCAAAGCGCGCGGCGGCTACCGCATGGGGCATGGCAAGGTGATGGACCATATGTTCCTTGACGGGCTGGAAGACGCCTATGACAAGGGCCGCCTGATGGGCACCTTCGCCGAGGATTGCGCGCAGACCTACGGCTTCACCCGCGAAGAGCAGGACGCCTTTGCGATCACCTCGCTGACCCGCGCGCAAAAGGCGATTGCCGAGGGTTGGTTCGAGGCCGAAATCGCGCCCGTCACGCTTAAGGGCCGCAAGGGCGACACCCTTGTCAGCATCGACGAGCAGCCGGGCAAGGCGCAGCCCGACAAAATCCCGACGCTCCGCCCAGCCTTCCGCGAGGGCGGCACGGTGACGGCGGCAAATTCGTCGTCCATTTCGGACGGGGCGGCGGCGCTTGTGCTGATGCGCCAGTCCGAGGCCGAAAAGCGCGGTCTCACCCCGAAGGCCCGCATCCTTGGCCATTCGACCCACGCGCACGAGCCAAGCCTGTTTGCCACCGCCCCTATCGGCGCAATGCGCAAACTGTCCGACAAGACCGGCCTTGCGATGAAGGACTTTGACCTGTTCGAGGTGAACGAGGCCTTTGCCGTGGTCACCATGGCCGCGATGCGCGACCTTGATCTGCCCCATGACAAGGTGAATATCCACGGCGGCGCCTGCGCGCTTGGCCACCCGATCGGCGCCTCGGGCGCGCGGGTTCTGGTCACGCTTCTGGCCGCGCTTGAAACGCACGGGCAACGCCGCGGGATGGCGTCTTTGTGCATCGGTGGCGGCGAGGCGACAGCGGTCGCAATCGAAAGGCTCGTCTGATGCTTCTGACCGAAGAACAGGAGCAAATCCGCGACGCCGTGCGCACCTTTGCGCAGGAACGCCTTGCGCCGGGGGCGGCCAAGCGCGACGAAACCCACGCCTTCCCGCGCGAGGAGTTGCGCGAGATGGGAGAGCTTGGCTTTCTGGGGATGCTCGTCCCCGAGGCCTTTGGCGGCTCGGAACTGGGCGCGGTGTCCTATGCGCTGGCGCTAGAGGAAATCGCCGCCGCCGACGGGGCATGTTCGACCATCGTGTCGGTTCACAGCTCGGTCGGCTGCGCGCCGATCCTGCGTTTTGGAACCGAGGACCAAAAGGCCCGCTTCATCCCGAAAATGGCCAGCGGTGAATGGATCGGCGGCTTTGCCCTGACCGAGCCGCAGGCGGGCTCGGACGCGTCGGCACTGAAAACGCGGGCGCGGCGCGAGGGCGACCACTATGTCATCGACGGCGCCAAGCAGTTCATCACCTCGGGCAAAAACGGCAATGTTATCATCGTCTTTGCGGTGACCGATCCGGCGGCTGGCAAAAAGGGCATCTCGGCCTTTATCGTGCCAACCGACACCCCCGGCTACGAGGTCGTCACCGTCGAGCGCAAACTCGGGCAACATGCGTCGGACACCTGCGCGCTGTCGTTTACCAATATGCGCGTGCCGGTCGAGAACCGTCTGGGGGCCGAGGGCGAAGGCTATAAGATCGCGCTGGCGAACCTTGAGGGCGGGCGCATCGGCATTGCTTCGCAATCGGTGGGCATGGCACGCGCCGCGATGGAGGCCGCCCACGCCTATGCGCAAGAGCGCGTGGCTTTTGGCAAGCCGATCATCGCGCAGCAGGCCGTGGCCTTCCGGCTGGCCGACATGGCCACCAAGATCGAGGCCGCGCGCCAGATGGTGCTGCACGCGGCCGCACTGCGCGAAGCGGGCCGCCCCTGCCTGAAAGAAGCCTCGATGGCCAAGCTTTTCGCCTCGGAAATGGCCGAATGGGTGTGTTCGTCGGCGATCCAGCTTCATGGCGGCTACGGCTATCTGGCCGATTATCCGGTCGAACGCATCTACCGCGATGTGCGCGTGTGCCAGATCTACGAAGGCACCAGCGAGGTGCAGCGCCTTGTGATTGCGCGCAGCCTGTAACGGGCGGCGCATTCTGCGGCTTGACGGGGGGCGCGCGTTGCGTGCAATGGGCGCGAGACCCTTTGCCGAAAGCGCGCCCCTTGTCCCAGAACCCCTATGAAGCGACCGGCTTTTATGACGCGGCGATTGCGGCGGGGCGTCATCGTGATGTCGTGGGCGGGCGTTGGGACGAGACAGGCCGCGTGCAGATGGCGGCGCTGATGGACGCTAGCGTCATGCCGCATCATCACCTTCTGGACATCGGCGCGGGGTCGCTGCGGCTTGGCTGCAAGGCGGTGCCCTATCTTGACGCGGGCCATTACTGGGCGACGGATGCCTCGCGCGCGATTATGCTGGCGGGGCATAAAGCGGAACTCGAAGACCCTGCGCGGCTCTCAACGGATCATCTGATCGAGGATGCGCGGTTCGAGTTTCCGGGGCTTCCCGACACGATCACCCATGCGATAGCTTTCGCGGTCTTCCCGCACCTGCCGCTGGCCTATCTGCGCCGCGCGCTGACCAACCTGCGCCGCTTCATGCAACTTGAGCAGTTTCTCTTCACGGTGTTTCTGGCACCCGACGCCGAGGCCGCCGCCCGCCCCTACCGCCAACCCGACGGCGTTGTCACCCATGACATCCGCCCGCCCTATCATGTGCTGCCCGAGGACGTCGCCCATCTGGCGCGGACCACCGGCTGGCAGATCACGCGCAGCGATCAGATGCTGCCGCGCGGGCAGGTCTTGTTCATCGCCCGCCCGACACGCGGTTAATCGCCGCTCAGGTCTTGCAAAATCGGGCAATCGGGGCGGTCATCACCACAGCAGGCCTCTGCCAGATGCCGCAGGGTATCGGCCATCGCCTGCATCTCGGTGATCTTCTGCTCAAGCGCGCTCACATGATCCATCGCCAGCCGCTTCACGTCAGCGCTATGGCGCGCGCGGTCGCTCCAAAGCGCCAGCAGCTCCTGAATGGCGGCGACCGGAAAACCCAGATCCCGCGCGCGGCGCACAAAGCGCAAGATCTGCACCTCGCGCGCGCCATAGTTGCGATAGCCTGCGTCGCTGCGCGCGGCCTCGGGGATCAGGCCGATGGATTCGTAATAGCGGATCATCTTGGCCGAGACACCGGACGCCTTGGCCGCCTCGCCAATGTTCATCCCTGCCCCCCTTGCGTCGGCGCAAAGCGGCGCAGGCGCAGCGCGTTGCCCAGAACAAAGACCGAGGACATCGCCATCGCGCCCGCCGCAAAGACCGGCGACAGCAGGATGCCGAAGGCAGGCCAAAGCGCGCCCGCCGCCAGCGGGATCAGCGCGGTGTTATAGGCGAAGGCCCAGAACAGGTTTTGCCGGATATTGGTGATCGTCGCTTTGGACAGCGCAATCGCATCAGGCACCGCCGTCAGCCGCCCGGACATCAGCACCACATCCGCCGCCTCGATCGCGACATCGGTGCCGTTGCCGACCGCCAGCCCGACATCCGCCGCCGCAAGTGCGGGCGCGTCATTGATCCCGTCGCCCACGAACGCCAGCTTCCCGCCTGCCTTAAGGCGCTCGATCGCCTGCACTTTGCCATCTGGCAGAACCTCGGCCACCACTTCGTCAATGCCAAGCTGGCGGGCAATCGCGTTGGCAGTGCGGGCATTGTCGCCCGTGATCATCGCGACCTTAAGGCCAAGCCCGTGCAGCGCAGAAATCGCCTGTGGAGTGGTTTCCTTGATCGGGTCGGCCACAGCCAGCACCGCCGCCACCTGATCGCCAATAGCCGCATAAAGCGGTGTCTTACCCGCCTCGGCCAAGGTCGCGGCCTCTTGCGCCAAAGCGCCAATCGACAGCCCGAGGCTCTCCATAAAGCGATCCGCACCAACGGACACGCGCACGCCTTCAACCTGCGCCGAAACCCCGTGACCCGTGTGCGAGGCAAAGCGGCGAGCGGCGGGAACCTCCAGCCCCTCGGCCTCGGCTGCCGCAACCAGCGCGCGGGCAATCGGGTGTTCGGATTTCGCCTCGACCGCGGCGATCGCGGCCAGAACCGGCGCGCGATCAAACCCTTCGGCCAGCGTCAGATCGGTCAGCTTCGGGCGGCCCTCGGTCAGCGTGCCGGTCTTGTCCAGCGCAACCGTGCGCACCTCTTGCAAGCTTTGCAGGGCGTCGCCGCGCCGGAACAGCACCCCAAGCTCGGCCCCGCGCCCGGTGCCCACCATGATCGAGGTCGGCGTCGCCAGCCCCATCGCACAGGGGCAGGCAATGATCAGCACCGCCACCCCGTTCACCAGCGCGAAGGTCAGAGCGGGTGACGGCCCGAAGATCAGCCACGCAGCAAAGGTCAGCGCGGCCAAACCCATCACCGCAGGCACGAACCACAGCGTCACACGGTCCACCAGCGTCTGGATCGGCAGCTTGCCGCCCTGCGCCTCTTCGACCATGCGGATGATCTGCGCCAGCATCGTCGCCTGACCCACCGCTGTCGCGCGGAAAGTCAGCGCGCCGGTCTGGTTCACCGTGCCGCCCGTCACCGCGCTGCCTGCGGTCTTTTCGACCGGCAGGGGTTCGCCCGTAATCATGCTTTCATCGACCCAGCTTGCGCCTTCGGTCACGGTGCCGTCGGTCGGCACGCGCTCGCCGGGGCGCAGCTCGATCAGGTCGCCCGCGCGCAGATCGGACACGGCGATTTCCTCGACCTTGCCGTCACGCAGAACCCGCGCACTGCGCGGCTGAAGGCCCACAAGCCGCTGGATCGCCTGCGAGGTGCGCCCCTTCGCGCGCGCCTCCATCCAGCGCCCGAACAGGATCAGCGTCACGATCACCGCCGCCGCCTCGTAATAGACATTCACCGTGCCAGCGGGCAGAACCGAGGGGGCGAAAGTGGCGACCAGAGAATAGCCATAGGCGGCCAGCGTCCCCACCGCGACAAGACTATTCATGTCGGGCGCCGCCTTAAGAAGCGCGGGTAAGCCTTTGCGATAGAACTGTAATCCCGGCCAAAGCATCACAGCCGTTGTCAGCGCCCCTTGCAACAGCCAGTTCAGCTTTTGCCCAAGCACGGCCATCACAAAGGCATGGACCGGCGGAAACAGATGCGCGCCCATCTCGGCCATGAACACCGGCAGGGTCAGCGCAGCCGCAACAATCAGATGGCGGCGCAGAGTCGCCTCTTCCTCGGCTTTGCGGGTGGCGGCTTCGGCACTGGCGGTTCCGGCCCCCGCGGCCAGATGCGCGCTGTATCCCGCCGCCTCGATCGCCGCGATCAGGGCCGCCGCATCCGCTGTGCCGCTCACCTGTGCGCGCTCGGTCGCCAGGTTGACCGAAGCCACGGCAACGCCGGGAACAACCGCCAGCGCGCGTTCGACCCGCCCGACGCAGGATGCACAGGTCATCCCCTCGACCTCAAGGTCAATGGTCTGTGCGCGCACTTCATAGCCCGCCCCCTCGACCGCCTTGACTAAGCCCGCACGGTCCAGCCCCGCGCCTGACACCTCGGCCCGCTCGGTCGCAAGATTAACCGCAGCCGAGGCCACTCCGGGCGCGCCCTTCAGCGCATTCTCGACGCGCAGAACGCAAGAGGCACAGGTCATCCCCTCGATTTCGAGCGTGATTTTGTCAGTGGCAGGAGCAATATCGGTCATGGCTTTAACTTCCGGTGATGGTTCCCGCTATCAGATAAGGCTTCCCATGATAGGAAGGTCAAGGGCCGCAGCCTGACAATCTTGCAACACTTGCCTGAACCACGCCGGGCGGGTCCGGAGCGGTAGACCCGCCACAAGAAAACCTCTGGTCCCGGCCATATCCGAACCAGAACGGCTTTGGTGAAGTGCGTCCCCTTGACGGCATCTTTGTGCCAAAGTGGGTCTGCGATGATCCATAAAGCCGTTTACATCCCCCCGCCATCGGGCGTTAATACCCCTGCGGAAAAGACGGAAAGGAGCCCCCATGGCGGGAGGCTGGACACATGACGGCGCTGTCGGAGAGCAGATCGAAGCCTCGATCCAGGACGAGCTGAACCGGATGCGTGCCCAAAAGGGGCCGGTCGGCGAAAGCCTGACCGAATGCGCGGAATGCGGTGATCCGATCCCCGAGGGGCGGCGTCAGGCAATCCCCGGCGTCAAGCTTTGCATCGAGTGTCAGACCGGCCGCGCCAACCGCTTCGCCCCGCGCGGCGGCGTCAACCGCCGGGGATCAAAGGACAGCCAGCTGAAATAGCCAAAACGTCACTTGCTCTTACGGAATACCAGCTCGGGCAGCACCGTTTCCCATTCGTCTTGCCTGATATAGGCTTGGTAGCGCTCGTCATTGTCGGCTTTGCGCCAGCGCACAATGGCACCCACCTTCCCTGATACCATCCGGGTTCTTTCGGGCGGCCCCCAGTTTCCGGCCATGCGGCCAAGCACGCGGCGATGGCGATCCAGAACCATCCATTTCCCGTCGCGTTGCCCCAGCGTCACCGGATCGTCCACCTTCGCCGCCGCAATCGCCGCGTGGGAGGCATTGCCATTGACCAGCCTGCCCGCAAAGGACAGATCAACCACGGTCATATCCGGCACCTGAAACTGGTCCGGCTCGGGCAGATCAAGGCGGCGTGGCATCTCGACCTTGCGCAGAACTTCGCTTTCGCTATCGGCCAGCACGAAAGCGTGCTCGCCGCTTGTCACCACTGCAAGGCTGCGGCGCGCGCGGGTCATTGCGACATAGAACAGCCGCCGCGGGGCTTCGCCGTCCTCGCCCTTCGAGAGCACCTTCCAGCCGCCGTTCAAGATCACCACATGATCGAACTCCAGCCCCTTTGAGCGATGCGCGGTCAGCAGCAAAAGCCCCCGCTGCGCACTGCGGATTTCCTGCGCCCATTCGGCCAGCCACTCGATCGCGTCCGGCGCGGGGATGGTCTTATTGCCCAACTCTCGCGCGAGGTCCGCAATGCCTTCGGCAATCAGGTCAACCCAGCGGTTCAAGGGCTGTTCATTGAGCACATCCAGCAAATCCTGAATCGTTAGCATCGCCGAAGGGCGGCTGCGCAAGCCCGCGATAAAGTGCTGCATCTCTCGCAGACGCCAGACGCTTGGCAGCTTTTCATTTGCCATCTCGACAGGCAGCCCGAGCTTTTCGGCATAGGCGCGCACCGGACCAAGGCGGCGCCAGTCGCGCGAGATAATCGCCGTGCGCGCCCAGCTGAACGCCGGATCAAGCCGCGAGAGGCGCACCAACTCGTCAACTGCCGCCACCGCCTGCTCGGTGTCATCGGCACCCACATCCAGAAACTGAACCCGCCCCTGACCGACCGGATCATATTGCGCCATCACGCCGCCGCCCGGATCAAGGCCGCGCAGCTTGTCCACAGTGATCTCATGGCCCGCTTTCATTCGGCCGCGCGCGGGTTCGATCACTTGATTGGAGGCGTCGATGATATAGCGGGTCGAGCGGTAGTTCTCGGTCAGGAACTTCGGCTTGGCGCGGTAATCCTCTTCGAAGCGGCGAATGAACGAGATCGAGGCACCGGTGAAGGCGTAGATGTTCTGATCGTCATCGCCCACAGCAAAAAGGCTCAGGCGCTGGTCGGGATCATCAAGCGAGCGTCCGGCGACGGCGGCGATCAGCGCGTATTCCTCGGGGCCGATGTCCTGATATTCATCGACGAGGATCCAGCGGTAGCCCTGTATCAGCGCCTCACGCTGCGCTTCCGCCTCGGATTTGCTTAAGCCGTCGCCATTGATCTGCCGCACCGCCTCGCGCAGGATCGCGTCAAAGTCGCGTTCTTCGGTTGCGCCGCCGGCAAAACTTGCCCCGACCAGACGCATTGCCAGCGCGTGACAGGTCTGAACCGTGACACGAGAGGCATCCTCGCCCACCAGATGGCGCAGGCGGGCGCGGATTTCGGCGGCGGCATGGCGGTTATAGGTCAGCACAAGGATGCCGCGTGGGTCTTCGCGTCTGACCCGCAACAGATAGGCGATGCGATGCACCAGCACCCGCGTTTTGCCAGACCCCGGCCCCGCCAGCACCAGCACGTTCGTCTCTTCGCGGTCGTCGGCAACAATCTCTTGCTGCACCGGATTGCCCAGATTTTCGACGATCTGCTTCCACGCTTTGCCGGTGGTTTGGCGGCGAATCTCAACGCTGCGACCGGGCATCCAGCGCTGCAAAAAGCGGTCCTGATCAAGCGCGAAGTAATCCGTCGAAAGGCGCACCGCTTCGCCCATCTGCTCCAGCCCCTTTTCGGCATAGGCGGCCATCACATGGGTTTGTAGCGTCTGTTCGCGGTAGTGTTCCTCAAGCGGCAGGAAGTCTTTTTTGGTAAAGCCCGCGCGGCTCGGGTTCATATAGATCGTCATGGCGGAGCGAAACACCGTCAGCCCCTTGCCAAGCGTCATCACCTGCTGCTCGTGCAGCCACAAAAGCGCGCGCTCCATGAGCTTGGTCATGTCCTTCACGCCCGAGGCTTTGATGAGCGCATCGCCGTTCAGCGCCGCCATCATGTCACCGATGCTCGTGTTGACCTGCACATCCTTGCCACGCGCGCCCGCCGGAGCCGTGGCAATCAAAAAATCGAGAAGCTTTTCGGCGGCCAACCAGCGCAGATCGGCCGTTTGTTCAACTACGCGCCACGAGCGCTGCAAGGTCACCTCAAGCGTCTTGCTGGACATCTTGCGCAGGCGGATATTGCCCATCCCGCCATCGCTATCGCGGCCATCGCGTTCGATGCTGCGCAAAAGGCGCTCAAGGATATGGGGGTTCGCGCCCTCCTGCCCCTCGCCGCGCAAAAGCTGGCTCGCCGAGGCAATATCCAAGAGCGCGCTATCGCCCATCCCTGCCTCGGGCGCGAGTTCCCTCATCCTCGCGATAAGCGCTTTTTCCAACCGCATCGCCCGCGTCATACGCTGGCGCGATTGGTTCTCGACCCCGATATGCACCGAAACCGTGATGGCAATATCGTTGCGCGCGATACCAAAGGTTTCGAGGTCGGCCATCGCCTTGCTGAGCGTGCGGTGCGACAGCCCGCTGATGCCGGTCAGCTCGTCGGTTGAAATGCCCTGATCGGGCGACGTGTTCATCACATGGCGCACGATGGTCAAAAGCTGTGCGCGCCGTGCATGGGTGATGTCGGCACCGCTCAGGCGGGCCTCGGCCTCGGCCTCGGTGCGCACCAAGAGCGACGAGGGAAACACCTGAACCCGGTTTTCCTCGCGCGAGACCAGCGTTGCCTCTTCCAGCCACGAAACCGCGGTCTTGACGCGCGTGTCATCGGTGGCGCTGTCGCGCACGAATTCGCTGTCTTTTTCCTCGCGCACAATCTCGCCCGGCGTGGCCACCACTTTGCCGCTGTTGCGGGTGTGCTCGTCGATGCGGCGCAGCGCTTTCAGGATCGCGCCGATTTCATGCTGCGCCAACCGCGAGCGCGCGCTCAGCGAAAACTGCCGTTCCACATCATCCGAATGATAGAGCAGCACACAGTCGGCGGGTTCCCGGTCGCGCCCGGCGCGGCCCGCCTCTTGCAGGTAGTTTTCCAGCGAGCCGGGAATATCGGCGTGGACCACCAGCCGGATGTCGGGCTTGTCGATACCCATCCCGAACGCATTGGTCGCCGCAATCACCCGCAAATCGCCCACGCGAAACCGCTCTTGCACCGCCTGCTTGTCGTCGGCGGTTAGTCCTGCGTGGAAATGCTCGGCCGCAAGCCCCTGCGCCTTGAGAAACGCCGCAACACGCTCAGTCTCTTTGCGGGTGGCGCAATAGACCACGGCGCCCGATTGATCACCCTCGGGTAAGTGCTCGGAAATCACCGTCAGAATATCGCCAAGCTTGCTCTCCCGACCTGTCGGCAGCACCGAAAACGTGAGGTTGGTGCGCGTGGCCCCGCCGTCGAACAGCCCCAACTCGATGCCAAGCCGCTGGTGGAAATGCTCGGTGATGTCGCGCACGACCTCGGGTTTTGCCGTCGCGGTCAGGCACAACACCGGCGCAAGCGGCGCATCGCCCGAAAACTCGCGGATAAAGCGCCCGATGTAGCGGTAATCAGGCCGGAAATCATGCCCCCATTTCGAGACGCAATGCGCCTCGTCCAGCACCCAAAGCCCCACCTCGCGCTGCTTCAGGACCGAACGGACCGACACAGAGCGCAACTGCTCGGGCGAAATCAACAAGATCGCCGCCTGCCCTAGCCGCACCCGGTCCAGCGCATCCTGCCGCTCTGGCATGGACAGCATACCGTTGATCGTCACCGACGAGGTGATGCCCGCGCGCTCCATCCCCTGCACCTGATCGGCCATGAGCGCGACGAGCGGCGAGATCACTACCGTCAGCGCGCCGGTTTTGTCATAAAGACTAAGCGCGGGAACCTGATAGCAGACGGACTTGCCGGTGCCCGTTGGCAAAATGCCAAGCACATTCGCGTGCCCCATCGCCTCGGCTACGATAACCTCTTGCAAGGGGCGGCCCTCGCTGTCGACCGGTTGCGGCCGGAAGCCCTCAAAACCGAACCACTTTTTGAGCGCGCCGACGGGATTGTTCTTCTCGGCACACCAGTTGCAGGCGGGATCGCCGCAGTTGGTATCGCGCAACTCGCGCACGATCAGTGCCGCTTGAGGAAAGCTCGCCCGCACCCAAGGCGGCATCACGGATTCGCCCCCAGAAACCGAAATCCAGGCGAGCGCATAGGCCAGTGGCCAGCCCATCTGCGGGTCGGATAATTCATCAAGAACCGGCCCAACCTGCGCGCCGCATGCCTTGCCCGCCAAGAGCGACCGGATCGCCTCAAAGGCCAAAGCGCGATCCGGCTGAGGCGCTCCACGGATATGCGCAAAGACCGCGTCAAACCCATCCGCCCGATCCATCCGTGTCGCAAGGTAATGATAGGCCAACAGGGCGTCAGGCGACTTAGCCCCAATCTCGGCCAGCGCCTTGATCTGGTTCTCCAGCACCTCGAACACGAGGCGCGCATCGAGTTCGGGATCGTTCACATGCCCCGCCTGCAAGCGCCCGTCGTGGTAATGCTTCACAAGGTGGTGGTATGGATTGCGCGGAAACGCCAGCGGGTTGAGCCAAAGCGTGTCAATCGGCGCCGCCATCTTCGCCGCCAGCCGCGGACGCTTCGCCAGAAGATGCTCGATGTCATGGCGCAGGATATTGTGGCCGATCACGTGGGGCGTTTTCGCCAGCTCTTTTTCAAGCCGGTCGAGCGCCTTTTTGATCGACCCCTTTGGCGCCACGACCGCCGCCCCATCGCCAAAGCGCACCGCCGCGAGGTCAAAAATCTCGGCCGTTTTGGGATTAACCTCAAGATCGACCGACAGGCACCGCTCCAGCAGCGGCCGCTTATCCTCGGCCTTCGACCGTATGAAGCCCAGAAAATCCATCAAACCCAAAGCAATAGTGTATCTCGGGTAAGATTAGTGCGCCCTAGGCTGCGCCGCAATATATCTGGCGACCACACCTATGAGATAGTTTCGCCAACGCGTGCCTTCGCCTCACGTCACGCAGGCCAAGCGTTCATACCTGAGCGCCGCCCATAGTCCGCGCCGTTCGCTGTCAGAGGTGCGAAACCCATGTATTCAAAGAAGCCCATCATTGCAGTGAAACCGCTCTGGTCTAGCTCAGTCGAGCTGGTGACGCCCGCTATCTCTACAAGTGCTGTGCGATATTCCGCGTCTGTCAGATTCGCCTTTGCTTTGGCGATATGCGTCAGGGCAATCTGTTTCTTGTTAATCGGCATACTCCAGCGGCACTGTCCGCTTTAGCGCGCCATCGGGCGCGTAGACCAGCACTTCGCCCTGATCTGTCACCACCAGCGTATAGTCTCGGGCGTAGGTCACGGCGCGGGCCTCGGCGCCTTTGGGCAGGGTGATGCGCTCGGGCAAATCGGGCATCGGCGCTTGGCCCGGCAGACGGATGACAAGGATCGCCACAATCGTTACAAGACCTGCAATCATCGTTGCGGTCAGCACCGTTACCAGAATCTTGAGAAACCGGATCTCGGGCACCGAGGTCTCGTCGGAAGGCAGCATGTCGGACATGGAAGAGCGTATCCTTCGGGTGGTGATCGGGGAAAACCCGCCTGCCCGCCTTGATAAAGCCTTGGCGGCTTTTGTGCCAGAGGAAGCGGCGCTGTCGCGCTCGCGGCTGGCGAAACTGCTGGCCGACGGGTCGATCACCCGCGAGGGCGTGGCCGTGACCGACCAGAAGGCCAAGGTCGAGGAAGGCGAGATCTATGACATCGCGCTGGAGCCCGCGCGCGAGGTGGAAACCGTCGCGCAGGAAATCCCGCTGACCGTGCTTTGGGAAGACGAAGACCTGATCGTCATCGACAAACCGGCGGGCATGGTCGTGCACCCTGCCCCCGGCACGCCCGACGGCACGCTGGTCAATGCGCTTTTGCATCATTTCGGCGGAAATCTGTCGGGTGTGGGCGGCGAGGCGCGCCCCGGCATCGTGCACCGGATCGACAAAGACACCTCGGGGCTTTTGGTCGTCGCGAAATCCGACCGCGCGCATCACGGGTTGGCCGCGCAATTCGAGAAACACACCGTGCACAGGCATTATCTGGCGGTCTGCCACGGGGTTCCTTCGGCCAGCGATCCGCGTCTTCGCGGCACGCGGGGCGTCAGCTTCGAGGCGGGAAATGTGCTGAAAATTACCTCGCAGCTAGCCCGCCACAAAACCGACCGCCAGCGTCAGGCGGTGCTGTTTGACGGTGGCCGCCATGCGGTGACACGCGCCCGCGTGGTCGAGGATTTCGCAGGGGCCGCCGCGCTGATCGACTGCTGGCTGGAGACGGGGCGCACGCACCAGATCCGCGTGCATATGTCCCACGCGGGCCACGGGTTGATCGGGGATCAGACCTACGGCGGGCGGCGCAAACTGCCCGCGAAGGTGGTCGGAGACGCGGCCAGCGAGGCAGCAGCGGCTTTCCCGCGTCAGGCGCTTCATGCGGCGACGCTTGGCTTCACCCATCCTGTGACCGGAGAGGAGCTGTCGTTTTCCTCGCCCCTGCCGCAAGACCTTGAGGATTTACTCGCCACCCTGCGTGCTGGCGCGGCAGGCTAAACCGATCCGTTCAAAAACCTGTTATCCCCTCTTGAGGCGCGACGGAAACGCGCCCATCATCCGTTCGACCCTGTAATGGTGCACATGAACCAGCCTTGAAACCGTTCTCTGTGCACCCCATGTAAGTTATGCCTCGTGAGGGAGAGAGGTTGCCTATGTCGAACTATGCCAATTTGCCCGCGCCAAGCCCGGAACAGGGGCTGAACCGCTATATGCAGGAAATCCGCAAATTTCCCCTTCTCGAACCCGAGGAGGAATACATGCTGGCAAAGCGTTGGGTCGATCATCAGGATTCGACCGCGGCCCACAAGATGGTGACCTCGCACCTGCGCCTCGCGGCGAAAATCGCGATGGGGTATCGCGGCTACGGCCTGCCACAGGCCGAGGTGATTTCCGAGGCAAATGTCGGCCTGATGCAGGCGGTGAAGCGCTTTGATCCCGAAAAGGGCTTCCGCCTTGCGACCTATGCGATGTGGTGGATCCGTGCGGCAATTCAGGAATATATCCTGCGCTCGTGGAGCCTTGTGAAACTGGGCACCACCTCGGCGCAAAAGAAGCTGTTTTTCAACCTGCGCAAAGCCAAGGCCAAGATCGGTGCCTATGAAGAGGGCGATCTTCACCCCGATAACGTCAAGCAGATCGCGCATGATCTGAACGTGACCGAGGACGAGGTGATCTCGATGAACCGGCGGCTGTCGGGCTCGGATGCGTCGCTCAATGCCCAGGTCGGTTCGGCGGACGGCGATTCCACCGCGCAATGGCAGGACTGGCTTGAGGACGAGGACGCGAATACGGCCGAATCCTACGCCGAGATGGACGAACTGGAGATTCGCCGCGAAATGCTGCTGGCCGCGATGGATGTGCTGAACGACCGCGAGAAAGACATTCTGATGCAGCGCCGCTTGCAGGACGAACCCAAAACGCTTGAGGAACTCTCCGAGCAATACGGCGTCTCGCGCGAACGCATCCGCCAGATCGAGGTGCGCGCCTTCGAAAAGCTGCAAGGCAAGATGCGCACGCTTGCCCATGAAAAGGGCATGGCTATCCCGGCCTGATGCATCATCACAAGTTTCCTCCCCCTGCGCCGCCCTTCGGGGCGGCGTTCCCTTTTGCGGGCGATTGCCCTTTTCCCGCGCAGGCGCTAGCGTCACGCACGTTAGCGCAAACGGGAGGATCGCATGAAACCGGTTAACTGGGGCATTTTGGGGGCGGCGAATTTCGCGGCTCAGCATATGGGGCCAGCCATCCATGCGGCCAAAGGCGCACGTCTGGCGGCGCTGGCCACGTCGTCGCCCGACAAGGCCACGCGGTTCCGGGACTTCGCGCCGGATCTGCGCGTGCATGACAGCTATGAGGCGTTGCTGGCCGAGCCGGACATCGAGGCGGTCTACATTCCGCTTCCGAACCACCTGCATGTGGAATGGGCCGAAAAGGCCTTGCGCGCGGGCAAGCATGTGCTGTGCGAAAAGCCCCTTGCGCTGCGGGCCGCGCAGATCGACCCGCTGATTGCGCTGCGTGACGAAACGGGCCTTTTCGCGACAGAAGCCTATATGATCGTGCATCACCCGCAATGGCAGCAGGTGCGCGACTGGCTCGACGCGGGCGAGATTGGCACGCTGCGCCACGCAGATGTGGCGTTCAGCTTTTGCAACTCCGACCCCGCGAATATCCGTAACAAGCCCGAAACGGGCGGCGGCTCGATCCCCGATATTGGCGTCTATGCCTATTCCTCGGTGCGCTTTGCGGCGCGGGCCGAGCCGGTTCGGATGCATTCGGTGATCCGGCGCGAGAACGGCGTCGACACGCTGGCGCAGGTGATCGGCGAGATGGAGGGGCCGCAGGGCCGCTTTACCTATGGCGCGATGACCTCGACGCGGCTGGCGAAACGGCAGTTGGCTGTGTTTCAGGGCGACACAGGCTCGATCCACGTCCATGTGCCCTATAACGCGGGGGTGTTTGGCGAGGCGCGCATCGTTCTGGCGCGCGACGGGCAGCCCGATTGCGAGATCCGCTATCCGGGCGTGAACCAGTATGTGCTGCAGGTCGAGGCCTTCGGGCGCCACATCCGCGAGGGCGCGCCCTATCCGTGGACGCTGGAAGACGCGCGCGCGGGGCAAGCGATGATCGACATGGTTCTGGCGTCGGAACTCTAAACCAGCGGGGGGCGAAAACGCCCCCTTACGCCTGACGCGCCAGCCGGTCTTCGAGCACGTCGAAGGGCACGCCCGGTTCATCCTTGGCGCAGCGGATCACCAGCGAGGTTTTTACATTCGCCACGTTATCCGCCTTGAGCAATTCCTCGGTCAGGAAGCTTTGAAAGCTGGACAGATCGGGCGAGGTGCATTTCAGGATAAAGTCGATCTCGCCGTTCAGCATATGGCACTCGCGCACCAGCGGCCAGTCGCGGCAGCGCTGCTCGAACGCTGACAGATCGGATTCCGCTTGGCTATGCAGACGCACCATCGCGAACACCTGCACCTCGAACCCCAGCTCGCGCGGGTTCACATCGGCATGGTAGCCACGAATATAACCCGCCTCCTCCAGCGTGCGCACGCGGCGCAGACAGGGCGGCGCGGAAATCCCCACACGTTTGGCCAGCTCGACGTTGGTCATGCGACCGTCTGCCTGTAGCTCGGCCAAAATCTTGCGGTCGATTTCGTCCAGCTTATTGGTGGCCATGGGGGTTCCTTTTCGTGATTGCGCGAAACTTAGCGATACGCAGCGCAATGCGCAATAATATTTCGCGCAAGCGCCCGCAAGAGCAATTCGCACCGCTAACACCCCCCTTTTCGCGGGCGCCCCGGCTGTCTATATCAGTCGGGCAGAATTTCAGGAGAGCGGCATGAGCGAGACGAAGAAAACCAAGGTTCTGATTATCGGGTCCGGCCCGGCGGGCTATACCGCGGCGGTCTATTCCTCGCGCGCGATGCTGGAGCCGGTTCTGGTGCAAGGCCTTCAGCCGGGCGGCCAGTTGACCATCACCACCGAGGTCGAGAACTGGCCCGGCGAGACCGAAATTCAAGGCCCGGACCTGATGGTCAAGATGGAGGCCCACGCCAAGGCGATGGGCGCCGAGGTTCTGACCGACTATATCACCTCGCTCGACCTGTCGAAGCGCCCCTTCACCGCCTATGGCGATTCGGGCACCACCTACGAGGCCGATGCGATCATTCTGGCCACCGGCGCGCAGGCGCGTTGGCTGGGGCTGCCGTCTGAGGAAAAATTCAAGGGCTTTGGCGTCTCCGCCTGCGCCACCTGCGACGGGTTCTTCTATCGCGGGCGCGAGGTCGTGGTGATCGGCGGCGGCAATACGGCCGTCGAAGAAGCGCTGTTCCTGACCAACTTCGCCTCGAAAGTGACGCTGATCCACCGCCGCGATAGCCTGCGGTCCGAAAAGATCCTGCAAGACCGCCTGTTCAAGAACCCGAAGATCGAAGTCATGTGGGACACCACCGTCGAGGAAGTCGTCGGCACCGAAGCCCCTCTTGGCGTCACCGGCGTGCGCGCGAAAAACGTGAAAACCGGCGAAGAAAGCATCGTTCCTTGCGACGGCTTCTTCGTGGCAATCGGCCATGCACCCGCCTCGGAACTGGTGAAAGACCAGCTCAAGCTGCATTCGGGCGGCTATGTCTGGGTCGAGCCGGGCACCACCCACACCTCGATCGAGGGTGTGTTTGCCGCTGGTGACCTGACGGACCACACCTATCGGCAGGCTGTCACCTCGGCTGGCATGGGCTGTATGGCCGCGCTTGATGCGGAACGCTGGCTGGCCGAGCAGGACTGATCCCCAAACCGGGCAGCCCACCCGCGCGGGCCGCCCCGATCTCTGTCATGGGAAACCGCGCGTTAAGGTTTTTGAGTTACGCAAGGTCAAAGACCCGCGACGGATTGAGCTATGGCAGACATCGCAAGCTGGGGCTGGTATTCAGGCACACCCTGGCCCGGATACAGCGCCGCAAATCAGGATAACCTTACCTCGAACGGCAATGGCATGTCGGTCGATCCGGCAACCTATGCCGAGTTCACAATCCGCGACGCGAACAGTGATGGCGTCATCTATGACTACGACACCGACGATGTCGCAGCGCCTCAGCCCGATGAATATATCTTCGCCCCCTCGCTGACGCTCTATCCGCAGGAAGTTTCCGTCTACTCAAACTCGACCGTGGTTATCGGCGGGGTCACCTATTCCAACTGCAATATCATCGTCACCCTGTTCACCGATGGCACATGGGGCGCGCGTATCCATGACAACTCTCTCCCCGCAGGAACAAACCATGCACAAGTGGAAAGCATCACCTTGGGCACCTGGGACGGCATCGAATATGACGGCGTCTACACAGCATCGGTCGACCAACCTTTCGTCTGCTTTGTCGCGGGAACCCTGATCGAAACTGCCGACGGGCCGCAACGGATCGAGACGTTGCGTCCGGGCGACATGGTGCTCACGCGGGATCGCGGATTTCAGGCATTACGTTGGGTCGGGATGCGCCGCGTGGCTGGCGTCGGAAAAAATGCGCCGGTGCGGATCGCGGCGGGCACCTTCGGGGAGCATCAGGCGCTTTGCCTCTCGCCGCAGCATCGCGTCCTGCTTCTCGCCGGAACCGAGGTGCTGGCAACCACCAAGCATCTGGTCAACGGCACGAGTATCCGCAGCGCTCCGCGACCCTTCGTGATCTATATCCATCTGCTATTTGACCGGCACGAGATCATCTATGCCGAAGGCCTTGCCGTCGAGAGCCTGTGGCTGGGTCCGCAAGCGCGCCGCGTCCTCTCGCGTCAATCGTGGGAGCAAATCTGTGCGATATTCCCACGGCTCATTCACGCGCCCGACAGCTATGGCCCCGACGCGCGCCCGTTCCTGAAACGGCGCGCGCTGAAACACTTGGAGGGGTCAGCGGCCCCGACAGCACCGGCGCGACCGCCCCGCCATCCGGTTCTCAGTGAACACTGACAGGGGCCAGATCGTTCTGGCGCGCGATCACAAAGGCCAGCGCGCGGTCACGCACAATTGCCAGCCGCTCGCCGTTGGAATCGTGAACCGCATAGAGCGTCTCGACACCCTCCAGTTCGGCCTGCACCTCTTCGGGAAGGTCATGCACTGACACGGGGCGCACATAGACGATCTGGTCCTCCGCCGATGTGCCGAAATCGAATTTCTCGTCCATATCGGCCCCTATCTACGCTGGATCGGAATGGTCTGCACAACCGGGTCGGGCTGCGCGCGGCGCAGGTCGATGTGCAAAAGCCCGTTTTCCATGCTCGCGCCCGAGACCTCGACCCCGTCAGCCAGCACGAAACTACGCTGGAACGCGCGCGCGGCAATGCCGCGATGGAGGAACACGCGCTCGTTCTGGTCCTCGCCCTGACGACCACGGATCACCAGCGCGCGGTCTTCCATCGTGATCGCCAGATCGGCCTCGGCAAAGCCCGCGACCGCCAGCGTGATACGGAAGATGTCCTCGGCGGATTGTTCGATATTATAGGGCGGATAGGCGTCCGAGCCGGACTTCACCGTCCGCTCGACCAGCCGTTCCAGCTGGTCAAACCCCAGCAGGTAGGGATGCGCCCCGATATTCAGCTTCGTCATTTCGCAAGTCCTTGTTGAAGCGACATTGCCTCGGTTCTGGCCCCACACTCTGGCGACCCGTCCCCCGAATATGGGGGCAAGCCCCGCCGCCCGCAAGGGGCAGCCCCGTTAGGAACGATTGCAGATTTTCCCCGCAAGCGCCTGTGTTTGCGTTATTAAGGATTATGGCGCGACCGAGTCGTGCCATAATGACTTCGACAAATCGGAAGCCGGATATGAACGCGCATATCGAAATGGACCCGGAAGAGGTGCTCCGTCTGAAACTCAAGGTGCTCCAGCGCGAACACCGTGACCTTGACGAGGCAATCCACGCCCTGATCGAGTCGCGTCACCCCGACCAGTTGCGCCTTGTGCGGCTGAAGAAGCAAAAACTCGCCCTCAAGGACGAAATCGCGCGCCTTGAAGACCAGCTAACCCCCGACATCATTGCCTGAAACGCCCCTCGGGGCTTGCCCAGACGGGGCTTATGCCTATAGTGCGCGCTCCACCTTGAGGGGACGAAAATGGGCGTGAAAGTCGGAATCATCATGGGCAGCCAGTCGGACTGGCCCACCATGCGCGAAGCAGCAGACATCCTTGACGAGTTGGGCATTGCCTACGAGAAAAAGATCGTGTCGGCCCACCGCACGCCCGACCGCCTGTGGCACTATGGCAAAACCGCTGCCGAGCGCGGGCTGCATGTGATTATCGCCGGTGCTGGCGGGGCGGCTCACCTGCCCGGCATGATGGCGTCCAAAACCCGTATTCCGGTGATCGGTGTGCCGGTTCAGACGCGCGCGCTTTCGGGCGTGGACAGCCTGTATTCGATTGTTCAGATGCCCAAGGGTTTTCCGGTCGCAACGATGGCCATTGGCGCGGCGGGTGCTGCGAATGCGGGCCTGATGGCGGCGGGCATTCTGGCGATCAACGATGCCGATCTGGCGCGCCGCCTTGATACCTGGCGTGATGCCCTGTCGGCCTCTATCCCCGACGAGCCTGCCGATGACTGAGATGCTCCACGCAGGCGCGACCATCGGTATTCTGGGCGGCGGGCAACTGGGGCGGATGCTCTCGGTTGCGGCCTCGCGGCTTGGGTTCAAATGCCACATCTTCGAGCCGGGTGCCGCCCCGCCTGCGGGCCATGTCGCCGAGAAGGTCATCACCGCCGCCTATGAGGACGAGGCCGCGCTGCGCGCCTTTGCCGCGGGCGTCGATGTCATCACCTATGAATTCGAGAACATCCCAACCTCGGCGCTGGACCTGCTCGAAAGCCTGCGTCCCATTCGCCCCAACCGCAAGGCGCTGGCGGTCAGTCAGGACCGTCTGGTCGAAAAGGCATTCCTGAACGATCTGGGCCTGACGACGGCGCCTTTTGCCGCCGTGGACGACGCCGAGGATATGGCCGAGGCGGTTGCCGAGATCGGCACCCCCGCGATCCTGAAAACCCGCCGTTTTGGCTATGACGGCAAGGGGCAGGCCCGCTTGACGCGCGCCGATGACGCGGCCGCAGCGCTGACCGACATGGCCGGTGCGCCTTCGATCCTTGAAGGGTTTATCGAGTTCTCGATGGAGATTTCGGTCATCGCGGCGCGGGGCATCAACGGGCAGGTCGCCTGTTTTGATCCGGGTGAGAATGTCCATAAATCCGGCATCCTGCACACCACGACCGTCCCTGCCCGCGTCTCCGAGGCGCTGCGCACGGATGCGGTTCTGATGGCCGCGCGTATCCTCAATGCGCTGGACTATGTCGGCGTGATGGGGGTCGAGCTGTTCGTCACGCCGAAGGGTCTTGTGGTGAACGAGATCGCGCCGCGCGTGCATAACTCGGGCCACTGGACACAGGCGGGTTGCACGGTTGACCAGTTCGAACAACACATCCGCGCCGTGGCTGGCTGGCCCTTGGGCGATGGCGGGCGCTATGCCGATGTCGAGATGCTGAACCTGATCGGCGACGACATCGACCGCGTGCCGGAGCTGGCCAATACCGCCAAGGCGCAAATCCATCTTTACGGCAAGGCCGAGGCCAAGCCCGGCCGCAAGATGGGCCATGTGAACTTTATCCGCTAAGCCCTGACAGGCGCGCACATAAAAAGGGAGGGCAATTGCCCTCCCTTTCGTCGTTATGGTCGCCTGTGATCAGCGGCTTGAATACATGCCTTCGTAGATCGGGGTCAGCGTGTCGGTCTCGAAGAGCGACGATACCGAGGTGCCCGACCAGGTATTCAGGATCGCCTGGGCAAACATCGGCGCGGTCGGCACGATGCGGATATTCGGGCAGGCCAGAACCGCTTCTGTCGGCTGGATCGAGTCCGTAATCACCAGCGATTTCATCACCGATTTCGAGATACGCTCCACCGCCGGACCCGACAGAACACCGTGGGTGATGTAGGAGTGAACCTCGGTCGCGCCCGCCTCCATCAGGGTTTCAGCCGCCTTGCACAGCGTCCCGGCGGTGTCGCAGATGTCGTCCACGATGATACATTTCTTGCCCGTCACGTCGCCGATCACGGTCATGCCGGCAACTTCGCCCGCCTTTTCGCGGCGCTTGTCCACGATCGCAAGCGGCGCACCGATCCGTTTGGCCAGCTCGCGCGCACGCGCCACACCGCCGACGTCGGGCGAGATCACCATCACGTCGTCAAGCTGCCCCTTGAAGTGGTGCAGAACGTCCAGCGCGAAGACCGGCGCGGCATACAGGTTATCCACCGGAATATCGAAGAAGCCCTGAATCTGCGTCGCGTGCAGATCCAGCGTCAGAACGCGGTCAACACCTGCCTCGGTCAGCAGGTTCGCCACCAGCTTGGCCGAAATCGGCGTGCGGGCCTTGGCGCGGCGGTCCTGACGTGCGTAGCCGAAATAGGGAATGACTGCGGTAATGCGATCTGCCGACGACCGGCGCAGCGCATCCGCCATGATCAAGAGTTCCATCAGGTTATCGTTCGCCGGGTTCGAGGTCGACTGGATGATATACATATCCTCGCCGCGCACGTTCTCGTAGACCTCGACAAAGATCTCCTGATCGTTGAAGCGCTCGACGCGGGCATCGACCAGCCCCACGGACATGCCGCGGTGCATCGACATGCGGCGGGCAATGGCTTGGGCGAGCGCTTTATTCGCGTTCCCGGACATCAGTTTCGGTTCGGTCATGGCAGGCATCGGGCAACTTCCTGGTTGGCCGGAACGCAGCGTCCGGCGGGGATTCGCATGATTGCCCCTCGCTTAGCACTGGGCTAGCGTGCGGGCAAACGTCACGCGCGCACGAGGCACGGCAAATGGCCCATTTAGACTATTTTTTCTCCGTTTTTTCTCCGTGGACATACTTTGGGGGGCCGCGATTTGAGGAAATCGCCGCGCGCCACGGGGCGAGCGTTACCTACAAGCCGCTTGATGTGATGGCGCTGTTCGACCGCACGGGCGGAACCCGTCCTGCGGTGCGTCATCCGAACCGCATGGCCTACCGGATGCAAGAGCTTAAACGCTGGTCGGCGCATCTGGATATGCCGATGGTGTTCCAGCCGACGATCTATCCGCCCAACCCTGCCCCGGCCTCTTACACGATCATTGCCGCGCAAAAGGCGGGCGGCGGCAATCTGGCGGGGCTGGTGAACGGCATCATGGCCGCCCTGTGGGAGCACGACCGCGACATCTCGCAAGACGATGTGATCCGTGCCGAGCTTGAGGCGAACGGCTTTGACGGCAATCTGGTGACGACGGGGCTTTTTGACGGGGCCATCGCTTATGAAAAAAACCTCGACGAAGCGGTCGAGCGCGGCGTCTTTGGCGCGCCCTTCTATATCGTGCGCGAGACCGACGAGCGGTTCTGGGGGCAGGACCGTCTGGCCCTGCTGGACGCGCATCTGGGGGCGCTCTGATGGCGCTGGATACGCGGCAGGGACAACAGGTTTTCTGGCAAGAGATCGGCACGGGTGAGCGCCCTGCCCTTGCGATCCACTGCACGCTTGGCGCGTCAAGCCTGTGGAAGCCGGTGCTGGAGCCTTTGGGCGCGCAAATAAGTGCCACGGCCTTCGACCAGCCCAACCACGGCCAAAGCGCCGAATGGGATGCCACCGGCGCCGAGGCGGGTGCGTTTCAGGCGCTTGTCACCCGCATCGCCGCCAGCTTTATCGACCGCCCCGTTGATCTGATCGGCCACAGTTTTGGCGCCTCGGTCGCGCTGCGTATTGCCGTTGGCGCGCCCGAGGCCGTGCGATCCCTGACCCTTGTCGAGCCTGTGCTGTTCGCCGCCGTGGATCACGCGCACCCCGAATGGCAAACGCTCCGCGCGAAACAGGACCATCTGGAGCAGATGATTGCCGAGGGCGATCTGGAAAAAGCCGCGCGTGCCTTCATGCACGACTGGGGCGCGGGCGTCCCGTGGGAGGCGCTGCCCGAACATCAGCGCGCGCGCTTCATCCAGCAGATGCCGATGGTGGGCAACATCTCGACGGCGAACTTTGAAGATCCGGGCCGGATTACCCGCGAGGGCGGCATGGAAGGGATCGACGCGCCGGTGATGATCGTGCATGGCGACGCCTCGCCGCCGATCATGCCGGTCGTGGCCGAGGCGATCGCGGCACGGATTGCGGATGTGGGCGTTGCCTGCATTCCGGGCGCGGGTCACATGATCCCGGTCACGCATAGCGCGCAACTGACCGAGCTGATCGCAATGAACCTGGAGCGGTCCTGAAACCTGTTGCGCAAAACGGAACCCCGGTTTTGCGCGCTTCGAACAGGCGTTGAAAAAGGCGTCAGGCGAGCGGGGGGATGATGTAATCCTCCCAATCCTCCTCGGGGATGACGGCCTCAGAGACCGTCCAGCCGCGCACGGATTCACCCGCCTCATGCACCGCCTCGGTGGAGCCTGAGATCAGGTAGTGCCACTCGGGCAAAGGCTCGTCGTCGTAGCGCAGCCGATAGGCGCAGGTGTCGGGCATCCAATAGGCGATGTCGTCGATCTTGTCGGGCGAAAGCGTCACACATTCAGGCACATAACGGTGGCGCGTCTCGTATTTCATGCAGCGGCAGGTTTCCCCGTCCAACAGCTTGCAAGCAACGCGCGTGAAGGCCAGCTCGTTCGTGTCCTCGAACTCGATCTTGTTCAGACAGCACTTGCCGCAACCATCGCACAGCGCCTCCCATTCGTCCTTGGTCAGGTCGCGGACGGGGAGTTCCCAGAACTTCGGGCGCAGGCTCATGCGTAGTCCACCCCGGTCAGAATTTCGCGCGCGCGGGTGCAATCGACCTGCATCTGGTCGATCAGCGCATCAAGGTTCGACAGTTTGAGTTCAGGGCGCAGGAACTCGACCAGCGCGACCGAGATATGCGTGCCGTAAATGTCGCCCTCGAAATCAAAGAGATAGGTCTCAAGCGAGGGCTTGCGCCCCTCGAACATCGGCGAAATCCCAAGGTTTGCCGCGCCCAGATAGCTGCCCTCATGCGGCCCCGAAAGAACATCGCATTTCACCGCATAGACGCCCAGTTTCGGCAGGTGCAGCCCGTCCACAGCCATATTGGCGGTCGGGAAGCCCAGCACGCGGCCCTGTTTCTGGCCGTGGATCACCTCGCCCTCGATCCGGTGCAGGTGGCCCAGCATGGCCTTGGCATCCTGCGGGCGGCCCTCTGCCAGCGCGTTGCGGATCGCGGTCGAGGAAATCTCGACGCCCGCATGATGCAACAGCGGCGCGATCGTCACTTCGATGCCCCGCGCGCGGCAAAGTTCAATCAGCTCCGCCGAACCCGCCGCACGCCCCTTGCCGAAGCGGAAGTCGCCGCCAACGGCCACATGCACAACGCCCAAGCCCTCGGCCAGAACCTCTTGCACGAATTGCTCGGGCGTCATCGCGGCAAGCTCGGCGTCGAAGGGCAGCTCATACAACTGCGCGACGCCGAATTTCTCAAGCCGGTGCGCGCGCGCCTCGCGGTTCATCAGGCGAAACGGCGGCGCGTCGGGGGCGAAATATTCACGCGGGTGCGGTTCAAACGTGATAATCCCAAGCGGCGCGCCATAGCCCCGCGCCAGATCAATCACCGACTGGTGCCCCAGATGCAGACCGTCGAAATTGCCCATGGCGACCGACGCGCCCCGCGCGGCCTTGTCCATGTCCTTCCAGTGGAAGCTCGTCTGCATCGTCTTGCAATCCTCGCCTACCGGCGAGGCCGCCGGCCGTTTCAGTTGCGCGAAGGCGCCAGAACCTGCGCTTCGCCCTTCAGCACAACCGTATCGCCCACCGAGCACTGGGTTTCAAGGGTGACACGACGACGCTTTTCGTCAATCGCCAGAACCGAGACCTCGGCCAGCACCTCGTCGCCCGGACGCACCGGCGCCATGAACTTGAGGCTTTGCGCCAGATAGATCGTGCCGTGACCGGGAAGCTGCTCGCCGATCACCGCCGAGATCAGCCCCGCCGTCAGCATCCCATGCGCGATGCGCCCCTTGAACATGGTGCCTTCCGCATAGGCTTGATCAAGGTGCACCGGATTGTGGTCGGTCGAAACCTCGGCGAAGAGTTCAATATCGCGGTCGGTGATGACCTTTCGCAGGCTGCGTTTCAGGCCGACCTCAAGGTCCTCAAGATAGATCGTGCCGGTCTGGATTTCGTCGCGCATGGCGCCCTCCCCGAAAGATTTGCTGCGCAGCGGCATAGCATGGAGGGGCGCAATCACGCAATATGCTTGCGCAATAAATTTTCCCAATATGTATCAATATTGGAACTTTATTGCGCGACGATTTTCCGATCCGCTTTATCGCAGGCGGGCGATGCTATACAGCGGCTCTTTCTGGCGCATCGCCAGCCAGGAGCGGAGCAGTTCCGGCTCGGGCGCCTCGACATCGGGGCCGAACTGGTCATGCGCCAGACCGCTGGTCACAAAGAGCGCGTCGATCCCCTCACCCATCGCGCCCGCGACATCGGTATTGATCCCGTCGCCCACCGCCAGAATACGCGCATCGTCGGGCAGGCCAATAGTAGCCAGCTTGCGCCGTGCCAGATCGTATATCGGCGGATGCGGTTTGCCGAAATAAAGCGTCTCGCCCCCCATTTCCTCATACAATGCAGCCAGGGCGCCCGCACAATAAATCCGGCGGTCCCCAAGGTCGACAACAATATCCGGGTTCGCGCACAGAAGCGGCAGACCGCGCGTCTTCGCCATCAAAAAGCGTGCGCGGTAATCCTCGGGGACTTCGGCGATCTCGTCGAAGGGACCAGTGCAGATGATACCCTCGGCGTCTTCAAAAGACACCCGCTCGACACCCGCCTGCCCCTGCCATTCGGGCGGGATTTCGGAGAAGAAACCGTCGTCCTTTTCCGGCCCCAGATGCCAGACCTTGCGCCCGACTGCACCGGCCAACATCGCATCCTGCGCCGCATCGCCCGAAGACACGATGAGGTCATAGCAATCCTGCGGCACACCCATTTTGTCCAGCGACGCCTGCACGAACCGCGCGGGGCGCGGCGCGTTGGTCAACAGCACGACCGTGCCGCCGATCTTGCGGAAATTCTGTAGCGCCTCGACCGCCTCGGGAAAGGGAGCCACGCCGTTGTGCAAACAGCCCCAAAGATCGCAAAACAGCGCGTCATAGGGGGCGGCAATATCGGCGAGCGAGTGGATGAGGCGGGTCATGGGCTGGCCTTTCTGATCGGTTGCCGCCCGTTTATGCGGCGCTTTCAGGGCAGAGGCAACGGGGCATCCCGCACAAATGAAAAGGGCGCGAGGGTTCGCCCCCCGCGCCCTGATTTTCGCGAACTCTGGCTTACGCCTTAAGGTTCGGGATGATCTGCTTTTTGCGCGACATGATGCCGGGCAGGACAACCGTATCGCCCGAGACCGCGCAGCCGAACGAGGCTTCGGCGATCTGCTTGACGGTATCGTTCGGGACCAGAAGCGTGGCTTCTTCGTTCAGGATATCCACGACGAACAGCAGCACTTCGTTCGCGCCATCTTCCTGCGCCACACCCGGCATCGCCGCCATCAGGCTGTCTTTGCGATCAAGGATCAGCTTGGGCGCGGTGGTTTCCAGAACCGAGACGCGCAGATCGGTCGACCCGACGGTATATTCCTTGGAATCCATCCGCAGCAGCTCGGCATCAGAGAAGGCCGAGACATCGGATTTAGCCTCGAACATCGCGGCGGCAAGCTCACCCATATCGACGCCCAGATCGGCGGCCAGCGCCTCGCACACGGCTTTGTCGTGGTCGGTAGTGGTGGGCGAACGGAATTCGAGCGTGTCCGAGAGGATGCACGACAGCATCGCGCCCTTGATCCCGCGCGGAGCCTTTTTCACATCGTCGCCCATCAGGTCATACATGATGGTCGCCGTGCAGGCGAGCGGGCGGATCGTGATGTCGATCGGGCCTTTGGTCTCAAGCCCGCCAACCAGCTTGTGGTGGTCGATGATCGCTGTGATGTCAGCGGCGTTGATCCCTTCGGGCAGCTCGGCGGGGTTGTTGGTGTCAACGATGACGACCTTCTCGCCCTCGGCCACGCCTGCAATGATCGCGGGCTTTTGCAGATCCCAGTGCTTGAGAACAAAGGCGGCCTCGGTGTTGGGCTCGCCCAGCAAAGCCGGCTCGGCCGCGACGCCTTTCACTTCGTTCAGATACCACGCCCAGACGATCGGCGAGCCGGTGGAGTCGGTATCGGGAGCCTTGTGGCCAAAAACCTTGGTGGTCATGATGTCCCTCAGAGAATGTGCAGATTTCGGCCCGCTTATAGGCGAGCGCCCTGCCCTTGTCACCCGCGTTTGCGCTCGCATAGGCGGGGTTTATTGCACTGCAGCATCATTCGCGGGCTGATAGGACGCAATCCGCCAACCGCGCGCCTGCAAAAGCGCCAGAACCCCGTGTTCCCCCGGCATATGGAGCGCGCCCGCGGCCACCACGATCGGGCCATTGGCCGCGGCCCCTTCGATCACGGGGATCCAGCGCGTGTTCCGGTCCGTCACCATCAGCTTTTCGGACTCGGCGATCTGCGCCTCAAGCTCGGCGGGGGGCAGCTCGGGCGGCGCGGTGGCGCGCGAACGCTCTAACGCCAGCTCCCAGATCAGACTGGTGCGGCCCGCGAAATAAAGGTCGGTCATGGTGATCGCCATATCCTCGGCCTCGGCGGCCTGCCCAAGCGCAAGGCGCAGCGCGAGCAGTTCCTCGGCCGGGGTCATGTCGGCAAAGATGCCGAAGATCGTGTCATAGGGTTCGAGAGCCAGAAGAGGCAAGTCCTGCGTGTGGGCCACATCTATAAGCTGCTTGTCCAGCCCTTGCTGGCCCGCTTGCATCTCGGCCAGTTCACACAGCGGAATCGCCAGCATCAGCGACACGAACCACGGCTGCATTTTCGACGCCATAAAGCGGGGAAAGCCGCGCGCCTCCATCGCGGCACCAAGGGCTTGCCACTCGGCCTCGGGCAGGCGCTCGGGCAAGGTCGCGCCCTCCGAAAACATCAGCTTCGCCATATCCACCCGAAGCTGTGCCTCCTCTTCCGGCCCCGCCTCGACCAGAAGAGCCGTGGCCCCATCCAGCGCGGGTGCCAGCGCGTCAAGCATCGGCGCAAACCGCGGGTCGGCATAATGCAGCGTGCCGACAAGCGTGATCTGTTGATCGTCGCGCGTGGCGGTCCAGAGAAGCCCCTCGTGGAACGGATGGGCCGCCGCCATCGCCTCAAGCCGCGCCTGATCGGCGCCGGGCATCGCGTCGAACAGGTTTTGCCCGACACAGCCGGCCCAAGCAGCCCCAACCCAGAACACTACGCCGGCAATCGCCGCACCAATACGCTGAAACACGATCCGATCCTTTATAAATTCAGAGAAAGCTTGGCACGGGGCAGTCTATAAACGCAATCCATTCCCCCCTACCCCGCAGATCGAAAAATTTTTCGACATGCACCTGTTGACTCAAGGCGGACGCCTCACTACTTCCGATGCGTTAGCACTCACGAGGAGCGAGTGCTAAGACCGATTTAACCTGGACCTTAGGGAGTAACCCAGATGGCATTCAAACCGCTTCATGACCGTGTGCTGGTCAAGCGCGTCGAAAGCGACGAAAAAACCAAAGGCGGGCTGATCATCCCCGATAGCGCAAAAGAAAAGCCGGCAGAAGGCCAAGTTGTCGCCGTTGGCGAAGGCGCGCGCAAGGACTCGGGCGAGCTGATCGCTCCTTCGGTGAAAGCGGGCGACCGCGTTCTGTTCGGCAAATGGTCGGGCACCGAAGTGACGCTTGAAGGTGAGGAACTCCTCATCATGAAAGAAAGCGACATCATGGGGATCATCTCGTAAGCGCCGCTTACGCAGATCCACCTGATTTCCAACGAAATATCCAGTCAAGGAGCCAACAAACATGGCAGCCAAGGACGTCAAATTCTCGACCGATGCCCGCGATCGTATGCTCAAGGGTGTCAACATCCTCGCCGACGCGGTGAAGGTTACCCTCGGCCCGAAAGGCCGCAACGTCGTTCTCGAAAAATCCTTCGGCGCTCCGCGCATCACCAAAGACGGTGTGTCGGTTGCGAAGGAAATCGAACTTTCGGACAAGTTCGAGAACATGGGCGCGCAAATGGTGAAAGAAGTCGCCTCGCGCACCAACGACGAAGCCGGTGACGGCACCACCACCGCGACCGTTCTGGCGCAGGCGATCATCAAAGAAGGCCTCAAGGCTGTCGCCGCCGGCATGAACCCGATGGACCTCAAGCGCGGCGTCGACATGGCAACCACCAAAGTCGTCGAAGCGATCAAAGCCGCTGCACGTCCGGTTGCTGACAGCGACGAAGTCGCCCAAGTCGGCACCATCTCGGCCAACGGCGAAGAGTCGATCGGCCGCCAGATCGCCGAAGCGATGCAGAAAGTCGGCAACGACGGCGTGATCACCGTCGAAGAAAACAAAGGCATGGAGACCGAGGTTGAAGTCGTCGAAGGTATGCAGTTCGACCGCGGCTACCTCTCGCCCTACTTCGTCACCAACCCCGACAAGATGGTTGCTGACCTCGAAGACTGCCTCATCCTGCTGCACGAGAAGAAACTCTCGTCGCTCCAGCCGATGGTGCCGCTCCTCGAAGCTGTTATCCAGTCGAACAAGCCGCTCCTCATCATCGCTGAGGACGTCGAAGGCGAAGCACTGGCGACCCTCGTCGTCAACAAGCTGCGCGGCGGCCTGAAAATCGCGGCTGTCAAAGCTCCGGGCTTCGGCGATCGCCGCAAGGCCATGCTGCAGGACCTCGCGATCCTGACCGGCGGCCAGGTGATCTCGGAAGACCTCGGCATGAAGCTCGAGAACGTCGGCATGGACATGCTTGGCACCGCCAAGAAGGTGACCATCTCGAAAGAGAACACCACCATCGTTGACGGCGCTGGCGACAAGGCCGAGATCGAAGCCCGCGTGGCCCAGATCCGCACCCAGATCGAAGAAACCACGTCGGACTACGACCGTGAGAAGCTGCAAGAGCGCGTGGCCAAACTGGCTGGCGGTGTTGCTGTTATCCGCGTCGGCGGCATGACCGAGGTTGAAGTGAAAGAGCGCAAAGACCGCGTTGATGACGCTCTGAACGCGACCCGCGCGGCCGTTCAGGAAGGCATCGTCGTGGGCGGCGGTGTTGCTCTGATCCAGGCTGGCAAAGTGCTGGAAGGTCTGAAAGGCGCGAACGCCGACCAGAACGCCGGTATCGCCATCGTGCGCCGTGCGATCGAAGCTCCGATCCGTCAGATCGCTGAAAACGCTGGCGTCGACGGCGCTGTCGTGGCTGGCAAGATCCGCGAGTCGGGCGACCTGAACTTCGGCTTCAACGCGCAGACCGAAGAATATGGCGACATGTTCAAGTTCGGCGTTATCGACCCGGCCAAAGTGACCCGCACCGCACTGGAAGACGCAGCCTCGGTTTCGGGCCTGCTGATCACCACCGAGTGCATGGTCGCCGAAAAGCCCGAACCGAAGTCGCCGATGGGCGGCGCTCCGGACATGGGCATGGGCGGCATGGGCGGCATGATGTAAGCAGCCGCTCCCGTCAGGGAAACGAAAGGGCGCCCCGAGGGGCGCCCTTTTGCGTTCTAGGTGTTGGAAAACTATTCGGCAGCCACGGCGCTAAACTCGAATACATACTCCCCCTCGGGCAGGTCAGAACCGCTGTTGATGTGGAAATTGCATGATTTTCGCGAAGGTGTCCCCGGCTTCGCTGTTATGCCCGAGGTGTCAGTCAGCGGCGAGGTAATTAAGCTCGCAGTAACTTCGGGCGCTTCATCAAATGGCGGCTCAAAGCGGAGAGTGGCTGTTGCAATTTTTGTCGGCTGAACGATTTTGATACGAAGCAGACCTGTTTGGGAGCGCTCTTCGCTCGAAGTTATGTCTTGCGATGCTTCGACCACTTTTTTTTCGGTGCCGTAGCTCGGGAAAATGCTCTTGATCTGCATTTCTCGCGAAGATCGGCTCAACTGTTCCACTTGCGCGCGCACGGCATTAATCAACTCGCGCTGATCTGATCCATTGCCTTGGGAAATTCCAGTTTCAAGCGCCTGAAGTCTTTGCATCAGGTCCTCATTGACCTCACCGATACGAGATGCATCGCCGCCCTCGACCCAGTGGGTCACAGCCTTGTTTACGATTTCGGAAATGCTGCTTTGAACGCCCGCCACAATCCCCTCAATTTTGGTCACCGTCTCATGCGTTTTTTCACTGGCTTCAACTGACTTCTTATAAAACTCCCACGAAAGCCACGCCATGAAGAAGGACAGCAGCAGCGCTGTGATTGTCAGGCCAAACGACACTAGAGAAAAGAAATCGAACGAATACAATTTGGGGGTAGAAGCAAGGGATGCATCCTGAGCGATTGCCCGCTCACAAAACAGGATAGAGGTAACGACGACCGCCAAGGCTGATCTGCATGTCGCACGCGCTCCGCTGAAAATCTCTTTACTGTTCGACATCTCGATACCTCACGCAAAACACAACCAATGCGCGACACTAGGTCGAATTATCTCGCCAAACAATGGATTACTAACTCAAAACACCTCCCAGTCGTCCTCGTGCGCGCAGGAGCCGATGGCCATCCAGTCGGCGCGGACGCGGGCGACGCGGGTGTCGCCCCAGGTGCGAAAGACGATCACAAAGCCCTCTTCGGTGATCATATCGGCGGAAATATCCATCCGGCCGTTGTGCTTTTGATCGAGGTCCCACATCGAAAATGCGACATGAACTGCCGGCGCGCCGGTAAAGGGCTCTTTGAACTCGACAAGCTTGCGCAGCTCGCGCGGCCCCTCACCCGTCCACATCACGCCGCCGTCCTGATAGTCGGAAAACAGGACCAGCGACCCTTGCGCCACCCCGACCCTCTGGCCGTTCAATTTCAGCATAGCAGCCCGCGCCTCCTGATGATCTACCCAAAGATGTATTCCGCGCCGGACAAAAGAAAAAGCCCCGAGACCTGCGTCCCGGGGCTTTTTATCAATCTGTTGCGCCGGATCAGAGGCTCATATGGGAGCCAAGGGCTTCCATATCAGCGAGCATCTTCGTCGCAGCGTCGACCACCGAAGGATGGGCCTCTTCGACCACCTTCTTGGCTTCCGCCATCATCTCGGCGTGGATCGCGGGCGTCAGCTCGGCTTTCGGCACACCGCGCTCTGCGAGCACGGTGACGCCGGTTGCCTCGACCTGAACGAAACCGCCGGTCACGGCGTAGTCCTCGGTGCCTTGCGGACCGACGACAACAAGGATGCCCGGCCGCAGCGTTGCGATGAGGGGGGCGTGCCCCGCCATCACGGTCAGGTCGCCATCGGCGCCCGGAACGCGAACCTCGGTCACCTGCGCAGAAGCAAGCTTCCGCTCGGGCGAGACAAGGTCAAATTGCATCGTATCGGCCATTGCTCAAGCTCCTTACGCGGCTGCCGCGAGTTTCTCGGCTTTCGCGATCACTTCGTCGATGCCGCCAACCATGTAGAAGGCAGCTTCCGGCAGGTGGTCATACTCGCCGTTCACAACCGCTTTGAACGAGCGGATGGTGTCTTCGAGCGGAACCTGCACACCGTCCGAGCCGGTGAACACTTTTGCCACGTCGAACGGCTGCGAGAGGAAGCGCTGGATCTTACGGGCGCGCGCCACGGTAAGTTTGTCTTCTTCCGACAGTTCGTCCATGCCGAGGATGGCGATGATGTCCTGCAGCGACTTGTAGCGCTGAAGGATACCCTGCACCTGGCGGGCAACGTTGTAGTGCTCTTCGCCGACAACAGCCGGGTCGAGAATACGCGAGGTCGAGTCGAGCGGGTCAACGGCCGGGTAGATACCCAGTTCCGAGATCGCACGCGACAGAACCGTGGTTGCGTCGAGGTGGGCGAACGAGGTTGCCGGAGCCGGGTCGGTAAGGTCGTCGGCCGGAACGTAGATGGCCTGAACCGAGGTGATCGAGCCAGCCTTGGTCGAGGTGATGCGTTCCTGCAGAGCGCCCATGTCGGTTGCCAGCGTCGGCTGGTAGCCCACTGCGGACGGGATACGGCCCAGAAGTGCCGACACCTCGGAACCTGCCTGCGTGAAGCGGAAGATGTTGTCCACGAAGAACAGAACGTCGGTGCCCGACTGGTCACGGAACTGTTCTGCAAGGGTCAGACCCGACAGAGCCACACGCATACGAGCGCCCGGCGGTTCGTTCATCTGACCATACACAAGGGCCACTTTCGAGGCTTCGAGGTTATCGGGAACGATAACGCCCGATTCGATCATCTCGTGGTAAAGGTCGTTGCCCTCACGGGTCCGCTCGCCAACACCTGCGAACACCGAGAATCCCGAGTGCACTTTTGCGATGTTGTTGATGAGTTCCATGATGAGAACGGTTTTACCCACGCCGGCGCCGCCGAACAGGCCGATCTTACCACCCTTGGAGTAGGGAGCGAGAAGGTCGATAACCTTGATGCCGGTGGCAAGGATTTCCGAAGCAGTCGACTGCTCCGAGAACTCCGGTGCCGGCTGGTGGATCGCGCGGTATTCGCCTGCTTCGACCGGGCCTTTTTCGTCAACGGGCTCGCCGATGACGTTCAGGATGCGGCCGAGGGTTGCGTTACCGACCGGAACCGAGATCGGTGCGCCGGTGTCGGTGACGACTGCGCCACGGACGAGGCCTTCGGACGCGTCCATTGCGATGGTGCGGACCGAGTTTTCGCCAAGGTGCTGTGCCACTTCGAGCACGAGCTTCTTGCCGTTGTTTTCGGTTTCCAGTGCGTTGAGAATCGCGGGGAGTGCGCCGTCGAACTGAACGTCGACGACGGCGCCGATCACCTGCGTGACTTTGCCTTTGCTTGCCATATTCGTTTCTCCGATTTCGTCAGAGCGCCTCGGCGCCCGAAATAATTTCGATGAGCTCGTTGGTGATCACGGCCTGACGCGAGCGGTTGAACTCGATCGTCAGCTTGTCGATCATCTCGCCAGCGTTCCGCGTTGCGTTATCCATTGCCGACATCTGGGCGCCGTTGAAGGACGCGTTATTTTCCAGAAGTGCAGCGAAGATCTGGGTCGCAACACCGCGCGGCAGAAGGTCTGCCAGGATCTCTTCCTCGCTGGGTTCGTAGTCATATGCGGCCGAGGCACCTGCCTCGTCGCTGGCTTCGAACGCAGCCGGAATGATCTGTTTCGCGGTCGGAACCTGAGAGATCACGCTCTCGAACAGCGAGTAGAAGATCGTCGCGACATCGAATTCGCCCGCATCAAAGCGGCCGAGGATGTCGCGCGCGATATCCTGCGCGTTGTTGTAACCGAGCTTCTTGACCTCCGAGAGATCGACATGCGCTACGAAATACTGCCCAAGATCGCGGCGCAGAGCGTCGCGGCCTTTTTTGCCGACGGTGAGAATTTTCACCGTTTTGCCGGCGGCCAGCAGTTCGTTCGCTTTCACACGGGCCAGTTTTGCGATGTTGGCGTTGAAGCCACCGCAAAGCCCGCGCTCGCCGGTCATCACCACCAAGAGGTGGGTCTGAGCCGAGCCCGTCCCGGCCAGAAGCCGGGGCGCGCTATCGGAGCCGCCCACCGAGGCAGCAAGCCCCGACATGACGGCGGTCATGCGCTCGGCGAAGGGCCGTGCGCTTTCGGCGGCTTCCTGGGCGCGGCGCAATTTTGCGGCCGCGACCATCTGCATCGCCTTCGTGATCTTCCGAGTGTTCTTAACACTCTCGATCCGGTTTTTCAGATCCTTAAGGCTGGGCATATCCCTGTCCTTTCAGGCGCTTACGCGAACGTCTTGGCGAATTCTTCGATCGCAGCTTTGATCTTGTCCGCGTCGGCACCTTTGACCTTCGGATCTTCTTTGGTGATCCAGTCGAGGATGTCGCGACGGTTGGTGCGCAGGTGGTTCAGAAGACCCTGCTCCCAGCGACCGACGTTCGCCACTGCCACGTTGTCCAGGTAGCCGTTGGTGCCTGCGAAGATGATGCAGACGATTTCGGCGTTGGTCAGCGGCGAGTATTGCGGCTGTTTCATCAGCTCGGTCAGACGAGCACCACGCGCCAGAAGCTTCTGGGTTGCAGCGTCGAGATCCGAACCGAACTGAGCGAAGGCGGCCATCTCGCGGTACTGAGCGAGCTCCAGTTTCACCGGGCCAGCAACCGATTTCATCGAGTTGGTCTGAGCCGACGAGCCCACGCGCGACACCGACAGACCGGTGTTAACGGCCGGGCGGATACCCTGGTAGAACAGTTCGGTTTCAAGGAAGATCTGGCCGTCGGTGATCGAGATCACGTTGGTCGGAATGAAGGCCGACACGTCGCCGCCCTGGGTTTCGATAACCGGCAGAGCGGTCAGCGAGCCAGCGCCGAAGTCCTCGTTCAGCTTTGCCGAACGCTCGAGGAGACGCGAGTGCAGGTAGAAAACGTCGCCCGGATAAGCTTCGCGGCCCGGCGGGCGGCGCAGCAGGAGCGACATCTGACGATAGGACACAGCCTGCTTCGACAGGTCATCATAGATGATCAGCGCGTGGCGGCCCGAGTCACGGAAGTACTCGGCCATAGCGGTTGCTGCGTAGGGTGCGAGGAACTGCATCGGAGCCGGGTCCGAAGCGGTTGCTGCGATAACGGTGGTATATTCCAGAGCGCCGTTTTCCTCGAGCTTTTTCACAAGCTGAGCAACAGTCGAACGCTTTTGGCCGATAGCGACGTAGAAGCAGTGCAGTTTGTTTGCCGGATCTGCGTCGTTATAGGATTTCTGGTTCAGAATGGTGTCGAGCGCGATAGCGGTCTTGCCGGTCTGACGGTCACCAATGATCAGTTCGCGCTGGCCACGGCCAACGGGGATCATTGCGTCAACCGACTTGAGGCCGGTTGCCATCGGTTCGTGAACCGATTTCCGCGGAATGATGCCCGGAGCTTTCACGTCGGCAACGCGACGCTCGGCTGCCTCGATCGGACCTTTGCCGTCGAGCGGGTTACCAAGGCCGTCAACGACGCGGCCCAGCAGGCCTTCGCCAACCGGGACGTCCACGATAGCGTTGGTACGCTTGACCGTATCGCCTTCTTTAATATCGCGGTCCGAACCGAAGATAACGACACCGACGTTGTCGGTTTCGAGGTTCAGGGCCATCCCGCGGATACCACCGGGGAATTCGACCATTTCACCGGCCTGGATGTTATCCAGCCCGTGAACGCGTGCGATACCATCGCCGACGGAGAGCACGCGGCCCACTTCAGCGACTTGGGCGTCCTGCCCGAAGTTCTTGATCTGCTCCTTGAGGATAGCAGAGATCTCAGCTGCTTGGATGCCCATTATCCAACCTCTTTCATGGCGTTTCTGAGGGAAGCGAGCTTCGAGCGGACCGACGTGTCGATCATGCGCGAGCCCAGCTTGACGATCATGCCGCCGATGAGATTTTCATCCACGGCGATATCGAGTTTGACGGACTTACCCGTCTGTTTCGTGAGCGCGGCAGCCAGTTTGTCGGCCTGCGCTTTCGAAAGCTTGGAGGCGGCGGTGACTTCGGCAGTCACTTCGCCTTTCTCGTCGGCGATGGCTTCGGCCAGTGCCTTGAGAAGTTGCGGCAGCGCGAAGAGGCGGCGTTTTTGCGCCATCAGCGACAGGCCGTTTGCCAGAGCGGGCGTCAGGCCCATCTTCTTGGCGACAGCGGCAATCGCGGCCTCTTGTTCGGCGCGAGCATAGACCGGCGAGGAGATCAGGTCGCGCAACTCGGCCGAGTCGGCCAGCGCGGCGCCAAGCGCCTCAACGTCTTTCTCGAGCGCGGCAAGACCCTTGTCTTCGCGTGCGAGTTCGAAAATTGCCGTGGCATAACGCCCGGCGATGGCTGCGGAAATCGAAGCTGGTTCGGACACGTCCACCCTTCCGATGCTTTGGCCCCGTCGCGGATCACAATGTCCGGTCCCGGGGACTCCCTAGGTGCAAAGTCCTTCCCCCTTGCACCGCGTATCGGGGAGGCGTGTAGCAGAGCATTCCCCACCTCGCAACCTTCTTGCGCACGTTAACGTGAGTGAAAAAGGCGCATTTTCCGCTCCATCACGCTGCAAGTGCAAAAAGGGCCAAAAAGTTCGGGCGCTAACGGCAGAAATCCGGGCTTTCACGCCGGTTTTACGGAATCGGCCAATGCGGGTGATTCACCCTGTTTGCCGCCCCGAGGTGTCGCATTTTCCTCAGACCGGGTCGCTAACGGGTCGCCCTGCCCCCTCAAGGATGGACAGCGGCTTGCGCACGGCAGCCCCCAGTCCGCTGCGCCGCGGGGTGTGGAGTTGCTTGGACACTTCCAGCATCACAACCCCCGCCGCCAGAAAGCCCGAAACCCGCCCGCCGACTCCTTCCCAGAACTGTGCCGAGCGCAGCCAGAAGCGCCGCGTCGAGGGCGGAATATAAAGCGCCGAGGAATGCCGCTCGGGCACGAACCCCGCGCGCCGCGCCAGATGATCCAGTTGCGACAGCGTGAACGGACGCCCGAACCCGAAGGGCGTGGTTTCACGCGGCGCCCAAAGCCCGGTGCGGTTCGGCACGATAAACAGCGCCCGCCCGCCGGGGCCAAGCACGCGCCAACATTCCTCCATCAGCGCATCGGGATTATCCGAGGTCTCCAGCCCGTGCATCACCACCAGTTTATCGACAAGGCCGGTCTCAAGGGGCCAGCGGGTTTCTTCACACAGGACCGAGACATTGGGCATCCCCGCAGGCCAGGGCATCACCCCCTGCCCCGCCGGCATCAGCCCGATCACGCGGCGCGCCGGTTGCAGATAGGGTCGCAACAGCGGCACCGCAAAACCATAGCCCACAACGGTTTGCCCCGCCATTTCCGAAGGCGTCGCAGGCCAGATCTGGGTCACACGATCACGGATTGCCCTTTGCGCCGCGCGCCCTAACTGGGTGCGGTAATAGAAATTGCGCAGGTCTAGCACATCAAGATGCATTGCGCTGGCCGCCTCCTTGAGCGAAGTTACCCCTAACAATAGCCGAGCCTACGGGAAAATCCATGACTGTCGAACTGCTTATCATCCCTTGTCTGGCAGATAATTATGCCTATGCGGTGCATGATGCTGCAACCGGCACGACGACCATCGTCGATGTTCCCGAGGCGGGACCTGTGGTGCAAGCCTTGGCCGATCGTGGCTGGAAAGCCTCGCATATCCTGCTCACGCATCACCACAGCGACCATATTGACGGGGTCAAGGCGCTGGCGGCGATGTCGGGCGCGCGGGTGATCGGCGCGGGGGCAGACGCGCATCGCCTGCCGCCCCTGTCGCAAGAGGTTTCCGGCGGGGATGTCCTGCATATCGGCATGGAAAGCGTCGAGGTCATCGAAGCCACGGGCCATACCGTCGGGCATCTGGCCTATTACTTCCCGCAGGCGGGGCTTTTGTTTTCGGGCGACAGCCTGATGAGCTGGGGCTGCGGGCGGCTGTTCGAGGGGTCTCCGTCGCAGATGTTCGACACGCTGGCCCGTTTCATGGCGTTGCCTGACGAGACGCTGGTCTGTTCGGGTCACGAATACACCACCGCAAATGGCCGCTTTGCACTCAGCCTTGAACCCGAGCACCCCGCCCTTCTGGCCCGTATGGCCGAGGTCGAGGCACTGCGTGCCGAGGGGCGCCCCACCGTGCCCGCGACGCTAAAGCTTGAAAAAGCCACCAACCCGTTCCTGCGCGGCCATGACAAAGGCTTGCGCGCCGCATTAGGCCTGCGCCCCGACGCAAGCGCCCTTGCCACCTTTACCGAAGCGCGCATCCGCAAGGATAGCTTCTAAGAGGGTTAAACGCGCGGCTCGGGCTGGGGATCCTCGGCCCGTCCGGCGGCCTCTTGCGCCCGATGTGCCCGCAGCGCATCCGCGATATACAGCCGCGAAAGCGCTGCATAAAGCGGCTCGGGCAGAATGAAGCGCGAGGTGCCATAGCCCAGCATCGCCGCCGCCATGATTGCCACAAGGTTCTCGTGGTTGCCGGTCATTTCAAGAATAATCACGAAGGCCGTCATCGGCGCCTGCGTCACGCCGGCAAAATAGCCCGCCATCCCCAGAATCGCCGCCAGCCCGACATCCGAGGCCAGAACCGTCGCGACCGTCGCCCCAAGCCCCGCGCCAACCGACAGCGAAGGCGCGAACAGACCGCCCGGTATCCCCGAGACCGTCGCCGCCAGCGTCGCCAGCAGCTTGCCAAAGAAATAGCCGATCGGCGGAGCCTCGCCTTCGACCGCAGCACGGGCCTGCTCGTAACCGGTGCCAAAGGTGCCGCCGCCATAGACGATGCCCACGATCGCCGAAACAATACCCGCGACCAGCGCGACCAGAATGACCTTGCGCAATGGCGTAACCGAGCGCCAGCGGCGGATGCGCCGGATGATCGTGATCGTCAGGCGGCTGAACACCGCCCCCATCAGCCCGCCAAACAGCCCGCAAGCCAGCACCAGAACCCAATCGCCGGGCGCATCGGCCAAGGCGTCCGCCTGACCGAAATAGGTATAGCTGCCCAGCATCGCGAGCGAGCAGATACCGGCGATAATCACCGTCGACAGCACAACCCCGTTGGTGCGCGCCTGATACGAGCGCCCCATCTCCTCGATCGCGAAAACGATCCCCGCGAGCGGCGTATTGAAGGCCGCCGCGATCCCCGCCGCAGAGCCAGCCAGAATCAGCCCGCGCCGCTCGGCCATGCCTCCGAACCTGCCCGCCAGAAGCATGATCGAAGCCCCGACCTGCACCGTCGGCCCCTCGCGCCCGATGGATGCACCAAAGAACATGCCAAGGATGGTCAGGGCCATCTTGCCGATGATGACCCGCAGTCCCAGCATCCCGCCCCGATCGGGCAGGTCGCGCAAATGGCGCGCGGCAATCGCCTGCGGAATCCCCGAGCCTTGCGTGCCGGGAAAGAACTTGAACGCCAGCACCGCGCAAAGCACAAAACCCAGAGGCGTGATCAGCAAAGGGGCGTAGCCATGCCCGCCGATCGCCGCGATCTTGGTGAACAGGTGTTGGGCCAAATCGGCCGCCAAAGCGAAGCCGACACTGATCACACCAATCGCGATTGCGCCCACCCAGAACACCACGCGGGATTTCCACAACCGCCGCGACGACACCATCGCGCGCGATCGTCTGAGCATTGCCATGCGGGCAATTCGGAATTTTCCCATAGCGCGTGTCCCTGTTTTCCCCGCAATGGACCTTTGCCGGGCCGTTTTCAACCCCACAGCCCCGAAAGACAGGCGCAAATACCATCCCGAAAGCCGCTTGTGGCGTTCACTTTTCGGGCAAGTTGCATGTCAAGCGCGAAATTTCCGACGAAAGGGCTTGAAGCCGCCGGATTTCCACCGAAGTTTAACCCTATGGGCCGAGGATAGGGAAATATCCGAAAGGGTCCGGCCTAATTGAAAGGAGTGCCACCATGCCTTCGTTCTCGAACTCGCTCGAACAAGCCATTCACGGCGCATTGGCGCTGGCGAATGCGCGTCGGCATGAGCTGGCGACACTCGAACACCTGCTGCTGGCGCTGCTGGATGAACCCGACGCCAGCCGCGTGATGCGCGCTTGCGGCGTCGATCTGGACGAGCTGCGCATGACGCTGACCGAATTCATCGACGACGACCTCTCGACCCTGATTACCGAGATCGAAGGATCCGAGGCCGTGCCGACCGCCGCCTTCCAGCGCGTGATCCAGCGCGCGGCGATCCATGTGCAAAGCTCGGGCCGCTCCGAGGTGACGGGGGCAAACGTGCTCGTCGCGATCTTTGCCGAACGCGAATCGAACGCGGCCTTCTTCCTGCAAGAGCAGGACATGACCCGCTATGATGCCGTCAATTACATCGCGCATGGCGTGGCAAAAGACCCCGCATTTGGCGAAAGCCGTCCGATTACCGGCGCGGATGACGATCATCACAAAGCCGAGTCCGAGGCCCAGGGCGCGACCGAGGCCAAGGAATCGGCACTGGCGAAATACTGCGTCAACCTGAACGACAAGTCGCATAAGGGCGACATCGACCCGCTGATCGGCCGCGAGGAAGAGGTCGAGCGCTGCATTCAGGTGCTCTGCCGCCGCCGCAAGAACAACCCGCTTCTGGTCGGCGATCCGGGCGTCGGCAAAACTGCCATCGCCGAGGGGCTGGCGCTGAAAATCACCCGTGGCGAGACGCCCGAGATTCTGTCGAAGACAATCATCTTCTCGCTCGACATGGGCGCGCTTCTGGCTGGCACCCGCTATCGCGGTGACTTTGAGGAGCGCCTCAAGGCCGTGGTAAAAGAGCTGGAGGACCACGACGACGCGATCCTCTTTATCGACGAAATTCATACCGTGATCGGCGCGGGCGCCACCTCGGGCGGCGCGATGGATGCCTCGAACCTGCTCAAGCCTGCTCTGGCGGGCGGCAAGCTGCGCTGCATGGGGTCGACCACCTATAAAGAGTTTCGCCAGCATTTCGAAAAGGACCGCGCGCTCAGCCGCCGGTTCCAGAAGATCGACGTGAACGAACCCTCAGTCGCCGATACGATCAAGATCGTGATGGGGCTGAAACCCTATTTCGAAGAGCACCACGACATCCGCTACACCAATGAGGCGGTGAAAACGGCCGTTGAACTGTCGGCGCGCTACATCCACGACCGCAAACTGCCCGACAAGGCGATCGACGTGATTGACGAAGCGGGCGCGGCGCAGCACCTGCTTCCCGACAGCAAGCGGCGCAAGACCATCAGCCCGAAAGAGATCGAAGCCGTGGTCGCGAAAATCGCGCGGATCCCGCCGAAGAACGTCTCGAAAGATGATGCCGAGGTGCTGCGCGATCTGGAGAAATCGCTCAAGCGCGTGGTCTTCGGCCAGAACGCCGCGATCGAGGCATTGGCTTCCGCGATCAAGCTGGCCCGTGCCGGACTGCGCGAGCCGGAAAAACCCATCGGCAACTATCTGTTTGCCGGTCCCACGGGCGTCGGCAAGACCGAGGTTGCCAAGCAACTGGCCAATACTCTTGGCGTGGAACTCCTGCGCTTCGACATGTCCGAATATATGGAGAAGCACTCGGTCAGCCGGCTGATCGGCGCGCCGCCCGGCTATGTCGGCTTTGACCAGGGTGGCCTTTTGACCGACGGCATCGACCAGAACCCGCATTGCGTGCTGCTTCTGGACGAGATCGAAAAGGCGCACCCGGATGTCTTCAACATTCTGCTTCAGGTCATGGATAATGGCCGCCTGACCGATCACAACGGACGCACTGTCGATTTCCGCAACGTGATCCTGATCATGACCTCGAATGCGGGCGCGGCCGAGCAGGCGAAAGCCGCCTTCGGCTTTGGCCGCGAACGGCGCGAGGGCGAGGATACGGCTGCGGTCGAGCGCACCTTCAGCCCCGAGTTCCGCAACCGTCTGGACGCGGTGGTCAGCTTCGCGCCCCTGCCGCGCGAGGTGATCTTGCAGATCGTCGAGAAATTCGTGCTGCAACTTGAGGCACAGCTGATCGACCGCAATGTGCATATCGAACTGAGCCCCGAGGCGTCGGAGTGGCTGGCCGAAAAGGGCTATGACGACAAGATGGGCGCGCGCCCCCTTGGCCGCGTTATTCAAGAGCACATCAAGAAACCGCTGGCCGAGGAGCTGCTGTTCGGCAAACTGACCAAGGGCGGCGTCGTGCGCGTTCTGGTCAAGAATGGCGAGATCGTTCTGGAAACCGAGGAACCGCAGGCGCGCCGCATCGCGGGCAACAAACCGCGACTTCTGCCCGCAGATTGATGCTACGCACTCTGGCAATAGCTCTTTTGCTTCCGGCGGCTGCGGCCGCCGGTGGCTTTTCTGCCCAGTGGCCCGTTGATTGCACTCTGGGCGAAAGCTGCTTTTTCCTGAATTTCTTTGACCGTGATCCCGGCCCCAAGACCCTTGATCACCTCTGCGCCACGCAAACCTATGATGGCCACGACGGCACTGACATCGCGCTGCCGACCCTTGCGGCGATGCAGGCGGGTGTCGCGGCGCGCGCGGCGGCGACGGGAACAGTCCTGCGCGTGCGCGACGGGGAACCGGACGGCGCCTATCTGGCGGGAAAATCGGTTAACGGGCGCGAGTGTGGGAATGGTGTCGTGATTGACCACGGCAAGGGCTGGACGGGGCTGTATTGCCACCTGCGCAAAGGATCGGTGCAGGTCCGCCCCGATCAGATGGTCGGCCCCGACACCGTGATCGGGCAGATCGGGCTTTCGGGAAAGACCGAGCATCCGCATCTGCATTTCGAGGTGCAAAAAGACGGGCAAAGCCTTGATCCGTTCGACCCCGAACCCGGGGCAAGCTGTGCTACCGATCCCGCGCAAACGCTTTGGGATACCCAACCTGCCACCCCCGGCGGCGGGTTGTTGGAGGTAGGTTTTGCCAATGCAGTGCCCGATTATACGGCGCTGAAACTGGGGCAGTTTCCTGCCACGCCCAACGCAAATGCCCCCGCGCTGGTTCTTTGGGCCTATGGGCACGGCGCGCGGGCCGGCGATGTGCTGCGGCTGGAAATCTCGGGGCCACTTGGGTTTCGCTTTGCACATGACGCCACGCTCGAACACACGCAAGCGCTGTTCATGCGTGCAGGCGGGCGCAAACGTCCGGCGGTCGGTTGGTCTGCGGGCGACTATCAGGGGCAGATCACCCTGATCCGCGACGAAAAGCTGCTGCAAAGCCGCGCAGTCACGCTGCGGATCGGGGATTAGCGCTCGGTCAGCTTAAGCTCGATCCGGCGGTTTGCGGCCCGCGCTTGCGGTGAAATCCCCCCGACAACGGGACGGTATTCGCCAAAGCCCGCCGCCACCAGACGCCGCGGTGGAAAGCCGAGCGAATTAACCATATAGCGCACCACCGACAGCGCGCGCGCCTGGCTTAGCTCCCAATTATCCTTGAACTCCCCCTCACCCGACAGCGGCACATCGTCGGTGTGGCCATCGACGCGGATGATCCAGTCAATATCGGGCGGGATTTCCTGCGACAACTCGGTCAAAAGCCGCGTGACCTGCGCGATCTGCGTCTTTCCTGCCTCGGCCAGATCCGCCGATCCCGCCGCAAACAGCACCTCGGAGGAGAACACAAAACGGTCGCCCACGATGCGCACGCCCTCGCGCCCTGCGACGATCTCGGACAGGCGGCCGAAGAATTCAGAGCGGTAGCGTTCGAGGTTGCGGGCGCGCTCGGCCTCAAGTTCAGCCCGCGCAGCCTCGGCTTCCGCGCGGCGGCGTTGCTCGGCGGCGACCTGCGCCAGGGCTGCATTCAACTGCGAGCCAAGCTTGTCGACCTGCACTTTTGCCTCTTCGTCGCGGGCCTGCGCCTCGTTCAGAATACCCTGCAACTCGGCCATCTGCGCGCGAAGTGCAGCGACCTGTTCGTTCAACAGCGCAACCTTTTTGGCGGCGGTTTCAGCGATTTCTGTCTGCGATTCCAGCGCCTTTTGCGCGGCGCCCTTCAGTGCGGCCTCTTTCTCGGCGGCGGTCAGTTGCGCGCTGAGTTCGGCCTGAAGGTTCGCCTTCGCGGCCTCGGCAGCGGCCAGAAGCGTCAGCGTTTCCTCGGCCCGCAGACGCGCCGCTTCTAACGCCAGCGTCATCGCCGCCAGTTCATCGCCCGAAGATTTCAGCCGATCGCGTAATTCCGCGATCTGCTCGGCCCCAAGGCGCAATTCCTCGGCCTTGCCCGCCGCATCGGCACGCGCCGCATCCCGTTCGCCCAGAAGCGAGGCGACCTGCGCCTCGAAGGCCGTGATCTTTTGCCCTGCCTCATCCAGCTCGGCGGTGCGCGTCTCCAGCTGGCTGCTGAGCGTCGCGATCAGCGCAGCCTGCGCATCGGCCTTGGTGCGCGCGGTCGACAGATCGCCCTCCAGCTCGGTTACTCGCGCCTCGCGCAAAGACAGCGCCTGCGCCAGATCGGCAACCTGCAAGGTCAGGTCGGAAAGTTCGTGCTCCTTCGAGGTCAGCGTTTCGCGCAGCACCGATTGCACCACCATAAAGATGGTCAGCACGAACATCAGCACCAGCAAGAGTGCCGTCATCGCATCGACAAAGCCGGGCCAGACCGTCGAGGCAAAGCGCTGCGTATTGCGTCGGCTCAGCGCCATCTCAGTGGTCCCTGCGCGACAGGATCGCCCGCGTGAGCGCAGCAAAATCGTTGCGCAGCTCGGCCATGCTTTCCTGCCGACCGGCGGTCAGCTCCTCAAGCATCCGCAACATCTGCTGGTCGATCGAGCGCAGCCGCATCCGCATTTCGGCCTGAATGTCGTATTCGTCGCCCGCATTCGCGGCCCGCGCGGCATTGGCTTCCAGCGCGCCACTCAGGCGCTCTTGCCCCTCGGCCATCCGCTGAAGCGCGTTCACCTGCTCGCCCCGCGCGGCCATCTCGCCGCCCAGTTGCTCGGCCAGCTCGACAACACCGGCGGCGAGGGTGTTCAGATGCGCATCGGTGTGCTGCCGCGCGGCTTCGGTTTGCATGAACATCTCGCGCAGCGTGTCCATCTGCTCGGACATATGGTCAAGGATGCCCGCCACCATCGAGCCTTCGCCCTCGCCATCCGCGCCGGTAAAGCTTAGCCGCGTGATCGAGGAAATCCACTCTTCCAGCTCGCGGTAAAACCGGTTCTGCCCGTGCGAGACGAACAGCTCCAGCATCCCCACGACCAAAGACCCCGCAAGCCCCAGAAGCGACGAGGAAAACGCCGTGCCCATACCGCCAAGCTGGCTTTCCAGCCCCGCCATCAGCTTGTCAAACACCGCCAGCCCGCTTTCACCCTCTTGCGGAGCAAGCGCGCGGATGGTTTCGACCACTGCGGGGACAGTGGTGGCCAGTCCGTAGAACGTCCCAAGAAGACCAAGGAAAATCAGCAGGTTAGTAATGTAGCGCGTGATGTCGCGCGCCTCGTCAATGCGTGTCGCAACCGATTCAAGGATCGAGCGCGCCGAGGAGGTGGCAATCTCGCCCTGCCCCTTGCGCGAGCGCAACAGCGCCGCCAGCGGCGCCAGCATCCCGGGCGGGGTATATTCGGGCCGGCCCGGTCGGTCGGCAGCGAAACTCTCGATCCAGTAGACCGCCTTCGCCAGTTGCCAGACCTGCCAGAAGCACGCCAGAATGCCGAGTGCAAAGACCGTCAGGATCAGCCCGTTCAGCCAGGGGTTCGCGATGAAAATCGGGAAGATGCGGGCATAGGCGAACCAGCCCCCCGCCCCCACAAGCCCCAGAACCGCAAGCATCAGTGTGACCTGACGGACGGGTTGGGAAAACTGCGTTTCGAACCGCTCGGCCTTGGTGCGCATTCTTGGGCCTCTTTTTTGCCTGTTGGCGCGAGGATAGGCGCGCGGGGCGGGAATTGCCAAGGGTTTATCAGCGCGTCAGACGGTCAGTGCGCGCACCCGTTCGGCCAGCCAGTCCAGATCGGGGTCATTCAGACCAAGCGCGTGCAGATGTGCGGCGGTGTTCCACAGGTAGTCACGGTTAGGCCCGCGCCCGCCCGTGGCTCCCGCGATGATCTGCGCCTGTTCTTCCAGCGCGTGGCTGCAATACTGGTCATGCGCCTTGTCGATGACATAGGTGATCGCCTCGATCTTGCGTCCATCTGACAGCGTCAGCGCAATGCGCGCCTCCAGATAGGCGTCGGTCACCAGTTCCCGCGCGCGGATTTCGGCCAGAACGGCGTCTTCCTCGGGCTTTTTCACCGCGAAGGCGACACCGTGGCAATGGGCGCCCTCTGCCGCGTCCAGTGCCAGCACCAGCCCCGGCGCCTCGGGCGTTCCGCGATGCACCACCGAGCGCATACAGAACGACCGATGCCACCCGTCGGCACAGGCGGTCACCGCCTCGGCGGGGTCGAAGCCCGGGTTCCACAGCAGCGAGCCATAGCCAAAGATCCAGAGTTGTTCGGTCATGTGTCTTTCCCTTCGCGTTCCGTTCTCCTACATCTGGCAGGGTCGAATGGGAAGGGAGAGGTCATGCGCAAGCTGATCGTTCTGGTTGCGGGTCTCGCCGGGCTTTATGCGGGCTATTGGACACTTGGCGCGGTGGTGCTGCGCCAGGGTAGCGAGGCGGCACTTGCGCAGGCGCGCGCTGATGGCTGGGCCGATACCGAAGAAATCAGCCTGGCGGGGTTCCCCTCGCGCTTTGATCTGAGCTTCTCGGCCCCGCATCTGCGCAGCCCCGATGGGCAGGTGGAATGGAGCGCGCCCGTCGCGCAGGCGCTGGCGCTCTCCTATCAGCCGAACGCGGTGATCCTTTGGGCCGCGCCCGAGCAGGAGTTGCGCGTCGGGCGTCAGAAATTCGTCCTCAAGAACGACGACATGCGCGCCTCGGTGCGCGCGGGTCTTACCCCCGATCTGCCGCTTGCGCTTGCAAGCCTTGTGGTCAAAGAGCCGCGCATCACTCCCGATGGAATGGGCGCCGCCGCCAAGGCGACCGAACTGCGCGCGTCGATCGCGGCGCTTGAGGGTGGCACCGCTCCCTCATATCGCATCGGATTCGAGATGACCGGCCTGGCACTACCGCCCGAGATTTCGGCCGAGGCGGTCGGGCGGGTGTTCCTTGATGGCGTCGCGCAATTTGCCGCCCCGCTGGATCGGCACCTTACGGCCGCACCACGCCCGCTGGCCTTGGACATCAGTTCCGCGCAACTGCTGTGGGGGGATCGCCGCCTTGATGCCGAAGGACGGCTGACGCTCGCCGCCGATGGCATCCCCGAGGGCACGATTAACCTGAAACTGGGCAACTGGCGCGACTGGCTGGCAAAGGCCGAGGCACTTGGGCTGCTCGATCCCAGGCGCAAACCGATGCTGGAAAGCATCGGCCAGATGATGGCGCAGCAATCGGCGGACGGAACGGTTCCCCTCCCCCTTGTCTTTGCGCGCGGGCAGATCCGTCTGGGTCCGATACCCTTGGGGCCGGCGCCGCGCCTGTTCTGACGGTTATTCGCCCGCCTTCGGCGCGCCCGAGCGGCCAAAATCGGGCGCGTCGGTATCCTGACCCGCCTCGATGATGCTGCGGCGGATTGCCCGGGTGCGGGTGAAATAGTCGAACAGCGTATCGCCATCGCCCATGCGGATTGCGCGCTGCAACACGAACAGCTCTTCGGTGAAGCGCCCCAGAATGTCGAGCGTCGCATCCTTGTTCGTCAGGAACACATCGCGCCACATCGTCGGGTCCGAGGCCGCGATCCGCGTGAAATCACGAAAGCCCGAGGCCGAGAATTTGATAACTTCGGATTGCGAGACACGGCGCAGGTGGTCCGCCACCCCCACCATCGTATAGGCAATCAGGTGCGGCGTGTGCGAGGTGACGGCCAGCACCAGATCGTGATGCGCGGCCTCCATCTCTTCGACATTCGCCTCGATCCCCTCGATAAAGCCGCGCAGGCGCGCAACCGCCGCCGTGTTGGCGCCCTCGGGCGGGGTCAGCAGCCACCAGCGGTTCACGAACAGCGTGGCAAAGCCCGAGCGCGGGCCGGAATGCTCGGTTCCGGCCAGCGGGTGACCGGGGACGAAGTGCACATGCGCGGGCAGATGCGGGCCGACAGCCTCGATCACCGCCTGCTTGACCGAACCGACATCGGTCACAATCGCGCCCTCGGCCAGATGCGGGGCGATGCGTTCGGCCACAGCCGCCATCGCGCCCACCGGCACGCAAAGGATCACAAGATCCGCGCCTTTGACAGCCTCTTCCGGCGTCTCGAACACCTCCGCGACCAGCCCGATTTCGCGCGCCGTCGCCCGCGTCTCGGCCGAGCGCGCGTGGCCCACAACCGTATCAGCCAGCCCCTTCCATTTCACCGCATGGGCGATGGAGGAGGCGATCAGTCCCAGCCCGATCAGGGCAACGCGTTTGAACTTTGGCGCGCTCATGCTCCACCTGCCTTGAACACGCCAATCAGATGCGCCACGCGGCGGCATGAGGGTTCGTCGCCCACTGTGATACGCAGGCAATGCGGCAGGTTGTAGCCCGCCACCCGACGCACGATGATGCCTTCGGATTTCAGATAATCATCACAGGCGCTTGCCTCCTCGGGCGAGGAAAACCGCGCAAGGATAAAGTTCGCCGTCGAAGTGTCCGAGGGCACGCCCTTTTCGGCCAGCGCCTCGGCCAGCCAGGCGCGCAGGCGCGTGTTGTCATCGCGGCACCGCGCGACCCAGTCCTGATCGCGCACAGCCGCTTCGGCGGCGTCTTGCTGCGCGGCCGAGAGGTTAAACGGTCCGCGGATGCGGTTGAGAACGTCGATCACCTCGCGCGCGCCATAGCCCCAGCCGATCCGCAGCCCGCCAAGGCCGTAGATCTTGGAAAAAGTGCGCGTCATGAAAACGTTGGGCAGACGCGTCGCCAGATCGGCGCCGCCGTCATACCCTTCGACATATTCGGCATAGGCACCATCAATCACCAGAAGGCACCCTTTGGGCAGACCATTCGCAAGGCGTTCCAGCTCGGCCAGCGCAATCATCGTGCCGGTCGGGTTGTTCGGGTTGGCCAGGAACACAAGCTTGGTGTTCTTGGTGCAGGCTTTCAGGATCGCATCCACATCGGTGGTGCGCTCGCGTTCAGGCACAGAGACCGGCTTGCCGCCCGCTGCCATCGTCGAGATCCGATACATCAGGAAGCCATGCTCGGTGAACACCACCTCTGAACGCGGGCCGACATAGGCCTGACACAGGAAGTGAATGATCTCGTCCGAGCCGACGCCACAAATGATGCGATCCGGGTCCAGCCCGTGCACATCGCCGATCGCGGCGCGCAGGCCCGCGTGGTCGGTATTCGGATAGCGATGCAGCGTGTGCACCGAACGCGCCAGCGCCTCTTTCGCCTTGTCCGAGCAGCCGAACGGATTTTCGTTCGAGCTGAGCTTGATGGCATCGGTGCGGCCGGGAACATGCGCCTGCCCACCCTCGTAAAGGGCGATATCCATAATGCCGGGTTGGGGCACGATCAGCTGGCTCATGACGGACTCCTTGAACTCTCGGCGCTTTCTAGCGAGCGGCGCGCGCCAAAGCCAGCGCAACTTGCGCGGGGCCGATTGATAAAATTTGATCGAGTTTCGCGATTTCCAGCCGTTTCACGCCGGATTCGGGCCACATTCTGGCGCGAAGCATAGGTGAACGAAGCCTTAAGAAACAAGATACAACCCTAAATGAAACGCCGCACATTCATACTCGCTATAGTTGCCGCCCCCGCATTTGCCCAGACCGCAAACGCGGGCGCCTCGGCGCTTGAAATGGGGTGGCGCAGCGCGGATCGGGCTTTGCGCCAGCGCACGCAGACGGTTCTGTCGGCGGCGGGGCTGTATTTCGGAGAGATCAACGGGCGTTGGGGACACGGGCTGGAGCGCGCGCTTTTACGCGCCGCCGATCTGGTGATGATGGCGAGCGGCGCGCGGGTCAAACCCGAGTTGCGCAGCCTGTCAGGCGCGGGTCGTTTCATCGAAGACCTCGGACACGAGCGCTTTTCGGCCCTGATCGCGACACAGGAGCGCACCCGATCAGGCGGCCTGTCCGGCTGGATACGCCAGACCCTTCCGCTTTTTGGCTGAAATGCAAAAGACCGCCCCGAAGGGCGGCCTTTGGTAGCCGTAGCGCAGCGAAGAACCGATTAGTTCTTCGCGTAGAATTCGACGACCAGGTTCGGTTCCATGACCACCGGATACGGCACGTCCGAGAGACCCGGGGTGCGCACGAAGGTCGCGGTCATTTTCGAGTGGTCAACGTCGAGGTAATCCGGCACGTCACGCTCTGCCGACTGCGAAGCCTCGAGCACGAGGGCGAGTTGCTTCGACTTGTCGCGAACAGCGATCACGTCGCCTTCTTTGACGCGGTAGGACGGAATGTTGACGCGCTTGCCGTTCACGGTCACGTGGCCGTGGTTCACGAACTGACGTGCAGCAAAGACGGTCGGGACGAATTTCGCGCGGTAAACCAGCGCGTCGAGGCGGCGCTCCAGCAGACCAACCAGGTTTTCACCGGTGTCGCCCTTCACACGCTCGGCTTCGGCGTAGATGCGGCGGAACTGCTTCTCGGTCATGTCGCCGTAGTAGCCTTTCAGCTTCTGCTTGGCGCGCAGCTGCAGACCGAAGTCCGACAGTTTGCCCTTGCGGCGCTGGCCGTGCTGGCCCGGGCCGTATTCGCGGCGGTTGACCGGCGACTTGGCGCGGCCCCAGATGTTTTCGCCCATGCGGCGGTCGATTTTGTACTTGGCAGACGTGCGTTTGGTCACGGCTGATCTCCTTCGTTCGTTTTGAAGGGCGTTGTCCTCCTCCCGCGGCCTTGTGGGCTTTGGGCGACAGGTTTCCCCTTACGGGGTCCACCAACACCAATAAATGACCCGGCAGCTTTGGCTACCGGGATGAGGGGGCTTATACAGTGCGACGGACCGGAGTCAACGCCCTTCGGGCAAAGAATGCTCAGGCGGCCAGATCGTGCATCAGGATCGCGGCCTCCGAGGCGCGTAGCGCACGACGCGCGAAGGCGCCATAGCCAAGCGGATCATCCTCTACCCCCGGCAAAAGATCCAAAAGCCCCGCGCGCTGATCTTCGGCTATCATATCAAGCGCGGTCGAGGCCGGATGGAAGCTTTCCGTCGCCAACCCGTTCGCGTGGATCACCTGATGGCGATCGAACAGCAGATGGATATAAGTCACCTGCGCCATCGGAGCCTCGATGCGCACGCTGGTATCGTTGACCAGATCGCAGGCGCGCACCAGCACTTCGGGCTCATTGAACAGCGCCAGCGCAGCGCGGCCACGGATCAGCATCCGATGCTGCGGCGAGACCAGCAGGTCGCCGTCCGGCTCTCCAATCCCAAAGGCGCCCGCACGGATCCGCACGGGGCGCAGATGCGGCAACGCATAAAGCCGCGCGCCGCTCATCCGGCGCTGGCCTACCCACAGAATCTCTTGCCCGCCATCGTCGCGCGTGGACACGCGGTCGCCGGGACGCAGCGCCTCGACCGGGCGTTTACCATCGGGCGTGTCGATCAGGGTTCCGGGCGTGAAACAAATGACGCCCGGCTCCTCCAGCCGCAAAGGCTCGGGGCGAATATCCAGCGTCCGGTCCACCACCCACAAATCGCAATTCGACGGAGGAATGCGCCCCGCAAACATCAGCAGCCGCGCGCGGGCATCGGCCAGCTCGATCAGGGTGACAACATAGACCTGATAGCCATCGGTGACGGAGAAACTTTGCTCGGGGATGTCCTCTTCGACGGTGCCCGCCAAAGTGCCGCCCGACACGGCCGCCCCCATCAGGCGGCGCACCACACGCGCGGCCTTGGCGCGGATTGCATCCTCACCGCGCGCATTCGACAAAATCAGAAGATCGTTCGGCCCGTCCACGCGGACGGCCTCGCCCCACCAGCGCCAACACGCGCCTATCGCCACTGCCCCGACGGGCGCAGCCACATTGCCGTCCAGCTCAGTCTGCGCCCAAGAGATGACAAACGTGCCCTCATAGCCCGTTTTCATTGCCTGTATGTCCTGCCCCATAGAATGGACCTTTTGGTCCTTGATTAGGGTCAGGCTAACACGGGTGATTCGTCGTGTGAATCCCCTTTGTTAACAATTGTGGCAAAACCTTGGAGACGTCAGAAATTCATCCGGAACCGGAGCGAGCCAAGCACCTGCCCCTCGGGCTGGCCGACGAATTCCTCGGAGAGCCAGGTCAGTCCGTAAAACAGCCCCATACCGCCGAAACGCATATTCACACCCGCACGGGCGCGGTAGCGGGTTTCCTCGAAATCGACGCCATCAGCGGCGGGGAAGTAGTCCGAGCCGAACACCCGCGCGGCATCCGCACCGATGGTAAAGGCCCAGGGCGGCGCGATCTCCTGCCCCGAAATCCCGACGTAGCGCTGGCCCGTGATCTCGTCGCGCAACCACAAAGCGCCTTCTTCGCGCGGCCCGAAGGACAGATCGACGCCCGCGCGCAGGATCTCTTCATCCCCCGCCCGGGCCGCCACGAAGGGGCGGATCACCGCAGCCCCAAGCCGGTAATCGCGCGCGGCCTCGGCCGAGGCCACGGGGATAATCCGGTTGCCCAACTCGTTCGCCGCCACCAAGGGCTGCGGCGCCGAGAACCAGCGGTGGAAGGTGCCGTGCAGATCAGAGACGCCAGTGCCCGGACCGATCGTCACCGCGCCAAGCCCGAGGCGCAGCTCGGCCCCATGCGCCTGCCAATAGGTGTTCGCGCCGAAATGCAGCCGCCCGACATAGCGCCGGTCAATCGCCGCAGGCGCCACCAGATCGGTGGGCGCGATGATTGAGGTGCCAAAGCGGTATTCCATCACCGAGAACGGACTATCGGGCAGCTCCCCCGTCCAGCGCGAGCCACGCAGCACCGAGAGGAAATACGACCCCGTCTGCCAGCGGTCCGCCCCGTCGCCGATATAATCATTATTGAACACATGCCCCCAGCCAAGCGTGCGTCGCGCGAAGCCTTCTTCGGCCTGAGCGCTGCCCGCCAGCATGGAAATCGCCAAAATCCCCGCGATCAGCGTGGTTACATATCTCATGAACTCTGCCCCTGTTCGTCCGGCGCGCCGGAGAGTCACCTGCCTTTGAAAGCCGGCTAACAGGGGATTACGGCAGGAAATGGGCAGGCGCGACCCCTTGCCGCACGGCACCCGCTCACTGTGGGCGCGGCGCAACATCATAAGGGCGCGTTGACCCGCCGCGCATTTGCAGCGACAAACAGCCGTCAGCCAAGGAGCCAGCCCATGCCCACCCCGAATTGCGCCGTGATCGTCGCTCATGGCAGCCCGTCCGACCCCGTCCCGCAAGAGGCCGCGCTTCGGACGCTGGCGGCTCAGGTGCAGGCGCAGCTTCCGGGCTGGACCGTGCGCGGGGCAACACTGGCCGCCGAAGGGCGGTTCGACGCCGCGCTTGAAGGGCTCGACGCGCCGCTTCTCTATCCGTTCTTCATGGCGCGGGGCTATTTCACCGGCAAGATTTTGAAAGACCGCCTGAACGGGCGGGCAGTAACACAGGTGGCCCCGTTCGGCACCGAAGCGGGGCTGGTTTCAGCTATCGGGCAGCGCCTTGACCGCGAGCTGGCGCAGCAAGGATGGCGCGCCAAGGATACTGCGCTTCTGGTTGCCGCGCATGGCAGTTCGGTATCCCGCACCAGCGCCGAGACCACCCTTGCGCTGGCCGAGACCCTGTCGCAGCGCCTGCCCTTCCGGCTTGTCCGCGCGGGCTTTGTCGAGCAAGAGCCGTTTTTGCAACCCACCGCCGTGGGGCTTGGTCAAGCGATCTGCCTGCAATATTTTGCACTAAACGCGGGTCATGTGCTCGACGACGTTCCCGCCGCACTGGCAAGCGCCGGATTTGACGGCCCCGTCCTGCCACCCTTTATCGACTGGCCCGAGACCGCCGCCCTGATCGCCGCCGCACTGACGCGCGCGGTTAATCCATCGTTGCCGCCGGAAAAACCAGCGTGAAGCAGGTGAACGACTTGCCGTCGCTCTCGCATGAAATCTCGCCACCCAGGCGCGCCATCATCCCCGCCACATAGGGCAGACCGTTACCGTAAACCCCGTGCGAGCTTTGGAACAGCTGGCAAATCCGCTCGGGCGCGATGCCCACGCCATTATCCCTGAGCGTCAGGACAGACCCGTCCTTGCGGCGTTTGACGTTGATCTCGACCACCAATGGCTCCACCCCATGCGCCTTGATCGAATTGTCGATCAGATTGGCGAGGATCTGCTTGACCACCGTCTGATCGGCGTCGATGCGGGCAAGGCGCTTGTGGACGATTTTACCGCCAATCCGTGTGAGCGAGGGGGTATGGAGCGCGTGCAACTCGTCGAGAATATCCTCAAGCGTCACCGCGTCAGTCAAAGCCCCCTCGAGCGCGATGGCATCGTATTGCAGCGTCTCGACCCGCTCGGCGATCAACTCCATCGCCTGAAAGGCTGCGTGATACATCTTGTCCGCGAAGGTGCGCACGTCCTCGGGCAGGTTTTCCTTGTCGCGGATGTATTCGGCGCTCAGCAGCAAGCCATAGATCGGCGAGCGCAGGTCATGCGCCAGCATCCGCCCGATCTCGCGCAGGCGGTCCACCTGCTCGGCGCGCTGCAGCCGGTGGCGCGAGGCCTCGCGCGCCCGCATCAAGGCGCGCTGCAAACTGTCGATCGAGAGATCCTGCTTGAACAGCAACTCGTCGATCCCCGAGGTCACCGCCGCCGCCGAGACATGGCGCGACGACATCCCTGTCATCAGGATGATCGGCGCAATCGCAAAGGCGTTGGTATCCGAGCGCAGCTCGCGGATAAGCGGAATGGTCGACATCCCGCCAACATTGAAATCGAAGATAAACGCGACTTCACCCTCCCAACCCGCGAGCTTGGCCTCCAGAAACCCGTCCGCGCTGGAATAGACATCGACCTCGGCACCCGGCGCGACAAGGGCCAGATGCTGGCGCACAAGGATCTGGTCGATAACGTCATCCTCGACAACAACAATTCGATCCATGCTAACTGCCCGCCCCCTCGCCTGTGCCCTCGGGTCCGTCTGCGCCGGGGCCGGGCAGCAACGAGACCTTGATCCACAGCCCCAACATCTCGACCGCGTCGACGAAAGCATCGCCGGCATTTTGCTTGATCATATAGCCCACAGCGCCCGCCTCATAGGCGCGGTCGATGTCGAGCTGGTTCTCGGACGAGGTCAAAACAAAGACAGGTATCCGCTTGAAGCGCTCTATCCTCTTGATTGCATGGATAAACTCGAACCCGTTCATCCGCGGCATATTGATGTCGCATAAGACAACCACCGAAAACGCCCCGCCGTCCTCGCGATAAAGCCGGTCCAGCACCGCAAGCCCCTCGAACCCGTCCTTGACGAAGATCAGCGGGTTCGCAATCCGACGCATCCGGAACCCGCGCCGGATAATGAACTGGTCCAGATCGTCATCCTCGAGGACTAGAATTTTAACCTGATCCGACATGCGCCCCCTCCTTCGCCAAAACAAAATCCAGATCGAAACAGGCGCCCCCCAAAGCGCCATCATGCACCGAGATCGCCCCGTCAACCCGCGCCATCAGATCCTGACAGATCGCCAACCCAAGCCCGCTTGACCCGGTCTGCGACTTCGGGCGCAGGGTCTCGAACGGCTGGAAAACACGCTCGCGGAATTCCGCCGGAATGCCGATACCGTTATCGCAAATCCGAAGCCTGTAGCGCCCGCCCGCCAGAACCTCGCCCTCGATGCGGACCTCGAGCGAGGGCGTGTCGGGATTATGCCTGAGCGCGTTTTCCAACAGGTTTTCGACAACCCGCTCGAAGCCCTCGCGCTCGGCAATGATGCGCGCATCCTCCATCGCCCCCAAGGCGACCGGCACTCGCCCCGCGAACCGCGCCGCAATCGGCGCAAGCGTCTGGCGCAGGTCCAAAACCTCGGCCCGCACAGGCGCATCCCCAAGCGTCAGATAGCGCACAAAGACCTCGGACAGAGCCATCGCCCGATCGAGGTTCTGGGTCAGCCGCGCATCCACATCCTTGATCCCGCCTCCGCCCTCCGCGCGCAATTCGTCGCGATATTGATGCAAGGTCCGCGCATTGCGGATCGGAGAGCGCAGATCGTGCGACAGCGAATGGCTCAGCACCCGCAACTTCTGCCGCTTCTCGTTCAGCTGGACGATCTGGCGCTCTTTGATGGCCAGAAGCCGCCGGTTCTGATCCGCCACAGAACCAAGCTTCCACAGCGCAAAGCTGTTCAGTGCGAACCATCCAAGGGTCAGCAGCTTTTCAACCGTTCCCGCGAACACCAGCCCGCCTGCCAGCCAATAGAGAGACAGGACAAAGGTCACCGCCAGGGCGATCTCCACACCATAGCCGCGCGCGATTGAAAGGTGCCTGGCCACTGGCACGCGGGCAGCCAGAACACAAAGCACAAGCGCCGCCGAGAACGCCGACATACCGCGATCGCCAACCCCTTCGATCGAAGACGGCCAGGGGATCACCCGCAGCAGAAGAGAATAGACGGCCAGGCACATCACCACATAGACCCGCACCATATAGAACGGCGTATTCAGATCCTGGCGTTTACGCAGTCGCACCAGCACCACAGCGGAAAACAACCCGGCAAACGAGGGCACACCGGCAAGCTCCGCTCCGGCTTCGCGCCCCCCCACTGCGGCAAACAGATTGGCGCCGCCAAGATAAGCCAGAACAGCCGCAGCGAAGGTCAGATAGATCAGACCGGCGCAGACCTCTCCCACGACCGTGAGCGCGGGATACTCCTCCACCGCATAAGCGGTCAGCACCAGCAGCAGCATGAACGCAAGCACCGGCTGCCCCACCGGCAGCGGCGCAAAGACCTGTGCAATCTCCGGCAGTGCCGCGGGAAGAATATCCCGCAGCAATTCAAAACAAATTAAAAACAACGAAACACCGGCAGCGAAAATGCGCTTGCCAGATTCCGGCGGCTGATCGCCCATCCTGTGACCCTCGTTGCAGGTAAAACCCTGCGCCTTTTCTCCTTGCGTTATGGCGCCCCCACTGCGCCCCCTACGCACATGGGGGCCGGTTCGAATGTCAGCTGCAATCCCAGACGCCGGACCGCCGAGCGTAGCTGACACATCAGAAATCTCTCGCGGATCGGCGCCGTCGACATATGCGACGCGCAACCATCGAGCTGCGTTTGATCGAGAAGATTCACCTCCGGCGCATCGGGCGCCGAGATGGACAGGTGCAAATAGCTGTCGCCAAAAATCATCCGCACGCAGCCCGTTCCCTGCGCCTCGTCGCATAGCGCCAGCACGTTCCAGACCATCGCATCCAGAGTTTCCAGCGAGACCGCCACATCGCGCGCGCCGATGACATCCACCTCGACGCATCCGATGTCCATTGCCGCATCGCGCAACATCGCCTCGACACGCGCAATCAGGACATCCCGGGCAATCGCCACATGGCCGCTGGTTGCATCGGCCAGATAGACAAACTCGCGCGCAACCGTCTGACAATCCGAAACCATCCGGTCAAGGCGCGCTGTGATCTTCGGCAAAAGCGCAACAATCGACGCCTCCTCGCCCGCGCGCAGCGTTGCAAAGAGACCGCGCATCGAGTTCAGTGGGCTGGTAATCTGGTGATTGAGGAAACTCCGCGCCAGTAACAGCGCATCATAAGTCTCGCCGTCCGAACGCGGCAGAGCAACGACTTCATCCCCCGTTGCATCTTCGAAAGAAGCGACAACGCGCACGCCCGCGTCGGTCTCGACCTCGGCCGAGGTTATCACCACCGAAACCGGCCCGCCACTGCGACGCGCCAGCCGCCAGACCGCACGATGATTGCGCCGGTCCTGCAGGTATCGGACCTGCGCGCGCTGGAACAGGTAGCGATCTTCCTCGACGATGAAATCGCCCAGCGAACGACCCACAACCTCAGGTAGAGCACTCCCGACAAGTAAGGAAAACCCTTCGCTGGCCCCGACAATTCCGAGGCTCTCGTTCTGGATGATATACGCGGGTGCGGAGAAGTTCATGGCAACCAAACATCTGGACAGGCATCATCGGGAAAAAATCGCCAAAGCCATCCTTAGATAGCGCAACCAATACTTTGGTAGGATAACAATCATTTCGAACTTATCAAATAGATAAATTCGCCGCGTGATTGCATTTGTTTGAATGATTCTGAAAAACAGCGTTTCCCGCAAGGATACAAAAATACCGGCCCAGGCCGCCCCGCCACAGCACCCACCCTTTAAATGCTGAAAGATATACACTCGGAGAGCGTCGAGAAACCGGCACAAGAGAAACAAAATTCCGCTTTCAAAAATTAGGAGGGCAATTTTACCATCTCATCAATTTCAACTTATGCGTGTATTTGTTGCTCTACGTTTTCATCAAACCCGCGCGCGTTACAAAACTTTCATTTGCCGCCCGCCTACATTCTCGATAATTCCTGAATTATGGAATTAACTACTGCAATCACCGCATTTACCGCCCTCGGGCAGCCTGGTCGACTGGCTGTATTCCGGCTGCTGATGCGCCGTGCCCCGACGGGCGCAAGACCCACAGAAATCGCGGCTGCGCTGAACCTCAAGGCGAATACCCTGTCACATTATCTGGCGACGCTGGAACAAGCAGGGCTGATCTCTTCGCGCCGCGAAGGCCGCGCGCTGATTTACACGGTCGATCTGACGCAGACAGCGGCGCTGGTTGATTATCTGGTAACGGATTGCGGCCGCTCGCGCCCCGATCTGCACAGCCGGTTGGTTGCCGAAGGGGCGCAGCGGGCCGCCGCCCCTTTCAACGTGCTGTTTCTGTGCACCGCCAATTCGGCGCGTTCCATCATGGCCGAGGCGATCCTGAACCGGATCGGCGCGGGACGATTTCGCGCGTTTTCGGCAGGGACGACGCCAGCGCGGGGTCCCATACCGGCGGTGCTGGAACTGCTGGCGCGCCAAGGGTTCGACACGTCATCCCTGTGTTCAAAAGACGCCGCCGGCTTCCGCTCCCCCGACGCGCCGCAGATGGATTTCGTCTTTTCTGTCTGCGATGCCGCCGCCGCCGAGGAATGTGCGCCCTGGCCCGGCCAGCCGCTGACCGCGCATTGGGGCGTCAAAGACCCGAACCTCGCCACCGGCTCCGAGGCCGAACGCGCGCTGGCCTATGCGACCGCGTTTTCGGAACTGAACCGCCGGATCACCGCCTTCGCGGCGCTACCGATTGCCGGGCTTGACCGGCTTTCCCTGCAAAACCGCCTCGACCGCATCAGCCTCGACCAGGAATAAAGGACCATCCCATGCCCCGTATCGCCCTCAATGGCCTTGGCCGCATCGGCAAGCTTGCGCTTCGTAACCTGATCGACGCGGGCGCCGAAATCGTGCTTCTGAACGACCCCGTTGGCACGCCCGAGCAACACGCGCTTTTGCTTGAATTCGACAGCATCCACGGGCGCTGGAAAGCTGATATTTCGCATGACGACGACAGCCTGACCCTGAACGGCCAGCGCATCCGCCTGACCGCCGAGCGCCGGATCGAAGACCTGCCGCTGGCAGAACTGGGCATTGATCTTGTGATCGACTGCTCGGGCGCGTTCAAGACCGAGGCCAAGATCGCCCCCTATTTTGCGGCGGGCGTGAAAAAGGTTGTGGTCTCGGCGCCGGTCAAGGACGGCGGCGCGCTGAATATCGTCTACGGCATCAACCATGATCTTTACGACGCGGGCGCGCACAACCTAGTCACCGCGGCAAGCTGCACGACCAATTGCCTTGCCCCGGTCGTCAAGGTGATCCACGAAAATCTGGGCATCAAACACGGCTCGATCACCACGATCCACGATGTCACCAACACGCAGACCATCGTTGACCGCCCCGCGAAAGACATGCGCCGCGCGCGCTCTGCCCTGACCAACCTGATCCCGACAACGACCGGCTCCGCCACGGCAATCACGCTGATCTACCCCGAGCTGAAGGGCCGCCTGAACGGCCATGCCGTGCGGGTGCCGCTGTTGAATGCGTCGCTCACCGATTGCGTCTTCGAGGTCGAGCGCCCCACCACCGCCGAAGAGGTCAATGCTCTTTTCAAGGCCGCCGCCGAAGGCCCGCTGACGGGCATTCTGGGATACGAGCCGCGCCCGCTGGTCTCGACCGATTACACCAACGACCCGCGCTCTTCGATTATCGACGCGGCCTCGACCATGGTCATCAACGGCACGCAGGTCAAAATCTACGCGTGGTATGACAACGAATGGGGCTATGCCTGCCGTCTGGCCGATATTGCGCGCATGGTCGCGGGGTCGATGTGAGCATGTCGGGGATGCGCGCCTATGTGGCGGTGACGGCGGCCTATTGGGCCTTCATGCTGTCGGACGGCGCTTTGAGGATGCTGGTGCTTTTGCACTTTAACACGCTCGGGTTTTCGCCCGTTCAGCTTGCATGGCTGTTCCTGCTCTATGAGGTCGCGGGCATCGTGACAAACCTGACCGCAGGCTGGATTGCCGCGCGTTTCGGGCTGGCATCCACGCTTTATGGCGGGCTGGCATTGCAGATCGCGGCGCTTCTTGCACTGGCGCAGCTTGATCCGGGTTGGAGCATCCCCGCGTCAGTCGCCTTTGTCATGGCGGTGCAAGGCGCAAGCGGGGTGGCCAAGGATCTGGCAAAAATGTCATCGAAATCCGCGGTCAAACTGCTGGCCCCCAAAGGCGATGGCGCGCTGTTCCATTGGGTCGCGGTGCTGACGGGGTCGAAAAACGCGGTCAAGGGCGCGGGCTTTTTCCTGGGCGCGGCGCTACTGGCCTTGGCGGGGTTCGCGCCTGCACTTTGGGGGATGGCCGCCATTCTCGCCGCAATCCTGGCGGGCGTCGTGCTGCTCATGCCCGCAGGCCTGCCTGCTGGCCGCAAGGACGCAAAATTCTCGTCCGTCTGGTCGCGCGACAGGCGCATCAACCAGCTCAGCCTCGCGCGGATGTTCCTGTTTGGCGCGCGCGACGTGTGGTTCGTCGTCGGCATCCCCGTCTATTTCGAGGCTGCACTCACGCACGGCACCGACGGGCAAAGCAGCGCGTTTTTCCTGATCGGCGGCTTTATGGCGCTTTGGATCATCGGCTATGGCGCGGTGCAGGCCTATGCGCCCCGCCTGTTGCGCGCAAAATCCCGCCCCGAGGCCGAGATCGTCACCACCGCCAGCCATTGGGCGGGATACCTGACGCCGCTCCCCTTTGCGTTGGCGATTTGCGCGCTGATCGCGGGCGAACCAGCGGCTTGGCTGACGATCACACTGGTTCTGGGGCTCTTGGCCTTCGGCTTTGTCTTTGCGGTGAATTCCTCGGTCCATTCCTACCTGATCCTCGCTTTTGCGGGGGCGGAACGGGTCACGATGGACGTGGGCTTCTATTATATGGCCAATGCGGGCGGGCGGCTTTTGGGCACGCTTTTGTCAGGGGTCAGCTATCAGATCGGCGGGCTGCCGCTGTGTCTGGCAACCGCGGGCGCACTGGCGGCGGCAAGCTGGGTCTCGGTGCGGCGCCTGCGGGCCTAGCCCATCTTGCAGGCGACATCGAGCATCCGGTTCGAGAACCCCCACTCGTTGTCATACCAGCCAAAGACCCGCACAAGCCCCCCTGCCGCCACCCGCGTTTCGGGCAGCGCCATGACGATACTTTCAGGCCGCGCGCGCAGGTCCGAGCTGACCAAGGGCTTCGTCGTCACACCAATCACGCCACCCGTCCCCGCCAGCGCCGCGTTCACCGCCTCGGCACTAACTGGACACTCCAGCATCACCGCAAGGTCAACGGCGGACACGCTGGCCGTCGGCACCCGCACCGCCTGCGCCAGAATGCGTCCCGCGATTTCGGGCAGAACCTCATCCATCAAGCGCCCTGCCGAAGTCGTCGTTGGCACCATCGACAAAGCGGCCGCGCGCGAGCGGGCGAAATCGCCCTGCGGCGCGTCCACCGTCGGCTGGCTGCCAGTGTAGCAATGGATCGTCGTCATCGTCCCGGAAACCACTCCGAAACGCGCGTGCAGCACCTTCGCCAGCGGCGCCAGCGCGTTCGTCGTGCAGCTGGCATTCGACACGATCAACTGGTCCTTCAGCGCCGCGTCATTCGCCCCCATCACCAGCGTCAGATCGGCCGCAGGCGACGGCCCCGAGATCAGCACGCGCGACGCCCCCGCCGCCAGCCCCTGCCCCGCGATCGCAGGCGTCACCGCGCGGCCGGTGCATTCCAGCACCACATCCACGCCCGCCAGATCCAGCTTGCTCAGGTCATCGACGCGCGACAGTGGCAACACATGCCCGTCGATCACAAGCGCATCCGAACGCTGCTCGACCGATCCTTTCCAGACCCCGAAAACGCTATCGTATTCAAAAAGGTAGGCGCAAATATCGGGAGCGGCGATGTCGTTCAGCCCGACGACCTCCAGCCCCTTCCAGCGCGGCCCGCCGGCTGCGCGCTCTTGCAGCCACGCGCGCAGCACCGAGCGCCCGATCCGGCCCAATCCGTTGATGAATACGCGCATGTTCCGCTCCCTTGTTGGCGCAGTTCTACGCGGCCTTTGCGCGCGAGAAAAGCACCCGATTGTATCCGTTCAAACGCGCGTGCGCCCTTGGCGCGGGCGGCAGCAGAAGCTATGACAGCCCTTCGCACATCAGGAGGCCTCCTTGGACACGACCCAGCGTATCGCCCGCACCATCGCCACCGAAATCACCGCCAGCCCCGCGCAGGTCATCGCGGCGGCGGGCCTTCTGGATGGCGGCGCGACCGTGCCTTTTGTGGCGCGTTACCGCAAAGAGGTCACGGGCGGGCTTGATGACACGCAGCTTCGGACACTGGCCGACCGGCTGACCTATCTGCGCGAGATGGAGGCACGGCGCGTGACGATTCTCGGCTCGATCAGGGATCAGGGCAAGCTGACCGACGATCTGGCGCGGCGCATCGCGCAGGCCGACAGCAAGGCAACGCTGGAGGATATTTACCTGCCCTTCCGCCCGAAGCGCCGCACCAAGGCGATGATCGCGCGCGAAAACGGGCTGGAGCCGCTGTTGCGCGCCATTCAGGACAACCGCGCGGCCGAGCCAGCGCAACTGGCCCAAGGCTATCTGTCAGAGGCAGTCGCGGGCGTGAAAGAGGCGCTGGACGGCGCGCGCGATATTCTGGCCGAAGAGCTGACGGAAAACGCCGAACTGCTGGGAACCCTGCGCGCCTTCATGCAGGCGGACGCCTTTATTGCCGCCCGCGTCGTGCCGGGCAAGGAAGAGGCTGGCGCCAAATTCTCGGACTATTTCGACCACCGCGAGAAATGGGCAACGATCCCGTCGCACCGCGCATTGGCAATCCTGCGCGCCTCGAAAGAAGAGGTTGTGACGGTCGACATTGCCCCCGACCCCGAGACCGGCAAAGATCGCGCCATCGGTATGGTGTGCAACGCGATCGGCATCAAAGGCAACGGCGCGGGCGACACCTGGCTGCGCGATGCCGCAAGCTGGACATGGCGGATCAAGCTGTCGCTGTCGATGTATATCGACCTTTTGTCCGACCTGCGCCGCCGCGCCCATGAAGAGGCGATCACGGTGTTTGCGCGCAACCTGAAAGACCTGCTGCTGGCGGCCCCCGCGGGGGCGCGCGCAACACTTGGCCTTGATCCGGGCATCCGCACCGGCGTGAAGGCTGCGGTCGTGGATGCGACCGGCAAGCTTTTGGAGACGGCGACGATTTATCCGTTCCAGCCGAAAAACGACATTCGCGGGTCCGAGGCCAAGATCATCGAGCTGATCCGCCGCCACGGGGTCGAGCTGATCGCGATTGGCAACGGCACCGCCAGCCGCGAGACCGAGCGGCTGGTCTCGGACACGATCAAACTGCTGCCCGAGGGACCGAAGCCCACCAAGGTTGTGGTCTCCGAGGCGGGGGCGTCGGTCTATTCGGCCTCGGAACTGGCGGCGCGTGAGTTCCCCGATCTTGACGTGTCGCTGCGCGGTGCGGTCTCGATTGCGCGGCGGCTGCAAGACCCGCTGGCCGAGCTGGTGAAAATCACCCCCGAAAGCATCGGCGTTGGCCAGTATCAGCATGACGTGGACCAGCGCCGCCTTGCGCAAACGCTGGAAGCCGTGGTCGAAGATGCGGTGAACGCGGTCGGCGTTGACCTGAATATCGCCTCTGCCCCCTTGCTTGCGCATGTCGCGGGGTTGGGGCCGTCGCTGGCGCAGGCCATTGTCGCGCATCGTGATGCGGTGGGGGCCTTCGCGTCCCGTAAGGCACTGATGAAGGTCGCAGGCATCGGCCCCAAGGCGTTCGAGCAATGCGCAGGCTTCCTGCGTATCCGCGACGGGGCCGAGCCGCTGGATGCCTCGTCCGTCCACCCAGAGGCCTATGACGTGGCGCGCCGCGTAGTGAAGGCCTGCGGGCGCGACATCCGCGAGATCATGGGCCACCCCGAGGCCCTGCGCGGTCTGCGGGCCGAGCAATTCGTCGACGGCGCCTTCGGTCTGCCGACCGTGCGCGACATCTTTGCCGAACTGGAGAAACCGGGCCGCGACCCGCGACCCAGCTTTAAGACCGCAAGCTTCACCGATGGCGTTGAAACCATCTCGGACCTGAAACCCGGCATGATGCTGGAAGGAACGGTGACGAATGTCGCGGCCTTTGGTGCCTTTGTCGACATCGGCGTGCATCAGGACGGGCTGGTCCATGTCAGCCAGCTTGCCGACCGCTTTGTCAAAGACCCGCATGAGGTGGTGAAGGCAGGCGACATCGTAAAGGTCCGCGTGACCGAGGTCGACATCCCGCGCAAGCGCATCGGCCTGTCGATGCGCAAGGATGGTGCAACCGCTCCGCCGAAAGGCCCGCGCGACACGCCCCCCAAAGGTCCGCGCGGCGGCGGCAAGCGCCCGCCCCAAACCAGTGCGCCCAAAGGCTCGGGCGGAGGCGCGCTAGGGGATGCGCTTCTGGCGGCGATGCGCAAGAAGTGACCTTGCCCGCCCCATAGCGCACGACCACCATAGTTTGCCCACGGCCTGCAAAACCCGCTGAACGCGGGTCGCGCAAGGCTATGCCCAAAAGCACGCAAATCGAAGAAAGCGGGAAGATTGGTGGAGCCGAGGGGGATCGAACCCCTGACCTCGTCATTGCGAACGACGCGCTCTCCCAACTGAGCTACGGCCCCAACTGATTGGTATTTCGCGCAGCGGCGCGGGCTTGTCAAGCGCTCGCGCGGCGCTTGACGCGGCTCAGGCCATCGCGGGCAGTTTGGAGCGCACGAACTCGACCAATGCCGACGCGGGACGCGCACCTGCGGCACGGGCAACCTCGCGGCCTTTCGCGAACAGGATGAACGATGGTATCCCCTGAATCCGGTAGCGCTGCGTTGCCTGCGGGTTCACCTGCGTGTTCAGTTTCGCCAGCCGCACATGGGGCGCAAGCATCCCCGCAGCCGTCTGGAATTGCGGCGCCATTTGGCGGCACGGGCCGCACCACGGCGCCCAGAAATCGACCAGAAGCGGCAGGTCGTCCTTTTCGGCTTTGGCCAGAATACCGGCGTCGATCTCGGTCACTTTGCCCGACACCAGCTTGTCGCCGCAGGTGCCGCATTTCGGCCCCGACGCCAGCTTCTCCGAGGGCACACGGTTCGCCTGCCCGCACCCAAGGCAAGTCACGCGGAAAGATTGCGCCATAGCGGCCTCCATTACATTCATCTTATCGAATATATTGGGAGCCGCCCTTGCGATTACAAGGGCGGCTCCGGTGTATTGATGCGACCTCAGGCGGCCTTATTCGGCGGCATAAGCCTCAAGCGGCGGGCAGGTGCAGATCAGGTTCCGGTCGCCATAGACGTTGTCCACGCGCCCGACCGGCGGCCAGTATTTGTCCACCCGGAACGAGGCGGGCGGGAAGCAGCCCTGTTCGCGCGTGTAGGGGCGCGTCCAGTCAGCCACGAGGTCCGCGACCGTATGGGGCGCGTGACGCAGTGGGCTATCCTCGACCGGATATTCGCCATCCGCTACGGCTTGAATCTCGTCGCGGATCGCCAGCATCGCGGTGATGAAGCGGTCGATCTCGGCCTTGGTTTCCGATTCCGTCGGCTCCACCATCAGCGTGCCGGCAACCGGCCAGCTCATCGTGGGGGCGTGGAAGCCGTTATCCATCAGGCGCTTGGCGATGTCATCCACGCTCACCCCGATCTCGCCAAAGGCGCGGGTGTCCAGAATGCACTCATGCGCCACACGGCCACGGTTGCCCATGAACAGGATCGGGTAGGCAGGCTTCAGGCGCGCGGCGATATAGTTCGCGTTCAGGATCGCAACGCGGGTCGCCTGCGTCAGCCCCTCGCCACCCATCATCAGGCAATAGGCCCATGAAATCAGCAGGATCGAGGCCGACCCGTAGGGTGCCGCCGAGACCGCACCCTCAGAGCCGCCCGTGGCCGAATGACCCGGCAGATAGGGCGCCAGATGCGATTTCACGCCGATCGGTCCCATGCCCGGACCGCCGCCGCCATGCGGGATCGCGAAGGTCTTGTGCAGATTAAGGTGGCTCACGTCCGAGCCAACCTCACCGGGCTTCACAAGCCCCACAAGCGCGTTCATATTGGCGCCGTCCAGATAGACCTGACCGCCGTGTTCATGCGTGATTTCGCAGATCCGGCGCACAGTTTCCTCGAACACGCCATGCGTCGAGGGATAGGTAATCATGCACGCCGCCAGATTGCCGCCCGCCTCGCGCGCCTTGGCCTCGAAATCCTCGAGATCCACGTCGCCGTTGGGCGCGGATTTCACCACCACAACCTTCATCCCCGCCATATGCGCCGAGGCCGGATTGGTGCCATGCGCCGAGACCGGAATAAGGCAGATGTCGCGATGCGCCTCGCCACGGGCGCGGTGATAGGCAGCGATGGTCAACAGCCCCGCATATTCGCCCTGCGCGCCGGAATTCGGCTGCATCGAGAAAGCGTCATAGCCGGTGATCTCGCACAGTTTGGCGGTGAAATCCTCGATCACCTCGCGGTAGCCCTCGGTCTGGGTTGCGGGGGCAAAGGGGTGCAGCGCCGAGAAGGCGGGCCACGAAATCGGGTCCATTTCGGCAGCGGCATTGAGCTTCATCGTGCACGAGCCAAGCGGGATCATCGCGCGGTCCAGCGCAAGGTCGCGATCCGACAAGCGGCGCATGTAGCGCATCATCTCGGATTCGGCGCGGTTCATGTGGAACACCGGATGGGTCAGGTAATGGCTCTCGCGCAACAGCCCGTCGGGCAGGCCAAGCGCGCTGTAAGCCTTGGGCGGCTCGGCAATGCCGAAGGCGTCCAAGAGGCGCGCCAGCACATCGTCGTCCGTCAGTTCGTCCAGCGAAATTCCCACGCGGTCACGCCCGATCTTGCGCAGGTTGATGCCGCGCAGCTCTGCCGCCGCCAGGATCCCCAACTGCCCGACGCCGACCTTCACGGTGATCGTGTCGAAGAAGTGCTCGGGCTCGACCGTCGCACCGGCCGCCACCAACGCATCGCGCAGGCGCACGGTGTTGAAATGCACGCGCTCGGCAATCGAGCGCAGCCCCTTCGGCCCGTGGAACACCGCAAAGAACGAGGCCATGACAGCCAGCAAAGCCTGTGCAGTGCAGACGTTCGAGGTGGCCTTTTCGCGGCGGATATGCTGCTCGCGGGTTTGCAGCGACAGACGATAGGCGGGCGTGCCATTGGCATCGACCGAAACCCCCACAATCCGCCCCGGCATCGCGCGCTTAAGATCATCGCGGCACGACATAAAGGCCGCGTGCGGGCCGCCAAAGCCCATCGGCACGCCAAAGCGTTGCGCCGACCCAACGGCAATATCCGCGCCCATCGCGCCCGGCTCTTTCAGCAAGCACAGCGCCAGCAGATCGGTTGCGACAATCGCCACCGCCTTGGCCGCGTGCAGCGCCTCGCATTGCGCGGTGAAGTCGCGCACATGGCCATAGGTGCCCGGGTATTGGAAGATCGCGCCAAAGACAGCGGTCGCATCCATATCCTCGGGCTGGCCCTTGATAATCTCGATCCCCAAGGGGGCGGCGCGGGTCTCGATCACGTCGATGGTCTGCGGGTGCAGGTTTTCATCGACAAAGAACGCGCCCGCCTTCGATTTGGCCGAGCGCTGCGCCATCGTCATCGCCTCGGCGGCCGCCGTGGCCTCATCCAGAAGCGAGGCGTTGGCAACCGGAAGGCCGGTCAGGTCCGCGACCATCGTCTGATAGTTCAACAGCGCCTCGAGCCGGCCCTGCGCGATTTCGGGCTGATAGGGCGTATAGGCCGTATACCACGCGGGGTTTTCAAGGATATTGCGCTGGATCGCGGGCGGCGTGACGGTGCCGTAATAGCCCTGCCCGATCAACGAGGTCATCACCTTGTTCTTCGCCGCAACGCCGCGCAGCTTGGCCAGCATCGCGTGTTCGGTCATCGGTTTCCACGACAGCGCGGCCTCTTGGCGGATCGCCTTGGGCACGGTCTCGTCGATCAACTGGTCGAGGTTTTGCACCCCCACGACCTTCAGCATCTCCTCCATCTCGGCCGGAGAAGGCCCGATGTGGCGGCGGTTGGCAAAATCGTAGGTGTCGTAATTCGTGGGGGTGAACATTTTTTCCAGCCCTTAGCCGATGAATTCTTTATAGGCGTCTTCGTCCATGAAGGCGTCGAGCTGTTCCATGTCCTCGACCTTCATCTTGAAGAACCATGCGCCCCCCAACGGGTCTTCGTTGACCAGACCGGGGTTGTCGGACAGCGCCTCGTTCACCTCGACGATCTCGCCGTCCACGGGGGCCAGAATGTCCGAGGCGGCTTTCACGGATTCGATCACGCAGACCTCGTCACCGGTGGCGACCTTGGTTTCGGTTTCCGGCAGTTCAACGAACACCACATCGCCCAGTTGCTCGGACGCGTGCTCGGTGATGCCGACGACAACCAGATCGCCTTCGACGCGCAGCCATTCGTGTTCTTCGGTGAATTTCATGTTCGGATCTCCTCAGCGTTTGTAGGAATGGGGATTGAAGGGCATGGGGACGATGGTCGCGGGCAGACGTTTGCCGCGCACCTCGCCATAAACGGTTGCGCCCACGGGCAGATCGGCAGGCAGATAGGCCATCGCCATCGGGCCTTCGATCGAGGGGCCAAAGCCGCCCGACGTCACGGTGCCGATGGGCGCGCCGCCCTCGGGGCCAGCAAAGATTTCGACGCCTTCGCGCATCGGCGCGCGGCCTTCGGGTTTCAGGCCACGGCGCAGGCGCGCGGGGCCGTTTTCCAGCTCGGCCAGAATGCGCGCGGCACCGGGGAAGCCGCCTTCGCGCGCGCCACCCTTGCGGCGGATTTTCTGGATCGCCCAGCTCAGGCCAGCCTCGACCGGCGAGGTCGTGGTGTCGATGTCATGACCATAGAGGCACAGCCCTGATTCAAGGCGCAGGCTGTCGCGCGCGCCAAGACCGATCGCCTCGACCGCCGGATGGGCCAAAAGCGCACGGGCCAGTTCATCGACGCGCACGGTCGGCACGGAAATCTCGTAGCCGTCTTCGCCCGTGTAGCCCGAGCGCGAGATCACCAGATCAGCGCCATCCCACTGGAAGCGATCAACCCCCATGAACTCAAGCTTGGCAACACCGGGCAGAAGGCTTGCCAAAGCCTCTTCGGCCTGCGGTCCTTGCAGCGCCAGAAGCGAGCGGTCTGGCAGCGGCTGAACGCCCGAAAGATGCGCCTGAAGATGCGCGATGTCGGCGTCCTTGCAGGCAGCATTGACCACCAGCATCAGCGTGTCGCCCAGATGCGTGATCATCAGGTCGTCCAGAATACCGCCCGCGTCATTGGTGAAAAACGCATAGCGCTGGCGGCCCGGTTTCAGCCCTGCGACGCTGACCGGCACCAAGGCCTCCAGCGCGTCGATCTGGTCAAGCGGCACCAGCACCTGCCCCATGTGCGACACATCGAACAGCCCCGCGGCCGCGCGTGTATGCAGGTGCTCTTTCAGAACGCCAAGCGGGTATTGCACGGGCATCTCATAGCCCGCGAATGGCACCATCTTGGCGCCAAGCTCGACGTGAAGGTCATAAAGCCCCGTCCGTTTCAGGTCGGTCATATGCCGCCCTCCCCTGTCTGGCCGGAATACCGGCATCGATTGCGTTGGGCGTATATGCCCGCTCGATGCCCCCTCTGTCCTTACCCGCGTTCGCAGGCGCCTGAGATCGTTATCCCTTCGGCGGGCGCGGGGTGCGCGCCTCTCTCCAGAGTTATGGTCAGACCGGTCCTTTTGCCTGAGAGTTTACCGGGGCGGTTGCTCCTTCGGCACTGGCACGAGACCAGATTCTCCCGTGTCCGACACCTCCCGATAGCGCGCGCCAAGCCCCCCTGACAAGAGGAAAATCCGGAATCGACACTATTGGGCGAAAAGCGACACGCCCCATGTCGTATTCCATTGCATACCAGAACGCGGGATCGCAAAAGGCGCCCCGATCCCCCGACCGGAGCGCCTTTGAATGAGGATCGCAACCTTTACAGCCCGAGCTGCGAAATCAGCGTCTCACGCGCCGCTTCCAGCCCCGACCAATCGGCCGCGCGCGCCTCGAACAGCGTGGCCTGCGATTGGTGGATCAGCCCATCCGACAGAATTTTCAGGTGGTTCGCACGCAGCGTTTCGCCCGACGAGGTAATATCGGCAATCGCCTCGGCGGTAAGGTTTTTCACCGTGCCTTCGGTCGCGCCCTGGCTGTCGACCAACTGGTAATCGGCCACGCCCTCGCGGGTCAGAAACTCGCGCACAAGGCGGTGGTATTTCGTCGCAATCCGCAGGCGGAACCCGTGGGCCGCGCGGAAGGCATGCGCGGCGGCGTCCAGATCCTCCAGCGTGTCGACATCGTCCCAGCAGGCCGGCACAGCGATGATCAGATCTGCATGGCCAAAGCCCAAGGGCGCCAGCTCGCGCACCTGCGTTTCCCAGTCCGCCAGCTTGTCGCGCACGAGGTCCGACCCCGTCACGCCGTAATGGATGCGCCCGGCCGCCAGTTCGCGCGGAATTTCACCCGCCGAGAGCAGCACCAGTTCGACACCCTCGATCCCCTCGACCGCGCCCGCGTATTCGCGTTCAGAGCCGGTGCGCTTCAGCGTCACACCGCGCGCGGCGAACCAGTCGAAGGTCTTTTCCATCAGGCGCCCTTTGGACGGCACGCCGAGTTTGATCGCGCTCATTGTGCTGCCTCCAGATCGGCCAGAAGCCCCGGACGGATCACCCCGCCAACGGCCGGAATTTCGCGCCCCTGCCCCAGAACGCGGGTCAGCGCATCATAGCGCCCGCCCGTCGCGACCGGCGGCAGATCCGCATCTCCCGCCGAGAAGGTAAAGACGAAACCGTCGTAATATTCCATCGTGGTGCGGCCGTGGCTCGCATCAAAGATCAGAGCCGACAGATCGACACCGCGCGCCGCCAATGCCGCCAGACGCACCTCAAGTCGCGCAATCGCGGGGGCAAGTCCGGCAAGGCCAAGCGCCGCCAGACGTGCAGGCGCCTCGGAGGCCGGGCAACTCAGGTCCAGAAGGGCCGCGAACCCCCCAAAGGCCGCCCGATCAATCGGGGCCGCCGCCGCATCCTCGGTCAGCCGAGCAAGGCGGGCGTCAAACTCGTCGCCGCTGCGCAACCCGATCCACGGCGCGCCCGAACGCGCCCCTTCCAGCAGCGCCACGCGCGAGACCGGAACCTCGGCGCGGCCCGCGAAACGCTCCAGCAACCTCTGGAACCGCTGCGGGCGCCAGATGTGACGCGCGAGCGCGGATTTGCGCGCGGGGATCGTGTCCAACCCCTCGATCGCCGCCGAAAGAATACCGATGTCGCCAATCGTCGCGCTAAGGTTCAGATGCCCAAGCTGTGCCGCGATCAGCGCGAAAACCTCGGCATCTGCCGCCTCGGGCGCCTCGCGATCAAAGACCTCGTAGCCCACCTGATTATACTCGGACACACGCGCCGCCCCGCGATGATCCTGCTTGCGGAACACCTCGCCCAGATAGCAATAGCGCGCGGGTTCCGCGCCGTTGGCCATATGCTCTTGCACGACCGGCACGGTGAAGTCAGGGCGCAGCATCTGTTCGCCGCGCAGCGGGTCCGAGGTCACATAGGCGCGCGCGCGGATGTCCTCGCCATACAGATCCAGCAGGGTATCCGCGGGTTGCAGAATATCGGGCTGGATCTCGGCCGCTCCGGCGGCGCGAAACGCCTGAAGGATACGCTCGCCAGTGGCGCGGGCCTGGGCTTTGCTGGCCATGTTGCCCCCTTACGCGTTGTCGTAGCGCGCAAGCATCTTGCGCACTTCGGCCACCAGATCGGCGCGCGAAACCTCGACCTGCGCGGGCTGCGATTTCCACTCTTCGAGCGTCGCCTCCTGCGCAAGTTTCGCGCCCAGAACAAGGTCTTTCAACTGCACGACGCCGCGCTCGGCCTCGTCGCCGCCCTGAATGATCGCCACGGGGCTTTCGCGTTTGTCGGCGTATTTAAGCTGGTTGCCGAAATTCTTGGGGTTGCCCAGATAAACCTCGGCGCGCAGGCCCGCGTTGCGCAGATCCGCCGCCATCGCCAGATAGTCGCCCATCCGGTCGCGGTCCATCACCGTCACGACGATCGGGCCTTCCATGCGGCCCTTCAGACGCCCCTTGGCACGCAGCGCGGCCAGCAGCCGGTCAACGCCGATGGACACGCCCGTCGCAGGCACCGGCTGGCCGGTAAAGCGCTTGACGAGGTCGTCATAACGCCCGCCGCCCGCAACCGAGCCGAACTGGCGCGGACGCCCCTTTTCGTCGAGGATTTCAAAGGTCAGCTCGGCCTCGAACACGGGGCCGGTGTAATAGCCAAGCCCGCGCACGACAGACGGATCAATGACGATCCGGTCGGGGCCGTAACCTTGGGCATCCAGAAGCGAAGCGATCTGTTCCAGCTCGTCCACGCCCTCGAGGCCAAGGGCCGATCCGCCCACCAACTCGCGCAGGCGCGCCGCAGTCGCCGCGCCCGTGTCACGCTTGGCCGACATAAAGCCCATCACCGTATCGCATTGCGCGTCGGACAGACCCGCGCCCTTGGTAAAGTCGCCCGACTCGTCCAGACGCCCCGGCCCCATCAGAAGGCGGACGCCCTCTTCACCGAACTTGTCGAACTTGTCGATGGCGCGCAGAACGATACCGCGCTCGGCCTCGAACCGCGCGGGATCGGTCGGGTCCAGAACGCCCGCAACCTCCATCACGCCGTTCAGAACCTTGCGGTTGTTCACCCGCACGATGTAATCGCCGCGCGGGATACCCACGGCCTCGAGAGTATCGGCCAGCATCCCGCAAATCTCGGCATCCGCCGCGACCGAGGGCGCGCCCACCGTATCGGCATCGCATTGATAGAACTGGCGGAAACGCCCCGGACCGGGCTTTTCGTTGCGCCAGACCGGCCCCATCGTATAGCGCCGATAAGGTGCGGGCAGATCGTTGCGGAACTGCGCGGCCACGCGCGCCAAGGGCGCCGTCATGTCATAGCGCAGCGCCAGCCACTTGCCGTCGTCCTCTTCCTGCCACGCGAAGACGCCATCGTTCGGGCGGTCCACATCGGGCAGGAACTTGCCCAAAGCCTCGACCGTTTCGACCGCCGAGGTTTCCAGCGGGTCGAAGCCATGCTTGCGATAGACCTCGGCGATGGTGGCGAGCATCTCGTTGCGCTCGGTCACTTCTGCGCCGAAATAGTCGCGAAAGCCCTTGGGAGGCTCCGCCTTCGGGCGCGGCTGCTTTTTCTCTTTCGCCATGGGTCGGTATCCCTCGAGTCCTTTGGCTCGGGGTTTAGCGGCCAAAACCCCACGGGGCAAGGCGCGCAAAGGGCCAATCGCGGGGGAAATCAGGGGTTTTATCGCGCGCGGGGGGCTAGCCCGGCGTTTTGCCCGTCCAGTCGACGTAACAGATGTAGTTTGTATGGACCCAGCCGTGCGGCCCGTCGCCATACCAGTCCTGACTATCGCGCATCACCGTGACCTCGCGCCAGTTGCCCACGGGGTCAGGCTCCCATGTCTGCAAAAACGTCCCCGGCCCCAGCTTCATCAGGCGATCCGATTTAATATCCGGCCCCGCTTTCAGCGCCAGCCAGTTGTCCCCCGCGGGATCAAGATTGCACACCACATATTGCTCGCCCGAATAGGCCAGGGCGGCCCCTGCCACCAGACCCAACAGCCCCACCACAAGCCAGAATTCACGCATCGTTCTACTCCAGTTTCGATGCCCGCGCGAAACGAGGCTCGCGCAGCGGCGCGGGGCGCGCTATGAGATGGGTCAAGGAGGCCCGTTTCGATGAGCAAAAGCACAGATCTGGAAGAGATGATCGCCCATCAGGCACGGATGCTTGAGGATCTGTCCGATGTGGTCGCCGATCAGGCGCGCCGCCTTGCGCGGCTTGAGCGACAGTTGCAGCTTGTGATGGAGCGTGAGGCAGAACGCGAATTCTCGGCAGGCGGGCAGATCCCGCTGGCCGACCAGAAGCCGCCGCACTGGTAAGCCCATGCGCGACTGGCTCTGGCGCGCGGCGATTGTCTTTGCTGCCCTTCAGGCCGGGCTGTTCATGCTGCTTCTGCTCTGGCCTGCGGGCTACGGATTTCATGTCGTGATTGCACGCTTGCAGGTCTGGCAGGGCAGCCGGATGGTCCTGATGCAAGCGCTGATCGGGCAGCCGGCACTGATCGCGCTGATCTGGGGCGCGCGCGAAGGCGCCGTGCGCTGGCTGTTGCTGCCCGCCTTTCTGGGCACCGGCGCGATTTTCGGCATGGTCATGCACGAGCTGGGGCTTTTGGACATCCTCGCGACCGGCGCGCGCGACAGCACCGCCTTTTTGCCGCGCTTTACGTTCCTGCGTTGGGCCGAGTGCATCCTTGGCTGGAGCGTTCTGGCCACGACGCGGCTGTCTTGGCAGCGCGAAGCGCTTGCGGGTGCTTGAAACCGCGCGGGCTTGATGCAACTAGAGGGGATCATGCCGAACCACCCTCCGCAGATCACCACCACTTCGCGCCACTGGCCAACCGTCGGCCTGACGATTGCCCTTGGAGCGGTGGGCGGGTTGGTGGCAAAGGCGCTGCATTTTCCGCTGCCGATGCTGTTGGGGGCGCTTCTGGCGGTGGCAGGGGCGGCGCTCGCGGGATGGAAGCCGATGGGCCATAGCGTGCAGTTTCCGCCCAGGCTGCGGTTTGTCTTTATTCCGATCATCGGCGTGGCAATCGGGTCGACCTTTACGCCGGCCATTCTGGCCGAGGTCCGGTTCTGGTGGCCCTCGCTTCTGGTGCTGGCGGTCTTCATCCCGATCGCGCATTACCTTGGCTTCCGTCTGGTCAGCCGTTCGGGGAAGATCGACCCGATGACGGCGCTGTTCGGCACCGCACCCGGCGGGCTGATCGAGACCGTGCAGATGGCCGAAGAGCGGGGCGGCGACCCGGCGATGGTGACGATCCTGCAATTCCTGCGGGTGATCGTCACCATCATCACGGTTCCGGTGTTCTTTACCTGGATGACAGGGCACGCTGTCGGCTCGGCCGGAGGGGCAACACTCGCCCGCGCGCCGATGACATTGGCCGAAGTTCCGTGGCTGATCGCAGCCGCGGTGATCGGCGCGGGGGCCGGGCGCGCCATCCGCCTGCCCGCAGGTTTCATGACCGGACCGATCCTGCTGTCGGGGCTGTTTCACCTGACGGGTTGGGTCGAAGGATCACCGCCCAATGTGCTGGTTAGCATCACGCAGCTGGTCATCGGCACAGCCCTTGGGGTGCGCTTCGCGGGGATGCCCCTGTCGCAAGTCATGGTGGCGGCGCGGCTGTCCGCGCTTTCGACCACCGTTTCGATTGTGCTCGCCATCGGCGTGGCCTTCGCACTGGCCCCCTTCATCGGGGAACCCCATGCGGCCGTGTTTCTGGCCTTCGCGCCAGGGGGGCTGGCCGAAATGTCGCTGATCGCGCTGTCGCTGCAAATGAGCCTTGTCTATGTGACCGCCCATCACGCGCTGCGCATTGTGCTGGCGGTTCTGGCGGCACGGATGCTGGCCGCCCGCGTGAGTCGCGACTAGATTTCCTCGACCATCGAGACCCCGCGCAGCGAACGGATCGCGCCTTTCACCTGCGGGTTGACGGGGAACTGGCGACCCGCGCTCAGCTGATAGCGATAGCCCTTATCGGGGTCGAACACCATGAACGACACAGGCCCGCGCGAGCGCACCTTGCCCTCTTGTTCGAGCCGCTCCAGCAGCGAGGCAATCGAGGGCAGCGCCTCGGGCGCCTCAAGATGGATCAACAGCCCCACGCCGCCCGCATCCGCCGTTGCCGCATCCACGCGCTGCGCGGAATTGGCGACCATGCGCACGGATTCGCCGTCGACCTCGACCTTGACGGTCAGCACCAGAAGGTTGCCGGTTTCCAACTGCTCGCGGCAGGCCTCAAGCGCCTCGGACCAGAAGGCGACCTCGTATGGACCCGAGGTATCCGACAGCATGACAAAGGCAAAGCGGTTGCCCTTGGCCGATTTCTTCTCGCGGATCGCGTTCACCTCGCCCGCGATTTTGGTGATAAACGAGCCGCCCTGCGCCTTGGCCATGACCTCATCAAGCGTCATCACCTTCTTGCGTTTGAGCGCGGGCAGGTAATCCTCCAGCGGGTGGCCGGACAGGTAGAAACCGATGGCCTTGTGCTCTTCGGCCAGACGTTCGCCCGGCAGCCAGTCGTCAGTATCGGCCATGCGCGGCGGCGGCAGATCATCGCCCGCCTCGCCAAACAGCGACACCTGCGCCGAGGCCTTCGCCTCGATCACCGCAGCCGACCAGTTCATCAGCGATTCAAGGCTTTGGAACACACGCTTGCGGTTCGGATCAAGCAGGTCGAAGGCGCCTGCGCGCGCCAGCATCTCAAGCGGCCGCTTGCCGATCCGTTTCAGGTCACAGCGGCGCGCAAAATCGGTGATATTGGCGAAGGGCTGATCGCCCCGCGCCGTCACGATCAGCTGCATCGCATCAAGGCCCACGTTTTTCAGCGCGCCTAGCGCATAGACCAGCTTTTGGTCGACCACATCGAAGGTCGCCAGCGAGCGGTTCACGCAAGGCGGCACAATCTCGAAGCCAAGCTCCTTCTTCACCTCGGTCGCGTAAATCGCGAGCTTGTCGGTCAGGTGAATATCGCAGTTCATCACCCCGCCCATGAACTCGACAGGGTGGTTCGCCTTCAGCCAGCCGGTGTAATAGGACACCACCGCATAGGCCGCCGCGTGCGATTTGTTAAAGCCGTAGTTCGCGAATTTCTCTAGCAGGTCAAAGACTTCTCCGGCCTTTTTCGCGTCGATGTTATGGGTGGCCTTAGCCCCTTCAAGGAACTTCGGGCGTTCCTTGGCCATCTCTTCGGCGATCTTCTTGCCCATCGCGCGGCGCAGCAGGTCAGCGCCGCCAAGCGTATAGCCCGCCATGACCTGCGCGATCTGCATCACCTGTTCCTGATAAACAATGATGCCCTGCGTTTCGGCCAGAATCGGGTCGATCGTCGGGTGCAGCGAGGCCAAAGGCTTCAGCCCGTGTTTCACCTCGCAATAGGTCGGGATGTTTTCCATCGGGCCGGGGCGATAGAGCGCCACAAGCGCCACGATGTCTTCGATGCAGGTGGGCTTCATCTGGCGCAGCGCCGATTTCATGCCCTCGGATTCCACCTGGAACACCGCAACCGTGCGCGCGCTGGCGTAAAGATCGTAGGTTTTCGCGTCATCCAGCGGGATCGCGTTGATCTCGTTCTCGGCCCCCTCGGCGGGGTCATAAAGCCGATTGCCCGCCGCATCGACATGCAAAGGGCGGCCTGATTTAAAGATCAGTTCCATCGCGGATTGCACGACCGTCAGGGTTTTCAGGCCCAGAAAGTCGAACTTCACCAGACCGGCCTGTTCCACCCATTTCATGTTGAACTGGGTGGCCGGCATGTCCGAGCGCGGATCCTGATAGAGCGGCACCAGCGCATCCAGCGGGCGGTCCCCGATAACAACACCCGCCGCGTGGGTCGAGGCGTTGCGCAAGAGCCCCTCGACCTGCTTGGCATAATCCAGAAGCCGCGCGACGACCTCTTCTTCGCGGGCGGCATCGCGCAGGCGCGGCTCGTCGGCCAGCGCCTTTTCGATGCTGACCGGCTTGACGCCCTCGACGGGGATCATCTTGGACAGACGGTCCACCTGCCCGTAAGACATCTGCAACACGCGCCCCACATCGCGCACCGCCGCCTTGGACAAAAGCGCACCGAAGGTGATGATCTGCCCCACCTTGTCGCGGCCGTATTTGCCCTGCACATAGCGGATCGTTTCCTCGCGCCGGTCCATGCAGAAGTCGATGTCGAAGTCCGGCATCGAGACACGTTCGGGGTTGAGGAAGCGTTCGAACAGCAGCGAATAGCGCAAGGGATCAAGGTCGGTGATGGTCAGCGCATAGGCCACCAGAGAGCCTGCACCAGATCCCCGCCCCGGCCCCACCGGGATACCGTTATCCTTGGACCATTTGATGAAATCGGCAACGATCAGGAAGTAGCCGGGAAAGCCCATCTGCTCGATGATGCCCAGTTCAAATTTCAGGCGTTCCTCATATTCCTCGACCGAGGTTGCATGAGGGATCACCTCAAGACGCGCACGCAAGCCATCCCAAGCCTGACGGCGGAGTTCCTCGACCTCGTCATCAGCGAATTTCGGCAGGATTGGCGCGCGTTTATAGGCGCCAAAGGCGCAGCGCTTTGCGATTTCGACGGTGTTTTCCAATGCCTCGGGCAGGTCCGCGAACAGCGCGCACATCTCGGCTTCGGATTTGAAATAATGCTGCGGCGTCAGGCGCCGGCGGGGTTCCTGCTGATCGACATATGCCCCTTCCGCGATACAGATCAGCGCGTCATGCGCCTCGAACATATCGGATTTCGGAAAGTAGACGTCGTTGGTCGCCACCAGCGGCAGCGCCATATCATAAGCCATCTCGATAAAGGGCCGCTCGGTCACGGCCTCGGCCTCGGGCAGGCGCCCGCCCTCGCCCGGATGGCGCTGTAACTCGACATACAGACGGTCGGGATAGATCCGCGCCAGACGCTCCATAAAGAGCCGCGCCTTGCCCGCCTGCCCCGCGCGCAACAGCCGCCCGACCGCGCCGTCCGGCCCGCCGGACAGGCAGATCAGCCCCTCGGAATGTGCCTCAAGCTGTTCGGGCGTCACCTCGATCAACCCGCCGTGCTTGTCCACATACAGACAGCTCGACAGCTTCATCAGGTTCTCGTATCCGCGCTCGTTCTGCGCCAACAGCACGACCGGCGCGGGCAGGCGCGGCTTTTCGCCGGGCTGCGCCGGATCATAGGCGACCGACACCTGACACCCGATGATCGGTTGCAGCCCCGCCCCTTTTGCCAGAACCGAGAACTCCAGCGCCGAAAACAGCGCGTTCGTATCCGTCACCGCGACCGCAGGCATATTCGCCGCGTCGCACATCTTGATCAGCTTTTTCACCGGGACCGCCCCCTCAAGGAGCGAATATTCGGTGTGCACGCGCAAATGGATGAATCGGGGCTGGGTCATGCGCCAAAGCTATCGCCCGCGCGCGCCCGATGTAAGCCCTCTTGCGCGATCCGCATTTCCCTGCGCTTTCAATGCATCCCGCAAAAACAAGCGCCCCCATGTCGGATTTTCTTGCCAAACGGCCAAAACTTGACCGATGCTGAGCCTCAGGGAGAGGTCCGCGTTCTACGCCGCATCGAGCGCGCCGCCAGAAAAACACCGGTACCGCGGCGGACTATACACATGGAGATCACGTTTCTTCTGAACGGAGAAACCGTCAGGGTCGAGGTGAGCGATCCGACACAAACTGTTCTCGACTGGCTGCGCGCCCAAGGCCTGACCGGCACGAAAGAAGGCTGCAACGAAGGCGATTGCGGCGCCTGCACCGTGATGGTCAGCGATGCCTCCGGCTCTCGCGCGCTGAACGCCTGTATTCTGCTCATGCCGCAGCTTCACGGCAAAGCCTTGCGCACGATCGAAGGCATCAGCGGGCCGAAGGGCGCGCTCCATCCGGTGCAAGAGGCGATGATCGAACATCACGGCTCGCAATGCGGGTTCTGCACGCCGGGGATCGTGATGTCGCTGGCGACTGCGCATATGAACCACCGCACCGATCACGAGGATACGCTGGCGGGAAACCTGTGCCGCTGCACGGGCTACGCTCCGATTCTGCGCGCGGCCAAGGCTTGCGAAGAGGCGCCGGTGCCGGACTGGCTGGCCGCGCCCGATTTTGCGACGCCGGACACCGTGCAAAGCGGGAACGCTTATCTGCCGCGCTCGACCGACGAGCTGGCAGCGTGGTATCTGGACCACCCCGACGCCACGCTGATCGCGGGGGGAACCGATGTCGGGCTGTGGGTCACCAAGCAGATGCGGCGCCTCGGAACGGTGGCGTTCCTCTCGGGCTGCGACGATCTGCGCAGGGTCTCTCCCGAGGCAGGCGGAACCCGTATCGGCGCGGCCGTTACCATCGCGGCTCTGCGTGACTGGGCGCAAGGTCCGGCCCCCGTTCTGGCCGATTTCCTGCGCCGCTTTGCCTCGGATCAGGTGCGTCAGGCGGCGACCCTTGGCGGGAATATCGCGAACGGCTCTCCCATTGGCGACACCCCGCCCGCGCTGATCGCGATGGGCGCGCGGCTTCGGCTGCGCAAAGGTAACGCCCTGCGCGAGATCGCGCTTGAGGATTTCTTCATCGACTACGGCAAGCAGGACCGCGCGGGCGGCGAGTTTGTCGAGAGCATCTGGCTCCCGCCCGAACCACTGGGCCTTGCACTTTACAAAATCTCCAAGCGCTTCGATCAGGACATCTCGGCGCTTTGCGGGGCGTTCAACCTGACGCACGATGGCGATGCGATCACCAGCGCGCGCGTGGCCTTTGGCGGCATGGCGGGGACGCCCAAACGCGCCCGCGCGCTTGAGGCCGCGCTAACCGGCGCCACGCTTAGCGAAACCGGCATCGAACCCGCCCTTGCCGCGCTTGAGGACGACTTCACCCCGCTCAGCGACATGCGCGCCTCGGCCGCCTACCGGATGGAGGCCGCCAAGGGACTGGTCCGTCGCTATCTGCGCGAGGCGTCGGGCGAGGCGACGTCGGTTCTGGAGGTGCGCGCATGAGCACCGGAACCCCCTTGCCGCACGACTCGGCGCGCCTGCATGTGACGGGGGCCGCGCGCTACACCGACGACATCCCCTGCCCTGCGGACACGCTGCATCTGGCGTTCGGCCTGTCTGAACGCGCCCACGCGCGGATCGTCGCGATGGACCTGACATCGGTGCGCGCCGCCGCAGGCGTGGTCGCGGTCCTGACGGCGGATGACCTGCCCGAAGGTTGCGATACATCCCCCAGCGTGCATGACGAACCCCTGCTGGCCAAAGGCGAGGTGCATTACCTTGGCCAGCCGGTATTTCTGGTCATTGCGACCAGCCATCTGGCCGCGCGCCGCGCCGCCCGTCTGGCCAAGATCACCTATGACGACCGCCCCGCGATCCTGACCATAGATCAGGCGCTGGAGGCGGGCAGCCATTTCGAGGGCGGGCCTGTCGTCTGGGCGCGCGGCGATCTGGCCGAGGGCTTTACCAAGGCCACCCATATTGTCGAGGGCAGCCTCGACATCGGCGGGCAAGAGCATTTCTATCTGGAGGGGCAAGTCGCACTGGCCTTGCCCCTTGATCAGGGGATCGAGATCAGGTGTTCCTCGCAGCACCCGACCGAGATCCAGCACAAGGTGGCCGAGGCGCTTGGTCTGTCGTTCCACGATGTCCGCGTCGAGATGCGCCGGATGGGCGGAGGCTTTGGCGGCAAGGAAAGTCAGGGCAATGCGCTGGCGATGGCCTGTGCGCTGGCGGCAAAGGCCACGGGGCGCGCCTGCAAGATGCGCTACGACCGCGACGACGATATGAAGATCACCGGCAAGCGTCATGATTTCCGCATCGGCTATCGGCTGGGTGCCGATGCCGAAGGGCGCATTCTGGCCGCCGAGTTCGTTCAGATGGCGCGCTGCGGCTGGTCGATGGACCTGAGCCTGCCGGTTTGCGACCGCGCGATGCTTCATGCGGATAGCGCCTATTTCGTGCCCGCGATGCGGATCGAAAGCCACCGCCTGCGCACAAACACCCAAAGCGCCACCGCCTTTCGCGGCTTTGGCGGGCCGCAGGGGATTATCGGGATGGAGCGCGCGATCGACCATCTGGCGCACCAGATGCGGATCGACCCGGCCCTTTTACGCCAACGCAACTACTACGCCCCACCCGGCAGCGCCACGCTGCAAGACACCCATTACGGCCAGCCGGTCGAGGATTGCATCCTGCACCGCCTGACCGATGCGCTGGAGGAACGCGCCGAGTATCAGGCGCGCAAGGCCCGCGTGGAGGAATGGAACGCGACGCATCGCACGCTAAAGCGCGGGATCGCGCTTGCGCCCGTGAAATTCGGGATTTCCTTCACGCTGACGCACCTCAATCAGGCAGGCGCGCTGGTGCATGTCTATGCCGATGGCTCGGTGCAGTTGAACCACGGCGGCACCGAAATGGGGCAAGGGTTGCACCAGAAAATCTGCCAGATCGCGGCGCGGGTTTTCGGGATTACGGGCGACAAGGTGCGGATCACCGCAACCGATACGTCAAAAGTGCCCAACACCTCGGCGACGGCGGCGTCCTCGGGGGCCGATCTGAACGGGATGGCGGTTAAGGCGGCCTGCGAGGCGATCCGCGACCGCCTTGCCGCCTTTGTCGCAGACCGCGCGGGCTGCGCCCCCGAAGACGTGCAATTCGCGGGTGGACGGGTCAGCGCAGGCGGGCAATCGCAAAGCTTTGCCGATCTGGTGGCCGCCGCCTATCAGGCGCGTGTCAGCCTGTCCTCGACCGGATTTTACGCGACCCCCGAAATCAGCTGGGACCGCGCCGCCGGTCGCGGCCATCCGTTCTATTATTTTGCCTATGGCGCCGCCGTGACCGAGGTCGTGCTGGACACTCTGACCGGCGAAAACCGCATCCTGCGCACCGACATCGTGCATGACGCGGGCACCAGCCTGAACCCCGCGCTTGACATCGGCCAGATCGAGGGCGGCTTTGTGCAGGGCGCGGGTTGGCTGACGACCGAAGAGCTGGTCTGGGATCAGACGGGGCGGCTGCGCACCCATGCGCCCTCGACCTATAAAATCCCCACGGCCTCGGACGCGCCTGACCAGTTCAACGTGACGCTTTGGGACGAACCCAACCCGAAAGAGACCGTCTATCGGTCCAAGGCCGTGGGCGAGCCGCCCTTTGTTCTGGGGGTCTCGGCCTGGCTGGCGCTGGCCGATGCCTGCGCGGCCTGTGGCGCGCAATTCCCCGACCTGCAAGCCCCTGCCACGCCCGAAGCCCTGCTCGCCGCGATCGGGCGCGCGAGGGTCAGCGAATGAACCGCCACGCGCTATTGACTGCCCTGATGGCACACGGCCCCTTCGCGCGGGTGCTGGTCGCCGAGACCAAAGGCTCCACACCCCGCGAAACGGGGGCCGAAATGTGGGTCTGGCCCGACCGCTGCGAGGGGACCATCGGCGGCGGACAGCTTGAATTCGATGCGATCACCGCTGCCCGCGCGGGCAAAACCGGCGTTGAGCGCGCCGCCCTTGGCCCCCAAAAAGGCCAATGCTGCGGCGGTGCGGTGGTCCTTGCGTTCGAGCGGATCGACGCCGCCTGGATCGCAGCCAGCGAGCAACCGGTCTTTGCGCGCAACCTCTGCGGCCCGCCCGAAATGCCGCTCTCCGTCCGTCGCGCCGTTGCCCGCGCGCGGGACCGCGGCCAGCGCCCACGCCTTTGGATCGACGGCTGGCTGGTCGAACAGATCCCCCCCCCGCCTGCGCCTTTGTGGATCTGGGGCGCGGGCCATGTGGGGCGCGCGATTGTCGATGTGCTTGCCCCTCTCGCGCGGTTCGAGATCACATGGGCCGACACCGCCCCCGAGCGCTTTCCGGCAGCGCGCGCGGGCGTGCGGCAGATCAGCGCGGCCAATCCCGCAAGCCTTGTCAGTAACGCGCCCGATGACGCCCGCCATCTGATCCTGACCTATTCGCACGCGCTTGATCTGGAGCTGTGTCATCAACTGCTCGGGCACGGGTTTGCCTCGGCGGGCCTGATCGGATCGGCAACGAAATGGGCGCGTTTCCAAAGCCGCCTGCGCGCCCTTGGCCACGCGAACGCCCAAATTTCCCGCATTGCCTGCCCGATAGGCGATCCGACGCTCGGGAAACAGCCACAAGCCATTGCGATAGGGGTAGCAGCCGCGCTACTGAAAGGAAAATCAACCGCTTCCCATGCAGGAGCGGCAGAACAAGAGGGACGGATCGCGTGACGGGGGATCACACACTGCTAAGGATCGAGGGTCTGACCAAGGCCTATCCCGGAGTTGTGGCCAATGATGGCGTCAGCTTCCGCATCGCCGAGGGCGAGGTGCACGCGCTGCTGGGTGAAAACGGCGCAGGCAAATCGACGCTCGTCAAAATGATCTACGGGCTGGTCAAACCCGACGCGGGCACGATGGAATTTGCCGGAGCGCCCTTTGCCCCGCCCGAACCCCGTGCGGCGCGTGCTGACGGCGTGGCGATGGTGTTCCAGCATTTCTCGCTGTTCGAGGCGTTGAACGTGGCCGAAAACGTCGCTCTTGGCATGGAAAACCCGCCGCCGATGCGCGAACTCTCCGTGCGTATCCGCGAGATTTCGCAAACCTATGGCCTGCCGCTGGACCCTGCGCGCCTTGTGGGCGACCTCTCGGCGGGCGAACGCCAGCGGGTCGAGATCATCCGCTGCCTGCTGCAAGACCCGAAACTTCTGATTATGGACGAGCCGACCTCGGTGCTGACGCCGCAAGAGGTGGAGATCCTGTTCCACACCCTGCGCAAGCTGGCCGCCGAGGGCACGGCGATCCTCTATATCAGCCACAAGCTTGAAGAAATCCGCGCGCTTTGCGATGGCGCGACGATCCTGCGCGGCGGCAAGGTGGTGGATAGCTGCTCGCCCAGGGAAAAGACCGCGCGCGAGCTGGCCGAAATGATGGTCGGGGCCGAGTTTCGCCCCGCCAGTCGCGGGGCACGCGATCTTGGCGACGAGGTTCTGATCGTCGAAGGGCTGTCGATGGCGCCGATGTCGCAATTCGGCCCTTCGCTGAAGGACGTCTCGCTGCGCCTGCGCAAGGGCGAGGTCTTCGGCATCGGCGGGGTTGCGGGCAACGGGCAAGAGGAGTTGCTGGCGACGCTGTCGGGCGAGCGCCCGTCGGGCAGAGGCACGGTGCGGCTGAACGGCACCGATATTTCCGCGACCGACCCGAACGCGCGGCGCAAGATGGGCCTTTTGGCCGCGCCCGAGGAACGCTTGGGCCATGCGGCGGTGCCCGCAATGAGCCTGACGGAAAATGCGCTCCTGACCGGAACGGTTCGCAAGCCATTGACTTCGAACGGATTTATCGACACAAAAGCGACCAAAGGCTTTGCCGAAGAGATCATCGCCGCCTTCGACGTGCGCACGCCCGGCCCCCATGTTGCGGCCCGTGCGCTCTCGGGCGGGAACCTCCAGAAATTCGTGATCGGGCGCGAAGTTTTGCAGGCGCCGCAGGTTCTGGTGGTCAACCAGCCGACCTGGGGCGTGGATGCGGCTGCGGCCGCCGCAATCCGGCAGGCACTGCTTGATCTGGCCGCCGATGGCGCCGCCGTGATCGTCATCAGTCAGGATCTTGATGAGCTGATGGAAATCGCCGACAGCTTTGCTGCGCTGAACGAGGGGCGGCTTTCGCCCCCGCGCCCGACCGAAGGGCTGACAATCGACGAGGTCGGCCTGATGCTGGGCGGAGCGCATGGAATGCAGGAGGCGGCACTGTGATTACGCTGATCAAACGGCCGACACCGTCGCAATTCTGGGCTTGGGCCACACCGATTATTGCCGTTATCGCAACAATGATCGCGGGCGGAATTCTATTCTCGGCGCTTGGAAAAAACCCCATCGAGGCGATCCGCGTGATCTTCTGGGAGCCGCTTCTGGGGCCGAACGCGGCCTATTTCCGTGGCCAGCTTCTGGTCAAGGCCGCGCCCCTGATCCTGATCGCGGCAGGGCTTGCCGTGGGCTTTCGCGCAGGTATCTGGAACATCGGCGCCGAGGGACAATATATCATTGGCGCGATCTCGGGCGCATGGCTGGCCCTTTCGATCTATCCGGCGGAAAGCACTTGGCTTTTCCCCGCTATGGTCGTGCTTGGCGCGCTTGGCGGGTTCCTTTGGGGGATGATCCCGGCGCTTTTGAAAAACTGGTTCAACACCTCCGAGATTCTGGTCTCTCTGATGCTGGTCTATGTGGCGCAGAACCTTTTGGCTTATGTCGCCTTTGGCCCGCTGAAAAACCCCGAAGGCTATGGCTTCCCCGGCTCGCGCAACCTGCAACAATACCCCTCGGCCCATAACCCCGAGCTGTTTGCCGGAACCGGCGCGCATTGGGGAGTCATGGCCGCTATTGTTGCCGTTATAGCAACATACATCCTGATGCACCGCCATATCGCGGGCTTCCGTATCCGTGTCGCGGGCGAAGCCCCGCGCGCCGCACGTTTTGCCGGAGTCGTTCCGCCACGTCTGGTGGTGTTCTGCCTTGGCCTGTCCGGCGCGCTCGCGGGGATGGCCGGTCTGTTCGAGGTCTCCGGTCCCAGCGGCCAGATCACCGACAGCTTCAACGCGGGCTACGGTTTCACCGCGATCATCGTCGCTTTTCTGGGCCGCCTGCACCCGATCGGCATCCTGCTGGCGGGGCTTTTGATGGCGCTGACCTATATCGGCGGCGACATGGCACAACTGATGCTGGGCCTGCCCGCCGCCGCCATTCAGGTATTCCAGGGGATGCTGTTGTTCTTCCTGCTGGGGTTCGACGTGTTAACCAACTACCGCGTCCGTCTGGGGAGGGCCGCAGCATGATTATCGGAGGCATTGATGCCGTCGCACTGACGGCCACGCTGATGACCGCCTCGACGCCGGTTCTTCTGGCCGCTACGGGTGAACTGGTTGCCGAGAAATCGGGTGTTCTGAACCTTGGGGTCGAGGGGATGATGATCATGGGCGCGGTGGGCGGTTTCGCCGTTGCCACTGCCACCGGAAGCCCCGTTCTGGGCTTCGCGGCGGGTGCTATTGCGGGCGCTGCGCTGGCGATGCTGTTCGCGCTGCTGACGCAGGTTTTCCTGTCCAATCAGGTAGCTACGGGGCTTGCGTTGACGCTGTTCGGGCTGGGGTTCTCGGCACTGGTCGGCAAGGGCTATGAAGGGGTGCGCCCGCCCGCGACGCCGAAGCTGAATTTCGGCCCGTTGTCGGATATTCCGGTTCTGGGGCAGATATTCTTCCGCCACGACTGGATGGTCTATCTTTCACTCGGCCTTGTCGTCGCAACGTGGTTCGTGCTGCGCAAGACGCGCGCGGGGCTGATCTTGCGCGCTGTGGGTGAAAACCACGACGCCGCCCATGCGCTTGGCTACCGCGTTGTTGCCGTGCGCTGTGCCGCACTGGCCTTTGGCGGGGCGCTGGCGGGCCTTGGCGGCGCTTACCTGAGCCTCGTGCGGGTGCCACAATGGACCGAAGGCATGACCGCGGGCGCAGGCTGGATCGCGCTTGCCATCGTCGTTTTCGCAAGCTGGCGGGCCGAGCGCGTGCTGATCGGCGCCTATCTTTTTGGTGGCATCACCGCTTTGCAATTGCAGTTACAGGCGGCGGAGTATTCTATTCCGGTGCATCTTTTGTCGATGGCGCCTTATGTGATTACCATTGTCGTTCTGGTCCTCTTGTCCGCCATTCACCGCCACGGCGTGCAGGCCGCCCCTGCCTCGCTTGGCAAGTCCTTCCATGCCTCATCCTGAGGCCCACACACCCAAGGGCGATTGCGCCCGCAAACCAACGGGAGTTCCCATGAAGCGCAGATCCTTCCTTACCACCACCGCAGCCGCCGCCGTTCTGGCCGCCGCCAGCCTTCCGGCATTTGCCGAAGAAGCGTTGAAAGTCGGCTTCATCTATGTCGGCCCCGTGGGCGACATGGGCTGGTCGTATCAGCACGATCAGGGCCGTCAGGCGATCGTCGACGCCTATGGCGACAAGGTGCAGACAACCTTTATGGAATCGGTTCCCGAAGGCCCGGACGCCGAGCGCGCCCTGACCCAGCTTGCGCTGCAAGGCAACAAGCTGATCTTCGCGACCTCGTTCGGCTATATGGATGCGGTGATGAATGTCGCGGCCAAATTCCCCGATGTGAAGTTCGAACACGCCACCGGCTACAAGCGCGCCGACAACGTCTCCACCTATGACGCGCGCTTCTATCAGGGCCGCGCGGTTCAGGGCACCATCGGCGGGCGCATGACCAAGTCGAACAAGATCGGCTATATCGGCTCCTTCCCGATCCCCGAGGTCATTCAGGGCATCAACGCCGCCTATATCCACGCTAAGAAGGTCAACCCCGACGTCGAGATGAAGGTCGTCTGGGCCTACACCTGGTTCGATCCGGCGAAAGAGGCTGACGCCGCCGCAGCCCTGATCGCAGAAGGCGTCGATGTGGTCATGCAGCACACCGACTCGACCGCGCCGCAGGCCAAAGCGCAGGAAGCTGGCAACGTCATCACCTTCGGTCAGGCGTCGGATATGTCGTCCTTTGCACCGATGCCGCGCGTGTCCTCGACCATCGACAACTGGGCGCCCTATTACGTTCAGCGCGTTGGCGCGGTGATGGACGGTAGCTGGGCCTCCGAGGGCGCCTGGGGCGGCATCGACACCGGCATGGTCGGCATCGGCGAGATCTCGGACGCCGTTCCGGCCGAAGTCAAGGAAGAGGCGCTCGCGCTTGTTGAATCGATGCGCACCAACACCTACCACCCCTTCACCGGCCCGCTGAACAAACAAGACGGCTCGGCCTGGCTGGCGGATGGCGAAGTTGCCAATGACGGCGATCTGGCCGGCATGAACTTCTTCGTCGAAGGCATCACCGCCGAACTGCCGAACTAAGGCAGTGCTCGAAAACAGGAAAGGCGGGTCGGGAAACCGGCCCGCCTTTTTCATGGGGCCGCGCACCGATTAGAATCGCTTTAATTTCCTGCCTTTCCAGCAGTTTCCCTTGACCTGCATCAAAGACATATTCAATCTCGCGCATACAAATAGGTTGGCTCGGGGCTGGCTTCCGGCAACATAGGGAGGAATTCATGGCACATATCGTTGTTCTCGGTGCAGGTCTGGGTGGCGCAATTCAGGCGTATGAGCTGCGTGACTCGGTGCGTAAGGAAGACAAGATCACCGTCATCACCAAGGACCCGAAGTATCACTTCGTGCCGTCCAACCCGTGGGTCGCCGTTGGCTGGCGGGATCGCAAGGACATCACGGTCGATCTTGCGCCCACAATGAAAAAACGCGGCATCGACTTCATTCCGGTTGCTGCGAAAAAGCTTCATGCCGATGAAAACCGGGTCGAGCTGGAGAATGGCGAGAGCGTGTCCTACGACTATCTGGTCATCGCCACCGGCCCCGAACTGGCCTTTGACGAGATCGAGGGGCTTGGTCCCGACGGGTTCACCCAGTCGATCTGCCACGTCGACCATGCCGAGGCCGCCCGCGTTGCCTTTGACCGCTTCTGCGAGAACCCGGGGCCGATCATCGTTGGCGCCGTGCAGGGCGCGTCCTGCTATGGTCCGGCCTACGAATTCACCTTCATCCTTGATACCGCGCTGCGCCGCGCCAAGATCCGCGATCAGGTGCCGATCACCTTTGTGACCTCGGAGCCCTATGTCGGCCACCTTGGCCTTGATGGCGTGGGCGACACCAAGGGTCTGCTGGAATCGGCCATGCGCGAGCGCCACATCAAGTGGAAAACCTCCTCGCGCATCCAGAAGGTCGAGGACGGCAAGATGTTCGTCGAGGAAATCGCCGATGACGGCTCGGTCAAGGCGACCAGCGAAATGCCGTTTGGCTATTCGATGCTGCTGCCCGCCTTCCGCGGCATTCCCGCCGTGTCGGGCATCGAGGGGCTGTCGAACCCGCGCGGCTTTACCATCGTCGACAAATACCAGCGCAACCCGAAGTATCAGAACATCTTTGCGGTTGGCGTTTGTGTCGCCATTCCGCCGATGGGGCCGACTCCCGTTCCCTGCGGCGTGCCGAAAACCGGCTTCATGATTGAATCGATGGTCACGGCAACCGCGCATAACATCGGCAATATCGTGCGCGGGCAAGAGCCCGACGAGGTCGGCACATGGAACGCTGTCTGCCTTGCCGATTTCGGCGATCAGGGCATCGCCTTTGTCGCGCAACCGCAGATCCCGCCACGCAATGTCAACTGGTCGAGCCAGGGCAAATGGGTCCACTGGGCGAAGGCCGCCTTCGAGAAATACTTTATCCACAAGCTGCGCAAGGGCACCTCGGAAACCTTTTACGAGCGTAAGCTGATGAAGCTCTTGGGGATAGACAAGCTGAAGGCCGTCAAGAAGGGCTAGGACTTTCGGAAAACCACAGGAAGGCGGGCGTCAGGCCCGCCTTTCGTTTGCCGGTCAGGACAAGCGCGCGACCCCTGAAGGAATCGAACCCTCAACCTGCCGATTAGAAGTCGGCTGCTCTATCCAGTTGAGCTAAGGGGCCAGACGCGCGGGACGAGCTTTAGCGCGCCCTTCGGGCATCGGCAAGCGCCCGAGGCTAGATTTCCAGCGTCATGAAGGCGGACATCGGATCGGGGTGGTAGCCCTCGAACGGGTCACAATAGGCAAAGCCCGCGACCTCATAAAGCCGCCGCGCGGGCGCGAACGAGGGCTGCGCGCCGGTTTCAAGGCTGAGCCGCACAATCCCCGCAACCCGCGCCTCGGCGATCAGATGGTCCAGCATGAGCCGCGCCAGCCCGCGCCCGCGTTCCTCCATCAGCACATGCATCGACTTGATTTCGGCATGAGTGCCCGACAGCGCCTTCAGCGCCCCCATGCCAAGCGCACGCCCCGCTTCGCGCATGACATAGAACCGGATACCGGGTTTCGCCAGCGCGTCAGGCGGGAGCATATGGATCGACTCGGGCGGGGTGTCGGCATGCATCGCGCCGTGATGGCGCGCGTGCAGCAACGCGAGGTCTTCCTGAACGGGGTGTTCGAGCGTGATCGTTATCATGGCGCCAAGCTACGCGGGCGTTCGCAAAAGGCAAGAGGGGCGCGGCGTCACCCGGCCCGCGTTATCGCCCGCGCACTCAGCGGCACCAGCGCCATAAAGCCCGCAAGTATCCAGAATGCGGTCGGCAGGCTTGTAGCCTCGGCGACATAGCCGATCCCCGCAGGTGCCACGAGGATACCTGCATAACCCGTGGTCGTCACCGCCGCGATGGCCAGCCCCGCAGGCATCACGCTTTGCCGTCCCGCAAGGCTAAAGAGCACCGGCACAAGGTTCGACGCCCCCAACCCGATCAGCACAAACCCCGCAAGCGCCGGAACCGGCGGCGCCAGCAACAAGAGCGCGATCCCCGCAATGGCGCAAAGACCGCCCGCCACCAGCACCGCAAACGCCCCGAAACGCAGCACCACTCGGTCCCCCGTGAACCGCCCCACCGTCATGGCGGTGGCAAAAAGCATAAAGCCTAGCCCCGCGCCCTCGGGCGTGACCAGACCGCGCCCGATCGCCAGCAGTGCGCCCCAGTCCAGCACCGCCCCTTCGACCTGAAACACGATCGCCGTCAGTGCCGCGAGCAGCAACACCGGCCCGCGCGGCAGCGCCAGCGGCAGCGGCTCTCCGCCTTGCGCGCGCAAGAGATCGGGCGCCGCCATCCCAAGCGCCAGCGCAGACAGCCCGCTGGCGACCAGCGTCGCAGCAAAAGGCGACAGCCCCAGCGACAAAAGGGCAACCATCCCCCCTGCCCCGATGATCCCGCCAAGGCTGAACATCGCGTGAAAGCCCGACATCAGGGGGCGCGGGGCGGCGCGTTCAACCTCGACCGCGTGGACATTCATCGCCACATCCAGCGTGCCAAGCGCCGCGCCGAACAGCAAAAGCGCGCCCGCCAGCGCCAGAGGCGCCGAAAACACCGCCAGCGCAGGCAGCACCAGAACCAGCCCCGCTCCGCCGGCCAGCACCATCGGACGCGCCCCCGCGCGCGCCGAAATCCACCCCGTCAGCGGCATCGCGATCAGCGACCCGATCCCGAGGCACAACAGCAAAAGCCCAAGCTCCCCCTCGCCGATCCCGCTGCGCGCCTTGGCCAAAGGCACAAGCGGCGCCCAGCAGGCCGACACCAGCCCCGCCACCATAAATGACAGCCGCGTCGCGCGGCGCGTCTGCGGTGTATCTGCCTCAGGCTCCATTCCTGTCCCCATGAAAAGGCGCGCCCGGGGGCGCGCCCTGTTTTGCTGCCGTTCCGTCGTCCCTTAATTGGCGCGGATCGGCGTCACCTTCGAGCGCCCCTTGCGAAAAGGCTTGACCCCTCCAGCATGGGTGTCGATGAAATCAAGCACCAGCGGACGGATATTCGTCCGCCACGAGCCACCCGCGAAGATGCCGTAATGCCCCGCGCCCGGCTCAAGGTGCTGCGCCTTCATCGCGTCCGGCACGCCGGTGCACAGATCAAGTGCCGCCACACATTGCCCCGGCGCGGAAATGTCGTCATTCGCGCCTTCGACGGTTTTCACCGCGACCGTGGTGATCTTGCCAATATCTACAGTCTTGCCGTTGATGGTGAACTTGTTCTGCGCGATCTCCAGCCCTTTGAAGATGCGTTCCACCGTCGAGAGGTAGAACTCGGCCGTCATATCCATCACCGAGAGATATTCGTCATAGAAGCGGTTGTGGTGGTCGTGTTCAGACCCTTCGCCCTTGGCTTCGGCCATGATCTTGTCGGAAAACGCCTTGGAGTGCTTGTCGGCATTCATCGAGATGAACGAGGCAAGCTGCATCAGGCCCGGATAGACCAGGCGGCCCGCGCCTTTATATTTAAAGCCGACGCGCTGGATCACCATATGTTCAAGCTGCCCCATCGTGACGCGGCGGCCAAAGTCGGTCACCTCGGTCGCGGCGGCGTCGGGGTCAATCGGCCCACCGATCAGCGTCAGCGTGCGCGGCTGCGCCTCGGGCTCTTCTTCGGCCAGATAGGCGGTGGCGGCCAGCGTCAGGGGCGCGGGCTGGCACACGGCGATCACATTGATGTCCGGCCCGAGGAATTTCATGAATTCGACCAGGTAGAGGGTGTAATCCTCGATGTCGAACTTGCCCTCGGAGACCGGAATATCGCGCGCGTTATGCCAATCGGTCACATAGACGTCGGCGTCGGGCAACAGCGAGGCCACGGTCGAGCGCAGGAGCGTCGCGTAATGCCCCGACATCGGCGCGACCAGCAGAATACGGCGCGCCATCGGCTCGCGGCCCGTCACCTTGAAATGGATCAGCCCGCCGAACGGCTTGTCGATCAGAGTCTCGACACTGACCAGATGGTCGCGGCCGTCGTCTCCCGTAATCGAGCGGATGCCCCAGTCGGGCTTGATCACCATGCGGGCAAAAGACCGCTCGGTCACGCGGCCCCATGCGGACAGCGCCTTGAACATCGGATGCGGCGCGAGTCCCCAGATCGGGTAAGAGGCCATAGCCCGCGCGGATGCTCCCATCCATTCGTTAGTATTCCTGATGGTCTCCATCAGGTCGTAGCTCATCATACCCTTCATGAGGCGGCATCTCCCATCCGGCCTAAATAACTCCAAAACCCCGCTTTACGGCCCCTGAAAAGCAGCATTATGGTTGAAGTGAAGATAGGGAGGAAAATGCGTCATGACAACTAAAGACGAGGCCGAAGAAGCCGCTGCCCCTCAGATGAGCGCGCAGATGCAGGAAAATCTGGCAAAGATCGAGGATTTGACGCAACGGATGGTCGAAGCTGTCTCGCGCAAACGCCCGCATACACCCGCTTTGGACGGCCCGGGCCTTGACCTTTATATGACCGCATCGGCTGCTTTCATGAAGGAAATGGCCGAGCGCCCCTCGAAGATGCTGGAGGCGCAGGTCAATTACTGGGCCGATGCCGTGAAGCATTACATGGAGGCAAGCGAGGCCTTGGCGAAAGGCGGCATGAAACCGCCAGAAAACACCGGCCCGACCGACCGCCGCTTCAAGAACCCGCTGTGGGACAGCCACCCCTATTTCAACTTCATCAAACAGCAGTATCTGATGTCGTCGCGCGCGCTTGAGGATGCGATGAACCGCCTTGACGGGCTGGATAATACCGACCGCAAGCGGCTGGAGTATTTCACCCGCCAGATTATCGACCTGATGGCGCCGACGAATTTCCTCGCGACCAACCCCGACGCGCTGGAACGCGCGATCGAGACCGAGGGCGAAAGCCTTGTGCGCGGGATGGAAAACCTTGTCCGCGACATCGAGCAGAACCGCGGCGACCTGCTGGTCACGCTGGCCGACAAGAACGCCTTTACCGTGGGCGGCAATATCGGCACCACCGAAGGGTCGGTCGTCTATCGCAACCGCATGTTCGAACTGATCCAGTATAAGCCCACGACCGAGCAGGTGCATAAAACGCCCTTGGTGATCTTCCCGCCGTGGATCAACAAATTCTACATTCTTGATCTCAAACCGCAGAACTCGCTGATCAAATGGATCGTCGATCAGGGGTTCACGCTGTTTGTGGTGGCATGGAAGAACCCCGACGCCAGCTATGCAGATGTCGGCATGGATACCTATATCGAAGAAGGCTACCTGACCGCGATCGAGCAGGCCAAGCAGATCACCGGCGAAAAGCAGGTGAATGCGGTCGGCTATTGCATCGCGGGCACCACGCTTTCACTGACGCTTTCGCTTCTGGACAAGCGCAGCGACAAGTCGATCAAATCGGCAACCTTCTTCACCACGCTGACCGATTTTTCGGATCAGGGAGAGTTCACCTCGTTCCTGCAAGACGATTTCGTCGACGGGATCGAGGCGCAGATCCAGCAAGACGGCATCCTGTCGAGCTATTTCATGACGCGGACCTTCAGCTTCCTGCGCGCCAATGACCTGATCTATCAGCCCGCGATCCGCTCTTACATGATGGGCGAGGCGCCGCCCGCCTTTGACCTGCTGTTCTGGAACGGCGATTCCACCAACCTGCCGGGCCGCATGGCGACCGAGTATCTGCGCGGTCTGTGTCAGGCCGACAGGTTCTCGCGCGATGGGATCGAGGTTTGCGGAGAAGTGCTGAAGGTGTCGGATGTGAAGGTGCCGCTAATGGCGATTGCCTGCGAGACCGACCATATCGCGCCCTGGATCGCCTCGTTCAACGGGGTCGCGAAGATGGGATCGAAGGACAAGACCTTCATCATCTCCGAATCGGGCCATATCGCCGGCATCGTGAACCCGCCCTCAAAGAACAAATACGGGCATTACACCTCGGATCTGCCGATCGAGAACCCGAACGAATGGAAGGGCACAGCCACCTATAACCAGGGGAGCTGGTGGCCGCGATGGGGCGAATGGCTGGCCGAGAAATCCGGCAGGATGGTGCCAGCCCGCGAGCCGGGGGGCAAAAACCACCCCGTTCTGGCCCCGGCGCCGGGCACCTATGTCTCGGAGAATGTTGCGATTTAAGCTGGAATTGCTGCGACGCGGCATTTTTCAAGCCAAGGGCGCGGAATAGCTTCCGCGCCTTTATTTATTAACTATTTGTTGGTTAATGATTGTGAAGTTTCTGCGACGCAGCGTTTTTTTCTTGATTTGCTGCACCGCAGCATTTATATCTGTCTTCATACAAGGCGTCACACCGACGCGACAGACTGATGCGAACGGGCCGCGCATTCGGATATGGCTCTCGTGAATGGAGACTTAAAATGGCTAAGACCCAAGATTACACCAAGATCATGCAGGACATGATGGCTTCGTTCCCGGTGGACGCAGCCAAGTTCCAGGACGCCTTCAAATCGCAAGCCGCGATCGGCGAGAAATTCTCGAAAGTGGCTCTGGAAGCTGCTGAGAAATCGACCGAAGTTTCGTCGAAATGGGCGAAAGACGCTCTGACCAAAGTCGGCGCTCTGACCAAAACCCAGGAAGAGCCGGCTGACTACGCGAAAGCCGTCAACGACTTCGCTTCGGCTTCGGCTGAACTGGCTGCTGAAAACCTGGCTGCCTTCGCTGAAATCGCGAAAAAAGTGCAGATGGAAACCGTCGAGCTGATGATGGCTGCTGGCAAAGACCTGTCGGAAGAAGCCTCGGAAGCTGTGAAAAAAGCCACTGCGACCGCAACCGAAACCGCTAAGAAAGCGGCTGCTGCGAAATAATCCGGTTCCGGGCGCCCTCCTCCCCCTTCGGCGCCCGACGGATTACTGCCGCTGCGATCTCCTCCTCCCGATTGCAGCGGTCCCGAACTGGGCGAGCCACCGGCTCGCCCTTTTCCGTTGCGGCCCCTGGGCAACAAGATTGTTGCTTTTGCCGCCGCGCCGCATCAAACTCGCCGCAAGCGCATAATAAGCACGCACCCGGGGAGGATAAGATGGCGAGTGATGAAAAGCCGTTGCTGATTAAACGGTATGCGAGCCGTCGGCTCTACAATACCGAGACCAGCGATTACGTCACGCTTGAGGACATCGCGAAATTCATCCGCGCGGGGCGCGAGGTGCAGATCGTCGATCTGAAATCGGGCGATGACCTGACGCGCCAGTATCTGCTGCAAATCATCGCCGAGCACGAAAGCCGCGGCGAGAATGTGCTGCCCGTCGATGTGCTGACCGATCTGGTGCGCTCCTATACGACTTCGGCGCAGTCGGTCGTGCCGCAATTCCTTGCCGCCTCGTTCGAGATGCTGCGCGAGGGCCAGTCGCATATGATGGAAAACCTGACCCATATGCCGAACCCGATGGCCTCGATGCCGGGGTTTGACGCGCTGCAGCGCCAGCAACAGGCCTTTCTGGAACAGATGATGAAAGGCTGGGGAACGACCGGATCATCCGGCCCCGCACCCGAGGACGAAAGCACCGGCAAGCAGGACGGCAAGGAAGAGCTGAACGCGATCAAAAAGCAGCTCGCCGATCTGCAATCCAAGCTCTCGAAGCTCTGATTTCGCGATAAAATCCCACGAAACGCGCCCTTTTCGGGGCGCGTTTTCCGTTCGCGCGTTGACACTGCCGCCCGCGCGGCGCAAAAGCACCCCATCATAACCCGCAACCGGGCGTTCCGTGGGCGCCAAACTGACGAGGAGGACAACCGATGTCCCAAATCACCCTCACCTTCCCCGATGGAAATTCGCGCGACTATCCGGCCGGCACCACGCCCGCCGAAGTGGCTGCAAGCATCTCGACCTCGCTGGCGAAAAAGGCGATCTCGGCACAGGTGAACGGCGCGCATTTCGATCTGCAATGGCCGATCACTGCGGATGCGCAAATCGCGATCAACACGATGCAGGATGACGAACCGGCGCTTGAGCTGATCCGCCACGATCTGGCGCATATCATGGCGCGCGCGGTGCAAGAGATCTGGCCCGACGTCAAAGTCACCATTGGCCCGGTCCGCGACAAGGGCTGGTTCTACGATTTCGACCGCACCGAACCCTTCACCCCCGAAGACCTTGGCCAGATCGAAGCGAAGATGCGCGAGATCATCAACGCCCGCGATCCGGTGAAAACCGAGGTCTGGGACCGTGCCCGCGCGATCAAGCATTACGAAGACACGAACGAGCCCTACAAAGTCGAACTTATCGCCCGCATCCCCGAGGGCGAGGACATCCGCATGTATTGGCATGGCGAATGGCAGGATCTTTGCCGCGGCCCGCACCTGCAACACACCGGACAGGTGCCGGCGGATGCGTTCAAGCTGACCCATGTCGCAGGCGCCTATTGGCTGGGCGACAACACCCGCCCGATGCTCCAGCGTATCTACGGCGTGGGCTTCAAGAACCGCAAGGATCTGCAAGCCCACCTGACCATGATGGAAGAGGCCGCCAAGCGCGACCACCGCAAACTGGGCCGCGAGATGGACCTGTTCCACATGCAGGAAGAGGCTCCGGGGCAGGTCTTCTGGCACCCGAACGGCTGGCGTATCTACACCACACTGCAAGACTACATGCGCCGCCAGCAGGACCGCGACGGCTATGTCGAGGTGAACACGCCGCAGGTGGTGAACCGCAAGCTCTGGGAGGCCTCGGGCCACTGGGAGAACTATCAGGAAAACATGTTCATCGTCGAAGTGGACGAGGATCATGCCCGCGAAAAAACCGTGAATGCGCTGAAACCGATGAACTGCCCGTGCCATGTGCAGGTGTTCAACGTCGGCCTGAAATCCTATCGCGATCTGCCGCTCCGCATGGCCGAATTCGGCTCGTGCAACCGCTATGAGCCTTCGGGCGCGCTGCATGGCATCATGCGCGTGCGCGGCTTCACGCAAGACGATGCCCACATTTTCTGCACCGATGCGCAGATCGAATCCGAGACAAGGAAATTCATCGAGTTTCTGGCGATGATCTATGCCGATCTGGGCTTCGAGAACTGGACGATCAAGCTCTCGACCCGGCCTGAAAAGCGCATCGGCTCGGATGAAAGCTGGGACCGTGTCGAAAAGGCGCTTGGCGATGCGTGCAACGCGGCAGGCTATCAGTATGAGATTCAGGAAGGCGAAGGCGCATTCTACGGGCCGAAGCTTGAATTCACGCTGACCGACGCCATCGGGCGCGAATGGCAATGCGGCACGCTTCAGGTGGACCCGAACCTGCCCGAGCGTCTGGATGCAAGCTATATCGGTCAGGATGGAGAGCGTCACCGCCCCGTCATGCTGCACCGCGCGGTTCTTGGCTCGTTCGAGCGCTTCATCGGTATCCTGATCGAAAGCCACGCGGGCAAACTGCCGTTCTGGCTGGCGCCGCGTCAGGTGGTTGTAGCTTCGATCGTGTCGGACGCGGACGATTATGTGCGCGAGGTAACCGAGATGCTGCGCGCCGCGGGCATCCGCGCCGAGACCGACACCCGCAACGAGAAGATCAACTACAAGGTGCGCGAGCACAGCCTTGGCAAAGTGCCGGTGATCCTTGCGGTCGGGATGCGCGAGATCGAGGAGCGCACCGTTTCCGTGCGTCGTCTGGGTGAAAACCGCACCGAGACCGTCGCCATCGACACGCTGATCGAACAGCTTAAGGCCGAGGCGACCCCGCCCGATCTGCTCTGACCGCAGAATCAGCCTTCAGTTGAGCCGCAAACGCCGCGCCCCTTCCCCGGTCGCGGCGTTTTTCTTCGAATTTCTATGGGCTTGGCCTGTCATCGGAATTTCAATTGCATTTCCGGATGCTTGTGGCACTCTATTGCGCATGTGACTGCTACCTTTCCTACCGCCTCCCTTCTCACAAACGGGGCAGCCGGAAGATTTGAAAGACCTGGCTGCACGGCCCCGGGCAATCTCGCCTGAGGGAAATTCGAAAAGGAGAACGGTATGGCTACGGGCACCGTCAAATGGTTCAACTCGACCAAAGGCTTCGGCTTCATCGCACCCGACGAGGGTGGCAAGGACGTTTTCGTCCACATCTCGGCTGTTGAGCGCGCGGGCCTCAAAGGTCTGAACGACAACCAGAAAGTCAGCTACGAACTGCAAGAAGGCCGCGACGGCCGCGCTTCGGCTTCGGACCTGCAGCTTCTCTGAGGATTTCCTCGGTCAAGAATTCGGCCCGCAAGAGCGATCTTGCGGGTCTTTTCATATCCAGACGGCCTGCGCATCGGCCTTCCAGCCAAGCGTGCGCGTCTCGCCCTCTTCGATCACGGGGCGCTTCATCAGCGTCGGATGCCGGGCGATAAGATCGGCCACGGGGGCGGCGCGTTCATCATCAGTCAAGCCGCGCCAGGTGGTCGAGGATTTGTTCACCAGAGCTTCGCCAAATGCCGCCACAAAGCGCGCGATTTCCGCGTCGGTCAGCGGCGCCCCTCGCACATCGCGAAACTCGGGCGCACGACCTGCCCCCTCCAGCGCCTTCAGCGCCTTCTTCACCGTGTCGCAAGATTTGATCCCGTAAACGATCATGGCTGATCCTCTGTCAAATGCCCCGCCTCAAGGCGCATCACACGGTCCATCCGCGCGGCCAGCTCCAGATTATGCGTCGCGATCAGGGCCGACAGACCGGTGTCCCGCACCAGCCCCATCAGCGCCGCAAACACCGTGTCCGAGGTCGCCGGATCAAGGTTGCCGGTCGGCTCATCGGCCAGCAACAGCTTGGGCTGGTTGGCCAGTGCCCGACAAAAGGCGACGCGCTGTTGCTCTCCGCCCGAAAGTTCAGACGGACGATGGCTGGCCCGCGCCGATAGGCCGACAGTAGCCAAAAGCGCCTGCCCCCGCGCCTCGGCCGCCCCCCGCGCAACACCATTCGCCAACTGCGGCAGAACGACATTCTCCAGCGCCGAGAACTCGGGCAGCAGGTGGTGGAACTGATAGACAAAGCCCAGATCGGTGCGCCGCGCCTCTGTCCGGCGACGGTCCGACGCACCGCTCATGTCCTGACCATTCAGCACAACACGTCCCCGATCCGCCGTATCCAGCAGCCCCGCGATATGCAAAAGCGTCGATTTCCCTGCGCCCGAAGGCGCGACAAGGGCCACGACCTCACCTCGGGAAATTGTTAAATTCACACCTTTCAGGACCGAAATCTCGCCCGGAGCACCCCGATTATAGCACTTTTCGATCATCTCCAGCGTCAGCACATCACTCATAGCGCAAGGCCTCCACCGGGTTCAGACGCGCCGCGCGACGCGCCGGAAAGATCGTCACGACAAAAGACAGCCCAAGCGACAGCGCCACAGCTTTCGCCACATCATAGCCCTGCAACTTGGCCGGAAGCTCGTAAATGCCGCGGATCGAGGGATCCCACGCACCGCCACCGTTCAGCCAGTTCACGAAGGACATCACCTCGTCGATATAGACCGCGAACAGGCAGCCAAGGATCACCCCGCCCACCGTGCCAATCACGCCCGTAAACGCGCCACACAGGAAAAACACCCGCATCACCGAGCCTTCGGTCAGGCCCATCGTGCGCAAAATGCCGATGTCGCGCCCTTTGTTCTTGACCAGCATAATCAGCCCCGAGGTGATATTCATCGCCGCGATCAAAACCAAAATCGAGAGGATCACGAACATCACGTTATCCTCGATGTCCAGTGCGCGCAGGAACGACGACGAGCTGTCCTTCCACGTCCAGAGCATCGTGCCAGCCCCCCCCGCCTGCACCAGCGGCGGCAGAAATGGATCAAGCGTTTCAGGCGTGTCCACCATCACCTCGATCTCGTCAGCCCCGGCTTCGCGGTTGAAATAGCTCTGCGCCTCGGCAAACGGCATATAGATGCGCGTCCGGTCAATGTCCCACCGGCCAGCGGTGAAGATATAAGTGACCGGATAGGCGCTAACCCGCGGGCTGGTGCCAAAGGCGGTCTTCGCCCCGTCGGGCGAGATCAGCTTGACCTTATCGCCAAGCCCGACGCCAAGCTCCCGCGCCAGCCCCGAGCCCATCGCGATCCCATCCGAGAAGCGACTAATGTCACCAAGGCTGTCTTGCGGGTTTGCGACGCGCGGGATGGTTTTCATGTTTTTCTCTGAAATTCCATAGACTTCCGCAACATTCGAGCGGTTCCCGCTACTGACCATCACCTGCCCGCGGATCAAGGGGGCAGCGCGGGTCACACCGGGGATCGCCTCAATCCGGGCGGCGCGGTCGGCGTAGTCGCGCATCAGCGTGGAATAGGCGCCCGAGCCTTCGACCACTTCCATCGGTGCGGAATAGACCGTCACATGTGCGTTCGAACCAAGGATCGTATCAACAAATTCGGCGCGAAAGCCCGCACGCACGGCCAGTGTCGCAATCAGCGCGGCAACGCCCAGCATGATCCCGATCAGCGAAATCCATGTCATCACCGACACGCCCCCCTCGGCGCGGCGCGCGCGGAGGTATCGCCAGGCGATCAAAAACTCGAAAGGGGCGAAAGGTGCTGTTCGGGTGGCCATCGGGTCTAATCCAAAAGATGCGGCACGCTCGCCTCTTATGCCCGAAAGGTCAAGCCCGCGCCCGATCACAGAGCCGTTCGGCGCGCGTTATTCCCCCAGCAGATGTTCGTAGCGCGCATCGGTCAGGGTTTTCAGAAAAGCGACGATCGCGTCGATCCGCTTGTCATCCAGAGCCGGGCCGGTTTCGAGTTCTGTCATAGACAAAGTGCCCTCAACCTCGGGCGCAGCAAAAGGGGCGCCCGTTTCAGGGTTGATCTGGTCCTCAGGCAGGGCCGAGTTGTATTTGTTATAGAACAGAACAACCGTGCGCAGGTCTTCAAACACGCCATTATGCATGTAAGGCTCTGTTACTGCGACATTTCTAAGCGATGGAACCTTGAAACGCCCGCGCATGTCCTCTTGCGAAATGTCGGGATTGTCCAACAACCCGTTATCGCGATAATCCGCCGCGGCACCGTTTAGCGCCCGCGCCTTACGGTTCGCCGGAACGCCGATGTTGTGATAGGCATATGTTGAAAAAGTCTCATTCAGTGACAGCGGCCCCGCCTGAAGCTGGTGACAAATGTTGCAATTTGTAAACTCGGACGAAAAGAACAGCAGACGCCCCAGCTCTTCCTCTTCGGTCAGCCGCACCTCGCCACGCAAAAAGCGGTCATATCTGGAATCGAATGGTGCAAAGACCGGCGTTTTCTCGAAAGCCGCTATCGCGCGGGTCATCGCATCAAAGCTGGCCTCGGGATCGGCAAGCGGGTCATCAATTCCCGCGAGCTGCTTTAGCGCCGCACGATGAGCGGGCGTTTCAGCCAGCCGCTCGGCCACAGCCTCGACCGAGGGCAAGCCCATTTCCAGCGGGTTCAGCGGCGGCCCCTTGGCCTGATCGGCCAGCGTCGCGGCACGCCCGTCCAGAAACTGCCCGCCGATCCATTCCCCCTTTTCCGAGCGATGGAACTCAGGCGAAGCCATCGCATAGGCCGCGCTTGGAGTGTTGCGGTCGCCCAAAGAGCGCCCGTCATCCCCCAAAGACACCGCACGCCCCGCCGCCGTTTCGCGCGGATCGACAAAGGCAAAATCGGGATCGTGGCAGGTCGCGCAGCTTTGCGTCCGGTTTTGCGACAGGTTGGTATCCATGAACAACAGCGCGCCCCAGTCCTCAAGCGTCGCGGGCGCAGGGGCCGTGGCGGGGCTTGCCGCCTGATCGTCCCCGTGGATCATCTGGTGGATCTCGGCGTGAGTGCCGCCGGCCATATGCTCAAGGTGGTTGGCGTCATGCTCGGAGGGGCGCGAATGGGAAACGAACGCCGGCTCATGCGGCCAGAGCATCACCGCGCCAAGCCCCGCCAGCGCGACAACTGACGCCGAAAGCCCGATCAAAACGCCCTTGGAAGCCATTGTCCGCCCTTTCATACACCCGAACATAATAATACCCCCGCCACCAATGCGACGGGGGGAATTCTTAGCGGTGAGCGGCGTAAATCTCGGCGATGCGCGCAACGGCGGCTTCGGCCGACATCTCTTCGCTTTCGCCGGTGCGACGGCTGGTCAGCTCGACCACACCGTTGGCCAGACCGCGCGGGCCGACCGTCACACGCCACGGCAGACCGATCAGGTCCATCGTCGCGAATTTGGCGCCTGCGCGCTCTTCGCGGTCGTCGTAAAGCGGATCAAGACCCGCCGCGACCATCGCCTTATAGAGCGCGTCACAGGCCGCATCACAGGCGGCGTCACCTTGCTTGAGGTTGACGATACCGGCATGGAACGGGGTGACGCCTTCGGGCCAGATGATGCCCTTTTCGTCGTGGCTGGCCTCGATGATCGCGCCCAGAAGACGCGACACGCCGATCCCGTGCGAGCCCATCTCGACCGGCACGCGCGCACCATCGGGGGTGGTGACGGTGGCGCCCATTGCCTCGGAGTATTTGGTGCCGAAGTAGAAGATTTGCCCGACCTCGATCCCGCGGGCGACGCGGCGGCGTTCCTCGGGGATTTCGTTGAACAGCGCTTCATCGTGGGTCTCGTCGGTGCGGGCGTAACGCGAGGTGAATTCCTCCAGCACGGCCTGACACTCTTCGCGGCTATCGTAGTCGATCTCGCGGTCGCCGAAGGTCAGATCGGTCACTTCGCTGTCATAGAAGACCTCGGATTCGCCGGTCTCCGCCAGCACGAGGAATTCATGCGTATAATCGCCGCCGATCGGGCCGCCATCGGCGCGCATCGGGATCGCCTGAAGCCCCATACGCTCGTAGGTGCGCAGATAGCTCACGAGGTGGCGGTTATAGGCGTGCAGCGCGTCTTCGCGGGTCAGGTCGAAGGTGTAGCCGTCTTTCATAAAGAACTCGCGGCCCCGCATCACGCCGAAACGCGGGCGGATCTCGTCGCGGAACTTCCACTGGATGTGATAGAGCGTCAGCGGCAGCGATTTGTAGCTTTCGACATGGGCGCGGAAGATGTCCGTCACCATTTCCTCATTGGTCGGACCGTAAAGCATATCGCGGCCATGACGGTCCTTGATGCGCAGCATTTCCTGACCGTAGTCATCATAGCGCCCGCTTTCGCGCCACAGGTCCGCCGATTGCAGCGTCGGCATCAAAAGCGGAATGTGGCCCGCGCGGATTTGCTCTTCATGGACGATCTGCTCGATCCGCTTGAGCACCTTGTAGCCCAAGGGCAGCCACGAATAGATGCCTGCGGATTGCTGCTTGATCATGCCCGCGCGCAGCATCAGGCGGTGCGAGACGATCTGGGCCTCGGCGGGGTTCTCTTTGAGAACGGGAAGGAAATAGCGGGAAAGGCGCATCTGGCGGTCCTGCGGATTGGGTTATCTGTCGCCACTTGGCCTAGAGGAATTAGGCCAGCGGGGCAAGTGTCCGCGCGGGGTCGCCTAGCGGGTTTCGAACGGGATTTTCAAGCCAACCGTCGCCACCGTGGGCGCAAGCCCGCCCGATTTCAGCGCCCGCAGCGTGCCAAGCCCCAGCGACAGGCGCAGGTTGTCGCGCAGCGCGCAGTCCAGTTCCGCGCGCAAGCCCCCGATCAGCCCGCCCGCCGCGTTGACGCCGCCGCCCCCTGCCGCGCCCAGATGCGCCTCGACCGAGGCGCTCCAGCGCGGCGAGAGCGGCATCTCGTAGCCAAGCCCCAACAGACCGATGGCATAGCCCGCCACCTCGCCGCCCATCGCGGTTTGCGCGTTCCCCGTCAGATAAAGGCGGTCGGTCAGGAACATATCGACCGAGCTTTCTTGCATAATCGGGCGGCCCGATCCGGGTGCCCCCGCCTTGCGGAACCCCGCGTTCGGGTCTTGCACCGAAACGCCGAAACTATAGGCCCATTTCTGCGGCTTCCCGGTGGTCGACTGGCCCGCTGCGCGCTTGAACACCCGCGTGAGGCGCACCGAGGCCAAAGCCCCGCCGTGATCGCCCGAGAGCGCCTTGGTGCCGCCCACCGCCAGATCAAGATCCAGCCAATTGGCCAGCGGCACGCTCACCCCGCCCGCAACGGAAACCAGCGGCCCCGCGCCGGTATCCACCTCGCCGCCGCCGCCAAAGCCAAGCGCCGCCTCGCCAAACAGATCAACCGGCCCCATCGGGATGCGGTGGCGCAGGCCGCCCATCACCTGCATATAGCCCTCGCCGCCTTTCGCGGCCCCCGCCGCGCCGAAGGTCAGCTCGTTGCGGGCCGACAGCAGAAAGCTCGCCTCGGCACCGACAAGGCTCAGATCGGGTTGCGGCTGGCCTGCGCGGGTCTGCGCGCCCGAGCGCGCCACCACCTGCGCCGCCCCGAGAGAGACCGAGCGCAGCGGCAGGGACAGCGCCCCGCCCGCGCGCACCTGATCCGGATCGACCGAATAGCGCACCCCGACGCCCAGCGCGGGCCCGTCGATATTCGCCCCCGCGATCCGCATCCATGAAGCGCCCGCTTGCAGCCCCCAATGGGGCGAGAGCGCATAATCGGCAGCAACACCTGCGCGCAGCATCAGCCCGTCACCGACAACCTGCGCCGCCCCGCCACCGCCACCGATAAACCCTTGCAATTTCAGGGATAGATCGGGGCTCACCGGCATTGTCTTGACCGCTTCGAAGCCCCAGAAGAACGCGCCCCCCGCATCGCCACTGGCGGCCGAATAGATCGACTGGCCAAAGCTCAGGCCCGGCGCGACCTCGTGCCCGACATACAGCCGGTGCAGCCCTTCGATTTTGGTTTGCGGATCGTTCAGCGCCTCGAAACCCGTCTCGATTTCAAAGGATGCCGCAGGCAAAGCCGCCCCCGCCAGAACACAAATCGCCATCACGGCACGGCGCAGAACACGGGGCATAGCGTCACCTCTAACAAATTCGCCCCCATTAGAAAGAGGCGCGCCGGAATGGTCAATTCCCCGATTTGAGGCAATACGCTTGAAAATTCCGCGCTTTACCCCGATTTTGCACGGGTATTCGTAAGAAGGAGCGGGTTATGTCCCTGCCGGTGCGGCAACAGGTTGTTTATTGGGGCGCGGCGATCGCTCTGTCAGGGCTGGCGCTTTGGGGGCTTGGCGATGTGATCCTGCCCTTCATCATGGGCGGCGCGATTGCCTATTTCCTTGATCCGCTGGCTGACCGGCTGGAGCGACTAGGCCTGACGCGGGTTGCCGCGACCGCGACGATAGCGGTCGTTGCGACGCTGGCTTTCGTGGTGGTGTCGCTGGCGGTCTTACCGATGCTGATGCGCCAGTTGACCCAGCTTGTCGCCTCGGCCCCCGATATTGCGGCACGGCTGCAATCCTTCCTGACCACCACCTTCCCTTCGATGATGGAGCAAGGTTCGGTCATCAACGAAACGCTGGCAACCTTGGGCGAGACCGTCAAGGCGCGCGGCGGCGAGCTGGCGCAGACGCTGCTCAGCTCCGCCATGAGCGTCGTCAACGCGGTCATCTTTATCGTCGTCGTGCCGGTGGTGACCTTCTACATGCTGCTTGATTGGGACCGGATGGTCGCCAAGATCGACGGCTGGCTGCCGCGCGACCATGTAGAAACGATCCGCCAGATCGCGCGCGACATCGACAAGGTATTGTCGGGCTTTGTGCGCGGGCAGGTTTCCGTTTGTTTGCTGCTTGGCGCGTTCTATTCGATTGCGCTGATGCTGGCGGGGCTGAAATTCGGGCTGGTTGCCGGCTCGATCGCGGGCGCGCTGACCTTCATCCCCTATGTCGGCGCGATCATCGGGGGCGTTCTGTCCATCGGGCTGGCGCTGTTCCAGTTCTGGGGCGATTGGGTCTCGATCGGGATTGTCGCGGGGATATTCGCCGCCGGACAATTCCTTGAGGGCAATATTATCACGCCGAAACTGGTCGGCACCTCGGTCGGGCTGCATCCGTTGTGGCTGCTCTTTGCACTGTCGGCCTTTGGCACGGTTTTCGGCTTTCTGGGGATGCTGGTCGCGGTTCCGGTCGCGGCAGTGATCGGAGTGGTTGCACGTTTCTTCCTCGACCAATATCTGGGGGGCAGGCTGTATATCGGGATTACCGGACGAGGCTCCGGCACGCCCCAAGAAGAAAACGAGCACGAGGCCTGAGATGAACCGCCAACTGGCATTTGACCTGCCGCTGAAACAGGCGCAGGGGCGCGAGGATTTCTTCGTCGCGCCCGCGAATGCGCTGGCGCTGGCGACGCTGGACGCACCTGAGGGCTGGCCCGGCGGGCGGATGCTGCTCATTGGCCCAGAGGGCGCGGGCAAGTCGCATCTGGCGCAGATCTGGGCGGATGAGCGCGGGGCGTCGATCCTGCCCGCGACACGCCTGACGGATGCCGATATTCCAGCCCTCGCCCGTTCGGCGCTGGTGCTGGAGGATGCGCAAACCATCGGAGCCGATCCGGCGCGGCAAGAAGCATTGTTCCACCTTTACAATCTGATGCAGGCCGAGGGGCGCATATTCTTGATGACCGCCGACGCGCCGCCGCGCGACTGGGGGCTGACGCTGCCCGACCTGATTTCGCGGATGGGTTCGGTCGCCTCGGTGCGAATCTCGCCCCCCGACGATGCTCTGCTCGCCGCTGTTCTGGTCAAGCTCTTCAACGACCGGCAACTGACCGTGCAGCCGCAGTTGATCGACTGGCTGGTAACCCGGATGGACCGCTCGCTTGCCACCGCGCGCAAGCTGGTTCAGGCGCTGGATACCCGTGCGCTGGAAGAGGGCCGTAAAATCTCGCGCCAACTTGCCGCGCAGGTTCTGGACACTCTGTGACGCAGGGCGCAGAATGCTGTCATCGCGCCTTTACAATTCACAACGATAAGCGCCGCTATGACACAGGCTGATTTTCTAAGAACCCCCTTCCCCGCCCCCGTCGAGATGCCCAAAGAGGTGCTCTCCGGCCCCAGGCGTTTCTTCAACCGCGAACTGTCGTGGCTGGCGTTCAATACACGCGTCCTCGAAGAGGCGACGAACCCGCGCGTGCCGCTGATGGAGCGGGTGCGGTTTGTCTCGATCTCGGCGACAAACCTGGACGAGTTTTACACCGTCCGCGTGGCGGGCCTGCGAGAGTTGGTGCGCGAGGGAAACACGACGCCGTCGCATGACGGGCTGACGCCTGCCGAACAGCTTGTGCTGATCAACGCGGACGCGCGCCGCCTTTTGGCCGCGCAGCAGACCACCTGGAACAAGCTCAAGCGCGAGATGGAGGGCGAAGGCATCCACCTTGTGCCGCGCTCGAAACTGACCAAACGCGACCGGACCTTCCTTGAGGATCACTTCCTGCACAAGGTCTTTCCGGTGCTCTCGCCCTTGGCCATTGACCCCGCGCACCCCTTCCCGTTCATCCCCAACACCGGCTTTTGTCTGGCGCTGGAGCTGGAGCGCAAAGCGGACAAACGCCGCTTGCAGGCGCTTTTGCCGATCCCGCAGCAGATCGACCGCTTTGTGCGGCTGCCCGGTGGCCCGCGCTTCCTGCCGCTCGAAGACCTGCTGCTTCTGCATCTGGACATGCTGTTTCCGGGTTATAGCGACGCGGGCCATTGCGCCTTCCGCGTGCTGCGCGACAGCGATCTTGAGGTCGAGGACGAGGCCGAAGACCTGGTGCGCGAGTTCGAAACGGCGCTGAAACGCCGCCGCCGCGGACAGGTGATCCGCCTGAAAATCACCGCAGGCGCGCCCGAAAGCCTCAAATCGCTGATCATGGACGAGCTGCACGTCTCGGATGACGAGGTCGTCGAGGTGAAGGGGCTTCTGGGCATTGCCGATCTGAAAGAGCTGGTGCTGTCCGAGCGCGCCGATCTGATGTGGCCCACCTTCACGCCGCGCGTGCCCGAGCGCGTGCAGGACCACGAGGGCGATATGTTCGCCGCGATCCGGCAAAAGGACATGCTGCTGCATCACCCCTACGAGACCTTCGATATGGTGGTGCGCTTCCTCAATCAGGCGGCTTCGGACCCGAATGTGCTGGCGATCAAGCAGACGCTGTATCGCACCTCCAAGGACAGCCCGATCGTCTCGGCGCTCTGCGAGGCGGCGGAGGCGGGCAAATCCGTCACTGCGCTGGTCGAGCTGAAAGCCCGCTTTGACGAGGCCGCCAACATCCGCCAGTCGCGCCGGCTGGAACGTGCGGGTGCGCATGTGGTCTATGGGTTTATCAACTACAAAACCCACGCGAAGATCTCGACCGTGGTGCGCCGCGAGGGGGATCAGCTTGTCACCTACACGCACTACGGGACCGGCAACTACCACCCGATCACCGCGAAAATCTACACCGATCTCAGCTTCTTTACCTGCGACAGCGCCTTGGGGCGCGATGCGACCAAGGTGTTCAACTATCTGTCGGGCTATGTGCAGCCCGAGGGGCTTGAAAACCTTGCGATTTCACCGATTTCGCTGAAGCCCCGCCTTCTGGACCTGATCGCGAAAGAGGCCGAATACGCCCGCGCGGGCCGCCCCGCCGAAATCTGGGCCAAGATGAACTCGCTGATCGACCCCGTGGTCATCGACGCGCTTTACGAGGCCTCGCAGGCGGGCGTGAAGATCAGCCTGATTATCCGCGGCATCTGCGGCGTGCGCCCCGGCATCAAGGGTCTGTCCGAGAATATCCGCGTGAAATCCATCGTCGGGCGGTTCCTTGAACACTCGCGGATCGTCTGTTTCGGCAACGGACACGGGCTGTCGTCGAAAAAGGCGCGGGTGTTCTTTTCGTCGGCTGACTGGATGGGGCGCAACCTTAACCGTCGCGTGGAGACGCTGGTCGAGGCGATGAACGACACGGTGAAGGCGCAGATCGTCAACCAGATCATGGCCGCGAACCTTGCCGACGAGGCGCAAAGCTGGATCCTCCAGCCCGACGGACGCTTTGTCCGCCCGCTGCCCGAAGGCAAGGAAGACCTGTTCAGTTGCCACCGCTTCTTCATGGAATACCCCTCGCTTTCGGGGCGCGGCTCGGCGGGCGCAAAAGACGTGCCAAAGCTTGCCCATAGCTTCGACTGACACTAGGCTCGCGCGGGGGGGACACCCCCGCCAGCAACAAAGGCCACTGCATGAACGCTGACCACTCGTCCTCCCGCCCGCTGACGCTTGGCGATGACTGGGATCCGTTCGGGGTGCCGCTGTTCGACGATCCCTCGGCGCGGGCGCTGTCGCGCGTGGGGGTGGTCGACATCGGGTCGAACTCGGTGCGGATGGTGGTGTTTGACGGGGCCGCGCGCTCGCCTGCCTATTTCTACAACGAAAAGGTCATGGCGGGGCTGGGGCAAGGTCTGGCCGAAACCGGACGGCTTAGCCCCGAGGGGCGCAAGCGCGCCTTCGCGGCCCTCAAGCGCTTTGCGCTGCTGGCCAAGGGCATGGACATCGGCCCGCTGACCTGTGTGGCCACCGCCGCCATGCGCGACGCCGAGGACGGCCCCGAGTTCAAGCGCCAGATCGAAAAGGAAACCGGCCTGCATATCCACGTCATCGACGGGATCGAGGAGGCGCGGCTGTCCGCGCAGGGTGTGCTTCTGGGCTGGCCCGAGGCCGAAGGGCTGATCTGCGACATCGGCGGCAACTCGATGGAGCTGGCCGAGGTGCGCGGCGGCAAGGTCTGGCGGCGCGTGACCTCGCAGCTTGGCCCCTTCCGGCTGATGCAGATCCCGAAAAAGGATCAGGCCGCCCATATCAAGGCGACGATCCGCGAACTGGCCGATCAGGTCGGCACCGATCACGACCGGATCTATCTGGTGGGCGGATCGTGGCGCGCGATTGCACGGCTTGACATGGAGCGGCGCAACTATCCGCTGGTGGTGCTGCACGAATACCGGATGATGCCCGACACGCTTGTAGAAACGCTCGACTGGATCGGCGCGAATGATCTGGATGCGCTGCGTTCAAAAACCGGCACATCCTCGGCGCGCATGTCGCTGGTGCCTTGGGCCGCGCAGGTGTTGCGCGAACTGGTCACGACCTTCGCACCCAAAGAGATCGACGTCTCGGCCTATGGTATCCGCGAGGGGATGCTTTACGAGCAGATGCCCGAGCGCCTGCGCCGCCGCGACCCGCTGATCGAGGCCTGCCGCCACTCTGAGCGCACGCAATCGCGGCTTCCTGGCTTCGGCAAACGCCTGCACAATTTCATCGCGCCGATTTTCGCCAATGCCGCCCCCGAGAAATTCCGCCTGATCCGCGCCGCCTGTCTGTTGCACGACACGACATGGCGCACCCATCCCGATTACCGCGCCGAGGCCTGTTTCGATAACGTGACCCGCGCCAATATGGCGGCACTGTCGCACCCCGAGCGGGTCTATCTGGGGGTGGCGCTGCTGCACCGCTACAAGAATTCGCGCAACGGCTCGCGGTTCAGCTATCTCTTCGATCTGCTCAGCGAGGACGATCTGAACGAAGCCGAGGTTCTGGGCAAGGCGATGCGTTTCGGGGCGATGTTCGCGCTGCACAGCCCGCAAGAGGCGGGCGAGCTGGAATATTCGCCAAAAAAACAAACGCTGACACTGACGCTGACACAAAAAGGTGCAGGGCTCTTTGGCGAAGTGGCCGAGGCGCGTTTTGCCTCGCTCGCCTCTGCGCTCAAGGCCAAGCCGCGGGTGAAATTCCCCTAAAGCTCGGTCGTTTCCGGCGCGGGGTCAACATAAGCTGGCGCATCCGGGCGGCGGCGGATGATAATATCGCCATTCGGCAGGCGCTCGGGCGCGTCATAGTTGCGGATGTCGTCCAAGAGCGAGATCAGCTTGTCGACCGCAGGCGCAAGGTCGCGTCCCGCTTCTTCGATGCCGCGCTGCATTTCGCCCAGGGCTGGTTCCATCTCGTCCAGCACACCGCGCAGCACCATCGCCATACCCTTTTCCAGAAGGCTCATACCTTCCTCAAGGTCGCCTTCGGGCGGGGTTTCAGCCTCTTGCGCAAGCACGGGACCAGCCGCCAGCCATCCGGCCAGCACGACAACGGGGATCGTTACAAAGCTCTTCATGGCGCGACTATACCACCCCGCGCGCGCGGGTCAGAGTGAAATATCGACACTCACCGGAAAGTGGTCGGAGGCCTGCAACAGCGCCTCGCGCAGTTCGGGCGTGCGATAGCAGGCGGGGTCGTCGAACGGGTGCCAGATCCGCCATGCGGGCGCATCGGCGCACAGATCGGGCGAGAGCATGACATAGTCCAGCATCGCCGAGAAATACTGCCCCTGCTCGGGCAGATAGAACCGTGCGGACGAGGGCATCGCGGCCGTTACATGCGGCCTGCGCAGCCGTGCGTGCGGGTCGCGCATCCGCTCGCTGAGCGGACGCCCCTCGCCCAAAGCGATCTCCAGCCCCGAGCGCCCGAACAGCTTTTCGTATTCGTCCAGCCCCGGACCATCGTTGAAATCGCCCAGGACGATCAGGCTGTCGCCCGCGGCCAGATGCGCGTCGATCCGGCGGCGCAGCCAGATGCATTGCGCCAGTTGCTTGCGGCGGTTCTCGATCGCGATGCGGGTCTCGGTTTCGGGACTGGTCGCCCCATGCGGCGCTTTCGACTTGATATGCACCCCGATGAGGCGCAGCTTGCGCCCCGCTTTGGTTTCCAGCGCGACCTCAAGGGGCGGCTTGGAAAACGTCACCGTGTCCATCGTCGCGTCAATATCCAGATCAATGCGCAAAGAGCCGTTAAAGCGCGGCGCCTCGGGGTCGCCCTCTTGCGGGTCATGCACGGCGCTGACCACATCGGGATCGTAAAGCAGCGCGATTTCCTGCTGCGTATCGTTCGAAAACCCCACCAATGCCTTGCGCTGGCGCAACTGGAAATGCGCGGCGAAGGCTTCGAGCATCGGCTCGGTCTGGCGGCGGCTGTTGTTGTCGGGCGCCTCGATCACCATCACGACATCGGCGTCAAGCGCGGTGAACACGATGCCAAGCGCGCCAAGCTGTTCTGCCCGCGTCACGTTATAGCGCGCCGACCACTGGTCATCCTCCAGAAGCTTGCCGTTGCGGTCGAACAGGTTGGTGAACCACTCGACGTTATAGGTCGCGATCCGCATTACGCAGCCCTCCCCTTGATCTCCTCCCAGGCCTTGTTCAGCGCGTGCACGCGGTCCTCGGCCAGACGCACTGCCTCGGGTGGCAGGCCGCGCGCGATGGCGCGATCGGGGTGGGCCTCGCGCACGGCGGCGCGCCACGCCTTGCGCACCGCGTCGATGGGGGTATCCGGCGCAATCTCAAGCACGGTAAACGGGTCGGGATCGGCGTCGGGAACATAGCTCGCCCGAAGCGCGCGGAAACAGCATTCCTCCAGCCCGAAGATCGAGGCGACCTCGTGCAGGAATGCATCCTCGGCCTCGTGATATTCGCCATCCGCCATCGCGATGGTGAACAGCCCCTCGAGCAGGTCTTTCAGAACCGGACTGCCCGCGCCAAACATGCCCGCGATTTTGCGCGCATAGGCATCGAACCCCGCCACATCGGTGCGCGCCATGTTGAACACGCGCGCGGCGTTATCCTCTTCACCCGCTGGGATCTGGAACACGCGGCGGAAGGCCGTCACCTCGTCGCGCGTCACCTGACCGTCGGCCTTTGCCATCTTCGCGCCAAGCGCGATCACCGCGATTGTAAAGGCCACAGTGCGTTCGGGCGGCGCGCGCAGATGGTCAAAGACGCTCGACAGCCCCTCGCCGCGCCCAAGGGCGGCCAATGCATGTGCGATGCGCGACCAAAGAGAAACCGGCTTGTCCATAACTCAAATCTAGCGCGCCCGAAGCCCGATTGCACCACCTTCAAAACCTCGTGCGCATTCAAGCGCCAAAAACACGAAAAGGGCAAGGTTTCCCCTGCCCTTTTACGAATTCATCCGAGCACCGCTTAGCTACGCGCTTTGCGCACGATTTCCAGAATTTCGCGCGCGGCGGCCGGAATATTGGTGCCGGGGCCAAAGATCGCCTTCACGCCAGCCGTTTTCAGGAAGTCATAATCCTGCTGCGGGATAACGCCGCCACAGATCACGATAATATCCTCGGCACCTTTTTCCTTCAGCGCCTCGATCAGCTTGGGCGCGAGGGTCTTGTGACCTGCTGCCTGAGACGAGATGCCCACGACGTGCACATCGTTATCAATGGCGTCCTGAGCGGCCTCTTCCGGCGTCTGGAACAGCGGGCCGACGTCAACGTCAAAGCCGATGTCCGCAAAGGCCGTCGCGATCACTTTGGCGCCGCGGTCATGCCCGTCTTGCCCCATCTTCACGACCAGCATCCGCGGACGGCGGCCTTCGGCCTCGGCGAATGCATCGACGTCTTTCTGGATCTGGGCAAAGCCCTCGTCGCCCTCATAGGCCGAGCCGTAAACCCCTGCGAGCGTGCGAACCTCGGCGCGGTGACGCCCGAACTCGTTTTCCATCGCCATCGAAATCTCTCCAACAGAAGCGCGCGCGCGCGCGGCCTCGACGGCCGCCTCCAGAAGGTTGCCACCCTCTTTCGCGCGCCGCGTAAGCTCCGCCAAGGCGGCCTGACACTTTGCCTCATCACGGGTTGCACGGATGCTGTCCAGACGCGCGATCTGCGCCTCGCGGACCTTGACGTTGTCGATGTCGAGAATGTCGATCGGGTCTTCTTTGGCGAGGCGATACTTGTTCACGCCCACAATCACCTCTTCGCCACGGTCGATCATCGCCTGACGACGCGCGGCCGATTCCTCGATGCGCAGCTTGGGCATGCCGCTGGCAACTGCCTTGGTCATGCCGCCCATTTCCTCGACTTCCTCGATCAGCTTCCATGCCTCATCGGCAAGCTGCGCGGTCAGCGTTTCGATGTAATACGACCCCGCCAGCGGATCGACGACATTGGTCACGCCGGTCTCTTCTTGCAAGATCAACTGCGTGTTGCGCGCGATGCGGGCCGAGAATTCGGTCGGCAGGGCAATCGCTTCATCCAGCGCGTTGGTGTGCAGCGACTGCGTGCCACCAAGGGCCGCGGCCATCGCTTCGTAGGCGGTGCGCACAACGTTGTTGTAGGGGTCCTGTTCCTGCAAGCTGACGCCAGAGGTTTGGCAGTGGGTGCGCAGCATCAGGCTACCGGGTTTCTGCGGGTTGAACTCTTTCATGATCCGCGTCCACAAAAGGCGCGCGGCCCGCAGCTTGGCGACTTCCATGAAGAAGTTCATGCCGATCGCGAAGAAGAACGACAGACGCCCTGCGAACTTGTCGACATCCATGCCTGCGGCAATGGCCGTGCGCACATATTCGCGCCCGTCCGCAAGCGTGTAGGCGAGTTCCTGCACGAGGTTCGCGCCTGCCTCTTGCATGTGATAGCCCGAGATCGAGATCGAGTTGAATTTCGGCATCTCGTTCGAGGTGTATTCAATGATGTCCGCGATGATCCGCATCGAAGGCTCGGGCGGATAGATATAGGTATTGCGGACCATGAACTCTTTGAGAATGTCGTTCTGAATCGTGCCGGACAGAACCGAGCGGTCATGGCCCTGCTCTTCGCCGGTGACGATAAAATTCGCCAGAACCGGAATGACCGCGCCGTTCATCGTCATCGAGACCGAGACCTGATCCAGCGGGATACCGTCAAAGAGGATTTTCATATCCTCGACCGAGTCGATCGCCACACCGGCCTTGCCGACATCCCCCACAACGCGCGGGTGATCGCTGTCATAACCGCGGTGCGTGGCCAGATCGAACGCGACCGAAACACCCTGCTGACCGGCGGCCAGTGCCTTGCGGTAGAACGCGTTCGATTCCTCGGCGGTCGAAAAACCCGCATATTGGCGGATCGTCCACGGGCGGCCCGCATACATGGTCGCGCGCGGGCCACGGGTGAAGGGTTCGATCCCCGGCATGGTGCCCAGATGGTCCAGCCCGTCAAGGTCGGCCTCGGTGTAAAGCGGCTTCACCTCGATCCCTTCGAGGGTGTTCCAGTTCAGGCTGTCGACCGGCTTGCCACGAAGCTCTTTCTCGGCAAGGGCGCGCCATTTTTCTGTCTTGTTGGTCATCGGACCGATCCTTCCTTCGACTGACCCGAGGCGGGGCTGCCCCCCTTGGCGTCTGTTCTGAAATTCATGTCCGGCCCTGCGCGCTTGGCAGGGCCGGAGGAGGCGTTATTCGAACTCCATGATCACATCGTCGACCTTGAGCGAGGCTCCGGCGGCGGCGTTGACCTTCTTCACGATGCCCTTACGCTCGGCGCGCAGGATGTTTTCCATCTTCATCGCTTCGACGGTCGCAAGTGCCTGACCTTCCTGCACTTCCTGGCCTTCCTCGACCGCGATCGAGACCACCAGACCCGGCATCGGGCAGAGCAGGAACTTCGAGGTATCCGGCGGCAGCTTCACCGGCATAAGCTGTGCAAGCTCGTGCTGGCGCGGGGTGCGGACATTGACCTTAAGATCGGCGCCGCGCACGCGCAGGCGGAAGCCCATCGGGATTTTGCCGACCTTGAGCACCAGCGTTTCACCGCCAACCGACAGCGTCGCCAGCGAGTCACCCGGCGTCCAGTCGCTTTCGACGCGCAGCTCCGAACCATCGTCAAAGCGGATGGTCGAGCCTTGCTTGTCGGCCGAAATCTGAACCGTGAAATCCTCGTCTTGCAGGCTCACGACCCAGTCGTCACCGACTTTACGCTCGTGGTTGCCAAGCGTCCCCGAGATGCGCGTGCGGCGAATCTCGGCCACACGGTTCATCGCGGCGGCTGCGGCAGCCACGCGTTTGAGCGTGTATTCCCCCAGCGTCACACCCTCGAACCCTTCGGGATATTCCTCGGCGATGAAGGCCGTGGTCATATCGCCCGAGCAGAACTTCGGATGGTCCATCACCGCCGAGCAGAACGGCAGGTTGTGGCCGATGCCCTCCACCTCGAAGGTATCCAGCGCCAGACGCATTTCCTCGATGGCATGCGCGCGATCCTCGCCCCAGGTGCAAAGCTTCGCGATCATCGGGTCGTAATACATCGAGATCTCGCCGCCCTCATAGACGCCGGTATCGTTGCGCACGATGCCGCCGCTGGCACTTTGGCCTTCGACCGGCGGGCGATATTTGGTCAGGCGCCCGATCGAGGGCAGGAAGTTGCGATAGGGGTCTTCGGCATACAGGCGCGATTCCATCGCCCAACCGTTGATTTTCAGATCTTCCTGCTTGAAGGGCAGCGACTCGCCGTTCGCCACACGGATCATCTGCTCGACAAGGTCGACGCCGGTGATCAGCTCGGTCACGGGGTGCTCCACCTGAAGGCGGGTGTTCATCTCAAGGAAGTAGAAATTCTTGTCGCCATCGACGATGAATTCCACCGTCCCCGCCGAGGCATAGCCCACAGCCTTGGCCAGCGCGACCGCCTGCTCACCCATCGCCTTGCGGGTCTCGGGGTCAAGGAACGGCGAGGGTGCCTCTTCGATCACCTTCTGGTTCCGGCGCTGGATCGAGCATTCCCGCTCGTGCAGGTAGACGCAGTTGCCGTTCTTGTCGGCCAACACCTGAATTTCGATGTGGCGCGGCTGGGTCACGAACTTCTCGATGAAGATACGGTCATCGCCAAACGAGTTCGCAGCCTCGTTCTTGGACGACTGGAAGCCCTCACGTGCCTCGGTGTCGTTCCACGCAATCCGCATCCCCTTGCCGCCGCCGCCGGCAGACGCCTTGATCATCACCGGATAGCCGATCTGCTGCGAGATTTTCACCGCCTCTTCCGCGTCCTCGATCAGGCCCATATAGCCCGGAACCGTCGAGACACCGGCCTCTTGCGCGATCTTCTTCGAGGTGATCTTGTCGCCCATCGCCTCGATCGCGGGGGACGGCGGGCCGATGAAGGCAACGCCTTCTTTTTCAAGCGCTTCGGCGAATTTCATGTTCTCGGACAGGAAGCCATAGCCCGGATGCACAGCCTCGGCACCGGTCTGACGGATCGCATCCATGATCTTGTCGATCACGATATAGGACTGGTTCGCGGGCGGCGGACCGATATGAACGGCCTCGTCGGCCATCTGCACATGCAGTGCCTGCGCATCGGCATCGGAATAGACGGCAACCGTCTTGATGCCCATCTTGCGTGCCGATTTGATCACGCGGCAGGCGATCTCGCCGCGGTTTGCGATCAGGATTTTCTTGAACATGTCGGTCCCTTCCCATCGGGTGCAGAGGTCATTACCCCCGCCCCGCTCTTCGTGATTTCAGATCGATCGGTTGAAACAAAAACGCCACCGGAGGACAGTCCCCCGGTGGCGGTATTCAGCGATGGTGCTGCGCGGCGCGAACGGACGTTCAGGCGCGGCGTGCGGTAAAGATCAGCGGCAGACGCCCGCGTCGTCGCAATAGGTGCCCGTAAGCGCGCCGACGGCTGCGCCGGCAACGATGTTGGTATCAAGCACATCCGCGACGATTGCGCCCGTGGCGGCACCCGCAAGGGCGCGCTCGCCATCGGTCTGCATACAGCCCGCGACTGCCGTTGCGCCAAGAAGCGCGAGAAGGAAGAGAGATTTACGCATGTGGAACTGCCTCCGTTCTGAGTAGTTATTCCAGTGAATCCTACTCCGATTTCGGGAAGTTCCAAGTTCATTTCAGCGTGATAGCCGCGCAATTGCCCGCAATCGGCAAAGTTGCGCCAAAGCGACGCATCCCCAAGGGATCCGGCCCGAAGGCCGGATCTGTCGATCGGGGAAGGGATAGGGATCAGCTTGCCGCCGTTCTGCGACGGGTTCGCGCAAGCCAGATCATCATGCGCCCCGCGGCCCGCGCTGGCAAAGCCAAACTGCGGGCGCGCGCAACCATGCGCAACAAAGCGCCGATTGACGGGGGCGCACGGCAGGATCATGCCCAATCCCCCTCGTCATCGTCCCAATCAAAGGCGTCAGGATTTGCGAAGACCTCGGAAAACGAGACCTGCGCCTTTGCCACATCAATTTTCAGAAGCGCGTCATAGGATTCGGGGTCAAACGGCTCTTCGGCGGGGACAACCTCGCGCCCGAAGAGCCAGCTCAGCCGCCCGGCGTCCAGATTGCCGCGCTCGAACGGTTCTTCGCCGAAATGCGCCCAAAGCGCCGCCATGAAACCGGCGTCCGCGCGACGATCCGCAGGCGCGCGGTCCTTGAACCGCTCGCGTCGGATAATCTTGGTCGCGCCGTTCTTATTCGCGCGTCGAATGGTGAATTGGTAATCCGTTCCCGACAAACGGCCGGGGAAGAAACGGTGTTTCAGCATCTGATGCCCTCCTGTATCTGAGGCTGCATCAGGCATACCACGGGGGCGAGTGCAAGCGCCCGCCCCCGTGAAAGATCACTCAAACGGGTCCGGCGGCCAGCGCCAAACCCCGTTTCGGGATTATTTGTATTTGCCGGTGTAGGCCGGTTCGACCGAGACGGGCTCGGGCATCGGCTCGGGCTTCGGAGCGCAGGCGGCTGCGAATGCAACGAGAGCGAGAGCGACAAAAACTTTCTTCGACATAGACTTCTCCTGTCCGTGCGGCGCTTACCGGTCATCCGGCGGCCGGTTTTGGTTTCAGGCACAACAACTTGCCCGCCCGCGAGAGTAGCGCGGAAATCGGCAAAGGCGAAGCGAAACTTTGGCGACGCGCAGGGGGCGACAAAAGGCTGCGCGCCCTGCCCCTGTATCGCCTGCCAAGTCTCGCGCCGGTTGCGCATCAGAAAAACTCCCATTCGCACACCCCGTCGCTGACAGAGTAGGCTTCGAAATATTGCACCGCCTCGGGGACGGCTTCGCCCAGTGGCACGATCCTGTCTGACAGGCTCAGCACCACCTGTTCGGGTTGCGGCGCCCCGCCCGACGGCAATCTGGGCGCCACATAGGTCTCGCACAGCGCCGTAATATCCAGCAGCGCCACATCCGGCGACAAAGCCCCGACACCGCCGATCCGCGGCGCCAGAAACCGGAAGCGGTAGGTCAATCCCTGCGGCCCTTCCTCGGTCTGTGAGGCATCCACCCACCAGACCTCTTGACCGGAGGGAACCGGAATTGCCGCGCCGAAAGTGCCCTCGGGGCCAAGCGGCCCTTCCGGCGCGTTTTGGGCTCCGGCAGACACAGCGAAGATCAGAGCAGTCACCAGACCGCTAGCCAATCCGCCCTTCGCCCTACCTGCCGAAAAGCCCATCAAGCCCCCTTACAGCGGAATATTGTCGTGTTTTTTCCACGGGTTAGAGAGCTTTTTCGAGCGCAGAGACGCAAAGGCACGCGCCACACGGCGGCGCGTCGAACGCGGCTGGATCACCTCGTCGATGAAGCCTTTTTCCGCCGCCACAAACGGGTTAGCGAAACGGTCTTCGTAGTTCTTGGTGCGCGCCGCGATCTTTTCCGCGTCGCCCAGTTCCGAGCGATAGAGGATCTCAACTGCACCCTTCGCGCCCATCACCGCGATCTCGGCGGTCGGCCAGGCGTAGTTGAAATCGCCGCGCAGGTGCTTGGAGGCCATAACGTCATAAGCGCCACCATAGGCCTTGCGCGTGATCACCGTGACCTTCGGCACGGTTGCCTCGCCATAAGCGAACAAGAGCTTCGCGCCGTGCTTGATAACCCCGCCATATTCCTGCGAGGTTCCCGGCAGGAAGCCCGGCACGTCAACAAGCGTCAGGATCGGAATTTCGAACGCATCGCAGAAGCGCACGAAACGCGCGGCCTTGCGCGAGCTGTCAATATCAAGGCAGCCCGCCAGAACCAGCGGCTGGTTGGCGACAACGCCCACGGTCTGCCCTTCGATGCGAACGAAACCGGTGATGATATTGCCCGCGTAATCCTTTTGGATCTCGAAGAAATCGCCCTCGTCAGCGATCTTCTGGATCAGTTCCTTCATGTCGTAGGGCATGTTCGGGTTCGCCGGAACCAGTGTATCAAGCGAATCCTCGACCCGCGCGACATCGTCAAAGAACGGGCGCACCGGCGCCTTCTCGCGGTTCGACAGCGGCAGGAAGTCGATCAGACGGCGGGTCTCGGCAATGGCCTCGACGTCGTTCTCATAGGCGCCATCCGCGACCGAAGATTTCTTGGTGTGGGTCGAAGCCCCGCCCAGTTCTTCGGCGGTCACGACCTCGTTCGTCACGGTCTTCACCACGTCGGGACCGGTCACGAACATGTAGGACGTGTCTTTCACCATGAAGATGAAGTCGGTCATCGCAGGCGAATAGACCGCGCCACCTGCACACGGCCCCATGATAAGGCTGATCTGCGGCACCACGCCCGAGGCCATGATGTTGCGCTGGAACACCTCGGCATAGCCCGCAAGCGAGGCCACGCCTTCCTGAATCCGCGCACCACCCGAATCGTTCATGCCGATCACAGGCGCGCCATTTTGCATCGCCATATCCATGATCTTGCAGATCTTCTCGGCGTGGGTTTCCGACAGCGAGCCGCCAAACACCGTGAAGTCCTGCGAGAAGACATAGACCATGCGGCCGTTGACCGTGCCCCAGCCCGTAATCACGCCATCGCCCGCGGGTTTATCCGATTCCATGCCGAAATCGGTGCAGCGGTGCGACTTGAACATGTCGAATTCTTCGAAGGAATCCTCGTCCAGCAGCAGCTCGATACGCTCGCGCGCGGTCAGCTTGCCTTTTTTGTGTTGTGCGTCGATGCGGCGCTCGCCGCCGCCAAGGCGCGCCTGTGCACGACGCTCTTCCAGCTGTTGCAGGATATCTTTCATGGACTCCCCTCCGAAGGTTTGGCGCACCCTAGCTTGACGCAAGTTTATTACAAAGCGGATTTGCGTAAATTTGCAAAAAATTGGCAGATGCGTGATTGCGAATTGCAAATCTGCAAAAACGCGGCCTCTTGACCGGACCTGCGGTTTGGCTGCAATGGCGCAAATGCCCCGGAGGCCTCATGCCCGCCCCTCTTGCGACCGCTTTGCTTTTGCTCGCCTCGAACGTCTTTATGACCTTCGCGTGGTATGGCCATCTGAAATTCAAGACCACCGCGCTTTGGGTGGTCATTCTGGCAAGCTGGGGAATCGCGTTTTTCGAATATACCTTGCAGGTTCCGGCCAACCGGATCGGGCATGGTGCGCTCAGCGCCGCGCAACTCAAGACGATGCAAGAGTTCATCTCGCTCAGCGTTTTTGCCGTGTTCAGCTGGGTCTATCTGGGCGAGAGGATGGGTTGGATGGGGCTTGGCGGCTTTGCCCTGATCGCAATCGGTGCCGCGCTGGTATTTCTGGACCGCTAGAAGCGTGGCATTTGACGCGGACGCTTTGCAAAGATAGGCTGATCTTTGCAAACCAACCCACCGAGGCTCCATGGCGACCCAGAAACTTTATGCAGGCGTCAAGCTGCGCGAAACCCGCACGCGATTGGGGCTGACGCAGAAATCCTTTGCCGAGCGGCTGGGGGTCTCGCTGCCCTATCTGAACCAGATGGAAAACAACCACCGTCCGGTTTCGGCGGCGGTGGTTCTGGCGCTGGCGGGCGAGTTTGGTCTGGATGTGACCGAGCTTTCGGCGGGCGATGCCGAACGGCTTGTCTCGGATATGCGCGAGGCGCTGGCCGACCCGATCTTTGCCGACGCCGCGCCCCCCCTGGCCGATCTGCGCCTGACCGCCTCGAACGCGCCCGCCCTCGCCCGCGCCTTCCTTGAGATGCACCGATCATACCGGCAGGCGCATGAACGGCTGGCTTCGCTCGACGAGGCATTGGGCCGCGAAGGCGCGCAAACCGTGGTCAGCCCGTGGGAGGAGGTGCGCGACTTCTTTCATTATTGCGACAACTATATCGACGCCGTGGACCGCGCGGCCGAGCATTTCATCAGCCCGAACGGCAAGGTGCTGGACCCGATCGCACGCGCGACCGAGGCGCTGCGCGCGCGCGGCATCGAAGTGCAATTCGCAGAGACCACGGACCTGCGCCAGCGCGCGGGCAATGTGCTGCGGATCGGCGCCCATGCGGGGCGGGCAACGCAGGCGTTTCAATTGCTGCATCAGGTCGCGCTGATCTCGCAAAACGACCTGCTGGAGGCGACGCTGGATCTGGCGCGTTTCCAGTCCGAGACCGCGCGCTCCATCGCGAAAATCGGGCTGGCCAACTATTTCGCGGGCGCCGCCCTTCTGCCCTATCGTGCCTTCCTTGAGGCGGCGCAGGAAACCCGCCATGACCTTGAACGTCTGGCCGATATTTTCGGCGCCTCGATCGAGCAGGTGGCGCATCGGCTGTCTACGCTTCAGCGTCCCGGCGCCAAGGGCATCCCGTTCTTCTTTGTGCGCGTCGATCAGGCGGGCACTATCACCAAGCGCCACTCGGCCACGCGCCTGCAATTCGCCCGTTTCGGCGGCGCCTGCCCCCTGTGGAACGTGCATCAGGCCTTTGAAACCCCGACAAAATTCCTGCGCCAACTGGCCGAGACGCCTGACGGGGTGCGCTATTTGTGTCTTGCGCGCGATGTGTCGAAACCGGGGGGCAGCTTTACCGCGCCGGTGCGCCGTTACGCGATTTGTCTGGGCTGTGAGGTCAGCCATGCGCGCGGCCTTGTTTATGCCGACGATATGGAGCTGAACACGCCCAAGGCCTATCAGCCAATCGGGATTTCCTGCCGGATCTGCGAGCGCAAGGATTGCCACCAGCGCTCGGTCCCGCCGCTGGAGCGCCGGCTTTCGGTCGATCCGAACCGCCGCGGCCTTCTGCCCTACGACATCGACTAAAAAAGCCCCGGGTTTCCCCGGGGCTCCAGTTGCTTGATGCCTGTTCGCGCCTTAGGCGGTCGCAAGCATCTGCGCGATCTCATCTTTCAGCGCGGCACGCTGCTTGCGCAGGGCCGTCTCCGCTAGCTGCTCCATCGGCTCGACAAGGGTCTCTGCGCGGTGGACCTGATCATTGATCTCGTCATACTGGTCCAGCAGCTTGGAGAAGTGCGCGTTCGACACTTTCAACTCGTGCAGCTTTTCCATTGCATGAGGAAATTCTTCCTGCAGCGTGTGCGGGGTATTGGACATAGAGGCGTCTCCCTTCTTCTGTTACGATCAGAGAGTAGCCCGCCCGCCGGAAACGCGCCTTGACTGGTGTCAATATCGAAAGAAAATTTGCCACACGCCCGAAGGCGACGCGACAAATCAGGGCTGGAAAATCCCCTGATCGGTCACGATAAGGTCCAGCTTCTGGTCCGTCGGCTCGGTCGGCACATGTGCCATTTCCTGCCCTGCAAAAGCAAACCCGATGGCCGTAACCGGACCGGCCGCGCGCAGCTTTTCCAGCGTGCGGTCATAAAAGCCGCCACCATAGCCCAGCCGGAACCCGCGCCGGTCAAAGGCCAGAAGCGGCACGATCAGAACCTCGGGCGTGATCTCGGTGCGGTCAGAGGGGACCATGACCCCGAAAGCACCCTCTTCCATCTGCGCGCCCTCGTGCCACGACCGGAAGCTCAGCGGCGTATCGGGCGCATCGACCACCGGCAGGCACAGCGGCCCGTTATGCGAGGCCACCGCCGGACGCGGGTCCAGCTCGGTGCGGATCGGCATATAGAAGGACAGGCGTTGCCCCGCGTGATGCGCCAGCATCGTCGCCAGCCAGTCATTGGCCCGCGCCGAACGCTCGGCGCCATCTGCGAACAGCGCCGCACGGGTTTTATAGGCCGCAGCGCGTGTCTGTTGTTTCGTCATAGCAATATCACTCCGGCCAGCCCAAGGAAGGCGAAGAACCCCACCACATCGGTCACCGTTGTCACAAAGGTGCCCGAGGCCAGTGCAGGGTCCGCGCCCAGTTTCTCAAGCGTAAGCGGGATCACGATCCCCGCCAGCGCGGCAACGACCAGGTTCACCACCATTGCGACACCGATCACAAGGCCAAGCTCTGCCGTGCCGAACCAGAACCACGCAACCGCCCCCATCGCCAGCGCGAAGGTCAGCCCGTTCACCAGCCCCACCATGCCTTCGCGTCGCACGACCCGCCAGACGTTGCTTTCGGTCAGGTCGCGGGTGGCCAGGGCGCGCACAGCAACCGTCAGCGTCTGCGTGCCCGCGTTACCGCCCATCGAGGCGACAATCGGCATCAAGACCGCCAGCGCCACCAGCTTTTCGATGGTCCCTTCAAACAGCGCAATCACGCTGGAGGCCAGAATCGCAGTCAGCATATTCACGAACAGCCACGGGATGCGCTGACGCACGGTTTCGATCACGGTGTCGGTAATAGCAGAGTCGTCGCCCACACCTGCAAGGCGCAGGATGTCCTCTTCGTGTTCCTCGTCCAGCACCGACATCGCGTCGTCGATGGTAATCACACCGACAAGGCGCTCGTCATCATCAACAACCGGCGCAGAGATCAGGTGATACTGGTTGAATGCATAAGCGACGTCGGCCTCTTCCTGATAGGCCGAGATCGTGCGGAAGCTCTCTTCGGCAATCGTCGCAAGCGGCGTCGCCCGCGTCGTCGCCAAAAGCCGCCCAAGCGTCACATAGCCCACCGGATGATGCGCCGGATCGACAAGGATCACATGGTAGAACTGATCGGGCAGCCATTCAGCGCGACGCAGGAAGTCAATCGCCTCGCCCACGGTCCAATGCTCGGGCGCGGTCACCACCTCGCGCTGCATCAGACGGCCGGCAGAATATTCAGGATAGGTCAGCGACTGCTCGACCGCGACACGGTCGCTTTCGTCCAGCGCGTCGAGAATCGCCTCTTGTTGCGGCTCTTCGAGGTCTTCGATCAGGTCGACAACGTCATCCGAATCAAGCTCGCGCACCGCGTCCGCCAGAACGTCAGCCGGCAGTTCGGCGATAACCTTGTCGCGAATCCCCTCGTCGATTTCCGAGAGGACGTCGCCGTCCATCTCATGGCCCCACAGGCGCAAAATCCCGCGCCGTTCGTGGCCCGAAACCTGTTCCAGAAGGTCGGCGATGTCAGCGGCGTGCAGCGGTTCAAGCTGTTCGGCAAGGCGCGCGGCGTCCTCGGCCTCGACCGCCTCGAGGATTTCATCGACGAGATCAGCGTCGAGACGAAAATCCTCTTCTTCGCGTTCGAGTTCTTCTTCGCGCTCTTCCGCCATCCGCCCTACATCCCCCGTGTTCTCGCGCGGCGGAGATTAGCCGGACGGGCCGCGGAAAAACAGGGGGCCGCCGGAAAAAACCCTGAAAAGCGGCGAGAAAATAATCGCGGATTTACCTGTGCGGTCCGCGCGCATAGCATGGCACCGAAGGAGACCCGCGATGCCCCACCTCTTACTCGGCCAAGTGCTTTATTTCTCGGGAAATCCCCTGCGAGAGGGGCTGGAGACCGCCCATCATATCCGCCGCGGCGCGGTGCTGGTCGAGGGCGGGCATATCGCCGCCGTGGGCGAGGCGGACAGCCTGCGCGCCACCCACCCCACCGCGCAGATCCACGATTATGGCGAGCGGCTGATCTCGGCGGGATTTGTGGATGCGCATGTGCATTATCCGCAAACCGCGATCATCGCGAGCTGGGGCAAGCGGCTGATCGACTGGCTCAACAGCTATACCTTCCCCGAAGAGATGCGCTTTGCCGACCCCGCCCATGCCGCCGAAATCGCCAGCAGCTATTTCGATCTGGCGATCGCGCATGGCACGACGACGATGTGCTCCTATTGCACGATCCACCCCGAAAGCGTCGAGGCCTTCTTTGCCGAGGCCGGGCGGCGCGGGATGCGCGCGCTTGGCGGCAAGACCTGTATGGACCGCAACGCCCCCGAGGGGCTGCGCGACACGGCCCAATCGGCCTATGACGACAGCAAGGCGCTCTTGCAGCGCTGGCATGGGGTGGACCGGCTTGGCTATGCAATCACCCCGCGCTTTGCCCCCACCTCGACGCCCGAACAGCTTTCGGCCCTTGGCGCGCTTTGGGCCGAGCATCCCGACTGCCTGATGCAGACCCATCTGAGCGAGCAAACCGACGAAATCGAATGGGTCAAATCGCTGTATCCGCAGGCGCGCGACTATCTGGACATCTACGAATCCCACGGGCTTCTGGGGCAAAACGGCGTTTACGGCCACGCGATCCACCTTGAACCGCGCGAGCGGGCGCGGCTTTTGGAAACCGGTGCGGCACTGGCGCATTGCCCGACGTCGAATACCTTTATCGGCTCGGGGCTGTTCGACATGGACGGGCTGTCGCGCGACGGCGCGGTGATCGGGCTGGCCACGGATACCGGCGGCGGCTCGTCGTTTTCGATGCTGCGCACGATGGCCTCGGCCTATGAGGTCGCGCAACTGTGCCACCGCCCGCTGCATCCGGCAGAACTGTGGTGGCTGGCGACCCAAGGCTCGGCCGAAGCGCTGCGGATCAGCGACAAGGTCGGCAATCTGGCAGCGGGGATGGAGGCCGACCTGATGGTGATCGACCTCGCCTCGACCGACGCGATTGCCCAACGCCACGCGCGGGCGGATAGCTTCTGGGAGGCGCTCTTCCCGACGATCATGATGGGCGATGACCGCGCGATTTCGGACATCTGGATCAACGGTATCCGCCAGCGCTGAAACGGGGTGCGCAGCGTCCCGGCGCGGCGCGCGGGGCTCGATGCCCCCAAGCCGCGCAAGCCCCGGCTTCGGACGCGCCATTCGCGAATTGGTCAGGACAAACACACAAAGGATTGCGCGAAGCGGTCAGAATTGGTAATAGAACATAACCAATTCAACCCGAAGGAGTTGTCATGCCCGTCATCACCTGCATCGAAGACCTCAAGCGGCTGCATAAAAAACGCACGCCCAAGATGTTTTACGATTACGCGGAAAGCGGCTCCTACACCGAACAGACCTTCCGCGAAAATACCTCCGACTTCGCCCAGATCCGCATCAACCAGCGTGTCGCGGTCGATATGACGGGGCGCTCGACGGGCACCAAGATGCTTGGGCAGGATGTCTCGCTTCCGGTCGCGCTTGCGCCCGTTGGCCTGACGGGGATGCAGCGCGCCGACGGCGAGATCAAGGCCGCCCGCGCAGCCGCGAAATTCGGCGTGCCTTACACGCTGTCCACGATGTCGATCTGCTCGATCGAGGATGTGGCCGACAACACCGACGCGCCCTTCTGGTTCCAGATCTACACACTGACCGACGACGATTATAACACCCGCGTCCTGCAACGCGCGCGGGCGGCTGGCTGCTCGGCCCTGGTTATCACGGTTGACCTGCAGCTTCTGGGGCAGCGCCACAAAGACCTGAAAAACGGCCTGACCGCGCCGCCGAAATTCACCGTGCCGGTGATGCTGGACCTCGCGACGAAATGGCGGTGGGGGCTCGAGATGCTGGGCACCAAGCGCCGCTTCTTTGGTAATATCGTGGGCCATGTCGACAGCGCGGCCGATCCGTCCTCGCTGGCCTCCTGGACGGCCGAGAAATTCGACCAGTCGCTCAACTGGGACCGCATCCGCCGCCTGATGGATATGTGGGGCGGCAAGGTGATCCTCAAGGGCATCCTGCACCCCGAAGACGCCGAACGCGCGGCGGCTGCGGGCGCCGATGCGATTGTGGTTTCGAACCACGGCGGGCGCCAGCTTGACGGGGCGCTCTCGTCGATCCGCGTGCTGCCCTCGATCGTGGACGCCGTGGGCGACAAGACCGAAGTCTGGCTCGACAGCGGCATCCGCTCGGGTCAGGACATCCTGAAGGCGATGGCGCTTGGCGCGAAAGGCACGATGATCGGGCGGGCCTATGTCAACGGGCTTGGCGCGATGGGCGAGGCGGGCGTCACCAAGGCGCTGGAAGTCCTGCAAAAGGAACTGGATACCTCGATGGCGCTGTGCGGCGAGAAAAGCGTGCAAAACCTGCACCGCGGCAACGTGCTGGTGCCGAAGGGGTTTCTGGACACCTATACCTGAGCGAACGCCCCTAAGACCTTGCGCCAGAGACCTCAGCCTGTATCGTTCGGGAGTAACCCCACCCGAACGAGAGGTCGTTATGACTCCAGAAGATAGCAATTTTGAAGCCTTCAGCACCGACGACATCAACGCCCAGCATACCGCGCTGGCCAAACGCCTTGCGAGCCTGAACGTCAGCTATAACGAGAACACCATCGCGACGCGCGTCTCTGGCAATCTGAACTACAACTGCCGCCAGTTCCGCTATCGTTATTCGGATTTTTCCGGCGATGTCGTGTTCTTCGACCAAAACTTTATCGCCGCGGGTGCCTGCGTGCATACGAACCTGCGGCTGAACCTGCGGACGGACTCGGTCTGGTCGCTCGAATTTGACGACGCATCACGCACGGTGACGCTCAACGCTGGCAACAGCTCGGCCGTATTCGTGAACCCGAACGCGCCTGATGCGACGGCAAGCCTGCGCTTCTCTATCCCCGAAAATCGTGTGATCTTTGCCGTGCGTAAAACCGTCTCGTTCGGAGGCTGCACGCTCAATCCGGGATCAAGCATAATCATCAACGGCTGACCCCTTTTCCCTTGCCATCTTGGCGGATTCCGCGTAAGGCCAGCGCCTCATGGGCCCGACACCCTTGGAGGCGGCCCGGAACTTTTAACTTGGAGATACCAAAATGGCTAAAGAGATCGAAACGATCGAAGCCGTCGTGCGTTCGGGGACGGGCAAGGGGGCCGCTCGGCAAGCACGTCGTGAGGGCTATGTGCCCGGCATCGTTTATGGCGACGGTAAAGACCCTGTTGCCCTGAACTTCGACTACAACAAGCTGCTGACCCGCCTGCGCAAGGGCCGCTTCATGTCGACGCTGTTCAACCTCAAGGTTGAAGGTCAGGAAGACGTGCGCGTGATCTGCCGCGGCGTTCAGAAAGACGTGGTCAAGGATCTGCCGACGCACATCGACTTCATGCGCACCCACCGCGCATCGCGCATCAACCTCTTCGTCCACGTTGAGTTCATCAACGAAGACAAGTGCGTTGGCCTCAAGCGCGGCGGCACCCTGACGATCGTCCGTCCGGAAGTGGAACTGAACGTTCTCGCCGGCGACATCCCCTCGCAGATCGTTGTGGACCTTGAAAAGCACAAGATCGGCGACGTCATCCACATCTCGAACGTCGTGCTGCCCGAAGGCGTCAAGCCGACCATCGAGCGTGACTTTGTGATCGCCAACATCGCCGCACCGAAAGGTCTGGGCGGTGGTGCCGACGACGAGGAAGAAGCAGCCGCCGAGGAATAATCCTCCGGTTCTTCGACAAGGATCAGCGCGAGGCCTCGGCCTCGCGTTTTTCATTTTGCGCCCTTGGCCCTGACCCGCTATCACCCGCAGGACAAAGGAGAGTGCCATGCAGCTTTGGGTTGGTCTCGGGAACCCCGGGGCGAAATATGCGATGAACCGTCACAACATCGGCTTCATGGCGCTGGACCGCATCGCCGCCGATCACGGCTTTGGCCCGTGGCGCGCCAAGTTTCAGGGGCAGGTCAGCGAGGGGCGCTTCGGCTCGGCCCGTGTGGTATTGCTCAAGCCCGAGACCTTCATGAACCTGTCCGGTCAATCCGTGCGCGCAGCCGCCGATTTCTACAAGGTCGCGCCCGAGGACATCACCGTTTTCCACGACGAGCTGGACCTTGCCCCCGGCAAATGCCGCCATAAGGTTGGCGGCGGGCACGCGGGCCATAACGGGCTGCGCTCGATCCATCAGCACATGGGCGCAGACTATGCCCGCGTGCGCCTTGGCATCGGCCATCCGGGCGATAAGGCGCGGGTCGCGGGCTATGTCCTTTCCGATTTCGCCAAGGCCGAGGGCGACCTGCTGGACGACCTTCTGCGCGGGCTGTCGGATGGTGCTCCGATGCTGGCGGCGGGCGAGCCGCAAAAGTTCCTGAACGCGGTCTCGCTGCGCGTGGCACCCCCGCGCTCGTCCACCGGCACCGGCGCCCCGAAGGCGCCAGCCGCGACGCCTGCGCCCAAGCCCGACAGCGCCCCTCTCAGCCCGTTCGAGCGGCTCAAGGACCACTTCCGGCGCGACTAGCCCTTGCGGCCCCTCACGGGGCGCGCCAAGCCCCCTACCCGCCGCTCTCCTGCATCTGCTCCCATTCCAGCGTGCGGATCGCCTCGAAATCGGGGAAGAGCGCGTCAATGCAGGTGTCGTGGTATTTGCTGCCCGGATAGCTATCAAGCAGCGTCACGCGGATGCGCTGAAGCCTGTGGAAATCCCCCAGCAGCAATTCCTGCGGCTCGTGCGTGTCGCGCGCCTCAAGAAACACCGAAAGCCCCGTGTCGGTCTCGATCAGCAGGTGGCGTGGGCGGGCGTTTTCAGAATAGCTGACCTCCCCGCGCCGGACATAGCCGTTATACAGAACCAGCCGGTCCAGCGGGTAAGGCTCGTTCAGGCGCAACTCGATCCACTCGCCCGTGCCATCGCCCGCCACGCCCTCGCACCAACCCGCAGCATCGGGCGCAAACACCCCTGCGGGCCGATAGGAATACTTGCCCGCCGGAAGGGCCGACGAGGCGCAAACCGTATAGCCGTCAACCAGTTCGGTCATGATCGGGTTGACGTCGCACACTTCGGCGCCCGCATTCCCCGCCATCAGGCCCACCACCACTGCAATTCCGAGAGTGTTTCGCATGAATACCCCTTTCCCGCGCGCCAAAGGGATCATGCGCCGCCCCGCGTGCCCGCGCCATGACCGAGGTCAAAACGCAAAAGACCGCGCACGAGGCGCGGCCTTTGGAAACCCAAGAGGGCAGATCTTACTTGATCTTGCCTTCTTTGTATTCCACGTGCTTACGGACAACCGGGTCGTATTTCTTCACGGTCATCTTTTCCGTCATGGTGCGGGCATTCTTCTTGGTCACATAGAAGTGCCCGGTGCCCGCCGAGGAGTTCAGACGGATCTTGATCGTCGTCGGCTTCGCCATTTTCGTCTCCATAGCACTGGGCGGTCGGGAATGGCCCGCTCGCCCGCGAAATCCTTGAAGCCCGCCTTTTAGCCAGCATCGGGGCGGAGTCAACCATGAAACCCGCGCTCGGGTGAAAAATTCGTTCCCCGAGCGCAGAAATATTTTTGCGCCCCCTCAGATAAAGGGTTTTCCCATCGCCTTGTGGATCTCGGACAGTTTTGCGGTCTCAAGCCCAAGCGCCGAGGCAAGCTGCGCGAGATATTGCTTTTCGGCCTCGGTATCGACGGTAATCGCCATCAGGGCCGCCGAATAGACCTGCGCCTTGGTGGCATCGCCCGCAGCCGCCGCAAGGGCCGCTACGTCAACGGGCGCGTCAAGCTCGGCCTGAACAAAGGCGATCTCTTCGTCGGTGGCATCGCCTAGGTGATCGAGGATATTCTGGCGCTCTTCCGCGTCGATCTCGCCATCCGATTTGGCGGCCTGAATCATCGCGCGGATCATCAGCTTGGCCTGATCTTCCATCATCGCGTTGACCGGAGTGCCAGCGGTGACTGCCGACATCATGTCGCCCAAGCCTTTGGCCCCAGCCGCCGCAGCCCCCGTCATCGCCCCCATGAGCGACCCAAGACCGGCCTCGGTCGCCTCGGTTGCGGTGGCGGCCTGCGCGCCGAATTTGGCGAACATGTCGCGCACCGCATCCTTGCCGCCCGGCACACCGAATTTCTCGGCCATCTCGCCCATCTGGTCGCCAATGCCGCCCGGAGTCCCTGCCCCGCGCAGCGCCTCCTTCATGCCGTCCATCCCGCCCATCTTGCGGAACTTGTCGACGCCTTTGGCTGCCGCGAATCCGACCGCCAGCGTGGCCAGTGTTTTGACAAAACTCATCCTACTCTCCTTTGAACAACGCGGGCGGGCATCAGACCGCCGCGACAACCTCTGCAAGCATTCCTTTGACCTTGGTCGCGACCTCGCCCAGATGTGGGTTCTCGATCGCCTGCATCGAGGCGATCGGGTCCACCGCCGACACTTCGACGCCGCCCTCGACCGCGCGCAGAATCACGTTGCACGGCAGCATCGAGCCAATTTTCGGTTCATGTGTGATCGCCTGAAACGCGAGCTTCGGATTGCACGCGCCCAGAATTTTATAGGCAGGCATATCCGCGTCGATCTTGGCTTTCATCGTGGCCGAGACGTCAATCTCGGTCAGCACGCCGAAACCGGCATCGGCAAGGGCGGCACGGGTGCGCGCCTCGACTGTGGCGAAATCGGCGTCAGAGATCACACGGTCGATTGTATAGCTCATGGGGTAGCTCCTTCTGGTCGCCCCATTGGCGCGCGAAGAGACGCGCCCGTCAAGCCGCATGGGCCTACATTTCCGTGTGAATATGCGCGGATGGCCTGTAAGCCGGATTTTGTCCAAGGGGCGGACCCCTCTGGATGACCATTCCTCTGGCCCTGCGGTTGCCCGCAGGATCTAGCCGCCAACCCGGACCGCTCGGGGCGAAGTTCCCCTGCCATTGCGGCGCACGGTCCCTATTCGGCGTTGCTCCCGGTGGGGCTTGCCGTGCCGGTCCTGTTACCAGTCCCGCGGTGGGCTCTTACCCCACCGTTTCACCCTTACCCCGACATGCAGGGCGGTTTGTTCTCTGTGGCGCTTTCCCTGGGGTTGCCCCCGCCGGGCGTTACCCGGCACCGTTACTTCATGGAGTCCGGACTTTCCTCGACCCCCCGGCTATCCGCGAACGCAGAGCTACGGGGCGCCGCAGCCATCCAGCCATCCGCGCGAGGAGTGCCTTACGCCCCACAGGCAGGGCGCGTCAAGAACTAGCACGAGCGCCACGCCCCGCCATCGGCGCCCGCGCGCAGCGAGAGGTCAGCAATCATCGCCATGTCGGTGGCATCCAGCGGCCCGTCGTGGCGCGGGCGAAACCGCAGCCGAAAGGCCGCCAGAAGGGTCTCGGGGGACAAATCAGGGTAGCCAAACGCCATCGCCAAAGCTGCAAAGCGCGCCGGATCGGGCGCGGGGGCCGCGGCCATCGGCTCGGGCCAGAGCGCAAGCCCCTGCCGTGCCAGCCTCAGCCAGTCAAAGCGCGGACCGGGGTCGATCTTGCGGTCGGGGGACATATCGGAATGCCCGATCACCGCCTCTGGCCCCAGCGACCAGCGCGTCAGGATACCGCCCAGAACCTGCTCCAGCGTCGCCATTTGCGGCTCGGGGAAGGGCGCAAACCCGGTGTTCGACAGCTCAATCCCGATGGAGCGCGAGTTCACATCGCCCCGCCCGCCCCAGCTTCCGGCGCCCGCGTGCCACGCGCGCATCGCCTCATCGACAAGCTGTTCGGCGCGGCCATCCTCGGAAATCAGCCAATGCGCCGAGACCTCGGCCTCGGGCAGACACAGGCGCTTGCGCGCCGCCTCGCACGAGGTCATCGCCGTGTAATGGATCACCACGAGTTCGGGCACCGCCCCATCGCGCCGCGCGCCGAAATTAGGCGACGGAAAGGTCATGGCCTTAGTTCCGCGCGGCGCGGAACGGGCGCGGGTCCCAGCCGCAGGCAAAGCCATCGCCGTCGGGATCAAGGTTCTTGCTGTCTTTCGCGGGGCCACCCGCCTCAAGGAACGCCATCTGCGCCAGATCGGGCGAGATGAACTTGGCGCAAGCCTTTTCATTTGAAATCAGATGGATACCGCCACGCTGATACAGCGCCGTGCCCGGTGCATGGGTCGTGGACAAGGCATAGGCGGCAAGGTTCGGCCCTGCCGTGCCGCTGGTGACAACAGGCCCCGTAGGGGCCGGAGCCGCAGGGGCAGACAGCCCCAGCGAGGCCATCGCATCGGCGCCAAGCGATGCCTCGGGCGTTGCAGCCGGGGCCGGTGCGGTCACGGGCTGCGGCGCAAGCGCGCTCATCGGCGCGCTTTGCGCGGCAGAGGCTTCGGACGACATCGGCATTTGCGCCGCGGCCTGCTGGCCGCGCAACTCTGCTTCGCGCTTGGCGGCATAATTCGCGTAATCGCCAAACCCGACACCTGCCCCTGAATTGGGGATCACCGGATCGCAGGCCGCGACCAGAAGAGCCGGAAGGATAAGGGCGAATTTGCGCATCATACCACCTTTACGATTACCACCATTTTTCGGGCTTGGCCGTGAACCCTGACGCTTTTTCAAGCACATAGGCATGGTTCAGCAGATCGCCCTCTTCCCACGGGCGACCGATCAGTTGCAGCCCCATCGGCAGTCCCTTGGCATCCAGACCCACCGGAACCGAAATCCCCGGAAGGCCCGCCAAGTTCACCGTCACGGTGAAGACGTCGTTGAGATACATCTCGACCGGATCAGCCGAAGCCATCTCGCCCAGACCGAAGGCCGACGAGGGCGTTGCGGGCGTCAGGATCGCATCGACACCCGCGGCAAACGCCTGATCGAAGTCGCGCTTGATCAGCGCGCGGACCTTGCGGGCGCGGTTGTAATAGGCGTCGTAGAAGCCCGCAGACAGCACATAGGTGCCGATCATGATGCGGCGCTGCACCTCGGGGCCAAAGCCCTCGGCGCGGGTCTTTTCATACATCTCGACGATGCCGTCGCCCTTGCCGAGCTTGGCGCGGTGGCCATAGCGCACCCCGTCATAGCGCGCGAGGTTCGAAGACGCCTCGGCCGGCGCCACAACGTAATAGGCGGGCAGCGCGTATTTGGTGTGCGGTAGCGAAATATCGACGATCTCGGCGCCAGCATCCTTCAGCATCGCGGCGCCATCGGCCCAAAGCTTCTCGATCTCGGCGGGCATACCGTCCATGCGGTATTCTTTCGGGATACCGATCTTCTTGCCGCGAATGTCGCCCGTCAGCGCCGCTTCGAAATCCGGCACCGCAATGTCGGCGCTGGTCGAATCTTTGGGGTCATGCGAGGCCATCGTGCCCAGCATGATCGCCGCATCGCGCACCGATTTGGTCATCGGCCCCGCCTGATCGAGCGAAGACGCAAACGCCACCACACCCCAACGCGACACGCGTCCGTAGGTCGGCTTGATGCCCACGATGCCGGTGAAGGCGGCGGGCTGGCGGATCGAGCCGCCGGTATCAGTGCCGGTCGCGGCCAGACACAGGTCCGCCGCCACAGCAGACGCAGACCCGCCCGACGAGCCGCCCGGCGTGCGCTGCACATCATCGACTTTCCACGGGTTCACAACGGGACCATAGCAGGCGGTCTCGTTCGACGAGCCCATCGCGAATTCGTCCATGCTGAGCTTGCCCAGCATAACCGCGCCCGCATCCCACAGGTTCTGGGTCACGGTCGATTCATACTCGGGCTTGAAGCCCTCAAGAATGCGGCTCGCGGCCTGCGAGGCGACACCCTTGGTGCAGAAAAGATCTTTGATCCCCAGCGGGATACCGCACATCGCGGGGGCATCACCGGCCTGAATGCGCGCATCAGCGGCCTTCGCCTGCTCCAGCGCGATCTCGGGCGTCTTGGTGCTATAGGCGTTCAGCACACCGGCTTCATCAATCGCCGCAAGGCAGCTTTCGGTCAGCGCGACCGAGGTCGTCTCGCCCTTGCGCAGCGCGTCGCGGGCGGCGGAAATCGTCAGTTTATTCAGGCTCATTCGACCACCTTCGGAACGGCAAAGAAACCCTCGCGGGCGTCGGGGGCATTGGCGAGGATCTTGTCCTGATAGCCGCCATCGGTCACAACATCGACGCGGCGCTTAAGGCGCATAGGCGTGACAGAGGTCATCGGCTCGATCCCCTCCACGTCCACTTCGTTCAGTTGCTCCATGAAGGTCAGAATACCCGAAAGCTCGCGTGCGAGCTCGGGCAGATCGTCCTCGGCCACTTGAATGCGGGCCAGATGCGCCACCTTGCGGGCGGTGTCGATGTCAATGGACATTGGGCTCTCCGGTTGTCTTGCGCACGGGTTTAGCGGCAAGGCGGGTGGCTTTCAAGCCGCGCTTCCCTCTGGCGCGATCTGCGCTAGTCTAAGGGCACGGCAAAACGGAGGGGAAGATGCGACTGACGTGGCTTGGGCATTCGGGGTTTCGGCTGGAAATCGAAGGCGCGGTGATCCTGATCGACCCGTGGCTAAGCGGCAATCCGGCTTTCCCGGCCGAGCGCCGCGCCGAGGCAATCGCAGGCGCGACCCACATTCTGGTGACCCACGGCCACGGCGACCATTCGTCAGACGCGCTGGCCATCGCGAAGGATCAAGGCATCCCCGTTGCGGGCATCTATGACCTGATCAGCTTTTGGGAGCAGCACGAGGCGATCAAGGGGATCGGCTATAACAAGGGCGGCACGATCGACCTGAACGGCGCGAAAGTCACGATGGTTCCGGCGATCCATTCGTCCTCGCTCGGGTCCGACAAGGGGCCGGTCTACGCGGGGGGCGAGGCGGGCTATATGATCGCGGGGGAAGGCCATACGATCTATGTCTCGGGCGACACCACCATCATGGCCGACATGGGCTGGATGGGCGAATATCACGCGCCCGACATCGGCATCCTCTGCGCGGGCGGTCATTTCACGATGGATATGAAGGCGGCAGCCTGGGCGGCGCAAAAATATTTCGACTTCAAGACCGTGATCCCGTGCCACTACAAGACCTTCCCGCTTTTGGAGCAAAACGCCGATGCGTTGAAAGCCGGGCTGCCGGGCGTGCAGGTGATCGAGCCACAGGTAATGGCGCCGATCACGCTTTAACGCCGCGCGGCGAAGAACTCTTTGAGCAGCCTCTCGGCCTCGGCGGCGGCAATCCCGTCATAGACCTCGGGGACGTGGTGGCATTGGGGATGCGCAAAAATGCGCGGCCCTTGCGCCACGCCGCCCGACTTGGGATCAGCCGCGCCATAATAAATCCGCGCAATCCGCGCGTTCGACAGGGCCGCGGCACACATCGGGCAGGGTTCAAGCGTCACATACAGGTCATAGCCCGGCAGGCGCTCGGATCCAGCCAGCGCACAGGCCGCCCGCAGCGCCAGAATTTCGGCGTGCGCCGTCGGGTCGTTCAGCTCGCGCGTCCGGTTGCCCGCGCGCGCCACGACCGCACCGTCCGGCGAGACGATCACCGCCCCCACAGGAACCTCACCGCGCGCGGCGGCGGCGCGAGCCTCTAGCAAAGCCTGATCCATGAATGACGTAAAGCGCATGGCCCTTCATCGCTTGGATTTCGCGGCCATTCAAGCCGCTTCCCATGTGCTGCGGAAAGATGTATGAGCGGGCCTTCGCCCGCGATGATCGCGCGCCCCCTCCCCTAGAAGGACATGGATGATATGACCTCCCCCACAGAAAAACCCCAATCCGTCGAACGCGTTGCCAAGGTTATCGCGCGCTCCGGCTATGCCTCGCGCCGCGACGCCGAGAAAATGATTCTCGCTGGCCGCGTATCCGTGAACGGCAAGGCGATCAACTCGCCCGCGCTGGATGTGGCCCCGAAGGACAAGGTTGCCATCGACGGCAAACCGATCGACGCGCCGCAGGAAACGCGGCTGTGGCTGTATTACAAGCCGCTCGGGCTGATTACCTCCGAGAAGGACGAACAAGGCCGCCGCACGATTTTCGACGAAATGCCCGAGGGTATGCCGCGCGTGCTGAACGTTGGCCGCCTTGACCTTAACTCCGAAGGGCTGTTGCTGCTGACCAATGACGGTGGGCTGAAGCGTCGTCTTGAACTGCCCGAGACCGGCTGGCTGCGCAAATACCGCGTGCGCATCAACGGTCGCCCCGTGGACACCACCTTTGACCCGCTGCGCGACGGCATCACCATCGACGGCGAGGACTTCCAGCCGATGGAAGTGACCATCGACCGCCAGCAAGGCGCGAACTGCTGGCTGACCGTCGGCATCCGCGAAGGCAAGAACCGCGAGATCCGTCGCGCGATGGCCGAGATCGGCCTGCAGGTGAACCGCCTGATCCGTATCTCGTACGGTCCGTTCCGCCTGAATGACATGAAGGCGGGCGACGTGATGGAAATCCGCCGCAAGGTGCTGCGCGACCAGCTTGGCGACCGCCTGCTGACCGGCGAAGGGCCAGAGGAAGAGGCGCCCCGCGGTCCCCGTGGCCGCTCGGATGACCGCCGCGACGGCCCTGCGCGTCGTGGGTTCGGTGACAAACCGCCGCGTCGCGACCGTGACGGGGATGATCGCGGCGAGCGCAAAGGCTTTGGCCGCCAGCGTGATTTTGCAGACCGCGACGGTGAGGATCGTCCGCGCAAACCCCGCTTCGGTGATCGCCCCTCGCGCGACGGTGATGATCGCAAGGGCGGCTTCGGCAAGCGCGACTTCGGCTCGCGCGATGGTGGCGAGCGTCCCTCGAAGCCGCGTTGGGGCGACAAGCCCGCCCGCGACGGTGACGAGCGCAAGGGCGGCTTCGGCAAGCGTGACTTCGGCTCGCGCGATGGTGGCGAGCGTCCCTCGAAGCCGCGTTGGGGCGACAAGCCCGCTCGCGACGGTGACGAGCGCAAGGGCGGCTTCGGCAAGCGTGACTTCGGATCGCGCGATGGTGGCGAGCGACCCTCGAAGCCGCGTTGGGGCGACAAGCCCGCTCGCGACGGTGACGAGCGCAAGGGCGGCTTCGGCAAGCGTGACTTCGGATCGCGCGATGGTGGCGAGCGTCCCTCGAAGCCGCGTTGGGGCGACAAGCCCGCTCGTGACGGTGACGAGCGCAAGGGCGGCTTCGGCAAGCGCGACTTCGGCTCGCGCGATGGTGGCGAGCGCAAGAGCTTTGGCGACAAAAAGCCCTATCAGCCGCGCCGCGACAGCGACGATCGCCCGCAAGGCGACCGCCCCCGCAAGGAACGCTGGAGCGCGGATGACCGCAAAGCCCCGCGCCCGCCGCGCGAGGATGGCGCCCCCAAAGGCGACGGTCAGAAGCGGTATAAATCCGACGGCTTCCGCAGCCAGTCCGATGCAAAGCCGCGCGGCAAGTTCGGCGATAAATTCGGCGGCGGCAAACCCGCTGGCAAAGGCTTTGGCGGCCGCGACCGTGACGACCGTCCGCGCGGAGATCGCCCGATGGGCGGCAAACCCCGCGCAGGCGGCTTCAAACCGCACTCGGGCGGCCCGCGCGGCCCGAAACCGCGCTCGTAACGCGGCACGCGCAAATTCTTGCCTGTCATCGGTTTTTCACGCCCCCGCCCTAGCGCGGGGGCGTTTTGCTACCTATACATATGGCGTCGGGGTATTTGTTGCGCCCCGCGAGGGGGTATGATGTCCAAGACGGCCATGCAGCGCATCGCCTTCTATCTGGTTCTCGGCCTGACCCTGACCGTTGCATTGACCGGCGGGGTATAGGGCATATGGCTGAACGGTTCGGCGGGCAGTATAGCCCCTCCCCCAAGCGCGACCTTGCCGGACGCGAGATCGACAAGCGCCCCCCTGCCCCTTTGAAGCACCGCCTTGAGGGGCGGCCGTTCTGGATTACCCTTGCCGCCGCGCCCTTCCTGCTGACAGCCTTTGGTGACGGGCTGGTCGGGCTGATCCGTGCGCTTGGTGCTTTTGCCCTGATCGGCGCGGGCGCGATGCTGACCCGCGAAGGGCTGCGGACCGAGGCCGCCTTTGACGCGCGAAGCAAAGCGCGCAAACCCGCCTTCCCGCGCAAGATTTTCGGCGCAATCTTGTTTGGCGCGGGGCTGGGGCTTGGCGCACAGGCGCCGGAAATGGGGCTGATCGGCGCGATCACTGTTGGCGCGGTAGGCGCGGTGCTGAGCCTTCTGGCCTTTGGTCTTGATCCGCTGAAAAGCAAGGGCATGGAAGGCGTCGACACCTTCCAGCAAGACCGCGTGTTGCGCATTGTGGCCGAGGGCGAGAAGCACCTTGCCGCGATGCGCGACGCGATCACCCGCACGGGCGACCACGCCCTTCTGGCCCGCATCGACCGCTTCACCACCACCGCGCGCGAGATGTTCCGCGTGGTCGAGGAAGACCCCGGCGACCTGTCCTCGGCACGGCGCTACATGGGGGTCTATCTGATGGGCGCGCGCGATGCCTCGGTCAAGTTTGCAGACCTCTGGACGCAGACCCGCGATCCTTCGGCGCGCGATGCCTACGAGGCGCTGCTGGACGATATGGAAGCGAATTACACCGCCCGCACCCGCGCGCTGATTGCCGACGGGCGCGACGGGCTGGACATCGAGATCGACGTTTTGCGCGACAGGCTCGCCCGCGAGGGGCTGGCAATGGCGCCTGTAACCCGTAAAGATTAAGCGACCCGAAGGAGGGCCAATGATGACCGAAACAACCCGCGAAAAAGCCGCCGCCGCGCTGGCCGAGATCGAAAGCGTAACGGCGGTCGTCCTGCCCGAACCGACCGGCGCCATCGTGCCGCTGGCCGAAGCCCCCGAGGCGACGAGCGCCGAAATCCGCGCCCGCATGGCCGAAATTGATCTGGGCGACACGGGGTCCATTGTGCATTTCGGCGCCCGCGCGCAGGGTGAGTTGCAGCAAATCTCTCAGGCGATGCTGGCCGATGTGAAGAACAAGGACGTCGGCCCTGCGGGTGACAGCCTGCGCCAGATCGTGACTACGCTGCGCGGGTTCTCGGTGTCCGAGCTTGACGTCCGGCGCGAGCGGAGCTGGTGGGAAAAGCTCTTGGGTCGCGCCGCCCCCTTCGCCAGCTTTCTTGCCCGCTTCGAAGAGGTGCAGGGCCAGATCGACAAGATCACCGACAACCTGCTGGGGCATGAGCATACGCTTTTGAAAGACATCAAGTCGCTGGATGTGCTCTATGACAAGACGCTGAATTTCTATGACGAACTCGCGCTTTATATCGCCGCGGGCGAGGAAAAGCTGGCCGAGATCGACGCGAAAGATATCCCCGCGTGCGAAGCCGCCGTCGAGGCCGCGCCCGAGGCCGACAAGGTGATGCGCGCGCAAGAACTGCGCGATCTGCGCTCGGCCCGCGATGATCTGGAGCGCCGCGTGCATGATCTGAAGCTCACCCGTCAGGTGACGATGCAATCGCTGCCTTCGATCCGGCTGGTGCAGGAAAACGACAAATCGCTCGTCACCAAGATCAACTCGACGCTGGTGAACACCGTGCCGCTGTGGGAGACCCAGTTGGCGCAGGCGGTCACGATCCAGCGCTCGCGCGAGGCGGCCGAGGCCGTGCGCGATGCGAACGACCTGACCAACGAATTGCTGACCGCGAACGCCAAGAACCTGCGGCAGGCCAATCAGGTCGTGCGCGAGGAAATGGAGCGCGGCGTCTTTGACATCGGGGCGATCAAGACCGCCAATGCCGAGCTGATCGGCTCGATTGAGGACAGCCTGCGCATCGCCGACGAAGGCAAGCGCAACCGCGCCGCCGCCGAAAAGGATCTGATCGAGATGGAAGCGAAGCTGCGCGACACGCTCGCCTCGGCCAAGGCCCGTCAAACCGGCGGAGCCGCCTGAATGCGCGGGCGGGCCTTGTCCTGGCGCAAAGGGGGGCTGGCGCTTGCGCTGGCGGCCCTTGTTGCCGGCTGTGTTGGCCCGCCTTTTTCACCCTTGGGAAGCGGCGCACCAAGCACATCTCCCCCCCCGCCTGACGCACCGCTGAACGATGGAGCACCGCGCTCGGAATCCTCGCAGGCGATGTCGGATTATCTGGCACGGATCGAGGCGACGCTTGTTGGTCAGGGACTTTTGCGCCAGGATGTTGCCCCGCGCGACGCGCCGTTCAACTCCCGCCAACTGGCCGAGAATTTCATCCGCATCGCGCTTTATGACGAATATTCCGCCCGCAACGGCAATTTCGTCGCCGAGCAAAGCGCCTCGCGGCTGCGGCGCTGGACGCGGCCCGTGCGGATGAGCGTCGAGTTTGGCACCTCGGTTCCGCCCGCGCAGCGCAAGGCCGACCGCGCCGCCATTTCCGCCTACGCGGGGCAGCTTGCGCGCGCCAGCGGTCATCCGGTCCGGCTTGGCTACGGGCGCGGCAATTTCACCGTGCTGATCGTGAACGAGGACGAGCGTCGCGCCATCGGCCCGCGCCTGCGCCAGATCGTGCCGGGCATCGACGAGGCATCGGTGCGCGCCATCGCGGGGCTTGCGCCCTCGACCTTCTGCGTCGCTTTTGCCTTTTCCGAGGGCAACTCGCCCGAATATAGCAATGTCGTCGCGGTCATTCGCGGCGAACACCCCGATCTGCTGCGCACCTCATGCATCCACGAAGAACTGGCGCAGGGGATGGGGCTGGCCAACGATAGCCCCCGCGCGCGTCCCTCGATCTTTAACGACGACGAAGAATTCGCGCTGCTGACGCGCCATGACGAGATGCTGTTGCAGATGCTTTACGACCCGCGCCTCAAGCCCGGCATGACCGAGGCCGAGGCGCGCCCGATTGTTCACATGATTGCCGCCGAACTGATGGGCGGAGACAGTTAAGGAGGCTCCGATGGGCATTCTCGATTTCCTGACCGGCGAATTCATCGACGTGATCCACTGGGTCGATGACACGCGCGATACAATGGTCTGGCGGTTCGAGCGCGAAGGCCACGCGATCAAATACGGTGCCAAGCTGACGGTGCGCGAAGGGCAAGCGGCCGTGTTTGTGCACGAAGGCCAGATCGCGGATGTCTTCGGCCCCGGCCTTTACATGCTGGAGACCAACAATATGCCGGTGCTGACCACGCTCCAGCACTGGGACCACGGCTTCCGCTCGCCCTTCAAATCCGAGATCTATTTCGTCAACACGACGCGGTTCAACGACCTGAAATGGGGCACCAAGAACCCGATCATCTGTCGCGACCCCGAGTTCGGCCCGGTGCGCATCCGCGCCTTTGGCACCTATTCGATGCGCGCCGCCGATCCTGCCCGCTTCATGGCCGAGATCGTCGGCACAGACGGCGAGTTCACCGCTGACGAGATCAGCTTCCAGATCCGGAATGTGATCGTGCAGGCGTTCAGCCGCGTGATCGCGACCTCGGGGATACCGATTCTGGATATGGCGGGTAATACCGCCGAGCTTGGCAAGATGATCGCCAAGGCGATTAAACCCGTGATCGCGGATTACGGCCTCTCGATCCCCGAATTCTACATCGAGAATATCTCGCTTCCCGAGGCGGTCGAAGCGGTGCTCGACAAGCGCACCTCGATGGGGATCGTCGGTGATCTGCGCGGCTATATGCAGTTCAACGCCGCCGAAGGGCTGGCGCAGCCGGGGTCCGGCGTGGGCGCTGCAGTTGGCGCAGGGCTTGGCCTTGGGTTCGGGCAACAGATAGTGCAGGCAAGCGGGCCTTGGGGCGCCTCCCCCGCCGCCTCTGCCCCGCAGCAGATCGCCCCGCCCCCCCTGCCGCCTGCGGTCGAGAAGGTCTGGCATGTCGCAGCCAGCGGCGCGGCCACCGGTCCCTTCGGGCGCGGACATCTGGGCCGGATGGCGGCGGACGGGTCTTTGACACGCGAAACGCTGGTCTGGACCCCCGGTCAGGACGGCTGGATCGCGGCGGGAGAGATCGCGGAACTGGCGCAGCTTTTCACCATCCAGCCACCGCCCCCGCCCGCGGCCTGATCGCCCCATGACAACGCCTGCGCCCGTCAGCGGCGAGCATCACTACCCCTGCCAGTCCTGCGGCGCGGACCTGCGTTTCGCGCCCGGTCAAACGCGGCTTGTCTGCGACTATTGCGGCCATGTGCAGGACATCCCGCAGGCAACAGGCCAAGGCACAGCCGTGCTGACGGAACTCGCGCTTGCCGATGGTCTGGCCGCGCGCCTGCCCGCCTCGGAGACCGAGGAACAGCGCACCACCTCTTGCCCGAATTGCGGCGCCAGCATTGAGTTTCAGGGCGAGACCCACGCCACCGACTGCCCCTATTGCGCGACGCCCGTGGTCACCGACACCGGCACAAGGCGGCTGATCAAACCGCAAGGCGTGGTGCCTTTTGCCCTGACCGAAGAGGCCGCGCGCAAGGCGCTGAGCCGCTGGCTCAAGGGGCTGTGGTTCGCGCCCTCGGGGCTGTCGGACTATGCGCGCAAGGGGCGCCGGATGCGCGGCATTTACGCGCCGTTCTGGACCTTTGACGCCGACACGCGCACCGATTACGCCGGACAGCGCGGCGACTATTATTACGAGACCCGCACCCGCACCGTCCGCGTGGATGGCCGGTCGGAAACGCGGCGCGAGCAGGTGCGCAAAATCCGCTGGCGCTCGGTCTCGGGGCGGGTTGCGCGCGCCTTCGATGACGTGCTGGTCTATGCCGCGCGCTCGCTGCCGCCCGAGTATGTGGCGGCGTTGCGGCCCTGGGATCTGTCGGACCTCAAACCTTACCGCCCCGATTATCTGGCGGGGTTCGAGGCCGAAGGCTATACGGTCGAACTCTTGGAAGGGCACCATCTGGCTCGCGCCGAGATGGTCCATGTGATCCAGTCGGATGTCCGCCGCGACATTGGCGGCGACGAGCAGCGCATCTCGCAGATGGAGCCGCAATTCACCGACGAGACCTTCAAGCACGTCCTTTTGCCGATCTGGACCGCCGCCTACAAATACCGCGGGCGCAGCTACCGGTTTGTGGTCAATGCTCAGACAGGGCAGGTGCGCGGCGACCGCCCGTGGTCGGCCATCAAGATCGCACTGGCGGTGGCTTTGGGGCTGATGGTTGCGGGCGGGTCGGCCTATCTGAAATACCTGTATGACACTGGCGCCTTGAATTAACTCCGCGCAAAAGCGATTGTCCCGAGGCTGCTAAGGGTGTAACGGCTGTTAGCGCAAACATACCCGACGGAACCGGAGGCCCCTATGATCCTGAGCTGTGGTGAATCGCTGATCGACATGCTGCCGCGTGAAACGCGCGCGGGCGAGGCCGCTTTTGCGCCCTATGCGGGTGGCGCGGTGTTCAATACTGCCATCGCACTTGGGCGGCTCGGGGCGAAGGCGGGGTTTCTGTCCGGCATCTCGACCGACCTGATGGGGGAGGTTCTTGAGGCGGCCCTTGCGCAGTCGAACGTCGATACTTCGCTCGCGATCCGCTCGGACCGGCCCACGACGCTGGCCTTCGTCAAACTGGTCAATGGCCACGCGAGCTATGCGTTCTACGATGAGAACACCGCCGGCCGGATGCTGGTGCCCGCCGATCTGCCCGCCGACCTGCCCGATGTCAAAGCGCTGTTCTTTGGCGGCATCTCGCTGCCCGTTGACCCTTGTGGCGGCACCTACGAGGCGCTGATGCTGCGCGAAGCGGCCCGCGGCAAGCTGACGATGATCGACCCGAATATCCGCCCCGGTTTCATCAAGGACGAACCCGCCTATCGTGCGCGGCTGGACCGGATGATCGCGGTGGCCGATATTGTGAAACTCTCGGATGAAGACCTTGTCTGGCTGATGGGCGAAGGCGAGATCGAACCCTTGGCGCGCGCGCTTCTGGCGAAGGGGCCGAAGCTTGTTTGCATCACCGAAGGCGCGAAGGGCGCGCATGGGTTCAGCGCCGCGCATTCCGTCTTTGCCCCCGCCCGCAAGGTCGAGGTGGTTGATACCGTGGGCGCGGGCGACACGTTCAACGCGGGCGTTCTGGCCGCGCTGGAAGAGGCTGGCGCGCTGTCGAAAGAGGCAGTTGCAAACGCGGATGCCGCGCTGATCGAGGCCGCCCTGACCCTTGGCGTGCGCGCCGCCGCCGTCACCGTCAGCCGCGCGGGCGCCAACCCGCCCACGCGCGCGGAGCTGGTCGCATGAGGGCATTGCTGCAACGCGTCTCGCACGCGAAGGTCGAGGTCGAGGGCCGCACCACCGGCGAGATCGGCCAAGGGCTGATGATCCTCGTCTGCGCGATGCAGGGCGACACCGAGGCCGAGGCCGACAAGCTGGCCGCGCGGATTTCCAAGCTGCGCATCTTCAAGGATGACGCCGACAAGATGAACCTGTCTGTCACCGACATCGGCGGGGACTGTCTGGTCGTCAGCCAGTTCACGCTGGCCGCCGATACCTCGCGCGGGAACCGACCGGGGTTTTCCTATGCCGCCCCGCCCGAGGTGGGGGAACGCCTGTATCAGCACTTCTCGGAGGCGCTGCGCAAGCTGGGGCTACAAGTGGCGAATGGCGAGTTCGGCGCGGATATGAATGTAAGTCTGCTGAACCAGGGACCGGTCACGATCTGGCTGGATACAGCGGACCGCGCTTGACTTAACGGGCGCGCTCCCGCAAGGGGGTCTGGTCCTTTGCTAATGAAAGCCGCCCGTGGAAAACTTTGATAACCTTGGCCTTGCGCCCGTGCTTCTGGAAAACCTCGGCAAGATCGGGATTACCCGCCCGACGCCGATCCAGTCCAAGGCAATTCCGCATGTGGTGAAGGGGCGCGACCTTCTGGGTCTGGCGCAAACCGGCACCGGCAAGACAGCCGCCTTCGGCCTGCCGATGCTGACGCGCATCATCAATTACGGCAAGCGCCCGCGCCCGAAAACCGTGCGCGCGCTGGTGCTGGCCCCCACGCGCGAGCTTGCGAACCAGATCCACGAGAGCCTTGGCCAGTTCGCCGATGGCGCGCCCGTGTCGATCCAGCGCGTTGTGGGGGGCGCCTCGCTGAACAAACAGGAACAAGGGCTGGCGCGCGGGGTCGATGTGCTTATCGCAACGCCCGGACGCCTGTTGGACCTTCTGGACCGCCGCGCGCTGGTGCTGTCGGAGACCAGCTATCTGGTGCTGGACGAGGCTGACCAGATGCTCGACATCGGCTTCATCCACGCGCTGCGCAAGATCGCGAAACTTATTCCGGCCGAACGCCAGACGCTTCTGTTCTCGGCCACGATGCCGCCCCTGATGGAGGAACTCGCATCTTCTTATCTGACCGATCCGATCCGCGTTGAGGCCTCGCCCGCCGGTAAGCCCGTCGACAAGATCGAACAGGGCGTGCATTTCACCACGCAAAAGGAAAAGGCCACGCTGCTGGCGCAATATCTGGGCGAGCATAAGGGCGAGCACGCGCTGGTGTTTTCGCGCACCAAGCATGGATCGGACAAGCTGGCGAAGCTCTTGGAGAACTGGGGCTGGTCGGTCGGCGCGATCCACGGCAACAAGTCGCAAAACCAGCGCGAGCGCGCGCTGGCCGCGTTCCGCGCGGGCGAGCTTGAGGTGCTGGTGGCGACCGATGTCGCGGCGCGCGGGCTTGATATTCCGCTGGTCGAGCACGTCTATAACTACGACCTGCCGAATGTGCCCGAGAACTATGTCCACCGGATCGGGCGCACCGCGCGCGCGGGCCGTCATGGCCGCGCCGTTGCCTTCTGTGCGCCTTTGGAAATGGGCGACCTGCTGGAAATCGAAAAGGCGATGAAGGCGAAAATCCCGGTGATCGGCGGCACCCCGCACGAAGACCCCGAAGGGATGCGCCCCGGCGCGCGCTCGCGCGCGAGCCAGCAGAACCGCCGCGATCAGCAGCAGAAATCCCGCCCGAAGAAAAAGAAAAAGCCCACAGGTGAGGCACAATCGGCGGCCCCTTCGGCGCCCAAAGCGGCCAAGCCCAAGCGTCGCCGCAACGGCCCGCCCAAAGCCGCAGGCGGCAACGCGCCGCCTAAACGCCGCGGTTAATGCGTCGTCTCGTCTTCGAGATGCAGCTTGATATCCAGTAGCACTTTTTGCAGCGCCTGCGTCTCGGACAGCAGGCGTTTTGCCTCGTTGATGGTGATTGTGTTGTCCTGAATTGAGATGTGATACTCGCTCATCAGCATCGCAAACCGCTGGCTCAGCGCCACGATGTCCGAGTTCAGATGCCCCTCGTCCTCGTTGCGGCGCTCGTCATCGAAGGACAGCGTCACCCCCGTCAGATCGGCCAGCGCCTGCGTGACATGCGGGTAGCCTGCGGCCTCCTCCAGATGGGCCACCACATCGACCGGCATGAAGCGATCGGCGTTCTCGGCATCCATCGAGTAATACCGCCCGAGCGTCGCCTTTGACTTGCCGCAGATCTCTGCCGCCCGCTCGATCCCGATCGCCTTTACCAGCGCCTCGGTATGTTTCTTCAGATAGCCACCGACACGATCCGCCACGCCACGCCTCCTTACAGGGGGAAATCACCACACCCTTTCCCATTAGCCCGCCAGCCGCCTCATGTCATCACTCAAGCCTCGGAGGGGCCAGACCGACGCGTATGAGTGAGCAGTGGTTTAAAAAGTTCTAAGGTTGGGCGGAGGAACCTGGCGCCTCCGCCGTCTTGCTTGAACGGAGGCACCGGGCGCGCTATTGCGGCCCTATGGCCAAGCTCTATTTCAACTACTCGACGATGAACGCAGGCAAGAGCACGATCCTCTTGCAAGCCTCGCACAACTATATCGAACGCGGGATGCAGACCTTGCTGATGACCGCGCGCCTTGATGCGCGCGCGGGCGAGGGCCGGATCGCAAGCCGCATCGGCATCGGCGAGGATGCGGCCACCTTTGACGCCAGCACCGATATGTTCCGCGTGATCGAAGAGCGACTGGCCGCCGCCCCCTGCGCCTGCATGTTCATCGACGAGGCGCAATTCCTGAGCAAAGAGCAAGTCTGGCAACTGGCGCGCGCGGTCGATGACCTTGGCGTGCCGGTGATGTGCTACGGGCTGCGGGTCGATTTTCAGGGCAACCTGTTTCCCGGCTCTGCCGCGCTTCTGGCGCTGGCCGACGAGATGCGCGAGGTCCGCACGATCTGCCATTGCGGCAAGAAGGCGACGATGGTCGTGCGCAAGGGGCCGGACGGGCAAGCGCTGCGCGATGGCGACCAGGTCCAGATCGGCGGCAATGAGACCTATGTGTCGCTCTGTCGCCGCCACTGGCGCGCGGAAATGGGCGCCTAGGGCCGGAAGGTGAACTCGGCCTGATGGGCCAGCGTTTCGGCGGCGATAAAATCGCAGACATAGCGGATGCGCGCGACGTTGCGGTAATCCTCGGGGAAGAGCAGCCAATAACTGCGGGTAAAGGGGATGTCGTCCGCCATCACCGGCACCAGCCCCGCGTTATTCGCCATAAAGCACGGCAGCACCCCCAGCCCCGCCCCCGCACGCACCGCATCGAACTGCGCCTTGACGGTCGCGGCCTTATAGGAAACGCGCAAATCCGGGTCGATTTGATAATTGAAATCAAGTTCTTGGGTGAAAATCAGATCGTCGATATAGCCGACGAAAGGAAACGCGCTTAGCGCCGCACGCGTGGTGGGAACTTCGCGCTCCTCAAACAGCGCGGGCGCGCCGTAGATGCGCAGGTCATAATCCAGCAGCTTGCGCATCACGAGGCGCCCTGTCTCGGGGCGCTCAAGGCTGATTGCTATATCAACGTCACGCTTCCACAGCTTGTGATTCACGGGAACCGGCACCAGTTCGACCGTCAGCTCCGGTTCGCGCGCCAGCAGATGCGGCAGCATCCGCGACAGGAACGCATTGCCAAAGCCATCGGGCGCGCCCACCCGCACGGTGCCCGAGAGTGCCTCTAGCGAGGCGCCCGAATGATCCTCGATCGCCTGCGAGGCCGCCTCCATCGCGACCGCATGGCGCAGAATTTCCGCCCCCGCCGCCGTCAGCACCATCCCGTCATCGCCACGGTCGAAAAGCCGCGTTTTCAGCGAGGCCTCCAGCCGCTCGATCCGCCGCGCAACGGTGGTATGGCTCACCTTCAGCCGCCGCGCCGCACGCGACAGGCGCCCCGCCCGCTCGGTCTCAAGAAAATAGCGCAGATCTTCCCAGTCAAAGCCGCTCATCGCCCCTCGCGCAAAAACAGACAGCATATGTGCAAATTTAGTCATTCCTATCACGGGGGGAGGCGCGATTAAATAGCGCAGACAGATGAGACCGGTTTTCGGGGGAGTGAGATGCAGGATCTGGGCGAATATGACTATGTCATCGTGGGCGCAGGCTCGGCGGGTTGCGTGCTGGCGAACCGGCTAAGCGAAGATCCCTCGAAAAAGGTTCTGCTGCTGGAGGCGGGCGGCAAGGACAACTACCACTGGATCCATATCCCCGTCGGCTATCTGTATTGCATCGACAATCCGCGCACCGACTGGCGCTATCGCACCTCGCCCTGCGAGGGGCTGAACGGGCGGTCGCTGATTTATCCGCGCGGGCGGGTGCTGGGGGGGTGTTCGTCGATCAACGGGATGCTTTACCTGCGCGGTCAGGCGGCGGACTACGACCATTGGCGCCAGCTTGGGAATACCGGCTGGGGCTGGGACGATGTGCTGCCCTATTTCCGCAAGTCCGAGGATTATTACGCAGGCTCGGACGACCTGCACGGGCAAGGCGGCCCCTGGCGGGTCGAGAACCAGCGCCTGCGGTGGGACATTCTGGACGCGTGGAAAGAGGCCGCGATTGCCGCAGGCCTGCCCGCGACGGATGATTTCAACACCGGCGACAATCACGGGGTGGGCTATTTCAAGGTGAACCAGCACAACGGCTGGCGCTGGAGCACGGCCAAGGGTTTTCTGCGCCCCGCCCAAGGCCGCCCGAACCTGCGCGTCGTCACTCATGCCCAGGCTGAAAAGCTGATCATCGAGGGCAAACGTGCCAGCGGTGTGCGCTTTAACCTGAAGGGTCAGCCCGCGATGGCGCGCGCCAGCGGCGAGGTGATCCTGTCCTCCGGCTCTATCGGGTCGGTGCAGATTTTGCAGCTTTCGGGCATTGGCGACGGCGCGCATCTGAATGGGCTTGGCATTGAGGTTGTGCATGAAAACGCGGGTGTCGGCGGCAATCTGCAAGACCATCTGCAAATCCGCTGCGCCTATAAGGTGCAGGGCGTCAAGACCCTGAACACAATGGCGAACTCCTTGATCGGCAAAGCGCAGATCGGGCTGGAATATGTGCTCAAACGCTCGGGTCCGATGTCAATGGCGCCCAGCCAGCTTGGCGCCTTCGCCTATTCCTCGGATCAGATGGCGACGCCAGATCTGGAGTTCCATGTCCAGCCGCTCTCGCTTGAGGCCTTTGGCCAGGCGCCCCATCCCTTCCCCGCGATTACCGCCAGCGTGTGCAACCTGCGTCCTGAAAGCCGCGGGCATATCCGCATCACCTCGGCCGATCCGAACGTGCACCCTGACATCCAGCCGAATTACCTCTCGACCGAGGGAGACCGTCTGGTCGCGGCCCGCTCGATCCGGCTGGCGCGCAAGATCATGGCGCAAGAACCTTTGGCGAAATACCGCCCCGAAGAGTTCAAACCCGGCCCGAATTACGAAACCGACGCGCAACTGGCCGAGGGCGCGGGCGATATTGCCTCGACGATCTTCCACCCTGTCGGCACGGCGCGGATGGGGGCGGATGCGGCCTCGGTCGTCGACCCCGAACTGCGGGTGCGCGGGATTGAGGGGCTGCGCGTGGTCGATGCCTCGGTGATGCCGACGATCACCTCGGGCAACACCAACTCGCCCACGATCATGATCGCCGAGCGTGGCGCAGACCTGATCAAGCGGGCCGCGCGCTAGAACCGGCGCACAATGACCGAGCCGACCGAGTATCCTGCGCCGAAAGAGCAGATCAGCCCCGTCTCGCCCGCCGCCAGATCGCCGGAATAGGTGTCGAACGCGATGATCGACCCTGCCGACGAGGTATTCGCGTAATCTTGCAGGATATTGGGCTGCTCTCCCTCGACCGGATCGCGCCCCAGCACCTTGCGGCCGATAAAATCGTTCATCGTCTTGTTGGCCTGATGCAGCCAGAGGCGCCTTAGGCTGCCCGCCTCGATACCCGCCTCGGACAGATGGCCAAGGATATGCGCCGAGACCATCGGCAGCACCTCTTTGAACACCTTGCGGCCCTCTTGCATGAACTGCATGTCGCGCCGGTCCGCCATGCCATCGGGGCGGGTTTTGCGCAGGAAACCATTGTTATTACGGATGTTATTCGAGAACTCGGTCGCGCAGCGGGTCGAGAGGACTTCAAACCCGTGCGTGGCGTCCTCCATCCGTTCGATCACCGTCGCGGTGGCCACGTCGCCAAAGATGAAGTGGCAATCGCGGTCGCGCCATTCCAGATGCCCCGAGGTGATTTCAGGGTTCACCACGATCGCGCGCCGGACAGATCCCGCACGGATCATATCCGCCGCCGCCTGTATCCCGAAAGTCGCCGAGGAACAGGCGACGTTCATGTCGAAGGCAAAGCCGCCCGCGCCCAGAAGCTTTTGAATTTCAATCGCTATCGCCGGATAGGCGCGTTCCATATTGGAGGCGGCACAGATCACCAGATCAATCTCGTCCCCCTTGCGCCCCGCATTGGCCAGCGCGGTTTCGCAGGCCCGCAGCGCCATTTCCGCCATGATCCCCGGCTCGTCATCCGAGCGCTGGCGGAACTCGGGATACATCCGCGCAGGGTCCAGAACGCCCGACTTGTTCATCACATAGCGGCTTTCGATGCCGGACGCCTTGAAGATGAACTCGCTCGACGAATGCGGGATCGGCTCAACGCTGCCCGCCGCAATCGCCTCGGCATTCGCAGCGTTCACGCGGTCGGCATAGGCATTGAACGCGACCACCAGCTCATCGTTGCTGATGGCTTCTGGCGGGGTAAAAACGCCGGTTCCGGTGATCGCAACTTTGAACATCTTATCCTCCACGGGGCTTTCGCGGAGTCTTTGCCCCGTTGCCGCAAAGGTCAAGTTCTCAAAGCAGGTTCGGCGGAGGGTTGCCGTCACGGAATGCGCGCAGATTATCCAGCGCCATCATCCCCATCGCAGTGCGCACCTCTTCGGCGGCGGTGCCCAGATGCGGCAGCAAAGTGACGTTATCAAGCCCGATCAGCGCCTTTGGAACGCGCGGTTCGAACTCGTAGACATCAAGCCCGGCCCCGGCAATCCCGCCCGCCTGCAAACAGGCGATAAGATCGGTTTCTTGCAAGATGTCCCCGCGCGCGATGTTGATCAGATGCGCATGAGGTTGCATTTGTGCAAGTGCGCCTGCGTCGATCAGGTGATGCGTTTGCGCTGTCGCAGGCACCGCAATCACCACGATGTCCGCCTTTAGCGCCTCTGCAAACGAGACCTGCGTCGCCGGGCAGCCCGGTTCCGCCACGGGCGAGCGATTGCAAAAGACAACCTCCATCCCGAAGCCGAAATGACAGCGCTTCGCGATAGCTTTGCCGATCCGGCCCATGCCGATAATCCCGACCCGCTTGCCCGAGACATGAAGGCCCAGCATCTGCGTCGGCTGCCACCCCGTCCACTGCCCCGAGCGCACCAGCCGTTCCCCCTCGGCGGCACGGCGCGCGCTCATCAGGATCAGCGTCATCGCGATGTCGGCAGTCGCATCGGTCACGGCACCGGGCGTGTTGGTCACGGCGATACCCGCCGCCCGCGCAGCCGCCACGTCGATGTGGTTATAGCCCACCCCGAAATTCGCCAAGAGCTTGCAGCGCAGGGTGCCCTCAAATGCCTCGGCGCGGAAAGCGTCACCCAAGGTCGGCAGGATCAGATCATACCCGGCCATCGCGGCGCGGGCGTCCGCCACCGAAAACGGCGTCGGATCGTGGCGGAACTCGGCATCAAATTCCGCCGCGATCGCTGCCTCGACAGTTGCGGTCTGGCGCCGCGTGACAAGCAGGCGCATCAGAACATGCGCCCGCCGATTGGGACATCCTTGTCGGGCACCAGCAGCACCACCTCGCCGGCCTCATCCGGCACCCCCAGCACAAGCGCCTCGGACATGAACGGCCCGATCTGGCGCGGAGGGAAGTTCACCACCCCCATCACGCGCCGCCCGACCAGATCTTCGGGCGCATAATGCACCGTGATCTGAGCCGAGCTTTTCTTCACCCCGATCTCGGGGCCATAATCGACCCAGAGCTTGATCGCGGGCTTGCGCGCCTCGGGGAAGGGCTCGGCCTGAACCACCTGCCCCACGCGGATATCGACCTTCAGGAAATCGTCGAAGGAGATGGTCATCCGGCAAGCTCCCGGTTGCGTTTGATATTGGCGGCGACCGCGCGGCTTAGAAGCCCTGGGAAACCGGTCTCCGGCTCCATCAGCACCTCAAGCGCCGCAGCGGTTGTGCCACCTGGCGAGGTCACGTTGATACGCAGTTGCGCGGGGCTGTCGTCGGATTTTTCAGCCAGTTCTCCCGCCCCCGCAACCGTCGTCTTGGCAAGCTGCATGGCCAGTTCGGGCGAAAGCCCCTGCTCGACACCGGCGGCGGCCATCGTCTCGATCAGGTGGAACACATAGGCCGGACCGGAGCCGGAAACGCCGATGACTGCATCCATCTGGCCTTCGTCCTCCAGCCGCACGACCTGCCCCACCGCGAGCAACAGCGCCTCGGCCAGATCCAGATGCGCAGGCGTCGCGACGGTGTTACCGACAATCGCGGTAATCCCGCGCCCGACCGCCGCCGGCGTGTTCGGCATCGCGCGCACAAGCGGCGTATCACCCCCCAAAAGCCGCGCGTAGGTCTCAATCGTGATACCAGCAGCCACCGTCACGAACAGCGTCTTGCCACCGCCCATCGCAGCCAGTTGCGGCAGCGCCTCACCCATCATCTGCGGCTTGACCGCCAGCAGAACCACCGCCGGCGCCTCGGGCAGACCTGCGTTGAGATGAACCCCCGTCGCCTTAAGCCAGTCCGAAGGATGCGGGTCCAGCACATAGACGCTGGTTGCGGGCAGCCCATTCGACAGCCAGCCCTGCAACATAGCCGAGCCCATCTTGCCACAGCCCAGAAGCACAAGGCCGCGCATTGCAATATCCGAAAAATCCATGAAACCCCCTTTGTCGTCGGGGTGCAGATTAGGCGCGCCCGTAAGCCTCTGCAATGGCGACCTGCATCGCGGCCTCGGGCGTTTCATTGCCCCAGCAACCAAGCTGGAACGCGGGGTAAAAGCGCTCGGATGCGATGACCGCCGCGCCGATCAGCCGGTCGATCTGGTCAGGAGCCGGAACCTGCCCGCCCGACAGCAGCAGCCCGTAGCGCCAAACCATCAGGCGCTGGTCGTGCCAATAGGTAAACGCGCCCGTCCAGCACATGTCATTCGCGCGGTTCAGAATATCGAACAGCACCGGCAGCCGGTCGGTCGGCGGGTCCATCTCGAAGGTCGAGATCAGCCGCAGGGTCTCGTCCTGTGCGGACCACGCCAGGGTGATGGAATAGGTGCGCCACTGTCCTTCGACCGTCATCGCGATCTGGTCTTCGGTGACGCGGTCGAATTCCCATTCATGCGCCTCGGCCAGATATTCGACCACATCAATCGGATGCAGATCTTCGAACGACAGGAAGTCCTCGCTCAGTGCCATTGCCCCAATCCCCCTGCTCTTTGCGCCAAGGGGATCACACCCCCTAACCCTTGGTGACTGCACTAACTGGCGCGTGGCAGCGCGCCGTGCATACAATATATCGTGTTCCCAAAACCGCCACCTGTAAAGCAAATTGTCGTGGATAACTCGGGAGGCCGCCACAAAATCTGGGGATAGATGGGGGAGATCATGCCAATATGAGGCGCTACGCGCTGAAGAAACCGCCTTCGTCCTGCGATAAAGAGGCGCAAGATTGGAATATTCGGTGCAAGGAATGGATGGGACAACCCGACGGTCACGGAACGCGCCCAGACATCCGTGGTCACGGTGCCGATGTCCTCGTCGTCGGGGATCCGGCCCAACCCGGAGCATCCAATGCCAAACGCATCTAGCACTACAGTAGATACATCAGCCCAGCCGCAAAGAAGCCAAACCAGAGCATCTCCATTCGCCAATAGTAATAACCATGACGGTTAAACGTATAAGGGATTCTCTTGGTCAGCAATTTGATCAACACCCGTGCTTAGCCCGAAGACGAGCCTGAAGAAAAACGAGAGCATTTACAGATGCTTAGCTAAGATCTGGGCATTGATTTTAAGAGGATAATGGTGCTGTGAGAGAGGATTGAACTCTCGACCTCTCCCTTACCAAGGGAGTGCTCTACCACTGAGCTACCACAGCACCGGCGCGGTCCGTTTCGACCGTGGGCGGGGATTTAGCGGTATTCGCCGAGGGGCGCAAGCACAAATCTCGACTTCTCTCGACACGAATTTTCGAACCCTATAGAGAGAAGAACATGAACGAGAAAAAATCCCAGTCCGGCAACGGAAAATCACGGTCCGAGATCGAGCGCGAAGAGCGTTTGCGTGCCGCGCTGCGGGCGAATCTGCAGCGGCGCAAGGCGCAAACACGCGCGCGCAAGACCGATGACGGGGCAAAAGAGGGCGAGTAGCGCATGGATCAGATTATCGTAACGGGCAACGGGCCGCTGAATGGCGAGATTCCGATTGCGGGGGCCAAGAACGCCTGCCTGGCACTGATGCCGGCGACGCTTTTGTCGGAAGAGCCGCTGACGCTGACCAATGCGCCGCGCCTGTCAGATATTGCGACGATGAAGCAGCTTCTGGCCTCGCTTGGCGCCGAGGTGACGCAGTTGCAGGACGGTCAGGTTCTGGCGATGGCCTCGCATGGCGAAATGAACCCGGTCGCGGACTATGACATCGTGCGCAAGATGCGCGCCTCGAACCTTGTGCTGGGGCCGCTTCTGGCGCGGCTGGGTCATGCGGTTGTCTCGCTGCCCGGCGGCTGCGCGATTGGCGCGCGCCCGATGGATATTCACATCGACGCACTCGAATCCCTTGGCGCGCAGATCGAGCTGAAAGACGGCTATCTGCACGCGAAAACCCAAGGCGGGCTGAAGGGCGCGGTCCACGAGATGCGCTTTGCCTCGGTCGGGGCGACGGAAAACTTCCTGATGGCGGCGGTTCTGGCCAAGGGCACGAGTGTATTGAAAAACGCAGCCCGCGAGCCGGAGATCGTCGATCTGGCCGATTGCCTGCGCAAGATGGGTGCCCAGATCGAGGGCGACGGCACCTCGACCATCGAGATTCAGGGGGTGGACCGCCTGCACGGTGCAACCCACCCTGTCGTGACCGACCGGATCGAGCTTGGCACCTATATGCTGGCCCCTGCGATTGCGGGCGGCGAGGTGGAGTGCCTGGGCGGGCGGATCAACCTTTTGGAAAGCTTCTGCGAGAAACTGGACGCGGCGGGCATCTCGGTCGAGGAAACCGCGCGCGGCCTGAAGGTCAAACGCAAGGGCGACCGCATCCGCGCGGTCGACATCGTGACCGAGCCTTACCCCGGCTTCCCGACCGACCTGCAAGCGCAGATGATGGCGCTTTTGTGCACCGCCGAAGGCACCTCGGTGCTGGAGGAAACCATCTTCGAAAACCGCTTCATGCACGCGCCCGAACTGATGCGGATGGGCGCCAAGATCGACGTGCACGGCGGCCATGCAACGGTGCATGGTGTGACGGGCCTGCGCGGTGCGCCGGTGATGGCGACCGATCTGCGCGCCTCGGTCTCGCTGATCCTCGCGGGGCTTGCCGCCGAGGGCGAAACCATCGTGCGCCGCGTCTATCACCTTGATCGCGGCTACGAGCGCCTCGTGCGCAAGCTCAAGGCGGTGGGCGCCAAAATCGAGCGGGTGAAAGAAGAATGACCCGCGACGCGCGCTTCGAGGATGGCAGCGAAGGCCCGCTGGCACTTCGGGCCGAAACCGCCGAAGACCTGTCGGTGATTGCAGCACTCGTGCAAGACGCGGTTCTGCCGACCTCGGAGATTGCCTGGGATGCCAAGGCGCGGCGTTTGGCGTGCCTTCTCAACCGCTTTCGATGGGAGGACAAGGACGCCGCCGAGGCCGAGGGCCGCCCGTTCGAACGCGTGCAATCGCTGCTGGTGATTTCGGATGTGGCCTCGGTGCAGAGCATGGGCGTGGATCGCAAGGACCGCGAACTGGTGCTGTCGGTCCTCGACCTGAGTTTCGAAGAGACATCCGAGGGCGCGGGGCGCCTGATCCTGACCGTGGCGGGCGACGGGGCAATCGCGGCCTCGGTCGAGTGCCTTTCGGTCGATCTGCGCGATGTCACCCGCCCCTACCGCGCCGTTTCAGGCAAAGCGCCGCACCATCCCGACTGAACCCCGCTTGGCAAGCGTCGCGCAAGGCTCTATCCCCTTGGCGACCAAGGAGAGACCGATGCCGCATTTCCTCGATACCAGCGCCGCCGATTTCGATCTACGCTTCACCGAGCTTCTGGGAATGAAGCGCGAGGACAGCCCCGATGTCGATACCGCCGTGGCGGGGATCATCGCCGATGTGCGCGCGAACGGTGACGCGGCGGTGATTGCGCTGACGTCGAAATTCGACCGGCTGGATCTGACACCCGAAACGCTGGCGTTCTCGGAGGCAGAGATCGAGGCGGAAATCGCCAAAGTCTCGCCCGAGGAACGCGCAGCCCTTGAACTGGCCGCCGAGCGCATCCGCGACTATCACCTGCGCCAGATGCCCGAGGATGCGCGCTGGACCGAACCCACCGGCGCGGAACTTGGCTGGCGCTGGTCGCCTGTTTCGGCGGCGGGGCTTTATGTGCCGGGCGGGCTGGCAAGCTATCCCTCGTCGGTTCTGATGAACGCGATCCCCGCCAAGGTCGCGGGGGTCGAGCGCCTTGTTGTTGTCTGCCCGACGCCCGACGGCGTGGTGAACCCGCTTGTTCTGCTGGCGGCAAAGATTGCAGGCGTGGATACCGTCTACCGCATCGGCGGTGCGCAGGCTGTGGCCGCGCTGGCCTATGGCACCGACACGATCACGCCGGTCGATAAGATCACCGGCCCCGGCAACGCCTTTGTCGCCGCAGCCAAGCGCCGCGTGTTCGGCAAGGTCGGCATCGACATGATCGCGGGGCCGTCGGAAATTCTGGTGATTGCGGACAGCACCGCCAACCCCGACTGGATCGCGATTGATCTGCTTAGTCAGGCCGAACACGATGCTTCGGCGCAGTCGATCCTGATTACGCCCGACGCCGATCTGGGCCGCGCGGTCGTCGCCGCGGTCGAGAAACACCTCGAAACGCTGGAACGCCGCGCGATTGCGGGGCCAAGCTGGCAGGACTTTGGCGCGGTGATCGTGACCCGCGATCTGTCCGAGGCCGCAGCCCTGTCGAACCGCGCCGCCCCCGAACACCTTGAACTGTGCGTCGCGGACCCTGACGCGCTGGCGGACGAAATCACCCATGCGGGCGCAATCTTCCTTGGCAGCTACACCCCCGAGGCCATCGGCGATTATATCGGTGGCCCGAACCATGTGTTGCCGACGGCACGCTCGGCGCGGTTTTCGTCTGGCCTGTCCGTTCTGGACTTCCTCAAGCGCACGACTTTGGCCAAGATGACCCCTGCGGCGCTTAAAGCCATCGGCCCCTCGGCCGAGGTTCTGGCAAAGTCCGAAAGTTTGCAGGCCCACGGCCTGTCTGTGCGTGCGCGCCTTGATGCGCTCAATGAAGGGAACGAGTGATGTCGCGGATTGTGCGGCTTGAGATCGACGATTCGGGCCTGCCCGCGCCCACGCCCGAGATGGAGCAGGAACGCCGCGTGGCGGTGTTCGACCTGCTTGAGGATAACTCGTTCCAGATACCGGGCCGCGATGGTGCCGACGCGCCCGAAGGGCCGTTCGCCCTTTTGCTGGCCGTGCGCAACGGGCGGCTGGTCTTTGATACCGCGACCGAAGCGGGCGACAAGGTGGCCGAGTTCCACCTGTCTTTCGGCCCCTTCCGCCAGACCGTGAAGGACTATTTCCAGATCTGCGAAAGCTATTTCGAGGCGGTGAAACGCCTGCCGCCCTCGCAGATCGAGGCCATCGACATGGCGCGGCGCGGCATCCACAACGAGGGCGCGCGCCTGCTGCAGGAGCGCCTTGAGGGCAAAGCGACCATCGACATCGACACCGCGCGGCGCCTGTTCACCCTTGTTTGCGCGCTCACGCCGAGGTCGTAACGCATGGGTGAGCTTCCCTCCTCGGTTCTGTTTTGCTGCGACCACAACTCCACGCGCTCGCCGATGGCCGAAGGGATGATGAAGCATTTTTACGGCACGGGCTGTTATGTGCAGTCGGTCGGCGTGAAATCCGAACTGGAAGTGGACGGTTTCACCATCGCGGTGATGGCCGAAATGGGCATCGACCTGAGCCGACACAAGGTGCGCTCCTTCGACCAGTTGCGCGAATGGGGCGACGATCTGTCGGCCTTTGATCTGGTGATCGCGTTGTCGCCCGCCTCGCAGCGCCAGGCGCTGGAACTGACGCGGGTCTATCACCTTGAGGTCGAATACTGGCACATCATGGACCCGACCGGCATCGGTGAAACCCGCGAGGCCAAGCTTTCTGCCTACCGCCAGACGCGCGAACAGATCCGCAGCCGCATGATTGATCGTTTCGGCCCGCCCAACGCCTGACGCAAGCGGGGCGAATTGTGTCGCGCGCGGGGTTTGACGAGGCGCGGCACGCGTGGCACGACTAGCCAAACCAACAGGAGTTTCCAATGCCCCGCGCAACCGCCCTTGATCTGATTTCCCGCTATTATGCTGCCTTCAACGCAGGCGACACCGACGCGATGGAGGCGCTTTTGTCGCCCGGGTTCGAGCATCACGTCAACGAGGGCAATATCCGCAAGGGCGCCGAGGCGTTTCGCGACTTCAACGCTCATATGACGCGCTGCTACAAAGAGCACCTGACCGACATCGTCATCATGGCCAATGACGCAGGAACCCGCGCGGCAGCCGAGTTTGTCGTGAACGGTGTTTATCTGGAAACCGACGGCGATCTGCCGACCGCGAAAGGGCAGGAATACGTCTTGCCCGCAGGCACGTTCTTTACCCTTGATGAGCGCGGGATTGCCCGCGTGACGACCTATTACAACCTTGCGGACTGGGTCCGTCAGGTCTCGTGATGGAGGTTCGCACCCTCACGGGCGACGCGCTGGATGCTGCACTTGACGATGTGGCGCGGCTGCGCATCGCGGTGTTTCGCGACTGGCCCTATATCTATGATGGCTCGCTGGACTATGAACGGCGCTATCTGGAAAGCTATCGCAACAACACCCGCGCGGTCGTGGTGGGGGCGTTCGACGGGGCGCAGCTTGTGGGGGCGGCGACCGGAACCCCGCTTGAAGATCACGCCCGCGATTTTGCCGCCCCCTTCGCGGGCACGGGGCTGGATCTGGAGCAGGTGTTCTACTGCGCCGAGTCGGTTCTGCTGCCTGACTATCGCGGGCGCGGTCTGGGACACGCATTCTTTGACCACCGAGAGGCGCACGCCCGCGCGCTTGGCCGCACGCATTCGGCCTTTTGCTCGGTCATCCGGCCCGTCGATCATCCGCTCCGCCCCGCCAGCTACCGCCCGCTTGACGCCTTCTGGCGCAAACGCGGCTATGCGCCGATGGACGGCGTAATCGCGCATTTCGACTGGACCGATCTGGGCGACGACCACCAAACCACGAAACCGCTGCAATTCTGGGGGCGCAGCCTATGAATTCCCTGACCATCGCCGCTGCTGCCTACCCGCTTGACTGGCTGGCAGATTGGGCCGCCTACGAGGCCAAGGCCGAAGGCTGGGTCCGCGATGCGACCGATCAGGGCGCGGAACTGCTGGTCTTTCCCGAATATGGCGCGATGGAGCTGGCGTCGCTTGGCGGCACGGCGGTCGCGGGTGATCTTGAGGCCGCATTGCACGAGGTTGTCGCCCACCGCGCGCAGATGGAGGCGCTGTTTGCCCGCCTCGCCCGCGCGCATGACGTCTATATCCTTGCGCCCTCGGGGCCGGTGGTCGAGGGCGGCAAGCGGGTCAATCGCGCGTCGCTCTTCGGTCCGATGGGGCTGATCGGGCATCAGGACAAGCAGATCATGACGCGGTTCGAGCGCGAGGAGTGGTCGGTCTCTTCGGGCGGCGATCTAACGCTGTTCGAGACCGCGATAGGCAAGATCGGCGTAGCGGTCTGCTACGACAGCGAGTTTCCACTGCTCGCGCGCCAGCTATGCGAGATGGGCGCCGAGATCGTGCTTGTGCCGTCGTGCACCGATACGGTGGCGGGCTATACGCGGGTGCGTGTGGGCGCGATGGCGCGCGCGCTGGAAAACCAGTGCGTCGTGGTGCAGGCGCCGACCGTGGGCGACGCGATGTGGTGTCCTGCGATCGACGAAAACCGAGGGGCTGCGGCAATCTTTGGCCCCGCGGACCGCGGCTGGCCGGAAACCGGCATTCTGGCGCAAGGCGATATGGATGCCTCCGGCTGGGTGATCGCGCGCGTGGACCTTGATCTGGTCGTCAGATCGCGCGCGGACGGGGCCGTTTTGCCCTTCCAGCACTGGTCCGAACAGTCCGCACGCATCGCGAAAACGCGGATCGCGCGCGAAAAGCCCTTCAATCCCTGATATTGCGCTTGAATTTTAACTGATCCGGGCGCATTTAGGCGGCGCCCGCAGATTTTGGCGGGTTTTCAGATATGGAGTGACCATGGCCAAGGAAGAAATGCTCGAATTCCCCGGCGTCGTAAAGGAACTCCTGCCGAATGCGACGTTCAAGGTCGAGCTGGAAAACGGCCATGAGATCATCGCGCATATGGCAGGCAAGATGCGCAAGAACCGCATCCGCGTTCTGGCTGGCGACAAGGTTCAGGTGGAAATGAACACCTACGACCTGACGAAGGGTCGCATCAACTACCGCTTCAAGTAAGCGCCTCATGAAACTGGTTCTGGGATCGGCAAGCCCGAGGCGGCGCGAGCTTCTGGGCCAGCTTGGTCTGGTGCCGGACGATCTGCGCCCGGCCGACATCGACGAGACGCCCCTGAAGGGCGAGCTTCCCCGCGATTACGTGGCGCGCATGGCGCGCGAAAAGGCGATGGCGCTGGAGTGCGCGGCTGATGAGGTGATCCTTGCCGCCGACACCACCGTCACCTGCGGGCGGCGCATTCTTGGAAAACCCGAAAACGAGGCCGAGGCGGCCGAGTTCCTTTGGCTTCTGTCAGGTCGGCGCCATCATGTGCTGACCGCTGTCGCCGTGCGCGGCCCCACTGGATTGCGTGAACGCCTTGTCGATACCATCGTGAAATTCCGTCCGCTGTCGAACGAGGATGTGAACGGCTATCTTGCCTCGGGCGAGTGGCAAGGCAAAGCTGGCGGCTACGCAATTCAAGGCCTCGCTGGCGCGTTCATACCGTGGATTCAAGGCTCGTTTACCGGCGTGGTGGGCCTGCCTTTGGCCGAAACAGCAACGCTATTGGCCGCGAGCGGCATCAAAGGAGAGCGGGCATGAAGGGTCGCAGCGTCATTCTGGGCCAGATCAACGGGCTTGAGGCCGCCGCGCTGATGGTGGATGGCCAGCTTGAAGACCTGCTGATCGACAGCTCCGGGTTCGCTCCCCTGCCCCCTGGCGCGATATGCCGCGCGAAGCTTGGGCGACAGATGAAGGGCCAAGGCGGGGTGTTCGTCGATCTCCCCGAAGGTCAGACCGGCTTTCTGCGCGAAGGCAAAGGGCTGCGACCGGGCGACACGGTCATCTGTCAGGTCGCAGGCGGGGCAGAACCCGGCAAAGCGCTGCCCGTGTCGCTGCGCGTCCTGTTCAAATCGCGCTACGCTATCGTGACTCCGGGGGCTCCGGGGCTGAATATCTCGCGCCGCATCCGCGACGAAGAGACCCGCGATGGGCTGCAAGCGCTGGCCGATATGGTGATGGAAGGCTCCGATATGGGGCTGATCCTGCGCTCGGCCTGTGAGGGCACCGAAGACGGCGAGATCGTCGAGGACATCGCCGCGATGCGCGATCTGGCCGAGGCCGTAATGGCCGATCTCGACGGCGCGCCCGAGTTGCTGGTCGACGCCCCCACCCCCCATGAAGAAGCCTGGCGCGAATGGGCCGAACCTGCCCCCGACGAGGTGATCGAGGGCGATTTCGCCACCCACGGCGTGCTGGACGCGATCGAGGCACTGGCCTCTCCGCGCGTCGACCTGCCCGGCTCGGGCTACATGATGATCGAGCCGACCCGCGCGCTTGTCGCGGTCGATGTGAACACCGGCAACGACACCTCGCCCGCCGCCGCCCTCAAGGCCAATATCATCGCCGCGCGTGAATTGCCCCGCCAGTTGCGTCTGCGCGGCCTTGGTGGCCAGATCACCATCGACTTTGCGCCGATGCCCAAGCGCGACCGTCAGGCGCTCGAACAACAGCTACGCGCCGCGATCAAGGGCGAGACCGAAACCAGCCTTGCCGGATGGACCCCTCTTGGCAATTTCGAGATGCAGCGCAAGCGCGACCGCGTCGCCCGCGCCATGCTGATCGGGGGCACGGAATGAGCTGCCCGATCTGCGCCAAAGAGGCAGACCCAAAGTTCCGCCCCTTCTGCTCGAAACGCTGCGCCGACATTGATCTGGCCAAATGGCTGAACGGCTCTTATGTGATCCCCGGCGACATCGCCGAAGAGGAAGAGCGCGCCCCGAGCGACCCGTTTGGCACGGATGACGGCCCGCTTCACTAGCCTGTATTCGCGGGAATTTCGCGGCCCCGTGCAGTGGGGGGCTAACTTTTGCAGTTGAAAGAGAAGCGGATTTCATTCCCCCAAAAAGCGCCAAAAAACCTAACGTCTCAAGGGGATCGGGGCCGCTATTGGGTGGCTGACGATATGAAAGTTCGATTGCACAGAGATAAACGCGCCGCAGGAGACGCTGTTTCCAGCGCCGCTTGAAATAGCCACAGACGGGCCCGTCACCCTGCCGTCTTACGACGCACCAGAGGTCGATGAGGGCGGGTTTTGACGTGGCGCGATGAAGCGGGCCATTTTGCGTTCGGCGCGGGGATCGCAATCGGCACCGGTGGGTCAACCTGCTGGCAGCTTGGCCTAGGCTTGGCTGGCACCGCCGGACTTCTCAAAGCGGCATGGGATAGCGAGGGACACAGCCATGTGGAGGCTCTGGATTTCGGCGCGACCGTGGCGGGCGGAGTGACGGGAGCGGTGATGGTGGCGCTGGCCTAAGCGCCACGCTTGAAAATTTCCCTGCAAAAGCCGTTGTAATTCTCTGCAAAAGCTGGCGCGCGGCTACACCCAGAAGAAATTTCGCTCCACGCGAAAAAATCCGCAAAACCCTCTGGACAGCCCCCACGCCCTCGTCTAGTAACCCGCTCACACGAGGCCAAGCGCCCAGTGCCCGGATAGCTCAGTTGGTAGAGCAGCGGATTGAAAATCCGCGTGTCGGTGGTTCGAATCCGCCTCCGGGCACCATTTTTACCCAATAAAACAAAGGCTTGCGCTCGTATCACTTGTAGCCGCGCGCCAGCTTTTGCAGGGAAATTTTCAAGCGTGGCGCTTAGTGTAGCTCGCCAAAATTTTTTTCAGTGAGTGACAGATAAAGTTGCAGCAGCACCGTTTGTGATAATCACTTCTTGGGATTGTGATACATCGGCACAATGACATGCCTTGTATTGAAAGGAAGCCCAGTCGCTTCACATGTTGCTACAGTCTTAAACTCGAACGGCCGTTCTGGATCGAGTGGTTCAACCAGGGTGACACCAGTGGTTTTTTTGAAAAGATAGCCTTTCCACCCTTCCAACTTGGTCGTCGCATTGTCTCTTTTACAGTAGATGATCAAATCGCCACTGTCGCGCCCTGGCTGTGAAACGCCATAGCGTGTCGTGAGCTGAAGATAGCCACCATGCACTTGCGATGGTCCGGAATATAACTTTGCTTCGCCTATCCAGCGGAAATTGTCACGGCCCTCGACGACTAAGTCAGCATGTCCACCGATTTGCTTGTCGTGGATGGCCGATACGCCGACCGATGTAAGACCAAGGATGACTGTGCAAGTCAGGGCGTCTTCCGATGACGCAGCGAATTCCTTCCTACTGTCGGTCAGATGAAGAAATGAATGGTCGAGCAGTTCTCGAATGATACGATACCTGTCAGCATGTGAAGTCGCAGCATTAAATTGCAGCCCTAACTGCAAGGGTAACGGCAATTCCGCCAACGCTACCGGTCGGTCAACTTTCAACTCGCCTATTTTCCTTCTGGCTCGATGAAAAAATACAGGAAGACCTGATTGCTTCCGCCACGTATCAACTCGCCCGTTTCAGGATGAACTAAGTCTCCTGTTCGAAGAGTTTCTAGAAAATCCTCATTCTCCAAGAAAACAAACTCACCCTCATCAACGATGTACCCACCCGATCTAAGTGGGCTATTGGGTTGTGAACACAACAGATTTACAGCTTGTATCACCTCGACGTCTTGATCCCCTTCGGAAGCAAAAAAATCCAGGGTAAGAAATTTGCCCTGTCCCGGCGAAAGCTTATCGAGCTTCCTTGAGATATGCTCACACCGAGAAAGAACGCCTTCTGGTAACGGAAGACGCTTCAATCTTTCATATGTGAGTGCAATCGCTTCCATCGGCGACGGCCTATTCCTCGGGGGCTAACCGTGCTTGGATACCAAGCCGATCTATAACAAACTCATAATCTATAGCACGAAAACAATTCTCAATCAGCACGCCTGAAATCCTTGGATCGCGATTGCCTTCTGCTCCAGATGGGCCGCTCGCGGCAAGAGACAATGAAGGGCAGAAATTAAAGCTGTCTTCGACTTTCGGCCACTCAACCGTGATTTTGAATACTCGTATATCCTCATCCAGAGCATCCTTACCCGCTAGGTGATAGGCTTCCTCCCTCTGGTCGACCATCACAACGCCACGGCGCAGCATCTTTTCGTGTTTGATTGCAGACGTCACTGTTGAAAAAGTTATCTCGGATACGAGCCCATCCCTTTTATCTTCGTAGAAGCCCTTCACCGCAGGAAAAAGATTGATGGATTGATCAATGTTCGCAAGTCCTAGATCAATGATCATAGCCTTCAGCACAGAGTGAATGCTGTGTATATCCGCTTCTTTGATCCCACGCGGACAGTCTGCGCGAATTTCAAGCTGCGGCCGAAAGTGCGGCATCCAAACCACATGGAACAACTGCACAGGCTTGAATTTTAGGCCAATGATTTCGTCAAAGCTCTCACGCAGGTTTTCAAATTCAGCTAGATCATTAAAGTCGATCTCTTCCCGAACCCGCATTTTGAATACGGAGCTAAATACTGCCCCGATACCATCATCGTTTTTCTCGACGGAAACCAAATCAATTTTACCGGACTTCTGCGCGGAAAGCTGTTCATCACTAAGCAGTAACGGGTAGGTTTCCGCCGCCACACACTCATTCGGTGAGAGAGCGGCTATTCGCGTCTGCACGAGCTCTTTGTGTGCTTCGTCGATAGGATAGAGCTTGGTGAACTTCCCTCCACAAAGGATGTGCTCTTTCAGGCTGTCCTCTAGCTTTCCTTGAACATTCAATAAAGCCTCAGAGTCAGTTTGGTATTTCTCTTGTGTTTTGGCAAACCCTTTGCCTGGCTGAAGGCCTGCCATAACAAGGACGGTTCGTGCGGAAGTCCAATTCATTCGCCTCTGAAGGCAATCCAAAACGTTCAACAACATATTCTCCGTGAAACAGCTATTTACTATTTTTCGCAGCGATATGTCGATTCGGCGAGTCTTCTTTGGGTTGTCCGTCTTACGTTACGGCTACCATCACCGCTCCCAGCACACCGCCAGCGGCGGTCGCAACGAAATCCATAGCCTCCACATGGCCGTGTCCTTCACTATCCCATGCCTCTTTAAGAAGCCCGGCGGTGACAGCCAAGCCGAAGCCAATCGGCCAGCCTGTCAGTCCGCCCACGCCCGTCGCGATCAGGGCGCCCACAGCGAAATGCCCGACTTTGTCGCGATAGGTCATCTTACAGGCCCTCCGCGTTGCCGGGGGGCTGAATGACCCACTGGAGGTAGCGCCGCATAATCATGCCTGCGTAGGCCACACCGGTCCGGAATGGCGGCGCATGATTGGCCAGCGCAGCGGCGCGCCATTGGCTATCGGCCTCGAAACCGCGTGCGCCGCTTTCAAGCAGCACGTCATGGATCAGGGCCGCGCGCAGAAAATACGGGTCATCGGGCGACCAAATCCAGCGCAGACTGCGCGGCACCGAGCTTTCAAATTCACGCCCGGCCGGGATGTCCAGGACAAAGGGCGATCCCTTCCACATCAGGTTCCAGCTCACGCAAACTGTGGACACATAGCCCCGGCTACCGCCTTGGCGGCACCATGAGACGTCAGGCGTTGCGCTCATTTCATTACCCCTCATTGTCGCGCTCTGCATCGAAGCTGGTGGTCAGAGTGTTGCTCAGGCGGTGCTGAACGCGGGTGATCAACCACTCCCCGGTCAACTCGGGCTTGATACCCTGAAGATCGACTTTGGCCTCGGCCATGAGATCGCCCCAAAAGCCGCCCAGTTCGATGCTGATCTTGCCGCGGGCCCGGCGCGAACGCGCAAGGGCAGCATCGACCGCATTTTGGGCTTCGGCCTCGGTGGGGTGGCGATGGCGCAGCGCCAGTTCTGGCTCTTTGTCTCCGGCGGTCACTTTGTGGGTCGTGGCTGTGCCGCGCTCGCCCCATTCGGCGGTGACACGCCCATACTTGCCTCGCCCCGTAATCTGCCACGACCCGCCTTTCATCTGGCGGCGATCTACGACGAAAACGGGCAGTTCCGATCCATCTGCCGCTTTACCCTCGCCGCGTTTGGAGAAAATCAGGTAGCCGCCTGCGGGTTTGGCTACGGCGTCGAGACCCTTTGCCAGACGGGTAAGGAAGTTCAGATCACTTTCCGAGGTCTGCGCCTGATAGGCGTATGAACAGGCTTTCAAGCCCTCACTTACAAGCGGTTTAAGGCCGTGTTCACCGGCGATCTTGTCAACAATGTCTGCGATGGTCACCTTGAACCAACTGCGTGTTTTTCGGGCGCGGATGCCGCCCAGCATATCGGCCGCTTTGGCACTGATCGTCATCGTATCGGGGGCGAGCTGGCCGCTAACATCATCGACGACGAAGGTTCCCAGATCGACCAGATCACCTTTGAAGCCCATCGCGATCTGGAGCTTTGCGCCGGTTTTCGGCAGCGCAACAAGGTAATCACGATCATTGATCACGATCTCGGCCGTGTCAGATTTCTGGCCCGCCTCATCGGTGATGGTCAGACTGATCAGGCGGTCCTGAAAATTGCTGGTGACGTCCGTGCCATCCGCGATGATCTGATACGCGACGTGCATGGATCAACCCCACAGCCGGATCGGTTTGCGGGTTGTGGTTTCCGCACGATCTGGCAGATCAATCAGAATACCGTTCGGCAGGATCGGCCCGAGGGCGGCAAGGCCGGGGTTGGCGGTATAGACAACCGTGGTCATCTCCTCGCTGCCATAATGCGCCTTGCAAATGGCATCGACCATGTCTCCGTCGTTCGTGCGATAGGTGGTCATTTCTCGTCCTCAAGTGAACACATCAGAGAAGCCCTCCGACGATTGAGGCCAAGCCACCCGCATCCGGGCCATAGCTGTTCAGGGTCAGCGAGAACTCGATCTTGCGGGGCGCACCATCACGCAGGAAATAGCTCTTGCGCTCTTCCACCCGCACGATCACCCACTTTTTCCAGACCCAGCCAAGCCCGTCGACCATCATCATCGGCATGCCGGTGTCCGCCTTCAGGCGCATCAGATCGACCTGACGCAAACCACCCTTGAAATGGGGGTAGATCACACCCTCGATCGTGACCTCTTGCGTGTCGGGGCCGAGATACTGCAAGGCGGGTTCACGACCGAGCCGATCGACCTTGTTCCAGCGATACCCGGCGCTGCGTGAGAATTGCTGGTAAGCCCCGTTCGTCATTCCGAACCGGAAGCCGCCAAGCGCCATCATGACCAACCCGATCGACATCAGTAATCCACCCCGTCATGCAGATCCGCACGGCGCGCGTTTTCACGGCGCGCCAGACGGCGTTCAACCTCTCGACCAACGTCCTCTGCGCTCATGCCTGCGTGCGGATGGATGTTGATCGTGATTGTGTCTCCGTGACGGGTAATCTGCGGTGCTGCCGCCGGAGCCGAAATCACAGGGCGCCGATCAAGGGTTGCGGCGATCTCTGCCTTCGAAGGCATCGCCGCGACTGGCGTAGCCAATGCGGACGCGGCCATCGCCGCCTTCAGAACCCGCGTCGGAAGAATGCTTCCCGATACGCCAGGCACAAAAATTTCGGGCTGACGCTCGCCAACGAGATAGGGAATGCCCGCACGCACCGGTCCACCACTGTCACGCCCGCCTGCAAACTCGTCAACCGCTGCGGCTGATTCTGCGGCAGCGGCCACATCAGCGCCATCACCGCCCCCGCTTACCCAGTTCCAGGCATCTTTCATCCAAGACGGCACAATGGCCGAGAGTTTCGCGGAAATTGCGGAAACCATCTGTGGCACAAGCGAGGCCATGCCATCCCACAGACCCTGCAACAGTGCCACGCCGGTATCAAACAGGCTGAATTCGCGGAACGCCTGCACGATCTCGTCAGGTACGCCCAAGGCCGAGCTGCTGCGCATTGGAGAGGAGTTCGGTCACGAGATCGACGGGCTGATGGAGGTGGCCAAGCCCGCAACTTACAAGCGCTGGCTCGCCCAGATGCGCGTGGGCCGCCCCTTCAAAGCGCTAGGGCGACCGCGTTTGACGCAAGAGCTGCGCGATGTCGTCATCCGTATCGGATCTGAAAACCTTCTTTGGGGCTACAAGCGGATCGCGGGCGAGCTGAAAAAGCTCGGGCTTTATGCCGGTGCCAACTCGGTCAAACGCATCCTGAACGAGGCAGGCATCCACCCGAGTCCGGAAAAGCGCAAGAAGAAGCCCGCCCTGCCCTGGGCCACGTTCATCCGCGCGCATAGGGAAACCATGGTCGCCTGCGACTTCTTCTCGAAGACCGTGTTCACGCTACGCGGGCCAAGGACGGCTTATGTGCTGATGTTCATCCATCTCGGCAGCCGCCGCGTCTTCTGCAGCGCACCGACCTATGCCCCGGACTCGGCTTGGGTGACCCAGCAGGCTCGCAACGCTCTGATGTGGTGCGAAAAACAAGGCATCACGCCGGAGTTCCTGATCCGCGATGCCGACACCAAATTCAGCGCAAGCTTCGATACAGTCTGGGAGTCGGAAACTGCTCGAGTCATTCAGATCCCGCACAGAGCGCCAGACGCAAACGGCTTCGCGGAATCGTTCATTAGCAGCCTCAAGCGCGAATGCCTCGACTTCTTCGTCTGCTTCAGCCGCCCCCAACTCGATTACATCCTGCGGACCTGGGTGCGCCACTACAACGTTGAGCGACCACATCGTGGGCGGGAAATCGGCAACAACGTGCTGCAAGTCGACTTCCGGCCGACCTGTGACGGCCCGATCCGCCGCAGACGCCAGCTTGGCGGCATCGTCACATCCTACACCCGCGAGGCCGCGTGAATATCCGAGCCACGAAGATCAGAAGATGGTATAAGGTCGAATTGCTCTTGCCGGGTTCCACCCCAGACCTTAAAAAACTCTGCTGTGTCAACGTGATGGGTCGCGCCTACATTTTGGCACCCGTCTCAGGGATGGCCATAAACGCGGTGATCAGAAGGTCTCGTCATCAAGCCGGCGCCGACGATGCGGCAGAGCATTTACCATCTCGTTGAGCCCCTCGATCATAACGCAGCAGGCTCCCTAACAGCCTCCGACTACCGACGAAATTAAGGCCGAAGTTCCCAACGCGGCAATGTGCTGGAGCGCTTTCTTGCTGACTTTAGCACGGAAATCATGTGACGGCCTAACTTGGCACCCTCCGGGGCGAAGCAAGAAGGGTCAAGGGCGCAAATGAAAGGGGGCCAGATGGCCCCCTTCCCGCGTGATTATTCCGACAGCGTGAAGGCTGCGGTGTATTTGTCGGCGTTCGAGGCGTCGATCAGCAGGCAGTCGAACAACTGCTTTTCGGTCTCGACGGCCAGATTGCCGGTGTTGATGAAGTGATCGGCCTGCTTCACCGCCTCGGCCGAGAAGATCGCGACCGGCTGGAGCACGGTATAGGCCAGCTCGCCCGCCTTCACCGCATCAACCGAGTCCGGCGAGCCGTCAAAGCCGCCCACGACCATACCGTCCAGCTTGCCCGCCTCTTTCAACGCTGCAATCGCGCCAAGAGCCATCTCGTCATTGCCCGAGATCACGCCCTTGATATCGGGGTTCGCCTGAAGCATCGACTGCATCTTGGTGTAGCCTTGCGTGCGGTCCCAGTTGGCCACTTCCTGCGCCTTTTTGGTCAGGTCGGGGTATTGGCTCAGCACGGTCTCAAAGCCGTTCGAACGGGTCTGCGCGTTGTTATCCGACGGTGCGCCGAAGAGTTCGACATAGTCGCCCTCGCCGCCCACAGCCTCAACCCATGCAGATGCGCCAAGGGCCGCGCCCTGTGCGTTGTTCGACACTAGCTGCGCCTTCGCCAGACCGGCGGTGTTGATCTCGGCGTTCACGATAAAGACCGGAATACCCGCATCCACAGCCTTTTTCACCGCGCCGACCGAACCGTCAGCATTCGCCGGATCAAGGATGATCGCGCGGGCCTTGTTGGTGATGGCGGTGTCGATCAGGTTCGACTCGGTGTTGGTGTCGCCCTTGTGGGCCGCGACATTCGCCTCATAGCCCATATCCTCGGCGGTTTTCTTCGCCACTTCGCCTTCGGTGAACCAGTAGGGGTTCGACGGGTCGTTAACGATGATCGAGATCAGCCCGTCAGCCAGAGCGGTCGACGCCATCAGCGGCAGAGCAACGAAAGAAGCGAGCAGAGCACGTTTGGTCAGGTTCATTGGGATCCTCCCTTGGGGTTGTAAGCCGGTTATTCGGCAAGCCTTCTCCGATGCCGGGCTCCTCCGGCCCGGGTTCAATCGCAGAAGAATTCGAAGAGCGTTTGGTGCGGGGCGAGGCTTAGCTGCGCCGCCCGACACCGCCGTATTGAAGGCTGTTGAGCAGCACTGCCAGCACGATCACCGCGCCGGTAAAGACGGTCTGCCAATAGGCCGAGACGCCGATGATCACGAGGCCGTCGGAAAGAAACCCGATCACGAACGCGCCCAGCATCGTGCCGCGCACATTGCCGCGCCCGCCGGTCAGCGCCGCGCCACCGATCACCACCGCCGCAATCGCGGTCAGCTCATAGGTGGTTCCCGCGGTCGGGCCAGCCGAGGTCAGCTGCGAGCTAAGCACAAGCCCCGCAACCGCCGCGCAAACCCCCGAAAGCACATAGACCATGACCTGCACATAGCGCGTCGGCACCCCCGAAAGCTCTGCCGCGCGGGCGTTCCCGCCCGAGGCATAAAGCCAGCGCCCAAAGGCCGAACGCGCCAGCATCACGCCCGCCGCAATCGCAACAAGCGCAAGCACGATCACACCGATCGGAACCCCCGCGATGCGGTTGAAGCCAAGCCAGTCAAAGCCCGTGTTGCCAAAGCTTTCCGCCCCGCCAAGGTTGTTATAGGTCAGCCCGTTGGTCATCAACAGCGCCACACCGCGCGCCACATAAAGCGTGCCAAGCGTGGCGACAAAGGCGGGCACCCGGAAGAAGGCGATCAGCACACCGTTCACCGCGCCGACAAAGGCTCCAAGTGCCAGCGTCAGCACCACCACGGCCCAGACCGGCGGATAGAGGATCACCCCCATCGCGGGGATCTCGACCCCTTGCATCAGAAAGCCCGCAACCACCCCCGACAGCCCCAGCGTCGAGCCAACAGACAGGTCGATCCCGCCGTTCAGGATCACCAAAAGCATCCCTACCGCCAGAAGGCCGAAGATCGCCACATGGCTGGACATAATCAGGAAGTTCGAGGCGCTGAAATAGTTGGGCGAGAGCACCGAGAAGGTTGCAATGATCGCGATCAGGGCGAAAAACGCGCGCCCTTCCAGCAAAAGCCGCCCGATATTCAGGCCCGGTGCTCCGGTGGTTTTTTGATTTGTGGTCATATCAGCCATTTTCCGGTTCCGTTGCGTTCAGTGGACCACGGCTTCGCCCGAGGCGGCCATGATCTCTTCTTTCGAGACAGTGTGGTCAAAGACCGCAGAAATCTTCCCGCGATGCATCACGATGATCCGATGCGCGATCGAAAGGCACTCGCCCACCTCGGAGGTCGAATAAAGAACCGCCAGCCCTTTTTCCGCGGCCCCTTTGGCAAGCAGCTTGAACACCTCGGCCTTGGCACCGATGTCGATCCCGCGCGAGGGCTCATCCAGCAAAATCACATCAGGATGTGTCGCCAACATCTTGCCAATAACGACTTTTTGCTGGTTCCCCCCCGAAAGAGAGCCGATCATCGCACCGCCACCGTCGGTCTTGACGGTCACTTCGCGGATCGAGTTTTCCACGACCTGCGCCTCGGCTTTGGTCGAGGTAAAGAGCCCGCGCGTGAACGCGGCAATCGAGGCGAGCGACAGGTTCTGCCCCACTGTCATCGTCTGCACCAGGCCGTCGCGCTGGCGGTCTTCGGGGACCAGCACCAGCCCTTGCGCGATCCGCTCGGCAATCGAGAGATGCGAAACATCGCGCCCCATCAGACGCACAGCCCCGCCCGCAGCCCGGATACGTCCGGCCGCACATTCCATCATCTCGGTGCGCCCTGCCCCCATCAGCCCGTAAATGCAGACGATCTCGCCCGCGCGGACCTCCAGATCAAGGTGATCGACGGCCAGCCCATGCCCCGACGGATCGGCCACGCAAAGCTGCTCGATCGTCAGCGCAGGCGCGCCAAAGGTGGTCTCGGGGGGGCTGCCCAGATCGAAATGGTCGCCCACCATGTTGCGCACGATCCATTCCAGATCAATCTCGGCGCGCGGCGCATAGGCCGTCATCGCCCCGTCGCGCAGAACGACCGCGTGGTCGGTCACTTGCAGCGCCTCTTCCAGATGGTGCGAGATATAGACAATCGACACGCCCTTCGAGGTCAGATCGCGGATCACCTTGAACAGCACCTCGACCTCCGAGGCCGACAGTGCCGAGGTCGGCTCGTCCATGATCAGAATGCGCGATTTGGCCTGAAGCGCACGGGCGATCTCGACGATCTGCTGCTGACCAAGGCGCAATTCCTCGACCGGGGTCAGCGGGTCGATCTCTTCTTCAAGCTCGGCCATCAGCTCACGGGTAATCCGCTCTTCCTCGGCGAAATCGACACCGCCGCGCGTCATGATCTCGCGGCCCATAAAGATGTTGTCGCGCACGCTCAGGTTCGGGGCGAGCGACAATTCCTGATGGATAATCGAGATGCCCATCGCGCGGGCGTGGTTGGAGTTGTGAAAGATTACCGGCTGGCCATCGAGCAAAACCTCACCCGTCGTCGGTTGAATAACCCCAGATAAGACCTTCATAAGAGTGGATTTTCCAGCCCCATTCTCGCCGAACAGCGTGGTCACCTGCCCGCGATGGATATCGAAATTCACGCCCTTGAGCGCACGGGTCGCGCCATAGGTCTTTTCGACATGGCGCGCCGACATGACGACCTCGCCACCCTCTTGCGGAATAAAGGAGTTCGGGTGAAGCGTCATTGGACCTGCACCTCAACCGGCGTGATCAGCCACATTTTCGGATTGATCAGGCGAAAGACGCCGGTCACGGAAACCTGCTTGCCCTCAAGCGCAGCGCCGTCGATGCCATCCAGCACGGCCGCCTTCATCGCGCGGTTAATCCCCGCACCTGCGTCCTGATACTCGATCTGGTTCTTGAACTGGCCAAAGGCAATATCACCGGGCACGTCACGCAGATCGGTGCCATTGATCGCAGGACCGAACTGGACGCGCACCCGCACGCCTTCGACCCCTTCGGCGGCGACATCATGAATACCGCCCTTGCCCTTGCCGACAACACCATGCAGGCGCACCGCAAAAATCGGGCCGACACCACCCTCGGTGCCATGCGCCTTGATCGCGCTCGCCTTATCGCTGGCAATTTGCGCCACCAGCGCCCCCGCATCGGCGGCGCGGGTCAGAACATGCTTGCGGATACGCGGGAATTCCTGCGCGCCATAGCTGTCCGGCGAAAATGCCTGCTGGCGCAAATCCGCCTCAGAGCCGATCCGCACAACGGTCGTATCCAGCGCAATCGCCGCAACCACAGCCACACCGACCCCGCCAAGAACCAGCGACCGGCGGCTGATCCGCGGCTTGTTTCCGATAGTGACATTCGCAGCACTCATCGCGCATCCCTCCCAATTCCGCGCCCCTCCGGCGCCCGCCCCTCAGCGGAAAACACCCTTCATCGCCAACATCGGGCGACTCCGTGATGTTATATTTTGTGTGATATTGTTGTTTCATCGAAACACTGTCAATCGGCGTTTTTAGGATCACATATCACCCAAACACCCTGCAGCACGATTCAGAAACACATCACAAACCTTATCATCACAACGATTCGACATCGGGGGCAGAAGTGCATCTCTTCTTACACAAAACCAAATTATAATTAAATTATAATGGATTACCTGCTCCACCCAGATCGAAGACCTCCCACATACAGACCAACAAAACAGCCAACCCCCTCTCAACTCAGTGTATATGAAATTTTTTTCGCTTAAAGTAAAAAGTTGCACTCGACAGTGGAGATTTTTCCGATAATCTAACATAAACAGATCTACCGTTATTTTGAATTATCACAAAATAACATTATATCCGAAGGCGCCAACCGGCCCCAAGGAGGACATGCCATGCTCGCCCACCCCGAGCCATCCGCCCCCGCACGGGACATTATCATCGGCATTGATGCCGGCACCTCGGTCATCAAGGCCGTGGCGTTCAGCCGTGACGGGCAACAGATCGCGACCTCGGCGGTGCAAAACCGCTATGTAACGACCCCCGACGGGGCCGCGACGCAGGATATGGCGCGGACATGGGCCGATTGTGCGGCGGCGCTGCGCGGGCTTGGAGACAAGGTTGACGGGCTGGCCAAACGCACAGCGGCGCTTGGAGTTACAGCGCAGGGCGATGGCACCTGGCTGGTGGGGGCGAGTAATGCGCCCGTCTCGGATGCGTGGCTCTGGCTGGATGCGCGCGCGGCTGCGACAACGGCAGATTTGGCGGCTGGCCCACTTAATCGCGCGCGGTTCGAGGCGACTGGAACGGGTCTCAATACCTGCCAGCAGGGCGCGCAGCTTGCCTATATGGAGCGTCACTTCCCCGCACTTCTGGCGCAAAGCGAAACGGCGCTGCACTGCAAAGACTGGCTTTATCTGAACCTCACGGGCATCCGCGCGACCGACCCGTCAGAGGCAAGCTTCACCTTCGGCAACTTCCGCACCCGCGCCTATGACGATCTGGTGCTTGAGGCGCTTGGCCTGACGCATCGGCGCGCGCTCTTGCCGCAGATCATCGACGGCACCGAAACCACCCATCCGCTGACCGAGGCCGCCGCGCGCGAAACCGGCCTTCTAGCCGGAACGCCGGTCAGCCTTGGCTATGTGGATATGGTGATGACGGCGCTTGGCGCGGGGGTGCATACGGGCGATGCGGGGGCGGCGTGTTCGACCATCGGTTCAACCGGCGTGCATATGAAAGCGGTGCGCGATGACGCGATCCACCTGAATGACGCAGGCACGGGCTATGTGATCTGCCTGCCTGCTGCGCGGATGGTGACGCAGGTCCAGACCAATATGGCCGCGACGCTGAACATCGACTGGGTGCTGAACATGGCCGCCGATCTGCAGGCCGAGACTGGCCCCGCGCCAAATCACGCCGAGATGGTGCGCCGGATTGATGGCTGGATGGCGCGCTCGGACCCCGGACAGATCCTCTATCACCCCTATATCTCCGAGGCGGGCGAGCGCGGGCCAATGGTCAATGCCGCCGCGCGGGCGGGCTTTATCGGGCTGTCGGCGCATCACCGCTTCCCCGATCTTCTGCGCGCCGTCGTCGAAGGGCTGGGGCTGGCTGCGCGTGATTGCTATGGCGCAATGGGCGAAATGCCGACCGAATTGCGCCTGACGGGGGGCGCCGCACGATCAGAGGCCTTGCGCGGGGTTCTGGCGGCGGCGACCGGCGCGCCGGTGCGTGTGTCCGCACGCGAAGAAGCAGGCGCCGCAGGCTGCGCGATGATGGCGGCGGTGGCGATTGGTGCCTACCCCGACATGGACGCCTGCATCGCCGAATGGGTCACGCCGCTTCTGGGCGCACCCGAAGCCCCTGCCCCTGATTTGCAACGCATTTACGGCGGGATTTACCCCGCCTATGCCCGTGCGCGCGACGCGCTGGCCCCTGTCTGGTCCGATCTAGCCGCGCATCGCGCCGCCTCGGCCCGCACCCATCAGAACAAGTCGCCCGCCGCAGATCGCGCGGGCCTTTCGGAAGGAGAATAAGATGAGCCACACAGAGGTGGATCTCTTTGTCATCGGCGGCGGCATCAACGGCGCGGGGATTGCGCGCGATGCGGCGGGGCGCGGGCTTAAGGTGGTGCTGTGCGAAAAGGACGATCTGGCCGAGGGCACCTCGTCGCGCTCGGGCAAGCTTGTGCATGGCGGTCTACGCTATCTTGAATATTACGAGTTCCGCCTTGTGCGCGAAGCGCTGATCGAGCGCGAAGTGCTGATGAATGCGGCCCCGCATATCATCTGGCCGTTGCGCTTTGTGCTGCCCCATTCGCCCGACGACCGTCCGGCGTGGCTCGTGCGGTTGGGGCTGTTTCTTTACGACCATCTGGGTGGGCGCAAAAAGCTGCCGGGCACGCGGGTTCTGAACCTCTTGCGCGACCCCGAAGGCGCTCCGGTGTTGGACCGCTACACCCGCGGGTTCGAATATTCCGATTGCTGGGTCGATGACGCGCGCCTTGTGATCCTGAACGCGGTAGATGCCGCCGAGCGCGGCGCAGTCGTGCTGACGCGCAGCCCTTGCACCTCGGCGCGGCGCGAAAACGGCGGCTGGACCGTAACGACGACAAACACCGTGACGGGCGAGACCCAAACTTTCCGCGCCAAGGTTCTGGTTAATGCGGCAGGCCCGTGGGTCAGCGATGTGGTGACGCGGGTTGCCGGGTCGCAATCGCCCCGCAACGTGCGGCTTGTGAAAGGCTCGCATATCATCGTGCCGAAGTTCTGGGAGGGGGCGAACGCCTATCTTGTGCAGAACCACGACAAGCGGGTGATCTTTATCAACCCCTATGAGGGCGACAAGGCGCTGATCGGCACGACCGACATTTCCTACGAAGGCCGCGCCGAAGACGTGACCTGCGACGAGGAAGAAATTGCCTATCTGCTGGCGGCGGTGAACCGCTACTTTAAGGAAAAGCTGCGCCGCGAGGATGTGATCGAAAGCTTCTCGGGCGTGCGGCCCCTGTTCGATGACGGTCAGGGCAACCCCTCGGCGGTGACGCGCGACTATGTGTTCGATCTGGACGAAACCGGCAACGCACCGCTTCTGAACGTGTTTGGCGGCAAGATCACCACCTTCCGCGAACTGGCAGAGCGCGGCATGCACCGGCTTAAAAAGTTCTTCCCCGCGATGGGCGCGGATTGGACGCATGGCGCCCCCCTACCCGGTGGCGAGATCGAAAACGCCGATTACGAGGCGTTCCGCGAAACCATCAAAGCGCGTTACCCGTGGATGCCGCGCGAGCTGCGCAAACATTACGGGCGGCTTTACGGCGCGCGGATTGAACAGATCGTGGGTGATGCGCTGGGTCTTGACGGGCTGGGGCGGCACTTTGGCGGCACGCTTTACGAGGCCGAAGTGCGCTATCTGGTTGCGCATGAATGGGCCGAAACCGCCGAGGATATCCTTTGGCGGCGCACCAAGCATCGGCTGCATCTGAGCGAGCCCGAGCAAGCCGCCTTTGCCGAGTGGTTCGCGGCAACGCAGGCGAAGGCGGCATAAGATGGCGCTGACGCTTTCCTTGAACACCAACCCGCTGGTGAACCGCTTTGCCGATCCCGACGACCTGATCGAGACGGTCGCGCGCGATCTGCGCATCCGCGATTTGCAACTCACCCACGAGTTCATCAACCCAAGCTGGTCCGCGCCGGTTATCCGCCGCCTCACGCGGCAGATGGGGGCTGCTCTGGCGCGCACAGGGGTGCGGGTGACAAGTGGCATGACCGGGCCTTACGGGCGGCTGAACCACTTTGGCCACCCCGACCGCGATGTGCGCCGCTATTACCTTGACTGGTTCAAGACCTTCTCAGACATCACCGCCGATCTGGGTGGCTCCTCGGTCGGCACGCAGTTTGCGATTTTCACCTACCGCGACTTTGACGATCCGGCGCGGCGCGAGGAACTGACGCAGATCGCCATAGATTGCTGGGGCGAAGTGGCCGAGCACGCAAAGGCCGCAGGGCTGAAATATGTGTTCTGGGAGCCGATGTCGGTCGGGCGCGAGTTCGGCGAGACGATCTCGGCATGCATGGCTCTGCAAGACCGCCTGAGCGCAGCAAATATGGCCGTGCCGATGTGGATGATGGCCGACATCGACCACGGCGATGTAACCAGCGAAAACCCCGACGATTTCGACCCTTACGCCTGGGCGCGCGCGGTGCCGAAGGTCAGCCCGATCATCCATATCAAGCAATCTCTGATGGACAAGGGCGGCCACCGCCCCTTCACCGCCGAGTTCAACGCCAAGGGCCGCATCCAGCCCGAACCACTGCTGGCGGCCTTCAACGAGGGCGGAGCACAGGACAACGAAATTTGTCTTGAGCTGTCCTTCAAAGAGCGCGACCCGAACGACCGGCAGGTCATCGCACAAATCGCGGAAAGCATCGCCTTCTGGGCGCCGCATATCGACAGCGGGGCCGGAGACCTCCTCCTCTGACCCCTCTCCCCGGCCCATCGTTCAGGCCGGGGTTCACTCGTGGCTTGCGTTTTTAGCGGGCCGATCTAAAACGTGATCGTTCTCAGGGCGGGGTGAAATTCCCCACCGGCGGTGATAGCCCGCGAGCGCCTGCCATCGGCAGGGTCAGCAGATCCGGTGAAATTCCGGGGCCGACGGTATAGTCCGGATGGAAGAGAATGGTCAAAGACGGGTCAAGGCCCGCCTTTTTGGCCGTTTGTCGCCTTGGGGCCATTTGTAAACGCAAAGGAATGGTTCCATGACCAAGACTCTCAAGATCGCCTTCATCAAGGCACGCTGGCACGCCGAGATCGTCGATCGCGCGCTGGAAGGTTTCGAAAACGATATGGATGTTGACGGGCGCGCCTATACGCTGGCCGCCTTTGATGTGCCCGGCGCTTTCGAAATGCCGCTTCTGGCGAAAAAGCTTGCACAAAGCGGGAATTACGATGCCATTGTCTGTGCAGCGCTGGTGGTCGATGGCGGGATTTACCGTCACGATTTCGTTGCCGCCGCCGTGGTGGACGGGCTGATGCAGGCGCAGATGGACACGGGCGTTCCGGTCTATTCCGTCTCGCTGACGCCGCACCACTTCCAGCCGACCGAGGAACATAAGCAATTCTACTGGCGGCATTTCGTGAAAAAGGGCGCCGAGGCCGCGCAAGCGGTGCGTATGGTCGCGGATCTGGAGGTATAAGCCAAGATGACCGAGGGTGAAGATAGTCTCGCGACGCGCGCAGCCTGGCTGCATTATGTGGGCGGCATGACCCAGTCAGCCGTCGCCAAGCGGCTTGGCGTGCCCTCGGTCAAGGCCCACCGGCTGATCGCGAAAGCGGTGGCCGAGGGGAAGGTCAAGGTCTCGATTGAGGGCGACATCGTCGAATGTGTGCGGCTTGAGGCCGAACTGGTCAGCCGCTTTGGCCTGCGCCATTGCGAGGTTGCACCGGATCTGGGCGAAGAAGGCTTGCCTTATCGCGCACTTGCGCTGGCGGGCGCGGGCTTTCTGCGTCGCCAGTTCGAGGCGGGCGAGCATAAGACCATCGGCCTTGGCCACGGCAGCACGCTGGCCGAAACCACCCGCGCGCTGCCCAAGATGGATGCGACGGGGCTGCGGTTTGTCTCTCTGTTGGGGGGGCTCACGCGGAATTTCTCGGCCAACCCGCATGACGTCATGCACCGGATCGCGGAAAAGACCGGCGCGCGGGCCTATGTGATGCCGGTGCCGTTTTTCGCCAATACCGTCGAGGATCGCGAGGTTCTGCTCGCGCAGCGCGGCGTGGACGAGGTGTTCCGCATGGCCGAGGCCGCGACGCTGAAGATCGTCGGCATAGGCACGGTGGATGTGGGCGCGCAGCTTGTGTCCTCGGGGATGATCGAACCCGCCGAGATCGACGAGATCGCCGCCCTTGGCGCGGTGGGCGAGATGCTGGGCTATTTCTATGATGCCGAGGGCCGCGTGCTGGATACGGCGCTGTCGGCGCGCACGATTGCCGTCACGCATGACCACGCCCCCGAAGAAGAGGTCATCGCCATCGCGGGCGGACCGCGCAAGGCGGCCGCGATCCGTGCGGTGCTACGCTCGGGGCGGATTTCGGGGCTGATTACCGACGAGGCCACAGCGCGCAACCTGCTGGAAACAAAGTAAAAGGGGCCAGAGAAGGCCCCTTTTCTGATCAAAGGATCGTCTGGCCCGTCGCGGCCCAGTCTTTCGCGAATTGATCCAGCCCCTTGTCGGTCAGCACATGGCTGGCGAGCGATTTAATCACCGCAGGCGGGATCGTCGCAACATCGGCACCGGCAAGGGCTGCCTCTTTCACATGGTTGATCGAGCGCACCGAAGCCGCCAGAATTTCGGTCTGGAAATCGTAATTGTCGTAGATAGTGCGGATGTCCTGGATCAGCTCCATCCCGTCGAGGTTCAGGTCATCCAGCCGCCCGACGAAGGGCGAAATGAACGTCGCGCCCGCCTTGGCTGCCAAAAGCGCCTGAACCGGCGTAAAGCACAATGTCACATTCGTCTTGATACCCTTGTCCGAGAAGTGGCGGCACGCCTTCAGCCCGTCCAGCGTCAGCGGCAGCTTGATCACCACGTTGGATGCGATTTTGGCCAGATGTTCGCCCTCGGCCACCATCTGCGCATACTCCATCGAGGCAACCTCGGCCGAAACCGGCCCTTCGACCTCGGCACAGATTTCAGCAATTACCTCTTTGAAATCACGACCGGATTTCGCAATCAGCGAAGGGTTCGTCGTGACCCCGTCCAAAAGCCCGAGCGTGTTCAGCTCGCGAATGTCCCCGATAATCGCGGTATCGACAAAAAACTTCATCCCTCTTCTCCTTTCATGCCCAAGGCGCCTTGGCGCGGGCGGTGTGTGGTGGTCCGGCACAGGCGAGTCCCTCTGCGTATCGTGTTAGCGCCCTCCCCGAAGCTTCACAAGCGTAAATCACAAAATCACATAATGACTGTTGCAAACATCAAGGGTGATGTTATGCATGAGACCGGTTAAGACCGACTCGAGACCCATTCGAGGAGGCGAGGACATGAAACGAGACGAACGCAGACAGCTGATCATGGACCTTCTGGTCGAACAGGGCGCGGTAGAGCTTGAGGCACTGGCCGACCGCTTTGGCGTCTCGAAGATGACCATCCACCGCGACCTTGATGACCTTGAGGCCGAGGGGCTGCTGCGCAAGATCCGCGGCGGTGCCACCATCGAGGCCGGCACCCAGTTCGAAAGCGATTTCCGCTTCCGCGAACGCCAAGGCCCCGATGTAAAGGCCCGCATGGCGCAAACCGCGCTGGATTTCATCGAGCCGGGCATGACCGTCATGCTGAACGATGGCTCCACCGCCGCTTTCGTCGGCACCATGCTGCGCCACAAGCGCCCGCTGACGATCATCACCAACAACGATGCGGTGATCGGCGCCCTGAAATCCGAGCCGGGCATCACGGTGATCGCGCTTGGCGGGCGCTATTCGTCAAAATACAACGCCTGGGTTGGCCGCGTGACCGAGGATGCGCTGGCCCATCTGCGCGCCGATCTGGCGATTATCTCGACCCCCGCGGTTTCGGGCACACAGACCTTTCACATGGACGACGACATCGTGCGCGTGAAGCGGCGGATGATGGATGGCGCGCAACGCTCGATCCTGCTGATCAACCACGCGCGGTTCGACCGCACCGCCCTGCACCTGTTGGCGGACCTGTCCGAATTCGACGCGATTATCACTGATGAACAGCCCTCCGACACGGCGCGCGATGCGCTGGCGCGGGCCGGGTTGACCCTCACTCTGGCACAGGAGGCCCACTGACATGACACCCCGTTTCTGGATCGGCACCAGCTGGAAAATGAACAAGACCCTGGCCGAGGCGACCCGCTTTGCCTCTGCCCTTGCCGCAAGCGACGCGGTGCGCGATCCGGCGATTCAGCGCTTTGTCATCCCGCCCTTTACGGCGGTGCGCGAGGTGAAATCGATGCTGAAAGGCACCTCCGTCAAGGTCGGCGCGCAGAACATGCATTGGGATGATGCGGGCGCCTGGACCGGCGAGGTTTCGCCCCTGATGCTGAAAGATTGCGATCTGGATATCGTCGAGCTTGGCCATTCGGAGCGGCGCGAATTCTTTGGCGAAACCGATGAGACGGTCGGCCTGAAAACCGAAGCCGCGGTGCGCCACGGGCTTATCCCGCTGATCTGTATCGGCGAAACGCTGGCCGAGCGCGAAGCGGGCCGCGCGACCGAGGTTCTGGCCGCGCAGGTGCGTGGCGCCCTTGGACGCCTGTCGGAGGCGCAAAAGCATGCCCCCGTTCTGCTGGCCTATGAACCGGTCTGGGCGATCGGCGTGAATGGCATCCCCGCGACCTCGGACTATGCTGACGCCCGCCACGCCGAGATCATCGCCACCGCCACCGAAGTCATGGGGCGCCCCCTGCCCTGTCTGTATGGCGGCTCGGTCAATCCGGCCAATTGCGAAGAGCTGATTGCCTGCCCGCATATCGACGGGTTGTTCATCGGGCGCTCCGCATGGGAGCCCGAAGGCTACCTTGATATTCTCTCGCGCTGCTCGGCCGCCATCAAAGGCACCGCGTGACGCACGCACTGACCACCACGCCCGATACAGGCGTGACCGCCCCTTGGAGGACCAAATGAAGATTGCCCTTGCCGGAGACAGCGCAGGCGAAGCGCTTGCCAAACTTCTTGCCGAGTATCTGTCTGATAAACATGACGTTTCCGAAATTTCGCAAACCGCTGAAGGCCCCGACGCCTTTTATGCGAATATCTCGGACCGGGTCGCCAGCGCCGTCATGGCGGGCGAATATGACCGCGCGATCCTTGTCTGCGGCACCGGCATCGGCGTGTGCATTGCAGCCAACAAAGTGCCGGGCATCCGTGCCGCACTGACCCATGACACCTATTCGGCCGAGCGCGCGGCGCTGTCGAATAACGCGCAGATCATCACCATGGGCGCGCGCGTTATCGGCCCCGAAGTCGCCAAAACCATCGTCGACGCCTTCCTGCGCGAGACATTTGACCAGAACGGGCGCTCGGCAAGCAATGTCGCCGCTATCGACGCGGTCGACCAGAAATACCACGGCTAAGAACCGGCGGAGGGCCCCTCAGGGCCGAACGGTGTCCTCCGGCGTTGCACCCCGCTGCGGCTTCGCGGCGGGGTGCGAAATTATAGCGACACCAGAAACGCAACCGTCGCCAGCGCCATCGACACCCCAACCGGCATCTTGCCCCGCGCCTGCACGCTTGCCCACTCACGGCGCTGGCTTACGCGCTGCACGATCAGCATCGCCCCGCCCGTTCGTTTTCTGAGGTTGGCCCCTATGAGCCTGTGGGTGATTATAGCCCCCTCGGCACAAGCAACCAATGCGGGAAACCCGGTGAAATCGGCTCGCCTGTCGCTTTTATGTGGAGAACTTCGATTTTTTCGGTCACTCGGAGGGTGCGGCACGTCACGGCGCCGCCCCTACCCTGAGGGGCTTCTTCCAGATCATTGGTAAGACATAGAAATTCCGAAATGCGTTGCGGCTATTTATCGGGCCAGAGACGCATCAGGTTTTCCCACGCCCGAGAAACATCAGATTTCCCGTGCGCGAAGAACCTAAGGAGCGGGCCCTCTGAACCGGCACCCCCAGAGAACTGACAGACGTCACAGACAGCGGCTCACTGCGCCTTTTCCCCGCACCCCCAACCACACTCCCTTCTTCGGAGTCTCCCCGCCGGAGGCGGTAACTCGGGACGCGGAGGAGCGGCCCGAATATCGGCAATGGGATGCGCCAGCGTCTCATGCCGAATGGCGCGCAGGCCCAAAGCCGCCGCCCACGCGCCTCAACTCTGGACACTCCTGTTAAATGTCGCGATCCATCTGAACGCTTGGCCTTGATGCCAAAGAAAAGGCCGCTCATCCGTGGGGATGGCGGCCAGAGGCGGGGCACGGCAGGAGCCGCCCTTACGCGTCGGACTTCGCGTCACGCTCCATGATCCATTCGACGGCCGGGTCGGGGATGAAGCGCCAGTTGCGGCGGGGGCCGGCCATGACGTTGAGGTAATACATCTCAAAGCCGTAGGGCGCGCCGCAGGGGTGGTGACCGCGCGGGACCAGCACGACCTCGCCGTCATGCACTGCCATCGTCTCATCAAGCGAGCCATCCTCGGTGTAGACCCGCTGGATGCCAAAGCCGTCGCGCGGGTTCAGGCGGTGGTAATAGGTCTCTTCGAGATAGGTGATGCGCGGGAAATCGTCTTCGTCGTGGCGGTGGCTCGGATAGCTCGACCAGTGGCCCGCGGGGGTGAAGACCTCGGTCACGAGAAGGCTGTCGCAGTAGTCCTCACCCTCCATCGCGATATTGTTGATGTGGCGCGTGTTGGTGCCTTTGCCGCGCTGCGTCAGCGTGATCCCGTCCGGTCCGATCCGGCGCGCCGGATGCCCACCGTGCCCCGGAGCCGCACAGACGGCGATGGTGCAATCGGTCTCGGCCACGGCGGCCCAGTCCTGATCGTTCGGGACGTAAAGGCAATGCGGCGGGGTCTTTTCAAACACATCCATCCGCTCGCCCAAGGCGCCCCAATCCTGGCCTGCGGCCGTAATCTGCGCCTTGCCCTCGACCATAACAAGGATCACCTCGTTGCTGCCCGTGGCTTCGGCCGCAGTTTCGCCCGCGCGCAGCCGATACAGCGAGAAGCCCACATAGCGCCAGCCTGCGCTTACAGGCGTAATCTCGTGCACCTTGCCATGCGAGCCAAACGGTTTGCGAAGAAGATTGGTCATCTTTTACCCTCTCAGTTCAACAGGCGCTGCTACGCGATTTGTGTAATGTTTTGCTCAAAGCGGGTTCGCTTTTTGCCTTTGGCGTAGGCGATGGCGGCGTGGCCCATCGTCTGCTCGTTCTGGCCGCGCCAGGTCGGAAAGGTATCGCGATAGGCATGCAGCGCCTCGCCGATCCCCGCCACGTTGCCGTGGCCGAAGATCGCCCAGATACCCTCGATAAAGCGCTCAAGTTTTTGTTCGCCTACCGCTTCGCTACTTGAGGCGGCGGGGGTCATTTGCACCGACAGCCATTTGACCATCGCCTGCGCCGCTGTCAGCCGGAGTGTATTGCCCATTCCCGTCATCCTTATTCCGCAGCCACGGCTTGCGCTTTGGCCCGCGCTGCATCCCAAATCCCGCAGAGCCGGTCATAGCGACGTGCCATCTCGGCCACGGCCTCGGCGTCCGACAGATCGCCCTCGAACCAGGCCCGTGCGACCGAGCCGAAGATCGTGCGGCCCACCGCAAAGCCCTTGACCAGCGGGAAGCCCGCCGCGACCGCAAAGCTTGCGGCCAGCTCGTCTTCCGGCGCATCCAGACCCAGCACCACGATGCCACGGGCACGGTGGGGGGGGGCGCAAAAGCTCACCCGCAACCGCCCAAATGTTCACCGATGAGCATGCAGCGATAGTAATGGTGCGCTTCGCAGCTCACCAAAGCGTCCAATGCAGATATTGAATGCCCTTCCATTTGGGCGGTCGATAGGGAAGAGGCGGCCTACTTTGGCAGGTAGCCGTTTTCTTTCAGATAGGTAGTCAGCAGCTTTTCTATCAGAGAGGTTAGAGACCTCTGGTCATCAGCCGCGGCCTTATCAGCGACCTCCTTGAGGCTCGGTGTGATACGCAGGTTGATTTGCGTGCTTTTGAGTTCTTTTGCCATTTTGTATATACAATCGCTTTACATCTTAAATTCAATCGTATATACATCACATATACACCGCAAGCGGCTCTAATCAGCGGTTGCAACGCCGACTAGAGCCTCACCACCACCTGATCTACAGAGGAGATCTGATTATGGCTGAACAGAGCAGTATCACCCTTGCTGGCGGCATCAAAGCGCCTGCGCGGCGCGTGGACGAGGCGCCGATCGGGTCAATGTGCTGCATTTCATGTCCGCCAACCTGCCCTTGCTGGGCGACGCAACTCCGGGGCGGACGGCCCGCGCGGTGGACAGGCTGATCACGCTCACGCTTGCGCGGGTTTTACAGCTGTCCGGGCAACGGGGCGACAGTCAGCCAAGGTGCCGCGCGTGGACATCGGTCGTGTGATGCGGCCGGAGCTTGCGGTAATGCTCGCGCTCGACGCGGATGCAGCGGAAGTCATTCATCCGCTCCATCGCCTCGGCGCCATTGCGCCCGCGATTGCCGCCGAGCATCATGTCGGTCCAGAGCGTGCAGCACAGGAGCCGGGTGCGGCCGAGGATGATCTCGTGCTGCTGCACAAAGCGGGCGCCCATCCCCTGCGCGATGGCCTCGAGCTTGTCCTCGCGGTCGAGCCGCCCGTCGTAATAGTCGTGGTTGCCCGGAAAGATGCAGACCTTCGAAAGATTGATGTGTTGGCCGATGCTTGCCAGCGCATATTTCCAGCGCACATGGGCCTTGTTGCTCAGGTCGCCCGCGATCAGCAGAAGATCAACCCCCGAGAAATCCGCGTTCGCCAACGGGTCCTTTCCGGCCTCTTGCCAGAAGTCGTGATGCAGATCCGCGAGGATCAGGATTTTTGGCATCGTGCGGGGCCTCTCCGGTTCCGCACTTAGCGGGACCGTCAGAAAACCGGAGACCGCCGGCAAAGGCAAGGTGTCGTCACGAACCGCAATTCGGCCTTTGGCACCGCCGAGCCATCACGGCTTTCTCATGCCCTGCTGAACGAAAGTCCCTTGGCACTCCAGCAACCAAGAGACCGGCAGTTCGCTTCACGCCAGAGAGAGGCGGCCAAAACGACATTCGCCCGCACCGGCCTCGGTTCGGGCGACACGTGATTTCAATGGCTTATAGAATTTTACCCGATTCCGGGGGAACCCGGCCCTATTTAAGCGCGACTTTCGCCCGAACTGCGTCCTGCGGCACTAAACCCAGATCTCGGGAAGAACTTAGCCTTCCACGGGAAAAACTTAGGTGACTTTAACAGGCTTAGTGCGTCCAGTTCGCACGGCGGCCCGAGGCGAAGTTCTCGCCGTAGCCCATCGGGCGGATGTTTGCCTTACGCTTGTGACCTTCGGTCACGACGTAATCTAGACCGTTCTCTTTGGCATAAGCCTCGGCGGCCTCGCGGCTTTCGAACTTCAGGCGGATCTGCGACTGGGTATCGCCCGAGCTGGTCCAGCCCATCAGCGGGTCGATCTCGCGCGCTTCGGCCTGAGCAAAATCAAGATACCAGAGCTTGGTTTTCGCCTGACCGGACTGCATCGCGTTACGGGCCGGTTGATAGATGCGAGCGCGCATGGGTCGTCCTCCTGAAAGTCCCGCCTTTTCTAGTGGATCATCGCGAAAGCGCAAGTCCCCATTGCCTGCCTGCGGCGATTGCGCCCGCAAATAAAGGGGTGGCTGCCGACCGGGCGGGGGAGCGAGGGGTGGGGTGGGTGCGCCGGTCGGCAGCCCTATGCTGCTTGCCCGAACAATATAGGAACAACCTCACTCTTTGCGCAACAGAAAGAATCCATAACCAACTGACTTAAAATATAAAATTTTCACCATAGATTCATTTTCCATTAACTTCCCCTGCCCCCTTGAAAGAGAACGAAAAGAGATCAACTATACCGGCAACGAAAGGCTGGCAGGATGCCCCACAACAACACCAACGCCCCGTCCGAGCGCCCCGATGTTCTGACCCGCCCCAAGCTTGAGGGCGGAAAACGCTTTGTTTTGAAAACGGAATTTTCGCCTGCAGGCGATCAACCGACGGCGATTGCGGAACTGACAGGCGGGATTTCTTCGGGCGAGCGCGACCAAGTTTTGCTGGGGGCAACCGGCACGGGCAAGACGTTCACCATGGCCAAGGTCATCGAGGAAACGCAACGCCCCGCGATCATTCTGGCCCCGAACAAGACCCTCGCCGCCCAGCTATATGGCGAGTTCAAAGGCTTTTTCCCCGATAACGCGGTCGAGTATTTCGTTTCCTACTACGACTATTACCAGCCCGAAGCCTATGTCGCGCGCACCGACACCTATATCGAGAAAGAATCGCAGATCAACGAACAGATCGACCGGATGCGCCACTCGGCCACCCGTGCGCTGTTGGAGCGCGACGATGTGATCATCGTGGCCTCGGTGTCATGCATCTACGGTATCGGCAGCGTCGAGACCTATTCGGCGATGACGCAGGATTTGCGGGTAGGCGATCTGCTGGAGCAGCGCAAATTCCTGTCGGAGCTGGTCGCACAGCAATACAAGCGCCTTGATGCGGCGTTCCAGCGCGGCTCGTTCCGCGTGAAGGGCGACACGGTAGACCTGTGGCCCGCCCACCTTGAGGATCGCGCCTGGCGGTTTTCGTTCTTTGGCGAGGAACTGGAGGCGATCACCGAATTCGACCCGCTGACAGGCAAAAAGACCGACAGCTTCGAGGTGATCCGTATCTATGCGAACTCGCACTACGTCACCCCGCGCCCGACGCTCCAGCAAGCGATCAAGGGGATCAAGGTCGAGCTGCAGCACCGGCTGAAGCAGTTGAATGACGAGGGAAAACTGCTTGAGGCCCAACGCCTTGAGCAGCGCACGAACTTTGACCTCGAGATGCTGGAAGCCACGGGCGTGTGCAACGGGATCGAGAATTATTCGCGCTATCTGACGGGGCGCGCGCCAGGCGAGCCGCCGCCCACGCTTTTTGAATTCATTCCAGATCAGGCTATTGTTTTCGCAGACGAATCCCACGTCACAGTGCCGCAGATCGGCGGCATGTATCGGGGCGACTATCGGCGCAAATCGGTGCTGGCCGAGCATGGCTTCCGCCTGCCCTCTTGCACTGACAACCGCCCGCTGAAATTCGAGGAATGGGACGCGATGCGGCCGCAGTCGGTCTTTGTCTCGGCCACCCCCGCCGCGTGGGAGATGGAACAGGCTGGCGGTGTCTTCGCAGAACAGGTGATCCGCCCGACCGGCCTTCTGGACCCTGTGGTCGAGATCCGCCCGGTCGAGACACAGGTCGATGACCTGCTCGACGAAATCCGTATCGTCGCCGCCAAGGGGCTGCGGGTGCTGGTCACGACGCTCACCAAACGCATGGCCGAAGACCTGACCGAATATCTGCACGAACAGGGCATCCGCGTGCGCTACATGCACTCGGACATCGACACGATCGAGCGGATAGAGATTTTGCGCGACCTGCGGCTTGGCGCGTTTGACGTGCTGATCGGCATCAACCTGCTGCGCGAAGGTCTGGATATTCCCGAATGCGGGCTGGTGGCGATTCTCGATGCCGACAAAGAGGGCTTCCTGCGCTCGGAAACCTCGCTGATCCAGACCATCGGGCGCGCCGCACGCAACGCCGACGGGCGGGTCATCATGTATGCCGACAGGATTACCGGCTCGATGGAGCGTGCCCTCGCCGAGACCAACCGCCGCCGCGCCAAGCAAATCGCCTATAACGAGGAACACGGCATCACGCCGCAAACCGTGCGCAAGAATATCGAGGATGTTCTGGCGGGCCTCTATAAAGGCGACACCGACATGGCGCGCGTCACCGCCAAGGTTGAAAAGCCGCTGGTCGGCAGCAATCTGGCCAGCCACCTTGACGCGCTGCGCACCACGATGCGCAAGGCCGCCGAGAACCTTGAATTCGAAGAAGCCGCTCGCCTTCGGGATGAAATCAAACGCCTTGAGGCGGTTGAGCTTGCGGTGGCTGATGACCCGCTTGCCCGTCAGTCCGCCATCGACAGCGCCGCCGAGGCAGCGGTTGCCGCGCGCGGACGCTCGACCGCCGGACGACCGGGGCAGCGGGGCGGTTTCAAGAAAAGACGCTAATCAAACCCTTGTCATTCTTCGACAATCGGACTAAACGCCCCGCTCTGATCGGAATCGGGCGTGGCGTCATGCGAGTTCCTCTACCGGTTTAGAATCGTTCTGACGATTTTTTTCTTCTGCCCGAACTTCCTTGATCTGCGTCAAAGCGTCGCACAATCCTACCGCTATTTTAGCATTCCGAGACTCACGGAGACGCACAATGCAACCGAATCTGTTTGCCGCGAGTAACAAGTGTCCTGTTTTGTCCAAGGCTTCCAGCGGGAGCCGCGATTACCTGATAAAACACGCGCGCATGCGGCGTTTCGAGCGGGGGGAGTCTATCTTCCTGCACGAGGACGAGGCGGCGAATTGTTATGTGCTCGTGAACGGTTGGGTCAAACTTTACCGGATCATGCCCTCGGGCGCCGAGGCGGTGATGCGGATGCATACATCCGGCGAGACCATCGGTTTCGCCGATGCGCTGCGCGGCGGCACCTATCAGACCGGCGCGGATGCGGCCTCGGAATGTATCGCGCTTGAGGTTCCGGCGGCCGCGATCCGCGCGACGATCGCGAAAGACCCCGAGTTCGGAGCCATCATGCTGACCAACAGCTTCGAGCAGATCGACGCGCTCTCCGAGCAGATCGAGACGCTAAAATGCCTGTCGGGGATGCAGCGCGTGGCGGCTTTCCTGCTGCAACACGCACGCAAGCGTCAGGAACGCCTGATCGTAAGTCTGCCCTATGAAAAGGGGTTGATGGCGGCCTATCTTGGGATCAAACCCGAAAGCCTGTCGCGCGCCTTGTCCAAGCTGAAAGCTTTTGGGGTCAAATCCTTTGATGACGGGCTGGAGATCACCGATCCGGACGCGATCCACGAGTTGATCCACTCCACCATGAACGAGTTGCGCAAAGGAGCGTGATCGCGGCACCCTGAATTCCTCGCACGACCGGCGCGCAATTACGCGTGAGACTCCGTTCGCCCAAAGGCATCTCGGCCAACCAATAAGACAACCCTGACTTGCGTCAAATCAACGCATTGCATCGCGCGTTGAGATACTATTTTCAAAAATTCTTTAGGCGCGCCGAATGAATCGATTGAACCAGACGCTATTTTTTACGCACCCGAAGGGACGCACATTTTCTGTGCTGATTTCAGAGTGCCTTTTGGGCGAGACCGGCCTGCTTGACTACATGTGGGAAGCTCACCCCAGCGACATTGCCGCGGACGACACGGGGTCAGCGGCAGGGCTGGTATGCCAATCGCTTGTGCCGACGCCGAGCGGGTCTCTTCAGCAGGCACTCGATCTGATCTGGGTTCCACGCGAACAGCTTGTGGAATTTGCCAGCAATCCTCCCTCGCCCGCGCTGTGCGAAACGCTTGTCCGGCGCGCGCGGGCGCATCGCTCCGAGGCTTGCCCGAACGGGCATCAGGTCTTCGCCAGCGTCCTTTTGCCAATCGGCACCACACTCGAGATGCTGGCGCAAACGGCAGACGGCACGCCGCTCAAATTGCGCGGGGCGCTGCAAACACGCGCCGCCCCCGCCAAAGGCTGGAGCCTGCGCGCCTTTGCCGCCACCCCCACGGCACTCGCCCGCTAGCTGCCGGCCTAGAAATCGGCCATCACCTCATACATGACCGGTTCGAAATGGCGGCAGAGCTGCCCGATTTTGCGGTTACGCTCGATCATCTCGGGGGTGCGCAGCATCGCCTGATAGTCGCCGCGCTTTTCCCATTTCGAATAGTTCGCAATCCGCGTCTGCGCATCGTTCATATGCAGCCCTGCGCCAAGGAAACCGGGCTGGCGGCTGATACAATTATCATAGGCATCTTGCAGCGCCTCCATCAGCTCGCTCGCGGTAGCTGGTGTCATCTCGAAGGTGCAAATCACCGTCTGCCCGTTGAAATCTTTGGAAATTTCCGTCATCTGGATGTCCTCCTTTCCCCCATGCTCGCACAGCCGGGCGGAAAATCAAGACCCGCCATGCGGCGAAGGCAACAGTCTGCGACAAAACCTCCTCGCAAGGGTGCAAAATCCCGCTTTATCCTCGCACAAAGCGGGATTCCGCGCTAAAGACTCGGCAAAGTATTATGGGGGTGCGCTGTGACTGGTGGACATTTCGGAAAAATCAGCATTCTGGCCGTGATGGCGGGGCTTGGTCTGGCGGCAAGCGCATCGTCCGAGCCGACCACCGGCTATTCCTTCGGCAGCTTCGGCGCCCCGGGCCTGATCGACATGCCAACAGCCGAAACCCGCCCCGCCGGCGAGTTTTCCGCAACCGTCGCCGCACGGCAGGGTGACAGCCGCGCCGCGTTCAACTTCCAGATCGCGCCGAGCCTGTCGGGCACGCTGCGATTCTCGGAGAGCGAGGATCTGGGCACGGGCGGCAGCAAACTCAAGGACCGCAGCTTCGACCTGCACTGGCAAGTGTTCGAAGAGGCTGGCTGGCGCCCCGCGATCGCATTGGGCCTGCGTGACATTGTGGGCGACAGCGGCCAAAGCAGCGAATACCTTGTGGCGACGAAAACCTTGACCCCCCGCCTGCGCGCCAGCGTCGGGCTTGGCTGGGGGCGGCTTGGTTCTGAGGGCGGTTCGGGCGGCACCCGCCCTGCCCCGTCGGGCGATGGCGGCTTTAACGCGGATCAGTGGTTCCGTGGCCCTGTGGCGCCCTTCGCGGGGCTTTCTTTTGCGGCGAATGACCGCCTGACGCTCAAGGCCGAGATCAGTTCGGACGCCTACACGACCGAGGTTGGCAACGGGTTCGAACGGAAAACCTCGCTCAATTTCGGCGCGGATTACAAGGTAAACAAGGCGGTTTCGCTTGGCGCCTATCTACTGCACGGCTCTGAAATCGGGCTTCAGGCAACCATCGCGATGGACCCGCGTGACCCGCCGGCGCCCTCGGGTCTGGAGAAGGCGCCGCTGCCAGTGCGCCCGCGTGCCGCCGCAGCAAGCGGCTGGTCGGGCGCATGGAGCGCCGATCCGACCGCCCGCCCCGCGATCCAGAAGGCGCTAGGCGACGCGCTGAAATCCGACGGCCAGATCCTTGAGGCGATGAAGCTGACCACGACCGGCGTCGAAATTCGTCTGCGCAACGAAACCTATAACGCGCGCCCGCAGGCGATCGGCCATGCCGCGCGGATGCTGACCCGCGCGATGCCCGCCAGCGTCGAGAATTTCACCATCACACTGGTCGAAAAGGGTATGCCGGTTTCCTCGACCCGACTGCGCCGCTCGGACATCGAGGCGATGGAGAACGGTCCCGCGCATGAGTTGCTGGCGCGCACTGAAATCACCGAGGCGGGCCTTGGCAGTGACGGGTTCACAGCTGCCACGGCAGTTTATCCGCGCGTCAAATACGCCTTCTCACCCTATCTGGAGCTGTCCAGCCACGAGCCCGGCCAATCGCTGCGCGCCGACGCGGGGCTTCAGGCGAAGGCCCAGATCGAGCTGACGCCGGGGCTATTGCTCTCGGGGACAGTGCGTCAGAAGCTTGTCGGCAACATCGCGGATGGCAGCTATAGCGCGTCGGGCACCTCGCCCGCGATCGTGCGCTCGGACATCAACACCTACAAATCGAACTCGGATCTGGCGGTGCAGAACCTGACGCTGGCCTGGTATGCCCGCCCGGCCGAGAACCTCTATTCGCGCGTGACGGTCGGCTATCTGGAACGCATGTATGGCGGTATCTCGGGTGAGTTGCTGTGGAAGCCCGTCGACTCGCGCCTCGCCCTTGGCGCCGAGATCGACTATGTGAAAAAGCGCGATTACGAGCAGCATTTCTCGTTTGCCGATTACGAAACCGTCAGCGGGCACCTGTCGGCCTATTACGATTTTGGTGAAGGCATCACCGGCCAGCTTGATCTGGGCCGCTACCTTGCCGAAGACTGGGGCGCGACCATCGCGGTCGATCGCGAACTGGCAAACGGCTGGAAGGTCGGCGCCTTTGCGACGCTCACCGATATGTCTTCGGCCGAGTTCGGCAACGGCGCGTTTGACAAGGGCATCCGCCTCTCGATCCCGCTGAGCTGGGCCATCGGGCAACCGTCTCTGGCCACCTTCAACCAGACGCTGCGGCCCTACTCGGGCGACGGCGGCGCGCGGGTCGACGTAGACGGGCGGCTTTACGACACCATCCGCTCGGGCCATATCGGCGAGCTTTACCAGAACTGGGGGCGCGTGTGGCGATGAGCCGCGCGCTCGCTCTGGCCGCCCTGACGGCGCTCTCGCTGGCGGCGTGCAGCCGTGACAGCGCCGAGATCGGCGCGAAATCCGGCGCCGGCCCGGCCAAGGGAACGCTGTCCAGGATGCTGCCCTTTGGCAAGCCGACACCTGCTCAACCCGCCAGCGCTGAGCAGATCGCGGCATCCGCGCTGCAATCCATCGAGGGGCCGGTGCTGCTGGCGCAGTTCGATAATGGCGCAACGGTTATCTTTGCCGAACGCGGGCGCAATGGCGAGATGCGGACCTATCTTTCGCCCGACGGACGCTCGCTATCTCTGCGGGGCGGGATGATTGCCGCAACACGCGGTTTCGGGCGCGACGTTATGTCCTCCGACGCCACCCAAAGCGCGGCTCTTGTCAGCGCGCGGCAAGGCGGCACCGTGCCCCGCGTTCAGTATTATCTTGACGGCGACGGGCGCGAGCGCCCCTATCCGATGACCTGCACAATCACGCCCACTGAGCCTGTCACCCAAGGCACAGGCGACCAAAGCCTGACCGTTACGCCGGTGACAGAGCTTTGCGAACCAGCCCAGGCCCAGAACAGCTATATGGTGAACGAGGCGGGCCAGATCATCGCATCGCGCCAGTGGATCGGGCCGCGCATGGGCTATCTGACGATCACGGCTTTGCGCGACTAAGACCCGCGTGCCTCTCTTTCATACACAAAGAAAAAGACCGGAAAGCAAACGCTTTCCGGTCTCTTTTTTCGGCGTATGCCGCTTCGAATTAGTTGTTCGAAGCAACGATCGCGATGCCTGCCAGCAGCAGAGCCGGGATCAGCAGGCCAGCGTTCGACGACGAAGCGCCTTCAGCAACGATCGGCTCTTCAGCGACGACCGGGGCTTCGTAGCCGCCAGCGAAAGCGGTGGTAGCGGTGAGGCCGAGGGCCAGAGCAACAGTAGCGAGTTTTTTCATAGTAATCTCCGTCATTACTTTTTAAGTGCGGCCTTGTTCGGCAGCATCGCGGTGACACTCGCATAACGTCGCGCAATTGCAAAGAGCGAATCTGAGAGCAACCACTCACCCCGCCACAACTGTTGCAGTTTAGCACGGGTCTATAAATAAAGGCCGATGGGCGCCCCTCCCGCGCCCCCGGCACGAGGCCCGATTCAAACACAGATTGCATCACTGGATGAAAATCTGGGCCACGCCGAACGCTCGATACTTGCCGGAAGGGGCATATCTGCTAGACCCTAACGGAAAGCCCGGCGATCTCGTTTCGGGCAGCAAGAGGATACGTCATGAAGATCGTGATGATTGGCACAGGGTATGTCGGGTTGGTTTCCGGCGTCTGTTTTTCGGATTTCGGCCACGAGGTGATTTGCGTCGATAAAGACCCGCGCAAGATCGAGATGCTCGAGGCGGGAAAAGTGCCGATCTACGAGCCGGGACTTGACGATCTGATGGCGAAAAACGTCGAAGCGGGGCGGCTGAGCTTTACCGGCGATCTGAAAGCGGCAGTGGCCGGTGCGGATGCGATCTTCATCGCCGTCGGCACCCCCACGCGGCGCGGCGATGGCCACGCGGATCTGTCCTACGTCATGGCCGCCGCGCGCGAAATCGGCGAGGCGATGACCGGCTATGCCGTCGTTGTCACGAAATCCACCGTTCCGGTCGGCACCAATCGTCAGGTCAAGCAAGAGATCCGCAAAGTTCGCCCCGATCTTGACTTCGATGTCGCCTCGAACCCCGAATTCCTGCGCGAAGGCGCGGCGATCGACGATTTCATGCGCCCCGACCGTGTTGTCGTCGGCGTCACCTCGGAGCGCGCCGAAGAGGTCATGGGCGAGGTCTACCGCCCCCTTTTCCTGCGCGAATTCCCGATCCTCTACACCGATCTGGAAACCGCCGAGATGATCAAATACGCCGCCAATGCCTTTCTGGCGACCAAGATCACCTTCATCAACGAAATCGCGCGGCTGTGCGAAAAGGTCGGCGCGGATGTGAAGCAGGTCTCGCGCGGAATGGGGCTTGATGGCCGGATCGGCAACAAGTTCCTGCACGCGGGGCCGGGCTATGGCGGGTCTTGCTTCCCGAAAGACACCATCGCGCTGGCGCGGATCGGGCAGGATTATGCCTCTCCGATGGAGATCGTTGAAACCGTGATCCGCGTGAATGACGAGGTCAAGCGACGCATGGTCGATAAGGTGGTCGATCTGTGTGACGGCTCGGTCAACGGCAAGACCATCGCGGTTCTGGGCGTGACCTTCAAACCCAATACCGACGACATGCGCGAGGCGCCCTCACTGACCATCGTGCCTGCGCTGGTCGGCAATGGTGCAAAGGTGCGCGTGGTGGACCCGCAGGGCCAGCGCGAGGGCGAGCATCTGCTGCCGGGCGTGCATTGGGTGGATGATCCCTACAAAGCCGCGCAGAACGCCGATTGCGTGGTGCTGTTGACCGAGTGGAACGAGTTCCGCGGCCTCGACCTGAAGAAACTGGCGAAGAAGATGACAACCCCGCGCATGGCCGACCTGCGCAACATCTACAGCCCGAAAGACGCCAAGCGCACAGGCTTTGAGGGCTACGCCTGCATCGGGCGCAAAGGCATCGGCGCAGCGGACTAAGGGGCTTTGCCCCTTACGCTCCAAGGGGGTTCGATGCCCCCTTGGAGCGTTCGCTCGCTCAGTGCGCGCGCCTCAGAAACAGCGACACCACAAACAGAACCGCCGCCGCCGCGACAATCGACGGCCCTGCGGGCGTGTCGAAATTCAGCGATGCGCCCAGGCCACCAAGGACGGAAACCCCGCCTGCGACAATCGCCCCCACGGCCATCGCCTCGGGGGTGCGCGCCACCTGCCGCGCGGCAGCCGCCGGAATGATCAGCAAGGCCGCAATCAGCAGCGCGCCGACAATCTTGATCGACACCGCCACCGTCAAAGCCAGCGCAAGGGTCAGCGCCAACCGCTCGGCCCTCGGATTGATGCCGGACGCCTGCGCCAACTCCTCGTTCAGCGTTGCTGTCAAAAGCCCCTGCCAGCGCCAGACCAGCAGCCCCGCCACCACCAGCGCGCCTGCCCAGACAATTGCCAGATCGGCACGGCTCACCGCCAGAATGTCGCCGAACAGCCACGCGCTCAGATCGACCCGCAGCCCCGACTGGAGGGACGCCGCCACAAGCCCGAAGGCCAGCGCGGAATGGGCCAGAACGCCAAGCACCGTATCCATCGCATGACCCCGCCCCGACAGGCTTGCCACCGTCAGCGCCATCCCCAAGGCCACGGCCAGCGTCCCCGCATAGACCGAAATCCCGAAGGCAAAACTGAGCGCGATGCCAAAAATCGCCGCATGCGCCGTCGCATCCCCGAAATAGGCCATCCTCCGCCAGACAACGAAGGCGCCCAATGGCCCCGTCGCAAAGGTCAGGCCGATCCCGGCCAGTGCCGCGCGCATCAGATAATCGTCAAACATGGTCGTGCTCGCCTTCATGTTCATGCGTGCAACTTGCGTTGCCCTCGTGGGCGTGGTCGTGCTCGTGCCGATACAGCGCAAACGCGCCCCCCGTCCCCAGCCCGAAGAGCGCACGATACTCGGGTGCTTCGGAAACCACCTGCGGTGTGCCTTCGCAACAGACATGACCGTTCAGACAGATCACCCGATCCGACGTCGCCATCACCACATGCAGATCGTGGCTCACCATCAGAACCGCCGCGCCGGTTTCGCGCCGCAACTCCTCGACCAGCCGGTAAAAGGCCGCCGTGCCGGGTTGGTCCAACCCCTGTGTCGCCTCATCCAGGATCAGCACATGCGGCCGCATCAAGAGCGCCCTCGCCAGCAAAACGCGCTGCAACTGACCGCCGGACAGCCGCGCCAACTGCCGCGGCCCCAGCCCCGCGACGCCCGTCCGCTCCAGCGCGTGTTCGGCCTCAGCATCGCTGACCCGCTTGGGCAGCGACAGAAAGCGGCGCACGGTGATCGGAAGGCTCGCGTCAATATGGAGCTTTTGCGGCACATAGCCGATCCGCAGCCCCGCCCTGCGCGTGACATGCCCCGCAGCGGCAGGTTCCAGCCCGATCAACGCGCGGATCAGCGTCGACTTGCCAGAGCCGTTCGGCCCGACGATCGTCACGATCTCGGCAGGCTCCAGCGCGAAATTCACATGCGACAGAACACGGGTCTCGCCATAGCCCACCGCAAGATCGCGGGTCGAAATCAGGGTGCTCATTCGTTCAGCACCTTTGCGCAGGCGGGGCAAAGGCCAAGCGCCTCGATATTGGCGCGTTCCACGCGGAAACCTGCTACTTCCGCCGCATCATCAAGGGCCGCACGCACTCCTTGCCCTTCAGCCTCGGCCACAGCATTGCAGGCGCGGCAAATCAGGAAAACCGGCGCGTGATCCTCGCCCGGGTGCATACAGGCAGCAAAGGCATTCAAACGGCGCACCTTATGCGCAAGCCCATGATCTACAAGGAATTCCAGCGCCCGGTAAGCCACCGGCGGCTGGCTGCCAAAGCCCCCTTCCGCCAATTTTTCCAGAACCTCGTAGGCGCCCATCGCACGGTGCTCTTCCAGCAAAATCTCCAAGGCGCGTCGCCTGACCGGCGTCAGCCGCGCACCTGCGCGCGTGGCCACCTCTTCGGCGCGCGCCAGCGTGTCGCGCAGGCAGCAACCATGGTCGTGGCGTTCAAAGGCCAATGTTGGATCAGGGGGGCTTTGCATGTTACGTTATCACATTTCGCTTGACGTGTTACGATATAACATACAAAAGTCACCTCCGATGTTCAAGCTGTTCGATGGAGGCTCTTTTGCACCGTATCCCCCTGACCTTGCCGCTTTTGGCGCTCCCCCTCGCGGCACAGGCCGAAGCCCCGCATGTTGTGACAGACCTGCCCGCCGTGCATTCGCTGGTCTCGCAGGTCATGGGTGAATTAGGGGCGCCGGAGCTTCTTCTTGGCGCAGGGGCAAGCGCCCATAGCTATCAGTTGCGCCCGTCACAGGCACGTTCGCTGCAGTCTGCTGATCTGGTCTTCTGGATCGGGCCGGAAATGACCCCGTGGCTGGAGCGGACACTCAATAGCCTTGGCGAAGGCGCCACGCAGGTCGCCCTGATCGACAGAGAGGGAACAACCTTGCGCGAATTTGCCGAGGAAGAGGACGAGCACCACGAAGAGGACGAGCACGATCACGGCACTATCGACCCGCACGCCTGGCTGGACCCGACGAACGCGCAACACTGGCTTGGGGTGATCGCCGGGGCGCTGTCGCAGCAAGACCCCGAAAACCGTCCTACCTATGAGGTCAACGCACAAAAGGCCGCCGCCGCCATTGCCGCGCTGGACGCGCAACTGACCGCCGATCTGGCAATGGCGCAGGATACCCCTTTCATCGTGTTTCACGACGCTTATGGTTATTTCACCAGCCATTTCGGCCTGCAGAACGCCGGATCGGTCGCGCTTGGCGATGCTGCCGCACCGGGGGTCGCGCGGATTTCTGCACTGCGCCAGACGCTTGAGGACAGCGGCGCAGCCTGCGCCTTTCCAGAGGCGCAGCACGACCCCAAGCAGATGGAGCTTCTGATCGAGGGGACATCGGTCCGGCTTGGCGGCGCGCTGGACCCATCGGGGTCGTCACTGGAACCCGGCCCTGCTCTTTATGGCCAATTGCTGGAAAAGATGAGCGAAACCCTGATCGCCTGCCTTTCCGCCCGATAACAAAAAGCCCGCAGACGACTGCGGGCTTTTCATTCATAAGCAGCGCGTTCAGGTGCGGATTTCCACGCCCAGATGCTTGGCCACGGTAAAGATGTCCTTGTCACCGCGCCCGGACAGGTTGACCACGATGATATGGTCTTTCGGCAAGGTCGGCGCGAGCTTCATCACATGGGCCAGCGCGTGCGAGCTTTCAAGCGCAGGGATAATCCCCTCGGTCCGGCAGCAGAACTGGAACGCCTCAAGCGCCTCGGCATCCGTAATAGAGACATATTGCGCGCGGCCCGTGTCATGCAGCCAGCTATGCTCGGGGCCGATACCGGGGTAATCAAGACCCGCCGAGATCGAGTGCCCCTCAAGGATCTGGCCGTCCTCGTCCTGCAACAGATAGGTGCGGTTGCCGTGCAGCACACCGGGGCGACCGCCGGTCAGGCTCGCGCAATGCTGCATCCGGTCATCAACCCCAAGGCCGCCCGCCTCAACGCCAACGATATTCACCGTCGGCTCATCCAGAAACTCGTGGAACAGCCCCATCGCGTTCGAGCCACCCCCGACAGCCGCCACGACGGTATCGGGCAAACGCCCCTCGCCCTCGTGCGTCTCAAGCTGCCAGCGGGTTTCCTTGCCGATGATCGACTGAAAATCGCGCACCATCGCCGGATAGGGCGCGGGGCCAGCGACCGTGCCGATGCAATAAAACGTGTCGCGCACATTGGTTACCCAATCACGCAGCGCGTCGTTCATCGCATCTTTCAGCGTGCCGCGACCCGAGGTTACCGGCACGACCTCGGCCCCCAGAAGCCGCATACGGAAGACGTTGGGCGCCTGACGCTCGACGTCGGTCGCGCCCATGTAGACGATGCATTGAAGGCCGAATTTCGCGCAAACCGTCGCGGTCGCCACGCCATGCTGGCCCGCGCCCGTTTCTGCGATAATCCGGTTCTTGCCCATGCGCCGCGCAAGCAAAATCTGCCCCAGCACGTTGTTGATTTTATGCGCACCAGTGTGATTCAGCTCTTCGCGCTTAAGGTAAACCTTCGCGCCCCCCAGCTCTTCGGTCATGCGCGGCGCGAAATACAAAGGCGACGGACGGCCAACATAGTCGCGCCACAACAGCTCCATCTCGGCCCAGAAACTCGGGTCGGTTTTTGCGTGCTCATACTGCGCCTCAAGTTCGAGGATCAGCGGCATCAGCGTCTCCGACACAAAGCGCCCGCCATGAATGCCAAAACGCCCCTTCTCGTCCGGCGCATTCATAAAGCTGTTGGGAAGATCGTCCATCGTCAGTCCTCGCGCAAATTGTCCCCACCGCAGATAGCGCGATTACAGGGCTTGGTAAAGTTGGGCCAATATCTTCACTGAAAATATCCTTACGCGCAGAAAACGCAGGCATCCGGCTTGCGCGGACAAAATGCACCCATTAGCATATCAAATCACAATAAATACCCGCTCAGGGTGATTTTAACTCAATCCATTTCAGGAGCTTATCCATGCTGCGGCTTGTTTTTCCGTTGATCCTTCTTACGACCGCCTGCTCGCAGATCGCCGTTACAGATTACAACGGAAGCAGCATCCGCATTCAGTCCGGCACCCGCCAAGCCACGCGCGATGTCTATAACGAGGCCGAGCGTATCTGCCGCACGCAGGGGCTACATGCCGAATATGCCTCGACCCGCGGACACGGGAACGCGATGCAATACACCCACCTGTTCATGTGCCTGAACCGTGTCGCGCCGAATGCCGGTTTGCCGGGCGGTCAGGCGGTCCGCGCAGGGTATTTCGACTCGACCCGCAGCATGTGAGATCAGCCAATCGCCGCCGCGACAAAGGCACGGATCAGGGCGGCATCCTTAACGCCCGGCGCGGCTTCGACACCCGACGACACATCGACCTGAGTCGTCCCCGTCAGGCGGATGGCCTCGGCCACGTTTTCGGGCGTCAGCCCCCCCGCCAACATCCACGGCTTTTCCCACTCGCGCCCTGCAATCAGGCGCCAGTCAAAGGACAGACCGTTACCACCGGGCAGATCGGCGTCTTTGGGCGCCTTGGCATCAACAAGGATCTGGTCAGCCACAGCCTCATAGGCAGGCAAACGCTCCAGATCAGCGGCGTCGGCCACGCCGACCGCCTTCATCACGGGCAATCCCGCACGCGCGCGCACTTCGGTCACACGCTCGGGCGTTTCAGCGCCGTGAAGCTGGATCATATCAAGGGGAACGGCCTGCAGGACCGCGTCCAGCTCGGCATCCGTCGGGTTCACCATCAGCGCGACCTTCGCCATGCCGAAAGGCGCCTCGAGGGCCAGCGCACGCGCCTCGTCGATCGTCACATGGCGCGGGCTTTTCGGAAAGAACACAAGGCCGATATAGGCAGCGCCCGCCTCGGCGGCTGCGCGCACATGGGCCGCATCGCGCAGTCCACAGATCTTGATCCGCACCCCTTTGGGGCCGGTGTGATTGACCGCCAGCGTCACCATTTACTTGGCAGAGGCGTCAAGAAGCGCCAGAACGTCGTCCTTCGGACCGGCCTGGGTATTCTTCAGGCGACCGACCTCTTTTTCCAGATATTGCGCGCGGCGGCTGGCTTTGGTCGCGGTCGAGCGGATGCGGAACTCACGCAGCCACTCCCACACGAAGCCGATCAAGAGCCCCAGCAGCACGCCCGCAAAAATCGCGGCAAACAGCGGGACTTGCAACGTCCAGTTCATGCCAAGATGGGCCGCAACCTCTTCTGGGATCACCGACAGAGTCACAATCGCGCGGTTCGCCATCGCAATGGTAATCAACACCACGGCGGTCACACCGAGGAACAACAGACGCAACAGTCGGAACATCTTAGCTCTCGTTTCCGTTCAGGCGATCACGCAGCAGCTTGCCGGTCTTGAAGAAGGGTACATGTTTTTCGTCAACATCAACGGATTCGCCAGTGCGCGGGTTGCGGCCCGTGCGGGCGTCACGCTTCTTGACCGAGAAGGCGCCAAAGCCGCGCAGCTCCACGCGGTCGCCCCGTGCCATCGCATCGACGACCTCGTCAAAAATAGTGTTTACGATTTTCTCGACATCCCGCTGGAACAGGTGCGGGTTTTCTTCCGAAATCTTGGCGATCAGTTCCGATCGGATCATCTTTCATCCCCCCAAGGGCTCCGGCTGGCAGACGCCGGTTAAACGTTATTCCCCTGACTATATGAAAAGTTTTTGCCAGCTCAAAGTGAAAGGCTTTGAAATTCGTAAGAATTTTGGACCGATTTCGCGTCGAACGGGCATTTCCGCCCCGGCTTTCGCGCCGTTTGCGCAACAATCCGCGCAGCGCGGCCTTTTGCTGCAACTGCAAAGACAGCGGATCACGAATCGGCAAAAGAAAGCTCCGCCCCTCTTTCGAGGGACGGAGCCACAAACCTTTTGAAAGGTTCGATTACTTGTCGCCTTTGAGCGCTGCGCCGAGGATGTCGCCGAGCGACGCACCCGAGTCGGACGAGCCATACTGCTCGACAGCTTCTTTCTCTTCAGCGATTTCGCGTGCTTTGATCGAAACGCCGAGCTTACGGGTTTTCGAGTCAACGTTGGTCACGCGGGCGTCAACCTTGTCGCCAACCTGGAAGCGCTCGGGGCGCTGGTCGGCACGGTCACGAGCGAGGTCCGAACGACGGATGAAGGACTTCATGCCGTTGTATTCAACCTCGATGCCGCCGTCTTCGATTGCGGTGACTTCAACAGTCACAACCGAACCACGCTTCACGCCGTCAACAGCATCCGAGAAGGTGTCTGCGTCCAGAGCTTTGATCGAGAGCGAGATACGCTCTTTCTCGACGTCCACTTCGGTGACAACGGCCTTGACCATGTCGCCTTTGCGGTAGTTCTGGATGGCGTCCTCGCCACGCTGTTCCCACGAGAGGTCGGACAGGTGGACCATGCCGTCGATGTCGTTTTCGAGGCCGATGAACAGACCGAATTCGGTGATGTTCTTGACTTCGCCTTCGATCTCGGTGCCGACGGGGTGGGTTTCTGCGAAGACTTCCCACGGGTTACGCTGGGTCTGCTTGAGGCCAAGCGAAACGCGGCGCTTCGTGGTGTCGATCTCGAGGACCATGACGTCCACTTCCTGCGAGGTCGAAACGATCTTGCCGGGGTGCACGTTTTTCTTGGTCCAGGACATTTCGGAGACGTGGACCAGACCTTCGACACCGGCTTCGAGTTCGACGAATGCGCCGTAGTCGGTGATGTTGGTCACGCGGCCTTTGTGGACCGAGCCGAGCGGGAACTTGTTCTCGACGGCATCCCACGGATCCGACTGGAGCTGCTTCATGCCCAGCGAGATGCGGTGGGTGTCTTTGTTGATCTTCACGACCTGGACCTTCACGGTCTCGCCGATCGCAAGGATCTCGGACGGGTGGTTCACACGGCGCCATGCCATGTCGGTGACGTGCAGCAGGCCGTCAACGCCGCCCAGATCAACGAACGCACCGTATTCGGTGATGTTCTTGACCACACCATCGACGACTTCGCCTTCGGCGAGTTTCGCGATGACTTCGGCGCGCTGTTCGGCGCGGCTTTCCTCGAGGATCGCGCGGCGCGAGACAACGATGTTGCCACGGCGACGGTCCATCTTGAGGATCTGGAACGGCTGCTTGAGACCCATGAGCGGGCCAGCGTCACGCACGGGGCGCACGTCGACTTGCGAGCCGGGCAGGAAGGCCACAGCGCCGCCAAGGTCAACCGTGAAGCCGCCTTTGACGCGACCGAAGATGGCGCCGTCGACGCGCTCTTCGCTTGCGTAGGCTTGCTCAAGGCGATCCCAGGCTTCTTCGCGGCGTGCTTTCTCGCGCGAGATTACGGCTTCACCGCGGGCGTTCTCGACGCGGTCGAGGAACACTTCCACTTCGTCGCCAACAGCGATCGAGGGAGCTTCACCCGGGTTTGCGAATTCTTTGAGTTCGACACGGCCTTCCATTTTGTAGCCGACGTCGATGATGGCTTGGCCAGCCTCGATGGCGATGACCTTGCCTTTGACGACCGAACCCTCTTGGGGGGTGTCAATTTCGAAGGCTTCGTTCAGAAGGGCTTCGAATTCTTCCATGGTTGCTTTAGCGCACATGCGTCTGAGTTTCCTTTACATGGGTTTTCTGGCCATGCGGTTGGCTCCGCCGGTCTTTATGTGAATGCGTCCAAAGGGGCCGTGGCAAAGCCAGACCCTCGGGACCGCGCCCGTATAGGCGCGATTCCCCAATTCCACAAGCTTTTATTGGTGTTTCTGACCGGGGCGCGTCAGGCAGGCAGGCGGGCAGTGATTTCGGCGCAGGCCCGCGCGACCGCCTCGTCGATACTCATCTCGGAGGTGTCTATCAAAACAGCATCGGGCGCAGGCTTTAGCGGCGCGTCGGCGCGGTTCATGTCGCGCTCGTCGCGCTCGCGCACCTCGGCCAGCACCTTCGCCTCGTCGCCGCCGACCTCAAGCCAGCGACGATGCGCACGCACCTCGGCGCTGGCGGTGACAAACAACTTCACCTCGGCCTCGGGGCAAATGACGGTGCCAATGTCACGCCCGTCCAGAACCGCGCCGCCCTCTTGGGCTGCAAATTTGCGCTGAAACTCCAGAAGGGCTGCACGCACCTCGGGGATCACGGCGACTTTCGATGCCGCCTGCCCCGCCTCAAGCGAGCGCAAATCGTCGCGCGCCAGATCCGCAGGCGCCAGCGTATTGGCCGCCTCGACCGGATCGCCGCCTTTGACGCCCACCGCCCGATACAGCGCGCCGGTATCAAGATGGGCAAAGCCGAACCTCTCGGCCACCGCGCGACTGATGGTGCCTTTGCCTGCCGCAGCCGGACCGTCGATCGCAACCGTGAATTTCATCATTAGCCCCTTTGGCTGCCGCGCTGGATGTCGGCACTGCCCTGCTCTGCCTGCGGCAAGCCGTCGGTAATGGCGTAATAGTCACCCTTGTCGGCCACATAGATATGCCCGTCCAGCACCAGCCCTGTCGGCTGATCCAGCGTGCCCGCCATGATCGAGATCCCCGGCCCCGGCCCGTCCCAGAACAGGTTGCTGCCGCAGGCACCGCAAAAACCGCGCCGCGCCACTTCCGAGGACTGATACCAGCTCACCGGTCCCTCGATGGTCACGCTTTCCCGCGGGGCCGCGGTGGCCGCCACGAAATGCCCCGAACTGCGACGGCATTGTTCGCAATGGCACGCAATCACCGGACGCATCGGCCCCTCGATGCGGTAGCGCACCGCGCCACACAGGCAATGCCCCGTCACCGTCATCAGGCCGTCCGCTCGATCTGGGCGCCAAGCGCGGCCATCAGGCTTTCGAACACGGGGAACGAGGTCGCAATCGGCGAGCCGTCATCCACCGAGACCGGCTGTTGCGAGGCAAGGCCAAGCACAAGGAAAGACATCGCGATACGGTGGTCGATATGGGTTTTGCAGGTCGCGCCGCCGGGCACATTCCCCGGCCCCATACCATGAACAATCAGCGTGTCCTCGTCTTCCTCGATCGTCACGCCGCAGGCCTCAAGCCCGCGCGCCATCGCGTCGATCCGGTCGGATTCCTTCACGCGCAGCTCGTGCACGCCAGGCATGATCGTCGTGCCGGTCGCATTGGCCGCCACAACCGAAAGCACCGGATATTCGTCAATCTGCGCCGCCGCACGTTCGGCCGGAACGGTAATGCCGTGCAGTTCGGAATAGCGCACGCGCAGGTCGGCGACAGGTTCGCCACCCTCTTCGCGCTCGTTCAGGAACTCGATGTCTGCGCCCATCTCTTTCAGCGTCAGGAACAGCCCGTTGCGGGTCGGGTTTTGCGACACGCCCGGCACCAGAATATCCGACCCCGGCACAAGAAGCGCCGCACAGACCGGAAACGCCGCCGAAGACGGATCGCGCGGAACAGCAACCTTCTGCGCCACCAGTTCGGGCTGGCCCTGAAGCGTGATCTTGTGGCCCTCGGGGGTTTCCTCGACGCTGATCTCGGCGCCAAAGCCGCGCAGCATCCGCTCGGTATGGTCGCGGGTCGGGGTCTTTTCGATCACCACGGTTTGCCCCGGCGCATTCAGCCCCGCCAGCAGCACCGCCGACTTCACCTGCGCCGAGGCCATCGGCGTGGTGTAGCTGACCGGAGCCGCCTCGGCCGCACCGACGATGGTCATCGGGAGCTTGCCGCCCGCGCGCCCGTAAGAGCGCGCCCCGAACAGCCCAATCGGATCGGTCACACGGCCCATCGGGCGCTTGCGCAGGCTCGCGTCACCCGTAAAGGTCGCGGAAATCGGCGAGGTCGCCATGCAGCCCATGATAAGCCGCACGCCCGTGCCAGAGTTACCGCAGTCGATCACCTGCTCGGGCTCTTTGAAGCCGCCGACGCCCACGCCCTCAACCGACCATTCGCCTTCTCCGTGGCGGGTGACGGTGGCGCCGAATGCCTCCATCGCCTTGGCGGTATCCAGAACGTCCTGCCCCTCAAGAAGCCCCGTGATCTCGGTCTTGCCGACTGACAGCGCACCAAGGATCAGTGAGCGGTGCGAGATGGATTTATCCCCCGGCACATTGGCCGTGCCCGAAAGAGGCCCGCCCTTGCGGGACATCATCGGAATAGGATCGCCGTGGCCGGACATGGGTTGCCTCCCTCATAGGTGTTGCTGTCCTGTTAGCGCATGAAAAAAGGGGCGACAATCCTCGCCCCTTCGATCCGCCCTGTTTTTCGCGCCTTAAGGGCGACGATAGGTCAGGTAATGCGGCTTGCGCCCCTCGCGGATCGCCTTTTGCTCATAGCGGGTGGAGATCCAGTCGGCCCAAGGCGTGTCCCAGTCGCCCGAGACCTCGGCGGGGTTTTCGAAATCAAAGGCCGCAGGCACCTCGAACTCGGCCACAAAGCCCGCCTTCGGCACCTCTTCGACGGCCTGACGCACATAATCGGGAATATCGGTCGCGATGCGGAACTCCGAGCCGGATTTCAGCGCGCGGAACAGCGGTTCCAGATGCTCTTGCGTCACGAAACGCCGCCGGTGATGGCGTTTCTTCGGCCACGGATCGGGGTAGTTCAGGAACGCCTTTTCAAGGCTCCCGTCGGGCAGCACATCCATCAGGTCGCGCGCATCGCCCGCATGAACGGCGATATTCTCGATCCCTTCGCGGCGCATCTTGCCCAAAAGCATTGCCACACCGTTCATGAACGGCTCGCAGCCGATCAGGGAGACATCGGGGTAAGTCTGGGCCATATGCGCCAGATGCTCGCCGCCGCCAAAGCCCACCTCAAGCCAGACCGGACGCCCGCCAAACCGCGCTGCCAGATCCAGCGGCACACGGTCGGGGTTATCCTCCCAGAACACATGCCCGGGCGAAAGCGCCTCCAGATCCTCGTTCAGATAGTCTTTCTGCGCGCGGTTCAGCGTCTTGCCGTGGCGACGACCATAGAAGTTGCGCCAGCCACGCTCGGGCGTGGCCTGATCTTCGGTTTCGGGGGTTTCGGGCGTATCTGTCATGGGGCGCGCACCTACTGCGCGTAGGCCAACGGGTCAAGCCTTCACGATCAGCATCAACCCCAGAACCATCGACCCAAGCCCCGCCACCCGCATCATCGTCAGCGGTTTCTGGATCGCACCGAACAGGCCGAACTGGTCAATCGCCGCCGCCGAGATCATCTGCCCCATCAGCACAAAGAACACCGCATTCCCGACCCCGAATTTCGGCGCGACCCATGTGATCGACAGCACATAAAAGCACACCAGAAGCCCCGCGAAAAACAGATGCTTGGGCTGCGCGGGCACATGGCGGAACGCGAGCGGGCCTTGCGTCAGCATCATCGCGACAATCGCGCCCGTCAGCGCGACGCAAAACAACACCACCGCCGCCACCACGGGCGAGCCGATCCGCGCGCCCAGTTGGGCATTCAGCGCGGCCAGCACCGGAATCCCGATCCCCGCCGCCAGCATGATCGCCCCATATCTCAGCGTATCCCCCATCGCGCCCTCCTGCGGCATCCTGGTTTTTCCCGATACCGGCATCGTGCAGCCCCGTTCCGAAGTCAACGGGGCTGAACGGGCTATCCCTCAAGACCTTACGTCCCATCTGCCCCCGTTTTGGCGCGAAACAACCTGTGGCTTATGCCACCTCAACCAAAACCGTTTCCTTTTCCGGCGCCAAACGCTAGCATGAACGCGATGAACCGGAGCCCCGCCTCGATTATGACAACGGCCCTGATGGTCGTGATACTTGCGCTGACCAGCCTGACAATGGCGGTTGCGCGGGGGCATACCTATGTCGCGGGCGAAGTGGTCATCTGCACCGGTTACGGGGTGACGACGATCTCGGTCGACGAGAATGGCGACCCTACTGGTCCGGTTCAACTCTGTCCCGACATGGTGCTGGCAATGATGTCGGCGCTCGACACGCCCGCCCCGAGCGTCTCGCGTCCCGAAGGCTCGACCGAGGTGATCGCGCTTGCCGCCATCGTCTCCGCCCACGGCCTTACCGCCCCTGCCCCCCGCGCCCGCGCGCCCCCTTTTCTCGGCTGATCCCTTCGTCCCACCGAATTCATCAGTCAGAGAGAACCAGATGACCTTTACCCAATCGCTCCTGTGCGCAGGCGCAATTGCTTTTGCCCTGCCTGCATGGGCCGAAATCTCCGTATCCGATGCCTATGCGCGGGTTTCGACCGCCATGTCCACCTCGGGGGCCGCCTTTCTGGCGATCCACAATTCCGGCCCCGAGGAGGACCGGCTGATCGACGTGAAATCCGCAATCGCCGCGCGGACCGAGCTGCACACCCACAAAGCCGACGCCAATGGCATGATGCAGATGCTTCACGTCCCCGAGGGGTTCCCGATCCCGGCGGGCGGACTGCATTTGCTGGAACGCGGCGGCGACCATGTGATGTTCATGGGGCTGCAGCAGCGCCTCGCGCATGGCGATACGGTTCACCTGACGCTGGTCTTCGAGAAAGCGGGCGAAATCGAGATTGATGTTCCCGTTGATCTGGAGCGCGGCACCGTCTCGGTGACTGGCGCGCAGATGCAGACGATGCAGGGCGCCCCCGAGGGGATGGCCCCGCAGCACCAACATCAGAACTAATCCCTCGACAGGCGCGGCAGGCCGGTTCCCGACGGAGCTGCCGCGTAAGATCAGGGTTCGTCCCCGCCCGGCCTACGTGCCCTCGCAGGGTGTGGCGGGGATGGTTCCCAGAAAAAACTCCCCTCCCCGGACAGGGACGCATTTTCAGTCCCGCCCTTATGCAGAGATCGGTGTCTGCCGTGCCGCGCGGGTATGACGGCCAATCCGATCCGCGCGCCAAGCTGCGCTTTCAGCACGCCGGAAACCTCGGGATTGCAGCGCCCCTGCGCGCTGTGCAAACTTGGGGCATTATCAATAGGATTACTTACCCCATACGCATTGTGCTTGCGCTTGCTTACCCCTTCTTTGAGGCTCCGCGTCACCTGCCCGAGAATATCTTCGGGTTTTACTCACATGAGGATTTCACCGTCGGACCACGCTCGAACTGGGACAAGCCCGACCATTTTCGCGCCGCTCTCGCAGAGTATTGGCCCAAAATCGACGGCATTATTGACTACTATTATATCTGGGGCCAGTTCGCCCCAGATGTTTCCTTCGAAGACCTCATCAAGGACACTAAGGCAGGTATAGAGCGTCCGCATCAGTAAGCCTGACTTTGCAAAAACGCATCTGCCCCGAGCCTTCGATCTCGACGGGGGCAGGGGTGAGGCAGGCCATCTGTTCCAGCTCATGCCTCAGGATTTCATCTCCGACAGGGTCGCCGAGTATGCTGCTTTCAGTCATCGCCTCGCCTATAGGGGGCCATGGAAAGCCAATCCGATCGGGTGGCGTCAAGCAGGCGGTGTTGCAGCTCGGTCAGGCCGGTCTCGGGGTTCGGGAAACGTCCGGCCAGCCGCGTGAAAATCCGCGCTGTCGTGTCATCCTGCTTTGAAATTTCACTATGCGCGGGAAGCTTGGACGGCCAGCCACAGAGCGCATGCGTTCTCCATGTCTTCGGCGGTGATCGGTTCGGCCGGAAATTCGCGCTTGGGATCGTCACATAGAAGTGTCTTGCAGATACCTTTGCCGCGTTCCTTTTTCAGATCGTCAAAGCGACACAGGCGAATGCGTTCGTGACTGATGCCCATACGGTGCAGATCGGCAAGCGTATACCAAAGGCAGGCCTGCGCGCGGGGGGAGGGATCGGCCCATAGCTCGATCTGGTCTGCCTGTGGCAACAGATCTTCGGCTTACCTATGCTGGCGAGACCCTGAAAGAGCGGCTTTTCAGCAGGTAAGGAAAAGGGGGGCGCCCGTCCCAGTCAACGGATTAAAGCGCGGCGTGCGAATGCGAAACGCTCGACGAAACCCCGACAGGACAAATAGCCACCAGACAGGGCTTCAGGTGCGGCGCAGCGCGGCCAGCATATCCTGCGCGGCCGCTGCGGGGGCCGAGTGACCCTCGGCGACCGCGTTGCCCAGTTCGACCATCCGCGCGCGGATTTCAGGATCAGAGTGGAGCCGCGCCAGAAGTCCCTCGCGCACCTCGGCCTCGAACCAGTGGCGCGCCTGTTCCGCACGCAGGCGGGCAAAATGCCCGTTCTCACGCCGCCAGTCGGCCAGTGCGGTCATCTCGTCCCACGCTTTTTGCAACCCGTTTTCCTCAAGCGCGGAAACGGCCAGCGCTTTGGGGAAACCCTCGGGGTCTTGCTGACGCTTGCGCAAGAGCCGCAGCGCGCCTGCGTAATCCGAAACTGTGCGCATCGCTGCGGGTTTCAGGTCGCCATCCGCCTTGTTCACAAGGATCATATCGGCCATTTCCATGATCCCGCGCTTGACGCCTTGCAGCTCATCCCCGCCCGCAGGCGCCATGAGCAGAATGAACAGATCGGTCATTTCAGCGACCAGCGTTTCCGACTGGCCGACCCCCACGGTCTCGATCAGCACCACGTCAAAACCCGCCGCCTCGCACAGCGACACCGCCTCGCGCGTGCGCCGCGCCACGCCACCAAGCTGCGCCTGACTGGGCGAGGGGCGGATAAAGGCGTTCGGGTCGCGCGAGAGGCGTTCCATCCGCGTTTTATCCCCCAGAATAGACCCGCCCGAGCGCGCCGAAGACGGGTCGACCGCCAGCACCGCCACCTTCAGCCCCTGCGCTGTCAGCAGCATCCCGAAGCTCTCGATGAAGGTAGATTTGCCGACCCCCGGCGTCCCCGACAGACCGATCCGCAGCGCCTGCCGGCCCGCGCCCGCCAGTTCCTCCAGCAAAGCCGTCGCCTGAGCCCGATGGTCTGCCCGCCCCGATTCCACCAGCGTGATGGCCCGCGCCAGCGACCGGCGATCTCCGGCCAGAATTTTGGTCGCCATATCGGGGGGAAGCTGTGCGGTCATCTGGGCCTCGGACGTTGCAATTCCATCTGCCTCTGACAAAACCGTCAGAGAATGTGAACGGGTTTGGGTTTCTTGCCCTCTCCGCGCGGTGTATGTCCAGAGTGGATGCGTTTTTCTTCAGGAGCCTCCCGCCCGTGACCAGTTCTTTCGCCCGACTATCCCGCCCGCTTCTGGCCCTTGTGCTGGCTTGCGCCCTGACGCCCGCAAGCGCCGAAACCATCGACGACAAGATCGAGTTCGATGTTGTGCTCAAGGGGATTCCCGCTGGACGCCTTGCGATCAACGGCAGCCGCAACGAGACGCACTATTCCGCCGCGGGAGTTCTGGAAACGACGGGCCTCGCCGCGATGCTGCGCAAGGTGCGCTATACCGCGCGGGTGAACGGCGCGATCTCGAACGGGTTTGTGCCCGCACAGTACACCGAGACGGCCGACACCCCCTCGCGCAATACCGTGTTCAACATGACCTACGCCAATGGCACGCCGGTCAAGGTAAAGCGCACCCCGCCCCGCCCCCCGAAGGCGCGCGATGTCGCCCCCGCGACGCAGGGCGGCACGCTTGATCCGCTCAGCGCGCTCTATCTCGTATTGCGCGATGTCGATGCGGGTGCGGCCTGCAATTTCTCGACCTTTATGTTCGATGGCGCGCGGCGCACACGGGTATCTATCGGCCCGCCCGAACCTGACGGAGAAGGCGTGACCTGCGCGGGCGAGTATCAGCGCCTGGACGGGTTCTCGAAAAAGGACATCGCCAAGAAACGCCGCATGGCCTTTACCCTGACCTACCGCCCGACCAAGGACGGTCGCCTGCAAGTCACCCGCGTTGCGACCGACACAATCTATGGCCAAGGGCGGCTGGAACGGCGATAAGGCCGGTGTGAGTGACCAAACGACTCTTCCCATTGACGAGGCTCTGCCGGGGCTGATCTCTGCGCTTCGTGCGCGGGGAGTGGCGGTGCTTATGGCGCCGCCCGGCGCGGGGAAAACCACGCGCGTTCCTTTGGCCCTGCTCCCCGAGGTGACGGGCAAGATCGTCATGCTGGAACCGCGCCGCCTCGCTGCCCGCGCCGCCGCCGAGCGGATGGCGGAAACCTTGGGCGAACCCGTCGGCCAGACCGTCGGCTACCGTATTCGCGGCGAGGCGAAAGTATCAGGCGTCACGCGGATCGAGGTCGTGACCGAAGGCATACTGACCCGTATCCTGCAATCCGACCCCGAGCTTTCGGGCATCGGCTGCGTGATTTTCGACGAGTTTCACGAACGCAGCCTGAATGCCGATCTTGGCCTTGCGCTGACATGGGAGGTGCGCGGCGCGCTGCGTGACGATCTGAAACTGGTCGTCATGTCGGCCACGCTGGACGCCGAACCCGTCGCGGTGCTTCTGGATGATGCGCCGGTTGTGGTTTCCGAGGGCCGCGCCTTCCCCGTCGAGACCCGCTGGCTGGACCGTCCCAGTGACCGCTCGATGCGGTTCGAGGGTGCACTTGCCGGGCTGGTCGAACAGGCGGTTGCCGAAACCGAGGGTGGCGTTCTGGTGTTCCTGCCGGGCGAGGGCGAAATCCGCCGCGTCGAGGCATTGCTCAAACCCTGCCTGCCCGCAGGCGTCGCGCTGCGCCCCCTCTTTGGCGCGATGGAGTTTGCCGCCCAACGCGCGGCGATCACCCCTGCCGCAAGCGGGCGCAAGGTGGTTCTGGCTACCTCGATTGCCGAAACCTCACTGACCATTCAGGACATCCGCACCGTCGTAGATGGCGGGCGCGCGCGGCGCCTGCGGTTCGATCCGGCGTCGGGCATGGCGCGCCTTGTGACCGAGCGCGTCAGCCGCGCCGAGGCCGAGCAACGCCGCGGCCGCGCGGGCCGTGTCAGCGAAGGGGTGTGCTACCGCCTTTGGGCCAAGGGCGAAGAAGGCGCCCTGCCCGCCTTCGCGCCGCCCGAGATTCAGGTTGCCGATCTGGCTGGGCTGGCGCTTGATCTGGCGCTTTGGGGCACGGACGGGGCAGACCTTACCTTCCTGACGCCACCGCCCGCCGCCGCAATGGCCGAGGCCCGCGCCCTTCTGACCGAGCTTGGCGCGCTAAAGGTCAGCCGCATAACCGACCACGGGCGGGCGCTCGCGCGCCTGCCGTTGCACCCGCGCCTTGGCCATATGCTGCTGACCGCCGGCCCCGATGCCGCCCCCCTTGCCGCGCTGCTGGCGGAACGCGACCTGCTTAAGGGCGCACCGGTCGATCTGTCTCTGCGCCTTGAGGCCTATCACGATCCGAAGCGGTTCGAGGCCGCGCACCCCTGGCCAATCCATCGCGGCACGCTTGAACGCGCGCGGCAAGAGGCCAAACGCCTTGCCCGCATGACAACCGTCCCCGCGCAGCGCTATTCCCCCGCCGAGATGGCAGCCCTTGCCTATCCCGACCGCATCGGCCTGCGCCGCACGGGCGATGCGCCGCGTTATGTGCTGTCGGGCGGCAAAGGGGCTGTCGCGCCAGAGGGCGACGCGCTTGGCACCTGCCGCCTGATCGTCGCAACCGACCTTGATGGCGACCCGCGCGAAACCCGCATCCGGCAAGGGATACGAATTTCCGAAGCCGAAGTCCGCGCTCTTTTTGCTGATCAGATCGGGTGGCAAAACATCTGCGACTGGTCAAAACGCGAGGGCCGCGTCATCGCCCGCACGCAGGAACGGTTCGGCGCGCTGGTGCTGGCCGACCGCCACTGGAAAGATGCCCCACCCGAGGCGCTGGCATTGGGCGCGCTTGAGGGGCTGCGCCAGATCGGGTTGGGGCTGACGCCCGCCGCGCGCCGCTTTCAGGCCCGCGTGGCGCTCTTGCGCGCGCAGGGTGGCGATTTCCCCGACCTCTCGGACGCAGCGCTTCTGGAGCAGGGCGAGGCGCTGCTTTGCCCCTATCTGCGCGGCAAACGCACCGAAGGCGATCTGCGCAATCTTGATCTGACCGATGCGCTTCGCGGCGCGCTGACCTGGGAGCAATTGCAAGAGCTGGACCGCCTTGCCCCCGCGCATTTCACCACGCCACTGGGGCGCAAGGTGCCCATCGACTACGGCGCAGAAACCCCCTCGATCGAGCTACGCCTGCAAGAGCTGTTCGGCGTTACGGTTCATCCGACCGTCGGTCCCGAACGCCTGCCGCTGCGCATCACGCTGCTGTCGCCGGGGCAAAAGCCGATACAGGTGACGATGGACCTGCCGGGCTTTTGGGAGGGCAGCTACGCCGATGTCCGCAAGGATATGCGCGGGCGCTATCCGCGCCACCCCTGGCCCGAAGACCCGCGCGAGGCCGATCCGACACTGCGCGCCAAACCCCGCGGAACCTGAACGGGCGCACGCGCCCGACGCAAGGCGGGGGTTCGATGCCCCCGGCTTGCGTGCCCGGCTTCAAGAGGTCTGCGCGATCACCCAGTCCCGATACGCCGCGTTCACCATCACCTCATCGGCGGCAATCAGCGGCACCTCATAGGGGTGCAAACGGGCGACCTCGGCCATCACAGCCTCGCGCAGATCAACCCGCGTTTTCAGCCAAAGCTGCGTCTCGTCCGAGACCTCACGCGCGCCCCGCCAGACATAATGCGATTCAAACACCGACCCGATATTCGCACAAGCCACCAACCGCGCCTCCAGCAACCCCGCCGCAATCGCGCGGGCCTCCTCGGGGGTGGCGGTGTAGGTGAGCAGGCGGAGGATGGTCATTCTTTATACTAAGTCCCGAATTTCTCTATTCTTCTTTATATCAAGAGAGATGGGGTCATCTCCGATGATAAAGCCTCGGCCTCTTAAAAGCTCCAATGAATCGTGAAATGTTGCAACATTCTGGCAAAAATGGTTCTTTAAGGTGTCTACTTTAATGTTCTTTTTTCCCCATCGACCTTGGCGATTTAAAGTAGATAGAATACGTCTAGCCCCCACATCCATCGACATCCGCGCGGAAAGCCCGATGATTGCGTTTTCCATTTCCTCAAGCGCGTTACTGTGATGTTCAATACCAAAATAATGACTGTGCGTATGCTTAACCGAAGAGATGTCGGAAGAGCCGATCATAACAACTTCGTACTTGTCTTCTTCCAAGTATTGCGACTCATACTTCTGATACGCCTCGACAGCCTCATCGGCATGACGTTTGACCACATCCCAGAGGCAAAAGTTTCCGTCCCTCCAATCAAAAACAAGAATCCAATTATTAAATTCACTTTCGGAGCCTTTCTCAACCTCTGTTAATGTCTTGATGATATTCTCATTAACATAGCTAGAAAGCACACCTCGCCTTGTTGACTGGCCGATTATAGCTTCTGCAAGCTCTCGGTGACGCTGTAGTTCAATTTCTTTTTCGGAAGTTATGCGTCGATCTTGCTCAATAAAGTGCAGCGCATCAGAGAATAACTTAAAATAGTGAAGAACTTCTGCGTCACCTTCCTGTTCTTTTAAGCGCTTCCCATAAATGACGGATGTGCGTTCAATGCTTTCCGACCAGTAGTGCTGAAGGCGGCTGCGGATTTGAAGCTCCATCATCCGCCCCTCATGCTTCAAAATAAAGTGGAACGCTCTATACCCAGAGTCGTCTCTGCCCCAGTCTCGATAATCTGTTTCACGGACAATTTCATACGCGGAATTACAAGAGATTGTTTCGAGCAGATAAGAAATTAGTTTGTTTGCATCTTCATTTGTCTCGACAACAATACGGCAGCCACCAATGTCCTGAAGCTGAGACAAGCGAACACTAAATCGACGGAGTTTACGCAGTATTTGCGGGCGTCTCTTTAAACGCTGTGCGATATAGTATTGTTGGCCATAATTTTGGAGCCAACTTTGAATATCTAATGTGAGTTTAGTAAGCGGTTCCAAATGCGCTTTACGAAAATCTTCAAAAATATAGTCAAGTTCGAGCGAGAGTTCATCATACACCCGCCCTTTATCACTCAACACTTTTCCGGCTTTATCAATTTTTGACTTCGAGATCATGTTGCCCAATCTTTTAATCACCATCTGATCTGCAAGACGTGCAAGAAACAATAACCTCCGCACATCACTGTGCGGAGGCTACAACTCTAAGCTGCGCGGGTAAATGGGTTACCGCGAGAACTTCTTGTATTTCACCCGCTTGGGCTCGACCGCATCGGGGCCGAGGCGACGGATTTTGTCTTCTTCGTAGGCCTCGAAGTTGCCCTCGAAGAACTCGACATGCGCGTCGCCCTCGAAGGCGAGGATGTGGGTGCACAGGCGGTCAAGGAAGAAGCGGTCGTGCGAGATGATGATCGCGTTGCCCGCGAAATCCTCGATCGCCGCTTCCAGCGCCTGCAGGGTTTCCACGTCAAGGTCGTTGGTCGGTTCGTCCAGAAGCAGCACGTTGCCGCCCTCTTTCAGCAGCTTGGCCATGTGGACGCGGTTGCGCTCACCACCCGACAAAAGGCCCACTTTCTTCTGCTGGTCGCCGCCCTTGAAGTTGAACGCGCCGCAATAGGCCCGGCTGTTGATCGAGGCGTCACCCAGAACGATCTGTTCGGCCCCGCCCGAGATTTCCTCCCAGACGGTTTTATTCGCATCCAGCGCGTCGCGCGACTGGTCGACATAGGCCAGCTTCACCGTATCGCCCAGTTCGACCGTGCCGGTATCGGGCTTTTCCTGACCGGTAATCATGCGGAACAGCGTCGATTTACCGGCGCCGTTCGGGCCGATCACACCGACAATCGCACCCGGCGGGATCGAGAGCGACAGGTTCTCGATCAACTGCTTGTCACCGTAGTGCTTGGACAGGCCTTCGACCTCGATCACCTTACCACCCAGACGCGGGCCGTTCGGGATGATGATCTGGGCGCGGCCAACGCGCTCGCGTTCGGACTGGTCAGCCATCTTTTCATAGGCCGAGATACGCGCCTTGGATTTCGCCTGACGGGCCTTGGCACCGGCGCGGATCCATTCGAGTTCTTTCTCAAGGACCTTCTGCTTGGCCTTATCCTCGCGGGCCTCCTGCTCCATCCGCTTGGCTTTCTGCTCCAGCCACGCCGAATAGTTGCCCTCGTAGGGAATGCCCCGGCCGCGGTCGAGTTCAAGAATCCAGCCGGTGATGTCGTCAAGGAAGTAACGGTCGTGGGTCACGCACAGGATCGTGCCCTTATACTCGATCAGGTGCTTTTGCAGCCAGGCGATGGTTTCCGCGTCAAGGTGGTTGGTCGGTTCGTCGAGAAGCAGCATGTCGGGCGCCTCAAGCAGCAGCTTGCACAGCGCGACACGGCGGCGCTCACCGCCCGAGAGGGTGGCGACATTGGCATCGTCCGGCGGGCAGCGCAGAGCCTCCATCGCAACGTCGATCTGGCTGTCAAGATCCCAAAGGTTCTCGGCGTCGATCTCGTCTTGCAGGCGCGCCATCTCGTCGGCGGTCTCGTCCGAGTAGTTCATCGCCAATTCGTTATAGCGATCCAGCTTGGCCTGCTTGCCCGCAACCCCCAGCATCACGTTGCCGCGCACATCAAGGCTTTCGTCAAGCTGCGGCTCTTGCGATAGGTAGCCCACCTTCGCATCCTTCGCGGCCCATGCCTCGCCGGTGAAATCCTTATCCACGCCCGCCATGATCCGCAGAAGCGTCGATTTACCCGCGCCGTTGACACCAACGACACCGATCTTCACGCCGGGCAAGAAGGACAGACGGATATTTTCAAAGCATTTCTTACCGCCCGGATAGGTCTTGGAGACGCCATCCATGTGGTAGACATATTGATACGAGGCCATAGGGCACCTTTCGCGCAAAGACTTTCTGGGTTTGGGGCTAGATACGGGAAAGCGGCGCGCGAGGAAAGGGGCTAGCTTTTGATAGGAAGCCAGGTGTCGATATAGTCGGTATAGATCTGGCGGAGGCCATCCTTGTTGTAGTCGCTCAAATAGGCGTCACCCTCGGCGCGCGCATCCCAATCCGCGGTGGTCAACCTCAGCAGCATGTCAAAGTTCCACTTCTCACTTACGCCCCCCGAAAAACAAGAGTTCAGAGTCTCTCCGTTAAAATCCTGACGTCTTAGCCGTTTTCCCATCTCGGGTTCGACCACATCGACAATCGTTACGGCGGTCACCGCACCGACCCAGTCACGGCGTTTACCTGCCAGATTGGGCGCAACCAGCGCGAAACGCTGCGCACATCTGCCAATCTCGCGCAGGGTGAGCGGCTTCTTCGAATTTCGCGCCTCGATCCAACCCACGAACGCCTTGGCTATTTCCTCTTCGAAATCATAGGCTTTAGCAATCTTTTCCGCATATGCTGGCACAGTAATAACCTTCCCCGCCCGATCCTGTAGATCGGGCAAATGCGCCATCAAGGTGATGAACTTGCGCAGATACATCGTCGCATCGCACCCTGCCCCGTAGCGTGCCTTGACCGAGTTCTCCAGCTCGCTCAGGTTCACCCCCAGCACGAAATGCACCCCGTCCACCGCGAAGAAATGCTTGATCGTCTCAAGCAAGGACAGCGCGTAATCGGGCCGGCAGCGGTCCAGCTCGTCGATGATGATGACAAGCTTTTGGGCAGGGGCGCCTTCCGCCGAAGTCTCGACCAGAGTTCTGAGCGTATTCTGGAAAGCCTCCATCGCTGCACGTTTGGTGGCTTCCTGCGCCCAAAGTTTGTCGATGTCATCCACCACTTTTTGCGCCTCGCCCCCCGCAGCAAGCGCAACAGAATCCCAGACGCCCTCGACCGCGGCCGTCGCACCATAACTCGCCGCAGCAAGACCAATACGCGCGCCGCCTTTTGCCAAGGGTAATGCGAGCCGACGAAGGGTTTTTCCGGCTTGCGCGAGCTTCCCCTCCGGTTCGGTCACAGGGGCAATCGCCGCCACAAGGCTTATCAGCGGGTCGTCAAGGAAATCCTCTTTGAAGGCGTCGAAATAGACGACCTCGGCATGTCCCTTGAACTGGAGCTTATGCGCCCCGACCCAAAGCTTCAGGAAATGCGATTTGCCGCTGCCCCATTCACCATCCAGCGCGATGACCGTGGGGCTGTCCAACGCATCGACGAGGTTTGACAACTTTTGGCCAAACGCCGTTCGATCCAGCCAATCGGCATCGCCGTCGAAGGTGCTTGTCCCGATCACGATTTGGGGCGCGCGTTTTGTCAGCCGCATCTGAAACCTCTCACTCGATACCTTCACACAACCTAGCGCTGTGCTGCCTCGCCAGTAAATAGCCTCTCTTTGCGCCCACCCGAAAACGCGCTAAACGGGCAGGAACGAAAGGATGTTCCATGCTGTCCAGACTGCGCGATTTGTATGAGGGCGAGACCCATGCGGCCCATCGGTTCCGCTATGCGATCCTCGGGTTCGATCTGGCGACGATCCTGTTTGTGATCGTGACCTCGTTTCTGCCCCGCACCCCTGTCACGACCGCGCTGGATGCGGTGATCGGGGTGCTGATCGTGCTGGATTTCGCCGCGCGCTTCGCGATTTCCGACCGCAAGATCAGCTTCTGGACCCGCCCCGCCACGCTTACCGATATTATCGCGATGGTCTCGTTTCTGGCGCCTTTCATCGGCGACAGTTTCGGGTTTTTGCGCGTCATGCGGACGCTGCGGCTGTTGCACACCTATCAGCTCTTGTCGCGGCTACGGCAGGATTTTCCCTTTTTCCGCAAGCACGAGGACATCGTCCTCGCCTCGATCAACCTCGGGGTTTTCCTGTTCGTGATGACGGGGCTGATCTATGCCACGCAATTCGGCCGGAATGAGGACATCCGCAACTACGCTGACGCGCTTTATTTCACCGTCACGACGCTGACGACGACGGGATTTGGCGACATCACGCTGCATGGCACGACGGGGCGGCTGCTGTCCGTCGGGATCATGATCTTCGGGGTGACGCTGTTCTTGCGGCTGGCGCAGGTTTTGTTCCGCCCCAGCAAGGTCCGCTACGAATGCACCACTTGCGGGCTGTCCCTGCATGACGCGGATGCCATCCACTGCAAGCACTGCGGTGCGACGGTGCATATCGACACCGAGGGGCTGACCTGAGGCGGATCAGACGATCCGGCCCCAAAGGTCGTATTCGCTGGCCTCGTCCACCTCGACCGTGACCATATCGCCCGGCGTCAGATCCTCGAAGCCTTCGTCGATGAACAGATTTCCGTCGATTTCGGGCGCGTCGGCCATCGTGCGGCAGGTCGCGCCTTCGGCGTCCACCTCGTCCACAATGACTTGTTGGAGCGTGCCGACTTTGGCCTCCAGCTTGGCTTCGGAAATGGCCTGCGCCTTCTCCATGAAGCGCTCCCACCGCTCTTGCTTAAGCTCGGCGGGCACATGATCGGGCAGGTCGTTCGAACGCGCGCCAGCCACGTTTTCGTATTGGAAGCAGCCCACGCGGTCGAGCTGTGCCTCGTCCATCCAGTCCAGCAGATACTGGAACTCTTCCTCGGTCTCGCCCGGATAGCCGACGATAAAGGTCGAACGCAGCGTCATATCGGGGCAAGCCGCGCGCCAGGCTGCGATCTCGTCCAGCGTCTTGGCCGAAGCGGCAGGGCGCGCCATGCGTTTAAGCACATCGGGGTGCGCGTGCTGGAACGGGATGTCCAGATAGGGCAGCACCAGACCATCGGCCATCAGCGGGATCAGGTCGCGCACATGCGGATAGGGATAAACGTAGTGCATCCGCACCCAGGCCCCCGACGGTTGCGCAAGCTTGCCCATCTCGCGGGCCAGATCGGTGATATGGGCGCGCACCTCGCCGTCTTTCCACGGGCTTGCCGCATGTTTGCGGTCCACACCATAGGCCGAGGTATCCTGCGAAATCACCAAAAGCTCACGCACGCCAGCATCAATCAGCTTTTCAGCCTCGCGCAGAACGGCATGGGCAGGACGGCTGACCAGCTTACCGCGCATGTCGGGGATAATGCAGAACTTGCAATGGTGATTGCAGCCTTCCGAGATTTTCAGATAGCTGAAATGGCGCGGCGTGAGCTTCACGCCCGTCGCGGGCAGAAGGTCGACAAACGGATCGGGCGAGGGTTCGACCGCACCATGCACGGCATCCAGAACCTGCTCGTATTGCTGCGGCCCGGTGACGGCGAGAACCTTCGGATGCACGCCAGTGATAAACTCGGGCTCAGCACCCAAACAGCCGGTCACGATCACCTTGCCGTTCTCGGCCAGCGCCTCACCAATCGCCTCAAGGCTTTCGGCCTTGGCCGAATCCAGAAAACCGCAGGTATTCACGATCACCGCGTCCGCGCCCTTGTAATCGGGCGAAATCGCGTAGCCCTCGGCGCGCAGCCGCGTCAGGATGCGCTCGCTGTCAACCAGAGCCTTAGGACAGCCAAGCGAGACCATCCCTACCACCGGCTGACCGGGACGCGGCGCATCCTCGATACGGGCCTTGGGCGCAAGATCGGGGCGGAGGTTCGGCGGGTTCTGGCTCATTGGCGGCTCTCAATGCGAAGGCGAGCCTGACGGCCCGCCTTGAAGAAAGGTATCATATTTTGCGCGGCACGCGGGGCTTACCGTTTGCGGTCGCGACGCGAGCTCATCGGCTGAAAGGCGACGCCGACATGGGCCTCGCAATAGGGTTTGCCCGCTTGCGAGGGCAGACCGCAGAACCAGAAATCCTCGGTTGCGGGGTCGCCGATCGGCCATTTGCAGGTGCGCTCGGTCAGTTCCATCAGCGTCAGCTTGCGGGCCTTTTTCTCGACCTCGCCCACCTTGGCCAGAGCCTCGGGGCTGATCTCATTGGCAGAGGGTTGCGGCGGCAACGGCTGCCCCGCCGGAACAATCGGCTTGCGCAGCGGCACAACGGGCGCAGAGGCGGGCGCCGCGGCGGGTTGCGGCGCGGGACGGGCGGCCTGCGGCTCGGGGGAGGCTTCGGGCTCTGCCACTTCGGGCTTGACCGCCTTCTTTGGCGCAGGCTTGGCCGCGGCCTTCACCGGCTTTGCCGGCGCTTCGGGGGCTGCCCCGCCTGCGCGGTTCGACAGGCCCAGACGGTGCACCTTGCCGATCACGGCATTGCGCGTCACGCCGCCAAGCTCTTTGGCGATCTGGCTGGCAGACTGGCCCTCGGCCCACATCTTTTTCAGAAGCTCGACGCGTTCGTCGGTCCAGGACATGGCTATCCCCTTGCGTTTTTCCCGCACCGGCGCGGGATGGATCTTGCCCCATTCTAGTGGGGACATGCCGAGATACAAGTTGAAGAGCGGGATTTCAAGGCGCCACAGCACCGATTGCACCCTCCCCTGCGGCGATGATACCACGCTGGCAATGATGGAGGGTGCAATGGCCAAGATGGGCGAGCGGCGTTTCGGGCGGTGGAACTGGCTGGGGATGAAGACCCTTGCCTGGCGCGAGGTGCTGCGCTTCGCGACAGTCTGGCAGCAAACCCTGCTGGCGCCGCTGATTACGGCGGGGCTGTTCCTGACCGTGTTCGCACTGGCTTTCGGGCGCGGGCGAGCCGATGTAATGGGCGTGCCCTACCTGCATTTCCTCGCGCCTGGCATTCTGATGATGACGGTAATCCAGAACGCTTTTGCGAATACCTCGTCCTCGATCCTGATCGCCAAGGTGCAGGGCAATATCGTTGATACGCTGATGCCGCCGCTGTCTGCGACCGAGGTTCTGCTGGGCTATCTGGCAGGCGCCATCGTGCGGGCGCTGTGCGTGGGGCTGTTGATCAGCGCGGGCGTCGGCGTGACGCTGGGGCTGTGGCCCACACATCCTCTGTGGCTGGTGCTGGTGGTGGTTCTGGGGGCCGCGCTGATGGGTAGCCTTGGCATTGCCGCCGCGATCTGGGCCAACAAGTTCGACCAGATGGCCGCGATCACCAATTTCATCGTGACGCCTTTGTCGTTCCTGTCCGGCACCTTCTATTCGGCATCCGTGCTGCCGCCGCTGTTTTACGCGCTGACCCACTGGAACCCGGTCTTCTACCTGATTGACGGCGCGCGTTTCGGCATGATTGGCGCCTCGGACGCCAGCCCCGTTCAGGGACTTGCGGTGATCGCCCTGTTTGTCGCCGCGGTCATGACGCTGTGCTGGTATTGGCTGAAGACCGGCTTTCGCATGAAAGCCTGAGACGCAGCAAGCCGCTTTACAAGGCACGCCAAACGCTCTATCTGCGGCCTCATGATCAAACGGGCCAATCATATCCTCCGTTCGCGACGTCGCCGCTTTAGCGCCTGACGTCCGCCCGATTGTGGCTATCCGCCACAGATTTTCTCAAACATCACCGCTATCTGGCCGAAACCGTTGACAGAGCCCCGCGCGCTGTTGCACCCCTTGGCCTTCCTTCTATGGAGCAAAGAATGATCGCTTCTGTCCTGCCTACCTATTCCCGCGCCCCTCTTGCCTTTGTCAAAGGCTCCGGCAGTTGGCTGGAGACGGCGGACGGCAGCCGATACCTTGATATGGGGGCAGGCATTGCGGTCAATTCGCTGGGTCACGCCAACCCCGAGCTGGTCGAGGTGCTCAGCGCGCAGGCCGCGAAGCTGTGGCATGTCTCGAACCTCTACGAGATCCCCGAACAGCGCGCCCTTGCGGACAAGCTGGTCGATCTGACCTTTGCCGATACCGTGTTCTTCACCAATTCGGGCACCGAGGCCGCCGAGCTGGCGATCAAGATGGCGCGCAAATACTGGTATGAAAAGGGTTCTGACCGGACCGAGATCATCACCTTCGGCGGCGCCTTCCACGGCCGCTCGATGGGTCCGGTTTCCGCTGTCGCGACCGAGAAGATGGCCAAGGGATTTGGCCCGCTTCTGCCCGGTTTCAAGCAAATCGCATGGGGCGACCATGACGGGCTGCGCGCCGCTGTCTCGGACAAAACGGCCGCCATCTGGATCGAGCCAGTGCAGGGCGAAGGCGGCATCCGCCCGGTTCCCGATCAGTGTCTCAAGGGCTTGCGCGATCTGTGCGACGAGACCGGCACCTTGCTGATTTTCGACGAGGTGCAATGCGGCGTCGGGCGCACCGGCAAGCTGTTCGCGCATGAATGGGCGGGCGTTACCCCCGACATCATGATGATCGCCAAGGGCATCGGCGGCGGCTTCCCGCTTGGCGCGGTGCTGGCCACCGAAGAGGCGGCATCCGGCATGGTTGCGGGCACGCATGGTTCGACCTATGGCGGCAACCCGCTTGGCTGCGCGGTCGGCAAGAAGGTGCTCGACATCGTGTCCGACCCCGCTTTCCTTGACGCAATCGCCCGCAAGGCGGGGATGCTGCGTCAGGGTCTTGAAGGGCTGGTCGCCTCGCATCCCGATGTGTTCGAAGAGGTGCGCGGCGCGGGGCTGATGCTGGGCCTTAAATGCAAGCCCGCCGCGGCGGATGTGGTGAAGGCGGCCTATGCGCAGCACCTTCTGACGGTGCCTGCGGCGGATAATGTTGTCCGCCTGCTGCCCGCGCTGAACATCGCCGAAGAAGACATCTCCGAAGCCCTTTCCCGCCTTGAGGCCACCGCCGCCTCGCTGAAGGGCTAACCATTTCCTGCGGGGGCGGCATGGCCTGCCCCCCGACCCAGAAAGACCAGACCGATGACCCATTTCCTCGACATTCACAAAACCTCGCCCGAAGACCTGCGCGGCATGATCGACGCCGCCCGTGCCATGAAGGACGCCCGCAACGGTCGCCCGCGCGGCGCGCTGGACGACGAGCAGCCGCTTGCGGGCCGCATGGTTGCGCTCATTTTCGAGAAGCCCTCGACCCGCACGCGCGTTTCGTTTGACGTGGGCGTGCGCCAGATGGGCGGCCAGACGATGGTGCTGTCGGGTTCGGATATGCAGCTTGGCCACGGCGAGACGATTGCCGATACCGCACGGGTTCTGTCGCGCTATGTCGATCTGATCATGATCCGCACCTTCGAAGAAGAGACCCTTCTGGAGATGGCCGAATACGCCTCGGTTCCGGTCATCAACGGCCTGACCAACCGCACCCATCCGTGCCAGATCATGGCCGACATCCTGACCTACGAAGAGCATCGCGGCCCGATCGCAGGCAAAAAGGTCGTCTGGTCGGGTGACGGCAACAACGTCTGCGCCTCGTTCCTGCATGCAGCGGGGCAGTTCGGCTTCGACATGACCTTCACCGGCCCGAAGCCCCTCGACCCCGAAGCCGAGTGGATGGACTTCGCCCGTTCGAAAGGCGTGAAGGCCGAGATCGAGCGCGACCCGTTCAAGGCTGTCGAGGGCGCCGATCTGGTCGTCACCGACACCTGGGTGTCGATGCATGACCCCGAATCCGCGAAAGAGCGCCGCCACAATCAGCTGCGCGGCTATCAGGTGAACAAAGACCTTATGGCCCACGCCAAACCGGACGCGCTGTTCATGCATTGCCTGCCCGCGCACCGCAATGACGAGGTGACCTCCGAGATCATGGACGGCCCGAACTCGGTGATCTTTGACGAGGCCGAAAACCGCCTGCACGCGCAAAAGGCCGTCATGCGCTGGTGCCTCGGCGTCTGATCCGGCCCCGAACCCGCGCCTCCGGCAAATCCTGCGCTTGCCGGAAGCGCGCGATCTCTGACCTGCCCCGAGCGCCACACGACTCGGGGCTTTTCATTTCATGCGCGCCGTGCCACCGTCCGCGCCATGACCTGCGATTTTCTTATCATCGGCGGGGGCATAGCCGGAATTTCGGCCGCAGCCCGTCTTGCGCCCCTTGGCTCTGTCACCGTTCTGGAGGCCGAGGCCAATCTTGCCTACCATGCCTCGGGACGCTCCGCCGCGCTTTATGAGCCGCGCTACGGCAACCCAGCCATTGTGGCGCTGTCGCTGGCCTCGAACGACTATTTTCAGGCGTCTGGCACCCTCTCACCGCGCGGGTTCATGTTTCTGGACAGCACCGATCAGCGCGAGCGGTTCCTGAAACACGTCAAGGATTTCGACCTTGACGAGCTGAGCCTCCCTGAGGCGCAAGAGATTTTCCCGATCCTCAACCCCGACACCGTGGGGTTTGCCTCCTATGCAACCCACGCATGGGATCTGGATACCGACCTGCTGATCCAGAAATTCCTGCGTGAGGCCCGTGCGGAGGGGGCGCAGATCGTCACCTCCGCCCCCGTCACCGCGATCACCCGCTCTGCCAACCGATGGCAGGTCGAGGCAGGCGGGCAAACCTATGACACGCGCATGATCTTTAACGCCGCTGGCGCTTGGGTCGATCAGATCGCCACGCTTGCGGGGCTGGCGCCCATCGGGTTCACGCCGCTGCGCCGCTCGATGGCGCGACTGCCAGCCCCCGGCGGGCATGACCTGAGCGGCTGGCCGATGGTCGTGGGCGGGAACGAGGACTGGTATTGCAAGCCCGACGCCGGTGCGCTGATCGTCTCGCCTGCCGACGAAGACCTTGCCGAGCCGCATGACGCATGGGCTGACGATATGGTTCTGGCCGAGGGGTTGGCGCGCTACGAGGAATGTGTAACCGAGCCTGTCACCCGCCTTCTGGCCTCATGGGCGGGGCTGCGCACGTTTTCACCCGACCGCGTGCCGGTGATCGGCCCCGATCCGCGCGAGCCGTCGTTCTTCTGGATCGGCGGACAGGGCGGCTACGGGTTCCAGTCCTGCCCCGCGATCTGCCAGCTTGTTGCCGATCTGGTCGCCGGCCGCGCCAGCGAGCTACCCGCAGACATTATCGAACGCATCTCGCCCGCGCGTTTCGCATAACATTCAACAATCCGCATCTGTTTGACTCACGTCAAGGCCGCCCGCGGCCCCTTATGCCATGCGGGTTCATCCCTTCGGACAGGAGACCAAAATGAGCTACAAACAGAAAATCGACGACATGCGTTCGGAACTGCGCGTGATGAACAAGCAGATCCCCGATGCGATGAAAGGCTTTGCGACCCTCTCGAAAGCGGTCAAGGACAACGGCCCGCTTTCGGTCAAGGAAAAGGAATTCATCGCGCTTGGCATGGCTTTGGCGCTGCGCTGCGAGCCTTGCATCAACTTCCACGTCGAGGCGTTGATGAAAGCGGGCGCCACGCGCGAGGAACTGGGCGATGTGCTGGCGATGGCGATCCAGATGGCGGGCGGGCCGGGCGTCATGTATGCCGGTCACGCGCTGGCCTGCTGGGACGAACTGGCCGCCGAATAACCCCAAGGGTGCGACATTTTGGCAGGCTCCGCCGGAACGCGGAGCCTGTCGCGTTTTATGATCAAACAGCCAGTAAGGAGACCAGCCATGAAACGCATCGCAACATTTACCGCTCTTATCGCCCTCGCAGCAGGTGCGGGCTTTGCCCAGACCGCCAATTTCATTCCGGGCGAGGATTTCATGCTTCAGTGGGATCTGGACGGGAACGGCGCCGTGACCCTCGCCGAGGCCCGCGAGCAGCGTGAGAATATCTTCTATATGTTCGATCAGGATGACGACGGGCAGTTCTCGCAAGAGGAATACGCCGGTATCGACGAGCATAAGGCGCTTGAGCGCGAAGCCGGAAAAGGCCCGGGCCACAACATGCCCGAGGGTATGGTTCCCGGTCAGGGGCAGGGCCGCGCGATGGGCCAGGGTAAGGGCATGGGCTTTGGCCGCGCGCAGGGCATGGGTCAGGGTCGCGCCCAGATGGGCATGAGCGAGTTTGACATGCCCGCCGCCGAGGAAATGCGTATGTTCGACGGCAACGGCGATGGCACCGTCACCAAGGCCGAGTTCATCGACAGCTCGGACCTCTGGTTCCAGATGCGCGACCGCAACGGTGACGGAGCGCTGACCGTCGAGGATTTCGGCCCCGGTCGCTAAGCCAGTCGCTAAGCGCAAGAAACCGCTGATCTGAAGAAAACGCCCGGTTGTCCCCGTGACAGTCGGGCGTTTTTGCGCGACCCTGTCCCGATCAGCAGTGGAGTAACGTGTATGAAACCGGTTTCGGGGATTTTGACGGCAATTCTGGTTATGACGGCGCTGGCGGGGTGCAAAAGTCAGGACAGCACGCGCCCGCTGATGCAGCCCGACCGGCTGAGCGCGGCCAACTACCGCGCGCCGGGGGTGCCTGCGCGCTTGGGCGACACCGATCCGCACGACTGGGCGGGTGCGGTTCCGGCCCGCTATCCGGTGCACGGTATTGATGCGGCCCGCTATCAGGGGCTGATCGACTTTCGCTCGGCGGCGAATGCGGGCATCGGGTTTGCATGGATCAAGGCGACCGAGGGCGGCGATTTCCTTGACCCCGGTTTCCGGCAGAACTACGCCCGCGCCCGCGCCGCAGGCGTCCCCGTCGGGGGCTATCATTTCTATTACTTCTGCCGCTCGGCGGCGGAACAGGCCGACTGGTTCATCGCCAATGTGCCCCGCGCCAAGGGCGACCTGCCCCCCGTTCTGGACATCGAGTGGAACCATACTTCTCCCTCCTGCCGCAAGCGCCCCGCAGCCCATATCGTGCAGGCGGAGATGCGGGTCTTCCTTGAAAAGCTGACCGCCGCCTATGGCACCCGCCCCGTGATCTACACCACGCCCGATTTCTGGCGCGACAACGGGCTTGAGGGATTTCGCGGCTATGACCTCTGGCTGCGTTCGGTCACGGCGCACCCCTCCGAACGCTACACCGGCACGCATTGGGAGTTCTGGCAGTGGACGGGCACTGGCGTCGTTCCAGGTGTGCGCGGCATCGTGGACGTGAACGCCTATCGCGGCTCGGCCCCGGATTGGGAGGCGTGGAAGGCCGCGCGGATGCAATGAACGCTGCGTCACTTGCGCCCCGCGATTGACGTAACGAAAGCGCCTTTGGTTCAGTGGGCGGAGCCACGCAAAAAGGACCGCCCATGACCCAGCCAGCCATCAGCCGCTTTCCCGTTCCCACCCTTGCCGAGCTGCCCGAGGACATCCGCGCGCGCATCGAGGCGGTGCAGGAAAAATCGGGTTTCATTCCGAATGTGTTTCTGGTGCTGGCCCATCGTCCCGACGAATTCCGCGCGTTTTTTGCCTATCACGATGCGCTGATGGACAAGCCCGGCAACTTGTCTCAGGCCGAGCGCGAGATGATCGTCGTCGCGACCTCGAACGCGAACCAGTGCCAGTATTGCGTGATCTCGCACGGCGCAATCCTGCGCATCCGCGCGAAAAACCCGCTGATCGCGGATCAGGTCGCGATCAACTACCGCAAGGCCGATCTGACGCCGCGCCAAAAGGCGATGCTGGATTTCGCGCTGAAGGTCTCGCACGAGGCGCATCTTGTAAACGACGCCGATTTCGAAACCCTCGGCGCGCATGGGTTCACCCCCGAAGACGTCTGGGACATCGCGGGGATTTCTGCCTTTTTCGGGCTGTCGAACCGGATGGCAAATGTCACCAACATGCGCCCGAACGACGAGTTCTACACGCTCGGGCGCTAGATAACGCAAAGCCCCCGCCCTTTTGCAGAGCAGGGGCCATGCCGCGCGAAATCGGACGGATCAGTCCGCGAGGCTGCCTTCTTCGTCACCGCGCCGATGCATTTTCGCGCGCACAATCCGGCCCACGATCAGCGGCATCACAAAGCCGATAATCGCAATCAGCCACAGCGCGATCGAAAGCGGGCTGTCAATCAGGGTGAACCAGTTGCCATTGTCGATCGTGATCGCTCGGCGCAGGTTCGATTCCATCGCGTTGCCCAGAAGCGTGCCAAGGATGATCGGCACCAGCGGCACATCAAGCTTGCGCAGAACCCAGCCCAAAATCCCGAAACCGATCATCACCAGCAGGTCAAAGCTCGACCCCGAGATGCCGTAGATCCCGACAAAGCTGACCATCGCGACGATGGGCATCAGAACACGTGGCGGGATCAGCAGCACGCGGGTGAACAGACCCACCATCGGGATATTCATCGCCAGCAGCATGAAGTTCGCGATGAACAGCGCCGCAATCAGCCCCCAGACCACATCGGGGTTATTGGCAAACAGCAAAGGCCCGGGCGTGATATTCAGCGACAGCAGCACTGCCAGCAACACCGCCGTCGTCCCCGACCCCGGCACGCCAAGCGCCAGCATCGGCACCAGCGCGCCACCCGCAGCCGCGTTATTGCCCGCCTCGGGGGCTGCAACACCGCGCGGATCGCCCGTGCCGAAGGTGCCCTCTTTATCGACCAGCCGCTTCTCCATCGAATACGAAATAAACGAGCCAAGCGAGGCACCGGCACCGGGCAGAACGCCCGCAAGGAAGCCAAGGAACGAGGTGCGCAGCATCGTCGGTGTGCAGTCTTTGACCATCGACATCGGCGGCGTCAGGCGGCCAATGTCCATCTTTTTGCCCGCCGCATCAGCGTTGCCGTGACGCTCTTCAAGGAAGATGAACACCTCGGACAGCGCGAACAGCCCGACGATAGCGACAAGGAAGTCGATCCCGTCATACAGGTGCACCTCGCCAAAGGTGAAGCGCGGCACGCCGGTCTGCGTATCGACCCCGATCATCGCAAGGCCAAGCCCAAGTGCGGCCGCAAAAGCCGACTTCGCCTGATTGGTCGAGGACACCCCGCCAAGCGTCATGAACGCCAGCGCAAACAGCGCGAAATACTCGGCCGGACCGAACAGCAGCGCGATTTTCACCAGTTGCGGCGCCAGCAGGATCAGCCCCCAGGTCGCAAGGAACGAGCCGACAAACGACGCGATCCCCGAGATCGAGAGCGCCTGCCCCGCCATCCCCTTTTGCGCCATCGGATAGCCATCAAGACAGGTCATCATCGCAGGCTCGTCACCCGGAATATTCAGCAGGATCGACGAGATTCGCCCGCCATACATCGCCCCGTAATAGACCGAGGTCAGCAGGATCAACGAAGGCGTCGCGCCAAGGCCAAGCGTGAATGCCAGCGGGATCAGAATGGCCACGCCGTTCGACGGGCCAAGCCCCGGCAGCGCACCCATGATCGTGCCCAGGAAACAGCCCAGCAGAGCCAGACCAAGGTTTTGCCATGTCAGCGCGACGACAAAGCCGTCCGCCAGTGAGTTCATCAGTTCCATGACCCGTCCTCCTTAAAATCCAAGGGGGCCGCGCGCCAGCGACAGGCCCAGAACCAGATGGAAAATAACGTAGATGCCGCCTGCGGTGCCAATGCCCGCGATCACCGCGGACAGCGGCGCGGACCCAAGCCGCCAGCCCAGATAGCTGGCCGCAACAGCCGTCGCGATGACGAAACCGGCAATCGGCAGGAACTCGGCGTAGAGCACCAAAACGACCACGGCAGCGGCGATCTCGGCCAGACGCCCGAGGCTTGGCCAATGCGGCGCGGCGTCCGGTTTCAGCGCGATCACGGCGGAACTGATCCCGAGGATTGCAGCGATAATAAGCGGGAAGGCTTTGGGGCCCACGGCATCCGAGAGGAAGCTCTCTTCGATCACCAGCGCCGAAAGCGCAAAGGCAATCGCCAACAGGACACCGACTATGCCGAAGATGCGATCACTCATGGGGATCTCCTGATACGGCTGGAATTGGATATGATTGGGGGCGGCCATTGCCCGCCGCCCCCGGTCTTCAAGCAGCGCGAGAGGGCGCGCTTACTTGATGATCCCGATCTCGCGCGAGATCGACTGGATCTTGGCAACCGAGTCCGACACGAAGGCCTGGAATTCGGCGCCTTGCAGGCTCAGCGGAGCCATGCCGTTCGCCGCCATCACAGCTTTCCACTCGTCCGAGGCGTAAAGCGTGCCGATTTTCTCGACCCATGCGTTATAGGCCTCGTCCGACATATTGCCCGGAGCGTAGAAGCCGCGCCAGTTTGCACCGATCGCATCGACGCCTTGCTCTTTCGCGGTCGGGAACTTGGCGAATTCACCTTCCAGACGCTCGGGAGCGAGAACCGCGATCACCTTGATGTCGCCGCTGTCGACAAAGCCTTTGGCTTCCGAGATGTCGCCGGTGAAGGCCTGAACCGAACCAGCCAGAAGCTGCGTCACAGCCTCGCCGCCGCCATCGAAGGCGATGTATTTGACCGAGCGCACGTCGTCGATACCATAGGCATTGGCCGCGATCAGAACCTTGAGGTGGTCCCAGCCGCCAACAGCCGAACCGCCTGCAACCGAAACGCTGGTCGGGTCATTTTTCAGCTGGTCCAGAAGCTCGGGCAGCGTGTTGACGGCACTGTCGGCTGCCACGGCGATCACGCCGTAATCTGCGCCAACGGATGCCAGCCAGCGGACCTGATCCATCGAGTTGCCCGGATAGGCGCCTTGCGCCAGACGGGTAGCCGTTGCCGACGAGGCCGCGACGATCAGATCGTTATCGGCGCCGCGCTTGTTCACGACTTCCGCGTAAGCCACACCACCGCCGCCACCGGCAAGGTTCACAACCTGCATGGTCTTGTCGATCAGACCCTGATCCTGCAGCGATTTACCGACCTGACGGCAAGTGAAGTCCCAGCCGCCGCCCGGGTTCGCGGGCGCGATGCACTCGGGGTTCTCGGGCTTGAAGCCTTCGGCAGCAGCGGTCAGAGCGGACGCGCCAAGCAGCGCAGCGGCGAGGGTAAGGCGGGTTGCCTTGAAGATCATCTTGAACTCCTCCAATTGTGGCCGGGATCAGCCCCGGAACTTGACGCCGTCGCTCCGCACTATGCGGCCTCCTTGCGACGGGCTATGAAGGACACTAGCGGCGCAAGCTGTCACGAACCTGTCATCATGACAGGCACGAAAACGGACCGGAGACCGATGCGGATTCTGATCGTCGAAGATGCAACCGATATGGCCGAGGCGGTGGCGATCCGTCTGGGGCGCGTTGGCATGGCCTGCGATCTGGCCGACACCCTGTCGGATGCCGAGGATTTTCTGGCGGTGCAGCGCTATGATGCGCTGATACTGGATATAAACCTGCCCGACGGCTTGGGCACGGAACTGCTACAATCGCTGCGCGCGCGGGGCGACCGCACGCCGGTTCTGATGCTGACCGCGCTGTTTTCGGTAGATGACAGGGTTTCGGCGCTGGACCTTGGGGCCGACGATTATCTGGTCAAACCCTTTGATCAACGCGAGCTGGAGGCACGGCTACGCGCCCTTCTGCGGCGCGAATCGGATCAGAAAAGCGACACGCTGCAAATCGGGAAGCTGGCCTTTTCACCCTCGACGCTGGCGGCCCGGATCGGGGACGAGCCGCTGGAACTGACCCGGCGCGAAGCGACGTTGCTGGGGTTGTTGCTGCGGCACTCTGGTCAGGTTCTGTCGAAAGAGCGGCTGTATGACGGACTGTTCACCTTTAACGACACCGACGTCGGACTGAACGCGATCGAGCTGTATATCGGGCGGTTGCGCAAGAAACTGGCGGGCGCGGGCGTGACGATCGAGACCCAGAGGCGCCTTGGCTACCGGATCAGCGAAGATGCCTGAGCGCCGGTCCTTAGGCTCGCGCGTCGCCATCGGGGTGATCGCGCTGTTGCTTGTCGGTGGCGTCGTCGTGGCTATTGCAAGCTTTGCCTATGGCCGTCAGGCCGCGCGGAGCGCCTATGACCGGCTGCTTCTGGGCGCGGCCAACGACATTGCCGAAACGATCACCATCATCGCGGGCCAGCCCGTCACCGACCTGCCCTTGTCGGCGTTCCAGCTTTTGGCGCTCGCTGCCGATGACCGGATCGCCTATGCGGTGCGCGGGCCGGACGGGGCGCTGCTGACCGGGCAAGATACCGTCACCCCTGCCAATCCGCCACGTGACGGCGGGGCAGAGAACATATGGTTTTCTGATGCTGCGATGGGGGGCGAGCCTGCCCGCTTTATCACCGTCACGCGCCGCTTTGCCGAGCGTGATTTCTCGGGCACTGTCACCGTCACGGTTGGCCAGACCCTGCGCGCGCGCAATGATATGGCCCTTGGCCTGACGCGCGACGCGCTGATCGCGACGGCCATCGGTGGGCTGGCGCTGATGGGGCTGGCGCTGGCCGTGATCCGCCGCGCGATGCGCCCGCTCGACCACCTGGCCGAAGACCTGCTTGCGCGTGACCCGCGCGACCTGACGCCGATGGACAGCGCTGTGCCTGCCGAAGTGGCCGTGATGATCGACGCGATGAACCGCTTTATGCGCCGCCTTGATCGCCAGATCGGCTCGATGAAGAACCTGATTTCCGACACTGCCCACCAGTTGCGCACACCTGTTGCCGCCATCCGCGCGCAGGCCGAACTCATCGCCGAGGAACCCGACAGCCGCAAGCGCGACCTCATGCTCGGGCGGCTGTCGCGGCGCACGCGCTCGCTCGGGACGCTGCTTGACCAGATGCTGGCCCGCGCGCTGGTGATCCATCGCACTGACAGCGCACAGCGCTTGCCCGTCGATCTGCGCGATGTCGCGCTGGAGGTGGTCGAGAGCCGCGATCACGAATTGCTGTCGCCGCAAACCGAGGTGGAACTGCGGATCGGCCCTGATCCGGCCATGGTTCTGGGGGACGAAATGTCGCTGGTCGAGGCGGCAAAAAACATGTTCAACAACGCGCTGCGCCACGGGCAGGCGCCGGTGCGCATCGGCGTTTCGACCGAAGGCGACAAGGTCTCGCTTTGGGTCGAGGATGCGGGTAATGGCCCGCCACCTGAATTGCTGGACCGGATGGGGCAACGCTTTGAACGCAACGCCGCCTCGCGCGGGCAAAGCGCAGGGCTGGGGCTGTCGATCGTGCGCGCGGTGGCCGAAGCCTTTGAGGGCGAACTGACATTCGAGCGCCGCGAGACCGGCTTTCGCGTCGCCCTGACCCTTGACCAGATCGAGGAGACCGCATGATCCGCCTGCTTGCCGCATTATGCCTGTTCGCCGCGCCGCTGGCCGCGCAAGAGGCGCAAACGCGCTTTGGCCCGGCATCCGGCACGGCGCTGCTGATCCGCTCGACCACCGACACCGCGATCCTCGCCCCCGCGATGGAGGCGTTCATCGCCCGCAATCCCGGCGTGGCCATCGACTATGAGCAATGGGGATCGAACGACCTCAACGCCCTGACATCGGCTGAATGCACGACCCAAAGACCCCGCGCGGATGCCGTGTTTTCCTCGGCGGTGCATCAGATGGTGGAACTGGTGAACTCGGGCTGCGCCGAGCCGTATCGCTCTACCCGAACGGCCGAATTACCGCCCGAACGTATCTGGCGCGACGAATTATGGGGCGTCACCCACGAGGCCGCCGTCATCGTTTACAACACCCGCCTCGTGCCGCCCGAGGATGTCCCGCACACGCGCTTCGACCTTCTTGATCTGATGCGGCGTCAGGACCAGCGCTATCAGGGCCGGATCGCAACCTATGATATTGTCGCCTCGGGGCTTGGCTACCTGTTCGCCTTCGCGGATTCGCTTGAGGCCAGCACCTTCGGCTCGCTTCTCGAAGGCTTTGCCCGCTCGGGCGCCATCGCCACCTGCTGCTCGGCCGAGATCATCGAGGGCGTCTCCAGCGGGCGCTACCTGATCGCCTATAACGTGCTGGGGTCTTACGTCGACAGCTCCCGCGCCGAAGATGTCGGCGTGATCCGCCCGAGTGACTACACGCTGTTCCTCTCGCGCGGCTATATGATCCCGCAAGGCGCCCCGCATCCCGCGCTTGCCGGTGCGCTGCTGGACTTTCTGCTCTCCCCCGAGGGGCAGGCGATCCTCACACGCTCGGGCCTTGTGACCAAACGCGACCCAGAGGAAACCGCCCTCCCCGAAAGCGCCGAGCGCCCGATCCGCATTGATCCGGTGCTTCTGGTCGCCCGCGACAAGCAAAAACGCGAAGGGTTTATCGCGCGCTGGCGCGCCGCCTTCGGGCGCCCGACGCTGCCCTGAAAGGCAGGGCTGGCCACGGGCGGAAAACCTAGGTAAAACCCCGCGCAACAAGGCTTAAAGGGATCGGATATGGCGCGTCACCTCATTACCTCGGCTATTCCCTACATCAACGGCATCAAGCATCTGGGCAACCTTGTGGGGTCGCAGTTGCCCGCTGATCTGTTCGCCCGCTATCAGCGCGCGCGCGGCAACGAGGTGATGTTCATTTGCGCCACCGACGAGCACGGCACTCCGGCAGAGCTGGCCGCCGACAAAGCGGGCAAACCCGTGGCGGACTACTGCGCCGAGATGCACGAGGTTCAGGCCCGCATCGCCGAAGGGTTCCGCCTGTCGTTCGACCATTTCGGGCGCTCGTCTTCGGCTGAAAACCGTGCCCTGACGCAGCATTTCGCCCTGCGTCTGGCCGAGGCTGGCCTGATCCGCGAAGTCAGCGAAAAGCAGATGTATTCCAAGGCCGATGGCCGCTTCCTGCCCGACCGCTACATCGAAGGCACCTGCCCCAACTGCGGCTTTGACAGTGCGCGCGGGGATCAGTGCGACAACTGCACCAAGCAGCTTGATCCGGTGGACCTGATCAACCCTCATTCGGTGATCTCCGGCTCGACCGATCTGGAGATGCGCGAGACCAAGCACCTGTTCCTGTGCCAGTCCGCAATGAAAGACAAGCTGGCCGAATGGATCGACAGCAAGGCCGACTGGCCGGTGCTGACCACCTCGATCGCGAAGAAATGGTTGTTTGACGGCGACGGCCTGCAAGACCGCGGCATCACGCGCGACCTGCATTGGGGCGTTCCCGCGCAATTCGAGGGCGCGCCGTGGCAGGGCATGGACGGCAAGGTCTTTTACGTCTGGTTCGACGCTCCCATCGAATATATCGCCGCGACGCAGGAATGGTCGGGCAAATCGGGCGGCGATTGGGAACGCTGGTGGCGCACCGACAAGGGCGCCTCCGACGTGACCTACACACAGTTCATGGGCAAGGATAACGTCCCGTTCCACACGCTGTCCTTCCCCTCGACGATCCTTGGCTCGAACGAGCCGTGGAAGCTGGTGGATTACATCAAGTCCTTCAACTACCTGAACTATGACGGCGGCCAGTTCTCGACCTCGCGCGGGCGCGGCGTGTTCATGGATCAGGCGCTTGAGATCCTGCCCGCTGACTACTGGCGCTGGTGGCTCCTGAGCCATGCCCCCGAATCTGCGGATGCCGAGTTCACCTGGGACAACTTCCAGACGGCGGCAAACAAGGATCTGGCCGATGTGCTGGGGAATTTCGTCAGCCGGATCACCAAGTTCACGCGCTCGAAATTCGGCGAGGCATTGCCCGAGGGCGGCGCATGGGGCGAGCAGGAAGAGGCACTGATTGCCGAACTGAACACCCGTATCCGCGCCTATGAAACCTTCATGGAAGATAAAGAGGTCCGCAAGGCCGCGACCGAGCTGCGTGCGATTTGGGTCGCGGGCAACGAATACCTGCAATCCTCGGCGCCGTGGTCGGTGTTCAAAACAGATCCGGCACAGGCGGCGGCGATTGCACGCCTCGCGCTGAACCTCGTGCGGGTCTATGCGGTCCTCTCGGCCCCGTTCATTCCCGATGCTGCCGCCTCGATGATGGACGGGATGCAGTCCGAGGACTGGAGCTGGCCGACGGACGCCAAAGCCGCGCTAACCGCGCTGCCGGTCGGGCACGCCTTCGTCACCCCCGAGGTTCTGTTCCGCAAGATTGCGGATGAAGAACGCGAGGAATGGCAGGCCCGTTTCGCAGGCACGCGCAGCTAAGCCAAGCGCACCGAAACAGGGGCACCGCCCCTGACGAATAAAGGGGACTCGATGCCCCCTTTATTCGTTCCCCCTATGCCCCTTTGCGCCAATCCTCCAGCGCGGGGTTCTCTGCCTCGGGCAAGGCCTCGGCGGCGGGCATAACGACCGATTTCGCGCGCAGGTAATGCGCCTCACGTGCGCCGAAATAGAAGCCCACAATCGCCCCTAAAAGCCACCAAAGCGGCTCGGGGACATAGTTCAGCCCCACCATCCTCCGCGCGAACCCCACCGGATCAATCATCGCATAGGTAAACAGCCCCAGCGTCCCGAAAGCCAGAAACGGGCGCGGCAGGCGGTTCAGACCATTCACGAAACGGTCGAACGCGCCGGGGCGCAGGTATTGAAACTCGGCCCCGTGCTCATCAAGCGCCGCGATATAGGCGTCATGCGCGGCTTCCATCTTTTTGGTTGCGTTCGGCACGAAAACCTCGGCCACCTCGCCCGCCGCCTGACCAAGCGCGCGCGCGGCCCCTGCCCCGCCAATCAGCCTGCCGATCACACCCATTTCGACACCCGCGCGCGGTGCTGCGCCTCGCTCAGATGATAACGCGGTGAGATGAACTCTTCGGCACGCCTGATCCAGCCGCCCTTCCCGCCCGCCCGCGTGCGCGCGTATTTGCGCGACGCCGGACGCGCATCGGCCAGCGCATAGTAATAATTGCGCCGCGCAATCCCGTAAGCATCCGCGAAATGATCGGGCGCGGCCCCATGCGCGCGCGTGGCCGCCGCGATGGTCTCGGGGCCGATCGCCCCGTCAACCGTCACGCTTTCCCCCATCCGGTTCAGCAAGCGCTGCAGCACGATCACCGCATTGCTGCCCGCATTCACATACATATCGAACACCGATGCGCGCACCGCCTCGGGCAGCGCATCCAGCTTCGGGCCATAGTAATAATGACGGATGTAGATTTGCGCGGCCTCTGCTCGGGTAAGACCGCGCAAATCCTGCTCGGTGACTTTTCCATCGCCGCTTTTATCCGCTCCAAAGCGGCGTAGCGTCGCCAGCGTCACCCCGTATTTCGTCGCCCCGCCCGGATCATCCGGATCATCGACATAGCCGCCCTCGCGGGCGACGATCTCATTGGCCAAATCCTGAACTGATTTCATGTGTGATTTCCCCAAGGTATCCCTTGGGAAAATCTGCGCGTCTCAGGTTAATGCCCCCGATAGCAGGCGAACGCTCAGGAACCGGCTTCCTTGTAGACGCCCTGCTCTTTCAGCGCGTCCACGACCTCTTTGGGCATATAGGTTTCGTCGTGCTTGGCCAGAATCTCGTCGGCCACGAAAACCGCGCCTTCCATCTGGCCGGTGCCGATCATGCCCTGATTTTCACCAAACAGATCAGGCAGCACGCCGGTAAAGCGCACCGGCACCGTCGCACCGCCATCCGTCACGCTAAAGGTAACCGTCTCACCATCGCCGCGCTTGATCGTCCCGGCCTCGACCAGACCGCCAAGGCGGAACACCTCGCCGGGTTTGGGCGGGTCTTCCATCACCTGCGTCGGCGCGCGGAAAAAGTTGATCCCGTCCTTGAATGCCGTCCCCATCAGGGCAACCGAGCCGAGCAGCGCCAAAGTGGTAACAAGCAACACCTGAATCCGGCGCTTCTTCTTGAGGCTTTTCATCGCGTTTCCTTCCTCAATCCATCCGCAGCCTTTTGGGGCGATTGGCCCCGGACTGCACTGACCTAAGTCAAGGGAAGACAGGTGCCAGCATCAGCCCTGCCGTTTCCTCGAGGCCAAGCATCAGGTTGGCGTTCTGGATTGCCTGCCCCGAAGACCCTTTGGCCAGATTGTCGAGTGCGACGATCACCAGCGCCCGTCCGGGCAGGCGATCCCCGATCACACCGACATGAACGTAATTGGAGCCCGCAATCGACCGTGTCGAGGGGAGCGTGCCAAAAGGTAGCACTTCAAGGAAGGTCTCGTCGGCATAACGCGCGGCCAATGCGTCATAGATTTTCGCGGGTTCGCCGCGCACATAGACCGTCGCGAGGATGCCGCGGTTGAACGGCATCAGGTGCGGCGTGAATTGCACACGCACGTCGCGGCCCGCCAAGAGGCTGAATTCTTGGTCAAATTCGCCAAGGTGGCGGTGTGCGCCGCCCGCCGAATAGGGATGCGTTCCGCCTGACAGCTCGGCGTGCAGCAAGTTCTCTTTCAGGCTGCGACCCGCGCCCGAGACACCCGCCTTGAGGTCGATCACAATCTCGTCAAAGTCGACGACACCCGCCTCGATCAGCGGGCGGATGGCATATTGACCCGCCGCCGCGTTACAGCCCGTGCCCGCCACCAGACGCGCGCTGCGAATCTGTTCGCGGTAGAACTCGGTCAGGCCATAGACCGCCTCTTTCTGCATCTCGATCGCCGAATGCGGCTTGCCATACCATTTTTCATAGGCCGCCGGATCGCGCAGACGGAAGTCCGCCGACAGGTCCACGATCTTGAGGTCACGCGGCAGTTCCGAGATCACCGCCTGACTGGTGGCATGTGGCAGCGCGCAAAACGCCAGATCGACCTGCGAGAAGTCGATCTCTTCGATCTTTTGAAGATCGGGCAGGCGCAGATGACGCAGATGCGGGAACACATCGCCCATCGACATGCCCGCCTTGCGGTCGCCTGAGAGCGCGACGATCTCCATATCGGGATGGGTGGCGATCAGCCTTGCGAGTTCAGCCCCCGTATAGCCCGAGGCACCGAGGATCGCGATTTTCTTGGTCATGGGTCTCTCCATGCAGGAACGTTAAGGGCGAAAACGCCCGCTCAGGCTTGTTCGAACTCGACCTTACGGCGCAAAAAGCGCGTGGCGTGGTTCGATACCGTCGACGGGTTGCCCGTCGTCAGGAATTTCTGCGTGCTCCCGCTGCCAAGCATATCGGGATGGCGTTTAAGATAGTCGTCCAGCGCCGAGGCCACCAGATTAGCCTGGCTATAGACCTGCACATCCGCGCCAAGCGCGTCCTGAAAGGTCTCTTGCATCAAGGGATAATGCGTGCAGCCAAGGATAGCGGCCTCGGGGTGCGGCATCCGGCGCTTCAGCGCCTCGACATGCGATTTCACCAAGGCTTCGGCCAGAATTTCATCCCCCGCCTCGATCGCGTCGACCACGCCACCGCAGGGTTGCGCCTCGACATCCACGCCGATTGCGCGGAACGCCAGTTCGCGCTGGAAAGCGCGGCTGGCGACGGTCGCGGGGGTTGCAAACAGCGCGACATGCTTCACCTCGACCTCGCGCGGCGGCGAGTTATCGCCCCATTTGCGTTCGGTCAATGCCTCGATCATTGGCACGAACACGCCCAGAACCCGCTTGTCCTTGGGCAGCCATTTCTCTTGCATCCGCTTGAGCGCCGCCGCAGAGGCCGTGTTGCACGCCAGAATGACCAGATCGCAGCCCTCGGCCCAAAGCCGCTCAACCGCCGCACAGGTCAGATTGTAGATGTCATCGGCATCGCGCACCCCATAGGGCGCGTGCGCGCTATCGGCGAAATAGACGAAAGGCACGTCCGGCAAGCGTTTGCTCACCGCATCAAAAACGGTCAACCCGCCCAGACCGCTGTCAAAAACGCCCACTGCCATGACAAAATCCTTTCAGGCCTGCCTGAATTAGACCACGCGACATACGCAGCCCGTTACAGTCGTAATACGCTCTAACGCCAAATAAAATAAAGGGTCGAAATGAGACGTTCGTGGCGGCACCGCGATATATTCCCTTCGCCCCTCGGGGCTGCCTGTGCAACACATAGGTTGGAACTGAACAAAATGTATGCTGCTGCGGTCGTTGAAACAGGTTTGTTATCATATACTGTTAGCGGTAATGAGCATATCAAGCGGGCAAAACGCCCAAACACAGGTCGGATCGGATGGACTGGGACAAGCTTCGAATTTTTCATGCGGTTGCGGATGCGGGGTCTTTGACGCACGCGGGCGACACATTGCACCTGTCCCAATCCGCTGTCAGCCGCCAGATTCGCGCGCTTGAAGAGGCACTGGCGACAACGCTGTTTCACCGTCACGCTCGCGGGCTGATCCTGACCGAGCAAGGGGAGCTTCTGTTTGATGCGACCTCTGCGATGGCGAAAAAGCTTGATTCGGCCTCTGCGCGGATCCGCGATTCCGAAGAGGAGGTCTTTGGCCACCTGCGCGTGACCACGACGACCGGTTTCGGCACGCTCTGGCTCGCACCGCGCCTGAACAAGCTTTATGCCCGCTACCCCGAGCTGAAAATCGACCTGATGCTGGAAGAGCGCGTCCTTGATCTGCCGATGCGCGAGGCCGATGTCGCGATCCGCATGAAAGAGCCGACGCAGGCCGACCTGATCCGCAAGCGCCTGCTGAATATCCGTATGCGGTTCTATGCGACCCCCACCTATCTGGAGCGGATGGGCCGTCCGACCAGCATGCAGGATTTGCGCGGGCACCGCCTGATTTGCCAAAACCCCGAGACCCCGCAGGTCTCGGCCGGTGTGCGCCTCGCGCAACAGGCGCTGGCCAATGACATCCCCTCGACGATGACGGTGAACAACTATTTCGGAGTGCTTCAGGGGGTTATCAACCATATCGGCATCGGCATCCTGCCGGACTATCTGACGATGGATCACCCCGAGATCGAGCGTATCCTGCCCGAAGTCGAATCCAACGAAGTGCCTGTTTTCCTTGCCTATCCAGAGGAATTGCGCTCATCGCGCCGCGTCAACGCCTTCCGTGACTTCGTGCAGGAAGAGATCGTGCTCTACCGTCGCCAGCAGATAGACGACTCCCTGCCCGAATAGGCTCAATCCCCTTGGAATTAACCAGCTATGCCCTCAGCGCATAGCGGCAATGCTGCGCTTGCAGCGTGAATTTCCTTGAACGATACACACACTGCCCATAAATGCGGCACAGAAGATGGTGATACGAGGAAACTCTCATCGTTTTCTACCTCCCTGTTGGACTTTGGCCGAGCTTTGTCTCGGCCTTTTTTTTTACCCTGCGGCCAAGTCCACAGCGGCATCACGGGGGTTTCCGGCCCTCCCCCTTTGCTTCAGGCGCATTTTCCGCCGTAAAAACGCGCTATCCCCTTTTCCCCTTGGCCGTCATAGCCTAAGAGAGCCGCAACTTTCGCGCTTTCTCGGAGGATGTCATGGAAGAGCCGAAGATCACCACCGATCTTATCGAAGCCCACGGTCTCAAACCCGATGAATACGATAGCCTCCTTGAGATTCTCGGGCGTGAACCGACGTTCACTGAACTTGGCATTTTCTCGGCCATGTGGAACGAGCATTGCTCGTATAAATCTTCGAAGAAATGGCTGCGCACGCTGCACACCACCGGCGAGCAGGTGATCTGCGGCCCGGGCGAAAACGCGGGCGTCGTGGATATTGGCGACGGGCAGGCGATCATCTTCAAGATGGAAAGCCACAACCACCCGTCCTACATCGAACCGCATCAGGGCGCCGCGACCGGCGTTGGCGGCATCCTGCGCGACGTGTTCACCATGGGCGCCCGCCCGATTGCCGCGATGGACAGCCTGTCTTTCGGGATGCCGGACCACCCGAAAACCTCGCATGTTGTGAAGGGCGTGGTTGAAGGCGTCGGCTCTTATGGCAACTGCTTCGGCGTTCCGAACGTCGGCGGCGAAGTGCGCTTCCACCCCTCCTATAACGGCAACTGCCTTGTGAACGCCTTTGCGGCGGGCCTCGCGGACACCGACAACATCTTCTACTGCGCGGCCTCGGGCATTGGGATGCCGGTGGTCTACCTTGGCGCCAAGACCGGTCGCGATGGCGTGGGCGGTGCGACGATGGCCTCGGCCGAGTTCGACGACACCATCGAAGAGAAGCGCCCGACCGTTCAGGTCGGCGACCCCTTCACCGAGAAATGCCTGATGGAAGCCTGCATGGAGCTGATGCGGACCGATTCCGTCATCTCGATTCAGGATATGGGCGCGGCGGGTCTGACCTGCTCGGCGGTTGAAATGGGCGACAAGGGCGGGCTTGGCATCAAGCTGCACCTCGATGCCGTGCCGCAGCGCGAAGCCAACATGACCGCCTATGAGATGATGCTCTCGGAAAGCCAGGAGCGGATGCTCATGGTGCTCAAGCCCGAGAAAGAGGCCGAAGCCCGCGCGATTTTCGAAAAATGGGACCTCGACTTCGCGATCGTCGGCGAGACCATCGCCGAAGACCGCTTCCTGATCATGCACCACAATGAGGTCAAGGCCGACATTCCGCTGTCGAAACTGTCCTCCTCGGCGCCCGAATATGACCGTCCGTGGGTCGAGACGCCCGCTGCCGCTCCGCTGGCTGGCCTGCCCGAAATCGGCGCGGTCGAGGCACTGAAAGCGCTGATCGGTTCGCCCAACTATGCCTCGAAGCACTGGGTCTACGAGCAATACGATACGCAGGTGATGGGCGACACCGTGCGCCGTCCGGGTCTTGGTGGCGCGGGCATCGTGCGCATCCACGGCACCGACAAGGCCGTGGCCTTCACCTCGGATGTGACGCCGCGCTACGTTAAGGCCAACCCGTTCGAGGGCGGCAAGCAGGCCGTGGCCGAAGCTTACCGCAACCTGACCGCCGTTGGTGCGCTGCCGCTGGCAACCACCGACAACCTGAACTTCGGCAACCCCGAAAAGCCCGAGATCATGGGCCAGTTCGTCGGCGCGATCAAAGGCATCGACGCGGCTTGCCGCGCGCTCGATGTGCCGATCGTGTCGGGCAACGTCTCGCTTTATAACGAGACCGACGGCACCGGCATTCTGCCGACCCCGACCATCGGCGCCATCGGCCTTTTGAAGTCGCTGGATGACCTGATCGCGGGCCTGCCGGCAGATGGCGACATCGCGCTGGTGATCGGCGAGACCAAGGGCCACCTTGGCCAGTCGGCCCTTGCCTTCGAGGCCTTCGGGATCGAGGCGGGCGACGCGCCCCATGTCGATCTGGACGCGGAACTGGCCAACGGCACCTTCCTGCGCACCAGCCGCAAGCTGCTGAACGCGGCGACCGACCTTGCGGACGGCGGTCTTGCGCTGGCGGCCTTTGAAATGGCCGAAGGCGCAGGGTTTGGCGTTGCGCTGGACGCGGACGACATCCCGACGCTCTTTGGCGAGGATCAGGCGCGCTATCTGGTCGCGACCTCTGCCGCCAATGCCGATGCGCTTGAGGCCGCCGCGAAGGCCGCAGGTGTTCCGGTGTCGCGCGTGGGCCGCTTCGGCGGGTCCGAGATTGCCTTTGGTTCCGTCTCGGCCAGCATGACAGAGCTTTCCACCCTTTACCGCACGGCCTTTGCCGCCGCGATTGAAGGCTAAGACACGCGGGGGGCCACGGCCCCCCGTTCCATTTTCGGCCGCGACGCCCCCTTGAAGCCCGCGCGCCAGCAGCCTAGATTTTGGCAAAGCACTCAGGAGACGCCCATGCCGATGGAAGCCACCGATATCGAAGCCCTGATCCGCGCGGAATTCCCCGACGCCAAGATCACCATTACCGACATGGCTGGCGACGGAAACCACTGGGCCGCCGAGGTGATCGACGAAAGCTTCCGTGGCAAGAATCGCGTGCAGCAGCAGCGGATGGTCAACGCTGCGGTCAAGTCCAAGATGGACAGCGGCGAATTGCACGCACTGGCGCTGAACACAAAAGCGCCGGATTGACCGTTCCGTCCCTGCGGGGATGACTTTTATCAATTGAAGGTTGGCCCGCGCGCCTTACATCTCTCCCCAAGGCGACAGCGCGAACAAAGGATAGCACATGACTGCTCAGGACCAGATCAAACAAGACATCACCGAGAACGACGTCGTTCTTTACATGAAAGGCACCAAGGAAATGCCGCAATGCGGGTTTTCCAGCCGCGTGGCGGGTGTGCTGAATTTCATGGGTGTGTCCTATAAGGACGTGAACGTGCTGGCGGATGACGAAATCCGTCAGGGCATCAAGGAATACTCGGACTGGCCGACGATCCCGCAGCTTTATGTGAAGGGCGAATTCGTTGGCGGCTGCGATATCGTCACCGAGATGACCCTTTCGGGCGAACTGGATCAGCTGTTCGACACCAACGGCGTTGCCTTTAATAAAGAGGCCGCAGACCAGATCCGCGCAGCCAACGCCTGATCTGCGCCGCACCGGATTTCGAAAGCCCCGCCCATTGGCGGGGCTTTTTCGTTTCAAAGCCGCGCAAAGAACGGATCGATTTCCCAATAGGCCAGAAAATCGGCGGCGCGCTCTCGGGGCATATCCAAAAGCTGCATCGCATAGAAATCGACACTGAGAAGCGCCGCCAGCCGATACCCGTGCATCGCCGCCTGACCGCTGGGGCCAACGGAGCTGAAGGATTGCTCGATAGCCGAGGCGGCTGCCACCAGCGTCAGCGACAGCTCCAGCGGCGGCTCATCCGGCCAGCGTTTCACCAGATCACGGACCAGCCCGCGCCAGTCGGCACCCGGCGCCAGCAACCTCTCGATCGCAAAACTCACTCGCAATTCATCGTCACGCAACGTAATCATGGCTGCGGCCCTTTTCATCGACCTCGATGAATTGGACCGACGCAGCCCCTAAATCAATCAAACGCGTAAACTTTGCACTTTTTTCGGCATCCGTGCCAAGAACGATTACGCGTTGCTGGCGGGGCGTCCTTTCGCTAGCCTCTACCCGATTCCGGCGTATTTTACCAAAAGGACAAAAGATGGCTGCAGATGCCCATCCCCGCAATCCCGGCACGGCGCTTTCGCCCGACTGGTTCAGGGATATCCGGATCAACCGCCCCGCTGCCGAGGCCCGCGCGGCAGAGATCGGCACGCGGCGCTCGCTGAAGAAAAACTATCAGGCGGCATGGCTGGTCAATGCGATCCGCTGCATCGACCTGACGACGCTTGCGGGCGACGATACGGAGTTGCGCGTGCGCCGCCTGTGCGCCAAGGCGCGCCGCCCTTTGGCCGACCATATCCTTGAGGGGCTGGGGCTGGAGGCGGTGCAGACCGGCGCCGTTTGCGTCTATCCGACGATGGTGGGGGCAGCGGTGCGCGCGCTGGATGGCTCGGGGATTCCCGTGGCCTCGGTCGCGACAGGGTTTCCGGCGGGGCTGATGCCGCTCGCGCTGCGTCTGGCCGAGATCCGCTATGCCGTGCAGGAGGGCGCCGCCGAAATTGACATCGTCATCACCCGCGCCCATGTTTTAAGCGGCAACTGGTCCGCCCTTTATGACGAGATTTCCGCCATGCGCGAGGCCTGCGGCGACGCCCATATGAAGGCGATCCTGGCCACGGGCGATCTGCAAACGCTTGGCAATGTCTACAAGGCTTCGATGGTCGCGATGCAGGCGGGCGCCGATTTCATCAAAACCTCGACCGGCAAAGAGGCGGTCAATGCCACCCTGCCCGTCTCGCTGACGATGGTCCGTGCGCTGCGCGATTACGGCGCGCGCACCGGCGCGAAGATCGGCTTCAAACCGGCGGGGGGGCTGAAAACCGCCAAGGACGCGCTTTCGTGGCAAGTCCTGATGAAAGAAGAGATGGGCAACGATTGGCTGCGCCCCGATCTGTTCCGCATCGGCGCCTCCTCGCTTCTGGGCGACATCGAACGCCAGCTTGAACACCATGTCACCGGACGCTACGCGTCCTCGTCTCGCCACGCGTTTGCCTGAGGGAAAGATGCCGACAGTGAAAGAAATCCTCGACACCATGGACTATGGCCCTGCCCCCGAAAGCACCACCGAGGTGCGGGCCTGGCTGGAGACGCGTGGCACATTCGGCCATTTCATCGACGGGGCGTTCGTCCTTGCGAGCGACAGCTTCGCCACCCGCAACCCCGCGACCGCAGAGGTTTTGGCACAGGTCGCTCAGGGCAGCGGGGCCGACATCGAAACCGCCGTTACCGCCGCGCGGCGCGCGCAGCCTGCATGGGCCGCTTTGTCTGGACACGAGCGCGCCCGCTGGCTTTATGCGCTGGCCCGCCACCTGCAAAAGCGCGCACGGTTTCTGGCCGTTCTGGAAACGCTGGATAACGGCAAGCCGATCCGCGAAAGCCGCGATATAGATATTCCGCTGGCGATCCGGCACTTCTATCACCACGCCGGTTGGGCCGAGATGGCCGAGGCAGAGTTCCCCACCCTTGCCCCGCATGGCGTCTGCGGCCAGATCATCCCGTGGAACTTTCCGCTGCTGATGCTTGCGTGGAAGGTGGCGCCCGCGCTGGCGGCGGGTAATACCGTTGTCCTCAAACCCGCCGAGCAGACGCCGCTGACCGCGCTTGCCTTCGCCGAAATCTGCGCCGAGGTCGGCCTGCCTGCGGGCGTCGTGAATATCGTCACCGGCGACGGACGCACAGGGGCGGCACTGGTGGGAGCCAAGGTGGATAAGATCGCCTTTACCGGCTCGACCGAGGTGGGCCGGATGATCCGCCGCGCGACCGCCGGCAGCGGCAAGGCGCTGACGCTGGAACTTGGCGGCAAGTCACCGTTCATCGTTTTCGCTGACGCTGATCTGGACGCCGCCGTCGAGGGTGTCGTGAATGCCATCTGGTTCAACCAAGGGCAGGTCTGCTGCGCGGGGTCGCGTATCCTGGTTGCGGAAAGCGTCGCCAAACTCTTTACCGAACGTCTGACCGCTCGGCTGCAAAAGCTGCGCACGGGCGACCCGTTGGACAAATGCACTGACATGGGCGCGATCGTCAGCCCCGAACAACTCTCGCGCATCCGCGCGCTGGTCGCGCAAGGCGAAGCCGCTGGAGCGACCCTCGTCCAATGCGAGGGGCAGCTGCCCGCGCAAGGCTCGTTCTATGCGCCGGGCCTTTTGATGGGGGCCGATCCCGCCAATCCGGCCTCGGTCGAAGAGATTTTCGGCCCGGTCGCCACGCTGACCTCCTTCCGCACCCCTGACGAGGCCGTGCAACTGGCCAATAACACGCGCTATGGGCTGGCGGCCTCGATCTGGTCGGAAACCATCACGCTCGCGCTTGATATTGCCGCACAAGTGAAGGCGGGGGTTATCTGGATCAACGGCACCAACCTCTTCGACGCCGCCGCGGGCTTTGGCGGGATGCGCGAAAGCGGTTTTGGTCGCGAAGGCGGGCGCGAGGGGATGGAGGCCTATCTCAAGCCGTCCGCCCCCCCGAGGGCCATGCCCGAGGCGGCAGCGGGGGGGCTCGATGCCGCCCCGATGCCGGGCGCCCCGTCCGCAGGGCAGCCCGCCATTGACCGCACGGCCAAGCTGTATATCGGCGACAAACAGACCCGCCCCGACAGCGGTCACAGCTACCGCGTGGCTCCGCAGGGGCGCGAGATCGGCCTCGCGCCGCTTGGCTCGCGCAAGGACATCCGCAACGCCGTCGAGGCCGCGCACAAGGCCGGAAGCTGGGGCAAGACCACGGGCCACAACCGCGCACAGGTGCTTTACTATCTGGCCGAGAACCTTGCCGCCCGTCAGGCCGAATTCGAAGCCCGCCTGACCGAGATGGGCGCCGACCCGTCCGAGGCTGACGCCACCATCCGCCGCGCCTTCTATTACGCAGCCTGGGCGGACAAATTCGACGGCGCCGTCAAATCTACCCAAAGCGCCAAGGTGACCCTTGCGATCAACGAACCTTGGGGCGTGATGGGGGTTGTCTGCCCCGATGCCAGCCCGCTTTTAGGGTTTGCCTCGCTTGTCCTGCCCGCGATTGCGATGGGCAACCGCGTGGTGGTGGTGCCATCCACCTCGATGCCCTTTGCTGCCACCGATCTTTATCAGGTCTTCGACACCTCGGACCTGCCGGGCGGGGTGGTGAACATCGTCACGGGTGCCAAGGATGAGCTAGCGAAGACGCTCGCACAGCACGATGACGTAGCGGCGCTTTGGTATGTGGGTGACGCGCAGGGCCGCACGATGGTCGAGGCCGAAAGCGCGGGCGACCTCAAGGCCACTTGGGCCATCGGGAACCGCGACTGGACAGATGCACAGGGCCGCGATTTCCTGACCCGCGCGACCCAGATCAAAACGATCTGGGTGCCCTACGGCACCTGAGTAGCAACAAGCTCTAGGCCCATGCCCACATCGCATGATAGCTTGATCCGGGTAGTTTTTGCCCGGAACTGTTTTGCGAGTCTGCTATGTATCTGCGTATTTTTCTGCTCGTGCAATTTCTGATGCTGGGGCTTCTGGGAAGCGCCGTCTGGGCCGAATTTCTGTCGCTCAAAGAAATTTTGGCCCCGGCGATGGTGATCTTCTCCTCGATGGGGGCAATCGTGGTGGCAACGCATTCGCTGTCCGAACACACTCGTCAAAACAAGCTCAAGGCCACAATCGAAAAGGTCGACAAGGATTTTCCGTTGCGCGACACTCACTATGCCTCCGGCGTAGGGAAGCTTGCGGCTTCGCTTGGCCAACGCCCCGACCCGAGCGCCCCGCCCAGTTTTCATGAACTCAATCAGGCGGTCGATACGCTCAGCAGTGAAGAGCACGCCAAGATCAAAGAAATCATCAACTATTACAATGATATAGCCCGGGGCATCCAGCAGGGCGCCTATGATGAGCTCTGGGTTCTGAATTCCCTTAGCGGGGTGCATGTGGCCATCTGGATGGAGGCTTGGCCATTCATTCAGTGGCATCGTGAACTCGACCGGCGCACCGCCAACAGCTACCGGCTGGAAGAGCTGGCGGGCTATACGCCCATGTATTTCAGCTATGAAAGCTGGGTGCGGCGGGCCATCGGCGACAAGCCGCTTTACCAGATCCCGCATACACATGGCCTGCAGCACACTTTACGGCTGGTTGGCGACAACGCGGCCGGTAAGGCTCCCGCCCCGCTCAGCTTGCCTGCTGACACAGCCGCATCGGAAACCGCACCGACCGCCTCGCAAATGGCCCTGCGCTTTATCTCGCGGCGCGATCGCAGCCATTGCTGAAAGGCCTATTTCCGCGGCTTGCCCTTCCAGGTGCCAAACCAGCCGCGCGCCTTGTCGCCTGCGGCATCCGCGCGGTCTCCTAACTCGTCCCATGCGTCTTCGGCATCCTCGATCAGCGGGTCGATCGAGCGCTGGCGGAACTGGCGCCACATCGCGCGCAGCGTCAGCACGATCAGCAAAAGCACGGTCAGCAGGATGATGTTCATCCACGGAATGATCCGCTGATCGGGGCTGTCGACCTCGTAGATACCGACCGCGTTCGGGAAGATCGAGATCAGCTCGGAGCGCCAGCCGTAATGCGTGACCACCGCCCATTTCGGCGCCTCGCGGGTCGAACGCAGATCGTCAGCTTCGGTTTGCAGGCTTGCCGTGTCGAACTTGAAATAGGGCGGCCAGCCCCAGCCGGTATCCTCGTTGCGATAGACCATGGTCGCGCCATCGGCCTTGACCGCCTGAATGAACTGGACGTCACGATTGACCAGCGTCGCGGACTGATCCTCGGGCGAGGCCCAGAAGATCCGCGTCCAGTCGCCCAGATCCTGCCGCTCCTGATAGGTGCCAACAATCCGCACCACATCATGCTGGGGCAGATTGTAGTGGAAGAACGAAAACAGGATCAGCGCAACCAGCGCGTAGAAGGTCCATTTCACATAAGCCATGACAGCCTCACGAGTTGAAATTCATAAAATAGAGGAGCACTCCGAACAGGCAGATCGGCACGATCACCACCAGCCAGACCAGCTTGCGCTTGAGGCTATGTTCATAGCCCGACATCCCCTCGTCGATATAGGTGTCGCGCGGGGGCAGCCCTTCGCCCGACACCTCATCCCATTCGTTTTCAAGGTCTTCGCGCTTGAGCGAGCGCATGTAGATCAGCATCAGCCAATAGGCGATGGTCAACCCGACCAGACCGAAAATCATCAACCGCAAGAAACCGATCATCGCCGCCCCCGCAACACCGCGCCCCACGGCCCGACAAGCTCAACCGGATCACGCTCGGGTTCGGCGCGCCCTCCGGCCTCGTCCTCGTGCATCGAGGGTTCGCTTCCGAACAGCGCCTCACGTACACCGGCCTTGTCGATCTGATACTCTTTCTCAAGGAACTTCGCCACATAGGCTTTTTTCGCATCGGGCCATGTCGCGTAGAGGCGGTAGAACAGCTCTTTGTGGCAGATGAATAACTGGCGCACGTCCAGCGGGCCAAGCTCTGACAAAAGCATGTTCACCAACGTTTTCAGCGGCCCTTCCGCGGCCCGCAGCGTATAGAAATAGCCCGGATGGCGGCTGTCGATCCGCGGCCAGGGACCGCCCGCCTCTTTCCAACGCAGAAGGGCCGCGAGCGCCTGGAATTCCTCCGGCAGGTCCGGCCCCAGACGCTGCGCGATCTGGCGCAATTCGCGCCGCGATCCGTCGCCAAGGTTTAGCCCCAGCCGCGAGGCCGCCTCGATCAGGATAAAGTCCATCTTCTGGCGCAGCACAGCCCCCGCATCGAACCCCTTCGCGCCGATGATCGGCTCAACAAGGCCATTCAGTTGCAGGAACTTCGCGATCTCGTTGCGGTTCTCATGGCCAAAGACATAGCGGATCGGCAAGGTTCCAAGCGCAGCGCGATCGCCCATGCAAATCGCCGCCGGATGCGTCACCGAGCGGAACATATAGATGCCACCGAAATGCGAAGTCCAGAAATCCTCGGTCACGAATTGTGTGGCCTTCAGGGAGACCGGATTGCGTGTCACATCTCCGGTCTTTCCCGCGATTTCAATCATCTGCCCGATCAGAGCCTCATCGAACCAGGCGTCGCGTTCTTGCCGGAACCGTTCGATCAGACCCGCCAGCTTTTGCGCCTCGGCCACATGGTTGCCCGTCGTATCGGCCACCACCACCATCGAGCGAATGTCGAACAGGCGCGCAGGCGTGGCCAGTTCGTAGACGGTATCCTCAAGCTCGCCTGCCACCGCATCGCGAGCCGTCAGGCTGAAGAGCTGCGCCTCGTTCTCCTCGATAAAGAGACGCAGGATCGCGCGCTCCATCGAGAAGGTCGCATTCAACAGCGGCGCAGTTTTCTGTTCGGTCGAAAGCAGAATGAACTGCCGGTTCACACCGTTGGGGTTGAGATACAGATGATCGCCCAATTCATCGCCCACCTCGGGGCTATAGCCCGAAATGTCGATGTGGAACTCGGTCTGTTTGGTCTCCGGCTTGCCCAGATGGCGCAGCGCGCGGTTATAGCGCGCGACAAGAGCCGGCGCATCGACCCGCACGAGGTTTCCAAACATCAGACCTTTGTCGATCAGGCGTCTCATCGTGCCCCGTTACGCCCCCTTCTTTTGCGCCCAGATCCGCCCGAGCTTGGCCAGAACCGCAAAAACCAGAACCGGCACGAAGGAGATCACATAGACGCCCGCCAGCACCTCACGCGGGGAGTTCCCGCCCTTGCAGCTTCCTTCCGCGAAGAAATCCATCAAGAACCCCAGCCCGCAATTCGTGGCCGCCCCATAGAAGGCGGGCACCAGCACGCCGAGCGGAATGACAAGGAAAAGCTTGCTCCAGCTGTTCTTCGACAGCCAGAACCCGATCATCAGGCAAATAATCAGCAAAAACGCGAGGAAACTGTTCATGGTCTACCCTCCAGATAGCGCCGCTTGGCCTCTTGGGTGCGGTTCATGTCGCGCACCATGCCCTCGATCGCGGCTTCGTCAGACTTATCCGCATAACGGAACTCGCTGTCGGCATAGCGGTTGATCTCTTGAATGACCATCTCGACCGTGATCGGGCGGCGCAGATCGGCGATCATCGCGGATTTCTCGTCATAGGGTTTGAACAGGAACAGATCGGGGTTTTCCATCCATTCATCGGGCAGTTCGAAATCCATCGCCCGCACCTTCACCGCGTCGGTGATGTTCTTGATCGCGCGGCCGGTGAAGCGGTCGTCCGCCTCTTGGATGGCTTTCAGATAGGCGCCCAGTTTCGCGACGGTATCCAGCGGCCCGACGCGATCCGAAACCGCCGCGAAGACCGCCTGAAGCCCGGCCTCATGCGGGCGGCTGTGCCCCTCGAACGAGGCAGCCACCGCGCGTTTGATCTGTTGGGCTGCATAAAGCTCGTGCTCGCCCAAGGGGATCGCGTGGTTCTTGCCCAGCAAAAGCGCCAGAATATCAATGTAATCCTCGCGGGTTTGCGGGCCATCCACCAGAAACCGCGCCCCCGCCCGTTGACGCAGCGCATCGTCCACATTCTCGGGGTAGTTCGAGAACATCCCGAAGGTGCAATTGCCGCGCACCACGGTATTCGCGCCCGCGAACGCCTCCATCAGAACGGCCGTCACCTCTTGCTGGCCCGCCGAGGATTGCCGGTCGCCGCGCTTGCCCGCGATCTGGTCGATGTCGTCCACCGTGCCAAACCCGATCACATGCGGGTCCATCACATTCTGGATAAACGCCTTGGCATTCTGGCCCGACTTGCCCTGATAGCTGTCGATATTGTCGATGCCGAAGTTCTGATAGCGGAACGGGTAGCCTGCGTTCTGGCAATAGTCGTTCAACAGACCCGCCATCATCTGGATAAGCGTGGTCTTGCCGGTGCCGGGTTTGCCGTCCCCCATGAAGGTAAAGATGAAGCCGCCCATTTCGGCAAAGGGATTGAGGCGGCGCTCGAAATCATAGGCCATCAGCATCTTGGCCAGACGCATCGCCTGATATTTCGCGATATGGTTGCCGACCACCTCATGCGGCTTTTTGAACTGCATCGTCAGGACCGAGCCCCGCGCCGCACGCGCTGGCGCAAAGCCCGAGATCGGCAGGTCGTCCGCCTCGATCCGCCAGACGGCCTGCGTGAAAGCGCCGATCCGCGCGGCCCCTTCGCCGCGCTGGCGGACCCGCTCCATCAGCGCCTCGGCATAGGCCATGACAAGCGAAACAAGCTGCCCGTCGTCCTCTGCCCGCGCGCCGATGATCTGGTCCAGTTCCCACAAGGCGCCGTGCAGGGCGAGTGGCGCGTTATCGGTCAGGATTTCCTCGATATCGCCAACATCGGCGCTGGTTTCGCCCGCATTGGGGGCCAACAGAAAGGCGCTGGCGTTGGCGAAAACAGAGAGCACGGCCAAGGCTTCGGCACTTAGAAGATCGGTGAATTCGGCGCGACGCGCTTCGGGCAGGCGCCCTTCAAGATTGGCCTTTTTCAGCTCGTTCAGGCCGGTGATTTCCGAAAACGCCTCGCCGATCGCCAGCGCGATCGCCAGCCCACGACGAAGGCTTTGCAGCACTTGCGCCTGCGCGGGTGTAGGCAGGTCATCCTCGCCCACGGCCTCGATCCGGTCAGCCAGCCGCACGCCATCGGGGCGCGTGACCGCGCGCGTCACCAGCCCCGGCGTGGTAGAACGGAACCGCCGCCCCGTCGCAGCCACCCCGCTTGAGCGCTCGGGCGCAGGCGTTTCGACCTTGGGTTTGCCGAAGCGCGGCGCATGGTCAAACCCCGTCAGCATGGCCGCCGCAGCCCCGTAATGGGCGCGGATCGCCTCTTCCCGAAGTTCCATTTCGTCGCGCGCTGCACTCATTGTCTGCCTGCCTTACCCTAAACCAATACCGCGTTAGCCGTAGACCAGAACCCGGTCATCCTGCCCCACCACGAATTTGCGCACCTCGCGAAATCCGCGCGGGTCTTTTTCGGCCAGAACCTGAAACGGCCGCTGCGGCAAGATCACCGAACGCTCCAGCCGCGTTGCGCCATGCTCAGTGGCCTGCGCCCCCAGAGGGTCCAGATCGAACACCTCGCGCTCGGAACTGGAGAACCAACCCTTTTCAACCTCGGCCCGCGCGCTTTCCAGCTCTTCCACGGTCCAGGCAAAGGCCCAGTCATCGCCCGCCGACGCCTTAGCCTCGTCCAGAACATCGCGGATCGGCCCGGTCTGGAGCGTGAACGCGCTGGAATACATCGGCCCCAGATGGATGCGCCGCAGCCGTTTGGGGTGCAGATCGTCGAAATCCTGATCGAACCCCTTGGCGATGGTCAGCAGCTTCAGCCCGCCCACCGATTGCGCCAGAAGATGCGCCTTTGCCCGCTCCCACCGGCCCTCGTCGCGCGGCAAGGCGTGGCGGCCACTGTCTTGCAGGTCCATCAGATAGACGACCGGCACGTTCTGCTGGCTGTCATAAACCGCCCAATGCACGACATAGGACCGCCGCTCGCCCGTCAGATCGCCTTGGGGCAGCACTTCGGGGTGCATCTGAGGCCAGAACAGCCCCGCCCCGCGCCGCGCCAGCGTTTCGAAATAAAGCCGCTGGCTCATGGCGTATTGCAGATCGGTCGGCACTGCCCGCTCGCCCACGATCCGCCGGATCATCCGGTCGCGCAGATCATCCGCCGAGGCCATCCCGCGCAGGTGTTGCCCCGCCTGCGCCGCATCATTGGCCATCGAGACCAGCTCCTGATAGATCGGAAAGCCGCTTTCATGCAGATCAATCGTCAGGTGGCGCGCCAGCGTTCCGCCCATGCGCCCCGCTACCAGATACTTCATCGAGAGCGCCTCAAAGCTCGCCGCCATCGCATCGACATAGGTCGACAGAACCCCGGCGTCGGCCGCGCTCAGCGCCCGGTCGACCTCCATCTCGTCAGCCACGCGACGCAAAATGCGGGTGATCCGGTCGAACTTGGCAAAGTAGCGCCGTGCCGCCAGATCGTCATCCAGCACCTTGTGATCGTTTGTCAGCTCTGTCTTCACCGCTTAGCTGCCGTAAAGGTTCTTGTCGTGTTTCTCGACGATCGCGGCAAAGCGGCGCGCAAAGCGTTCGTCCGCCTTGGCCTTTTGCTCCAGCACCTTGCGCGCGAAGACCATATTCTCTTCGTGCGACTCCAGCATCTCGGCCATCTTGGCGTTGGTTGCCGCGCCGATGCCCGCCATAGCGGTCTGCGCCTGCTTGTCGGTCTCGATGCCAATTTCGTTGATCCGGTGTGCGATTTCCTGCTGCTGCGCGGTTTTCAGCGATTTCGTCAGCGCATCATACAGAACCACACGCTGCTGCGTATCTGTCTGGAGCTTGTTGATCAGCACCATCTGGGTTGCCGCCTGGTTTTGCAGACTGTCGACCCAAGTTTTGCCCTTCTCGATATAGCGCTCAAGTGTTTGCGATTTGGCGATCTTGACCTGCTCGTCCTGCACCAGCGCGTTATAGCGCACGTTCAGATCGGCCAGTTCGGTTTCCAGCTTGGTGCGGGCTCCTGCGTCCTGCTCGACCGCGATCTTGTTTTCCAGCTCGATGATTTTCGGGTCCATCGCCAGAATATCGGCACGCACGCCTTCCAGTTCTGCGACCGTCATCTCGCGCTCGTCCAGCGTGCCGGTCAGGTTGCCCTCGACCTTGGTTTTCTGCTCTTCGAGCACGGCAAGCTGCCCCTGCAACAGCGTGACAATCGTGTCCGACTTGGCGATCAGGTCCTGCAGCTTGGTGTCGATCGAGGCTTCGCGCAGGCGCTCGGCGCGCATCGATTCAGATTTACCGCTGGCGAAGATGCTGACAAAACTTTCCCACGCGGTCTTGGTGCGCAGCCCCTCGAAATCCTTGGAGAACCCGGCGGTTACGTCGTCCAGCCCCATGATCAGCTCGGCGATATTGGCGTTCATCGCGTCTGCGTGCGCCTGAACATCGGCCAGCGAGGCGTTCTCTATGTCCAGTCCCGCAGCGTCCTCAACCCCCGAGATTTTCCGCGCCGCTTCGATCCGCGCCGTCATTTCGGAAATCTTCGCCTGCGCTTCGGCCACCTGCTTCTGGCTTTCGGCGATCTGGGTTTCAAAGACAGACATCGGCCCCTCCAATGTTAATCGTTATTACAATCTGGGGAGGCCGATTTCGATTTTGAAGTGCCTGCCCGCAAAAAAGCTAGCGAAATCCATCGCGCGCCGCCAGCGCTTTTGCGTTTACCTGCGCGAAAGGCGACGCTAGCCTTGACCCTATGGACCTGCACAGCCGCATCAAGCTTGAAATTGCAGCACGGCGCGACGATCTGATCGCGCTGACGCAAGACCTGATCCGTATCCCCACGCTCAACCCTCCGGGGCGGCATTATCACCAGATCTGCGACTATCTGGGCGAACGGCTGTTGCAGCAGGGTTTCGAGATCAAGCTGATCCGCGCCCATGACAGCCCTGGCGACAGCGAAACCTACCCGCGCTGGAACCTTGTCGCGCGGCGCGAGGGGCGCGGCGCCGGCGAGTGCGTGCATTTCAACTCGCATCACGATGTCGTCGAGGTTGGTCACGGCTGGACACGCGACCCGTTCGGAGGCGAAGTCGAGGGCGACCGGATTTATGGCCGCGGCGCCTGCGACATGAAGGGCGGGCTGGCGGCCAGCGTAATCGCCGCCGAGGCCTTCATCGCCGCCTGCCCCGACCATCGCGGCGCCATCGAAATTTCGGCCACCGCGGACGAGGAAACCGGCGGCTATGGCGGCGTGGCCTATCTGGCGCAGCAGGGCTATTTTTCCCCCGAACGGGTGCAGCACGTCATCATCCCCGAGCCTTTGCACAAGGACCAGATCTGCCTTGGCCATCGCGGCGTCTGGTGGGCCGAGATCGAAACCCACGGCCGCATTGCGCATGGCTCGATGCCCTTCCTTGGCGACTCGGCGGTGCGCCATATGGGGGCTGTGCTGGCCGAGATGGAGGAAACCCTGTTTCCCCTTTTGCTGACCAAACACACTGCCATGCCGGTGATCCCCGAAGGCGCGCGGCAATCGACGCTGAATATCAATTCGATCCACGGCGGCGAGGCTGAACAAGAGCCGGGTTATACCGGCCTGCCCGCCCCCGTCGTCCCCGACCGCTGCCGCATCGTAATCGACCGACGCTTCCTGATCGAGGAACAGATCGACGAGGTAAAAGCCGAAATCACCGCCCTGATGGAGCGCGTCAAGGCGCGGCGCGAAAGCTTCACCTACGAGATCCGCGACCTGTTCGAAGTCCAACCCAGTATGACCGAAAAAGACGCCCCCGTCGTGCGCAGCACCGCCGCCGCGATCGAGGCCGTTCTGGGCCGCGAGGCGCGCTATGTCGTCAGCCCCGGCACCTATGACCAGAAACATATCGACCGCATCGGGCGACTGAAAAACTGTATCGCCTATGGTCCGGGCGAGCTGGCGCTGGCGCACCAGCCCGACGAATGGGTCGGCATTACCGATATGGAAGACAGCGCCAAAGTGATGGCGCTGGTTCTGGCCGAATTGCTCGCGCCTTAAACGGCGATATTGTCGATCAGGCGCACATCACCCAGCCAGACAGCCGCAAGCATCCGAACAGGCTTGGCCGCATCGGTTGCGGGCTTGAGGCCATCCACAGTGCGCAATTCCAGATATTCGACATCGTGAAACCCAGCCGCCAGAATGGCCTCCTTGGCCGTCTCCAGCGCGGCACCTGCATCCGTGCCCGCGCGGATCGCCCCGGCAGCCGCCTGCATTTGCTGATGCAGAACCGGGGCTTGCGCGCGCTCCTCGGCGCTTAGCCGCACGTTGCGCGAGGACATCGCCAGCCCGTCTTCCTCGCGGATCGTCGGGCAGCCCATGATCCGCACAGGGATATTCAGGTCGTCGACCAGTCGCTTGACCACCTGCAACTGCTGCCAGTCCTTCTCGCCAAAGAAGGCGCGGCCCGCTTGTGTCATCCCGAACAGCTTGGAGACCACCGTCGCCACCCCATCGAAATGCCCCGGACGCATCGCGCCCTCAAGCGGCTCGGAAATCCCTGTCACCGACACCTTGGTCGCAAAGCCATCGGGGTAGACCTCGTCCACACCGGGCGCGAAAAGCACATCCACCCCCTCGGCCTCCAGAAGCGCAAGATCATGCGCCTCGTCGCGGGGGTATTTGTCCAGATCAGACGCGTTGTTGAACTGCATCGGATTGACGAAAATCGTCACGATCACACGATCCGATTGCTCTCGCGCGGCGCGTGCCAGCGACAGATGGCCATCATGGAGCGCCCCCATCGTCGGGACGACGCCCACCAGCATCCCCGAGCGTTTCCACGCGGCAACCTTGTCGCGCAGCTCGGCGGAGGTGCGGATAACTTCGGTCATTTCTTTACCTCATCAGCGAAGACATGTTCGGGGGCGGGGAAGCTGCGCGCACGCACCTCGGCAGCATAGGCGGCGACGGCGGCTTCAGCCTCTTCGCCCAGATTGCCAAAGCGTTTGACGAATTTCGGTTTGAACGCCGTGAACAGGCCCAGCATGTCATCGACGACCAGCACCTGCCCGTCACAACCCGCGCTTGCACCAATACCCACGGTTGGAATGGCAATCGCGGCGGTAATCTCGTCGGCCAACGAGGCCGGCACCTTCTCAAGCACAACCGAGAACGCCCCGGCATCGGCCACGGCCTGCGCATCGGCGATCAGGCGCGCACGGTCATCGCCGCGCCCCTGCACCTTGTATCCGCCAAGCGTGTTGACCGACTGCGGCGTCAGCCCGATATGCGCCATCACCGGAATACCGCGCTGCACCAGAAAGCGGATCGTCTCGGCCATGTGCTGCCCGCCTTCAAGCTTGACCGCGCCTGCGCCGGTCTCGGCCATCAGGCGCGCGGCATTGCGAAACGCCTGCGCGGGGCTTTCCTCATACGAACCGAACGGCATGTCGATCACCATCAGCGCCCGCTTCAGCCCGCGCCCGACCGCTTGCCCGTGCAGGATCATCATCTCCATCGTCACCCCGATGGTCGAGGGCAGCCCGTGCACCACCATCCCCACCGAATCCCCGACCAGCACCAGATCGACATGGTCATCCATCAGCCGCGCCATCGGCGTGGTATAGGCGGTCAGACACACGACGGGTGCGCCGCCTTTCATCGCCTGAATATCCGACGGCATGAGCCGACGCTCGAATCCGGTTGCAGACATGATGCCCTCCTTCTTCCCTTGAGGAAGACATAGCCGCCCCGTGGAATTCAGGCAAAGTATTTCATGCCGCAACGCAGCGTCGCAGGGGAGTTCCGGCCCGAAATTCCCCCTTTGGCGAAGATAGTATTTACCTTGATCGAACGCGGGATCGGGTCAATCATGTGCCCCAGCCGTGATCCAAACCATGAAACGGGAGGCTCTTTGATGACCAGACGCACGCTGACGATAGCCACAGCCTTGGCCCTGATGACCGGCTCTGCATGGGCGCAGACCGATACGATTACCGTCGGACTGGGGCTGGAGCCGCCGAACCTTGACCCGACAGCAGGCGCTGCCGCCGCGATCGACGAGGTGGTCTATGCCAACCTGTTCGAGGGGCTGACGCGGTTTGGTCCCGATGGCTCGGTCCGCCCCGCGCTGGCCGAAAGCTGGGACGTATCGCAAGATGGGCTGAGCTATACCTTCCACCTGCGCGCGGGCGTCACTTTTCATGACGGCAGCGGGTTTGATGCAGAGGACGTGAAATTCACGCTTGATCGTGCGCGCGCAGAAGACAGCGCCAACGCCCAAAAAACCTTGTTCGCGGGAATTTCTGATGTCACCGAGACCGATCCGCAGACCGTGACGGTAACGCTTAAGGCTCCTGACGGCGCCTTCCCGTTCAAGATGGCCTGGGGCGATGCGGTAATCGTCGCGCCTGAAAGCGTGGCCGAGGCGGCTACCCATCCCGTTGGCACTGGCCCCTTTGCGTTTCAGGATTGGGCGCAGGGCGATCATGTGACGCTGGCCGCCTATCCGGGCTATTGGGGTGAAAAGCCCGCACTGGCTCAGGCAACCTTCCGCTTCATCTCGGACCCGACGGCGGCTTTCGCCGCGATGATGGCGGGCGATGTTGATGTCTTCCCCCGCTTCCCCGCGCCCGAAACGCTGGTGCAATTCGGGGCCGATCCGCGCTTCAAAGTCATCGTCGGCTCGACCGAGGGCGAGACAATCCTCTCGATGAACCACCGCTCCGAGGCGCTGGCCGACAAAACCGTTCGCGAGGCGATTGCCCACGCGATCAACCGTCAGGAAATCGTCGACGGGGCGATGTTCGGCTATGGCACGCCGATCGGCACCCATTTCGCGCCGCATAACCCCGATTACCTCGATCTGACCGGCCTGTCTGCCTATGACCCCGAGAAATCCAAGGCACTTCTGGCAGAGGCGGGGTTCAGCAATCTGAAACTGCGCCTTGCCCTGCCGCCCCCCACCTATGCGCGCCGCGGGGGCGAGATCATCGCCGCGCAACTGGCCGCAGTCGGCATCCAGACCGAGATCACCAATTTCGAATGGGCGGGCTGGCTGGAGACCGTGTTCAAGGGCCATGACTTCGACCTGAGCATCATCAGCCATACCGAGCCTATGGACATCGGCATCTATGCCCGCCCCGACTATTACTTCGGCTATCAGAACCCTGCCTTCAACGAGGTGATGGCGACGCTCGAGACCACCTCGGACACGGGCGCGCGCAGCGATCTGCTGCACAAGGCGCAGACGATCATCGCAGAGGATTTCGTCAACGGCTTCCTGTTCCAGTTGGCCCAAACCGGGGTAGCAAACGCGAAAATCGAAGGGCTATGGGCGAATGCGCCGACACAGGCGACCGATCTGACCGGTGTCTACTGGACCGACTAAGCCTTTCCGAAACCGAAACGGGCGCGGCCAGATGGCGGCGCCCGTTTTATTTTGGCTTAGCCCTCTTCCGGCGTTTCTTCGGGGTGGAATCTGGCCGCGGCCTCATCGGCGGCAGCGCGGATTTCCTCGGGGCTAAGCCCCGCCGCCTGAGCCTCGGCGGCCGCGACCGAACGGGCGTAGGCTTCGGCCTCGACCAGCGACAGGTCACGGATCAGCCCCTCGTCATAGGCTTTCTGGTCGGCCTCGATCACCGCCGTTTCGGTCGCTGGCACGACATAGCCGGTGTGCAGTTCGACCATCTCGCCCTCGGCGGCGATGCTTTCCGCCTTTGAGCGCACCTTGACCTTCGCGCCGATCTCCATCTCGTCATAAAGATCCATCACGTCCTGATTGAACAGCCGGATGCACCCCGCCGAGGTCGCGCGCCCGATCGAGGCCGGGTCCATCGTCCCGTGAATGCGATACATCGTGTCACGCCCACCCCGGAACAGATACAGCGCGCGCGCCCCAAGCGGGTTCGACAGTCCGCCCTTCAACCCGCCGGCAAGAGGCCCATACAGCTCGGGGTCGCGGCGGATCATGTTTTGCGTCGGCGTCCAGCCCGGCCATTCCTTCTTGACCTGCACGCGCGCGGTTCCGGCAAATCCGCGCCCCGCCTTGCCCACGGCCACGCCAAAGCGCATCGCCTTGCCCGGTTCGACAACGTGATACAAAAGCCGCGCATAGGGATCGACGATCAGCGTGTTCGGCTCTTCCGGCCCGTCATAGGCAACCCACTGGCGTTTGTTCCGCTCCGTCAGGAACAGCGAGGGCACCATCGGCACGATCTTTTCGCCATCGGGGCGGGCGCGATACTCCATCGGCACATTCATGCTTGAAAGGCCCGAGGCCGTCTGCGGCCCGCTCACCGGCGCATCGGGGTTACACCCCGCCAGCATCAGCGCAGCTATAACAGAAAGCGCAGCCATGCCGCCGCGCGACGGGCGAGCGCCCGACATCAGATGCTTGAACACGAAACAACATTCCCCAGCTTCGCCCACATGGCAGTGCGGGCTTCCGCTGTCCACAAACCCTCCCCCCTCGTTCGCGTCAAGTCCCGAGGGTCGAACCAGTGCATTTGCGCACAGAACTGTGAAAAATGGCAACGCCCTGACGCGGCTTTCGCTTGACCCCGCGCGGCAGGCGGACAAACCTCGTGCCATGCTGCGCTATCTGTTCAAACGCATCCTGATCCTGTGTCTAAGCCTTTTCGTGGCAAGCCTTGTCATATTCGCCCTGATCGAGGTGATCCCCGGCGATCCGGCAAGCTATATGCTGGGGCTGAATGCAGCGCCCGATACGGTGGCGGCGCTGCGCGCGCAGATGGGGCTGGATGACCCGCTGGCGCTGCGCTACCTGCGATGGGCGGGGGGCATGCTCGCGGGCGATTTCGGGCAGAGTTTTACCTATAAGGTGCCGGTGATCGACCTGATTACCGCGCGGCTGGTGGTGTCTTTGCCTCTGGCGGTGCTGGCGCTGGTGCTGGCGGTGATCGTGGCGTTTCCGGTCGGGCTTTGGGCGGCAGCGCGCCGTGGCAGGCTAAGCGACGGCGCCATCATGGCCGGCACGCAGCTGGGGATCGCTGTGCCGAACTTCTGGTTCGCGATGCTTTTGGTGCTGGTCTTCGCCGTGAAGATGCGCCTGCTGCCCGCCGGTGGCTTTGCGGGATGGGACTCCCCACTCGCCGCGCTGAAGTCACTGGCGCTGCCCGCCATCGCCCTCGCCTTGCCGCAAGGGGCGATCCTTGCCCGCGTGTTGCGCTCGGCGCTGATTGAAACCTTGGGCCAAGACTACATCCGCACCGCCCGCGCCAAGGGTCTTAGCCGCACCCGCGCGCTGACCGCCCACGCGCTGCGCAACGCACTGATCCCCGTCCTGACAATCCTCGGGATGCAGTTTTCCTTCCTGCTGGCAGGCGCGATCATCATTGAAAACGTGTTTTACCTGCCCGGCCTCGGGCGGTTGATCTTTCAGGCGATCACGCAGCGCGATCTGATTGTCGTCGAATCCGCCGTGATGGTGCTGGTCTGCGCGGTGATCTGCGTGACCTTCCTGACCGATCTCGCCTATGCCGCCGTAGACCCCCGATTGCGGAGCCGCGCATGAAGCCGATGCTCCGCCTTGGTCTGGTCCTGTCGGTTGCGGCGCTTCTGGCGGCGCTCGTCTCGCTGGTCTGGACGCCCTATGACGTGACCCAAATGGCGATTGCCGAGAAGCTGCGCGCGCCATCGGTCGCGCATTGGGCCGGAACCGACCATTTCGGGCGGGATATTCTCTCGATGCTGATGGCGGGGGCGCGGGTCTCGCTGGCGGTGGCGCTGGTGGCGGTTGGCATTGGCGCAGGGCTTGGCGTGCCCTTGGGCCTGATGGCGGCGGCGCGGCGCGGTAGCTGGCTGGACGAGCTGATCATGCGCGGCAATGACCTGATTTTCGCCTTCCCCTCGCTGGTGATCGCCATTCTGATCACCGCGACCTTCGGCCCCTCGGCGCTGAACGCAATCATCGCCATCGGGATTTTCAACATCCCCGTCTTTGCCCGCGTCTCGCGCGCAGGCGCGCTGTCGCTCTGGACGCTGGATTTCATCCGCGCGGCACAGGTCGCAGGCAAGTCGCGCGCGCGCATCTCGGCCGAGCATATCCTGCCCAATATCGCCAATCTTCTGATCGTGCAGGGAACGATCCAGTTCTCGCTGGGGATATTGGCCGAGGCGGGGCTAAGTTACGTCGGCCTTGGCGCGCAGCCCCCCATCCCAAGCTGGGGCCGGATGCTGGCCGAGGCACAGACATTCGTCACCCTCGCCCCCCATGTCGCACTGGCGCCGGGGCTGGCGATTGTGCTGACGGTGCTCGGGCTGAACCTGCTGGGGGACGGGCTGCGCGATGCGCTGGACCCACGGCTGAAGGGGCGCCTGACATGAGCCTGCTGAGCCTGCAAAACCTGTCGGTAAGCATCGACCGCGCCGCAATCCTGCAAGACGTCAGCCTTGATCTGGGCAAAGGCGAAATCCTTGGTCTGGTGGGAGAAAGCGGTTCGGGCAAATCAATGACCGCGCTGGCGATCATGGGGTTGCTGCCGCATCGCGCCAAGGCAAGCGGCCAGATCATGCTGGAGGGGCGCGACCTGTTGCCCCTGCCCGAAAAGGCGCTCTGCCAGATACGCGGCAAGTCGATCGGGATGATCTTTCAAGAACCGATGACCGCGCTGAACCCGTTGATGACCATCGGCGATCAGGTGGCGGAAACCCTGATGGTGCATGAGCGGATGCCGCGCGCAGACGCCCTGCGCATCGCGCGCGAGAGGCTCGACCGCGTGGGCCTGCGCGCGCCACGTTTTCCGCTGACGCTTTACCCGCACGAGCTTTCGGGCGGGCAACGCCAGCGGGTTGCGATTGCGCTGGCCATCGCGCTGCGACCACAGCTTTTGATTGCCGACGAACCCACGACCGCGCTGGATGTGACAACTCAGGCCGAGGTTCTGGCGCTCCTGCAAGACCTCGCTCGCGACGAGGGTATGGGGCTGATCCTGATTACCCATGACCTTGCCGTCGTCGCGGGGATGGCCGACCGCGTGGCGGTAATGAACGCGGGCCGCGTGGTCGAGACAGGCGAGACCGAGCCGTTATTCCGCACGCCGCAAGCGGACTATACCCGCGACCTGCTGGCCGCCTCGACCCATCGGGCGCGCCCTGAAACGCGCGACACACACGCACCCTTGCTATCGGTCGAAGGGGCCACGCGCCTCTATCGCCTGCCTCGCCCGACACCCTTTGCGCCCCACCCGGACCTGCGCGCGGTGGATGGCGTAAGCTTCACGCTGAACGCGGGGGAAAGCCTTGGGCTGGTCGGGGAATCCGGCTGCGGCAAGTCCACGCTGACGCGCACGATCCTAGGGCTTGACCCGCTGCAAGAAGGGCGGATCATGCTCTCGGGCCATTTGGTTTCACCGGACATGCCGATGCGCCTGCGCGCGGATGTGCAGGTGGTGTTTCAAGACCCCTACGGCTCATTCAACCCGCGCCAAAGGGTCGAGCGTCTGGTCGCAGAGCCGTTTCACCTGACCGGTCGCCCTACCGACTGGCGCGACCGCGTATCGCAAGCCCTGCGCGAGGTCGGCCTGTCGCCCGATGACGGGCGGCGGTTCATCCACGAGTTTTCGGGCGGCCAGCGGCAACGCATCGCCATCGCGCGTGCCTTGATTATCCGCCCCAAACTGATCGTTCTGGACGAGGCGGTCTCGGCGCTGGATGTGCGGGTGCGCGCGCAGGTTCTGGACCTGCTGGCCGCTCTGCAAAAAAGCCATAACCTTGCCTATCTGTTCATCTCGCATGACCTGTCGGTCGTGCGTAACGTCACCACCCGTTGCCTTGTGATGCAGGCCGGAAAGCTGGTCGAAGAAGGCCCGACCGAAGCCCTGTTCACCGCCCCGCGCCACAGTTACACCCGCGCGCTGGTTGCCGCCGCGCCGCGCATCCCCCCAGCCTGGATTAAGGAGCCCGCATGACCCTGCCACTCTGGTTCGACCCGACCGAATATCTTGCCGGAGGCCGCTGGCGCCAAACGCCCGAGCGCCTGCCCGTCGAGAACCCCTCGGACGGCACCACGATTGCCGAAATCGCGCGGGGGACGCAGGCTGAAATCGACGAGGCCGTCGCTGCCGCCCGCACCGCATTCGAGGGCGACTGGGGCGCGCTGAGTGCCGCCGAACGCGGGCGCCTTTTGCTGCGCATGTCGCGCATCGTCGAAGACCGCGCAGACGCATTGGCCGTGCTTGAGGCGATGGATGTGGGCAAACCGCTGAAACAGGCGCGCGCCGATGTTGTGGCTCTCGCGCGGTATCTCGAATTCTATGGCGGCGCGGCGGATAAGGTGATGGGCGAGACGATCCCCTTCCAGAATGGCTATACCGCCTACACCCTGCGCGAACCCCACGGAGTTACCGCCCATATCGTGCCGTGGAATTATCCGATGCAAATCATCGGGCGCTCGGTGGGCGCGGCCTTGGCGATGGGTAACGCGACGGTTCTGAAGCCCGCCGAGGAAGCCTCGCTCACCGCGCTGGCCTTTGCCCGCATCGCCGAGGAAGCCGGACTGCCCGCTGGCGCCGTCAACATCGTGCCGGGCCTTGGCGAAGAGGCGGGCGCGGCGCTGTCGGCACATTCCGGCATCAACCATATCTCGTTCACTGGCTCGGTTCCGGTGGGCCAACTGATCCAAGAGGCGGCGGCGCACCACGTCGTGCCTGTCACGCTGGAACTGGGTGGCAAGTCGCCCCAGCTTGTCTTTGCCGATGCCGATCTGGACCGCGCGCTGCCCTTCCTTGTGAATGCGGGCGTGCAGAACGCAGGCCAGACGTGTTCGGCCGCCTCGCGCATTCTGGTAGAGCGCTCGCGCTATGACGAGGTGCTGGAGCGGATGGCCACCGCCTATCGCCGGTTGCGCGTCGGCCCCGCAATGGCCGATCTGGAGGTTGGCCCGCTGATCTCTGCGCGGCAAAAGCAGATCGTCGAGGGGTATCTTGGCCTTGCGTCGGACCTGACCATCGCGGCTCAAGGGCAGATTGCCGCCGACGCCCCCGCGGGCGGCCATTACGTCGCCCCCACGCTGATCGGGGGTGGGCATGGCGCGCACCGGCTGGCGCAAGAGGAAATCTTCGGTCCCGCGCAGATCGTCATTCCGTTCGAGGACGAAGCCGACGCGATCCGCATCGCCAATGGCACCGACTACGGGCTTGTCGCCTCGGTCTGGTCGGAAAACGGCCCGCGCACGATGCGGCTTGCGAAACGGCTGCGTGCCGGGCAGGTTTTTCTGAACAATTACGGCGCAGGCGGCGGGGTTGAACTCCCCTTCGGCGGCACCGGAAAATCCGGTCATGGCCGCGAAAAGGGCTTCGAGGCACTTTACGGATTTTCGACCCTCAAAACCGTCGCCGCATGGCATGGCTGACCCTTTTCGACAGGAACAAAACGCATGAGACTTGAAAACAAAACCGCCATCGTCACCGGGGCCGCCTCGGGGTTTGGCGCGGGGATCGCGCGGCGCTTTGCAGCCGAAGGAGCGCAGGTGATGGTCGCAGACATTAACAGCGATGCCGCCGCCGCGCTGGCCGCCGAGATCGGTGGGCTGGCCTGCACGGTCGACGTGGCCAATGATGCCTCCGTCAAGGCAATGACCGAGGCTGCGCTGGCGCAATGGGGGCGCATCGACATTCTGGTGAACAACGCGGGCATCACCCATCTGCCCAAACCGATGGAAGAGGTCAGCGAGGATGAATTCGACCGTGTGCTGGCGGTCAATGCGAAATCGGTTTTCCTGACCGCGCGCCATATCGTGCCAGCGATGAAGCAGGCAGGCCGCGGCGCGATTCTGAACGTCGCCTCGACCGCAGGTGTCAGCCCACGCCCGAACCTGAACTGGTATAACGCCTCGAAGGGCTGGATGATTACCGCGACCAAAGCGATGGCGGTCGAGCTGGCCCCCAAGGGCATCCGCGTCAATGCGATCAACCCGGTCGCCGGGGAAACGCCGCTTTTGAAAAGCTTTATGGGCGAGGACACGCCGGAAATCCGCGCGAAATTCCTGTCGACCATTCCGCTGGGGCGGTTCTCGACGCCGGAAGATATGGCCAATGCCGCGCTGTTCCTGTGCTCGGACGAGGCGTCAATGGTCACAGGGGTCGCGATGGAAGTGGACGGCGGGCGCTGCATCTGACTTCACGCCGAAGGCGGTTAACGCGCGGTTAGGCCAAAACACGCATACTCACCGGCATCCTTCACGCAAGGGGCGCCGAATTCTATGGCTCTTTACTCGCTCAATATTTTTGATCTGAGCGCTATCACCACAAGCAACCCCAGCGGATTTTCCAGCGTGGGCGGGGAACAATTCTTCCCCGGCTTTGACACAGTCACGCTGGTTCCCGGCTCCTCGAGCCAGCCCGTTGCCGTCACCGACTGGAACGATGCAACCTTTGATGACGACGCGGGGCTCGCACAGGTCCTCAGCGGAGGCTCCACAATCAACGGGATTTTCTACCCCGACGGAACGGTGATCGAAGCGGAATATGTCCTGACTGTGCAGGATTCTCTTGGCACCAATTACATCTTGCAATTCGTGTCGCTGAACAGTGATGCCTATAATATTCAAGCCTTTGTGGTTCAGGGGGCGCTGCCGCCCTTTAACGAACCACTGACCGTCATTCAGGCGCAAGACGGGGTTGTCTTGACCTACGCTTATTCCACCTCCAGCCCGTCCTGTTTTGCCGCCAACGCCCGACTCAAGCTGGCCTCCGGCAGCTGGCGCGCAGCTGGTGAGCTGAGCATCGGCGACGAGGTGCGGCTCTATGGCGGCGACCTGGCTCGTATCGCACTTCTGATCCATGTGCGCGCACCCCATCGTGCAGGCGGCATCAGTCGCCCCGTGCGGATCCGTGCCCATGCCTTGGGCACGCAGGGTCCGCACGCAGATCTGGTGTTATCGCCGCAACATCGGGTCTATCTGCCCGGACTGGCGGCACTTGTTCCCGCGCGCGCGCTGACCTCGCAACCCCGCATAGGCCATCTGCCCGCGACAGGACCGGATTTCCACTATGTCCACATAGTGTTGCACCAACACGCGCTGCTGATCGCCGAGGGTCTGCCATGCGAGAGTTTCTGGCCCGGCCCCGTCGCCCTGTCACAGATGCCAGGCCATCTGGCCGCGCGCATCCGTGCGATCATGGGTGCCAATCCGGCGCGGGCAGCCCCGTTCCTGACAATGCAGGCCGCGCGCAAAGTGATGCAACAGACCACCGGAACGTAAAAGGCCGCCCCGAAGGGCGGCCCAGATCTGTTTCGACACAGAACGATTACGCGTCGTCGTCCTCGTCATCTTCATCGTTCGGCAGATTGAAGAAACTTTCCGCGTCCGAGTAGTCTTTCTTGTCTTCCTCAGGCTTGCCATCCGAGAGCGAGAAGTTCTCGAGCCCCGCAATCGCGGTCGGCAGGCGCGGCTCGTCCGACATGCCAAGCGACTGCTCGGTCGAGACCAGTTTACGACGCTCGTCATCGCTCATCACGCCTTCGGCAGCACGCTTCTTCGCGGCCTTTTGCACTTCGCTGTCCAGTTCGGACTGGCGGCACAGCCCCAGAGCGACCGGATCAATCGGCGTCATGTTCTGGATGTTCCAGTGCGTGCGCTCGCGGATCGAGGCAATCGTCGGCTTGGTGGTGCCCACCAGACGCGCGATCTGCGCATCGGCCAGCTCGGGGTGGAACTTCACCAGCCACAGGATCGCGTTCGGGCGGTCCTGACGCTTCGACAGCGGCGTATAGCGCGGGCCGCGACGCTTGTCTTCGCCCACGGCGGCCGCGTTGAACTTGAGGCGCAGCTTATACAGCGGATCAGCCTCGCCCTTGTCGATTTCTTTCTGGTCAAGCTGGTTCGAGGCGATCGGGTCAAACCCTTTCACGCCGGTCGCAACGTCACCATCCGCGATACCCTGAACCTCAAGCTCGTGCATACCGCAGAAATCCGCGATCTGCTTGAAGGTCAGCGTAGTATTGTCAACCAGCCACACGGCGGTCGCTTTGGCCATCAGGGGCTTGTTCGTCATCAGAGCCATCCTTTACAAATCTCTCCCGTGCCGTGAAATCGGCTGCGGCTGGAGATTCCCGAGGCCGCGGTCCATTTCTGGAAGGGGAATTGCGCCCCATATAGTGCTTTGTCGCGTGTTAGGAAAGAGAAAATGAGATTTGTAACAAGTATCATCGCCGCAATTATCGCGGTTTTGCTGCCTTTGACCGCGCAGGCCGATGGCGAAAAGGCCGGAGATTTCGATTATTATGTGCTCGCGCTGAGCTGGTCGCCCACATGGTGCGCGCTTGAGGGCGAGGCGCGCAACTCTCCGCAATGTGATCCGGCCAAGGATTACGGCTTTGTCCTGCACGGGCTTTGGCCGCAATACGAGGACGGCTGGCCAAGCTTTTGCCTGACCACCGCACGCGATCCGTCGCGGTCCGAAACCGCCGCGATGGAGGACATCATGGGCGCCCCAGGCACGGCGTGGTATCAGTGGAAAAAGCACGGTCGCTGTTCGGGGCTGTCGCCTTCCGACTTTTTTGCGACCGCACGCACAGCCTTTGAGCGGATCAAGCGGCCCTCGGTCTTCGCCAGGATGCAAAAGGATTACCGCCTGCCCGCCTCGGTCGTGGAGGCCGCCTTCCTTGAGGTCAACCCGTCGCTTTCGCGCAACATGATCACGGTGACCTGTGACCAGCGCCGGATTCAGGAGGTCCGCATCTGCCTGACCAAAGATCTGACGCCGCGCGACTGCGCCCCAGACACGCGCCGCGATTGCTCGCTTAGCGATGCGCTGATGGCGCGGATCAAATAGGCGAGCGCACCTGCAAGACCATCTTGCCGATGTGCTGGCTGGTTTCCATCCGCGCATGGGCCTGCGCGGCCTCGGCCAGCGGGAAGCAACTGTCATGCACGACGCGCAGCTTGCCTGCCTCGACCATCGGCCAGACCTTTTCGCGCAGTTCCCGTGCAATACCCGCCTTCGCCGCATCGGACTGCGGACGCAGGGTCGAGCCGGTGATGGTCAGGCGGCGCAGCATCACCTGCGCAAAGTTGATCTCGGCCTTCGGGCTTTCAAGGAAGGCAATGAACGCCATCCGCCCGTCATCCGCCAAGGCCTTGATATTGCGCGCGATGTAGCTCCCGCCAACCATATCGAGGATCAGATCGGCTCCGCCTTCTGCGCGCAGAACGTCAACGAAATTGGCCTCGCGATAATTGATCGCAGTGGCGCCAAGATCGGCGCAGGCGCGGCATTTCTCATCCGAGCCAGCCGTCGCAAAAACCCGCGCCCCAAGCGCCTTGGCGATCTGGATTGCTGTGGTGCCGATGCCGCTTGAGCCGCCATGCACCAAGAACCGCTCGCCCGACTTCAACCCGCCGCGCTGCACGACATTCGACCAGACCGTAAAGCAGGTTTCGGGCAGACACGCCGCCGATTTCAGATCGACGCCCGCAGGCACAGGCAGCGCATGGGCCGCCGGACAGAGCGCATATTCGGCATAGCCGCCACCCGGCAAAAGCGCGCAAACGGCATCACCGACCGCCCAACCACTCACGCCCGCGCCAATCGCCGCCACGCGCCCCGAGCATTCCAGCCCCGGCAAGTCCGAGGCACAGGGCGGAGCCTTATACGCCCCCGCGCGCTGCAACGCATCGGGGCGGTTCACACCCGCATAGGCCACCTCGATCAGCAACTCGCCCTGAGCAGGCACGGGCACCGCGCGGGTCGCAGGGCGCAAGACCTCGGGGCCGCCCGCAGCAGAAATTTCAACGACGGTCATCTGATCGGGAAGTTGCATCAGCGTGCCTCCTTGCCGGGCAGGTCATTTCGGCCAGAGGGTGCCTTGATGCCTTCCAGCACGGCGCTGACAAACGGCAGCTTCAACAGGCTGCCTTTCACCTTTTCAAATTGCATCACGTTCTCGATCCGGCGATCAAGGAAGGCCCAGCTATCGGCGTAATCCTCGCTGTCATCGCCCAGCCAGAACAGCACCAGCGCGCTATACACCCCCGAAAGCGTCATACGTTTCGTATACCAGTTGTAATCCTCGCTCGTGTCGCCCAAGGCATTCCATATCTTGTCGCAGGTCTCCCAGATCAGCTTGGACCCCGTCGCGGCATTTTGCGGCAGCGCGAATACGCTTGCGCCGCGTTGCACCAGCTCACGATCCACCACCTGCAAGCGCGTTCGAACGGCAAAGGCGATTTTCTCGCGAAATTTCAGCCCTTGCAGGTTTTCATCGGTCAATTTCTCAAGCATCAGACGATCGCCCTGCCGATGATACTCTGCCGCCAGATCGACCGCACCGCGCGGGCAGATCACGCGCGCCAGCCCCACATCCATCCCCAGATCCTCGACCGCCGCCTTGAACGCAGGCTCCGACCAGCCATCAAAGGGCACATGCGGCGCGATGGCCTGCAACAGCTCGGCCCGCGTGCGCGCATAATCCAAATGGTCGTTTTTCATGGCAAAACTCGTTCCGGCAGGAGTTGTAATAAAAGTCGGGCTTTGCTATATGGCCGCTTCCTGCAGATTGATGCAACTCTAACTTAGGAAGGTGGTGACACCACATGCAGGTCAGCGTTCGCGACAACAACGTCGAACAGGCGCTTCGTGCTCTGAAGAAAAAACTTCAGCGCGAGGGGGTTTTCCGTGAAATGAAGCTCAAGCAACATTTCGAGAAGCCGTCCGTTAAGAAAGCGCGCGAGAAAGCTGAAGCCGTCCGCCGTGCCCGTAAACTGGCACGCAAGAAGGCCCAGCGCGAAGGCGCTCTCTAAGCGTTTGATAATGCTGGCGGGTTCGCCCGCAACGAGGAACCCCCGTGGCACGCCACCGGGGGTTTTTTCGTGCGCTTCAGACCGGCAAAGCCGTGCTGTCGGCCACCGATTTCAGTGAAAAGCTGGACTTCATCTGCGCAACGCCGGGCAGACGCGCGAGCTTGGCACGGTGGATATGTGCGAAATCTTCGGAATCGGCAGCGACCACTTTGAGCAGATAATCCGCCGTGCCGGCCATCAGATGACACTCCAGAATATCGGGGATTTTGCGCACCTCACGCTCGAAAGAATCAAGCACTTCGTCAGCTTGCGTCGATAGGGTAATCTCGACGAAGACGGTCGTCGGGCGCTCCATCTTGCGGCGATCAAGCAGAGCGACATAGCCGCGAATAAAGCCATCGTCCTCAAGGCGTTGCACACGTCGGTGGCAGGCCGAGGCCGACAGGTTGACCCGCTCGGCCAGTTCGGCATTCGAAATCCGGCCCTGTTTCTGCAGCACCGTCAGAATGCGGCGATCTGTGGCATCTAGCGTCATATGCGCAACTTTCTTCGACTAATATTCAATAATGACGGCGATCATTCCAAGCTCCTACCCTATCGAGGTGTATTTTTCCAAGCACATTCTTCACGAAATCCGTCACAGTTCATGAAGAACACCATACAAGCCCCCAGGGAGGGTAGAATGAAAGTCGGAAGCATCCGTGAAATCAAAGCGCAGGAATTTCGCGTCGGCCTGACGCCGGAAGCCGCGCAGGAAGTTGTCGCACACGGGCATGAGGTGCTGATCGAAAGCGGCGCGGGGCTTGGCTCGGGCTATGATGACGCGGCCTACGAGGCCGTTGGCGCCCAGATCGTGCCGGATGCGGCTGCGGTTTTCGCAAGCGCCGATATGATCGTGAAGGTGAAAGAACCCCAACCGTCAGAGCGCGCAATGCTGCGCCCCGGTCAGCTTCTGTTCGCCTATCTGCACCTTGCGCCCGATCCGGAACAAACGGCGGACCTGCTGAAATCAGGCGCTGTTTGCATCGCTTTTGAAACCGTTACCGACCGCATGGGCGGGCTGCCGCTTCTGGCACCGATGTCCGAGGTTGCGGGCAAGCTCGCGCCGCAGATGGGCGCATGGGCACTGCAAAAGGCCAATGGTGGTCGAGGCGTTCTGATGGGGGGCGTGCCCGGCGTTGCACCGGCAAAGGTGGTGGTGATCGGCGGCGGCGTCGTCGGCACCAATGCGGCCCGCGTGGCCGCCGGAATGGGGGCCGATGTCACGGTTCTTGATCGTTCGCTGCCGCGTCTGCGCCAGTTGGACGATATGTTTGGCGGCCAGTTCGGCACTGCCTATTCCTCGGCGGCGACGCTGGCGGAAAAGGTGGCCGAGGCCGATATGGTGATCGGCGCTGTGCTGATCCCGGGTGCAGCAGCGCCGAAGCTCGTTTCCCGCGCGATGCTTTCGACGATGAAGCCCGGCGCCGTTATTGTCGATGTCGCGATCGACCAAGGGGGGTGCTTTGAGACCTCTCACGCGACAACCCACCAAGACCCGGTGTTCGAAGTGGACGGCGTCATTCACTACTGTGTCGCAAACATGCCGGGCGCGGCCGCCCGCACCGCGACGCAAGCTCTTGGCAACGCCACGCTGCCGTTCGTTTTGGCCCTTGCTGACAAAGGTTGGAAGCAGGCCTGCATCGACGACGCGCATCTGCGCGCGGGCCTGAATATCCACGCTGGCCAGTTGACCTGTCCGCCCGTGGGCGAGGCGCTTGGCCTCAATTCGGTTACCCCCGAAGAGGTCCTCGGCCTCTGAAACAAACGCCCCGGCCTGCGTGTGCGGGCCGGGGCATCCAATCGCTTACTTCTTCAGCGCGTCGCGAATTTCCAGCAGAACATCCAGTTCCGACGGACCAGCAGGCGCAGCGGGCGCAGGCTCTTCCGGCGTCTCGGTCGCTTCTTTGACGCGGTTCACCGCCTTGACCAGCAGGAACACCACAAAGGCGACGATCAGGAAGTTGATGACAGCCGTCAGGAACGCGCCGTAGGCAAAGACCGCAGCCCCTGCCTCGCGCGCAGCATCAAGGCTGGAACCATCAGGCACATCACCCGAAAGCACCGCATACATATTGGTGAAGTCGATTCCGCCCAGCACAAGCCCGATGACCGGATTAAGAAGATCCGACACAAGCGAGGTCACAATTGCGGTGAAGGCCGCGCCGATGATGATACCGACGGCCATATCCATAACATTGCCCTTGGCAATGAAGTTCTTGAACTCTTGAATCATTATTTGCCCCTTTACTCTCACGCGGGTCTTGCCCGAAGTGCCGAACGTTACCATTTTCGAATAGAGCCGCACAAACGCAAATTCACTGTCCAAAATGCCCGGAGATTCCCCTTGACCGATCTCTCTTCCTTCCCGATCACCTCCCGTTGGCCCGCCCACGACCCGTCGATCATTCAGCTTTACTCGCTGCCGACGCCGAACGGCGTAAAGGTTTCGATCATGCTAGAGGAAACCGGGCTGGCCTACGAACCCCATCTGGTGCGCTTTGACGCAAACGACCAGATGACGCCCGAGTTTCTGTCGCTCAACCCGAACAACAAGATCCCCGCGATCATCGACCCGAACGGCCCGGACGGCGCCCCCCTGCCGCTCTTCGAAAGCGGTGCGATCCTTATTTATCTGGCGGAGAAAACGGGCCAGCTTCTGCCCGAGGCAAAGCGCTATGAAATCCTGCAATGGCTGATGTTCCAGATGGGCGGCCTGGGACCGATGTTCGGCCAACTTGGGTATTTCCACAAATTCGCCGGTCGCGAGATCGAGGACCCCCGCCCGAAAGAACGCTACCGCGCCGAGGCCGAACGTCTGCTCAAGGTGCTGGATGGCGCGCTTGACGGGCGCGAATGGATCGCGGGCGAATATTCGATTGCCGATATTGCGATCGCACCCTGGCTACGCACCCTGCGCGATATGTATCAGGTCACGGATCTGACCGGATGGGGCAAGCTGGCGAATGTTCCGGCCTATCTCGATCGCTTTCTCGCCCGCCCGGCAGTGCAGCGCGGCCTGAACATCCCCGCGCGAGATTAAACTTCGTGGCAGGGCGCGCCCGTCGCGTGCCCTGCCATCAGACGCGGCCCGCTGCCATCGGCGCGCAGCCACTCACTGTCCGGCCCGGCCGCCTGCATCCGCGCGATGCGGAAAATCTGCTCGGCATCGCAGGTCATCATGATGCGCAGTAGCGCATCCAGATCCTCACGCATCAGGATCGCCCCCGCGATTTCAAGGGGCGCTTCGCGATGAATCGCATTTCGCACACCCTCGCGAAACCGCTCCAGCCGCGCACGGATCGCATCGCGCTGATCCTCACGGAAGGCCGCGTCCAGCAACGCAAGGTTCCGGTGATAGGCCAGCTCCTCGCGCAAATCGGCAATCGCACTGTCCAATTCGCGGGCGGCTTCCCCCTCTTGCCCGTCAAGATCCTGCTCGCAGGCCGCCAGCATATCCTCTAGCTGGGAAATTCGCTTGCGAGCGGCCATATCCGCCTGTTCGACGAAAGCCGCATCGCCGATAAGCTGCGCCAGTTCCTCGACCATCACGGAGACCCCCTGCAAGGGCAGCCCACCCCCGACCGGTGTCAGATAGTTGCTGATGCGCGTCCAGTTGTGGACCTGAGCCATTGCTTTATCCCCGTGCTAGTGACGGAACAAAGCTGTCAGATCATAGTGAACAACTCGTGAACGAAAACCGTTCCCGCGCGCCTACCTCTGGTGGTGGAGTATCAGGCGGGCTGACGCAATATCTTGGTGAGCGGCGCGAACATCTCGGCGTTCGTCGCGATCAGAGACCCGCTTTCAAGCATATCCTGCCCTTCGCGGATCGGTCCGACAAAGCCGCCTGCCTCTTTCACGAGAATCAGCCCGGCTGCGCAATCCCAGATCTTCAGGCCGCGTTCCCAGAAACCATCGAAACGACCCGAGGCAACATAGGCCAGATCCAGCGAGGCAGAACCGAACCGACGCACACCCGCGCATTGCGGCATCAGGCGTGCGAAATCCTGCAAGGTCGCCGGAAGCGTGCCACGCCCACCGAACGGAATGCCCGTCGCGAAGATAGCTTCCATCATATTGCGGCGCCCAGACACGCGCAGGCGGGTCTCGTTCATATAGGCACCCAGACCTTTTTCCGCGAAATACATCTCGTCCTTGGCCGCGTCGAACACGACGCCCGCAACGATTTCGCCTTTGTGTTCAAGGGCGATCGAGACAGCCCAGTGCGGCAGGCCATGCAGGAAGTTGGTGGTGCCGTCCAGCGGGTCCACGATCCAGCGGCGTGTCGGGTCTTCGCCCTCTTCGGTTCCGGTTTCCTCGCCCACCCAGCCATAGGACGGACGCGCGCCGCGCAGCTCTTCCTTGATGATGCGTTCGGCTTCGCGGTCGGCCTTGGTCACGAAATCCGCCGGCCCCTTGGCCGAGACCTGAAGGTTTTCGACTTCGCGGAAATCCTTGACGAGCGTGCGGCCTGCTTTGCGTGCGGCCTTGATCATCAGGTTGAGGTTTGCGCTGCCTTGCATCGGAGGGCTCCTTACGTTCAAGCGCGTGCCTTACACGCGTGCGCGCAGGATTCCAAGAGGTTTAGGCGCGTTGCAGCTTAACCGGCTCGGTTCTCGCCAACCGCAGGAAATGCGCCATATAGGGTTCGGTCGCATCCTCGCTGCGGGTCGCGGCATACAGGCGCTTGGTCAGACCGCCTTCGGTGACGGGGCGCGTGATATAATCGGGCTGGTATTTCACCTCGCGCAGCACCCAGTCGGGCAGCACGGCAACCCCGCGGTTCGAGGCCACCAGCATCAGGATCACGGCAGTCAGTTCGACCTGTCTGTGCGCTTTGGGTTCAACCCGCGCAGGCATCAGAAGCTGTGTAAAAATGTCGATCCGCCCGCGATCCACCGGATAGGTGATCAAGGTCTGGTCGGCAAAATCCTCGGCCACGACAAATGGTTTTTCGGCCAGCGGGTTATTGGCGGCGGCAACAAAAGTCGGATGATAGTCGAACAGAGGGTTAAAGGTCACGCCATCCAGCTTTTCAGGGTCCGAGGAAATCACCAGATCCACCTCTTCGCGCATCAGTGCGGACATGGCGTTGAAGGCCAGCCCCGGGCGAATGTCGACGTCGATCTCGGGCCAGGCGCGGCGGAACTGCTCCAGCACAGGGAACAGCCAGTCAAAGCAGGCGTGGCATTCGATCGCGATATGCAGCCGCCCCGCACGGCCTTCACGCAGCGCGCGGAACTCTTCTTCCACCGCGTCGATCTCGGGCAGGATATGCTCGGCCAGACGCAACAGCTTCATCCCCGCCGAAGACAATTTAAGCGGCTTTGAGCGCCGCACGAACAGCTCGACCCCCGCCTGATCCTCTAACCCCTTGATCTGATGGGACAAGGCGCTTTGCGTGATGTGCAAAACATCGGCTGCACGCGCCAATCCGCCCGCATCGTGGATGGCTTTGATCGTGCGCAGGTGCCGGAATTCCAGATGCATCTTGCTGTCTGACTCATAAAGATTGTGAGAATTATGAATTTGTCTCACACAAAACATTCGGGCACAAGGGGTGCAACGAAAGGATACCGCCATGACCACTCCGAACATCAGCTTTGAGTTCTTCCCGCCGCAATCGCTTGATGCGTCTTTCCGCCTTTGGGAAACCGTGCAGGCGCTGGCGCCGATGAACCCGAACTTTGTGTCGGTGACCTACGGGGCTGGCGGCACCACGCGCAAACTGACCCATGAGGCCGTTGGCGCGATCCACGCCAATTACGGGCTGAACGTCGCCGCGCACCTGACCTGCGTCGATGCGACCAAAGCCGAGACGAAAGAGATCGTCGATGCCTATGCCGAAGCCGGCGTGACCGAGATCGTCGCGCTGCGTGGCGACCCGCCGAAGGGGGCTGCCCGCTTTCAGCCGCACGCCGAAGGGTTTGCCTCGTCGGTCGAACTGATCGAGACGCTGGCGCAGGATGGCCGCTTCAATATCCGCTGCGGCGCCTACCCCGAGCCGCACCCCGAAGCCGCCGATACGTTGGCCGATGTGAAATGGCTCAAGCGCAAGGTCGAAGCGGGCGCCACCTCGGCGATCACGCAGTTTTTCTTTGAGGCAGAGACCTTTTTCCGCTTCCGCGACGCCTGCGAAAAAGAGGGCATCGACGCGAAAATCATTCCGGGCATCCTGCCGATCCAGTCGTGGAAGGGCGCCAAAAACTTCGCACTTCGTTGCGGCACCTCGATCCCGGCATGGGTCGAAGAGGCGTTCGAAGCCGCCACCCGCGACGACCGCGAACAACTGCTGGCAACCGCCCTTTGCACCGAGCTTTGCGACGATCTGATCGCGGGCGGTGTGGAAGACCTGCACTTCTACACCCTCAACCGCCCGGGCCTGACACGCGACGTCTGCTTCGCGCTTGGCCTGCAGCCGCAAGTCACGCTTGAGAACGTTGCCTGAGACTGGAAACTCCCACCTTGAAGGGGCCATCACGGCCCCTTTTTCTTTGTGACGCTACGGCACTTTGCCTGCCCCCTTTCGCCCGCCCGAGGCTGCGCTAACCTCGCGGCAAAAGGGAGACGACCATGGCCAAATTTGCGCAAAGCCCCGCCGATTTCATGACGCTTGACGCGCTGAAGGAAATTTCAGGGCTGGAGTTCATGCAGAAGATCGTAGCGGGGGAGTTGCCGACAACGACGCTCGCACGCCTGATGAATTACGAAATCACCAGCGCCGAAGAGGGGCGGGTCGAGGTTCTGGGGCGTCCCGAGTTCGAGCATACCAACGCCTACGGAGGCATTCATGGCGGCTGGTATGGCACGATCATGGACACCTGCATGACCTGCGCGGTAATGACTGGCCTCAAGGCGGGGCAATACCAGACGACGCTGGAATACAAAGTCAACATGATCCGCGCGATCCCGACTGGCGCGCAGGTGCGCGCCATCGGCACGCTGGAGCATCTTGGGCGCTCAACCGGTGTCGCGCGCGGCGAGATTCGCGGCGTCGAGGATGGCCGCCTTTACGCCACCGGAACCACCACCTGCTTTATCATGGGGACGCCGAACTGACCCCGACACCTGCATAAAGGCCGCTTTAAGATGCGGGCGCAGGTTGGCCTTGGGTTTGCCCGACCGTTGCAGTGCGCTCGGGTGCAGGCTTTCCGAAGGGTCACGCCCCGCGACACGCGGCGCACGCAGCCAGAACAGCCGCCCGACACCGTGCCACGTCCCGACCGAAGGCGCGCTCACATCGGTTTCAAACCGCTCTGCCCAGCCGTCGGGCAACGGAATACCCGCCCGCTGCATCCGCCCGATCATCCAGACCAGCGGGATATTGGCCAAGGCGCGCGCCTCCTCTGCCTCGCCAAGCTGACCACCGATGTCGGCATGGCTTCCGCGAAACCATTTCTGTTCGATCCGGTCGGCCCCGGTTTCGTCCGAATCCCAGATCAGCGGCTCAAAGATCGAGCGCGTTTCATCCAGTGCCAACGCCTGTGCGCCAAAGCGGACATGCGGGCCAAGGTGGTGGTTATGGAAGCGGTATTTCGGCTCGGAGAGCATCCAGAGCACCGGCAACTGGATCCCCAGCCCCATCACGGTATCGAACACGCCCACAAGCTCAATCGGGGTTTCGGGGTGACAGAGGGCGGCGCGAAACTCGGCCACCGTATCATCCGTCCCCTGTCCTTCATACAGGCGCCACGCCGCTATCACATGCCGCTCGATCGCCTCTTCGCTGCGCAAAAGTCCGATCTGCCCGATCATTCCCGCCAGCGAGCGCGCGGCAAAGGCGCCCCGCGAATAGCCAATCAGATAGATCCGGTCGCCGGGGCGATAACGCGAGGCCAGCCAGCCATAGGCGCGCTCGATCTGACGATCCACCCCCCAGCCCAGCCAGACCTCGGACAGATCGCGCCATTCGCGCCATTGCAGTCCCTTGCCGTAATACAGCGACAGACGCGGAGCCGCGCGACGCAGAAAATGATAAAGAATCCCGATGGATGTGATCTTCTCGGGTTTGAGCGACCCCAATGTGCCATCCAGCAGGATTACATGATCGACCGGCTCGCGCCCCTTGCGCGGGCTTGGCCCCGGCATTGGGGACCACCCCGGCAGGCGCCGCAGCGCCAGCATGAACCGCTCGATCAGGCCGCGCATGGCGGTCCCTCACGGCGGCGGAAAGAGGTATCCTCGAACATCGCCGCACCATTGGTTAACTCCCCCCAATATAGGGGAAGAACCTTAACAATGTTATGGCGAAGTCGCGGCAGAGCGCGTCACACTCTGGCGAGGGGCGCTTACGCCCCCAGCGACAGAGCGGTCACGATCTCAAGCTGGCCAAAGCCGTTAAAGCGCGTGTTGGTTGCCGTCGAATAGGCGCCCATACCACGGAACACGACGAAATCGCCTTCTTGCAGGTCCGCCGGCAGCGGCACTTCACCGGGCAGCCGGTCAACGGAATCGCAAGTCGGGCCAAAGACGATCCGCGGATCGGCATTTCGCTCGCGACGCAGCCCCTCGGGCGAGTAAACGTCGATCCGGTCGATATTGCCGACCAGCGGAAGCTCGGCCAGACCGCCATAAACGCCGTCATTCAGGAACACATGCACGCCGTCACGCACCGCTTTGACGCGGGTCACATGGCTGAACGCGTCGCCAACCAGGCCGCGGCCCGGCTCGCACACCAGCGCGGGGCGGTTTTCGCCAAAGGCTTCGCCGGTCACGCGGTCGATCAGCGCGAAAATCGCCTCAAGCTCGGGCGCGGGACCTTGCGTGCGGTGGTTCGGGAAGCCGCCACCCACGTTCAGACGATGCGCCTGCACGCCCGCATTCTGGCAAATCTCGGCGGCGGTGCGGATATAGGTATCCCAAGCCGCCGGATCGGTGCATTGCGTGCCCGGATGGAAGGTGAGCGACGGGATAAAGCCCGCCGCCGCCGCGCGCGACAGCAGCACCGCCGCCAGCTCGGCGGTCGCACCGAATTTCGCACCGAAGTTATAGGCCGCGCCATTCACCGGCAGCTTGAAGCGCACCGAGATTTCACGCCCTTGCGCCGGAACCAGCTCGATCAGCTTTTCCAGCTCGGAGATCGAATCGACCGACCAGGTCTTCACGTTCATTTCGACCGCATAGGCGATCTCGGCGCGCGAACGCACGGGGTTGTGGTAGTGCATCGCAGCACCGGGCGCGAGGCGCGAGATCATCTCGATCTCGGCGGGCGAGGCGACATCGAAGCCGCGCACACCGGCGGCCACGAGGTTCTCGATCACCATTTCTTCGGGGTTCGATTTGACCGCGTAGGTCACAAGCCCCGGAAAGCCCTTGATAAAACGGTGCGCCGTCGCTTGCAGAACCGCAGGCGAGAACACCAGAACCGGATGGTCGGGTTGCTTGTTACGGATCACTTCGACCGGGTTCGCCCAGATAGTCTTCGACAGTCCCATAAGGCTTTCTCCTTCGCCAAATGAGTGGCAGCCACCTCTTGCCCCTGTGCGGGTTGGGAGCGCGCTTACGCGTTTCAACCAACCAGGCAAGGTACGTATGAGCCGCCCTTTTCCTGTCTTTTCATATTGCGCCATATGATGCACAAATGCACCGAGCGAAAGAGCAAAAATAACGCGAAATATCGTTATAATGACGAAATTTCCGGTCAAATTGATAGGTGTTGCATGGATGACCTAGATCGCGCGATTCTCGGGCTGCTTTCGGGGGATGCACGTATCTCCCTCGCGGTGATGGCGCGGCGCCTTAAGGTCGCGCGTTCGACCATACAGGCGCGGCTGGAGCGGCTGGAGACCAGCGGCGTCATCGCGGGCTACACGGTGAAGCTGGGCGAGGCGGCGCGCGCGGGCCGTCTGCGCGCAACGGTTCTGCTTGAGATCGACCTCAAGGCGCAGCCCGCGATTCTGGGGAAGCTCAAATCCATCCCCGAGATCGAACGGATTTCCACCACCTCCGGGCGCGTTGACCTGCTTTTGCAGGTTGCTGCGAACTCGACACCGCAACTCGACAAGGTGCTGGACGAGGTGGGCGCCCTGCCCGGCGTGCAGAACTCGGAAAGCCTGATTCATCTGACGACGAAACTCGACCGAGCGGTATAACCCGTCGAATCATAGCGCCCGCAGCCCCGCCCCGTGGTAGACTGGCCCGAGAGACTGACAGGAGGGGCAAATGTCATTCCATGGAACGCCGTGCTGGTTCGAACTGGCAACCAGCGATCTTGATGCTGCAAAATCTTTCTATGGGGCGGTGTTTGGCTGGAAAACCAGCGATAGCGTTATGCCCGATTTCGAATACCGCCTTGCCAGCGCGGGCAAGGATATGGTTGCGGGCATGATGCCGCTTGAGATGTGTCCCGAGGGCGTGCCCCCCAATTGGCTGGTCTATTTCGCCGTAGACAACTGCGAGGCGGCAGCGATGGATGTGGCCGAGGCGGGCGGCCATGTTCTGCAAGAGCCGACCGTCATTCCGCGAACGGGCCAATTCGCGGTGCTGGCCGATCCGCAGGGCGCGGTGTTTGGCATCCTCGAACCCGAACCGATGGACACGCCCCCCGAAGGCGGCGCATGGGATCAGCGCGCGGCGGGGCATGGCAACTGGCTGGAACTGATGAGCACCGACCCTCAGGCAGGGATGGCCTTCTATTGTCGGCTTTTGGGATGGGCGCCCGATCAGGCGATGGATATGGGCGCGATGGGGAAATACCACCTCTTCACCCATCACGGCGCGCAGATCGGCGGCATGATGGGGCTTGGCCCCGCCCCCGTCCCGAACTGGTTGCCCTATTTCGGGGTCGATGATGTGGCAGCAGCGATCAAGGCTATCCGCAGCAACGGCGGCACCCTCTCACACGGCCCCGTCGAGGTTCCCGGCCCCGCGCTGATCTGCGTCGCGCAAGACCCGCAGGGCGCATGGTTCGCGATTGTCGGCCCGAAACCCTGATTTTACGCCGCATTTCGAGGCCGGACAGGCGTCTAAGGCTTTTCCTTGCAGGGTCTGCGCGCTAAAGAGCGCTCAAGCCCTAAAAGGACGTGACTGATGACGATGGAAAAGACCTTCGACGCGCAATCCGCAGAAAAGCGCATCTATGACAAATGGGAAGAGGCAGGCGCCTTCAAGGCGGGGGCGAATGCGTCCCGCACCGAGACCTTCTGCGTCATGATCCCGCCACCCAACGTCACGGGCGCGCTCCACGTCGGTCACGCCTTCAACAACACGATTCAGGATATTCTGGTGCGCTGGCACCGGATGCGCGGCTTCGACACGCTCTGGCAGCCGGGACAGGACCACGCGGGCATCGCGACCCAACTCATGGTGGAAAAGGAACTCGCCAAGACCGGCCAGCCCAAGCGCACCGACATGGGCCGCGACGCCTTCCTTGAGAAAGTCTGGGAATGGAAGGGCCAGTATGGCTCGACCATCATCAACCAGCTCAAGCGCCTTGGCTCGTCCTGCGACTGGTCGCGCAACGCCTTTACCATGTCGGGTGCGCCCAATGCACCGGCGGGCGAAGAGGGCAACTTCCACGATGCCGTGATCAAGGTCTTTGTGGAGATGTATAACAAGGGTCTCATCTACCGCGGCAAGCGGCTGGTGAACTGGGATCCCCATTTCGAAACCGCGATTTCCGACCTTGAGGTCGAAAACATCGAAGTCGCGGGCCATATGTGGCACTTCAAATACCCGCTCGCGGGCGGCGCCACCTACGAATATGTCGAGAAAGACGAAGACGGCAACGTCACCCTGCGCGAGACCCGCGATTACATTTCCATCGCGACGACGCGGCCCGAAACCATGCTGGGCGATGGCGCAGTGGCCGTGCACCCGTCGGACGAGCGTTACGCCCCGATCGTGGGGATGCTGTGCGAAATTCCGGTGGGGCCGAAAGAGCACCGCCGCCTGATCCCGATCATCACCGACGAATACCCCGATCCGACCTTCGGCTCGGGCGCGGTCAAGATCACCGGCGCGCATGACTTCAACGACTATCAGGTCGCCAAGCGCGGCAATCTGCCGATGTATCGCCTGATGGACACCAAAGGCGCGATGCGGGCCGATGGCGCCAGCTATGAAGACTGCGCCAAGCGTGCGATGGAAATCTCGCGCGGCGCTTCCTTTACCGAGGCCGAGATCGACACGCTGAACCTCATCCCCGAGGAACTGCGCGGCCTCGACCGGATGGACGCCCGCAAGGCGGTGGTTGACCAGATCAACGCCGAAGGGCTGGCCGTGATGACGACCGCTTTGGTGAAGGACGACGAAGGCAACGAGGTCGAGACCCTTGTGCCCTACGTCGAGAACAAGCCGATCATGCAGCCCTTCGGGGATCGTTCCAAGGTCGTGATCGAGCCGATGCTGACCGACCAGTGGTATGTCGATGCCGAGAAAATCGTCGGCAAGGCGCTCGACGCCGTGCGCGACGGCCGCACCAAGATCATGCCCGAAGCGGGCGAAAAGACCTATTTCCACTGGCTGGAAAACATCGAGCCGTGGTGCATCTCGCGTCAGCTTTGGTGGGGCCACCAGATCCCGGTGTGGTATGGTCCGGCATTCGACGAAACTGGCACCGTGACGACCGGCCTCATCCCGTTTTGCGCGCCCACGGGGACTGATGCTTTGGCGAAGGCACAGGCGTATTATCGCGATCTTCTGGGCCCGATTGATGTTTCGCTTGCCGAGGAAGAGGACGGCCTTGTCGAGGCGGTTCTGAATCTGAACAGAGGACTTATTTTCAGCGACGGCGACGGGAAATACGCAGCGATTGAACTGATCCGCGACCCCGACGTGCTCGACACCTGGTTCTCGTCGGGCCTCTGGCCGATCGGCACGCTTGGCTGGCCGAACTGGGACGAGAGCACCTCGAAATACTTCCCGACCGACGTCCTTGTGACCGGCTTTGACATCCTGTTCTTCTGGGTCGCCCGGATGATGATGATGCAGCTTGCCGTCGTCGACGAAATCCCCTTCCACACCGTCTACCTGCACCAACTTGTCCGCGACGAGAAGGGCAAGAAGATGTCGAAAACCACGGGCAACGTCATCGACCCGCTGGAGATCATCGACGAATACGGCGCCGACGCGCTGCGCATGACGAATGCGGCGATGGCCTCGATCGGCGGCGTGCTCAAGCTCTCGAAAGACCGGATCGCGGGCTATCGCAACTTCGGCACGAAAATCTGGAACGCCACCCGCTTTGCCGAGATGAACGGCGTGTTCGAGGGCGCGCCCGTCGCAGGCATCCCGCAGCCCACGCACACCGTGAACAAGTGGATCATCGGTGAGACCGCGAAAATCCGCGAGCTGGTGGACGAGGCCTTCGGCGCCTACCGCTTCAACGAGGCCGCCCTTGGCCTTTACGCCTTTGTCTGGGGCAAGGTCTGCGACTGGTATGTCGAATTCGCCAAACCGCTGTTCGATGGCGAGCACGCCGCCGAGACGCGCGAAACCATGCGGTGGGTGCTGGATCAGTCCTACGTCCTGATGCACCCGGTCATGCCCTTCATCACCGAAGAGCTGTGGGAACTGACGGGCGAGCGCGCGAAGATGCTCGTCCATGCCGACTGGCCCGGCTACACCACCGCCGATCTGGTGGACGAAGCCGCCGACCGCGAGATGAACTGGGTGATCGAACTGATCGAGGCGATCCGGTCCTCGCGCACGCAGATGGGTGTGCCGGTTGGCCTGAAACTGCCGATGGTTCTGGCCGAGGCAGACGAGGCCGCCCGCGCCGCGATTGCCCGTAACGAGGCGCTGATCTTCCGCCTTGCGCGCATCGACAGCATCACCGAAACGGCGATCCCGAAAGGCGCGATCTCGATCCCCGCGCAGGGTGCACTGTTTGGCCTGCCCCTTGAGGGCGTCATCGACATCGGCGCCGAGAAAGCGCGGCTTGAAAAGGCTCTGGCCAAGATGGAAAAGGAAATCGGCGGCCTGAGCGGGCGTCTGTCGAACCCGAAATTCCTTGAGAAAGCCGAAGAAGAGGTCATCACGGAAACCCGTGAGGCGCTGGCGCTGAAAGAGGAAGAGGCCGGCAAGGTGGCCGAGGCCGTCAAACGTCTGGCGGAGCTTGGCTGATGGCAAACTGGCTTGAGCGTCTGGCAGAACGACGGATGCTCAAGGCACGGACCGAAGGCCAGATGGAAAAACTGGCGGGCGAGGGGAAACCCCTGCCCGACCGCTCGGGCGAAGCGCATCTGAGCGCGGGCGAGGCTGTGGGCTTTCGGATGATGGCCGCGGCGGGCGTCCTGCCCGAAGAGATCGCCCTGAAAAAGCAGGTCGAAGCCGCGCGTGAGGCACTGGAGGCGGCCAAGGGCACCGAGAACGAGAAAGCCGCAATGGCGCGGCTTTCTGAGTTGATGATGAAACAGGCGATTGCCGAAGAGGCGCGGCGCAAGTTTCTGAAAGGCTGATCAACCGAAATTCGGGGCGCGTTTTTGCAGATTGGCGGCGATGACCTCCATCTGGTCGGGCTTGCCGATCAGATCGGTCTGCTCGCGGCTTTCGGCCATCAGAACCGCCGCTTCATCCGCCGTGTAGGCCAGCGACACCAACCGCTTGGCCGCGCGGATCGCCGAGGGGCTGCGCATGGCGATCCCTTGCGCCAGTTCCAGCGCACGCGCCAGCGGATCGTCGGCAATCTCGGTCACCATCCCCCATTGCTCGGCCTGCGCCGCCAAAACGGGCTCGGCCGTGTAGGTCAGGCGGCGCAAGACATCGGCGCGGACCAGCTCGGGCAGGGTCACCATGCCGCCCATGTCGGGGATAAGCCCCCATTTCATCTCCATCACGGACAGGCGCGTCCCGGGCGCCGCGATCCGCATATCGGCCCCCATCGCCAGTTGCAGCCCCGCGCCATAGGCCACCCCCTGCAGCGCGGCGATTACCGGCACCGGAAGCGCACGCCACGCCAGCGAGAATTGCTGGAACCGGTTGGCCGTCCCATGCGTGCGCGGCATGATCAGCGCCTCCATATCGCCGCCCGCAAGAACCGAGAACATCGCCACATCAAGCCCCGCGCAAAAGGCCTCTCCCGCCCCCGTCAGCACGACGGCGCGCAGATCGGGGCGCTTGGTCAGCTCCCCGGCGGTCGCGATAACCGCGTCGATCATCTCCATATCGACCGCGTTCATCTTGTCAGAGCGGTTCAGCCGCACCAGCGCGACCCCACCTTGCCATTCAACAGTAACCCGATCCATCATCCCCTCCGCTGTTTCCCAAACTATAGCCGTTCAAACGCGCCCCCCCAGCCCCTCAGCCGCGGCCTGACGCAACGAAACACGCTTGCCCGACGCGAGGTCATGCCCTACGCCTGCACTCATGACTGGTCCTCGCTACACCCCGCTTGTCTCGTCCCTGTCCTCCTCGGTGCCCTTTGTCGGCCCCGAGACCATCGAGCGCACCACCGGACAGCCCTTTCGCGCGCGCCTTGGCGCGAATGAAAACGGCTTCGGCCCCAGCCCCCGCGCAATTGCCGCAATGGCTGCAGCGGCGGGGGAGGCGTGGCAATATGGCGACCCGACCAACCATGATCTGAAAACCGCGCTGGCTGCGCATCTTGGGTGCACGCCCGAAAATATCGCTGTGGGCGAAGGGATCGACGGGCTTTTGGGCTATCTGGTGCGGATGCTGATCGCGCCGGGCGATATAGTCGTCACCTCGCTAGGCGCCTATCCGACCTTCAATTTTCATGTCACGGGCTTTGGCGGACGGCTGGAGATGGTCCCCTATGCGGGCGATTTCGAAGACCCTGACGCATTGATCGAGGCCGCGCTTTTGCACCGCCCGAAGCTTGTCTATCTGGCCAATCCCGATAACCCGATGGGCAGCCATCACCCCGCCGCCACCATCGAGCGGATGATCGAACGCCTCCCCGAGGGCAGCCTTCTGGTGCTGGACGAAGCCTATATCGAGTTCGCTCCCGACGGCACCGCGCCGCAGATCGACCCGAACGACCCGCGGGTCATCCGTATGCGCACCTTCTCAAAGGCGCATGGCCTGGCAGGTGCGCGCGTGGGCTATGCGATCGGCGCGCCCGATCTGATCCAGAGCTTCGACAAAATCCGCAACCATTTCGGGATGAGCCGGATCAGTCAGGCGGGCGCCTTGGCCGCATTGCAAGACACGACCTGGGCCAGCTTCATGCGCCGCCTGATTGCCGCCGCGCGTGACCGCATCGCGCAGACTGCGCGCGACAACGGGCTGGTGCCGCTGGCTTCGGCCACCAATTTCGTCGCGGTCGATTGCGGGCAGGACGGAGCCTTCGCCCGCGCGGTGCTGCAAGCGCTGGCGGATGAGGGCGTTTTCGTGCGGATGCCGGGCGCGGCGCCGATGGATCGCTGCATCCGCATCTCCTGCGCGCCTGATACCGATTTGGGCATTCTGGCCGAGGCACTGCCGCGCGCCTTGGCAAAAGCGCGCGGCTAGGCGCTATTCCACCGATCACGCATCCCTCGCGCGCTGGTGATTTGCGCGCAAGGGTGCTGCCCGTTACTCCCTGTCCAAAAGGGAGAACCCATCATGAGCAGAGCAAAGAAGCGCACCGCAATCCTAAGCCCCCTGGCCTTCGCACTGGCCTTCGGCGCCTATGCCGAAACGCCGGTGACAAGCATGGCACGGCTTCAAGACCAAACCGCCGCCGAAGCCTCGGCCGATCTGGACTGGATGCTCGACTGGATCGAAAAGTCCGGTCAGGCCTGAACCGCCAGAACCCCTGCGGCGGCGGCCAGACCGCCCTTGCCGTGGGGGATATTCAACGCCTGAAGCCCCGCCTCCATAACCCCCAGAACGCCAAGCGTCATATGGGCGTTCACATGCCCCATATGGGCGACGCGCAGGAAATCCCCCTCACGCGGATCGCCGAAGGGCACCATCCCAAGACCGATGCCAAGGGTAACGCCCGCTACCTCTTCGGCCCATTTTCGAAGCTGCCCCGCGCCGCCAGAGCCGATCCGCGCCGCCGTTACCGAATGGGCACGACAGGCCTGATCGGGCATGTTCAGGGCCAGATCACCGCCCTGCCCCCAAGCCTCGAACGCAGCCCAGACCGCGCGGGCAAGCGCTCCGTGACGCGCCCAGACCTGCGCAAGACCTTCTTCGTCAAGGATCATCGGCAAGGCCTCGGCCAGCCCGAACAAATGATGCGTGGGCGCAGTGCCGCCAAAATGCTGGTAGTAAAACTCGGGGAAGGCGCGCGCCGTCCAGTCCCAATAGGGCGTGCGCAGATCGGCCGCGCGCCCCTCCTCCAGCGCCTTGTCCGAGAACCAGACAAACCCCAGACCCGGCGGCACCATCAGCCCTTTCTGGCTGGCCGCGACCATCACATCGACGCCCCAGTCATCCATGCGAAACTCGTCGCACCCGAGCGAGGCGATACAATCCACCAGCAAAAGCGCCGGATGCCCCGCCGCATCAATTGCCGCCCGCATCGCGGGAATATCGTTGCGCACGGATGTTGCGGTATCGACATGGCTGACCAGAACCGCCTTGATCTGATGCGCGGTATCGGCACGCAAGGCCGCCTCAAGCCGCGCCGGATCGGCGGGCGAGGCAAGGCCGAAGTCGATCGTCTCGACCGCGACACCCATCTGGCGCGCATGATGCGCCCAGCCTTCGCCGAACCGCCCCGTAACCAGCACCAGTGCCTTGTCGCCGCGCGAAAACACGTTCGAGATCGCCGCCTCCCACGCGCCATGCCCGTTCGACATATAGATCGCAACATGACTCGAAGACATCGCCACGCGGCGCAGATCGGCAATCACCCGCGCCGTCAGATCGACCAGTTCGCCCGCATAGATATTCGGTGCTGCCCTGTGCATCGCGCGCAGCACGCGGTCGGGCATGACCGACGGACCGGGAATGGCAAGATAGGGACGTCCATGAGAAAGCGGCATCAGAGGCTCCGGGAAGGTCATCGGCACCTGCCGACCCCTGTATCGGTAGCGAGGCGTCGCGCGGGCGTCAATCCGCCCGCGCTTGCGTGACGGGGCGGGTCGGGCTAGACCCGTGCGTAACCGCGCGCGTGCGCCTTATGCAGCAGGCCCAACTTGGCAAACCCTTCGGCTGACCACTCTTCGATGACGCTTTTCCGCCGGATGTGGCGCGACTACCTGCGCCCGCACCTGCCGATGATGTCGGTGGCGCTGGTGCTGATGCTGATCGACGGCTCGACCCTTGGCGCGCTGAGCTGGCTGCTGGAGCCGCTGTTCGATCTGGTCTTCACCGAAAAACGCGCCGATATGATCCCGCTTGTTGGCGGCGCGATTTTCTCGTTGTTCCTGATCCGCGGCATCGTTTCGGTGCTCTCGCGCGTGGTGATGACAAATGTCTCGCTGAAAACCTCGACGCGGATACAGGCTGATCTTTTACGTCAGATCCTGCGGCTCGATCAGGCGTATTTCATCGAAAACTCGCCCGGCGATCTGATCAACCGCGTCCAAGGCGATGCGCTTCAGGTGCAGGGCGTGTGGCGTAATTTCATCACCGGCGGCGGGCGAGATGTCATGTCGCTGATCGCGCTTTTCGGCGTGGCGATCTCGATTGATCCGATCTGGACTCTACTGGCCGTTCTGGGGGTGCCTCTGCTGGTTGTGCCCGTGTCCATCGCGCAGCGCTACCTGCGCAAGAAAAACCGCTACCTGCGCGAAGAAACCGGCGCGCGCGTCACCCATCTGGACGAGATTTTTCACGGCATCAACGCGGTGAAATTGTATCAGATCGAGGCGTATCAGGCCGACCGCTACGCCCGCGAGATCGACAAGCTTCGCCGCCAGCAGGTCAAGATGGACGGCTCGAACGCGACGATCCCCGCTCTGATCGACATCATCACCGGCCTCGGGTTCCTGCTGGTGCTGGTGTTTGGTGGCGCGCAGATCATCGGCGGCGAGCGCACCGTGGGCGAGTTCATGTCCTTCTTCACCGCCATCGCTCTGGCGTTTCAACCGCTGCGCCGCCTTGGTAATGCGGTCGGCAACTGGCAGGCCGCCGCCGCCAGCCTTGAGCGGATCTATACCCTTCTCGATATGGTGCCCGCCGTGCGCCAGCCCGCGCAGCCCAAGCCCGTGCCTGCCGATTGCACGCTGGTTCTGGATAACGTGCATCTGTCCTACGGCGACAAGCCCGCGCTGAATGGCCTGAGCTTCACCGCCGAGCAGGGCAAGACCACCGCCCTTGTCGGCCCCTCAGGCGCGGGCAAGACCACCGTTTTCAGCCTGCTGACCCGTCTCGTCGACCCGACCAGCGGGCGGATCACCCTTGGCGGCACCGACCTGCGCGATATGGATCTGACCGATCTGCGGGCGCGGTTTGCCTCGGTCTCGCAGGAACCTGCGCTTTTTGACGACACGATCCGCGAGAACATCCTGCTGGGCCACGCCGACACCTCGGACGAGGACATCCGCCGCATCCTCGACGCGGCCCATGTGCAAGAGTTCCTTGGCACGATGCAGCAAGGGCTGGACACCCGCGTCGGCCCGCGCGGCTCGGCACTTTCGGGGGGGCAGCGCCAGCGGGTCTCGATCGCGCGCGCCCTGCACCGCGATGCACCGATCCTTCTTCTGGACGAGGCGACCTCGGCGCTGGATACGGCCTCTGAAAGCAAGGTCGCCGCCGCCCTTGACGATCTGGCGCATGGGCGCACCACGCTGGTCATCGCGCACCGCCTGTCCACCGTGCGCAAGGCCGACAAGATCGTCGTGCTCACCGAAGGCCGCGTGGCCGAGGAAGGCACGCATGACGCGCTGCTGGCCCGCGACGGAGCCTATGCCGCGCTCTGCCGGATGCAACTGGTTGAGTAAGCCCGAACCGACCCTATATCTGCAAGGCAATGACAAACGAGGCAGCCATGGCCGGACGTGCGATCTATGAAATCAGCGGCAAGGACCGCGAGCATTTCCTTCAGGGGCTGGTCAGCAATGACCTGCGCAAACTGAAGGATGGCGCGGTTTATGCGGCCCTTCTGACGCCGCAGGGAAAATATCTGGCCGATTTCTTTTTGATCCCATGGGGCGAGAGCATCCTTCTGGACGTCGACCGCGATCTGGCCGAGGCGACCATCAAGCGGCTGTCGATGTATAAGCTGCGCGCGGATGCCACGATTTCTCCCAGTCCGCTGCATGTGTTCCGCGGCACGGGCACGCCCCCCGAGGGCGCGTTTGCAGACCCGCGCTCCCCCGCGATGGGCTGGCGTCTTTACGGTGACGTCGAGGGCGACGACGGCACCGATTGGGACGCGCTTCGGGTCGCCCATCTCGTCCCCGCAAGCGGGATCGAGCTGACCCCCGACAGCTATATCCTTGAAATGGGGTTCGAGCGCCTGAACGGCGTCGATTTTCGCAAGGGCTGCTACGTCGGGCAGGAAGTCACCGCCCGCATGAAGCACAAGACCGAACTGCGCAAAGGGCTGGTTCAGGTGTCGGTTTCAGCCCCCGTGCCGGTCGGGACAGAGATCGTTTCAGTGGGGTCTTCCGGTCCGAAAACAGTCGGAACACTCTATACGCAGGCCGGCGGAACGGGCCTCGCCTACCTGCGGCTCGACCGCATCGACGGGGAATTGCAAGCCCAAACCGCAGCTATTCGGGTGATCTGACGCCCCTCGCGCCAGCTTTTCGCTCACAATCACGTTAGCGCCAACAGGCATCCAGGGCAAAATCGCGGCGAAGGGCCGCACCGACCCATTTTCAAAAACGCTGCTTTTCTCAGCGATTTTGCAACAAATGCAAATATTCACCTTGAAAACAGGTTTTTCGTGTCTAGATGTGGTCGGTCTTCAGGGGGATACCCAACAAGATCAAGTATTAACCAATCCAAGGTATGCGCTCATCGCATATGTGCTATGCAGCCAGAGGCATATCGAATCGGGGGCAAAACGCTTTACTTGCCCTTCACGCCGAAATTCAAGAGCAAGAATAAAGGACAGTAGGAATGCGCGACTTCGTAGACGGCTCGGCCTTCAACTACGAACAAGGCCAGCGCGCGCGCAAACTGTTTGCCGCGGTGGTGCTTGCTGCCTTGGATGATGCGATTGCCGATGACAAGAAATACGGCAACGGGCCGGAACAGATCGCCCGTTGGGCGCGCTCGCGCGATGGTCGCGAAGTGCTGTCTTGTGCGGGCATCGACCCGAACGAGCGGGTGGTCAAAGGGCTGATGGAATTTGTGTCGAAAGGTGTCCGCACCTCGGTTGCGCTCTCGCGCGAAGAGAGCGAACGCCGGATGGCGGCACTGGATGACGCCGAAGCCGCATAAGCGACGGACTGTCTTTCAAAACGAGAACGGCGCGCCATTGGCGCGCCGTTCTCGTTCTCAGGCACAGGACGCGCCGTTACTCCATATCGCGGCTCAGAAGCGCGCGCTGGATCTCGCGACGAACAAGCTTGCGCACGTTGCGCGTGATCCGCTCGCCGAGCGTCCCTTGCAATTCTTCGCGGATCATTATCGCGACCATGTCCCGCAGATCTTCGGCATCAAACGGAAGCGCGCTGCCATCCATCCCGTCCGATGCAATATCCATGTCCAGCGCCTCTTCCAGCGCCAGGTCTTCGCGCATCTCGTCATAGCTGGACATGCGAGGCTCGTGCTCGTTCCCGGTTTCCTGCGCATCCTCCAGCGTCAGGTGCCGCAGCTCGTCTGCCACCGCGCCCATCGCAAGGCTTTCAACCGCCGCCTCAGCTTCCTCGCGCAGGTCTTCGGCCCAGTCGTCGCTAGCTGATTGCGCCCAGGCCTCGTCCTGCAAGTCGGGGTCAGCATCGTCCAGAGCCGTTTCGTCGACAATCTCGGCTTCTTCCAGCGGCGGAAGTCCATCGTCCGCCAAGGCGGCCCGATCCGGCTCCTCCTCGGTCATGAGTTGCTCCTCTTCGGCTTCGGGCGGGCTGTGTTCGAAAACGATCGCCGTCTCTTGCGCTGCGCCTTCGACCGGCTCGAACCGGGTCTCGTCGAAGGTTTCGGGCAATTCCTGCAAAGGCTCGGTTCCTTCCGGTGCGAAAGCATCCCCCTGCTCTGGCTCGAAGTCCACAGGGCTTTCGGCAACAACAGCTTCCATTTCGGCAATCGTCGCTTCCAGTCGGGTCAGCTCTTCCCCGAGATCGCCGCAAGGGGCCGCGTCCACGTCAGTCGAGACATCCTCCGCCTCGCACTCCGCGCTGATCCGCTGTGCTGGCGTCAACACCAGCATCGGAGCATCGTCTTCCAACGCCTCACCGGAGGCCGAACGATGCGGGACGGGGGACTGACGAACCGCCGCATCCTGCGAAATCAGGCGCCGGATGGAGGACAGAACATCTTCAACTTCGATATTGGTACGCGGATCTGACATCATGTTTACCATCCTGCTGCGAGCCTGCGCACCTGTCCAGCCCCCGAAGCGGAAATAGCGCACAAGTCTTTGTTCAAAATGCAGGAACAGGCCACCCAAAAGGGTCGCCCGCCCGAAAACGGTAGGTTCAGGTTACTCTTTGCCAATCGCCTTGAGCACACGGTCAAGGCTTTTACCTTGTGTGCTACTGTAAGGCGCGCTGCGCACCGCATTGTAATAGGCCGCCGGATCATATGTCGCGATCCCGAGATTGAGGTTTTCTACCGTCAATAGACCCATAGCGGCCAAAAGTTGATAATATGCTACCTGCATCGCGGATTCGGCATCAATGCGCGAGGCCTGCGCGTCCAGCAAGGTTTGCTCGGCGTCCAGAACATCCAGCGTCGTGCGGGCGCCCAAGGTCGCCTCTTCCTTGACACCCTGATAGGCCAGACGCGCGGCGCGGACTTGTTCATCAAAGGCGCGAATCTGCGCGCGGTAGATGTCAATTGCAGCCCATGCATTCGCGACGCTCTCGCTGACTTGAGCCGCAGCGTCGTTCAGACCGGCGCGCGCCCCGTCGCGGCCCGCAATCGCCTTGCGGTGCGCCGATGACAGCGCGCCGCCCGAATAGATCGTCTGCTGCGCCTGCACGCCGATGCTCAGCGGGTCCGCTCCCTGCAGGGTATTTGAGCCGCCTTCGTTAATCGTCACCGACGCCGACCCACCGATCACCGGCATCCGGTTTTGCGCGGCAAGCTGCATCTGCAACTCGTAAATCGAAACGGTGTGCTGCGCCTGTTTGATCGCCGGATGCGCCTGAACCGCCGTTGCGCGCGCTTCATCGACCGAGCGCGGCAGCTTCGGTGCCTTCGGGAAACCGTTCAGCGATTTGGGATAATGCCCCGTCGCCGCCTTATAGCTTTCGCGGGCGACAGAGAGCGTGCCCTGCGATGCCGCCAGTTGTGCGCGCGCCGCGGCCAGTTGTGCCTCGGCCAGCGAGACATCGGTGCGGGTCACTTCGCCCACCTCGAACCGGTCTTGCGCGGCCTTCAGCTCTTCGCCGATCACACGCACCGAATTCTGGTTGATCGCGACCTGTTCCGAGGCCGATTTCACATCGGCATAGGCCTGCACGGCGGCCAGAAGCACGCCTTGCTCGACGTTGACCAGCGCCTCGCGCGTGGCCAGCACCGATTCCTTGGCAATCTCGACGCCCGTCTTGCTGCGCCCGAAATCGTAAAGCGTCATCTCGCCCAGCAGTTTCAGGCTTGTGCCCATGCCACCTGCCGAAGACGAATGCAGATAATCGCTATAACCCGCCGAACCGATCCAGCTTACGACGGGGCGCAGCGCCGCAACAGCCCCTGCGACATCCTCGTCCGCAGCACGCAGCGTCGCGCGGTTCTGTTCCAGAAGATTGGAGTTGCGATAGGCCGAGACCAGCGCATCCGCCAACGTCTCCGCGCTGGCCTTTAGCGGCGCGGCAATCAGCCCAAGCGACGCGATCGCCGCACATACAACCGGTTTGAAGCCCTTGCTCATTTTGCCTGCCTTCCTCATCCAGCCTTTGTTATGTCCGCCTGCTCGTCTACGGACGAAACCGCGCGACCGAACCGCACGGTTTACATTCAACTGTGCCGATATGTTCCAAGGAAGGCAAGAGCCTCTCAGAACTCGAACGATTTTTCCTTGGCAAAACCGGACAAAAGCGGCGCGCTTGCGTTGAACGCAAAGCGCCACGCGACGTGTCCGTCCATCTTGTGACCGATCCGCACAGTGCCAAGCGCGTCATCCATAAAGATTGCCGCGATACGGCCGCCTTCTTTCAGCTGCGCCAAAACTGCCGCCGGAACCTCTTCGACACCGCCTTGCAGAATAATCACGTCATAGGGACCATGCTTGGGCGCCCCTTCGGCCAGCGCACCGGCGACGACAGCGGCGTTATCCACGCCCGCTTCGGCCAGCTTTGCCTCGGCCAGCTTTGCCAGCGCCTCGTCCTCGACGGCGACCACAGCCTCGGCCAACCGCGCGATCACGGCCGACGAATAGCCAAGCCCCGCGCCAATATCGAGCACCAGCTCGTCCGACTGGATATTCAGCGCTTCCAGCATTTTCGAGAAATTGCGCGCCTCCAGCAGCACGCGACCATCCGCGATCTCGATGTTTTCGCTGATATAGGCGGCCTCGCGGCGGGCATCGGGCACAAAAGCCTCGCGCTTGACGTTGAGCATCGCCTCGATGATCGGATATTTCGTCACATCGTTCGGGCGAACCTGCGTATCGACCATCATTGTGCGACGCGCTGCGAAATCTTGCATGGCCTGACTCTTTCGGCAAAAGGAAGTCTCGCGGCGTTTTGACATATTAGGCAGGCTTGGGCAACCGCGGCAAACCGGAGAGACCATTATTTTTCTGGTCCGGCGCCCTCGTATCTCAACCCGCAAAAACGAATTTATGGGTTCGATTTTGCGCCCTGACACAAGACGCGCTCGATATTGCGGACCACAGACCGGCCATTTTCGACGCGCTTGGCCTCAATGGAATGCTCCCCCCCCACAAAACCTGCAGCGGAGTGCCTTTCAGCCACGTCGGCAAACACCTCGCGACAAATTGCCACCCCGAGCGGCATTTCCGCAGATCGTGGCCTCGCGGGATATGTGTTTGACGGAAACCTTCCGGACCCTGCGGCGCGTCAATCCGCCCGCCCGAGATGGATGCGCAGCCATGCGACGCGCGGTCCCGTTGGCATAACAGACATGCTGAAGCCCATCGCCGCCAGCACCTACCCCGCCAGATGGCGCAGCCCGTGGGTAACATCCGCGCGCAAGGCAAGACGCAATCCCGGCTCGTCCCCGGCCCGCAAAGCGGCCAGAATCATCCGGTGATGGCGGGGCGGCTCGTTGCGCGACACGCGATTATACAGCGCGCGCATCGTCGGCCCAAGCTGGAGCCAGACCGTTTCGATCACCGCCAGCATCGCGGGCGCTTGGGCACGCAGGTAAAGCGTGCGGTGAAATTCGAGGTTCGTGCGGATGTAGCCCACGGGGTCGTGCTTGGCGACGGCCTCGGCATTGGCTGTGTTGATCGTGCTCAGGCGGTCGATCAGCGCAAGGTGGGCGCGCGGAAGGGCGCGGGCGGCCAGTTCCGGCTCGATCAGAGCGCGCAGCGCCGCCAGTTCCTCGATCCGGTCGTTCGACAGTTCAGGCGTCGCCACCCGCCCCGAGGAGGACAGCATCAGCGCCCCCTCGGCCACAAGGCGGCGCAACGCCTCGCGCGCGGGGGTCATCGAGACGCCATACTGGTTGCCAAGGCCACGCAGCGTCAGCGCCTGACCCGGCAACAGTTCGCCATGCATGATCTGCTGACGCAGCGTGCGATAAAGCCTGTCATGGGCAGCACCCTCGATCGGGCGGGTTGTGATCGTTGTCATAGGGTCTTTGTGATCACAAATCCCGCGCCCGTCAATCAGGCACGAAACCGGATCGCATGAAGTCGCCCGCCCTCGCGCTTGAGCCACGCCCGTTCGCGCGCATAATCGGGCCGCAGCCCCGCCACCACCGCCCAGAACGCGGGCGAGTGGTTCATCTCGCGCAGATGCGCCACCTCATGCGCCGCGACATAGTCCAGCACCTCTGGCGGAGCCATCACCAGCCGCCAGTTATAGCTCAGCGCGCCGGTATGGCTGCACGAGCCCCACCGCGAACGGGTATCGCGCAAAGAGATCTTGCTGAACCGCGCACCCAGTTGCGCCGCATAGCGCTCGCTTGCCGCTTGCAGGCGTTGGCGTGCCGCCAGTTTAAGAAACGCCTCAAGGCTCGATCCAAGACGTGCAGAATCGCGCGGCACCAGAATCGCCCCGTCTTCGGCCCGCGCCGCGCGGACCGGCGCAGGCGTAATGATATGGTCGCGCCCCTCGAACCAAAGCGTCGCCCCATGCGCGACAAGCTCGGGCCGCACCATATCGGCCATCACCTTATCAAGCCACGCCACCTGCCCGCGCGCAAAATTCAGCCCCTCGCGCTCGGAGGCCCGCTGCGGCAGGGTCAGCGTCACGGCTCCATCCACCCGCGACACCCGCAAACTGAACCGCCGCGCCCGCAACGAACGGCGCAGCGTAATCGGAACCTCGGTTCCATCGGTCAGGGTCAAACGGGTCAGGACTTGTCCTTTCGGGGCAATTTTCGCATTTGTTCGGCAGGGAAGGCGCGGCTTCACTCAATTGAAGGCGAAAAGCCTTTGACACCCCGCAGTCATTATGGCAGTTGGCCTCGACTCTGACTTTTAGAGCGATGCTAGGAGATTTCCATGCCGAAAGAGGAATGGGGCGTCAAGCGCCTCTGCCCGCATTGCGCCAGCCGGTTCTATGACCTGAACCAGGACCCGATGACCTGCCCGGTCTGCTCGAACAGCTTCTCCCTCGAGAGCCTGAACGACGGCCGCTCGCGGTCGCTTGTGTCGGATAAGGCGGAGATGAAAAACCAGGTCGAAGTTGACGATATCGACGACGAGGATCTGGATGACGACGCGGGCGATGTGGATCTGGATGATGATCTGCTCGACGACGACGATGACGACAATGTCTCGCTCGACGAAATCGCGGATGTCGGCAAAGACGACGACGACAACTGATCGTTACATGAGACCAGGACAAAGGGCGCGGGCTTTCCGCGCCCTTTGTTTTTTAGACGTCGTGCGCGCGTTTCGGCACGGACCCGCCTCGCATCACCAGGCAGCCCGGCATGGCAAATTTCACCCGCGAATATTTCGTCGGGAACTGGCAAACTTTCCACTTGCACCCATCCGGCGATCTGAATATACGCCTCCCCACAGACCGGGCATCGCTCGGATTTGACCTCCGGTGGGGCCATAGCTCAGTTGGGAGAGCGCTTGAATGGCATTCAAGAGGTCAGGGGTTCGACCCCCCTTGGCTCCACCAAATTCTCTTCTCCGCCCTCAGAATCTGCCAACACCTTGAAAATAAACGTTAGTTCGGGTGTTCGAAATCCATTTTTTAATGAATATCGTGGAGGCTGAGCAAAGCACGCTCGCATTATAGCTTGTTTCACCGAAAGCCCCCCTTTTCTCCAAAGATTCAAAGGGCTTGCAAGAAAACCACGAGAGTGTTCGAACAAATTCGGGCTAGCGTGCGAAATCTGATGAAACTGTTCCTTCTGCCGCTCCATCAACTTCAGATTCAGATCATAATCTCTAAGCCTCGCCTTGAGCGCAAAAGCAATTTCTGGATCCTCTTCGTCGATTATCCTATCCAGCAATCGGCTGCGACGAGCGGCCAGTTTATCTAGATTCTTAGTTACCTCTAGCTTGTCTCGTTCCGAGTGTTGGACCTTCCGACGATAGGCATCCCGAACGAACGTTTGAAACAACTGAAGACCCGCTGCGCTCGGCGTCAGTGCACTCAACATGTCCTCTATACCCGCACACATGGGGTCCTCGGCTAGGGTGTCGGCCCTGACCTGCTCCCCTTGGTGTCCTCGTTTATTGGTTAGCTCTGTTCAGGGAGCTGTCAGACCAATGCGAACCAGTCTCCGTTTGCCAAATTAGCACCAGCCTTACCCCGCAAGAAGCCCGCGCCACTCGGCGAGAGCGGCGTGGCGGTTCAGCTTGAAATTTGATCTGGAGGAAAGGCTGCGCTCCGAGTTGAATAGGTTGTAGATGGAAGCATGGACGGCGGCGAATTTCTGCAGACTTCGTAGCCGTCGGAAGCGCAGCATCGCCCGTTCTCGCCTTCGGAACGGCAGGTGCGAATTCTCAGCACGATTATTCAACCAGCGGCCGGTTTCTTGGCGATCAGAATTGCCAATTTCCTTCAGCGCGGCCCCGTACGAACGCAATCGATCTGTGACAATCACTTCCGGACGACCATGCTTACGCATTGCTTTTCTGAGGAATTTCAACGCCGCCTTCTTATCCCGGCGCTTTGTCACGTAGCTTTCCAGTATTTCGCCTTCGTGATCCACCGCTCGCCAGAGGTAGTGCCTTTCGCCGTTTATCTTCACGAAAACCTCGTCGAGGTGCCAGCGCCAACGGCTCGACCGCATCCCCTCGATACGACGTTTCCGGATCTCTGCGGCGAACATCGGACCGAACCGGTGCCACCAATATCGAACAGCTTCATGACTGACATCGATCCCCCGCTCATGCAGCAGGTCTTCGACATTTCTTAGCGACAAAGGAAACCTGACATAGAGCATCACCGCCAAGCGGATAATCTCGGGGCTGGTTTTGAAGTAACGGAAGGGGCTGCGTTGTGTCATGACAGGACGCTACGGAACCGCCCTGCCCCCCTCAACCCGGTTTCCTTTGACAATGCCTCTTGACGACATCCTGGGTCAGCGTCTGAAGGACCGCCTCTTCGCGCAGCTTGAAGCCCAGCGCTTCCATCCGGCCGATCAGTCGCCCCTGGTCGTGACGCACGGCAGCTAGGGGCGCGGCGATGCTGCCATCCTGCCAGGTCAGCCTTGGCCAGTCTGGTTGCTCCCAGATGTACATCATATTCTCCGCGCTAGGTGCGGCGATTGTGGGCTGCATTCTCCGCATATGCAAGACTAAGCGACGCAGAACTTGCGGAGAATATGGACGCTAATCTCCGCATGAGCTTGATAAGTCGGGGACCTGACGCCAGGCGCGGCCATTGGCCCGTCGCGCTGCAACGACTTCTCTCGGCCCAAAGCGGACGTTCAGGTAAATAAAACCGCCGGTCGCGCTCAGGCTTGCCCGGCTATGCGAGCAACTCCCTTTGCATGGTCCGGCGTATCGGCACCATCCTTGTTGCGTGGGTCGGCGATGGGAGCACCCAGCGTGACAGATGCGGGCAAGACACCGGCCCAGATCGGCAGATCGTAGTCGTCGGGTTCGTCCGTGGGCGGGCCAGATCGGATCTTGGCGCTGCCTTCGGTGATGGGCAGCGAGAGGATCGTTGTAGCCTTCACCTCCTGCGGCAACATCGGACGCAAGAGCGCGCTGCGGCCCGGCCAGAGGCCCTCGATCATCGCGGTGAGGTGCGCGGCCTTTTCCTCCTCTGGCACCACCTCGGCAATGCCGAACAGCGTGACGGAGCGCGTATTGACCGAATGGTTGAAGCCGGAACGGGCGAGGACGAAGCCGTCGAGGATCGTCACGTTCATACAGACATCCTGCCCCTTCCCTGCGCACAGGGCGTGGCTGGCGGAAGAGCCGTGCCAGTAGACCCGATCCCCCTCGCGCCATTGCAGCGTCGGGGTGAGGTAGGGCTTGCCGTCGCGGACGTAGGCCACGGTGCAGAGCGGTTGGGCATCGAGGATGGCGTGGATGGTGGCGACGTCGAACCTGCCGAGGTCATGCATACGGCGGAGGCGGCTGCGGTCGGTCAGGGGGAGAGTTTCGGTCATCTTCAGCGCTCCGGTCACAGGCAGCGGGCCAGATCGGCGCAGATGTCGTCGGGGTGTTCCAGCCCGACCGACAGGCGGAAGATGCCCCGCCCCGTAAGCGCACGGAACCGCGCCTCGGCCTCGGGAGGGTGCTGATAGGTCGATTGCAGGATGTCGTCAGTGCCGATCCAGTAGATCAGGCTGCGGAGATGGCCGAGCGAGACGGCGAAATGCACGTGTTGCAGGTCGCTCACCATCCGGCGGGCGATCTCGGACCCGTCTTGATGCGTCTGGAAGGCAATCATGCCGGAGAAGTTCGCCATCTGCCTGCGGGCAAGGTCGTGCTGGGGGTGCGAGGGCAGGCCGGGGTAGAACACGCGGGACACGGCAGGGTGCAACTCGAGCCATTTTGCGACCACCATTGCGTTGTATTGATGGGCACGCATCCGGATCGGCAATGTCTCGGCTCCGCGCATGATGAGCCAGGCGTTGAAGGGCGACAGGACGCCGCCGAAATGCACCGCAGCTTCGAGGTTCAGCGCATCGAGATCGGCCTTGCGACCCAGCACAGCGCCGCCCATCGCATCACCATGGCCCGAGATGTATTTGGTCAGCGAGTGCACCACGAAATCCGCGCCGAGCGCCAACGGCCGTGTGCCGATGGGCGAGGCGAAGGTGCCATCGACAACCACATCGCGCAGGCCACGCGCATGGGCAAGATCGGCAAGAAGCGCGATATCGGCGAGTTGGAGCGTCGGATTGCAGGGCGTCTCGAGCCAGAGCATGCGGGTCGCGGGGGTGATCGCGGCGGCGACCGCGTCCGCATCGGTCGTGTCCACGAAGCTCGTATTGATGCCGAAGCGCGGCAGGCTGTTGCGGATGAACTCTGCCGTGCCGGAATAGGCGTTTTCCGGGAAGATCGCATGATCGCCCGCGCTGAGACGCCCCATGATCACCGCATGGGTCGCAGCGATACCCGAGGCGAAGCAGCGTGCATCCTCGGCCCCTTCCAGTGCTGCGAGTTTCTCTTCGAGCTGCCGCACCGTCGGATTGCCCGAGCGGGCATAGATGTATCCTGCGCTCTCGTCCTCGTCCAAGGCCGAGAAGCCGGTCAGTTCGCGGGGCAGGAAGGTCGCGGACATGACGAGGTTCGGGGAGGAAGCGCGGGTCGTCGGGTCCACCGCTTCGCCAGCGTGGACAGCCATGGTTTCGATCTTCATGCCCCTTCTCCGATCCTGCCGTAGCGCCGGACGAGCGCTGCCATTTCCGGATGCGCCTCGGCCAGTCCTGCGGCCACCCCCTTGCGATCACCTTCGGGCCGGTTCTGGCTGACCTTCCACTTGCCTTCGAGGCGCTGGATGTCGATCTCGATCCCGACGATGCCCCGCAGCTGCGCCTCGATATAGGTGCGCGGCGCGTCGGAGACGTGCCAGGGCTCGGGCCTGTCGGCCTCGTGCCGGTCGGTCAGCGCGGAAATCTGCGTGTCGAGCCACTCGGTATCCGCCCGCACCCGCGCCGTGCCGCGCGCCTGAACCATCGCATAGTTCCAGGTCGGCACGACCTTCCCAGTCTCGCGTTTTGTCTCGTAGAAGGCGGGCGTCACGTAATTCAGCGGGCCTTGGAAGACGACCAGCACCTCCGCCCCGTCGAGCTCGCGCCACTGCGAGTTGGCGCGGGCAATATGGGCCTGCAACCGGCCGAACGGTCCGATGGAGCGTTGCAGCAGGAACGGCAAGCCATTCGCCTGAAGGCCTTCGCGGTCGTGCGAGATCAACAGGCCGAAGGGGTGGGTTTCGATCAGGTCGTGCTGGACGTCGAGACGGTCCTCGCGGTGCTGTTCGGGTTGATACATCGAGGGCTACTCCGCAGCGGGTTCGTGGACGGTCATTGTGAAGCGCAACGGCTCCTTGCCGGGGTTGGCGTAGGCGTGTGGCCTGTCGGTCAGCGCGATGGCCGATCCTCCCGCCGAGACCAGATGGGTCGCCCCATCCACGGTCAGTGCCAGCGTGCCGTCGGTCACATGGATCAGCTCCCGCGTTCCGGCCCCATGCACGGCCGCCTCGAAGCTCTCGCCGGGCATCAAGACCCAGTCCCAGATCTCGAGCATGTCGGGACCTTGCGTCCCCGCAAGCAGTGTTGCGGTGCCGCCGGATGGGCCCGTCCAGAGTTGCCGAGCATCGTCACGGCCAAGGACTGTCACGGCCTGAGCGGTCGCCTCGGTCGGTGCCACGAGGTCAGCCACCGAAACATCCAGCGCCGCGGCAAGGCGGCAAAGCGTCGAGATGCTCGGATTGCCGCGCTGCTGTTCGATCTGGACCAGCGTGCCTTTGGCGACGCCGGCCTTCTGGGAGAGAGCGTCGAAGGACAGGCTTTTCGCTTTGCGAAGTTCGAAGATACGCGCGGCGACCGTGGCGGCGAGGACCGCTTCCTGTTCGTCTGCGCGGGGGGGGCTGGGTGGGCGTGCTATTTCGGTCATTATGATGTGATACTTCCCTTCAAAGTCCACAGTCAACGACCATCTCGGTTCACTTTGTTGACACGTAGCGCGTCGCATGCGACGAAGTCCCCCGCCCAACGGACCGAGGACCACATGACACTCCACCCCATCATCGACGNCCCCGCCCAACGGACCGAGGACCACATGACACTCCACCCCATCATCGACGCCGAGATCTTCGCCCTGCGTCCGGATTTCATGGCCCTCAGCATCCATGTGAGCGGAGGACGCAACGGCCCGAGCGATGCCACCAGCGAGGCCCTGCTGGCCGAGGCGCTGCTGTCCCTCGACGCTTTTCCTTGGGCCGAGGCGCATCTGGACGCATGGCGCGATGCCTACCGCGCCTTCGGGGCGAAACCGAAGAAAACGCCGTGCTCGGCCGAAGCCCTTCGCAAGCGCGCCGTGAAGGATGGCGCGATGCGCCCGCTCAACGCGGTCGTCGATCTCTACAACGCCGTCAGCCTACGCTTCGCTATTCCCGTTGGCGGAGAGGACGCCACCACCTACGCGGGCCTACCGCGCCTATGTCTCGCCAGGGGAAACGAACCCTTCCATACGACGGCCGAAGGCCAGCCCGTGATCGAAGCACCCGAGGCGGCCGAGGTCATCTGGCGCGACGACCTCGGCGTCACCTGCCGTCGTTGGAATTGGCGACAGGGTCCGCGCACACAGATCACCGAAGCGAGCCAGGACATGTGGTTCGTTCTGGAACGGCTCGACCCGATGCCAGTGGAGGCTTTGCTGGATGCGGGCCGGATGCTGGTGGATGGCTTGCGGAGGATTGCACCGGAATTGGCGCTGTCGGTCCAAATGTTCGATGCCGCAAGCCCGCGCGGCGAGCCACTTGCAGGGATGTGACGGCCTGGCATCCGGCAAGAACGAAGTAACATCGACTGTCTGCTATCCGCCCCTACCTGCACGCCAGCGCCTGATCGCGCAACACGGCGTAGTCGCCCAGCATCCTGACGATGACGGCCCCTTCCGGCAGTGCTTCGACCTCGTCGGCCGCCTGTGCTTGATCCGCGGCCGTGTAGTCGACGACAGGCGGACATGGCGCACGGGCATCAGAACCTGCCATCGCGCAGCCGGTCAGCCAGAGCATCACGATTAGCAGGGCGGCGGGCGGCGGCGTCGAGCATCTGGCGGTGGATGGCATCGTTTCTCTCTCGGGCTTCAAGTCGTTCGGCCGCGCGCTCGGCGCGTTCACCGGCGCGGCGCAGGTTCAGGAGGAACAGCAGGATCGCTGCCGCGGTGAGGATCAGGCCCAGCGCCTTCCGCGCCGGGCCATGGGCGAGGAGCCAAAGGGTCACCGCTGGCCCCGTTTCCAGTCGTCGAGCCGGGCGTGGATCGTGACAGCGATGCCAATCAGCGCGATGGCGATCAGTACCCAGCGTAGGGTGTCGAGGTAGGGGACCAGCGGCTGGATCGTGGTCTGCGTTTCGGCAAGAACGTCCTGCAGCACTTCGACCCCGGCCGCGCCGACAGTTGCGGCGCCTGCAGCACCGCCACCGCGCAGGGTGCGGCTGTCCGACAGGACTTCGCGCGCGGGTGGCAGTTCCGGGGCAAACGGCACCGCTCGCGCCGGGAAGGGATCGCCCCAGGACCGGGCAGGGCCAAGATCGATGTGCATGAAGCCCGACCGCGGGTAGTATCCGAACCCCAGGATGTTGATTTCCACCCAGAACTGAGCCGGATCGGCGCGTAATTTCCACTGAGAAGTGAGCCATGTGAACCTTTCCCCAAAGCGGTGAGCGGCGGGGGTAACGGGAGTGATCCACATGGGACTTTTGAACATCATCCGACGCATGCACTTTCGGCAGAAGCTGTCGGTCCGCGAGATCGCGCGGCGCACCGGCCTGTCGCGCAACACGATTACCAAGCACCTGGCGGGGGGCACGATCGAGCCGAAGTTCGCCACGCCGGACCGGCCGAGCAAGCTTGATCCTTTCGCCGAGAAGCTGGCCGGCTGGCTGAAGACAGAAGCCGGCAAGTCGCGCAAGCAGCGGCGGACGCTGAAGCAGATGCATGCCGATCTCGTCAAGCTTGGCTTCACCGGCTCCTACGGCCGGGTTGCAGCGTTTGCGCGGCAATGGCGGACAGATCGCCAGCGCGAACAGCAGACCACGGGACGCGGCACCTTTGTTCCGCTGTCCTTTCGACCGGGCGAAGCGTTCCAGTTCGACTGGAGCGAAGACTACGGGCATCTGGCCGACGATCGCACCAAGCTTCAGATGGCCCACATCAAGCTGTCCCACAGCCGGGCCTTCCTGTTGCGCGCCTACCCGCTCCAGACCCACGAGATGCTGTTCGATGCCCACTGGCATGGCTTCCGTGTGTTCGGCGGCGTGCCCGAGCGCGGCATATACGATAACATGCGCACGGCGGTGGACCGGGTCGGCCGAGGCAAGGAGCGGCAGGTCAACCTCCGCTTTCTGGCCATGACGAACCACTATGTCTTCGAACCGGAGTTCTGCAATCCTGCCGCAGGCTGGGAGAAGGGACAGGTCGAGAAGAACGTTCAGGACTCCCGCCGCCAGATCCTGCAGAAGATGCCGGGCTTTCCCGATCTTGACATGATGAATGCCTGGCTGCAGCAGCGTTGCCTGGAGGTGTGGCAGGAGACCCCGCACGGCACGCTGCCCGGCACGATCCATGACGTCTGGGCTGCGGAGCGGGCCGCACTGATGCCGTTGCCGCCCGCCTTTGACGGCTTCATCGAGCTGAGCAAGCGCGTCTCGCCCACCTGCCTGATCAGCTTCGAGCGCAATCGCTACAGCGTGCCGTCGTCCTTTGCCAATCGCCCCGTCAGCCTGCGGATCTACCCGGACCGGCTGGTTGTCGCGGCCGAGGGCAACATCCTGTGCGAGCATGGTCGCGTGTTCCAGCGCAATCACCAGGTGCCGCCGCGGACGATCTACGACTGGCGGCATTATCTTGCTGTTCTTCAGCGCAAGCCCGGTGCCTTGCGCAATGGCGCGCCCTTTGCCGAGTTCCCGCCTGCCTTCCGGCAACTGCAGGAGCAGATGCTCCGCAAACCCGGCGGAGACCGCGAGATGGTCGACATTCTCGCCCTGGTTCTTCAGCACGACGAACAGGCCGTGCTGACCGCGGTGGAGTTGGCCCTGGCCGAGGGCGTGGCAACCAAGACCCATGTGCTGAACCTGTTGCACCGGCTGGTCGACGGCAAGCTCATTGGCGGGCCGCCGCTCGATACCCCGCAGGCTCTGGTTCTCCATCGCGAGCCCAAGGCCAATGTCGAGCGCTATGACGGCCTGCGCACCCCCGTTGCAGGAGGCCGTCATGCGTCATGATCCTGCCAGTGGCGCCATCGTCATCATGCTCCGCAGCCTGAAGATGCATGGCATGGCACAAGCCGTGACGGACCTGATCGAACAGGCTGCGCCGGCTTTCGAAGCGGCCGTGCCGATCCTGTCCCAACTGCTGAAAGCCGAGATGGCCGAGCGCGAGGTCCGCTCCATCGCCTACCATATGAAAGCGGCGCGCTTCCCGGCCTACAAGGACCTCTCGGGCTTCGACTTCTCGACCAGCGAGATCAACGAAGCCACGGTGCGACAACTGCATCGTTGCGAGTTCATGGACGGAGCACAGAACGTGGTCCTGATCGGCGGACCGGGCACCGGCAAGACCCATGTGGCGACCGCCCTTGGCATCCAGGCCATCGAGCATCACCGCCGCAAGGTCCGCTTCTTCTCCACCATCGAACTGGTCAATGCCCTCGAACAGGAAAAAGCCAAGGGAAAAGCCGGGCAACTTGCCGAAAGCCTGACCCGCCTTGATCTCGTGATCCTGGATGAACTGGGCTATCTACCGTTCAGCGCCTCGGGCGGGGCGCTGCTCTTCCATCTGCTGAGCAAGCTTTACGAACGCACCAGCGTCGTCATCACCACGAACCTCAGCTTCAGCGAATGGGCCACGGTCTTCGGCGATGCCAAGATGACCACCGCGCTCCTCGACCGCCTCACCCACCGCTGCCACATCCTGGAGACCGGAAACGACAGCTTCCGCTTCAAAGCCAGTTCAGCCGCCGCAACGCGCCAAAAGAAGGAGAACAATCACGCCTTGACCACTGAATGACCGGAAATCCATAGTCAGAGGTGGCTCACTTCTCGATGGAAATGCCGGCTCAGTTCTGGGTGGAAATCAACAACGCGCTGGAGGGGTGGGCGGAGTCGCTGGCGGACGAGGTGGCGCCGTTCGGCATCACCACGACCATCGTCGAACCGGGCGCCTTCCGCACGAAGCCGCCGAAAGATCGCGCCCGGAGTGTCTTTCCTGAGAACGTCATCGACGACTATGCAGAAGCGACGAGGGAGAAGGCCGCGGCCGTCAAAGGCTTCAACGGGCATGAGCCGGGTCATCGTGATAAGCTGGCGTCGTCATCACCACCAACCTCAGCTTCGCCGAATGGGCCGCAGTCTTCGGTGATGCGAAAATGACCACCGCGCTGCTCGATCGCCTCACTCATCGCTGCCATATTCTGGAGACCGGAAACGACAGCTTCAGGTTCAGGGCCAGCACCGCAGCCGTCAAACCAAAGAAGGGAGCCGCAAGTGCATTGACCCAAACATGACCCACAGAACATAACTGAAAGGTGGGTCAGTTCTCGGTGACAAACCCGGGTCAGTTCTCAGCAACATTCAACACTCCCTTCCGCACTGTCCTGCCCGCGACGCATATCGACAGAATCCGCGCCGAGCGCGACAACGCATGGAAGTGGACCGTATGAACCCGCAGGTCAGCCCAGATCCGCGTGATCTGCTGCCTCCAGAGTCGCGATTCTGACCTGATGGGTCGACAAACCCCGACACGGCGGGTCTGCACTGCCCATCAGGCCAGTCATCGCGGACCCGCGCGCTGATGCATCCAATCTTTCTCAATCCGTGCATCCTGGGTTCAGCACCAGGACGGTAATCTCACCCATATACAGCTTACCGGACGGTTTCAGATGCTTTGCAAATTGCATGAGATGGAACGCGCAATTGCAGACCCTGGCGGCCAGAAGGGCAAGTAGCTGCATTGAACCTCGCACCCTACCCGTTCTACAGAATAGTTCCCAGGTATCGGTTGAAGTGCCCCCTAAAAATTATGATTCCAAAATCATACAATATCGGCTGACTTGTCGACAGGACCGCTTCTCCCGTCTGTGTCACACATTGCATTGGTCAGTGCAGTCTCGAGCATTCGTCGTTGATCTGCTTCGGGAATACCCGGAAAGTTTGCTGGTCCCATCACCGCACGATGGGTCACAAATCCGCTCAAAAGGCTAAGAGCAAAATGTGCTCGCCCCGGATTTTCAAAGCCGAAAGCCTTGCTCAGAGGGAGAGCAAGCGATGTGTCAATGAATTGCGCAATGATGTCACGCGCTTCGCTGCAGAGACTGGATTGAATCAGCAGATGTAGCGGGCGTACATCTTCCTGTATCCGCGGATCGCGAAGGAAAGCCAGATCACAGAGCCGGGAGATCATGGAGCGGCCATCTGTCGCCACCATGATGTCATCCAAGGGATCAAGCGCCGCCAACGCGTGGCGAAAGATCTCTGCCTTGGAGCCGAAGGATCGATGGACATAGGCCACATCGACCTCTGCGGCGGCCGCAATGTCGCGTAGACTGGTGTCGCAATAAGGCATCCGGGCAAAAAGCAGCATCGCTGCATTCGAAATGCGTTCTTTGCCACTTTGGCGGCCCGAATTGCGGCCGGTGCCGCTGGCTAATGTCGCTGTTCTGGGCATACGTTGTTCGTTTCGTTCGCTGTGCCTGACAAATGCAACTGGTGGTCGTTCCCTGATCGATGACATATTTCGTATCTAGCTCAGATCAGGGTGCTATGCTTAGCTGTTTTATCGACTGATAACAATCGGCAGCTTACTTATGTGTATTTAAAATATAGGATTTCTCCAGCGTCAGCGAGTGTTGACAACTGCAATCTGTAAAGTGAAAACCGCAGAAGAATATACGCAACGTATCTATCAGCACATCATCAGAGGCGGGTCATGGCAAAACCGAGCAGGAACACCATCATTCTGGGCGGCCTCGCCGTTGTAGCTGCACTTGGGTGGTTGACCTGGAACCGGCTGCAGCCTGCGGGTCTGCCGACAGGTTTTACCAGTGCCAATGGTCGGATCGAGGCAACGGAGGTCGATATCGCGGCACTGACCGGCGGGCGGATCGCTGCAATCAATGCAGCTGAGGGTGATCTGGTCAAGGCCGGCGATGTTCTGGTTCAGATGGACGTCGTTCAGCTGAACGCGCAGAAACGCCAGTCCGAGGCGCAGCTTGCCCGGGCCGAGATCGGTGTCGAGACCGCAAAGGCGCTGGTGGCTCAGGCAGAGGCGCAGGAACGCGCGGCGCTGGCAGCGGTTGATCAGGCGGCGTCGGTTGCCGAAGCCGCCGCACTGCGGCTGGCGCGCTCTGAGCAGCTGGTCAGATCCAACGCGATTTCGCAGCAGGTGCTCGATGATGATCGTGCCCGTGACGCCCAGGCCCGTGCAGGGGTGGCTTCGGCAGAAGCAAGCCATGCAGCGGCGCTGGCCGGGGTGAGCAGCGCCGAGGCTCAGGTCGTTGATGCAGGTGCCGCCGTAGATGCGGCAAAGGCTTCGATCGATGCGATCCAGGCCACGCTGGACGATGCCACGCTGAAAGCGCCGCGCTCTGGCCGCATCCAGTATCGTATCGCGCAAGAGGGTGAGATCGTCGGCTCGGGCGGACGTATCCTCAGCCTTGTCGATCTGGGCGATGTCTATATGACGGTCTTCCTGCCGACCTCGCAGGTTGGCAGGGTGCAGGTGGGATCCGAGGTACGCCTCGTGATGGATGCAGCGCAGGAGCTGGTGATCCCGGCCACGGTCTCCTACGTTGCCGATGTGGCGCAGTTCACACCGAAGACGGTCGAGACCGCCGATGAGCGCGAGAAGCTGATGTTCCGCGTTCGTGCCCGCATCGATCCGGAGCTGCTGGCCCGCCATATCGAATATGTCAAAACCGGCCTGCCGGGCATGGCTTATCTGCGGCTTGACCCCAATACCGCCTGGCCCGACTTTCTTGCAAATGTCGTGAAATGACCGGTCCCGCTTCTGGTCCTGTCGCCGGAGTTTCCGGCCTGACACTGCGCTACGGCAAGGTCACGGCGCTGGATGATGTGACGCTGGAAATCCCTTCGGGCCGCATGGTCGGGCTGATCGGTCCGGACGGGGTCGGGAAGTCGAGCCTTTTGTCCCTGCTGGCCGGTGCGCGGGTGATCCAGGACGGCAAGGTCGAGGTTCTGGGCGGCGATATGCGCGATGTGGCGCATCGCAATCGCGTCTGCCCGCGCATCGCCTATATGCCGCAGGGGCTGGGGAAGAACCTTTATCCGACGCTTTCGGTCGAGGAGAACCTTGATTTCTTCGGCTCGCTTTTCGGCCACAACAAGGCCGAGCGCGACCGCCGCATCGCCGATCTTCTGGCCGCGACCGGGATGACGCCCTTTCGCGCCCGGCCGGCGGCAAAGCTGTCGGGCGGCATGAAGCAAAAGCTGGGGCTGTGCTGTGCGCTGATCCATGATCCGGATTTCCTGATCCTTGACGAGCCGACCACCGGCGTTGATCCGCTGTCGCGGCGGCAATTCTGGGATCTGATCGACCGCATCCGTGTGACGCGGCCGCAGATGAGCGTGATTACCGCCACCGCCTATATGGAAGAAGCCGCGCGGTTCGACTGGCTGGTCGCGATGAATGCGGGCCGAGTGCTGGCGACCGGCACCACGGCGGATCTTTTGTCGCGCACCGGCGCGGAGAACCTCGACGCCGCCTTCATCGCGTTGTTGCCCGAAGAGGACCGGGGCGAGGACAGCGCCGTGGTGATCCCGCCGCGCGCGGGCGGTAACAGCGAGATCGCCATCGAGGCCGAGGGGCTGACACAGCGCTTTGGTGATTTCGTTGCGGTCGATAGCGTGTCCTTCCGCATACCGAAGGGCGAGATTTTCGGCTTCCTCGGCTCGAACGGCTGCGGCAAGACAACGACGATGAAAATGCTCACGGGGCTTTTGGAGCCGACCGAGGGCCGTGCGAAGCTTTTCGGCCATGAGGTCGATGCGAGTGACCTTGCCGTGCGTCGTCGGGTCGGTTTCATGTCCCAGGCCTTCTCGCTCTATTCCGAGCTGACGGTGCGGCAGAACCTTGAGCTGCATGCGCGGCTTTTCAATATGCCTGCGGAGAAGATCCCCGGACGCGTGTCCGAGATGATCGCCCGCTTTGATCTGGGCGATGTTATCGACAGCCTGCCCGAGGCGCTGCCCTTGGGCATTCGCCAGCGTCTGTCGCTGGCGGTGGCGATGATCCACGCGCCCGAGATCCTTATCCTTGACGAGCCGACCTCGGGCGTCGACCCGGTGGCGAGGAACGGCTTCTGGCGTATTCTGGCGGAACTGTCGCGCAAGGATGGCGTGACGATCTTCGTCTCGACCCATTTCATGAACGAGGCCGAATGGTGTGACCGCATCAGCCTGATGCATGCGGGCAAGGTGCTGGTCTCGGATACAGCCGAAGGCATCACAAAGACCAAAGGCTGCGCCACACTAGAAGACGCTTTCATCGCTTATCTTCAAGAGGCGATTGGTGATACCACCCCTGCGCCCGCATCAGAGGCCCCGGTGGCTGAGGCCACACCTACGCAAGCCGCGCCACAACCTGCCTTCAGCCTGCGCCGCCTCCTGAGCTATTCGCGGTTGGAAAGCCTGCAATTGCAACGCGACCCGATCCGGCTGACCATGGCGCTGGTCGGCAGCCTCATTCTGATGATCGTGATCGGGTTGGGCATCAATCTGGATGTCGAGGATCTCACCTTCGCCGTACTGGACCGCGACCAGTCTACCACCAGCCGCAGCTATATCGCCGATATCGCAGGCTCGCGCTATTTCATCGAACAGCAGACGCTGACGAGTTATGATGAGATCGACACGCGGATGCGCTCGGGAGAACTCGCGCTGGCGATCGAAATACCGCCCGGTTTTGGCGCTGACGTTGCGGCAGGCCGTAACGTCCAGGTCGGTGCCTGGTTCGACGGTGCCAACCCCACACATGCAAATACCGTGCAAGGCTATGTGCAGGGCATGCATACCGACTGGATCATGCGCCAGGCCCGACAGATCTACGGCGATGCCGCAACCGCCGGCAGCTTTGAGCTGGTCACCCGCTACCGCTACAACCCCGATGTGCGCAGCCTGAACGCAATGGTGCCGGCAATCATACCGCTTTTGCTGTTGCTCATCCCAGCGATACTGACGACGCTTTCGGTCGCGCGCGAACGTGAACTCGGCTCAATCATCAATTTCTACGTCACACCTGTGACGCGGCTTGAATTCCTGATTGGCAAGCAACTCCCCTATATCGCGCTGGCAATGCTGAACTTCTTCCTGATGATGGCGATGGCGGTCACCTTCTTTGCGGTGCCCTTCAACGGGAGTTTCCTCGGCTTCACCCTTTCGGCGCTGATCTATGTCACAGCGACTACGGCACTGGGCTTCCTCGTCTCGGTCTTTATCGCAAGCCAGGTTGCGGCGCTCTTCGCAACCGCGCTGCTGACGCTGATCCCGGCGGTCAGCTATTCCGGCCTGATCGACCCGGTCTCCTCGCTCTCAGGCTTTGGCCGGGTGCTAGGCGAGATCTACCCTTCGACCTGGTTCATCACCGCCGCGCGTGGATCCTTCTCGAAGTCCTTCGGGCTGGCAGAGCTGGCAGGGCCGATGATGGCTATGGGCATCGCCATTCCCGTCGTGATGGGGCTGGCGGCGGTCTTCCTGCAAAAACAGGCGAAGTGAGTATGCGATGAACCTGCGCAACACCTTCAATCTGGGCGTCAAGGAATTGCGCGGTCTCTGGCGCGATCCGGTGATGCTGGTGCTGATCGTCTATTCCTTCTCGCTTTCGGTCTGGACCTCCTCGAATGCCGAGCCGGAGGCGCTGACCAATGCCGCGATCTCCATCGTCGACGAAGATCAGTCGCATCTGTCGACCCGGATTTCCTCGGCCTTCTACCCACCCTATTTTGTCGAACCGCAGATGATCACCACGGCCGAGATGGATCACCGGATGGATCAGGGGCTGGACACCTTTGCGCTGAACATACCGCCAGACTTTGCGCGTGATGTGTTGGCGGGCAAAAGCCCGGCGATCCAGCTGAATATCGATGCGACCAGGATGAGTCAGGCTTTCACGGGCGGCGGCTACATCCAGCAGATCGTCTCGGCAGAGGTGTCGGAATATGTTGCGGGCCACCGGGCCGAGACCGTGCTGCCCGTCGATCTGGCTTTGCGCGCCCGCTATAATCCATCGCTTGATCCGAAATGGTTCGGCGCGATTTCCAGCGTGATCCAATCAATCACCATGCTGTCTTTGATCCTGACCGGCGCGGCCCTGATCCGCGAGAAGGAACATGGCACAGTCGAGCATCTGCTGGTCATGCCCGTCACTGCAACCGAGATCATGTTTTCCAAGATCTGGTCCATGGGTCTGGTAGTCCTGCTGGGATCGAGCTTCTCGCTCATCTTGGTGGTGCAGGGCTTGATGGCGGTACCGGTGCAGGGCTCGGTTGCGCTGTTTCTGGCGGGTGCAGTCCTGATGGTTTTCGCGATGACCGGGCTTGGCATTTTCCTTGCCACCGTTGCAGGCTCGATGCCGCAATTCGCGCTTCTCCTCATGATGGCACTCTTGCCGCTGCAAGTGCTGTCGGGTGCGATGACACCGCGCGAGTCCATGCCCGAGATCATCCAGACCATCATGCTCGCCGCGCCGAACACGCATTTCATCATCCTCTCGCAAGCCATCCTCTTCCGGGGCGCAGGACTGGATGTGGTCTGGCCGCAATTCACGGTGCTGGCGGCAATCGGAGTGGCGCTGTTCTGGTTGGCGCTGATACGATTCCGCAAATTCCTGCGGTAATACAAGATGCTCAGTCGCCTGCTGCTTACTCTGACTCTCGTGTTGGCTGCCTGCAACACACGCCCGGGGCCCGAGGTTCTGGCTCCCGATGACGGGGCCCTGCCTGCAGGTGCCCGCATCGTGCAGGTGCTGACAGTGACAACTCGTGCACCCGATGCGCAATCGCCCGGTGCCTATGGTGCAACCCGCGCCACCAGCCCGAACTGGCTGGAATATGAGGTCTCGGTGCCGCCAGGCCATAAGCCGGGGCGGATCGAATGGCCCGATGGGGCCAGCGATGCCACGAAGAATTTCACCGTGCGCAAGCAGACCGAGCTCAGCCGCGAGGGTTTTGCCGGGCGACTGCCGCGCTCGGGCGTGGGGCTCTATATCCACGGATTCAACACGCGCTATCAGGAGGCGCTCTATCGGGCCGTGCAGCTTTCGGTTGATGCCCATCTGGAGGGTGCGCCGGTGCTCTTCACCTGGCCCTCGGCAGGTAATGCGGGAGCCTATCTTGCCGACCGCGATGCTTCAGACTTCTCTCGTGCAGCCCTCGCCGATCTGCTCGGGCTCCTGACGAAGAACCGTCGTAGTAGCGAACCTGTACCAGTGCTCGCCCATAGCATGGGTGCGCGGCTGACGATGGAGACGCTGGTGCAGCTGCGCCTCGCCGGGCGAGGCGCCGTTCTTGACCGGATCGAGCTGGTTCTGGCCGCACCAGACATCGATATCGACCTCTTCCGTGCCCAGATGGCGACCTTGGGCCGGATGAAGCATCCGATCACGGTACTCGTCTCATCAGATGACCCGGCACTGAAACTCTCGTCGCGGCTGGCAGCTCGACGGATGCGGCTAGGACTTGCCGACGTGCATGATCCGGCTATCCAGCGTCTCGCGGTAGAGACCGGGATCCGAATTGTGGATATCACCGATATCACAACCAACGATTCTGCCCATAGCCGCTATGTCGGCCTTCTCTCCGGTGAGGCCGGGGCGATGGACAACAATACCCTATTCGGCGGGATGCGTCAGGCAGGGGCCTTCGTTTTCAACCAGGTTGGCGGTGTATTTACTGGGATTGGCGGTGCATTGACGGAATGACATGTCAGACAGACTTGAGCATCAGAAGTCAGGCCATGGCCACATAGCCTCACTCCGTGCTGTTTCGCAAGTAATCGTTCATAATGGCCGACGCCGCGAGCCGGGAATTGGCGATGGCGAGAAAGTGAAAAAAGCCTTGTCTGTTCATCGACGGTCTCGGGGAAGAGGCTAAAACTCTCCTATCATATCCGGGGGGGTGAGGTGCGCGTTTTTTCTCACAGCGTCAGGCATCTGCCGGAGCAGGTTCAGCGGATCCCTTGTCGGACCTGCGGCGGTTATTTCAGTGCGGAGGGAGCCAACCTGGCACCCAACTCTCTTTTGTGGATGCCGCTCGTTTTGCAAGGAAATTCTGAACCTCTGGACATGTGATCGAGCGCGTACTTTTGTCAGGCCTGTTTGTGCGGCTGACATTGGCACCGCTGGCCGGTATGGTG
>NZ_JAWLVI010000005.1:0-241812 GCF_033100795.1 Pseudothioclava alba
TGGTGCTCCTTCAGGATGCCAATGATTTGCACTTCGCTGAAACGGCTTCTCTTCATCGTCTGTCTCCTCAGTTGGAGAACAGCCTAACCTCAAATCGAGGACTTTTCAGGGGAGCACGTCAGGAACAAGAAGCCTGGGAAGCGTGAATACGAGGTGCTCAGAGAGGCGTTTTCTCACATTCTCGGGGGAAGCCCAGTCACCACGAGAGACATTCAAGATCTCTATGAGGACACAAAGGTGACAACACCTGCTGGCTTTCAAAAGTTAGTTGGTGGAATCAAAACTCATCACAGCGAGCAGGCAGTCATGTTTGCTACAGTTTGCCGTAAGCTCGTGAAGGTGAAAGCTAACCCAAATTTTGCTGATGAAGCAGCCTTGAGCTATGTGTTGAGCAAGATCCCATTGAAGGATTGAGTTAGCTTCGAATGTTGATGCCCACCGAAAGGATGGGCATCAACATTTATCACTAGGGGCTTGGGAAATTCCCGCCCCTTTTTATTAGCGCACCAGAAGCGCCGCGACGATCTTATCCGCCGCTTCTTCCGCCGTCAGATCGACCGTATTGACCGTGATCTCCGGCTCTTCGGGCGCCTCATAGGGGCTGTCGATGCCGGTAAAGTTCTTCAACTGACCCGCGCGAGCCTTCTTATAAAGCCCCTTCACGTCGCGCTCTTCGGCAACTTCCAGAGGCGTATTGACGAAGACTTCGATGAACTCGCCATCCGCGATCAGCTCGCGCACCATGCGGCGCTCGGAGCGGAAGGGCGAGATGAAGGCCGTCAGCACGATCAGGCCCGCATCCGTCATCAGCTTGGCGACCTCGCCCACGCGGCGGATGTTCTCCACCCGGTCGGCATCGGTAAAGCCAAGGTCACGGTTCAGGCCGTGGCGCACGTTATCCCCATCCAGCAGGAAGGTGTGCTTGCCCATCGCGTGCAGCTTCTTCTCGACAAGGTTCGCAATCGTTGATTTTCCCGAACCGGAAAGGCCGGTGAACCAGACGACTGCGGCCTTCTGGTGCTTCAGCTCGGCATGGGCCTCGCGGTTCACATCGACGGCCTGCCAATGGATGTTCTGGCTACGACGCAGCGCAAAGTGGATCATGCCAGCCGCGACAGTCGCGTTGCTCAGGCGGTCGATCAGGATGAAACCACCCAGATCGGGGTTCTGGGCATAAGCCTCGAACGGGATCGGCCGGTCGGTCGAGATATTCACTACGCCGATTGCATTCAGCCCCAGCGTCTTGGAGGCCGAATGCTCCAGCGTATTGACGTTCACCTCGTATTTCGGCTCGGTCACGGTGGCTGTAACGGTCTGCGTCCCGATCTTGAGCAGATAGGGGCGGCCCGGCAGCATCTCTTGCTCGGCCATCCAGACGAGGGTCGCCTCGAACTGGTCGGCAACCTCGCAGGGGCTATCGGCGGTGACGATCACATCGCCTCGCGAACAGTCGATCTCATCCGCGAAGGTCAGCGTGACCGATTGGCCCGCGACCGCCTCGGGCAGGTCGCCGTCAAAGCTGACAATGGATTTGACCGTCGTCGTCCGTCCCGAGGGCAGAACGCGGATCGCATCACCCGGACGCACCGTGCCCGACCCGATCTGCCCCGCAAACCCGCGGAAATCGAGGTTCGGACGGTTTACCCACTGCACCGGCATACGGAAATCACGCTCTTGCATCCGGGTCGAGTTGACCGGTGCATCTTCCAGATGCGCCAGCAGCGACGGCCCCTGATACCACGACATATTCGGGCTGTGGCTGACGATATTGTCGCCTTGCAGCCCCGAGATCGGAATCGGCAAGAAGCTGTCCATGCCGATCTGCTGCGCGAAATGCGAGTAATCCTTGACGATCTCGTAGAACCGCTCGGCCGAATAGCCGACCAGATCCATCTTGTTGATCGCCAGAACCACGTTCTTGATGCCCAGCAGGTTCACCAGATACGAGTGGCGCCGCGTCTGCGTCAGAACGCCCTGGCGCGCGTCGATCAGGATCACCGCAAGGTCAGCCGTCGAAGCGCCCGTCACCATGTTGCGGGTGTATTGCTCGTGTCCCGGCGTATCGGCCACGATGAACTTGCGCTTGTCGGTCGCGAAGAAGCGGTAAGCAACGTCGATGGTGATGCCCTGCTCGCGCTCGGCGGCGAGGCCATCAACCAAGAGCGCAAAGTCGATCTCGCCCGCCTGCGTGCCGACGGATTTCGAATCCCGCTCAAGGCTGGCAAGCTGATCTTCGAAGATCATCTTCGAGTCATACAACAGCCGCCCGATCAGGGTCGATTTGCCATCGTCCACCGAGCCGCAGGTGATGAAGCGCAGCATGGTCTTGTGCTGGTGCTTAAGAAGGTAGGCGTCGATGTCATCCGCGATAAGCTGATCGGTGACGTAGACGGGATCTTTGATTTCGCTGGTCATCAGAAATACCCCTCCTGCTTTTTCTTCTCCATGCTGGCTGACTGATCGTGGTCAATCGCGCGGCCTTGCCGTTCCGATGTGGTGGTCAAGAGCATCTCCTGAATCACCTCGGGCAGCGTTTTCGCCTCGGATTCAACGGCGCCGGTCAGCGGGTAGCAGCCAAGCGTGCGGAACCGGATCGAGCGCATCTGCGGCACCTCACCGGGGTTCAGCGGGAAACGGTCATCATCGACCATCAGCAGCAGGCCATCGCGTTCGACAACCGGACGCTGCTCGCTGAAATACAAAGGCACGATCTCGATGTTCTCAAGATGGATGTATTGCCAGATGTCCAGCTCGGTCCAGTTCGACAGCGGGAACACACGGATGCTTTCGCCCTTGGCCTTGCGGGTGTTGTATTGCTTCCACAACTCGGGGCGCTGGTTTTTCGGATCCCAGCGATGGTTGGCCGAGCGGAACGAGAACACACGCTCTTTCGCGCGCGATTTCTCTTCGTCGCGGCGCGCGCCACCAAAGGCCACATCGAAATTATACTTGCTCAGCGCCTGTTTCAGCCCCTCGGTCTTCCACATATCGGTGTGCAGCGAGCCGTGGTCGAACGGGTTGATACCCTGCGCCATCGCCTCGGGGTTATGATAGACGATCAGGTCCATGCCCGCGTCTTTCGCCGCCTTGTCGCGCAGGTCATACATCGCGCGGAACTTCCACGTCGTATCGACATGCAACAGCGGGAAGGGCGGCGGCGCCGGATAGAACGCCTTTTTCGCCAGATGCAGCATACAGGCCGAGTCTTTCCCCACCGAATAAAGCATCACCGGATTTTCCGCATTCGCCACCACTTCACGCATGATGTGGATGCTTTCTGCCTCGAGACGCTGCAAATGCGTCAGGTTCACCGGTGGAGGAAACTGTTCTGAATTTGTCATCTTGCTCTACTCTGCGTCGATCGTCCAATCCTGCGCCTGCAATTGCAGATTTTGCCATATGATCCAATTCGAATCGCACAAATCAGCAAATAAAGGATGTCTTTTCACGTCAGTGATCCCCGAAAGACGCATCCCTCGCCCTTGGGCGCGCATCACAAATTTCATCCGCCACCACCCCTTCTAAACGGGAAAATTTCCTGCCGAAGCATCCTGCGGGTGTTGTCACATTAACGGGTCAAAGATTGGCGGTGTAGTGAAGTCGGCATAGGTGGTGCTGATGAAAATTCAGAACATCAGTTACAAGGTAAGCCTGCGCGAAAGGCCGTCTGGCGGCTGCTGTTGGCGAAGGTTTATCGAGTGTCCTTATGGACGCACACGAGGACCCCCCCCCGCATTCAGGTATTGTTGGTCTGTGATACCGGTCGTCGCCGCCGCTGGACGGATGACGAGAAACTTCGGATTATTGAGGAAAGCTATGGCGACGGCGTAACGTTGGCCGAAGTGGCGCGCCGCCATAGTGTTTCACGGTCCCAGCTTTACGATTGGCGCTATCGGCATAAGCATGGGCTGCTTGGTTCTGCCCCGCAGTTTTCGCGCGTTCTCCCGCCCGAGGATGCATCTGGCGGCTCCGATGACGCACCTGCATCGACCGCGCCAGTATTGACAATTGGGATGACGGAGAAACCGGAACAGCCGAGCCTGTTCTGCCTTTGCAAGCCGGAGCCCAGATGGGGATGACCTTCCAAGCCGGAAAATACTCGACAGCCTTTCGGTTGTGTTATTTTCTCTACGTCGCTTGGAGCTTGCTTTTGGTCGTCACATTCTTGCTTCGGGATGCGGGCCAGATGCACGGATCACCGGACTTCCAGTTGGTGTTGTCAAACGCCGTATTCAGTCGGGATCAGATCTTCACGGCGATTGCCGCAAGTTTCACGACGATACTTCTGTTTTGCACAAACCTTTTCTGGGGAAATGGCTGCTTTTCGTCGCGGCATGGATGTGGGCGGTTTATCTGGATGATTTTCTGGCGCTGGACCGGGTTCTTGCTGTGCCTGATGGCGATGGGCCTCATACGGTTATGGCCGCCCGCCCGATGGTTTTGCTGGCGGTAAGCTGGATGGCATTCGAGGCGTTTTCCCGTTGCCGCGCGCAGCGCTCTCCGACGCCTTCATTCGCATAAACAATAGCTTGCGGGCAGAGACCCTTTGGCCTCGCCCACAAGTCGTTTTGCGCGCCCTTACCCTTCGACGAGGCGCTTTTGCTCGGCGCGCATGGCGAAGATGTCCTGATCTGCTGCTATCTCGACATCATCCAGCGAGATCACCTGATCGCGCTTCACGGGGCGCTTGAGCTTGATGTGATGGGCCAGCCCGATGGGCAGCGCGTCAATCGCGGCAGCCTTGGTGGCGGGGATCGCCTTTGCCCAGACCTTGAAGCCGCCTTCGCCGTCCAGATAGTCTCCGGCTGCGAAATCACCTTTGGCGGTGGCGACCGCATCGGCGCGGTAGCGGGTGGAGGACCCTGTCGGCTCGCCGCGCAACACAGCGGACAGCACCGAGACCGAGGTCTCCAGCCCGATCAGGTGGAAGGGCCGCCACATCGAACCATACCACCCCGATGTATCCGTCAGCAGGCCGTATTGTTGAAAACAGGCGCGGGTATATTCGTCGGGCGCACGGAAGGTCACGAACATGCCGTATTGGATGTTGTTCAGCACGACGCGCCCGTCGGGCTCGCGGCTGGCGGCAATATCGACAAGCCCCGCGCGCGCCAGTTGCCCGCCCTCGGATTGCGGCTTGAAGACATTGGCAAGGTCTTGCAGCCCCGAAGGGTGGAACGCCAGCCCGTCATCAGGGCAATCCAGCCCCGTCGCATTGGCAACGGCGGCCATCTCGATCGCGGCCTTGGTGCCATCGGTGAAGGAGTTATACATCTTCGGGTTAAAGTCGCCCGCGCGGACCTCTTCTTCGCTCCAGCCGAAGAAGCCCCAGACGGTATCGGGCGTGGAATAGCGGTAATGCGGGCAAAAGTTCATACCCTTGCCCGCCGCGACAAGCTCAAACCCGCTGGCCTGGACCCAATCGACAAGCTCGCAAATCGCGGCGGGCTGGTCGCCATAGGCCATCGAATAGACGACGCCCTTTTCGCGCGCCTTCTGGGCCAGCCAGGCGCCGCACAGAACATCCGCCTCGACGTTGACCATAATGACGTGCTTGCCCGCCTCGATCGCGGCAAGGGCGTGGCGGATACCGGCAATCGGGTGGCCCGTCGCCTCGATCACACATTCGATCCCGTCAAAGGCAAACAGCTCGGCCGCGTCGTCTGTGATATAGGTCGTGCCCGAGGCATAGGCGTCAGAGACCGATTTCGCCGCGAAACGTTCGTCCTCCCAATGCACGCGCTTAAAGGACTCGCGCGCTTTGGCGGGGTTCAGATCGGCGACGCCGACAACATGATAGCCCGCGATATGCTTGGCTTGCGCAAGGATCATCGACCCGAATTTTCCCGCGCCGATCAGCCCCACACGAACGGGTTTGTTCTGGGCATTGCGGGCGGCAAGCATGGAAGAAAGGTTCATCGCGGCGTTCCTTTTGGCCAGTGGATAAAGCCGACCCTAGCTAGCGCGCGGCCCGAAACTATCATCTTTTTTAACATTACCTTTCTGTTTTACTTAAACGTTGTGCACGAATTGACGCTTGTTCCGGTGCCGCCTGCGCGGGCAATTTATGGCCTGATTTGGCATAGGAAACAGGAGCTGGGGTTGAGCACATTACCCGACAAACCCGGATCGAACGTCAGCCTTGAGGGGCGCGCCTGGGCTATCCGCCGCAATGCGCTGTTGATGGGCGAGGTGCAGGGGCAAGGCTATATCGGGCAGGCGCTTGGCGTGGCCGATGTGCTGGCCGTGTCCTATTTCCACGCGATGACCTACCGCCCCGATGATACCGAATGGGAGGGGCGCGACCGCTTTTACCTGTCCATCGGGCATTACGCGATTGCGCTTTATGCGGCGCTGATCGAAGCGGGAATTCTGCCCGAGGACGAGATCGGCACCTACGGCATGGACGACAGCCGGATGCCGATGTCGGGCATGGCGGCCTATACGCCGGGGATGGAGATTACCGGCGGCTCGCTGGGTCATGGTCTGGGGATCGCGGTCGGTGCGGCGCTTGGCCTGAAGCGCAAGAAGAACCCCGCGTTTGTCTATAACATGCTCTCGGATGGCGAGTTGGGCGAAGGCTCGACCTGGGAGGCGGTGATGTCCGCGGTCCAGTGGAAGCTGGATAACCTGATCGCCATCGTCGATTTCAACAACCAGCAGGCCGATGGCCCGACGCGTGATGCGTTGGCGGTGGGGGCAGAGGCTCCGAAATGGGCGGCCTTTGGCTGGTATGCGCAAGAGGTGGACGGCAACGATCTGGCCGCTTTGGTCGAGGCGTTCGACAATGCGCGCAACCATACAGGCGCGCAGCCCCGCGTCATCATCTGCAATACCAAGATGTGTAAGGGCATCCCCTTCCTTGAAGCGCGCGAGAGCACGCATTTCATCCGCGTCGAAGCCGACGAATGGGCCAAGGCGCTGGCAATTCTTGATGAGGACAAACCGCTATGACCATTCCCGCGATGTCCCGCCGCAAATCCAAATTCACCCCGCGCAGCGTGCCTGTGGCCGAGAATGGCGAGCGCCTGACGACCTCTGCGATGATTGCGTCCCTTGATGCCGAGGGGCGTCAGACGATTGCAGCGCCCTTCGGGAACGCGCTGATTGATCTGGCCTGCACGCGCGATGATATTGTCGGCCTGTCGGCGGATCTGTCGAAATACACCGACCTGCATGTGTTCGCCAAAGCGCACCCTGATCGCTTTTATCAGATGGGCATGGCCGAGGGGCTTCTGATGTCAGCCGCCGCTGGCATGGCGCGCGAGGGGTTCACGCCGTTTGCGACGACCTATGCGGTGTTTGCCGCGCGCCGCGCCTATGACTTTATTGCCATGGCGATCGCCGAGGAAAACCTGCCGGTGAAAATCGTCTGCGCTTTGCCGGGCCTGACCACGGGCTACGGCCCAAGCCATCAGGCGACCGAGGATCTGGCGATCATGCGCGGTATGCCGAACCTGACGGTGATCGACCCCTGTGACGCGGTCGAGACGGATCAGGCGACGCGGGTTATCGCGGACACGCCCGGCCCGGTCTATATGCGGCTTCTGCGCGGGCAGGTGCCCGACGTTCTGGGCGAGTATGGCTATCGCTTTGAACTGGGTAAGGCCAAGGTTTTGCGCGATGGGGCGGATGTTCTGTTTATCTCGTCGGGGATCATGACGATGCGCGCGCTGGATGCGGCGGCGCGGCTGGCGAAAGATGGTGTGTCTTGCGCGGTTCTGCACTCGCCCACCATCAAGCCGCTGGACGCCGAAACCATCGTGGCCGAGGCCGCGAAGGGCGGGCGGCTTGTCGTCACCGCCGAGAACCACTCGGTCACGGGAGGTCTGGGCGAGGCGGTCGCAGGGGCGCTGATGCGGGCGAATGTGCATGTGCCGTTCCGCCAGATCGGCCTGCCGGACGAGTTTCTGGACGCAGGCGCGCTGCCCACGCTGCACGACCAATACGGGATTACCGTTGATCGGATGACCGCGCAGGTCAAAGCCTGGCTGGAGGACTAATCATGGGAAAGACCGCCATTATCGGTTTGGGCATGATGGGGCAGGGCATGGCCCGCAACATCATCGCCGCCGGAATTGATCTTCATGGGTTCGACCTGTCCGAGGCCGCGCGTGCGGGATTTGCGCAGGCGGGTGGCAAGGTCGCGGCATCGGCGGCCGAAGCCGCTGCCGGTGCCGATCTTCTGCTGGTGATGGTGCAGACCCCCGCGCAGGCGCATGCGGTTCTGTTTGGCGCGGGCGTGGCCGATGCGCTGGCGCCGCGCGCGACGGTTATGCTGTGCTCGACCGTGGCGCCCTCTGATGCGCGCGCGCTGGCGGCGGCCTTGGCCGAGGCGGGGCATATCATGCTTGATGCGCCGGTTTCGGGTGGTCAGACGGGTGCGGACGCAGGCACGCTGACGATCATGGCGGCGGGGCCGGAGGCGGCCTTTGCCCGTGCCGAGGGTGTTCTGGCGGCGATCTCGAAAAAGGTGCACCGCTTGGGCAATGAGGCGGGCATGGGTGCGACCTATAAGGTCGTTCACCAGCTTGCGGCGGGTGTCCATCTGGTTGCCGCAGCCGAGCTGATGGCGCTTGGCGTCAAGGCGGGCTGCGATCCGCGCGCGCTTTATGACATCGTGTCGAATTCGGCGGGGCAAAGCTGGTTCTTCGATGACCGCGCCCCGCGCATGATGGAGGCGGACCCTGCGCGGACCTCCTCGGTCGATATTTTCATTAAGGACGTCGGGCTGGTTTTGCAGACCGGCAAGGAAAACAACGTGCCTCTGCCGCTGGCGGCCGCGGCGCACCAGATGCTTCTGGCCTCTGCCGCGCTTGGCAATGGCCCCGAGGACGATAGCACAGTGGTCAGAGCCTATGAGGCGCTGATCGGTCTGAAAATACACGAGAGTTAACGCGGGGACTTCCCGTTTATATCGGAGCTGACATGGGACTTCTTAAAGGACAAACCGCCATCATCACCGGCGCAGCAAGCCCGCGCGGGCTTGGCAAGGCGACGGCGAAACTCTTTGCCGAGCATGGCGCACGCATCGCGATCCTCGACCTGAACGCGGATCACGCCGCCGAGGCCGCCGCCGATCTGGGCGAAGGTCATATCGGCCTTGCCTGCGACGTGACGCGCAAAGCCGATTGCGACGCAGCCGTCGCGGTGGTGCTGGAGGCATTCGGCCAGATCGACATTCTGGTGAATAACGCGGGCATCACGCAGCCGCTGAAGATCATGGACATTTCGCATGAGAACTATGACGCGGTGCTGGATGTGAACCTGCTTGGCACGCTGAACATGAGCCAGGCCGTGATCCCGCATATGCGCGGGCGCAAGACCGGCAAGCTGGTGAATATGTCGTCGGTTTCCGCGCAGCGCGGCGGCGGTATCTTTGGCGGGCCGCATTACTCGGCTGCGAAGGCCGGTGTGCTGGGTCTGACCAAGGCGATGGCGCGCGAGCTGGCGCCCGATGGTATCCGCTCGAACGCGATCTGCCCGGGCTTCATCGCAACCGACATCACGCAGGGCAAGCTGACGCCCGAGATGAAGGTGCAGATCCTTGAGGGTATCCCGATGGGTCGCGCCGGTGAGGCGTCTGACGTGGCGGGCTGTGCGCTGTTCCTTGCCTCCGATCTGTCGGCCTATGTGACGGGGTCCGAAGTGGACGTGAACGGCGGGTCGCTGATCCACTAAGCGTTGAAAGGTGCGTCCCTTCGGGGGCGCACTACCTGTCGCGATGCAGAAAATGCGCGTCGAGTTTGATTTCGGTCTCGCGTAGCCCGTGGGTTTTATAAATCGCGGCGACATCGGTCTCGTAATTGCGCGATTGTTCCTCAAGCCAGCTTAGGAAAAGCTGCACGGCGCGGCGTTTCAGATACCGTGGCGGACAAATTGCCCAATAGGACGGAAATTTCAGCACCGGAATTTCGGGCAGCACTGGCACCAGCTTGCCCTCGGCAATCTCGGGCATTGCCAGCGCCATCGAATCCAGCACGATCCCCACACCGTCCACCGCCAGTTGCAGCGCCATCGACGAGCGGTCCATCAGGATCGACATGTTGCGTAGCTTCAGGTCGATGTTGTTATGGATCAGCCAGTGGTCCCATTGGCACAGCGCGCGCGGCGTGCCGATCAGCCGCGCTTGTGCCAGAAAATCGCTGACGCTTGGCTTGGCCTCAAGCGAGGCAAGATAGGCAGGGCTGCAAAGCGGCAGCACCCGATCTTCGAACACAGGCTCATTATGATGCCCCGGCCAGTTGCCAAAGCCGTAACGGATGTCCAGCTCCATCATCTCGCGGTCGAAATCGGTCGGGTCGGGGGCGGCATCAATGCGCAGATCCCAGTTCGGGTGACGATTGACGAAATCCGACAGGCGCGGGCCAAGCCAGCGCACTCCGAAACTGGGCGTTACGCGCATATTCAGCTGATAGGTCTCGCGGGTTTTGCCGAACTGGCGCTGCGCATCGCGCAGCATCCGAAGCGCGGTGTTCGAGGTCTGGAAAAGCTGCTCGCCCTCAAGCGTGAGGCTTAGCAAACGCCCCTGCCGACGAAACAGTTTGACCCCAAGCTGTTGTTCAAGCCGCTTGATCTGCTGACTGACGCCCGAGGGCGAAACCGACAATTCCTCGGCGGCGCGGGACACCGATCCCCGCCGCGCGACGGTTTCAAAATACAGAAAGCCGTTCAGGTTCGGGGTGCGTGTCATCGGGGTCTGCCCTGAAAGGAAACGGGCGCGCCAAAGCGCGCCCGAGGGTGTTTATTCAGCGGCAACAGCGATCTGGCGCTGATTGCCCAGACCCTCGATGCCAAGTTCCATCACATCGCCCGGACGCAGGAATCGCTGCGGCTTCATGCCCATGCCGACGCCCGAGGGCGTGCCGGTGGCGATGATGTCGCCGGGCAGCAGCTTCATGAAGCGGCTCATATACGAGACGATTTTCGCAACGCCGAAGATCATGTCATCGGTATTCGAATCCTGCACAACCTCGTCGTTGAGCGACAGGCTCAGGCGCAGGTTTTGCGGGTTCGGAACCTCGTCAGCAGTGACCATCCACGGGCCGATCGGGCCGAAGGTCGGGGCAGATTTGCCCTTGATCCACTGGCCGCCCATCTCGATCTGGAAGGCGCGTTCCGACACGTCGTTGATCGTGCAATAGCCCGCAACGTGGTCAAGCGCGTCCTCTTCGCTGACATAGAGCGTCTCGCGCCCGATAATCACGCCAAGTTCGACCTCCCAGTCGGTCTTGAGCGATTCGCGCGGGATGATGACCGGATCGTTCGGACCCGATACAACCGAGGTGCTTTTCGAGAAGATGATCGGCTCTTTCGGCGGCTCGGCGCCGGTCTCGGCGGCGTGCTTGGCGTAGTTCAGGCCGATGCAATAGAAGTTCGGCACCGAGGCGAGGCACGAGCCGATGCGGCCCGGATTCGCCACAACCGGCAGGCTGTTGACGTCAATTGCGCGAATCTGGTCAAGCGCTGCGAGAGACACGCCCGCGCCTGCGAAATCGGCCACTTTGCCCGACAGGTCGCGGACGTTCCCCTCGGCATCAAGGATGCCCGGCTTTTCTTCGCCTACAGGCCCGAAGCGCAACAGTTTCATGAATGTTCTCCCGTGGTTTCCATCGCAGACGATTCTGCGTCTTGTTGGTCTTTGATGAGCGCGCGGATGTCCTCGGCCAGATGCCAGAGGTGCTGGTCGATGGCATTTCGTGCCGCCTCGACGTCATGCGCGCGCATCGCGTTCAGAATATGCGTGTGTTCGGTTACGACCCGCTGGCGATTCCTGCGCTGGCTGGCGGCAAGGTAGCGCGCGTGCCAAAGCCGCTGAAGGAAGCTCTGGTGGGTCTCGGCCAGCGCATCGTTATGCGAGGCTTTGGCGATGGCCGTATGGAAGGACATGTCGATCTCGAACATATCAAGGGGGTCGGTCTCATAGAATTTCTCTTCCATGAAATCGACGATCTCGCCGATATGCTTCAGATCCTCCTCGGTAGCGTATTTGCACGCCAGTTCGGCCGAAAGTTTCTCAAGCGCGATAAGGACTTCGGCCTGATCGGAGATTTCCTTGAAATCCAGCGGAGCGACAATCGGACTGCGCGAGGGGCGCAGGTGAATCAGCCCTTCTTTTGCAAGAATCCGGATCGCCTCGCGCATTGGCGTGCGGCTGACGCCCATCTCGGCGGCATTGTCACGCTCTTTAATAGACGTGCCGGGAGGAAGCTGCCCGCGCAGGATGTTCCGCCGCAGTTGATTGGCGATATTTTCGGCTAAAGTATCATCCGCCATAAGTTTTTGTTCCGTTTTTGCCCAATATCTAGAGGTATTGCGCCTTCGCCACCGATTGCAATCAGAAAATTTCGGATTTGGTATACCAAAATGTGTTGATTGTCGAGTAACGACTCTGTAGCGTCTCCCTGGATGGTATACCATCTGCCACGGCGCATGTTGAGGAGTGCGCCATAATGAGGCGGCGGTGTTTACGCATCGCCAAGGGAGGAATAAAATGAAACTTACATCCTTTATGATTGCTGCTGGCGCGACCGCCCTGATGGCGACGACCGCTCTTGCAGACCCGGTCCACCTGCGCATCCAGACGCACTACGCGACCGAGCACCCCACGGGGAAAATGCTCGCGCAGTGGGTTGATGACGTGCAAACCATGTCGGGCGGCGAAATCTCGATCGAGATGTTCTACTCGTCCTCGGTTGTTGCCACGACCGAAACCTTCGACGCCGCGATCAACGGTATTCTGGATTGCGACGCGACCGGCGGCGCCTACCAGACCGGCAAGAACCCGGCGTTCCAGTTCGTCGGCGACATCATGGGTGGCTATGACACCCCGTGGCAGCAGTATTCGTGGCTTTACTACGGTGACGGCTATGCCGCCGCACAAGAGCTGTATAACGCCCAGAACATGCAGCTGATCGGCTGGTCGATCTACGGTCAGGAATCGCTGTCGTCCTCCAAGCCGATCCGTGGCTTCGAAGACCTCAAGGGCTGGAAGTTCCGCTCCCCGCCCGGCATGGAGACCGAAATCTTCCAGGAACTCGGCGCTTCGCCGATCGTGATGGACTTCACCGAGATCTTCACCGCACTTGAAACCGGCATCATCGACGGCGCCGACGCTTCGGGTCTGGCGAACAACGTGGGTCTGGGCCTTTATGACATCGTGAAGCACGCATCCTATCCGGGCTTCCACTCGATGCCGTCTGACCACCTCGCGTGTAACCTTGATGTGTGGAACGGCCTGAGCGATCAGCAGCGTCGCATCATCGACACCGCATGGCAGAAGCTCTCGTTCCAGATTGCTCTGTCGAACGAAAAGGCAAACGCAGAAGCCGCAGCCAAGCTGCAAGCCGAAGGCGTGACCCTGTATGACTGGTCGGCTGAAGACCGCGCTGCCTTCCGTAAGGCTGCTCAGGTTGCATGGGCTGACTGGGGCACCCGTTCGCCCGAGGCTGGCAAGATCCTTGAGAGCCACAAGACCTACCTCAAGGCTCTTGGCCTGATTAACTAAACCCGTTCGCCTTACGGCTTTAGCGTAAGTGACTACAGGCGGGCCCGCCCAGGGCCCGCCATTCCGGGCTAAAGCAAAGTTTCCTTGGGAGGATGGGCATGGAAAACGAAAGTGTTTGGCTAGGGTCCATGCGTGGGCCGGTCAAAATGGCGATGATCGGCTTTTGCGCGATTACCGGCCTTATTTATCTCTGGCTGATCCTGGGCCAATTCATCTTTGATGATGCAATCGGGATGCACGAAATGATCCGCCCCGCAGGGCGTCCGATCGTTTCGGTTATGCTGTATTCAATGCTGGGCGCACTGGTCGCGGCGGGGGTTTACCTCTCCGATTCAATCGGTGCGATCGAGCAACGTCCCGATGGGGTTTTCGACACGCTCTCGCTTGTGACCTCGCGGATCGCGATGATCCTGACGGCTGTCACTGTTTTGGTAATGTTCTATGAAGTCGTGTCGCGCTACGTCTTTTCGCGCCCGACGCTTTGGGCGAACGAATTGTCGCTCTGGATTGCGGCTTTTGTGTTCCTGTTCGCGGGGCAATACGCCATGCAACAGCGCAGCCACATCCGGATCTACGTGATCTATGACATGATGCCGCGCTGGATGCAGAAGGCGGCCGATGTGATCTCGTTGCTTCTGCTGCTTGGCTTCACCTTCTCTCTGGTCTGGGGCGGCTATGCCGATGCCAAGACGCGCCTCCTGCGGATGGAGACCTTTGGCACCGCGTGGGACCCGCCAATTCCGGGCATCGTCAAACCGGCGATCCTTCTGATTATCGTGCTGGTTGCGATTCAGGCGGTCTCGAACCTGATTGCTGACTGGAACAAGCTGCCAGAGCATCACGGCCACGACGATATCGACGAGACCGAGATCGAAAACATCCGCCGGACGCTGGAGAACTGATATGGAATTCCTTGAACTCTTTGCGTGGATGAAGGTCTCGGACGTTGCCACGCTTAGTATTGTGCTGCTTCTCGGGATGTTTGCGCTTTTGGCAATTGGCATGCCGCTTGGCTTTGCTTCGGCCTTCTTGGCGGTGGCTGTGCTGGTGATGAAATTCGGCCCCGAACTGCTGTATGGCAACTTCGGGAAAGGGCCGCTGTCTGTGCTCGGGCAGGCGGTCTACCGACAGATGACGAACTATGTTCTGATATCGGTGCCACTCTTTATCTTTATGGCGTCACTGCTGGAGCGTTCGGGTATCGCGCGCGATATGTATAGCTCGCTCAACCGCTGGCTCAGCGGCGTGCGCGGCGGGATCGCGATTGTTACCTCGGTGATGGCGGTGATTATGGCGGCGATGTCGGGCATCATCGGGGGCGAGGTTGTGCTTCTGGGCCTGATCGCGCTGCCGCAGATGTTGCGCCTTGGATATAACCAGAACCTCGCTATCGGCACGATCTGTGCGTCCGGTTCGCTTGGCACCATGATCCCGCCGTCGATCGTTCTGATCTTCTACGGGCTTGTGACCGAGACCTCGATCAAGGCGCTGTTTACCGCCTCGTTCCTGCCGGGCTTCATGCTGGCGTCGTTCTTCATCCTCTACATCATCATCCGGACCAACCTGAACCCGTCGATGGCGCCACTGCCCGAGGTTGACCCCTCGGAACCGCAGGGCCGCGAGAAGTTCCTGCGCTTTGTGGGCTTCGTGTCGCGCTTTACGCTGTGGATCACCGGCGCGCTGCTGATCCGTGCGGTGTTCTTCACCATCACCGGCGATAACAAAGTCGTCGAAGGGGTCGATCCGATTGCTCTCGGGATGGTTTCGGACATTCCCTATATCATTGGCGCGGGCGTGGTTGCGGCTGTTCTGATCCAGTTCGTCGTCGGGCGCGAGCGCACCGCCGAAGGCTGGGAGATGGGCAAAGGCCTGATTGCGCCGACCATCGTGATCGGTGTGGTTCTTGGCTCGATCTACATGGGCATCACCGGCATCACCGAAGCGGCGGGCATGGGTGTTGTTGCGGTGTTCACCATCGGCCTGATCCGTCGCGAGATGACCTTCGACATCGTCTGGGATAGCCTGATGCGCACCCTCAAATCGACCGGCACCATCATCTGGGTGACGATCGGTGCGGCGGCACTGGCGGCGGCCTATACCCTTGCGGGTGGCCCGACCTATGTGGCGAATATGATCGTTGCATCCGAACTGCCGACGATGGGCGTCATTCTGGTGATGATGGTGATCTTCCTCATCATGGGGATGTTCATGGACTGGGTCGGCATTGTGCTGCTGATTATGCCGGTGTTCCTGCCGATCGTGCTTAAGCTGCCGGTCGAGGAGATTGGCTTCCTTGGCGGGCTTGAGCCGAAACACGTCGCGATCTGGTTCGGTGTGGTGTTCTGTATGAACATGCAGGTGAGCTTCCTTTCACCGCCGTTCGGCCCTGCGGCCTTCTACCTGAAGTCCGTGGCGCCGCCGCAGATCTCGCTGACCGCAATCTTCCGTGGGTTCCTGCCGTTCATCGCACTCCAGTTGCTCGCCCTGTCGGTTCTTCTGATCTATCCGCCGATTGTGACGATGTTCCTCTGAGAGAGGCGAACTCCCTGAGCGGGGCGGCTTGCCCGCCCCGTTCCTCTTTTCCGAACATTCATGGACAGTCTTTCGATGAGCACCTTGCGTCTTTCCGATGCCGATAATGTCGTGACCGCTGTAACCGCGCTGGCCGTGGGCGACGAGGGGGCAATCCAGCCGATCCCGCGCGGCCACAAGATCGCGACGCGGTCTATCGCCAAGGGCGAGGCGGTTCTCAAATACGCGCAGATCATCGGCTATGCGGCCGAAGACATCGCCGCGGGCGAGCATGTCCACACGCATAACCTCGAGTTTCGCAATGTCGACGCCGAGTATGAATTTTCGACCAACCTGCGCCCTGTGACGCCGGTCGATGTGCCCGATACCTTCATGGGCTATCGGCGCGCGACGGGCCGCGTTGGCACGCGCAACTATATCGCCGTTCTGACCAGCGTGAATTGCTCGGCCACGGCGGCGCGGATGATTGCGCAGCATTTCACCCCCGAGATTCTGGCCGATTATCCGAACATCGACGGTGTGGTCGCCTTTGTTCACGGCACCGGCTGTGCGATGGGCGGCGACGGCACGGGGTTTGAATTCTTGCAGCGCACGCTTTGGGGCTATGCCCGCAACCCGAATGTGGGCGGTGTGCTGCTGGCCGGCCTTGGCTGCGAGATGATGCAGATCGACTGGCTGATCGAGGCTTACGGCCTGACGCCTGGCCCGCTGTTCCAGACGATGAATATTCAAGACGTCGGTGGCTTGCGCAAAACCGTTGATCTGGGGATCGCCAAGATCACGGCGATGCTGCCCGAGGTGAACAAGGCCAAGCGCGAGGAATGTCCCGCAAGCGAGCTGATGGTTGCGCTGCAATGTGGCGGCTCGGATGCGTGGTCGGGGATCACGGCAAACCCGGCTGTGGGCTATGCCTGTGACCTGCTGGTTGCGCAGGGCGGCACCGGCGTTCTGGCCGAAACTCCCGAGATTTACGGCGCCGAGCACCTGCTGACCGCGCGCGCCGCCAATCGCGAAGTGGGCGACAAGCTGGTTGATCTGATCCGCTGGTGGGAAGACTACACCGAGCGCAACCGCGGCAGCATGGACAACAACCCCTCGCCGGGGAACAAGAAGGGTGGCCTGACCACCATTCTTGAGAAATCCTTGGGCGCTGCGGCAAAGGGCGGCACGACGCCCCTGAATGGTGTGTATCGCTATGCCGAGCAGGTCACGGCCAAAGGGTTCACCTTTATGGACAGCCCCGGTTACGATCCGGCCTCGGTCACGGGGCAAATCGCGAGCGGTTGCAACCTTGTCGTGTTCACCACGGGGCGCGGCTCGGCCTTTGGGTCAAAACCTTCGCCCACGCTGAAGGTCGCCACCAACACCGAGATGTATAACCGCATGGTTGACGACATGGACGTCAACGCGGGCCGCATCCTGACCGATGGTGCCAGCGTCGAAGAGGTTGGCCGCGAGATTTATCAGGCATGGTTGCGCATGGCCTCGGGCGAGCAATCGAAATCCGAAGCGCAAGGCTTGGGCGATTATGAATTCGTTCCCTGGCAGGTCGGCGCGGTGATGTAACGGGCAGGGCCATGCGGCCTGCCCGAACCCGAAACGCGCCGTTCGGGGGCGCATGTCTGTTAGGGAGGACAGCATGGGAAAACCTGTCATCGGATTTATCGGTCTGGGCCTGATGGGCCGCGCGATGGTCGAGTGTCTGCAAAAGGCGGGCTACGATCTGATCGTCATGGGCAACCGCGATCGCTCGGGCGTTGAAGAGGCGATTGCGCGTGGCGCGCATGAGGCCGCTACCGCGCGCGACCTTGCGGCGGGGTCGGATATTGTGATGCTGTGCATGGGCACCTCGGCGCAGGTCGAGGGGCGCATCTATGGCGATGATGGCGTTCTTGCTGGCGTCAAAGCGGGGCAGGTCGTGATCGACTTTGGCACCTCTTTGCCTGCGTCTACCCTGAAAATCTGTGCCGATATAGAGGCGAAGGGCGCCAGCTATCTGGATGCGCCGCTTGGCCGGACGCCAGCCCACGCCAAGGATGGTCTGCTGAATATCATGTGCGCGGGCGACGAGGCGGCTTTCGCCAAGGTCCGCGCCGAGCTGGATGTGCTGGGGGAAAACGTGTTCCATCTTGGGCCGTCGGGCAGCGGGCATACGATCAAGCTGATCAACAACTACTTCGCCATGACCACCGCCTGCGCCATGTCCGAGGCTTTCGCCGCCGCCGATGCGGCAGGTATCGCGCGCGACAAGCTGTATAGCGTGATGGCGGCGGGGCCGCTGCGTTCGGGGATGATGGATTTCATCCGCAATTACGCGGTGGAGGGGAAAATTGATCTGGCGTTTTCCGTCGCCAATGCCTCGAAAGACGTGGGCTATTACCGCGAGATGGCGCAGGCACTTGGCCTGAGCAGCCGGATGTCGGGCGCGGCCGATGCAACGCTGCGCGAGATTAATGCAGGCGGCGACGGGGCGCTGATGGTCCCCGAAGTCGTTGATTGGATGAGCAAACATCTTGGGAGTGAACCGAAATGAGACTTCAGGGCAAACGCGCCTTTGTAACAGCGGCTGGTCAGGGGATCGGTCGTGCCAGCGCCGAGGCTCTGGCGCGTGAGGGGGCACATGTCATCGCGACCGACCTGAAGGGCGACCTTCTGGCGGGGCTGGACGTGGCGGAAACCTTTGCGCTGAACGCGCTGGATAAGGCCGCTCTGATGGAGGCCGTGACGGTCGCGCAGCCCGACATTCTGGTCAATTGCACCGGCGTTGTTCATGCCGGAACGATCATGGACGCGAATGACGCCGAGTTCGATTTCGCGATGAACCTGAATGTGCGCGCGCATTTCCACTCGATCCAGGCGGCGCTGCCGGGGATGCTGGAGCGTGGCCACGGCGCGATTGTGAATATCGCCTCGGTCTGTTCGAACCTGCGCGGGCTGCCGAACCGCTTTATCTATGGCACCTCGAAGGCCGCGACGATTGGCCTGACGAAACAGGTTGCCGCCGATTACATCACGCGCGGTATCCGCTGTAACTGCATCGCGCCGGGCACCGTTGACAGCCCCAGCCTGCATGAGCGTCTGCGCGCCACCGGTGACTATGACGCCGCGATGAAAGCCTTTGTCGCGCGTCAGCCGATGGGCCGTCTTGGCGAGGCGCAGGAGATTGCCGATCTGGTGGTCTATCTGTCCTCGGACGAGAGCCGCTACATGACGGGCCAGTGCGTCGCGATTGACGGGGGCATGACACTGTAAAGGTGGCCCAATGAGCGTCAAACCACGCGAAAACCGGACTGCGGCCGGCATCCTGATGATGCTTCTGGCCGTGGTTCTGTTCACCTGCATCGACACCTCGGCCAAATGGTTAAGCCTGTCGGGTCTGCCGGTAATCCAGATCGTGTTCGTGCGCTATGCGGGGCATCTGGTCTATTCCGCGCTGATTTATGCGCCGCAAGAGGGGCTGAGGGTGCTGCGCTCGAACGCGCCCGCCAAGCAGTTCTTGCGCTCGTTGTTCCTGTTTTCCAGCACGATCTGCAACTTTATGGCGCTGAAGTTCCTGCCGATCACGGTGACGACCTCGATCAGCTTTGCCCAACCCATCGTGATTACGCTTCTGGCGATCCCGCTTTTGGGCGAAAGGGTCGGGTTGAGGCGGATCATTGCGGTTTGTGTGGGCTTTCTGGGGGTTCTGGTCGTGGTGCAGCCGTGGGGGGCCGAGATCCACCCCGCGATGGGGTTTTCCCTTGCGGCGCTGTGCATTGCCTCGATGTATTTCATTATGACGCGGATGCTGGCGGGGATCGAAAGCAACGCAACGCAGCAGATCTGGGCAAGCGGGCTGGCGACGCTGGCGCTGGCCCCGTTCGCGGCGATGGACTGGGTCTGGCCCGAGACCACGACGCAATGGATCGTGCTTTTCGCGATTGGCGGATTTGGTGGCTTTGGCCATATCGCAGCGACGACGGCGCATCGGTGGGCAGATGCCTCGATCCTGGCGCCGATGATCTATTCGCAGATCTTTCTGGCGGCGGTGGCAGGGATTTTGGTGTTCAGCACATGGCCGACGGTGTGGACCCTTGGCGGCGGGCTGATCATCATCGGATCAGGGCTGTATATCTGGCAGCGCGAGCGCCGCGCGCAATAAAAACGGCCCCGTAACGGGGCCGTTTGGTCGCGCGATAGGGGAGGGTCAGCCGCGCCCGATAAAGGGCATATTCGTCGCCATCACCGTCATGAACTGCACATTTGCCTCAAGCGGCAGGTTCGCCATATGCAGCACCGACGAGGCAACATGCGCCACATCCATCACCGGCTCAATGGCGATCGAGCCATCGGCCTGCGGCACGCCTTGGGTCATCGCATGCGCCATATCGGTCAGCGCGTTGCCGATGTCGATCTGGCCGCAGGCGATGCTATAGGGCCGCCCGTCAAGGCTGAGCGTGCGGGTCAGCCCCGTGATCGCGTGTTTCGAGGCGGTATAGGGCGCAGACCCCCACCGCGGCACATAGGCAGACACCGAGCCGTTGTTGATGATGCGCCCGCCTTGGGGCGACTGATGGCGCATGATACCAAAGGCAGCGCGGGCGGCGATAAAGCTGCCGGTGACGTTCACGTCAATCAGGTTGCGCCAGTCCGCGACCGAAAGCTCATCGACAGGGGCACCCTTCATCGCGACGCCCGCATTGTTGAACAGCGCGTCCAGATGACCCCAGGCGGTCTTGGCCTGACCGAAGGCCTTATCGACCTGCGCTTCATCCGTCACATCACAGGGCAGGATCAGCGCGCCGTCATGGCCGCGCGCGGTCTCTTCCAGCGGCTCGGGGCGACGCCCGACCAGCCCGACGCGCCATCCCGCATCCAGAAAAGCCCGCGCGGTGGCCCGTCCGACACCGCCACCCGCGCCCGTAATGATAATCGTCTTCCCCATTCGCGTTTCCTTTCGTTCGGCTGTCCGGTGCGGGCGTTAGTGGTTGTCGCGGGGCAGGTCGCGCCCGATGCGTTGATAGGCGGTGGCCAGTTCAAGGCACGCGCCTTCGGCCAGTTGCCCGACATGCTTGCGGTAAAGCTCTTGCCACGGCGTCTGGTGGCGCAATTCGGGCGGCGTCCATGCGTCGATACGGGCCTGCCATTCGGCATCGTCCACCAGCGCATTCATCGTTGAATCGTTCAGGTCAAGCCGCACTATGTCGCCGGTTTTCAGATAGGCCAGCCCGCCGCCGACAACTGCCTCGGGCGAGGCGTTCAGGATCGAGGGGCTTTCCGATGTGCCCGACTGGCGCCCGTCGCCCACGGTCGGCAAATGGTTGATCCCCTCGCGGATAATGGCGTCCGGCGGCTGCATGTTCACCACCTCGGCCGAGCCGGGATAGCCCACCGCGCCCACGCCTCGGATAAACAGGATCGTGCGTTCGTCGATTCCAAGCGCGGGGTCGTTGATCCGGTCGTGGTAATCCTCGGGGCCTTCAAAGACCACGGCGCGGGCCTCGTAAACACCCTCGTTGCCGGGGGTCGAGAGGAACCGCTTGCGGAAGTCCTCGGAGATCACACTGGTTTTCATCAGCGCCGAGTCGAACAGGTTGCCCGACAGCACCTTGAAGCCCGCGTTTTTGCGCAAGGGCGTCTCATAGGTGGTGATGACGTCCAGATCGGTGCTGTGCCAGCCCTCGAGGTTGTCGCCCATCGTCTTGCCGGTCGCGGTCATCGCGGTTTTGTGGATGCGTCCGGCCTTCATCAGCTCTCCCATGATCGCCGGAACACCGCCTGCGCGGAAGAAGCTTTCGCCCAGATATTCGCCCGCAGGCTGCATGTTCAGCATTAGCGGGATGTCATAACCAATGGCCTCCCAATCCTTCACATCCAGCTCGACGCCAGCATGGCGCGCGATGGCCTGCAAATGCGGCGGCGCATTGGTCGAGCCGCCAATGGCGGCGTTAATAACAATTGCGTTTTCAAAGGCTTCGCGCGTCAGAATGGCCGAGGGCTTCAGGTCTTCGTAGACCATTTCAACGATCCGCTTGCCGGTTTCATAGGCCATCGCCATCCGCTCGCGGAAGGGGGCGGGGATCGCGGAATTTCCGGTCAGCGTCATGCCAAGCGCCTCGGCCATCGCGTTCATCGTCGAGGCGGTGCCCATCGTGTTGCAATGCCCCAAAGACGGCGCCGAGGAGCACACGCGATCCATGAATTCTTCGTAGTCGATGGTGCCTTCGCTATAGAGCCTGCGGCTCTCCCACAGCACCGTGCCCGAGCCTGCGCGCTTGCCCTTCCACCAGCCATCCAGCATCGGCCCGCCATTCAGCGCAATTGCGGGAATATCCATCGTTGCCGCGCCCATCAGCATCGCGGGCGTGGTCTTGTCGCAGCCGGTGGTCAGCACAACCCCGTCAATCGGATAGCCGAACAGCACTTCGACCAGCCCGAGATAGGAAAGGTTCCGGTCCAGTGCGGCGGTCGGGCGCTTGGCGTTTTCGAAAATCGGATGCACCGGAAATTCCATCGGCACGCCGCCCGCATCGCGGATACCGGCTTTGATGCGATCCATCAGGAAGACGTGGATTTTGTTGCACGGCACAAGGTCTGACCCCGTTTGCGCGATGCCGATGATCGGGCGTTCGCTTTGCAACTCTTCGCGCGTGAAGGCCTGATTCAAGTATCGCTCGACGTATAGCGCCGTCATCCCGGGGTTGTTCGGGTTGTCGAACCACTCCTGCGAGCGGAACCGCTTGTTCGCGCGGGTATCAGACATTTTTACCTCCGGTAGATCGGGCGGCCGAATTCGGTTCGCCTCTCGTGTTTATAGGTTTGCCATTTGGTATACCAAATGCAAGAGTAAACACGCAGCAAAGGGAGAGAAGGCTTCATGTTATTGCGTGGCGGCATCGTTTTTTCTGTATTTTCCGTGGCTTTTATGGCCGCGCCCGCGATGGCCGGAGTTGATCTGGCTGCGGCGGATGCGTGTATTCAGGGACGAATCGAGGCTGGAAAGCCCGTGTTGGAGTGTATCGAAGCGGCCAGCGCAGACTGTGCGGCAAATGGCCCCGAGGCCTCCTCGACCGCGGCGGTGTGCTTTCGCGAGGTGAGGGACGGCTGGTCGGCGGGGATCAAGGGGCTTCTGGATAAGGTCGGAGCGACAGGGAGCGACGACATCGCCACCATCGCTGCGATCGAGGTGAAATACGACATCCTCACGGGTCTGCTGCAATGCGACCGGATGGAGGAGCTGGCAAAGGCGGTCTCGGACCAGTCAGCCGAGGTCATCCTGCGCCAGAAATCGCAATGCGAGGCTGCGGCCTCGGGTAATGCCTATGCGCGGCTGTTCTGGCGCAGCCGTGACGTGAAATGACCCCGCGCGCCGCCTTTCTGCGTGGGTATCTGGATTGTGCGCCCTTCATCCTGATTGTGGTGCCCTATTCGACGTTGTTCGGCGTGGTGGCGCGCGACGCGGGGCTGGATCTGTTGCAAACGATGTCGATGACCGTGCTGGTTATCGCGGGGGCGTCGCAATTTACCGCTTTGGCGCTTTTGCAAGATCAAGCACCTGTTTTCATTGCGCTTCTGGCGGGGTTGGCGGTGAACCTGCGGATGGCGATGTATTCCGCCGCGCTGGTGCCACATGTCGGGCACGCGCGCTTTGGGGTGCGGGCGCTGATGGCGTATCTGATGGTCGATCAGGCCTTTGCCGTTGCAGTGCGCACCTATGAGGACAACCCCACCATGCCACCCGCGATCAAGGTGGCCTATTACTTTGGCTGCATGGCGCTGATTTGCCCGTTCTGGTATGGCTGCACGCTATTTGGCGCTTTGGTCGGGCAGGCGATCCCGCCCGAATATTCGCTCGATTTCGCGGTGCCAGTCTGCTTTATCGCGCTGACCGCGCCTTTGCTGCGCACCGCACCGCATCTGGTGGCGGCTTTGGTTTCGGTTCTGGCGGCTATCGTGTTCGCCTGGGTGCCGTGGTCCTTCGGGCTGATCCTTGCGGCGATTTGCGGGATCGTTGCAGGCGCGCAATCCGAGCTGTTTTTGGCGCGCCGCGTTGCGAGGGTGGGCGGATGATCGACGACCGCTCGTTCTGGATACTGACCGTTGCGCTTGGCATCGGCACCTATCTGATCCGGTTTTCCTTTCTGGGCCTGTTGGGCGGGCGAACCCTGCCGGACTGGGCCATTCTGCATCTGAAATATGTGGGTGTGGCGGTGTTTCCGGCGCTGTTCACCCCGCTTGTGCTTTGGCCCGAAGCGACCGGAGGCTCCCCCGATCTGCCGCGCATTCTGGCGGCGGTCGCGGCTTTCGTCGCGGGGCTTCGGCTGGGCGTAATCTGGGCCATCATCGCCGGAATGGGCACGCTTTACGCCGCCCAATATCTTGAGAAATTTATCTGACACGGAGTTGAAACATGATCGAAGAACCCCCCGTTCTGACCATCCGTCAGAACTTCCCGCGCCCGACGGCGGCGCAATTGGATGCGTTTCGCGGTGTGCCGACCGGCTTTATCTGCGACGCGATGAACGGGCAGGGCGCGCTGGCCAGCAGCATCCGCCCGCTTGGTTTCGGGCGCGACTTTGCCTCGTGCGAGATGGTCGGCGTGGCGCTGGTTGCTGACAACGGTCCGGCCGAGATTTTGGCGACGATGGCCGCGCTGCATATTCTGCAAGAAGGTGATGTTGTCGTCGCGGCAGTTCACGGGCATCGCAATTGCTCGGTCTCGGGGGATCAGTTCTGCGGGATGCTGAAAAACAAAGGCGCGGCGGGCTTTGTGACCGACGGCGAGATGCGCGATTACGAGGGCATCATCGAAACCGGTTTGCCGGTTTGGTGCGCGGGGCTTAGCCCGAATTCGCCCTATGCCAACGGTCCGGCGCGTGTGGGCTTTGGCGCGGTTGTTGGCGGGCGCCATGTTGCCAGCGGCGATATTATTGTGGCCGACCGCAACGGCGTGGTTGTTGTTCCCTATGCCGAGATCGACGCCGTTATCGCGCAGCTTCAGGTCATCAAATCGCTTGAGGATGCGCTGGAAGCCAAGGTCAAAGCGGGTTTCTGCCAGATGGGTGCAATCGCAGCGATGATCGCTGACGGGCGCGCCGTTGTGGTCGATTAAGGCCGGATTTCAGTCAGGAGGGAGGACGCCTGCATGAGTATACCGAAGAACACGATTAACCTGAACGGCCTGAGCGCAGTTGTCACGGGCGGCGCGCAGGGGATTGGCTTTGCCGTCGCCAAGCGGTTGCTTGAGTCGGGCGCGAGTGTCGCGCTTTGGGATATGAACGCCGATCTGAACCGGGCCGCGGCCAAGGCGCTGGCGCCGTTGGGCAAAGTTGTGCCTGTAAGCTGTAATATCGCTGATTGGGAGAGCGTTTGCGGCGCGCTTGCCGAAACCGAGGCCGCTTTGGACAAGGTTGATCTGCTGGTGAACAGCGCGGGTATCGCGGGGGCCAATGCCACCGTTGAAGATTATGACAACGCGGAATTCCGCCGCGTGGTCGAGATCAACCTGATGGGCACCTATTTCACCAATAAGGCGGTGGTGACGGGGATGAAGGCGCGCAATTTCGGGCGCATCGTCAATATCGCCTCGATCGCGGGGAAAGAGGGCAACCCGAACGCCAGCGCCTATAGCGCCTCAAAAGCGGCGGTGATCGGGTTTACCAAGTCGCTTGGCAAGGAACTCGCGGGCTGTGACGTGGCGGTGAATGCGGTTACGCCCGCCGCCGCGCGCACGGCGATATTCGACCAGCTTACCGAGGAGTTCATCGCCTATATGCTGTCGAAAATTCCGCGGAACCGCTTCCTGGAGGTCGAAGAGGCCGCCGCGATGATCGGCTGGCTGGTCAGCCCTGAAAACTCGTTCACGACGGGGGCGGTGTTCGATCTGTCGGGCGGGCGCGCAACCTATTAAAAGAAAAAGCCTTTGGCGTTTCTGGCGCCAAAGGCAGTTGGTCAGGCCGCAGGGAAACGGCCTTCTCAGGAAGCGTTACTTGCCGTGTTTCGCGATGACTGCGGCCATGTCCAGACCGTTCAGGCGGGCGACGTGATCGGACAGCATCGGCACGAAATCCCCTGCCGCGCCAATCGCCTCGGCATGGGTGAAATAGTGCCGCGCGGCCGAGGCCATGACATTCATCACCCCCGCATCCGTCGCCATCGCGTTCACATAGCGCAGGTCTTTTGACAGGTTCTCGATGGTGAATTTATGCGCGTTCTCGTCGCGCTCGCAGACATATTGCATGAAGGTGTTGAAGAACCCGCTACCCAAGCGACTGGGACCAATCACATCGCGGAACGTCACCGGAGAGATCCCCGACTTCGCCGCAAGGCTGGAGGCTTCGGCGTAAAGCGCGGCATAGGCGCCGCCAAGGAAGTTCATCAACAGCTTCATTTTATGGCCCGTGCCAACCGGCCCGATGCGCGAGATCGACCCCGCCCAGCAGTCGATCACCGGATGGATCGTGGCAAAAACGTCTTCGTCACAGCCGACCATCGCATCCAGCATCCCTTCCTCGGCCTCTTTCGGGGTGCGGCCCAAGGGGGCGTCAACAAAGGTTACGCCGTGCTCGGCCATCTCGGCGGCAAGCGTCATAGTCGAGGTCGGGTCGGCGGTCGTGGTGTCGATCACGATCAGCCCCTTGCGCGCGCCCGCCAGAATGCCATCCGGCCCGCGGATCACCGCTTCGACTTGCGGGGAATTCGACAGGCAGATGTGGATGATGTCGCAGTTCTCGGCCATCTCTTTGGGCGAGGCCGCCTCTTGCGCACCCATGCCGACAAGGCTGTCGATGGGGGCGCGGTTCGAGCGGCCCTTGATCCACAGCTTATAGCCGCCTTTCAAGATGTTCTTGGCCATGCCGTGACCCATATAGCCCACGCCGATAAAGCCGATAACGGGTTTCTCGCTCATGTCTCTCTCCCTAAAGACTGGTGGATATGCCGCCGTCCACAAACAGGGTGTGGCCGTTGACGAAACTGGCCGCGTCCGAGGCCAGAAAAATGCACGCGCCGACCAGCTCTTCGACCTTGCCCCAGCGGCCCGCAGGGGTGCGCTTTTCCAGCCAGGCCGAGAAATCCGCATCAGCCACAAGCGCGGCGTTCAAAGGCGTATCGAAATAGCCCGGCGCGATGGCATTGCAGTTCAGCCCGTATTTCGCCCAGTCGGTAGACATGCCTTTGGTCAGGTTCGCGATGGCGCCTTTTGAGGCGGTATAGGGCGCGATGCCGGGTCGGGCGAGGGCGCTTTGCACGCTGGCGATATTGATGATCTTGCCCGATTTGCGCGCGATCATGTGCCGCGCAACCGCTTGGCCGACATAAAACGCCGAGTTCACGTTGGTTCGCATCAGCCGGTCGAACGCTTCGACGGGGAATTCCTCCAGCGGGGTGCGGTGCTGCATTCCGGCGTTGTTCACCAGAATGTCGATGGGGCCGATGTCAGCCTCGTATCCGTCAATCGCGGCGCGCGCGCCCTTGGCGTCGGTCGCGTCAAACACCAGCGTATCGACCTGCGCGCCCTCGTCGCGCAAACGTGCGGCGCTCTCCTCCAGCCGCGCCTGATCGCGGGCGTTCAGAATGATCTTTGCCCCCGCCTGCGCCATCCCGCGCGCCAGTGCAAAGCCGATGCCCATCGAAGAGCCGGTCACAAGGGCGGTTCGGCCCGTCAGGTCGAAGAGTTGCATTTTTCCTCCGTGGATTTGCCGATTGGCAGGCTTGACAAATACGGGCAAACCCGCCTTCATTGAAAATGGTATACCATTTCTCGGGCGATGCAAGCGAAAGCCCACGGGGAGGCACAATTGACAAAAGCGCTTTATGCTCACGCGGCGAAAGACCTGCGTTTATCTGGCTGCGAGCTTGACACTCCGAAGGCCGGAGAGGTGCTGGTGCGCCTTGAGCGCGGGGGCATCTGCGGCTCGGACCTGCATTATTTCAGCCACGGCGGATTCGGCGCGGTGCGCCTGAAAGAGCCGATGATCCTTGGCCACGAGGTCGCGGGTCGCGTGGCCGAACTGGGCGAGGGGGTCAGCGGTCTGGCGGTTGGCGATCTTGTGGCGATCTCGCCGTCGCGGCCCTGCGGGACGTGCTCGGAATGTGTGCGCGGGATGCAAAACCAATGCCTGAACATGCGCTTTTACGGGTCGGCCATGCCCTTCCCGCATATTCAGGGAGCCTTCCGCGAAGCCATCGTCGCGCAGGCGCAAAACTGTATTCCTGCCGATGGGCTAAGTGCGGGCGAGGCCGCGATGGCCGAGCCTTTGGCCGTTGTGCTCCATGCGGTGCGGCAGGCGGGCGAGATGCTGGGGCGGCGCGTGCTTGTCACCGGCTGCGGCCCGATTGGAATTCTGACGATCATGGTGGCGCGGCGTGCGGGTGCCGCCGAGATTATCGCCACCGACATCGCTGATGGCGCGATGAGCTATGCGCTTGCGGCGGGTGCGGATCAGGCGCTTAACACGCTGGCGAACCCTGATGCGCTGGCGCCTTTCGCGACGGGCAAGGGCACGTTTGATGTGCAGTTCGAATGTTCGGGCGCGGCCCCTGCGCTGGCGGCGGGGATCGGCGTTTTGCGTCCGCGCGGGCGGCTGGTGCAGCTTGGCATGTCGGGCGATATGACCCTGCCGATGACCCAGATCACCGCCAAAGAGATCGCGCTGGTCGGCTCGTTCCGCTTCCACGAGGAATTCGCCATCGCCGTGCAGATGATGCAGGCGGGGCTGATCGACGTGAAGCCGTTGATCACCCACAGCTTCCCGCTGGCTGATTACGAGGCGGCCTTTGCGACCGCATTGGACCGTGCGCAGGCAATGAAAGTGCAACTGGAGTTCGGCGCGTGCTGACCTATGTCGCCGCTGTTATCTTGCTGATTATCACGCCGGGTCCCGGCGTGCTGAGCACGGCTGGCTTTGGCGCGGCCTATGGGTTCCGGCCCTCGCTACGCTATGTGCTGGGGCTGTTTCTGGGCACGAATATGGTGATGTTCGCGGTCATCTCGGGGCTGGCGGCGGTGGTGCTGTCGGTGCCGTGGCTGCGGGTTGTGCTGATGGCTGGCTCGGTCGGGTATCTGCTGTATCTCGCGTCGAAAATCGCCTTCGCGGGCACCCGCATCGCCTTTATCGAGGCGAAATCTCCGCCCGGGATCATGGGGGGGATTTTGCTTCAGGCGATCAACCCCAAAGCCTATGCGGTGAATACCTCTCTGATGACGGGGTTCAGCTTTGCGCCCGATAATCTGCTGTTCGAGATCACCTCTAAGGTGCTGATTACAAACGCGATCTGGATACCCATCCACCTTGCGTGGCTGTGGGGTGGTGTGGTGCTGCACCGGCTTGATCTGCCCGAGGCGACGCATCGTAAAATCAACTATCTGATGGCGGCATCAATGCTGGGCGTGGTGGCGCTTGCACTTTGGTCGGCTGCACGGGGGGCCGCATGAAAATCACCGCGATTGAGACCATCCGCATCGCCGAGCGCCCGAACCTTATGTGGCTTCAGGTGCATACCGACGAGGGTGTCACGGGTCTGGGCGAGACCTTTTACGGCGCACGCGCGGTCGAGGCCTATGTGCATGAGACCCTTGCGCCCCTGATGCTGGGCGAAGACCCGCGCCGGATCGAATATCTGGCGCGCAAGGCCGAAGGCTATTTGGGCTGGCGCTCGACAGGGGCGGAAACGCGGGGCAATTCGGCCTTTGATATTGCGCTTTGGGATTTGTGGGGGCGGGCGACGGGCCAGCCTGTCGCGCAGCTTTTGGGCGGGTTCACGCGCCCCGCGATCCGCGCCTATAACACCTGCGCGGGCGTTGAATATATCAAGGATGACAGCGGCCAGCAGACCGGCAATTACGGGCTTGGCAAGGGCGGCGCCTATGACGATCTGAACGGGTTTTTGCACCGCGCGGACGAGCTGGCGCAATCGCTGCTGGAAGACGGCATCACGGCGATGAAAATCTGGCCCTTCGATGCTGCCGCCGAGGCGAACGAGGGCGCCTATATCTCGGCTGACCAGCTAAAGCGCGCGCTGGAGCCGTTCGAGAAAATCCGCAACGCCGTGGGCGACCAGATGGATATTATGGTCGAGTTCCACTCGATGTGGCAGCTTTCGCCCGCGATCAAAATCGCCCGCGCGCTGGAGCCGTTTGACACCTTCTGGCATGAAGACCCGATCCGGCTTGATAGCCTCGATCTGCTCAAACGCTATGCGGCGGCAAGCAAGGCTCCGGTCTGTGCCTCGGAGACGCTTGGCGGGATCGGGGCGTTCCGTGATCTGCTGGCGACGGGGACGGCGGGCGTCGTGATGCTGGACCTAAGCTGGTGCGGGGGGCTGAGTGCGGCGCGCAAGGTCGCCGCGATGGCCGAGGCCGAAAAGTTGCCCGTGGCCCCCCATGACTGCACGGGTCCGGTGGTTCTTGCGGCCTCGACGCACCTGTCTTTGGCCGCGCCCAATGCGCTTGTGCAAGAAAGCGTGCGCGCCTTCTACCGCACTTGGTATCGCGACCTTGTAACGGCGCTGCCAAGCGTCGAACGCGGCATGATTACCGTTCCCCCCGGTCCCGGCCTCGGGCTTGAGCTGAACCCCGATCTGGACCGTGCCTTCACCACATTCCGTAATGTTTCCAAATGGAAAGACCAATGACACACGCTACCTATTCGGGCATCTGGCCCGTCGCTCCGACCCCTTTCAACCCCGATGGGACCGTTGATTATGACGGCATGAAGCGGGTGCTGGATTGCATGATCGACCAAGGCGTTGATGGCATCTGTATTCTGGCGAATTTCTCGGAGCAGTTTCTGATTTCCGACGACGAGCGCGCGGCGCTGACGCGGCTTTGTCTTGAGCATGTCGCAGGCCGCGTGCCTGTGATCGTGACGATCAGCCACTTTGCGACCCCGATCGTGGTAGAGCGCGCGCGCTTTGCCAAGGATCTGGGCGCGGCGATTGTGATGATGATGCCCCCCTATCATGGCGCTCTGCTCAAAGGCACGGCCGAGCAGACGCTGGAGCAATTCCGCGCGGTGGGCGAGGTCGGTATCCCGATCATGCTGCAAGATGCGCCCTTGTCGGGTGTTGATCTGCCGGTGCCGCTCTTGGTCAGGATGGCGAACGAGATCGAGATGCTCAAGCTGTTCAAGATCGAGTGCCCTCAGGCAGCGGCCAAGCTGCACGCGCTGATCGCCCAGGGCGGGGCGGCGATTGAAGGCCCGTTTGACGGCGAAGAGGCGATCACCCTTCTGGCGGACCTTGACGCGGGCGCGACCGGCACGATGACCTCGGCCATGATCCCCGATCTGATCGGCCCGATTGTGCGCGATTTCCATGCGGGCAAGCGGCAGGCGGCTTTCGATGGCTATGCCCGCGTGCTTCCGGCGGTGAACCACGAGAACCGCCAGTGCGGCTTCCGATCGGCCAAGGCGGCGATGGTCGAAGGGGGCGTGATCAAATCTGATTTCTGCCGCCACCCGATTGCACCGCTGCACCCCGATACCCGTTCGATGCTGTTCGAGCTGCTGCGGCCGCTTGATCCGGTCGTTCTGAAATGGGGTAAATAATGGCACATGAGGCAGCAATTGCAGAGCTTCGCGCTTTGCTGGGCGAGCGGCTGGTGACAACCCGCGCCGATCTTGATCTGCATGGCCAGAACGAGACCTACTACCCGTTCACCCCCCCCGACGCGGTGGCCTACCCCGAGACCACCGAAGAGGTCTCGGGCATTGTAAAAATCTGCAACGCGCATCGCTGCCCGATTGTTCCCTATGGCGCGGCGAGTTCTCTGGAAGGGCAGCATCTGGCGGTTCAGGGCGGCATCAGCCTTGATATGAACCGGATGAATAAGGTTCTGGCCGTGAATGGCGAAGACCTGAATGTTGTCGTGCAGCCGGGGATCACGCGGATCGCACTGAACGAGGAATTGCGCGCGACGGGGCTGTTTTTCTCGGTCGATCCGGGCGCGAATGCTTCGGTCGGCGGGATGGCGGCGACGCGCGCGAGCGGCACGACCGCGGTGCGCTATGGCACGATGCGCGACAATGTTCTGGCGCTTGAGGCGGTGATGGCGGATGGCACGGTTATTCGCTGTGGCTCGGGGGCGCGGAAATCCTCGACCGGCTATGATCTGGCGCATCTGCTGATTGGGTCCGAGGGCACGCTTGGGATCATCACCGAACTGACGTTGCGCCTGCATGGCATCCCCGAGGCCGTTGCCGCCGCGACCTGCCGTTTCCCGACTGTTGAAGATGCGGTGAATTGCGTGATCCTGACGATCCAGTCGGGGCTGCCGATGGCGCGGATCGAATTGCTTGATGAAATGATGGTGCGCGCGTTCAAATCTTACGCCAAGGCCGATCTGCCCGAGGTGCCGCATCTGTTTCTGGAGTTCCACGGTTCGGAAGCGGGCGTGGCCGAGCAGATGGAAGTCTTTGGCGAACTGGCCCGCGATTTCGGCGCAGAGGGTTGGAAAACCGCCACCAGCACCGAGGAACGCAACGCGCTATGGGCGATGCGGCACAAGTCCCATTACGCCAGCGCGGCCTTTGGGAAGGGCGGTCACACCTGGCCGACGGATGTCTGCGTGCCGATCTCGCGACTGGCCGAAGCCGTGCATCAGGCACAGCGTGATGCACAAGAGCTTGGGCTGACCTCGACGATTGTCGGCCATGTGGGTGATGGTAATTTCCATGTGGCGCTTAGCGTGAACCCCGATAATGCAGACGAGATGGAGCGGGCTGAAAAGTTCACCTCCGCCTTGGCCGAGACCGGCCTCCGGCTTGGCGGGACGGTCTCGGGTGAGCATGGCATCGGCCTTGGAAAACAGAAATTCATGGCGGCCGAGCACGGCCCCGCTTTGCACTTCATGCGGGCGATCAAAACTGCCTTCGATCCGAATAACATTCTCAATCCGGGCAAGATTTTGCCGCCGATGAACTAGGAGAACCCCATGCTGCCTTATGCAAATCCGTTTCCCGCCGCGACGTTTGTTGGTCGGGTCTGGCTGCCGGGTGTTGGCCCCGCGCTTGTGCGCCTTGACGGTGACGACGTGATCGACATCACCAGCCGCGATCTACCGACGATGCAGGCGCTTCTGGAGGCTGACGCTCCGGCGGCGGTGGCGTGCGGTGCGGATGGGCGCAAGGTCTGCACGCTGGCGGAACTGGTCGCCGCCTCGACGGAAGGTGCGGGGGCGGATGATTTGCGCCTTCTGGCTCCGCCCGATTTTCAGGCGATCAAGGCCTCGGGTGTGACCTTCGCGGAAAGCATGGTCGAGCGCGTGATCGAAGAGCGTGCCGCAGGGGACGCCGACCGCGCCGAGGAAATCCGCGCCCGTGTCAAAGCCGTGATCGGCGAAAGCCTGTCGGGGATTGAGCCGGGGTCTGAACAGGCAATGCGCGTCAAGCAGGTGCTTCAGGAAGAAGGCCTCTGGTCGCAATACCTTGAAGTCGGGATCGGCCCCGATGCCGAGGTGTTCACCAAAAGCCAGCCGATGGCGGCGGTGGGCTGGGGTGCGGCGGTGGGGATTCACCCGATCTCGAACTGGAACAACCCCGAGCCGGAGATCGTTCTGGCGATCAACTCGCGCGGGGTTATCGTCGGCGCGACGCTTGGCAATGACGTCAATCTGCGCGACGTCGAGGGGCGCTCGGCCCTTCTGCTGGGCAAGGCTAAGGACAACAACGCGTCGTGCTCGATCGGGCCGTTTGTGCGGCTGTTTGACGAGGGCTTCTCGCTGGATACGATCCGCGTGGCGGAACTGTCGATGAACGTCACCGGCGAGGACGGGTTTACCCTTGATGGCCATTCCTCGATGACCAAAATCAGCCGCGATCCGGCCTCGCTGGTCAGCCAGACAATCGGGCGTCATCACCAGTATCCCGACGGGTTCTTCCTGTTTCTCGGCACGATGTTCGCGCCGGTCAAGGACCGCGACGCCAAGGGGCAGGGCTTCACCCATCACGCGGGCGATGTGGTCACGATCTCCGAGTCCAATCTGGGCGCTCTTTGCAATACCGTGCGGCTGTCGACAGAATGCCCCGCGTGGACCTTTGGCACCACGGCCCTGATGCGCAACCTCGCGGGGCGGGGGCTGCTATGAGGCAAAGCATCCTGTGCCTTGGCGAGTGCATGATCGAGATGGCCGATGCGGGCGGTGGGCTTTATCGGCGCGGCTTTGCGGGGGACACGTTCAACACCGCCTGGTATGCGCGCCGGATGCTGCCCGCCGATTGGTCGGTGTCTTACGGCAGTTGCATCGGCACGGATGCAGCCTCGGCAGAGATGGCGGCGTTTATGGAGGGCGAGGGGGTTGATACGGCCTCGCTCCGGCGGGTCAAAGACCGGACGGTCGGGCTTTATATGATCAGCCTTGAGAACGGAGAGCGCAGCTTTTCCTACTGGCGCGGGCAATCGGCGGCAAAAACGCTGGCCGATGATCCGGCATGGCTGGAGGCTGTGCTGAAAGACCGCGCCTATATCTATTTCTCGGGGATCACGCTGGCCATTCTGGCACCCACTGCGCGTGAGGCGCTTTGCGCGGCCTTGGCGCGGGCGCGGGCGGCGGGATCGGTGATTGCGTTTGACACCAACCTGCGTCCGGCCCTTTGGGACGATCAGGACACGATGCGCAAGGGGATGCTGGCGGGGGCTGCGGTTGCCGATATTGTGCTGCCGTCCTTTGATGAAGAGGTTGTCCTGTTTGGCGACGCAACGCCGGACGAGACCATCGCGCGTTATAGCGGCCTTGGGGCCAGGATCATTCCGGTCAAGAACGGCGGCGGCGCGCTGACGCTTTGGGACGCGCAAGGCATCCGCCCATTCGCCGCCGAAGCAGTTGCAACGGTTGTCGATACCACCGCCGCCGGAGACAGCTTTGGCGCGGCCTTCCTTGCAGGGCTGGCCACAGGACAATCCACCGATACGGCCGCACAGGGCGCAATGGCGCTGGCGGCGAAAGTCATCCAGTCACGGGGCGCGCTGGTGCCCGCAATATTCGAAGGGGAAACACAATGAATATCCTGATTATCGGCGGCGGCGGCGTTGTCGGTCAAAAGCTGGCCCGCGCGCTGGTGGCTCGCGGCACGCTGCGCGGCCAGTCCATCGACAAGATCACGCTGGCCGATATCGTCGATCCGGCGCCGATAGCGGATGCGCCGATGCCGGTCGCCACGATGGCGTGCAACATCGCTGATCCGGCCTCGGTCGCGCAATGTGTGACGGCGGATGTCGATGTGATCTATCTGCTGGCCGCGATTGTGTCGGCCCATGCCGAAGAGGATTTCGACGCGGGCATGAACATCAACATGATGGGCACGCTGAATGTGCTGGAGCGCGCCCGCGCCCTTGGCACCAAGCCGGTGATGGTGTTCACCTCGTCGATCGCGGTTTACGGCGGCGAGGTTCCCGACCCGATCGTGGATCACACTTTCCTGAACCCGCAAACCTCGTATGGCGCGCAAAAGGCCATCGGTGAACTGCTGCTGAATGACTATAGCCGCAAGGGCTTTGTCGACGGGCGCGGGTTCCGGCTTCCGACGATCTCGGTCCGTCCGGGTAAGCCCAACCGCGCGGCGTCAAGCTTTATGTCCTCGATCCTGCGCGAGCCGCTGAACGGGCAAGAGGCGGTCTGCCCTGTGGATGACGACTTCCCGCATTACTATCTGTCGCCGCGCAAATGCGTGGAGAACCTGATCAAAGGGGCCGAACTCGCCGCCGAGGATCTGGGCCAGAACCGCTGCATGATGATGCCGGGCCGGATGTGGACCATTCGCCAGTTGATCGACGCAATGACCGCAGTCGCGGGGCCGGAGCCAGCCAAGCTGATCAAGTGGGAGGCGCAGCCCGACATTCAGGCGATCGTCAAAGGCTGGCGCTTTGATCTGCGCCCCGAAAAGGCGATCAAGCTGGGGCTGTCGGCGGATGACTCGTTTGAAGACAACATCCGCTATTATCTTGAGGACGACAAACCCTCGGCCTGAACGAACAAGGGCGCCCTGCGGGGCGCCCTTTGCTTTAAGGCGAGGCGGTTTTGGCTTAGTTGACCGGCGTCAGAAGCGCGCTTCCGGCCAGAAACGCCGCGACGTTGTCACGCTGCAATTGCCCCATCGCGGCACGGGTCTCGACGGTGCCCGAGCCTTGGTGCGGCTGGATCACCACGTTTTCCAGCGCGTAGAAGCGCGGGTCGATATGCGGCTCGTTGCGGAACACATCCAGACCCGCGCCGCCAAGGGTGCCTTGCTCCAGCGCATCCAGAAGGGCGGCCTCGTCCACGGTGCTCCCGCGCGAGATATTGACCAGGATGCCTCGCGGCCCGAGGGCGGCAAGCATCTCTTTTGTCACGAAATTTTCGGTGTCCGGCCCGCCGACAAGGGCAACGACCAGATAATCCACCTCTTGCGCCAGCGCGACCGGATCGGCGTGATAGGTCCAGTCGGGTGTGTCCTTTTCCGAGCGGGCGAAATAGTGGATGTCCATCTTGAATGCGGCCAGACGGTTGGCGATTTCGCGCCCGATCCGCCCCAGTCCGACGATCCCCGCTTTCGCCCCCGAGGCCTTGCGGTTCAGCCGGTATTCGCCCTTGTCCTTCCACGAGCCCGAGCGCGCCCAGGCTGACGCCTTCTCCATCTCGCGCAGTTGCATCAGCAGCATCCCGACCGCAATATCGGCAACGTCATCGTTCAGCACATCGGGGGTGTTCGTGACCTTGATCCCGCGCGCCGAGGCCGCCACGACATCAATCGCGTCATAGCCCACACCGAAATTCGCGATCAGCCCGAGCTTTGGCAGAAGGTCCATGACCGCCCCGTCAAACGGCGCATGACCCTTGAAGGCGACGGTCGTGATGCCTGCGCGCGTGGTCTCGTCCAGCGTGGCCAGATCGGCGGGGCCAGCGATGAACACCGGATCGAAAGAGGAAATCAGCGCGGCTTTGTCGGTGTCGCTATAGCTGCCGATGGCAATCGTGGCGGTCATGGGTGGCTCCTGTTCGGGCAAATGGTATACCAAAAGATGAAGCCCGCAGTCGCAACTGTCAATCATATAAAAGCGGGCAGTGACCAGCACTGCCCGCTTCACGCGGCGCGACCACCGGGAGGTCAAATCGCGCCTATCGTCAAAGGCTTAGCCTTCGCAGATTTCCTTGACCGACTTCTTCACGGCCTCAAGGCTGAACACGCGGTCAAGCCAGTCGGGCTGGAAGATCACCGATTTCGCCTTGTCGATGGCCATCAGCGCGCCATCCGAGAATTTCCCCTCGGGGAAGATGCCGAACGCGATCGCCAGTTCGATCTTGAGGTGGCCAAGCACGAAGTCATGCGCGGCGGCCTCGGGAACGCCCATCGACACGGCGCGGTCGGTTGCATCACGCAGCGCGAGCGACAGTGTCGCGGCGACGGTTTCCGACAGGGCAGGCTCCATCACGGCGATGTTTTCCAGCGTGCAGCGATGCGAGCGGGCAACCGGCGCGTAGATGATTTTCGCGATCTCTTCGCACAGCGCATAATGCTCTTCCGGGCCTTGGATCAGGGCGCAGACAATGCCCTGCGGCGCGGCGATGCCGCCGAAATAGTCGGCCTGAGCCTCTTTGGTGTCCTGCACCTCAAGGATATGCGGGTGGCACGGATGGGTGCAGAAATAGGTGACGTCGTCACGCTCGGGCATCTCGCCGGCATAGGGTGCGGCGGCGTCCAGCACGATCACAGCAGCGCCGGGTTTCAGCTTGTCGATGAAGGTATGCGCAATCTTGCCGATCAGACGGTCCGGCACGGCCATCAGCACGACATCGGCATTCGCCAGCGCGGTATCCTGATCGACCGTATCAAGGCCGGTTTCTGCCTTCAGGCGTGCGCGGCCCTCTTCGGAAATCTCGACCGGAACCACCTCGAAGGGCGACGCCTTAAGGTTGCGGGCCAGCCGGACGCCCATTTTCCCGCCTGCACCAAGCAGAGCAACTTTCGTCATGTCTTATCCTTTCTGTGCGGCGCCACCGCCGCGTTTGATCCAACTGAAGTAATCAGGGCTTCCCATTTGCCCGCCCTTCAGCGCGAGTTGCAGTCCGGCCAGCGCCGGATCATCCGAATGAGCCTCCAGCAGCGCAGCCCCCGGAGTGGCGGGGCTGAGCGCGGTAAAGGCGAACAGATCAAGCTGCCGCGAGGCATAGCCCGAGGTATCCCCCCCCGAGATCACCGCACGCCGCAGGCCGGTTTCGCGTAGCAGCCGCGAGAGCAGCCGCCCGAGCGTCGCGCCGATCCGCGCGTTGGCGTCATCTTCGCGCACACCTGCGGCCTGCACCGCCGCGCGCATCCGCGCGACCGCCGGATCATCCGGCCCGCGGGCGGAGTAAATCAGTGGCGAGCCGCCCTTGGCCAGCACGCCCAAAGCGGCCTGATAGGTGGCGTCTTCGGCGCTGGTGTCGCCCGTCACAAGGGCCGCCGCGTCCAGCGCAATTCCGGTAAACCCGTCCGCCTCGGCCAGTGCAATTTGCTGCGCCGTGATGGGCGAGACCGAGCCGGAGACGACGATCAGTTGATCGACCGCGCCCGCGCCGGTCTGCACCTCTGCGCAGGGGATCAGCCCCGCCTTGCGCCAGCAATCCACCAGCGCATATTCCACGCCCTGCGAGCCGATGACAAAGGTCTGATGCGTGCGCGCGGCCTGCCAGATCAGGTCTCCGGTCGTGGCCATATGCGGCGCGGTCATGGTATCAAGGCTGACAACCTCGGCCCCTTGCGCCAGTTCGCGCGACAGCCCCGCCGCCGCATCGGTCTCAAGGTCTTCGACGGTGACAAGGCCAAAGGGGCGCTTGGTCTGCTGGCCCAGATGGCGGGCGACATCGGCCTCTGCCATCGGGGTGACGGGATGACGCGCCATAACGGGGTGCCGGTCCAGCCGGAACACACCTTGCGGGCTACCCGCGAAAAGGTGACCGAACGCCTGATAGCGGCGCTGCGGCGGTGAGGCGATCAGGCACGGCACCCATGCCCCCCCGATCAGCGGCGCGCCAATATCCAGCGCCGCCCCGATCGAGCCGACATGCGGCGCGCTATCCAGCGTCGAGCACACCTTGTAATGCACCACGGGCGCGCCGGTGTCTTTGAGGAAGGCAAAGGCAGGCGGCAGGTGGTCGCGCATCCACTCGGGGGAGTGGCTGCGCGCGGTGCTGGCAATGCCGATCCCGCGCATTTGCGGGAAGCGGGCCATCTGTTCGGCGGTGGGAATATCAAGGAACAGGACCGAGGGGACACCCGCAAAGGCCAGCGCCTCCATCGTGGTCGCCGATCCGGTGAAGTCGTCGCCAAGCCACGCGACCAAAGCGCCGTCGGGCAAAGTATTCATGTCGCGTTTTCCTGATGATACAAGGCGTTAGCGCGTTCCAGATGCACCCGCATCGCATTGGCGGCCCCTGCGGCATCGCCCTGAATGATTGCCTCGACGATGGCGCGATGTTCGGCCAGCGTCAGGGACTCCAGCCCGCGTTTGCGCACCTGCTCTGTGTGGAAGGTGCGCAGCCACGAGAAAATCCCAAAGGCGAGGGTTTCGAAAATCGGGTTGCCAGACATCGCGGCGATGCGGCGGTGGAATTGCCCGTCGCTTTCCATGAAGGCCTCGCTATCGGCGCGCAGGCTGTCTTGCTCGTCCAGAAGGGTCTGAAGCTCTGCGATGTCGGCTTCGGTCCGGCGGGTGGCGGCCATGCGGGCCATTTCGGCTTCAAGCAGGACGCGGGCCTCTTTCAGATGGTCGAGTGAGGATTGCGAGTGCGTCAGCAGGTGGCGCATCGAGGGGCCAAGCACATCCAGCAACCCGTCCAGCGAGGGCGAGGCAATCCGCGGCCGCCCTCCGTGGCGGATCTCGATCACGCCCGAATGTTGCAGGCTTTGCATCGCCTCGCGGATCGCGGGCCGCCCGACCTGATAGCGCACCATCAGTTCGCGTTCCGAGGGCAGGGCGTCACCCGGTGCCAGACGGTCGTCACGGATCAGATGCAAAAGACGCTCTTGCACCTGATCGGAGAGTTTTCTGGGGCGGATCGAATCTGGACTACTCATGATACCAGTTTAGCGGCAGATAAAATGGTATACCAGATTAAATCCGGTCCGAATTCGAAAAAATCAGCGCAGTGCGGTCAGCCAGCCAAGCGTGGCATCCGTGTCGCCGCCCGGTTTGTATTCAGCGCCAAGCGGGGTTTGCCAGCCAAGAGCCGCGATCTTGTCAAAGATGAACGGGTAATTCACCTCGCCATGATCGGGCGCGCCGCGATCGGGGACCGAGGCGAACTGGATATGGCCGATCAGGGGCAGCAGGCGCTCAAGCCGGTGCGAGAGATCCCCCTCCATCAACTGCACATGATAGCAATCGAACATCAGCCGCAGGTTCGGGGCGCCGACCTCGGCCATAATCACCTCGGCCTGCGCGGTGGTGGCCAGAAAATACCCCGGCGCGTCGTAGTGATTGAGCGGCTCGATCAGGATCGTGATCCCCGCATCGGCGGCCCGTTCGCAGGCATAGCGCAGATTGGCGACAAAGCAGGCGTGGGCCGCATCACCCGAGGCAAAACCCGCCATGACGTGAATGTTGCGCGTGCCGATTTCGGTCGCATAAGCAATCGCCTCGTCAATCGCGGCGCGGGCGTCCGCTTCGCGCCCGACAAGCGCCGAAAGCCCGTTCTCGCCGCCCGCCACATCGCCGCGCCGGGTATTCAGGCCCAGCATCGCAAGGCCGGTTTCAGCCAAGGCCGCGCTGACGTCGGCCGCAGGGGTATCATAGGGCCAGTGACATTCGACCGCGCCAAACCCCGCCGCCTTGGCCGCGCGGATCGCGTCGGGCAGGGGCCGGTCATTCCACAGAAACCCGAGGTTCGCCGAAAACTGCATCAGTCCCACTCCACGTTGAATTCGGTGACGACCGCGCGCACTTGCTCGGGTGTCAGTTGTTTGGCGTCATAGCCGCGCATCAGGATGGCAAGGCGCGCGGTGTCCTCAAGCTCTTCGATGGCGTTGCAGGCGGCCTCGACATCCTTGCCCGCGACGACCGGCCCGTGATTGGCGAGCATCACCGCCGAGCGTTTGCCCGCCAGACCGCGCACGGCCTGACCCATCGCCGGATCGCCCGGCAGGAAAAACGGCAAAAGCTGCACCTTGCCCAGTTTCATGATCGAGTAGGGGGTGAGGGGGGGCAGAAAGTTGCCGGGGTCCACCTCGGGCATCAGCGACCACGCGACCGAGTGGCACGCGTGCAGGTGAACCACCGCGCCGGTCGTCGCGCGCGTTTCGTAAAAGGCCGAATGGAGTGGCATTTCCTTGGTCGGTTTATCGCCGTCGATCAGCCGCCCCGTCGCGTCAAAGCGCGACAGCCGCGCGGGGTCCAGCCGCCCGAACGAGGTGCCTGTGGGCGAAACCAGCAGCCCGCCGTCAGGCGTGCGCGCCGAGATATTTCCGGTCGATCCTCCGGTCAGGCCACGGTCGAACATCGACTTCGCCAAAAGGCAAATCTGCTCGCGCAGGCGGGTTTCCTCGGTCATAGAGCCTCCAGCTTTTGCAGCGCTTCCGAGAAGAAATTCTCGCTGCCAAAGTTGCCCGATTTCAGCGTCAGCGCAATCGGGTGTCCGGCGGATTGGCAGAAACACCACGGCACGCCCGGCGCGATTTCGGGGCCGATCTCAAGGCGATCAACGCCAAGCGCCTGTGTCACCGCGCCCGAGGTCTCGCCCCCCGCCACAACGATGCGGCGCGCGCCACGGTCGCGGGCGGCAATGACGCAGGCCGACAGGGCTTCTTCGACGATCTCGCCCGCGCGGGCGACGCCAAGCTTGGCCTGTGCGGCGCGCACCGATGCAGGATCGGCGGTGGCGTAGATCAGGGGCGCTTTGCTCAGGTCTTGGGTGGCCAGCCAGTCCAGCGCCGCGCGCGGGCCGTTTTCCGCCAGATCCAGCGGGTCCAGACGGAAGCCCTCGGCCCCCGTCGCCAGATAGGCCGCGACCTGTTTGTTAGTCATCGCCGAGCAACTGCCCGAGAGCACAATCGCCTCGGGCGCGAGGTTTGGCACCTCTAGGGCGGGGGCGTCTTGCGCGAGTGTCCCATCGGCCAGATACAGCGCGGGCAGCGGCATCGCCACCGCCGAGCCGCCCGTCATCAGCGCCATATCGCGGCACGCGCCGGCGATCTCTTCTAGGTCGCTGTTCGCCACGGCATCCATCACGACATGGACAATCCCTTCGTCCGCAAGGCGCGCCAGTTCCGCGCGGATCGCCTTGGCCCCGCGCGCAACCGTCAGCCGGTCGATGAGGCCGACCGTGCCCTGCACCTGCGGCTCCAATAGGCGCATCAGGTTGCTGTCGCGCATCGGCGTCAGCGGGTGATCCTTCATCGGGCTTTCGGCCAGCGGCTGACGCCCGACAAACAGGTTGCCCATGAAAATCGCGCGCCCGTTCTCGGGGAAGGCGGGGCAATAGATGGTCTGGGCCGTGCCAAGCCGCGCCATCAGCGCTTCGGCGACGGGGCCGATGTTGCCTTCCGCCGTAGAATCGAAGGTCGAACAGTATTTCCAGAAGAACCGCTCCGCGCCCGCCGCGCGCAGCCAGTCCAGCGCCTCGCCCGCGCGTGAGGTGGCCTCGTCCACGGGGCTGGTGCGGATTTTCAGCGCGATCACCTCGAACGGGGCGGCGTCGGTCACTGGTCCTTGCGGCACGCCCATGCGCAGCGAAACCCGCACGCCCGAGCGCGCCAGAAGCCCCGCCAGATCGGTCGCGCCGGTGAAATCATCAGCGATACAGCCCAGAACGGTTGCCATTATTTGCCCTCCTCGCCCGGCAGGGTCAGCCCCGCGTTGCGGGCGTAGACCTTGGCCACGGCGGCATCGTCTTCCCGCCCAAGCCCCATGCCAGCCGCGGCCAGAAACTGTTGCAAAGCCGCCGCCGTAATCGGGGCGCTGAACTGCGCGGAGCGGGCAATATCCAGAACGATTCCAAGATCCTTGGGCCAGATATTGACCGAGCTTTTCGGCGTGTAATCCCCGTCCACAATATGCGGCGCGCGGTTCTCCAGCATCCAGCTTGTGCCCGCGCTTTGCGAGATCACCTCAAGGAATTTCTCGGGCGCGATGCCCTGCGTCATACCGAAGGTCAGCGCCTCGGCCATTGTGGCGATATGCACCCCCGCCAAAAGCTGGTTGGTGGCCTTCATCGCGGACCCGGCCCCTGCGCTATCGCCCAGTTCAAACACTGTCGCGGCGATGGCATCCAGCACGGGGCGCGCAGCGGCAAAGGCCGCACCCGTCCCCGACGCCATGATCGTCAGATCGCCGCTTGCCGCCTTGGCCGCGCCGCCCGAGATCGGGGCATCCAGATAAAGCACGCCTTTCTCCGCGCAGCGGGCTTCCATTGCGCGGGCAAACTCGGGCGGGACCGTGGCGCATGATAGAACAACCGCGCCCTTGCGCAACTGCCCGACGATGCCGGTCTTTCCAAACAGAACCGCCTCGGTCTGGTCTGCGTTCAGCACCACCACAACCACCGCATCCAGCGTCGCGGCGACATCGGACAAGGCACCGGCCTCGCCGCCCTCAGAGCGGAGTTTCGCGGCCTGAGCGGGGTTCACATCCGCGCCCCAGACCCTAAGTCCGCCGCGCAAGGCCGAGGCCGCCATGCCATATCCCATCGAGCCAAGCCCGATAACTGCGACCTTACGGGTATTCGCCATCGCCTGCGTCCTTTCGCTGATGGGGTAGGGGCTTGTTGCTTACCCAAGCCGTTCCATCTTTTCATAATCGGTTTCTTTGAGTATCACAAGTTTGGTATACCAAAATCAACTCCGGTTTTGCGCCGGAAACAGCCTCGGGGAAACGTCATGTCTGAATTGCAATTCGCCCAAAGCCTGTCGCGCCTTGGCACGGAATCCGCCTTTGTTGTGCTGGCGCGCGCGCAGCAGCTTGCGGCGCAGGGGAAGGACATCATTAACCTCGGGATTGGCCAGCCCGATTTCCGCACCCCCGATCATATCGTCGAGGCGGGCATAAAGGCGCTGCGCGACGGGCATCACGGCTATACGCCCGCGAATGGCCTGCCTGTTCTGCGCGAGGCTGTCGCCGCCGATCTGCACCGTCGTCACGGCGTCGAGGTGAACCCCGATCATATTGTCGTCGTGCCTGGCGGCAAGCCGACGATGTTCTTTGCGGTGATGATGTTTGGCGAGCCGGGTGCCGAGATCATGTATCCGAACCCCGGTTTCCCGATCTATGAATCGGTGATCCGGTATTCTGGCGCGACGCCGGTTCCGATTGCGCTGCGTGAAGAGAACAGCTTTGCCTTCTCTGCCGAAGAGGTGCTGGCCCAGATCACCCCGCGCACGCGACTGATCATCATCAACAGCCCCGCCAACCCGACCGGCGGCGTGACCCCCAAGGCCGAGATCGACAAGCTTGTTGCGGGGCTGATGGAGCACCCGCATGTCGCGTTGATGTCGGACGAGATTTATTCGAACATGCTTTATGGCGGGCGCGAGCATGTCTCGCTTCTGCAATACCCCGAGATCCGCGACCGGCTGATTATGCTGGACGGCTGGTCTAAAACCTACGCGATGACGGGCTGGCGCTTGGGCTATGCGGTCTGGCCCGAGGCGGCGGTGCCGCATGTGACGCGGCTGTGCATCAACGACCATTCCTGCGTGAATGCGGCGGCGCAATTCGCGGGGCTGGCGGCGCTGACCGGCCCGCAAGACGCGGTGCAAGATATGGTTGCGCAGTTTGACGCGCGCCGTCAGGTGATCGTGCGCGAGCTGAACACGCTGCCCGGTGTAACCTGCACCGATGCGGCGGGGGCGTTCTATGCCTTCCCGAATATCGCTGGCACGGGGCTGACCTCGATGGAGGCGCAGAACAAGTTTCTGGACGAAGCAGGTGTCGCGACGGTCGCAGGCACCAGCTTTGGCAAATGGGGCGAGGGCTATTTGCGCTTTTCCTACGCCAACTCGACCGCGAACATCCTTGAGGCCCTGCGCCGCATCCGCGAAATCCTGTAACCGGCGTTTAGCCGGAAACAGGAAGGTCAACGCCAAGCGCCTCGGCGCTGGCGGCGACGCGGGTCCAGACTTCGTCGGGCAGGGCAACGGTGCCAGCGCGCGATTGCGCCAGCCGGTCATAGGCGCGGTCACCCGGCACGCGCACGCGCGACACACCTTCGGCGGGGCGGTTGTTGCGGCACAGATCGTTCAGGTAGGACACCTCGGTCGTGAAGGCATCGTTGCCGCCAAAAGCCTCGGGGTCGGTGACCTGCACAAAGACGTTGCCGCCCCAGCGGGTCGGCTCGGACGAGCGGCCATGCCCTGACAGCGCCTGCGTCTGCATCTCGATCATCAGGGCCAGCGCAAAGCCTTTGTGCCCGTGATCCATCCCGCCCACCGGAAGGATCGTGCCTTTCGGATCGGCGTTCACGACATTCGGGTCGCGGGTTGCGCGGCCTTGCGCGTCCAGCATCCACGGATTAGCGAATTGCGTGCCCGAGTTGATATGTTCGCGCACCTTGGAGACGGTCGTGATCGACGCGCAGGTGTCGATCAGCACCGGATGGTCTTTGGACGGATAGCCGATCGCCCAGGGGTTCGGGGTGAGCGTCGGCTCGGTCCCGCCAAAGGGCGCAACCCATCTCCCCGACGGGTCCGAGGTCGAGATATAGCACACCAGCCCTTGCTCGGCGGCAATCCGCGTCAGCGTCGAAAGGCAGCCGATATGGTGGCTGCGCCGCATCGACAGGGCCGCCATGCCATAGTCGCGCGCCCGCGCTATGCAGGTGTCCAGCGCATGTGTCATCAGCCAGTGACCGGGCAGGTAATTGCCGTCCCAGACCATCGTTACGCCCTTGTCGCGCACGACCTCCCAACTGCCCTCCGAGGTCATATTCCCCGAGGCCAGCTCGGGCAGGTAGTAAGGCACCATCGAAATACCGTGCGTGGTCACGCCGATCTCGTCGGTGCGCACCAGCAGCTCGGCCACGGTCTCGGCCTTGTCCGCCGCCAGCCCGCCTTTGGTCAGCAGGTTCAGGGCAAGGGTTTTCAGGTCGTCGCGGTGGAAATGGTGCTGTGTCATGCTGGGGTCCGTTTTGTGTTCGGTGCGAATTACAGGCTGTTGGTCACAGGCATAGCACAGGGCTTGCAAAATGGTATACCATATTGTTTGTTGCGGCAGGTGCATCGGCGCGCCGCTTGGCCGAAAGGGAAGAATGTGATGTCAGGGCAATTCATTCGGGTAACGTATCGGCTTGAAACCGAAGGGGATATTGCCGCTTTGGCCGCGAAAATCGCCTCGGACCAATCCACCGGCACCTTTACCGAACTGCCCAACGAGACCGAGGCCGTGCGGGCCCGCTGCGCCGCAAAGGTCGAGGAAATCCGGCATTTGCCCGCCACTGATACCCCCGCGATCCCCTCCGAGGGGCGCGGCCCGTTCCGCCGTGCCGATGTGGTGATCGCTTTCCCGCTGGACGCTGTCGGCACCGATATTGCCGCGCTGATGACGATCACGGTGGGCGGGGTTTATGCCGTTCGGGGGTTAAGCGGTGTGCGCGTGATGGATATTGACCTGCCCGACGCATGGGCTTGCCATCCGGGGCCGCAGTTCGGCGTTTCGGGCTCGCGCCGCCTGATGGGGGTCGAAAGCGGGCCGATGATCGCCTCGATCATTAAGCCGTCGCTTGGCCTTTTGCCCGAGGAAACCGCGCCGGTTGTCGCGGATCTTTGCGCGGCGGGGGTCGATTTCATCAAGGACGACGAAAAGCTGATGAGCCCCGCCTATTCCTCGCTTGAGGCGCGGGTGCGGGCGATCATGCCGGTCATCAAGGCGCATGAGGACAAGACCGGCAAGCGGGTGATGTATGCCTTCGGGATTTCCTCGGCCGACCCCGACACGATGATGCGCAACCACGATATTGTGCGCGCGCATGGCGGGAGTGCCGCCGTTATCAACATCAACTCGATCGGCTATGGCGGCATGAGCTTTTTGCGCAAACGCTCGGAGCTGTGCCTGCACGCGCATCGCAACGGCTGGGACATCCTGACGCGGCATCCGGGCCTTGGGATGGAGTTCCGCGCCTATCAGAAAATCTGGCGCCTTCTGGGGGTGGACCAGTTCCAGATCAACGGCATCCGCGCGAAATACTGGGAACCGGACGAAAGCTTTGTGCGCGCTTTCCACGATGTCAGCGCGCCGATTTTCACGCCCGAGGATTGCGCGCTGCCGGTGGTGTGCTCGGGGCAATGGGGCGGGCAGGCGGTGGATACCTATCGCCGCACCGGAGGCTCGCTGGACCTGATGTATCTGGGCGGCGGCGGGGTGCATGGTCACCCGATGGGCATGGCCGCAGGGGTCCGCGCGATCCGGCAAGCGTGGGAGGCGGCGGCCTCTGGCGCGGAGCTGGCCGATTACGCGCAAGACCACCCTGAGCTGGCCGCAGCCCTCGCCAAATGGGGCGGTTAATCCGCTTCGGTTTGCGCGGGCGGGCCGAAAAGCTGGCTTGAGACTTCGGCGGCGATTTCCGCCAACAGACTGATGATGCGCTCGCGCTCGGGGGTGGTGTGGGCGTCGATCCGGCGCAGATAGGGGCAGGTCAGCACGGCCACGGCATTCCCCAGCGGGTCGAGGATCGGGAATGAGAAGTTATCCACCCCGCCCGCCGTCTGGCTTTGCCCGATGAAATGCCCACAGGCGCGAATTCCGGCGGCGGTTTCTTCGAACAGCTTGGCATCGGGGATGGTTTCGCCCGCGACAGGACGGTGCAGCCCCATCAGCTTGGCGCGGGTCTGGCGCGACTGAAAGGCCGCCAGAACAAGCCCCGATCCGGTGTTGAACAGGCCAACCACCGCGCCGATGCGTAACGACAGTTGCCAGTTGCCCGGCGCAGAGAAGGACGACGAAATCACAACGTCACCCTCTTCCAGCACCGCAAGGTGGATGGATTGCTCGGCCTTTTCCGCGAACAGCCGCATCAAAGGCTCGGCGGTGTCCAGCAGGCGGCGGCGCGGCGGGTGCATGTCGGCCAGCACCAGCAGGCGCAGACTTAGCAAGAACCGGTCCCCCTCGGGCGAGCGGGTCACATAGCCGCGCCGCACCAGCGTATCGAGCATCCGGTAAATCTCGTTCGGGCCGCGATTCAGCCCTTTTGCGATTTCCGCCTGCGTCAGCGCGACCGATGAGGCGGCCAGAAGCTCCAGAATATCCAGCCCCTTGTCCAAGGCGGGTGCCCGGTAACGCACTGTATCGTCTTTCGTTTCTGCCATCAGCCTTGCCTGCCTCCATATGTGAATAATGACTTCACTAGAAAATGATTGACGGCGCAACATGATTTATGTGTGAATGATGACATCAAATTTGAATTACCGATGAAGGGGAGGGTGCCAGTGGATGCCGAACTGACCGCGAAATTGGCCGGATGCTATACCGGCGTCGTGCATGACATCATGCGGGCGATGGGTCTGCGCAATTTCACGCTGCCCTCTGAAATCACGCCGCTGATGCCCGAGCGGACGCTGTGCGGCCCCGCCTTCACCATCGAGGGTCACCCCTCCGATGCCGCCGATCCGCATGAAACGCTGATGGCCTGGACGGGGCTTTTGTCGCAGGCGCCCTCGGGGCATATCTGGGTGTGCCAGCCGCATACGCATGATCTGGCGCAGATGGGCGAGCTGTCGGCCGAGACGCTTAAGAACAAGGGTGTTCTGGGCTGCGTGCTGGACGGGTTGGCGCGCGATACCGATTTCTTGCTGAAGATCGGCTTTGACACATGGCGGCGGGGTCACACGCCCAAAGACATCGTCGGGCGCTGGCTGCCGACCGCCACGGGTCACACGATCCATATCGGGGATGTCGCGATTGCGCAGGGGGATTACCTGCTGGGCGACCGCGACGGGATGGTGCGTGTGCCGCGCGCGCAAGCCGCCGAGATTGCCGAAAAATCGGTCGAGGCGATGCAGACCGAAAACAAGGTGCGCACGGCTATTCTGGCTGGGACGGACCCGCAGGAAGCCTATCTGACATACGGGAAATTCTGATGCGACCCGAGGGATCAAAACCATTGGCCGGTATGCTGCTACGGCTGACGCAGGCCGATAATGTTCTGGTCGCCACCGGACCGGCGGGGCCGGGGATCGTTGCGATCAACGGCGGCGGAGAGATTGTGCTCTCCGAAAGCGTGACGCTTGGCCACAAGGTCGCGGCGCAGGACATTCCGGCGGGCGCGAAGATCCTGAAATACGGCGTCTCCATCGGCTCGGCCACGCAGGATATTCCCGCGGGCGCGCATGTGCATGTGCATAATCTGCGCAGCGATTACACGCCGACAAATATCCTTGAAGAGACCGCGAAGGGGGCTGGAAATGCTTGAGGGCTATCTGCGCAGCGACGGGCGCAAGGGTATTCGCAACCATCTGGCCGTTGTCTATCTGGTGGAATGTGCCCATCACGTTGCGCGCGAGATTGCCTATCCGTTTCGCGAAGAGGGCGTGCATCTGATCGGCTTTCCGGGCTGTTTTCCGAACGATTACGCGCAGCGCATGATGGAGAGCCTCTGCACCCATCCGAATGTGGGGGCGGTGCTTTTGGTGTCCTTGGGCTGCGAAAGCTTTAACCGTTTCAAACTGGAGAAGGCGGTGGCGGAGACGGGCCGCCCTGTTGCGACGCTGGTGATTCAGCGCGAGGGCGGCACGCGCAAGACGATGGAGCGGGGGCATAGGTGGATCAGGGATACCCTGCCCATGTTGCAACAGGCGCAAAAGGTGCCGATGGAGGTGTCGGAACTGGTGATCGGCACGGTTTGCGGCGGCTCGGACGGGACCAGCGGGATTACCGGAAATCCTGCGGTGGGGCTGGCGTTTGACCGGCTGGTCTTGGCGGGTGCGACCTGCATTTTCGAAGAAACCGGAGAGCTGATCGGCTGCGAGGCGGTGATGAGCGCGCGCGCCAAAACGCCTGAGCTTGGGCGGGAACTCGCGGCCTCGGTGGAAAAGGCGGCGGCCTATTACGCGACGCTCGGCTTTGGCAGTTTCGCGGCGGGCAATGCCGAGGGCGGGCTGTCGACCATCGAAGAAAAATCGATGGGGGCTTATGCGAAATCGGGAAGCTCGCAGATCAGCGGGTTGATCAAACCGGGCGAAGTTCCTCCGCGCGGCGGGCTGTATCTGATGGATGTTGTCCCCGATGGCGAGGTGCGCTTCGGCTTTCCGAATATCTCGGACAATGCCGAGATCGTCGAGATGATGGCCTCGGGCGCGCATATGACGCTGTTCGTGACCGCGCGCGGGTCGGTTGTCGGGTCGGCTTTGGGGCCGGTCATCAAGGTTTGCGCCAACCCCGAGACCTATGCGCGGATGGCGGGCGATATGGATGTGAATGCGGGGCGGGTGCTGTCTGGCACCGCGCTGGCCGAAGTGGGCAACGAGATTTTCGATCTCACGCTCAAGGTCGCGGCGGGGCGGCAAACCGCCTCGGAGGCGCTTGGCCATGCCGAGTTCATCCTGACCTACAAGAGTTTCGAACCGGCAGGTCCCGCCTGTCTGCCGACCTGAGTTGTAGACCGCTGCCTGTCGGGGAGGCGGCAGCGGATACTTGCCGGACCCGCGCAAGCGAAGGCCCGGTTCATCCTGGAGGAGGAAAAGATGAAACTGAGTGCTTTTATCAAGACCGCGCTAACGGCTGCGGCGATTGGTGTGATCGGCTTGTCGGCTGCGGCAGAGGAATGGAAGCTCGGGCATGTTCTGCCGCCCGATCACCCGTCCAGCCGCGCGCTGGAAAAGGCGGCCGCCGAAATTGCGGCCCGCACCGATGGCCGGATCGACATCAAGGTGTTTCCGGCGGGGCAGCTTGGCGGCGCGAAAGAAGTGCTGACGGGGATGACCATCGGCACGCACCAGATGGCCTTTGATGGCGCGGGGATACTCAGCCAGTGGACCAAGGAACTGGGCGTTCTGGAAGCCCCGTATCTGGCCAAGGATTTCGCCCATCTTGAGCGCCTTGTCGCAAGTGATGCCGGACAGGCGCTGCTGGACAAGCTGCGCGCGGATCACGGGCTGCGTGTGCTGGACATATGGTATTACGGCACCCGCCACATGACCAATAACGCCCATGCGATTGAAACGCCTGCCGATGTGGCGGGGCTGAAGCTGCGTGTGCCCGAGGTCAAGCTGAGCCTTGAGTTCATCAAGTCGCTTGGAGGACGGCCCACGCCGATGGCCTTCTCGGAACTGTATCTGGGGATGCAGACCGGCGTTGTGGACGGCCAGGAAAACCCGCTGCCTACGATCAATGCCGCCAAGTTCTACGAGGTGCAAAAGCATCTCGCGCTGACCGGGCATCTGGTGCAATTCGTCGCGCCGATCGTGTCGGAAAGCGTGTGGCAGGCGGCCTCGGAAGGGGATCGCCAGATCGTGTCGGATGTGCTCCAGTCGGTGGGCGACGCCTATAACGCCTCGGTCGTCGAGAGCGAGGCTGCGCTGGTTGCGACGCTGGAAGGCAAGGGGATGCAGGTCTCGCACCCCGACCGCGCGGCCTTCTCGAAGGCGGTCCAGCCGATCTTTGCCCAGTTCGAGGACGTCTGGGGCAAGGGCGCCTATGACGCGTTGGCCGCGATCGACTAAGCTACCACAGTGCCCCGGCGATAATGTCGGGGCGCTGCCATTCGGGAGGGGAAGATGCGTTTCATTCACAAGGCCGAAGAGGGATTCCTGATCACCCTGTTCCTGCTTGCGCTTGGAGCGCTAAGCGCACAGCTTGCCAGCCGATATTTCCTGAATGCACAATTCCCTTGGACCGAAGAACTGGCGCGGTTCGCCTTTACCTGGATCGTGTTTTTCGGGGCAGCCTATGCGATGCGGACCGGAGGGCTGATCGCGGTGTCGCTGTTCGTTGACCGCTTGCCCGACCGGCTGCGCAGCGCGGTGGCGCTGATGATGCATCTGGCCTCGGCGCTGTTCTTTGCGGTGGTGGCCTGGGTTGGCGCGGTGGTCGCACTTAAGGTCAGTGGCCTGCCGACCATTGCGATGGGGGTTTCGTCAACCTTCGAATATGCGGCGGTGCCTGCGGCCTCGGTGCTGATGGCGGGGCGCGCACTTCTGGCGGCGTGGACGGTCTGGCGCAAGGGCCAGCCCCGCCATGATGCCGAAACGCTGATCTGAGTGGAAAGCGATATGGCCTTTTTGCTGATCCTCTGGCTGCTGCTTCTGGCGCTTGGCATGAGTGTCGCGCTGACGCTTGGCGTGTCCTCGCTGGCTCAGCTTTGGCTGGATGGCACGCCGCTGGCGGTGATCGCGCAGCGGATGACCAAGTCGATTTCGGATTCCTTCCCGCTTTTGGCCGTGCCGTTTTTCATCTTTGCGGGCAATCTGATGAACACCGGCGGGATTACCGAGCGCATCTTCGGTTTTGCCCGCGTGCTGGTCGGGCATATGCGCGGCGGGCTGGGTCATGTGAATGTGCTGGCCTCGGTAGTGTTTTCGGGGATGTCCGGTTCGGCGCTGGCGGATGCGGGCGGGCTTGGCAATATGGAGATCCGCGCGATGCGCAGCGCGGGCTATGACGCGGGGTTTGCGGGCGCGGTCACGGTGGCCTCGTGCATCATCGGGCCAATGATCCCGCCCTCGATCCCGATGGTGCTGTATGGCGTGCTGGCGGATGTCTCGATCGGGCGGCTGTTTCTGGGCGGCGTGATCCCCGGTCTTCTGACGGCGGGAGCGCTGATGGCGCTGATCGCGATCTACGCAAAACGCCGCGACTATCCGCGCGATCCGGTCCCGACCTTCGGCGATGTCGGGCGCGCCTTTGCCCGTGCGGCCCTGCCGATGCTGACGCCCGCCATTATCATCGCGGGGATTGCGTTCGGCTTTTTCTCACCGACCGAGGCCGCGGTTGTCGCCTCGCTTTACGCGCTGGTGCTCTCGGTCGGGGTTTACCGCGAAATGAGCCTGCGCGATCTGGGGCGCGTCATTCTGGACACGATCCGCATGTCCGCGATGGTCTGCCTGATCGTCGCGACGGCAAGCGTGTTCGCGTGGATACTGGCCGCGCATCAGGCGCCGATGCGGCTGGCGGCGTGGCTGCTGACGCTGTCGGATGACCCGCTGGTGCTGCTGGTGGTGATCAATCTGGCGGTGCTGGTGGCCGGTTTCTTTATCGAGGGGCTGGCGATCATGATCCTGATCGTGCCGGTGCTGGCGCCGACGCTGATGTCGGCGGGGATTGATCCGGTGCATTTTGGCGTCGTGTTCATCTTCAACCTGATGATCGGGCTGATGACGCCGCCGATGGGGGTGGGGCTGTTTGTGGTGTCGGGGGTCTCGGGGATCAGTCTGGAGACGCTGATCCGCGCGACGATCCCGTTTCTGGTGCCTCTGGTTATTGTGCTGGCGGCTTTGATCCTGTTTCCGGCGCTGGTGACGTGGCTGCCGAACCTGCTGCTTGGCGCGCCCTAAGTTACCGCCGCGCGGGTCTGATATTGCGGATCGCGCCACAGCTCGCGCGCCATGACATCGGCCAATATTTCGACCGCGCGGTCAATGTCGTCGCGGGTCAGATAGAGCGGCGCAAAGCCGAAGCGCATGATGTCGGGGGCGCGGAAATCCCCGATCACACCGCGCGCGATCAAGGCTTGCATCGCCGCGTATCCATGGGCGAAGGCGAACGAAACCTGCGAGCCGCGCACCAGCGGGTCGCGCGGTGAGACAAGGGTCAGCGCGGGGCAATGCTTTTTCACCCCCGCGATGAACCGCTCGGAGAGCGTGATCGAGGCCGCTCGCAGCGCCTCCATATCCACCCCGTCCCAGACGCGCAGCGCTTGTTCCAGCGCGGCAAGCTGGATCACCGGAGGCGTGCCGACGCGGAACCGCTCGGTCGACATATGGGGGCGGTAGGTCAGGTCCATCGCGAAAGGCGCTTCGTGGCCCATCCATCCGGCCAGCGCGGGGTCGACGTGCTTTACAATGTCGGGGCGGGCATACAGGAACGCGGGCGCCCCCGGCCCGCCGTTGAGATATTTATAGGTGCAGCCCACCGCGAATTCCGCACCGCTTTGCCCGATATGCAGCGGCACCGCGCCCGCGCTATGTGCCAGATCCCAGATCATCACCGCGTCCGCCGCATGGGCGCGCCGCGTCACCTCGGCTATGTCATGCATCCGGCCCGTGCGGTAATCGACCTGCGTCAGAAGCACGGCGGCAACTTCGTCGGTGATGGCGTCGGTCACATCTTCAGGCGCGGGGGTGCGTAGTTCATAGCCCCGATCAAGCAACCCCATAAGTCCCTGCGCGATATACAAATCAGTCGGAAAATTGCCGCTATCCGACAGGATCACCCGCCGGTCGGGGCGCATCCGCAGAGCCGCCGCCAAAGCCTGAAACACCTTGATCGAGAGCGTATCCCCCGTTGCCACCGACCCTTCGGGCGCGCCGATCAGACCCGCAATCGCATCGCCAACACGGCGCGGAAGCGAAATCCAGCCCGCCGTATTCCACGCGCGGATCAGGTCTTTGCCCCATTCGTCCTGCATCACCTTTTGCGCGCGTTCGGCGCAGCCGCGCGGCAGCGGGCCAAGAGAGTTTCCGTTAAGGTAAACCACACCTTCGGGCAGGTCGAACAGCGCGCGGGTCGCGGTGAAATCACTCATTTCGGCTCCTGTCTGGCGCGCGTTAGTCGGCGCGTTCGATGGCGGTCAGCAAATACTCGGCGCGGGAGATGTGCTCTTGCGTGACTTGCAGCTTTTGCTGCAAATGCGCGCGCTTTTCATCGGTTTCGGCGCGCGCCAGCCTGTCGCGCAGCTCGGCCTCTTTCGCGTGGAGTTTCTCCAGCACTTTGCGCACATGATCGGGTTTGATCTCATGCGTCTGGCCGGTTTCGAGGCGCTCGAAATAGGCGGCAAGCTTCTCGGTCAGTTTTTTCAGCCCCATCGGGTGTTCCTATACAAAACGGCGGTTGCCAGCGACAAAGGGTTACGGCGGGGCGTCCCCCTTCAAGGTCTCATGCATTTCCTCAAGGTCAAGCGAAACAAGGTGTTCGACCGCCGCAATTGCCGGATCGCGTTCGATATAAAAGCTGCGGGCGGCCTCGATCAGATCGCGCATAGCGGCGAAAGCATAGCCCGAGTCATTCAGGAACGAGGTCGCGTCCGCCGCGCTCAGATGGCGCGCGCGGATCAGCGCATCAACCTTTTGCGTCGTGTGGCGGGCGCGATCCTCGACGGTGGCGCGCTCCTGATCCAGCCACAGCGCCGAGCGTTGCTCGGGCGGGGTTTGCCCCAGCAAGCGGATTTCGGCCACGATCCGCGCGATCTCGGCGCGCAGGTCGTCGTAGATCCCGGTCACGGCGCCACGCTCGGCGGTGGTGTGGTGCAAGATATTCTTGCGCAGGTGCTTGACCGATTTCACCGCCTGCACAATGTCGCTGGCCACGTCGCGAAGGGCGTGGATCCGTTCGATCCGCTCGGGGTGCTGGTCGTCGCTGCCGATATGCGTGGCGTAGTCAACGATAGCCGCGTAAAGGGTTTTGATCCGCTGCTCATAGGCGGCGTCCATGTCTATCTCGACCGCCTCGCGGCTGGCGCGGACAAGGGCGGGGATGTCCTCGCTGTCATAGACCTGCTGCTGGTTCAGGTTCAGCCCCTTAAGCAGAATTCCGGCGGCGTTTTCATATAGATGCACCAATTCCTTGCGCAGCGCGGCTTCCAGCGTCTCGGGGAAGGCGTCAACCGCGTCGCTCAGGAAATGCGGCTCGCTGATGTCAAGGCGCGGTCTGGGGAAGCGCCGCGTCAGGAACTCGATCAGCGGGGTCAGCGCGGGCAGCATCAGCGCAAGGCCAAGCAGGTTGAACACGCTATGAAACACCGCCAGTTTCAGCGCGTAATCCGCCGCCCCGATGCCAAGCGCCGCGCTGATCCAATCGACCAACTCGCGCAGGGGCACAATCAGGACAAGGGCTACAAACGCCGTCAGCGTGTTGAAAATGAAATGCGCCAGCGCCAGCCGTTTGCCCTGAAAATTCGCGCTGAGCGCACCGATAATGGCGGTGATCGTCGTGCCGATATTTGCGCCAATCGCCAGTGCCAGCGCGTTGTCATAGGTGATCTGCCCCGCCGCCAGCGCCGTGATAATCAGTGTCATCGTCGCGTGGCTGGACTGCATGATAACCGTCGCCACCGCGCCAATCAGCGAGAAAACGACCAGCCCCGCGACCCCCTCCATCGCAAAGCGGGCAAGGTCGATCTCGTCGTTGAAGCTGTCAAAGCCGACCTTCATGTAATGGATGCCAAGGAACAGAAAGCCCATCCCCGCCAGCGCATACCCGATCCCGCGCAGGGGTTTGGCCTTTTGAAACACCAGCACAATGGACAGCGCGATCATCGGCATCGCGAAGGCGGCGATATTCACCTTCAGCCCCAGCCCCGCCACCAGCCATGCGCCCGTTGTCGTGCCTATATTCGCGCCGAAAATCACCCCGACCCCGCCGATCAGCGAGATCAGCCCGGTGCTGAGGAAGGAGATCGTGATCACCGACACAAGCGAGCTGGATTGCAGCAGCGCGGTCGAGACCGTGCCGAACAGCACCGCGCGGGGTGTCGAGCGGGTCGAGGCTTGCAAAATCCGCTCCAGCAGGCCGCCGCTAAGCAGCCGGAACCCGTCTTCAAGCATCAGCATCCCGAACAGGAAAATCGCAACCCCCGCCGCGATGTCCTGCACGCTCGGGTTCAGCCAGAAGGCAAAGATCAGCGCCCCAAGCGCGACCGGCAGGAAAAAACGTCTCACTCGGATCTCCGTTTGCACCACCCCGCGCAGGATGGCGCAGATCGGCGCAAAGCGGTAGCCCCGTCGGTCAGGCCGACAGCCAGCCTTTCAGCCGCTCTGCATCGGGTAGCCCGCCTGCATGAACCAGCTTGCCGTCAATGCTGATGCCCGGCGTGGACATGACGCCCGCCATCGCAATAGCCCTCGCGTCCGAGACTTTCTCGACCTCGACCTCAAGGCCCAACTGGGCGGCGGCTTCTTTCACCATCTCGGCGGTGGTTTCACAGCGTTTGCAGCCGGGGCCGTAGACTTTGACAAGCTTCATAACGTTTCCCTTTTAGAACAAGATATTGAACAGAAATCCGACGGCCAGAATACCGCTGCCGACCACCCCGATAAACACCGCGATCAGCCGCAAGGTCAGGACTTGGCGCAGGATAATCATCTCGGGCAGCGAGAGCGCGATCACGCTCATCATAAAGGCCAGAACGGTGCCAAGCGCCGCGCCCTTGCCCAGTAGCGCCTCGACAATCGGAATGACGCCGGCGGCGTTGGTATACATGGGGATGCCCATCAAAACGGCAGCGGGCACCGACCACCACGCATCCGCGCCCATGATCCGCACCATCAGGTCTTCGGGCACATAGCCGTGGATCGCGGCACCAAGCGCGATACCAAGGATGATCCACTTCCAGACCTTGCCGAAAATCTCGCGCACGGCCTCGATCCCCAGCTTGTAGCGGTCGGTCATCGACAGCGCCTCGCCCTCGGGGATGTCTGGGGCATTGGCGCCCGAGTGGATCTCGCGCACCCAGTCTTGCAGCCAGCCTTCAAGGCGCAGCTTGCCGATGATGAACCCCGCGACGACCGCGATCCCAAGCCCGAAGGCCAGATAGGTCGCGGCCACCTGCCACCCGACAAGGCCGAACAGAAGGACCAGCGCCACCTCGTTCACCATCGGCGCGGCAATGAGAAACGAGAAGGTCACGCCCAACGGCACCCCCGCGGACACAAACCCGATAAACAGCGGCACGGCCGAACATGAACAAAATGGCGTCAGGATGCCAAGCCCTGCCGCCATGATGTTGCCCACGCCCTCGCGTTTGCCCGACAAAAGGGCGCGGGTTTTCTCGGCCGAGAAATAGCTGCGCACAACCCCCATCGCAAAGACGATGAGCGTCAGAAGCATCATCACCTTCGGCACGTCGTAAAAGAAAAAGGCAATCGCCTCGCCCGCGTGGCTGTGCGGCGCGACGGGGAAAAGCGAGGTGATCCATTCGGACAGCGGCACAAGCTGACGATACAGCGCCCACCACAGCGCCAGCGAGGCGAGCACGGTCGCGTGGCCGCGCCAGCCCGTCGGATGAGTGGCAGGGGAAAGGATCATACCGGCCTCCGAAAACTCCGTTCTGATTGGCATATAGCCGCATTTTCGGGCCTAAGCCTTGATGCAGGACAATCGGGGGTCAGGCGATGGCTTTCGCGTCGGCCTTTTCGCCTTCGCTCCAGTAGTTGCCCTCTTTGCGGATCATATGAGCGGCCTCGATCCCGGCCAAAGTCGCTTGCGCCGCAGCGAACGATTTGAAGCCCTGCATTGGTCTTCCGCGCAGGCTTACGAATTGACGGCGTCTGAACACCGCCATGATATGCCGCCCCTCAGGGCACCATCAACTTTCGAGCGGTTCTCCAGGAAGTGGGGCATGAGGCGGATCAAGATCGGGTCAGACTTGTCGTTCATGGGGCGAGGTTTGATCCGTTGTTATTGGCGCGCAACCCTGGGATAACCCTCTCAGATGATGGTATCGATCCGAGACGCGAGCGCGCGCCGAGTTTCCTCCGTGGCGCGCACATAGCGTTGGGTTGTCACGATGGACTTATGAAGCATCTGATCTTTAACTTGATGCAGCGGCACTCCAGCGTTGACCATCGTCGTCCCAAAGGTGTGCCGCAGGCTATAGATTTCGAACTTATCGACCCCAAACACTTCAAACTTGTGGGCGTGCTCGCGAAAGAGCAACTGACAAGCTTTCTCTGAGACGGCTAAATCCCAGTATCCAGCGCGAGCATCATGCGACCCAAACACGAATGGTGATGCCGTGGCGTTCGCCGCCTGCTTCATGATTTCTAAGGCTTTGGGTGACGCAAGGATCGTTGCGGCCTTTGAGGTCGATTTGTGAGCTGTCTTGTGCTCGCGGAAGAACATTTGACCGGATTGCAGATCGACGAAATTGCCGCGCCCGTCATCAATTTTCCGTAAAGAACGAAGCATGCTCGGCCTGAGACCTGTGAACAATAAAGCCAATAGAAACCGTGCATGATTGCGCCTGTTTGGAGGGAAGTTGTCTAGGTTGCCAAAGAACACCTTGAAGTCTTGAGTGCCTCGCGGGGTTAGGACAGTGTCGCGAAGCTTGTATGGAAACGGGCGCACGCCATCGATCCGCTTGCGAAGAATGTTTTGATGGATCCTGCCGTCCTGCACTTCTGTCTCAAGCACGCTAAACAGTGTCGCCCGAAACTTGTTGAACTCTTGCGGTCGGTCGGCAAGTTTCGCCTTGATGCGGCCAATATCGCTTGGCTTCAGCTCTGTGGTTCTCACAGTTTCGCCCAGATTTTCGCTGATGTGCTTCCATAAGCGCTTGAGCGACTGGAGGGTCCGCTTTTGCACGCTGAATTTTGTGTCTGTGTATGAGAACCAGGCCGAGCGAAGAAAATCAGGATTGTCAGGGTCCGCTGCGCTAACGTAATCCATTTGGAACGTTTGCATCTGGCGCTTGGACTCGGCTTCCTCATGCTCCCAGACGAGACGCTGGTCAATCCCGTTTTTTCCAGCTTTGATAAGGGCTTGCGCTTTTTCTTTGGCTGTTTCCAAGCTGATCGATGGGAAATTTCCGATCACATACAGAACTTGTGTGGGTCTTGGCTTCGGCTTGATCGCATTCCCGTGCGCATCCGTTGCAGGCGGGTAAATGTGAAATTTGATCTGGAATGATTTTGTGCCGCGAGGGGTGACCTTGATCCTCAACGGGAGGCCTTCGACTGGCACAAAATACGTTGCCTCTGCGGGGTCTAGATCCCGAACTTTGGCTTCTGTGAGTGTGCTTTTCCTTGCCAAGGTCGCAATCCCCTGAAACGTGAAGACTACCAAAAAGCTACCAAATATAGCAGGTATGACTCAACATCATTGAAATCATTGTCTTGTCTATGGACGCGTAAATATGATTGACAATCGCAACAAAATCAACAGATTATACAAAATCTGGTAGCTTTCTGCGGAGATCGCGCTATGCATGAATTTCAATTACGCGTCTATTACGAAGATACCGATCTTGCGGGGATCGTCTATTACGCGAATTACCTGAAATTCATCGAGCGTGGCCGCAGTGAGTGGGTGCGCTCGGTCGGGGTGGATCAGGCGGCGCTCAAGCGCGATCATGGCATTGTCTTTGCGGTGCGCCGGGTCGAGGCCGACTATCTGCGCTCGGCCAAGTTCGACGATCTGCTGACGGTGCGCACCGATCTGGTGGCGGAAACCGGCGCGCGGATCACACTGGATCAGTCGATCTGGCGCGGCGAGGAGCGGCTCTTTGAGGCTCAGGTCGTGCTGGTATGCATGACCGAAGAAGGCAGTGTTGCCCGCCTTCCGGCCGAAATCCGCCGAAAACTTGCGCCGCCTGTGCATTAAAGCGGCCAATCCTGCGCCGAGTTGACGCAGATGTTATGGCAATCCCTCTGAACCTTGTGTAGAATCGCTGCTAATCAGAGCCACACAAACGTGGCCATAACCGGCGAGCAGTGATCTATGGAACATCAAGCCCTTGCGATGGCGCAGGAGATGGACTTCTCCTTGTTTGCGCTTTTTGCGCGTGCCTCCTTTACCGTGAAACTTGTGGTGCTGTTGCTAATCGTGTCCAGTTTCTGGTCATGGGCGATCATCATCCGCAAATTCCTGACCTTCCGCGCCGCGCGCTCCGAGGCCGATGCCTTTGACCGCGCCTTCTGGTCCGGCGAGCCGCTGGAAGAGCTGTTCGACCAGATTGGCCCCGCGCCCGAGGGTGCCAGCCAGAAGATTTTCGCGGCAGGGATGCTGGAGTGGCGCCGTTCGCATCGCTCGGATGGTGAGCTGATCGCAGGCGCGCAGGCGCGGATCGAACGCTCGATGGATGTGGCGATTGCCAAGGCCGAAGAGACGCTGAACTCGGGGCTGAATTTTCTTGCGACCGTTGGGTCGACCGCGCCCTTCGTCGGGCTGTTCGGCACGGTCTGGGGGATCAAGGTCGCGTTCGAGGAAATCGCGATTTCGCAAAACACCTCGCTTGCCGTTGTGGCGCCCGGTATCTCCGAGGCACTGGTCGCAACCGCGCTTGGCCTTCTGGCGGCAATCCCGGCGGTGATCTTCTACAACAAGCTGTCGTCGGACGCGGATAAAATCTCGGGCGGCTATGCGGCCTTTGCCGACGAATTCACGACGATCCTTTCGCGCCAGCTGGACGCCTGAGCCATGGGCGCGGGTGTGATGAAAAAAGGCGGGGGCGGGGGACGCCGCCGCAGAGGGCGCGCAGGCCGTCATCAGGCTATGGCCGAGATCAACGTCACGCCGATGGTGGATGTGATGCTGGTGCTCTTGATCATCTTCATGGTCGCGGCGCCGATGATGACGGTGGGGGTGCCGCTGGAGCTGCCGAAGACGGCGGCCAAGGCCGTGCCGACCGAGCAGGAAGAGCCATTGACGATCTCGCTGCAACTGGATGGCACGGTGTCGATGATGAACACGCCGGTGCCGATGGAAGAGCTGATCGGGCGCTTGCAGGCAGTCGCGCAAGAGCGTGAAAGCGACAAGGTGTTTTTGCGCGCGGATGGCGGGATCGAATATTCCCGCGTGGTCGAGGTGATGGGTGCGCTCAATGCGGGCGGGTTCTCGAATATCACGCTGGTAACGGATGTGGGCGGGCCATCGCTTGGTGGCCAGGCGCCTGCAACGGGCCAGTAACGCAAGGCGAGGCGCGCGGCTATGCGCATGGATCGGGCAGACAGGGTTGGCTACGGCATATCGGCCGCGCTTCATCTGGGCGTGATTGCCTGGGTATTGCTGGGCGGTAGCTGGTTCAAACCCAAGCCTTCGGAGCCGATTGTCCTGTCGGAAGTTTCGGTGATCTCCGAGGCCGAGTTCGCCGCAATGGTGGCCGCGGCGCCTGCGCCGTCCGAGACCGAGGTGACGCCGCCCGAGGTTCCCACAGTCGAGCCTGCGCCTGTTGATGCGCCGACGCCAGAACCCGAGGTGGCGCCCGAGCCTCCGCCGGAACCGTTGCCGGAACCTGTGGCCGAACCCGAACCGCAGCCCGATATGACGGACCTGACCGAGCCTCCGCCCGAACCGGTGGACGTGACCGAGGTGCCGCCAGAGATGATGCCGCCGGTCGAGGTGCCGCAAGATACAATCGCGCCCGAGTTCAGCCCGCGCCCGAAACCCAAGCCCGCACCGCGCGTGGCCCCTACGCCGGCTGAGGCGCCGGAGCCTGATGCGAAGGTCTCTGATCTGGCGCAGGCGGAAACGCGCCCCGATAAGGATGCAGCCCCCGCCGAAGAGGTCGAGAAAAAGGACGAGGCCGCGCCGCCAGAGGCGACGACCGAGATCGTGACCGAGGCCACCAAGACCGAAGAGAAGGCGACGACTTCGGCGCCGAAGTCTTCGCCGCGTCCGCGCGCTAAACCGACACCGCCCAAGCCCGCGCCGAAAGCCGATACGCCCAAACCTGCCGCGCCCGCGGTGAAAAAGGATGCGGTCAACGATGCCTTGGCTGAGGCGATGAAGGAGGCGGGCGGCACGGGGACGGGTGGCACGGGCCGCGCGCCCTCTGGTCCGCCGGTGACCTCGGGCGAGAAAGAGGCGCTGATCGTCGATGTGAAGCGCTGCTGGAACGTCGGTGCGCTGTCGTCCGAGGCGCTGCGCACCTCGGTGACGGTGTCTGTCTCGATGGGGCCGGACGCGAAACCCGACATCGGGTCGATCCGCATGGTCGGCTATGAGGGCGGCTCCGAGGCGGCAGCCAAGCAGGCCTATGAGGCCGGGCGGCGTGCGATTGTGCGCTGCGGGTCCGATGGCTTCCCGCTTCCGCCCGAGAAATACGACCACTGGAAAGAGATCGAAATCGTCTTCAACCCTGAAAAAATGAGGATGAAGTGAGACGGTTTTGGCAATTTTCCGCGAATTTTCCCCTGTTTTCGCCGCAAAGGTTGCGCGATGGGGTTAACACGTTGAAAACTCCCCTGAAAGGGAAGGACATGATGATGCGATTTCTGATGGCTCTGGTGCTGGCCGTTGTGCTGGCCCCGATGGCGGCCTTGGCCCAGGGCGGCCCGCTTCGGATCGAAATTACCGACGGCGTGATCGAACCTTTGCCCTTCGCGCAGCCTGCCTTTGTGGCGGAAACGGGCGATGCGGGGCCGATGGCCAATCAGATCGCAGCCGTGATCGCGGCGGATCTGTCGGGCACGGGTCTCTTCCGCGAAATCCCGCGTGAGGCGCATATCCAAAGCTTCGGGGTGTTCGACGCGCCGGTGTCCTACGCGGATTGGCAGGCGATCAATGCGCAGGCGCTGATTATGGGCGCTGTGTCGATGCAGGGCGACAAGGTGGTCGTGAAATTCCGCCTGTTCGACATTTTCTCGGGGCAGCAAATGGGCGAAGGCCAGCAGCTTGCCGCCGGATCGGCAAGCTGGCGTCGTCTGGCGCATAAGGTGGCCGATGTCATCTATTCGCGGATCACCGGCGAAAGCGGCTATTTCGACAGCCGCGTCGTTTATGTCGCCGAGAACGGTCCGAAAAACGCGCGCCAGAAGCGTCTCGCCGTGATGGATTACGACGGTGCGAATGTTCAATACCTGACCGATAGCTCGACCATCGTGCTGGCGCCGCGGTTTTCGCCCTCGGGGGATCGCGTGCTTTATACGACGTTTGAGACCGGCTTCCCGCGTATCAAAATGCTGAATGTCGGCACGGTGACGTCTCAGCTTCTGCCCGAGATTCCCGGCACCATGACCTTTGCGCCGCGGTTCTCGCCCGATGGGCAATCGATCGTCTATTCGATGGAGCAGGGCGGTAACACCGACCTGTGGTCGATGGGTGTGAACGGCTCGGCGCCGTCGCGCCTGACCAACTCGCCCGCTATTGAAACAGCGCCAAGCTATTCCCCCGACGGCAGCCGGATCGTGTTTGAATCCGACCGCTCCGGCACGCAGCAGCTTTACATCATGCCCGCAGGTGGCGGCGAGCCGCAGCGGATTTCCTTTGGCGAGGGGCGCTATGGCACCCCGGTCTGGAGCCCGCGCGGCGATCTGGTGGCCTTTACCAAGCAACACGCGGGGCGCTTCCATATTGGCGTGATGCGCACAGATGGCTCCGAAGAGCGTCTGCTCACGGCATCGTTTCTTGATGAAGGCCCGACTTGGTCCCCCAATGGGCGGGTTATCATGTTTACGCGCGAAAGCCCCGGAGCGGCGGGCGGCGCGCAGCTTTACTCGGTCGATATTTCGGGCCGGAACCTGAAGAAGGTCGAAAATGGCACGGCCGCTTCCGATCCGGCGTGGTCGCCCCTTCTGCCCTGAGCGGGCGGATTCACAAGGGGCAAGGAACCTGTTAATCTGTGCTGCAATGGGCAGCTAAAATAAGGCGGTAAGAAAAATGAAAATCGCAACGAAGGCAGTGATCGTTCTGGCAGGGCTGGCGCTCGCGGCCTGTAGCAATCCCGACAAATACGCGAACGGCAGCGGCGTGAATGATCCGGGTGGCGTGTATGGCGATGGTGGCGTCTCGATGGGCGACATCAACGACCCGAACTCGCCCGCGTATTTCAGCGCGCGCGTAGGGGATAAGATCCTCTTCGCGGTGGATCAGTCGACGCTTGGTGCCGAGGCGCGCACGGTTCTGGCCGGTCAGGCGCAATGGCTGGGCAGCCATCCGGCCTATAACGCCATCATCGAAGGCCACGCCGACGAACAAGGCACGCGCGAATACAACCTCGCACTTGGGGCGCGCCGCGCGAATGCGGTGCAGGAATACCTTGTCTCGCAAGGGGTTGCCGGTTCGCGCCTGCGCACGGTGTCCTACGGCAAAGAGCGTCCGCTTGAGGTCTGCTCGACCGAGGATTGCTACTCCAAGAACCGCCGCGCTGTGACGGTGATTTCGCTCGGCGCGGGGAGCTGATGATGTTGCGCGTCCTTCTTGTCAGTGCGGCTGTTCTCGTGGGCGTGCCCGCGCTTGCGCAGGACGCGCAAACCCTTGCCGATATTCGTTCGGAACTGGCGCAGCTTGCGGCGCAGGTGCAGGGGCTTCGGGGTGAGCTGGTCGCCTCGGGGGCTCAGGGCATTCAGGCCGCGGGCGGAGCGTCTGCGCTGGAGCGGATGGATGCGATGGAGGGCTCGCTGAGCCGCCTGACTTCGCGCACCGAGGCTTTAGAAAACCGGATCAATCAGGTGGTGGCCGATGGCACGAACCGGATTGGCGACCTGGAATTCCGCCTGTGCGAGCTGGAGGAGGGCTGCGATATTTCGACCCTTGGCCAGACGGGCGTTCTGGGTGGCGTGGCTTCGGCCTCTCCGGTAACGGCGCCCGCGCCGAATGCGACCGAACCGGCTGGCATGTCTTTAGCGATGAACGAGCAGGCCGATTTCGACCGCGCGAAAGCCGCCTTTGATGGCGCGGATTTCGCGGGGGCGGCGGCAGGCTTTGCCAAGTTCAACGAGATCTACCCCGGCAGCCCGCTTGGCTCGGAGGCGATGTATCTGCGTGGCGAGGCGCTAAGCAAAACCGGCAATACCACCGCCGCTGCGCGCTCGTGGCTGGATGCGTTTAACGCGGATAAAACCGGCGCGCGTGCACCTGATTCCCTGCTGATGCTTGGGAAATCTTTGGGCGAGATCGGGCAAAAGCCCGAAGCCTGCGCGACGCTCGATCAGGTGGTGCGCCGCTTTCCGGGAACCTCGGCGGCGGATCAATCGGTGGGGGCGCGTCAGGCGCTCGGGTGCCAGTGAGGCTGCACGATCTGACAGAGACAGCTTTTGACCCCGATGCGGTAACTCGCGTCGGGGTTGCCGTTTCGGGCGGGTCGGATTCGATGGCAACGCTGCATCTTTTGGCGGGCCGTTATCAGGTTGCGGCGGTGACGGTCGATCACGGGCTGCGCCCCGAGGCGGCCGAGGAGGCGCGCTTTGTGGCGGCGGCCTGCGCACGGATCGGGGTCGCGCATAGCACGCTTCGCTGGGACGGGCCTGTGCCAAGCGGCAACCTGATGGATCAGGCGCGCCGTGCGCGGTTGCGGCTGGTCGGGGCTTGGGCGCGCGAAAACGGCATCGCCCATGTGGCGCTTGGCCATACCGCCGACGATCAGGCCGAGACCTTTTTGATGCGTCTTGCGCGCGAGGCGGGGCTTGAAGGGCTGTCGGGGATGCGGCGTCGGTTCGAGGCCGAGGGGGTTATCTGGCACCGCCCGTTTCTGGCTGCCACGCGCGCCGAGTTACGCGCGTTTCTGACCGCGCGCGGGATTGCGTGGGTCGATGATCCAAGCAACGCGAACGAGCGCTTTGATCGGGTGAAGGCGCGAAACGCGCTGCAAGGGCTGGCGCCCGTGGGGGTGACGGCGCAGAAGCTTTCGGCGGTGGTCGGGCATCTGGCGGCGGCAGAGGCCGCGCTTGGGGCGGTCTTGCACGGTTTTGCGATGGTGCATGTGAACGAGGATCGCGGCGATCTGGTGATCGGGGCAGGGGCGTTTGCCGCCGCCCTGCCGCCCGAGCTGCAACGCCGCCTGATTGTCGCAGCATTGCGATGGGTTTCGGGCGCGGAGTATGCGCCGCGCGCCACCAAGGTGGACAATTTTCTGGCGGAATTGCCAGAGCACAGGGGCCGCACCTTGCATGGTTGCCGCATGACGTCGAGCGATGCCGAGATTCGCATCACACGAGAGGCTAATACTGTAGCGGAGCTTCGGGTGTCTGCGGGGCAGCTTTGGGACCGCTGGCATTTGAGCGGGCCAGCAACGGCGGGCCAAGAGATCGCGTCACTGGGGGCCGAGGGGCTGCGCCAGTGTCCGGACTGGCGCAAAACGGGCCTTCCGCGCGCCTCGCTTTTGGCCTCGCCTGCGGTCTGGCAGGGTGAAACACTGGTTTCTGCCCCCTTGGCGGGCCTCGAAAACGGCTGGAAAGCGACAATTGCTGCCGGATCGTTCCTTTCTTCGCTATTGAGGCGTTGAACCTCCCCGCCGAATCCCTATTTTCACAATCAAAGGCTGCGATGCTTTCGCCGCCTGACTGAGTTTTGGAGGATCCCCCTTGGGTAATGCGCGCAATCTCGCTTTCTGGGCCGTGCTGTTTCTGCTGATTTTGGCACTGTTCAACCTGTTCGGTGACGGCCAGAGCACGATGAACGCCAGCTCGAAAAGCTATTCGGAATTTCTGTCGGCGGTCGATGCGGGCAAAGTGACCTCGGTGACGATCGACGGAGAGGATGTGCGCTACCAGACGCAGGACGGCAATTTCTCGACCGTGAAGCCTGTGGCCGACACGATCACCGACCGGCTTGTCGACAAAGGCGTGACGGTGCGCGTGGTCAAGCAAGAGCAATCGGGCTTTATGTCGCTCCTCGGTGTCTGGCTGCCCTTCATCGTGCTGATCGGTATCTGGGTATTCTTCATGAACCGGATGCAGGGCGGCGGCAAAGGCGGCGCGATGGGCTTTGGCAAATCAAAGGCCAAGCTGCTGACCGAAAAGCAGGGCCGCGTGACCTTTGACGACGTGGCGGGCATCGACGAGGCCAAGGAAGAGCTTGAAGAAATCGTCGAGTTCCTGCGCAATCCGCAAAAGTTCAGCCGTTTGGGTGGCAAAATCCCGAAGGGCGCGCTTTTGGTTGGTCCGCCCGGCACGGGTAAAACGCTGCTTGCGCGCGCTATCGCGGGCGAGGCGGGTGTGCCGTTCTTCACCATTTCGGGGTCCGACTTTGTGGAAATGTTCGTGGGCGTCGGCGCAAGCCGTGTGCGCGATATGTTCGAACAGGCCAAGAAAAACGCCCCTTGCATCGTGTTCATCGACGAGATCGACGCCGTGGGCCGCGCGCGTGGCGTTGGTATCGGCGGCGGCAATGACGAACGCGAGCAGACCCTCAACCAGCTTCTGGTCGAGATGGACGGGTTCGAGGCCAACGAAGGCATCATCATCATCGCTGCGACGAACCGCAAAGACGTGCTGGACCCCGCGCTTCTGCGCCCCGGTCGCTTTGACCGCCAGATCCACGTCCCGAACCCCGACATCAAGGGGCGCGAGAAAATCCTTACCGTCCACGCCCGCAAAGTGCCGACCGGCCCCGATGTCGATCTGCGCGTGATTGCGCGCGGCACGCCCGGGTTCTCGGGCGCGGACCTGATGAACCTTGTGAACGAGGCCGCACTGATGGCCGCGCGTGTGGGGCGCCGCTTTGTCACGATGGAAGATTTCGAGAACGCCAAGGACAAGGTGATGCTGGGTGTCGAGCGGCGCTCGATGGTGCTGACGCCCGAGCAAAAAGAGATGACCGCCTATCACGAAGCGGGGCACGCCGTTGTCGGCCTTGCGCTGCCCAAGTGCGACCCTGTCTATAAGGCGACGATCATTCCGCGTGGTCAGGCGCTTGGTATGGTGGTTTCGCTGCCCGAAATGGACCGGCTGAACTATCACAAGGACGAGGCCAAGCAGAAGATCGCCATGACGATGGCGGGCAAGGCTGCCGAGATCCGCAAATGGGGCGAAGACCATGTGTCGAACGGCCCTGCGGGCGACATCATGCAGGCCTCGGCTATCGCGCGTGCGATGGTGATGCGGTGGGGGATGTCCGACAAGGTCGGCAACATCGACTACTCCGAGGCGCATGAGGGCTATCAGGGTAACACCGGCGGGTTCTCGGTGTCGGCCAAGACCAAAGAGCTGATCGAGACCGAGGTGCGCGACCTGATCGAAGAGGGCTACCAGACCGCCAAGCGTATTCTGGAAGAGCGCAACGAGGAATGGGAGCGACTGGCGCAGGGTCTTTTGGAATACGAAACCCTGACCGGTGACGAAATCAAGAAGGTCATGTCGGGCGAGCATCTGGGCGGCGACGACAGCGATGATACGCCCTCGGGCAACCCGTCAGTAACCGCGCTGCCCAAGACAAAATCGCGCAAGAAGGGTGGCGACACCGCCCCCGAGCCGACGGCCTGATCATGGCGGACAAGGCGCAAGGTCACACTGACTGGAGCCCCGAACGCTACGGGCGCTTTCGTGACCTGCGTCTGCGGCCCGCGCTGGATTTGCTGGCGCGGGTGCCCGTGCTTCCCGAACAGGGGCGGGTGATCGACCTTGGTTGCGGCAGCGGTGCGGTGGCCGAAGAACTGAGCCGCCGTTTCACCAAACGCAAGATCGTCGGCGTCGATAACTCGGTCGAGATGCTGAAAAAGGCCGCCGCTACAGGCGCCTACCATCGCTGCGATCTGGTGGATATTCAGTCGTGGGAGCCGACGAACAAGCCGCCCGCGCTGATCTTCTCGAACGCTGCGCTGCAATGGTTGCCTGATCATGCGGCGCTGTTGCCCCGACTGGCGGGGATGCTGCGGCCGGGCGGGGTGCTGGCTGTGCAAATGCCGCGTCAGAACGGGGCACCCTCGCACCGGTTCTTGCGCGAATTTGCTGCCGAGATGTTCCCCGACCGCTTTGATTTCACCGGCTGGGTTCCGCCGGTTGCGGATCTGCCCGATTACGCGCGTATCTTGCAGCCCTTGGGCGAGGCGGATCTGTGGCAGACCGATTATCTGCAACGCCTGCGCCTACAAGGCGATGGCCACCCGATCCGGCACTTTACCGAAGCGACGATCATGCGCCCGTTCCTTGAAAAGCTGACAGCCGCCGAACAAGAGGCTTTCGTCAAACGCTACGAACGGGCGCTGGAAGTGGCCTATCCGCCTGAGGCTGATGGCTCGGTCCTGTTCCCGTTTCGCCGCGTGTTCCTTGTGGTGAAGGTGTCCTGATGGCTTCGCTAAAGGCGACAGAATTTGCGGGCGAGATCGTCTTTCTGGGCGTTGTTCCCGAAGGGGAGGGACGTGTCTCGCACCCCGTCGGGCAGTTGAAACTTGGTTGGGATGGTGCGAAGGGCGAAAAGCACTCGGGCCGGACACGCCCCGCCTGTGGCCGCGTGCAAGCGCTGCACAAGCGCGGGATCGAGATCGCCAATGTTCGCCAGATCACCATACTGTCGTCCGAAGAGCTGGCCAAGAGCGCGCTTGCGATGGGCTTGCCCGAGCTGGACCCTTGCCTTGTGGGCGCGAATATCGTGCTGCGCGGCCTGCCGGATTTGACGCATTTGCCGCCGTCGTCGCGCCTGCAGGGGCCGGATGGCGCGACGCTTGTCGTTGATATGGAAAACCTGCCCTGCACGGTCATCGCCAAAGAAATCGAAACCCGTCACGAGGGGTTCGGCGCGGCCTATAAACCCGCAGCAACTGGTCGGCGCGGAGTGACTGCGTGGGTCGAGAAACCGGGTATCCTGAAACCCGGACAAAGCCTGCGGCTTTATGTGCCCGCGCAGCGCCTTTGGGCCGAGGACGAGCGGCAATAGCCCTATTCTTTAAGGTTGGCGCAAAACAAGGCCTTTACGCGCGGCTTCATTCCCTGTAGGTGGCGGGTTTGCTCGGCGACGCGGGGCCGAGATCGACCCAATCTCCCGCTAAACCCAGGTGCCCGCTCGGCGCCCTGATCGGATGCCCCTTGTGAAACAGTCCCTCTCCACCGCGCTCGCGGCCCGTGGTTACACCTCTTTGACCGCCGTTCAGGAGGCCGTCACCGAGCCAGGCCTTGAAGGCGCGGATCTTCTGGTTTCGGCGCAGACGGGGTCCGGCAAAACCGTTAGCTTCGGTCTGGCGATTGCGCCGACGATCCTTGGGAATGCGGATGTATTCACCGTTCCGGCGGCGCCGCTGGCCCTGGTGATTGCGCCGACGCGCGAACTTGCGATGCAGGTGCGCCACGAGCTGAGTTGGCTCTATAAAGAGGCGGGCGCGGTTCTGGCGTCTTGCGTCGGCGGGATGGACGCGCGTTCGGAGCGTCGCTCGCTGGAACGTGGCGCGCATATCGTCGTGGCGACGCCCGGCCGCCTGTGCGACCACCTGCGTCGTGGCGCGATCGACCTGTCGGAACTGCGCGCGGTTGTGCTGGACGAGGCAGACGAGATGCTGGATCTGGGTTTCCGCGAAGACCTTGAGACGATCCTCGATGCGGCCCCCGAAAGCCGCCAGACGCTTCTGTTCTCGGCGACGGTCTCGCCCGAGATCGCGCGCCTTGCCAAGCGCTATCAACGCGACGCGCACCGGATTTCGACCCAATCGTCGGGCAATCAGCATACGGACATCGACTACCGCGCCGTGATGGTGGCCGAGCACGATCAGGAAAACGCGATCACCAACCTTCTGCGGTTCTACGAGCCGCCGAATTCGATCGTCTTCGCCAATACGCGTGCCTCGGTGGCGCGCCTCGTGACGCGGCTGTCGAACCGTGGCTTTGCGGTTGTGTCGCTGTCGGGCGAGCTTACGCAATCCGAGCGGAGCCATGCGCTTCAGGCGATGCGCGACGGGCGCGCGCGCGTTTGTGTGGCAACCGATGTTGCCGCGCGCGGGATCGACCTGCCGAACCTTGATCTTGTGATCCACGCGGAGCTTCCGCAAAGCGAAGAGGCGCTTTTGCACCGCTCGGGCCGGACGGGTCGTGCGGGCCGTAAGGGGATTTCCGCGCTGATCGTGCCGCCGCGTGCGCGCAACCGTGCCGAGCGGATGCTGCGCGGCGCCAAAGTTACCGCCGAGTGGGTGCCCGGCCCGTCGGCCGAGGCTGTGCTGGAGCGTGACGAGGCCCGCCTTTTGGCCGATCAGGTCTGGGAAGATCCGGCCGCTGATGCCGAGGCCGCGACGCTGGCTGCGATTCTGTCGCAGCGCTCGCCCGAGCAGATTGCCCTTGCGATGATGCGCCTGTGGCGCGGTCAGCGCTCGGCGCCTGAAGAGCTTGATCCGATTGCGCCGCGCGTCGCGCCGGGGTCGAATTTCGGCCCGAGCCGCTGGTTTGCGCTGCCGATCGGTCGAGCCGATAACGCCAGCCCGAAATGGGTGATGCCGAAGGTTTGTGAAGCGGGCGGGATTACCCGTTCGGAAATCGGCGCGATCCGTATTTTCGACGATGAGACCTTTGTCGAGGTGTCGGAAAACGTGGTCGGGCATTTCCTTGATGCTTTGGGTCCGACGATGGAAATCGCGGATGGCCTGTCTTTGGTGATGCTGAATGGTGTGCCTGATGCGGTGCGCGGGGGCGGCAAGGGCGGGTTTGATCCGCGTCGCAAAGGCGGCCCGAAGCGCAGCTTCTCGGGCAAGCCGCACCGTGGCTCCGGCGAGAAACCGGCGTGGAAAGAGGGTCGCTCGACCGACAAGCCGCGCAAATATGACGATGACAAGCCGCGGAAGTATTCTGACGACAAACCCCGCAAATATTCCGACGATAAGCCGCGCAAGTTTGCCGATGACAAACCGGGCAAGCCCGCGTGGAAGAAATCGGGGGATGCGGCGGCCAAACCGGGCAAACCCAAGGCCAAATACGCAGGCAAAACCACCAAGCCGCATCGCGGCAAGCGCGGCTAAGACGCACGCGATCTGACGAATTGAAAAGGCGCCGGAAGCATCAGCTTACCGGCGCCTTTCTTTTCGAGGGAAGGGATCAGTCCTCGAAATACCCTTTATCCGCGCCACGGTGGCAGGCGGTGCAGTTCGCCATCGAACCGGCCTTCTTTTTGCGGGCAGCCGAAACTTCGCCGTTATGCTCGTGGGTGAACCAGCGCAGCTCCGTGATCCGCATCGGCGGGTTGGCAGGGTCCATGCCTTTAACGGTTTTGGCCGACTTGGTGGCGCCCGCAAGATAATCGGCAATCGCCTTGGCGTCGGCGGCAGGCAGGCTTGCGTCCTCGCCGAAGTGGTTGGACAGGTTGCCCACGATCTTACGCCAGCTTTCCGAGGGCAGAAGGCGCGGCGGGAAGGCCATATGGCAAGCCGAACATTCAGCCTGAGTCAGTGGATCGGTGACGGGTTGAATATAGTCTCCGCCAGCCAGAGCAGGCGTGGCAAGAAGCAGGAAGGGAAGAATATAGCGCATTTTGGTCTCCATCAGAGGCTGGCAAGCCAGGCGATTACGTCGGCTTTTTCGAGGGCGGTGCAGTCACGCCCGAGAACGGAATTGCAGTTGCGGCCGAACCATTTGTCGACCTTGGCGGTGTCGGTGAAACGGGCAGGGTTGGCCGACGGTGCCATCGGCTCGATCGCCTTGCCGGTGCGGGCCTTGCCGCCCTTGCGCGGGTCGTTGGTGTGGCAGGTGGTGCACGACGGCGTGTCGGGTTTGCCGCCGGTGTGATTGGCGGAGAACAGAGCTTTGCCGCGTGCGGCGTCGGCTGGTTGTCCGGCCTCGGCGCTGAAGCGCGCGATCTGGTCAGCGGGGGTGGTGTCGCCAGCGAAGGCCGGGTTTGCAGCAAGCAAAGCGACGATCATGAGCATTTTCATGGGGGTTACTCCTTGGGAATGGAAATCGAGAAGGGGCTGAACCAGCCGGTTTCGGCGTCCGCGTGGCAGGCAGCGCAGTTCGAGCGGCTGACAACGGATTTGCGGGCGAAAACCGCGTCGGGGATGTCGGAATGGCGCCGCGTCCAAAAGCGGGTGCGGGTCAGGGTATAGGGCGCTTCGGCGTTCACGCGTGCGAGCCTGTGGGCGGGGTAACTGTCTGCCGTATCGGCGGCATTGGCGGTCAGCCAGTCGGTGATCCGCGCGGTCATGTCGGGCGAAAGGCTAGCGTCCTCGCCGAAGTGATCGTCAAGGTTGGCAGTGAGCGCGCGCCAGCTTGCGGCGGGCAGAAGCGAAGGGTGATAGCCCATATGGCAGGCGGTGCATTCTTCCTGTGTTTCCGCGTCCCATGTCGCGACGGGAACGCCCTGCGCGGGCTTGGTGGCGAGGCTCATGCCGACAGCACCCAGACCAAATGCGGTTGCAACAATCACCGACAGGGCCAGCGCGGGGCGCGCCGCTCGCGCCGCAGGTGGGTGGTCGCCTGCGCGGGCTTCTTTGCGGCCTGTCACCATTGCGCGGGCAAGGTTCTCGCGGCCACGCAAGGATTCAAGGACAACCCCGCCAAGATGCAGCCCGACCATGACCAGAAGCGTCGTTGCCAGCGCCTCGTGCAGTTCTTTTGCGGTCGATCCCGAGGCATAGGTGACAAAGGCGAACGGCCCGGTTTTCAGCGTCCCGCCAAGCACCAGCAGGCCGGATAGCGCCAAGGCAAGGATCATCGCGATCAGCGCGATCACCATCAGGCCGCCAAGCGGGTTGTGGCCAAGGTGGCGCGGGCCGCCGCGCAGATGCGCGAGTATCTCGCGCGGGCCGGTCAGGAACGAAGAAAACCGCGCGTAGCCGTTGCCCGTCATCCCCCAGACGAGGCGGGCGATCACCAGTGCCGCCGCGATGCCTCCGCCGATCAGGTGCCAGACCAGCACATCGGCGCCCAGCAGGAACCCCGTCGCCGCCGCCAAGCCGACCGAGGCAACAAGCCCCCAGTGGAAGCTGCGGATAAAGCGGTCCCAGATATATATCGTCGGCATGTTCAGTGTCCCCGCGCGGGATGCGCAAGGCCATGAATACCGATCCTTGCTGACACTGGGCTGACGCCGGAGGCGGATGCATACAGAAATCGGGCGGGCAACCGGAAGCCCGATGTGTCCCGTCAGGCTGTGTTAAACTGCGTGGCTTCTGCCGTCGGTGAGATCGCGCAGAGCTTGCCAGAGGTCCGAGGGCAGCAACGGGAAGCGCAGCACCTTACGGAGATTGAACCGTGCTTCTCCTCCCAGATCCTTCCGATCGGCAACGGCGCTGATGTAAAGCAGGCCCGGATTGATCGCCGTAAGCGCCTTGATCACCAGATCGTTCGCTTCCCCGTCCGCCTGAGCGATGAAGACAACGGTCCCCGCTCCGGCATTCTCTGCGACCCGCAGCAACTCTTCCAACTGCGGCGCCGGGGTTACTTGCAGCCTGTTGTGTCGCAGAAACTCGCTGATCGCCGCGCAGTTCGCGCGGTCATCTATGTGAGTGAGGATACTGGCGCCTGTGACCACGGGGTCGTTTTGATGGGATGGGAAGGCCTTGCTTGGGAACCGTAGCGTAAAGGTCGATCCGGTGCCTTGCTCGCTTATAACCGAGATCTCTCCGCCCATCAGCTGCGCCAGGTCTTGCGAAATCGCGAGGCCGAGCCCGGTGCCGCCATAGCGGCGCGTGGTGCCGGCGTCGGCCTGCGAGAAAGGCTGGAACAGAAGGCCAAGCGTTTCGTCGGACATGCCGATGCCATTGTCGATAATGTCGAAGGCGATCTCGTCTGCCGATGCGCGGCGCGCGTGCAGCGTGACCTCGCCAGTGCGCCCGGGCAGATTGGCCGAAAACTTGACGGCGTTGCTGAGCAGGTTGATCAGGATCTGGCGCAGGCGGATCGGGTCTGCCTCCATCGCGCCAAGCACATCTTTGGTAAAGCTCATCTGCATCCGCACCTGCTGGCTTTCGGCCAGCGGGCGCACGGTGTTGCACACAAATTCCATCTCGCCAAGCGTGTCGACGATGCTGGTGTCCAACGATAGCCGCCCGGCCTCTATCTTGGAGAAATCGAGCACATCATTGATGGTCTGCAAAAGCAGGTCCGACGAGTGCTGGATCGTTTCGAGCATACTGCGTTGGTCGGGCTTCAGGTCGGTATCGGCCAGAAGCTCGGACATACCGATCACACCATTCATCGGGGTGCGCAACTCGTGGCTCATATTGGCGACGAACTGCGATTTGGCGCGGCTGGCCGCGTCGATTTTCTTGCTGGCGGTGACAAGGTTTTCGCCAACGCATTGCAGCTCTTCGATCTGGTAGTCCGGATCGGGTGGGACCGCGTTCTTCTCGGTCAGGTTTGAGAACTGCTCTGCGATTTCCTCGAGGGGCGCGCTGATCCGGTGGCTCATCTGTCTGGCGCGCCGCCAGAGGAACACGAAAAACACGAGGTAGAACACCAGAAGGCTTCCGGCCATCAGCCAGGCCACCAGATCAAGCCGTTTGCGAAGCTGGTTCGCTTCGGCGAAAATCTCGCTCTCGGGGGCCAACACCAGAACCTTCCAGCCTGCGCCGGGGATTTCCGACCACGCGCTGACCATCCGCTCGTTCAGGTCAACCGTCAGCGAGCCATGAGAGCTGCCGTTCAGCGCGCTGGCAAGGGCGGCGGTATCCGCACGCTTCAGGATGTTGAAATCGTCAGGCTTGAACGTATCCGATTTGATGGCTTCCTGATAGCTGTGGCTCTTCAGCTCTTTCAGCCCGAAATCGGCCTCTGCCTTTTCCGGCATCGCAAGGATCGTCCCGTCGCGACCGATCAGCAGCGCATAGCCCTGCCAAGGCAGCGAGAGGTTGAGAATGCGCTCGACGATGGTGCCGATGGTCACGTCGATCCCGGTCACCGCCTCGAGCTTGTCGCCCAGATAGACCGGCGCGATCGACGACACCATCCAGCCCGCCCCGGCCGGATCGACATAGGCATCGGTCCAGACCGCGTCGCGCGCGGGATTATGCTCGGCATCGGCTTCGTAGTAGAAGTTATACGAGGCGATATCCATTTTCGGGGGATATTGGCTGATAACGTCGAAATAGGGGTAGATGCGATTATAGGAATCCCATGTGTTGAAATAGACCTGCGCGATCATCGGATTGGCTGCGACCAGCGATTTCATCAAAGGATCAAGCCGCACGGTGCGCCAGACTTTATCCTGCTCGGCCTCGCCGATAGGGAAGAAACCGCTGTAATAGACCGCCGAGCCGCCGGTATCGGCAGGCGTGTAGAACACACCATCGGGTGAATACTGGACGCTGGCCTTATCCGCATCGCTTGGGTCCGCAGGTTGCGCCAGCGCCAGGGCGGTCTGTTCGGCATAAACCCTCGAAAGGTTCGAAATGCCGCCAAGCTGCTCGGCGATGGTCTGGGCGCCGTTTTCGGCAAGCCCGCTCAGCTCGCGGCTGGACAGCTCGGACACCACGTCGATTTTGCGCGCATAGGTGAACTGGTTGGCGGCCCAGTAAAGCCCCAGAAACGAGAGTTCGATCACCAGAAGCGGAATAAGCGCCGCCCGCAGGTAAGAGTTCCACAGCCATTTCGCCAAGGGGATACGGGGTTTCGAACGCATAATGGGGCACGCCTGTAGTTTCGCGGCGCAGTCGCCCGGACCAAGCTTTCTGATACCGACAGTCGTGCACCTGGATAGAACGATGGCCGATGAACAGTTAATTTTGTCCCAGCCCGTTTCTTATTTCTGCGCTTGGGGAGATGAGTCAACGAAAGAGTGCGACAGAAGTTAACTTTTGGTCGCTGTGTCGCATTCGAAAGGCGCGAATGTGGCTCGTTAGGTAGCCGGATTCCGGATGCGGCTGGTGGCTACTCGTGCCGGATCGCCTGCCGTGCCAGCGCTGCAATCAGGTCTGTTCTGGTGACGATGCCGACGACGCGGCTCCCGTCAAGCACCGGAACCGCGTCGACCTCGCCATCCGCCATCATCGGCAAGAGCGTGCTGACGGGGGCGTTTCCCGTGGTTCGTGGGCCTGCGACCGACATGATGTCGCCCGCGCTTACAGGTTTGTCGCGGTTGCGTTCCAGCAGACGGCGCAGGGCCGGGATAAAGCCCCGATCAAGGCGCAGCGCGTCCTCGCGCGCTTGTGCGATCAGATGAATCTGGAAGATCACACCCAGGAACCGCGCATTCGCCCCGATCACTGGAAGCGAGGTGAACCGGTGTCGCCGGAACAGATCTGCGACTTCGGAAAGGGGTGTCTCGGGGTGCACCGTAATAAGGTTGCACGACATGATGTCCTTGGTCAGAAGCGGGCCGGTGGCATGGCTCGCCGCTTGCAACTCGGCCGCACCGATCAGGCGCGCCAGATCTTCGACACCCAGATTGAACGACTGGCGGTAGCGTTCCAGAAGTCCGGTCAGCTCGTCTTCGGAAAGGCCAAGACGCTCGGACGGATTGCGATCCGTCGTGCCGTGACGGCCGGGATCGGCAAACTGGCGAAACGGATAATGCCGCCCGGTAAGCCGCGCGTAGAGGGTGGCGATCAGCACCAGCAAGACCGTTCCCGCAGCGATGGGGGTCAGTGCGAACCAGAAGCCAAGCCGGTCTATCGCCTCGGGGCTCATGGCGGCGGTCATGGCAACGGCGCCTGCGGGCGGGTGAACCGCGCGGCACAGGATGGTTGCGGTGATCGCCAGGCCGACGGCCAGCGCGATACGCAGCGCGGGGTCAGGAATACTCAGGCAAACGGCAACACCGACCAGCGCGGCAACCGTATTGCCGATGATGGCGGACCATGGCTGCGCCAGCGGGCTGTTGGGCACGGCAAACAGCAGAACCGAACTCGCGCCGAAGGGGGCGACAAGGTATAGGCCCGTTTCCAGATCAATATCGGGCGAGAGCAGGAACAGACCCGCAACGGCAAGGCCCACTATCGCACCTGCGCCTGCGCGGATGGCCTCGATGATCGAGACCCCTGCAACTGCGGGGCCAAGAGAACGTAACAGATGCACCGCGCACGCCTTTCCTGTGTGGGTCCACAGGTTTCCAGTGTGCGGGGAGAAGTGCAAGAGTGGAATTATGGTTGCGCGAGGGTGGCGATCAGCTCCGACACCCGCTCGGCGTTCGAAGTGGCTAGGCCGAGATCCGTGTTCAGGCGGTTGTTCTCGAACCCGATGCGGGCCTTGCCGCCCTTGCGGATGGCTGCGCTCAGGCAGGCGGTTTCTTGCCCGCCAAAGGCGCAGACGGCCCAGTCGACCTCGGGGAAGGTGGCCAGAAGCGCGGCCAGCGGCGCATCCAGATCGGAGGGGGCCGAAACCTGCCCCGCACTATAGCGACCAAGCACAATCAGCGCCTGAAGCGCATCGGGAGGGATCACGCCTGCGCGGATCTGCGCGGCAAGGGCGAGAATGTCCGCTAGGTCATAAAGGATGTGTTGCACCGCCGTTCCGGCCTCGGCGCAGTGATGATAAAAGCGGCGCAGGTCGGCCTCCGCCTCGCCCGCGCACATCTCGCGCACGGCGACCGATACGGCCTTGGGCTGCACCGCATAGACCAGCGCGCGCTGTTCGGCGGGGGTGTAGCGGCCGACGGCTTCGGTCGTGATTTGCGCGAAAAGGCCGGGAAGAGCCGTGTCCAGTTCCGCCAGCAGCTCGGTATAAAGACCCGCGTCCAGAACGTGACGCTGTTCGGCGTCGCGGACATGGGCATGAAGCCCGTCCGCGCCCGCCGCCACGCAATCAACCGCGCATTGCACGATCTGGGGGATCGTGACGGGAAGGGCGGGGTGATCGGCCTGGGTCAGGCGCGCCCCGTTCGGGGCGACCATGATGCGGGGCAGGGGAGTCATGCTGACAGAGCCTTGTCGATGGCGCCGCCAAGTTTCGTGACCAGCTCGTCGATCTGCGCGTCCTCGATGATGAAGGGGGGCGCCAGCAACACATGGTCGCCATTCACACCGTCAATCGTGCCGCCCATCGGATAGCAGATCAGCCCCGCCTCGAATGCGGCGGCCTTGATCCGGGCGTTGATCCGGCGGGCGGGATCAAAGGGTGCTTTCGTCTCGCGATCCGCCACCAGTTCGACGCCGCGGAACAGGCCGCGCCCGCGGATGTCACCGATATGAGGGTGCTGCCCAAGCGCGTCGGTCAGCGCCGCTTGCAGCGCCGCGCCCTGCACCCGCACGCGGGCCAGAAGGTCGCGGGTTTCGATCTCGTCCAGCACGGCATTGGCGGCAGCGGCGGCCATCGCGTGACCCATATAGGTGTGCCCGTGCTGGAAGAACCCCGACCCCGCCGCGATGGCATCGTAGATTTTTCCCTGCACCAGCAACGCACCGATCGGCTGGTATCCCGCGCCAAGCCCCTTGGCGATGGTGATCATGTCCGGCGCCACGCCATCCTCTTCGCAGGCGAACAGATGCCCCGTCCGGCCCATGCCGCACATCACCTCGTCGAGGATCAGCAAAATCCCGTAGGTGTCGCAAATCTCGCGGATGCGTTTGAGGTAGCCGGTCACGGCTGGCACGGCACCGGCGGTCGCGCCCACAACGGGTTCAGCGACAAAGGCCATCACGGTTTCCGGGCCAAGGCGCTCGATCTCGGCTTGCAGTTCATTGGCGACGCGAAGGCCGTAGGCTTCGACGGTTTCGCCCTCGGCGCGGTTCCGATATTCGTAGCACGGCGCGATATGCGAGGTCTCGACCAGCAAGGGCGCAAATTGCGCGCGCCGCCATTCGTTGCCGCCAGCGGCCAGAGCGCCAAGCGTATTGCCGTGATAGCTTTGGCGGCGTGCGATGACGCGGTGGCGACCGGGCTGGCCGATCTCCATGAAATACTGCCGTGCGAGCTTGAGCGACGCCTCGACCGCCTCGGACCCGCCTGACACCAGATAAACCCGCTCGATCCCGTCGGGGGCAGCGGCGACCAGACGGTCGGCCAGCGTTTCGGCCGGTTCGCTGGTGAAAAATCCGGTATGCGCAAAGGCCACGCGGTCAAGCTGATCGTGCAACGCCCCACGGACGCGCGCGTTCGAGTGGCCAAGGCACGACACCGCCGCGCCGCCCGATCCGTCCAGATAACGCTTGCCTGATGCGTCGATCAGGTAGCAGCCGTCGCCCTGAACGGCGAAGGGCAGTTGGCCGCGTGTCGAGCGCCCGAAGATATGGCTCATTTGTCAGTTCCTTACGACATAAACCGATTGTTTTGCATGCCGCACCACCCGCGCCGCATTCGGCCCGAGCAGGTAATCGGCAAGATCAGGGCGATGCGCGCCCATCACGATCACATCCACCGCCAGCTTGTCGGCCACACGCAAGATCGCGTCATAGACCGTGCCATGCACCACATGCGGGTGCACATCGACCGAAGCCGGAACGTTGGTATTCACCCAGTCTTTCAGCGCCGCGCCGACGCTGTTGAGCAGCTCTTTCTCGTGGCCCTTCGGGAAAAAGCCCGACACTTGCGCGATGCCAAATTCGGGCACGACCGACAGCACATGCAGCTTGCCGCCATCCAGCATCATCAGCGCCTCGTTCAGCGGCGCAGCCGAGGAAACATCGGGGTTGTTCAGGTCGATCGGAAGAAGAATGGTCTTGGACATGACGGCCTCCTTAGAACGCGGGTTTCGTCTGGCGACGACGCTGGAACATTACGACCAGCGCCAGAAGCAGCAGCGCGGGGAGCCACATGATCTGCTTGGGCATCCGGTCGGCGGGGTGCAGCAGGCTTGAGACCTCGACGCGCGGGTCAGAGTAGAAATCAAAGCCCTGAAGCTGCTGCTGATAATCCGTGCCGAACATCGGCTCGTCCATGAACAGGCGATCCCCCTCGGGCAGAAGCATCAGCCCTGCCGCATCGGCGCGCCCGCTTGCTGGTTCGTCCGCCGTGACAGTGTGAACGATGGTCAGTTTCGTCGGGCTGCCATCGACATAGCTGGGGCCGGAGACGACAAAGCGGATGGTCTCCCCCGCAGGGGTGCTGTCAAAGGCTTGCGCCAGTTCAACGGGCGGGAGTTCCTCGAACCGCGGCTGGATACGGTCCAGCCAGAACCCCGGAACAAACAGGGTGAAGGCGACCAGCAGGAGCGCCGCACTTTCCCATTTCTTCGAGGGCGCAAGGAAGTAGCCCTGCGTGGCGGCGGCGAACAGAAGCATCGCAACGGTCGCGACGCAGAACACCATAATCGCCTGCAAGATGCCCGCCGTGGTGCCCAGATCGACGCCGTAAAGGATCAATGTCGGGTTGTAGATGAACAGGAACGGCAGGGCGATCGTGCGCATCGAATAGAAGAAGGCGGTAAAACCCGTGCGGATCGGATCGCCTCCCGAAACGGCGGCGGCGGCGAAACTCGCCAGACCGACGGGCGGGGTCACATCGGCCATGATGCCGAAGTAGAACACGAACAGGTGCGCCGCGATCAGGGGCACGATCAGCCCCTCTTGCGCGCCCAGTTGCACCACGACCGATGCCATCAGCGAGGACACGACGATATAATTCGCAGTTGTCGGCAGCCCCATCCCAAGGATCAGCGAGAACACGCCCACCAAGGCCAGCATGATGAACAGGTTGCCGCCCGAGAGCATCTCGACAAGGCCCGCAAGCTCGGTCCCGATGGGGGTTTTTGTGACGGTCGCGACGATGATCCCCGCCGCTGCCGTTGCCACGCCGATGCCGATCATGTTGCGCGCGCCGGTAATCATGCCATCCACAAGGTCGTTGACGCCTTCGCGGAAGGCTGTGCCGGTGTGCTCGTTTCTGAACATGGCCTTGAGGGGACGTTGCGTCAGGACGATGCCCAGCATTACCGCCACAGCCCAGAAGGCGGATTTGGCGGGCGACTGCATCTCGATCATCAGGAACCAGACCAGCACGAGGATCGGCAGCAGGTAATGCAGGCCGGTGGGGAAGACCTCGGCCACGGTCGGCAGGGTGAACTTGCCCGAATTCGGGTCGTCCAGCGTCAGGTCCGGGTGCTTGGCCGCAGTGCGCACCATCAGCACATAGGCGATAATGATGCCCGCAAGGATGACCCCTTCGGACAGCGCAGGAGCCGCGTCGCGCAGCGTGTTGACCAGCCAGACCAGCGCGGTAAAGGCCGCGCCCGAAACCACAAAGCCGATCGCGATCTTGAGGAACATGCGGCCCAGATTGGCCGCGGGGCCAAGGGCGGGCATGTCGCGTTTCAGCGCTTCGAGGTGCACGATATAGACCAGCGCGATGTAGGAAATCACCGCTGGAATGAAGGCGTGTTTGATGACCTCGACGTAGGAAATGCCGACGAACTCAACCATCAGGAAGGCGGCGGCCCCCATCACCGGCGGCATGATCTGGCCGTTGACCGACGAGGCCACCTCGACCGCGCCCGCCTTCTCCGACGAGAAGCCGACTTTCTTCATCAGCGGGATCGTGAAGGTGCCGGTTGTCACCACGTTCGCGATGGAAGACCCCGAAATGAGGCCGGTCATGGCCGAGCCGACCACGGCCGCTTTGGCGGGGCCGCCGCGCAGTGCGCCAAGCCCTGCAAAGGCAAGCTGGATGAAATAATTGCCCGCGCCCGCCTTGTCGAGGATCGCGCCAAACAGCACGAAGAGGAACACGAAGGCGGTGGACACACCAAGCGGGATGCCGAACACGCCCGTGGTATCAAGCCATTGCGCGTTGACGATGGCGGTGAAGGATAGGCCGGAATGCTCGATAATATCGGGGATCAGCCAGCCTTGCCCCATATAGGCATAGGCCAGAAACACCGCGCCGACGACGGTCAGTGCGGGGCCAAGCGCGCGGCGCGATGCTTCGAGCAGCAGCACGATCCCGACCGAGCCGATGACGATCTGCGCGCTGGTGGGCAGGCCCGAACGGGCGGTCTCGGCCAGCTCGCGCGAAAACAGGAAAACATAAAATGCGCTGCCCGCACCGACGAGTGCCAGAACCCAGTCAGCCAGCGGAACACGATCCCGCGGCGAGGATTTCATCGCCGGATAGGCAAGAAAAGCCAGGAGGATTGCAAAGCCCAGATGCACGGGCCGCGTTTGCGAAGAGTTGAGCGCGGGAACCCATTGCGCGAACCAAAGCTGCGGTTGCGCGATCCAGAGCTGGAACAGCGACCACGCGAAAGCGAGGCCCGAAATCAGCAATGCAACCGTCCGGCTGGTCGGGTTGCGCCCGCCGGTATCTGTGCTTGCGACCAGATCCTGAAGTTCTTCGTCGCTGAAATTGCGATCCGCTTTGGTTGTTTCGTTTGTCATGGATGGCCCCCCGGAAATCAGATGGGCCGCCGTCTGTGCGGCGGCCCTTATTGTTTATCTAACGCGGTCGATTACTTGATCAGACCGGCTTCGCGGTAATAGCGCTCTGCGCCGGGGTGCAGCGGAGCCGACAGGCCGTCCTTCACCATTTCCGCCGGATCAAGGTTCGCGAAGGCCGGATGCAGCGCGCGGAAGGCGTCGATGTCCGAGAACACGGCTTTCACAAGCTGATAGACCACTTCGTCCGGCACCTTGGCCGAGGAAACCAGCGTCGCGCCCACGCCGAAGGTCGTGGTGTCGGCGTCATTGCCGCGATACATGCCGCCCGGAATGGTGGCGGTGCGGTAGAACGGGTTGTCCGCGACCAGCTTGTCGACTGCGGGGCCGGTCACGTTGACCAGCGTCGCGTCGCAAGCGGTGGTGGCTTCCTGGATCGAGCCGGACGGGTGGCCGACGGTGTAGACCATCGCGTCGATGTTGTTGTCGCACAGCGCCTGGCTTTGCTCGCCGGCCTGAAGCTCCGAGGCGACGGCGAAATCGGCCATGGTCCAGCCAAGAGCTTCCATCAGCACTTCCATCGTGCCGCGCTGGCCCGAGCCCGGGTTGCCGACGTTGACGCGCTTGCCCTTGAGGTCGTCGAAGTTCTTGATGCCGGCATCGGCACGGGCGACGACGGTGAAGGGCTCGGGGTGGATCGAGAAGACGGCGCGCAGGTCGTCAAACTTGCCCTGCTCTTCGAATTTCGAGGTGCCGTTGAAAGCGTGGAACTGCCAGTCGGACTGTGCAACGCCGAACTCAAGCTCGCCCGAGCGGACAGCGTTGATGTTGTAGACCGAGCCGCCGGTCGATTCGACGGCGCAGCGGATGCCGTGCTCGGCGCGGGTTTTGGCCATCATGCGGCAGATCGCGCCGCCGGTCGGATAGTAGACGCCGGTCACGCCGCCAGTGCCGATCGAGACGAACTCTTCAGCCATTGCGGGGGCTGCGAAAGCCAGGGCCGCCGCGGTCGCGAAAGCTACGAATTTCATGTGGGACTCCTCTCCTGTCCTTGCCGTTCAGACTCGGCAATAATGCGACTGTGATATATTTTAGCACAAAATAATGCAAATGTATTATTTTGGAATTTCGCGGGGCTGTGATAACGGATAAAGCGGGGCGCGAATGGCGGGAAGACATGGATAAAATAAAGGAAATCAGGGGGGCGCTTCTGGATGTGGTCGAGCGGGGCACGCCGACCCTGTCAGCCTTTGCCGCATGGGTTCTGGATCACCTGAACGACGTTGCCTTCCAGTCGATTCGCGGTCTGGCGGGCATGGCGGGGGTGAATGCGAACACGGTGACGCGGCTTGCACGCGAGCTGGGGTATGATGGCTACGACGCCTTCCGCCACGATGTGCAGACCCTGTTGACCGCGCCCCCCCGCTATAGCGAGCGCGCCCGTGCGTTGAACAGCAAATCGGGCGCGGACATCTGGAGCGAGACGCTGACAGCCAACTGGTCGAACGTCGAGACCCTGTTCACCCCCGAGGCGCGCGCGATGCTGGAAAGCTGTGTCGAGCCGCTATTGGGCGCGCGCCGCGTCTATTCAGTGGGGGTGCGCAGCTGCTTCAGTGTCGCGCATTATTTCAGCTATGTCGGCGCGATGGCGTTTGATAATTTTGTGCCGGTGCCAAGTATGCCGGGCGCGATCCTCGATCAGGTATCGGCCTCCGGCCCCGAGGATATTATCGTCGCGATCACCTACGAGCACTATTCTTCAGAGGTGGTGCGCGCCTGTCAGGTCGCGCGCGAGACCGGCGCGCGCATTCTGGCGCTGACCGACAGTTACCGCTCGCCCATCGCCAAGGGGGCGTGGAAGGTGATCAAGCTGCCAATGGGGGGGCCGCAGCTTATGCCCTCGCTGACGACCGCTTTCATCACGGCAGAGTTGTTGCTGACCGCGATGACGGCGCGCAGCCCGGCATCGGTTGCCAAGGTTGCGCGGTTCGAGGAGACGATCACCAGCCACGGCGGCTATTTCAGCAATCAGGCGGGTTGAACTTTACCCGCTCTCTGGCCAGTATCGCGCGGCTTTGACGGGGAGAGTATCATGAGCTTTACGCTGGCCACCTGGAACATCAACTCGGTGCGGTTGCGCGCCGAACTTGTGTGCAAGCTGATGCGCGAAGAGGCGCCGGATGTCCTGTGCCTGCAAGAGTGTAAAAGCCCTGTCGAGAAAATCCCGACCGAGCTGTTCGAGGCTCTGGGCTACCGCTGGATGGTGGCGCGCGGGCAGAAGGGCTACAACGGCGTCGCGATCTTTTCAAAGCTGCCGATGGTCGAGGCAGGTGCGCGCGATTGGGCAAACCTTGGGCATGCGCGCCATATCGCGGGGCAGCTTGAGAATGGCGTCACGATCCACAACTTCTATGTGCCCGCAGGGGGGGACATTCCCGACCGCGGGCAGAACGAGAAATTCGGCCAGAAGCTCGATTTTCTGACCGAGATGCGCGATGCCTTCCATGCGGATGCGCCGCAGAAATCCATTCTGGTGGGCGATCTGAATATTGCGCCGCGCGAGGATGATGTGTGGAACCACAAGTCCCTTTTGAAAATCGTCTCGCACACGCCGATCGAGGTCGATCATCTGGCTCAGGTGCAGGATGCGGGGCGTTGGGTTGATGTGACGCGGCAGGATATTCCCGAAGGGCTTTTGTATTCGTGGTGGAGCTACCGCGCGAAAGACTGGGATGCCGCCGACAAGGGGCGGCGCCTCGATCACGTCTGGGCGACGCCCGATATTTCGGGCGCGGCACATTCCAGCCGCGTCCTGCGCGATGCCCGCGGATGGGAGCAGCCCTCTGATCACGCCCCCGTCTTTGCGACATTTGATCTTTGAACGATGCGCCCCCTTGGCGCGGCCCCGCTTCGGACGCATATAGGGGGCAACCGAGAGACAAGAGGACAGCCCATGTTCGGAACTGACCAGCCCGCCCCGCATTCGGAATTCGTGTTCGACGTATCGGAAGCCAACTTCATGGCCGATGTCGTCGAGAAATCGCAGACCGTTCCGGTGATCGTCGATTTCTGGGCACCGTGGTGTGGCCCGTGCCGCCAGCTTGGCCCGGCGCTTGAAGCGGCTGTGAATGCCGTCAAAGGCAAGGTCGTGATGGCAAAGATCAACGTCGACGAGAACCAGCGCCTTGCTTCGGCGCTGGCACAGCAGGGATTGCCGCTCCAGTCGATCCCGACGGTTGTGGCCTTTGTCGAAGGGCGCCCGGTCGATATGTTCCAAGGCGCGCTGCCGGCCTCAGAGTTGAAGAAATTCGTCGATAAGCTTGTGGCGATGGGCGACGATGGCGGTCTGGCGGCGGCGGTTGCTGCGGCCGAAGAAATGCTCGGCGAAGGCGCGGCGCAAGACGCGGCCGAGACCTTTGCAGCCGTGCTTGAGGAAGAGCCTGAAAACGCCGAAGCCTATGGCGGGCTTCTGCGCGCAACGATCGCGTTGGGCGATGTTGACAAGGCGCAGGCCTTGGTTGAGGGCGCGCCTGCGCCCGTCGCGGGGTCCGCGCCCTTCGAGGCGGCCAAAGCGCAACTTCAGCTCGCGCTGCAAGCGGCTGACGCTGGCCCCTTGGGAGAGCTGGAAGCCGCGATCAACGCGAACCCCGAAGATCATCAGGCGCGCTTTGACTATGCGCAGGCGCTTCATGCGGCGGGCCGGGTGGAGGATGCGGTCGAGCAATTGCTGGACCTCTTCCGCCGTGACCGCGAGTGGAATGACGGCGCCGCAAAGGCGCAGCTTTTTGTCATCTTCGACGCGTTGAAGGCGAACGACCCGATTGCGCAAAAGGGCCGCCGTCGTCTTTCGTCGATGATATTTGCCTGAGCCGCGAACTGCGCTAGGTTTCGCTTCATGCTGAGCCATTGCGACCTGCCCGAAACGATCCCGCTTTTCCCGCTGACAGGGGCGTTGCTCTTGCCGCGGGGGAGGCTCCCTTTGCATATCTTCGAGCCGCGTTATTTGCAGATGCTTGAGGATTGCATGAAAACCTCGCATCGGCTGATCGGGATGATCCAGCCGCGCAATATGCCCAACGGCGAACCGGGGCTAAGCGCGATTGGCTGTGCGGGGCGTCTGACCGGCTTTTCCGAGACCGAAGACGGGCGCTATATGATTACGCTCTCGGGGATTTCGCGGTTCCGCGTGCAGCGCGAGCTGTCGGGCTTTAGCCCCTATATCCGTGCGGCGGTATCGTGGGCGGCTTTTACCAAAGACATCGGCGCGCCCGAACATGATACGGGGTTTGAACGCGACGGTTTTTTCCAGCTTCTGTCGCGGTTCTTTATTCATCGCGGTCTGGATACCGACTGGGATACGCTGAAAGACGCGGATGACGAGTTGCTGATCAACTCGCTGTCGATGCTGTTGCCGCTGGATGCCGAGGATAAGCAAGCGCTGCTTGAGGCGCCCTGTCTGCAAACGCGCCGCGAGACGTTGATAACGCTTATGGAATACGCCTTGCATGGCGGTGGAGAGGAAAGCCTTCAATGACCGAGAAGAAACCGCTGTTTGACCGGCGTATGCTTGAGGCGCTGGTGTGCCCGTTGACGCAAACCACGCTGCGCTATGATGCCGAGCGCGAGGAACTGGTCTCGAAAGCGGCTAATCTGGCCTTCCCGATCCGTGGCGGCATCCCGATCCTGCTGGCCGACGAGGCCCGCGCGCTGGAGTGATCAGATCTTGCGCCCTTGCATCAGGCGGGGCAGGGGGCCGGACAGCCCCGCCGCCTGACGCATAAAGCCCTGACGCAGCGCAGGCACTGCATTCACCAGCCCCATGCCAAGGTCGCGCCCCGCGCGCAGCAGCGGATTGTTGTTCGAAAACAGCTTGTTGACCGTGTCCATCCCAAGCGCAAGCGAGGTGGAATCGAACCGCCGCCAGCCCTGATAGCGCTCCAGCACGTCAATCGCGCCGATGTCCTCGCCGCGCCGCATGGCCTCGACCAGAATTTCGGCAAGCGCCGCGACATCGCGCAAACCAAGGTTCAACCCCTGTCCCGCGATCGGGTGCACGCCATGCGCGGCATCGCCAATCAGCGCCACGCGGGCGGCAGCATAGGCGCGCGCAAGTGTCAGGTTCAGCGGGTAGCTGAAGCGCGGACCGGCGAGCGTGATCTCACCCAGAAAATCGCCAAAGCGCGGGCGCAGGACAGCCAGAAAATCCTCGTCATCCAGCGCTGAAATTGTTGCCGCATTCTCGCGGGTTTCGCTCCAGACAATCGACGAGCGGTTGCCGGGCAGAGGCAGGATCGCCAGCGGTCCCGAGGTCATGAAGAACTGGTGGGCAACGCCGTTATGCGGCTTTTCATGGTCAATCGCGGCGACCAGCGCGGTCTGGCCATAGTCCCAGCCTTCGCGCCCGATGCCCGCGCGTTCCGCCACGCCCGAGCGGCGCCCGTCCGCGCCGACCAGTAGTTTCGCGCGCAGCACCCGCCCGTCGGAGAGCGTTACCGCGACCGCGCCGGGCTGCGCGTCTTGGGCGACGACGGATGTTTCGTTGATCAGCGTGATTGCAGGGTTCGCCTCCATCGCATCAAGGAAGGCGCGATACAGGAAACGATCCTCCAGCATGAACCCGACAGGGGCTTGGTCCAGCTCGCGCGCATCGAAATGCAGGAAATACGGCGCGGCGCCTTCGCCTGCGTGCCCGTCGGCGGCTTTGACCTCCATCATCGGCTGGGCGTTCGCCGCAACCGAGGGCCAGACTCCAATCGCATCCAAAAGCTTTTTCGAGGCCAGTGCCAGCGCGTAGGCGCGCCCGTCAAAGGCATCCGCCGCGCGTTGGCGGGCGGGGGCGGCGTCGATCACGCAAACCCGCAGCCCCGATTGGGCCAGCGCCAAAGCCAAGGCAGGGCCGTTCAGCCCACCACCTGCGATAATCACGTCGGAATCATATTTCATGCGCCCCAATATGGCGCTTGCGGGGCAATTGTCCATCGGCGGGATTGCCACGGGGCGCGCGCTCTGGCTAGCTGTGGCGAAACAAAGGGGATGTGCGATGACACGCAATTTGGGCGCGGCCGAGCAGGGCCGGTTGATCGCTGCGGGGAAACTTGATCCGGTCGAGCAGGTCGAAGCCTATCTTGAGGCCGCAGCGAGTGACGAAGGCGCGCGGATTTATGCGCGCCTCACCCCTGATCGTGCCCGTTCCGAGGCGCTGGCGGCACATCGGCGCGCGCGCCAGGGGGTATTGCGCGGGCCGCTGGACGGGGTGGCGATCAGCTGGAAGGATCTGTTCGACAGCGCCGGTGTTGCGACCGAAGCGGGATCGAGGCTTTTGGAGGGGCGTGTGCCCGAGGCGGATGCCGAGGTGCTGGCAGCAGCGACGCTGGCGGGCACGGTGTGTCTTGGCAAAACGCATATGACCGAGCTGGCGTTTTCGGGGTTGGGCGTGAACCCTTCGACCGCGACGCCGCCCAATGTCCACGATCCTCGCCTTGCGCCCGGCGGGTCTTCGTCGGGGGCGGCGGTGTCGGTGGCGATGGGCTTGGCTGCGGCGGCGATTGGGTCGGATACGGGAGGGTCGGTGCGCATTCCATCGGCGTGGAATGATCTTGTCGGGCTGAAAACCACGCATGGGCGGCTGTCCACGCGCGGTGTTGTGCCCCTGTGCAAACGCTTTGATACGGTCGGACCGCTGGCGCGCAAGGTCGAGGATTGCGCCCATCTTCTGGCGGTGATGGAAGGGCGCAATTGCCCCGATCTGCGCGATGCCTCGTTGCAAGGTGCGCGGCTTCTGGTGCTGGAGGGGCTGCCGTTTGAAGGCACGCGCGCGGCCCCTGTGCAGGGGTTTGAAGAGGCTGTCGCGCGGTTTGAAAAGGCTGGTGCGGCGGTCGAACGCGGCGCCTTGCCGATGGTGGCGCCTGCGATGGACCTGTCAGGTATTCTTTTTGCACCAGAGGCTTATGGGCTTTGGCGTGATGTGATCGAGGCCAATCCCGACAAGATGTATGCGCTGATCCGCGAGAGGTTTCGTGGCGGGGCAGGGGTCTCGGCGGCGGATTATGTGAAGGGCTGGGACGATCTGCACCGCTACCGCGAAGCCTATTGGGAGGCGACGGCGGGCTATGACGCGGTGCTGGTGCCGACCGCGCCGATCCTGCCGCCCGATGCGGAACGGCTTTTGTCGGATCGGGCCTATTTCGAAAGTGAAAACCTGCTTGCACTGCGCAATACCCGCATCGGCAATATCTTTGGCCTGTGCGTTCTGACCCTGCCGACGGGCTATCCGGCAACCGGTATCAGCCTTATGGCTGCGCCCATGCAAGAGGACCGGTTGTTGCGTCTTGGCATAGCTGCTGAGGCCGCGCTTGGCTGAAATGCAACATTTTGTGCGAACAAGTTGCGGGGATTCATCGCTTTTTCTGGACGAGCGGGAGGCTCTTTTGTAACGTGGTCTCAATAACGGGGCGAAATGACCCCGGCGAATGAGGCACATATGGATTATCCCGAGCGGTTCTCGAACCTGCCCGAATACGCGTTTCCGCGGCTGCGGACGCTGCTTGACTCGCACGCTCCGGGCGGCGAGCCGATTGCGATGACCATTGGCGAGCCACGCCATCCGATGCCTGCGTTCGTGGGCGAAGTGCTGGCGGATAATCTGTTGGGGTTCGCGAAGTATCCCACAAATGAAGGTTCGCCCGAGCTATTGGGCGCGATTTCAGGCTGGTTGGGGCGCCGCTTCTCGGTTGATGTTTCGGCTGACCGGATCATGGCGCTGAACGGCACGCGCGAGGGGCTGTTCAATGCGGCGATTGCGCTTTGCCCCGAGACGAAAAACGGCAAAAAGCCCGCGATCCTTATTCCGAACCCGTTTTATCAGGTCTATGCGGTGGCTGCCGTGACCATTGGGGCCGAGCCGATTTTTGTGCCTGCGGGCGCGGAGACCGGCTTCCTGCCCGATTACGCAAGCCTGCCTGCCGAGGTGCTGGACCGCGTGACGATTGCCTATTTGTGCTCGCCCTCGAACCCGCAAGGCGCGATTGCCTCGCGCGCGTATCTGGCCGACCTGCTGGCGCTGGCCGAGAAGCACGATTTCATCGTCTTTGCCGATGAATGTTATTCCGAGATCTGGCGTTCCGCGCCGCCCCCCGGTGCGATGCAAGTCTCCGCCGAGATGGGCCATGACCCCGAGCGTGTGGCGATTTTCCATTCGCTGTCCAAGCGGTCGAACCTGCCGGGGCTGCGGTCTGGCTTTGTGGCTTCGGGGCCGAAAAATATCCAACGCATCCGCCAGTTGCGCGCCTATGCGGGCGCCCCTTTGCCGATGCCGATTCAGGCGGTTTCGGCGCGGGTTTGGGCGGATGAGACCCATGTTATCGAGAACCGCGCGCTTTACGCCGAGAAATACGACATCGCGGCAGCGGTATTTTCGGGGATGCAGGGCTTTACCCTTCCCGAAGGCGGGTTTTTCCTGTGGCTGCCTGTTGACGATGGCGAAGCAGCAGCCCTGAAATTGTGGCAAGAAACGGGGGTTCGGGTGCTTCCCGGTGCGTATCTCGCACGGGACGTGGACGGCTATAACCCCGGCAAGAATTATATCCGGGTGGCTTTGGTCGCCCCAAAAGAAGAAACGCAGCGTGGCTTGGAAACACTCCGCGACTGTATCTATGCGTGAGGACGGTAAGATGGCATCCTTCCAGGCTCGGCAGCGTGACCCGCTACTGGATCAGAACACTCAGGCGCTTCTGGAGCGGCGCGGCAAGGAACTCCTTGGCGGGGTTCTGATTTTTCTGGGTGTTCTGGCCGCGATGATGCTGGCCAGCTATGCGCCGACCGACCCGAGCTGGATGGCGGCCTCGGACGAGGCGGCGCAGAACTGGCTGGGGCGCATCGGGGCAGGGATTGCCTCGCCGTTGATGGTGATCGTCGGGCATGGCGCGTGGCTGCTGCCCGCCGCGCTTGTGATCTGGGGCGGGCGGTTTGTGCTGCATCGCGGTGAAGAGCGGATCGGCGGTCGCGCGATCTTTTTCCCGATCGGGGTAGCGATGGCGTCGGTTTATGCCTCGCTCTTGGAACCGGGTACGGATTGGGGCCAGACCTTTGGTCTTGGCGGTAATTTCGGCGATATGATTGCGGGCTCGGTCTGGGGGATGTCGCCGGTGTCGGGGAGCCTCGGGTTGAACCTGATTACCGTTCTGTTTGCTGCGCTGACGCTGGTTGTCGGCGCGTTTGTTCTTGGGTTCGTGAAAACCGAAATCCGCGCGATTGTGCGTTTCATGCTTTTGGGCACGGTGGCGGTTTATGCCAGCCTGATGACGCTTCTGGGTAAGGGCGCCTCTGCCTCGGTTATGGCTGCGCGCAGTGCCGCCGAGCATCAGCGCCAGCGCCGTGCCGAGAAAGCCGCCGCCGCCGAAGAATGGGCGGCATGGGAGGCGCAGCGGGCCCAAGCCCAGGAATGGCAGCCCGCTTATCACCCCGAACCGGTCGAGCGTGGCTCGCTTTTGTCGCGGATCATCCGCCCGCAGCAGTCCGAAGAGGTCTTCGAAGAGCTGGAGCCGGAACTGGTCGAGACGCAAGCAGCATGGTTGCCCGAAACCGATGCGCCCACGCAAGAACGCATCCGCGCGCGCATTTCGCAGGCCGTGCAGCAGCGCCAGTTGCGCGCCGAGCCTCCGGTCAGCGCCGAAGCCTATGTGCCCTTGCCCGAACGCGCGCCCGAAGAATTGCCCGCGCCGCCCTCGGTTCTGGCGGCCGTTGCCAAACGCCTTGCCCTTGGCCCGCGCGCGCCGCAAACGCTGCGCCAGACCGAAACCCGCGTCGAACCGCGCCTTGCCGCGCAGCCGATGCCGCAAGAGCCGGTCATGGACTACGCCCCCGCGCCCGAATGGGACGAGGCGCCCGCGCTTTATGCCGAGGATGATTTCGACGCGCAGGCCTTCGCCTATGAAGGCGACGGCTATGCGGATGAGGCCTTTGTCGAGGACGATTACTTCCCCGAGGATCATGAAATTCCTGCCGCCCCCGCGCGGATGGAGCTGAACCGTCAGGTCATCCAGAAGCCCGAGCAACGCCGTGTGGTTATGCCGCAGGTGAAGCCGATTGCGCCCTCGCGCCGCGCAATGGAAGAGGCGCAGCCGCGCCTCGCGCTGGAGCAAAAGGCCCATCCCGCCTATGAAATCCCGCCGCTTTCCCTGCTGATGAATCCCGTCAGCATCGAGCGTCACCAGCTCTCGGATGAGGCGCTGGAAGAGAACGCGCGGATGCTTGAAAACGTGCTCGACGACTATGGCGTCAAGGGCGAGATCGTCTCGGTCCGTCCCGGCCCCGTGGTTACCATGTATGAACTTGAACCCGCGCCGGGCCTGAAAGCCAGCCGCGTGATAGGTCTGGCCGACGATATTGCGCGCTCGATGTCGGCGCTGTCGGCGCGTGTGTCGACGGTTCCGGGGCGTTCGGTTATCGGGATCGAACTGCCGAACGCGCATCGCGAAAAGGTTGTGCTGCGCGAGATCCTGTCTGCGCGTGATTTTGGCGACAGCAACATGAAGTTGCCGCTTGCTCTGGGTAAAGACATCGGCGGCGAACCAATGGTGGCGAACCTTGCCAAGATGCCCCACCTCCTGATCGCAGGGACCACGGGCTCGGGCAAATCGGTGGCGATCAACACGATGATCCTGTCGCTGCTGTATAAGCTGTCGCCCGAAGAATGCCGCCTGATCATGATCGACCCGAAGATGCTGGAACTGTCGGTCTATGACGGCATCCCGCACCTTCTGTCGCCGGTTGTGACCGATCCCAAGAAGGCGGTTGTTGCGCTCAAATGGGTCGTCGCCGAGATGGAAGAGCGCTATCGCAAGATGTCGAAGATGGGCGTTCGCAACATCGAGGGCTACAACGGTCGCGTGAAGGAAAGCCTGGCCAAAGGCGAGATGTTCAAGCGCACCGTGCAGACCGGATTTGACGAGGACACCGGCGAGCCGATCTTTGAAACCGAAGAATTCCAGCCCGCCACGATCCCCTATATCGTGGTGATCGTGGACGAAATGGCCGATCTGATGATGGTCGCGGGCAAAGAGATCGAAGCCTGCATCCAGCGTCTGGCCCAGATGGCGCGCGCCTCGGGCATCCACCTGATCATGGCGACGCAGCGTCCGTCGGTTGACGTGATTACCGGCACGATCAAGGCGAACTTCCCGACGCGGATCTCGTTCCAGGTAACGTCGAAAATCGACAGCCGCACGATCTTGGGCGAGATGGGTGCCGAGCAGCTTTTGGGCATGGGCGACATGCTTTACATGGCGGGCGGCGGCAAGATCACCCGTTGTCACGGGCCGTTCGTGTCGGACGAAGAGGTCGAGGAAATCGTTAACCACCTCAAGAGCTTTGGACCGCCCGAATATATGTCGGGCGTGGTCGAAGGCCCGGACGAGGATAAAGAGGCCGACATCGACGCGGTTCTTGGCCTGAACTCGGGCGGGAACACCTCGGGTGAGGACGCGCTTTACGATCAGGCGGTTGGGATTGTGATCAAGGATCGCAAATGCTCGACGTCGTATATCCAGCGCAAACTGGGCATCGGCTATAACAAGGCCGCGCGTCTGGTCGAGCAGATGGAAGACCAAGGCGTCGTGTCGCCAGCCAACCATGTCGGCAAGCGCGAGATCCTTGTGCCCGAGCAATAAGCGAAACAATTCCCGCGAAAGCGTGATGTAAAGCCCCGCCAAATGTGAAATGGCGGGGCTTTCCTATTTCCTGCGAGCGCGTAGATTGGCCCTATGAAAATACTTCGTTTTGTCTTGCCCGCCCTTGTTGCCCTGTCGACGCCCGCCTTTGCGGAGAGGATCACGCTTGGGGAATTGTCGCGTTATCTGAATGAGTTGCAAACCGCCGAGGCCGAATTCACGCAGGTCAATTCGGATGGCACGATCTCGACCGGCAAACTGTTCATCAAGCGGCCCGGTCGTGCGCGCTTCGAATATGCTCCGCCCGACAAGACGCTGGTGATGGCGGGGGGCTCTCAGGTCGCGATTTTCGATCCGAAGTCGAACCTCGGCCCCGAGCAGTATCCGCTGTCGAAAACACCGCTTAATCTGATACTGGCTGCGAATGTCGATCTGTCGCGCAACAAGATGGTGGTGGGGCATTCCGAAAATGGTGCGAAAACCAGCGTAACGGCGCAAGACCCCGAGCACCCGGAATACGGGACGATCGAGCTGATCTTCACCGGCGCGCCAACCGAACTGCGTCAGTGGGTAATCACCGACGACAGCGGATCGAAAACAACGGTCATTCTGGGCGCTCTCCAAACCGGCGTTTCGTTGGGATCGAGAATGTTCTCGATCCCTGCCGAGATTGAGGCGCGCAAGTAGTTATTTGCCGCAGGAACGGAGTTGCTGGCGATACATCTCGGCACGGGCGGCGACCTTGTTGGCCACATCCAGAAGCCAGCCTTTCGACGCATAGGTTCCTCGCGCGAAACCGCCTCGGCCTTCGTGATAGGCAAGATACTGGCTGCGGGCGTCTGCTTTGGAAATGCCCAGCTGTTCCGACGAGACGCTCATATACCAGCCCATGAAATCGCTGGCGTCCGAGAAACGGTTGCGTTTGGCGCCATAGCTGCGCGTCGCGCGGCGGTATTCGTCCCACGTCGCGTCGAGCGCCTGACTATAGCCATAGGCCGAGCTTTGCCGACCGAGCGGGATGATCCCGAGCGCATATTTATGCGGGGTCTTTGCATTCGAGACAAAGCGTGATTCCTGATGGATCGTCGCCATCAGCACATGAACGGGCACGCCCCATTCGCGCTCGCTGCGTTTCATCGCGGAGTAATACGATGGCTTTTCCCGCGCCAGTGCACATGCGTTATCCAGATTTCTAGGGGCTTTTGAACCGCCCCCGCAGGACGCCAGAACCAGCGCCGTAGTCACAAGAATGATGATCTTTTTCACTGCTCAGCTCATTAAAGGCTATTATTTTTAAGCCATTTTAGCGGAAAATGTCCGGCGTTGAAACACCTGATCTTGGAACTGTTGGCGGGATAACCACAGTTTGTTTCCGGCGATTTTGTGGCAGAAATATGGACAGCATCTTGGTGAAAGATTAGTAACGACTAAACGAGGGGTGAGATGCAGCACACACGCGCGAAATACCACATCGGTCAGATCGTTCGGCACCGCAAGCATCCGTTTCGCGGTGTTGTTTTCGATGTCGATGCGATGTTTTCGAACACTCAGGAATGGTATGACGCCATTCCCGAGGACAGCCGCCCTGTGAAAGACCAGCCGTTTTATCATCTTCTGGCTGAAAACGATAATAGCTACTACGTCGCTTATGTGTCCGAGCAAAACCTGATTGCGGATTACTCGGGCGAGCCGGTCGAACATCCCGATTTGCAGGATTTGTTCGGCGATTTTGAGGACGGGCGTTACCCGCTGCAATTTCAACTAAATTAGGGGCAGCGCGGTCAGCCCGGGTTTTCGGTGATGCCCAGAGGCAGGCGGAAGGCCAGAAGGTTGCGATCATTTTCGCGTCGGTAGCCCAGATCCTCGGCCAGATCCCTGATGAGAAACCAGCCAAAGCCACCTTCCGGTAGTTCGGCGGGCTCGGGTCGTGACGAGAGTGCGGGATCGGGCGCGCGCAGGCAGCCCATCGGAAGCGCCACCCCGTCGTCACTGACCGAACAGCTCAGACCGCGACGGTCGCGCACCATCGAAAGGGTGATCGTTCCGACCCCGTCCTCGCCGTAGCTGTGTTCGACGATATTGTTCAGCACCTCGGCGAGGATCAGTTCAAGCGTGCCGGCCTCGTCAGCGGTTAGCTGGCGCATGAAGCGGGCGATGGCCGCGCGCAGGGCGGTGCGCACCGACAGAGGGTCGGCCGGAAAGCTGTGATGAAAAATCTGCGCTTCAGGTCGCTCGCGTTTTGCTGCATCGCCGAAGCGTGCCGAGCGGTCAACCTGCATGGCGCACCCCTTCGCTCGTCGCGGCTTCGATGGTCTCATGGATCGGGAAGACGCTGTCCATCCGGGTCAGGCGGAACACCTTGGCGACATTCGGCGTCAACCCCGCCAGTTCGAGCGAACGTGTCGGCGCCAGCGATTTCATCACGGCAACCACCGCCCCCAACCCCGAGCTGTCCAGAAAGTCGATGCGCGACATATCCAGGATAACGCGGCGAGAGGGCTGCTGCGTGATCTCGCGCATCCGGTCCTTGAACCGGATCGCGATGGCGGCATCAAGACGCTCTTCTCCGACGTAGACGACAAGCGCACCGGCGCGGGCTTCTGCGGATAAATTCATTACTCACTGGCTCCTGCGGAGATATTTCCGACAAGGCTACGGCGCAAAGCTTACCAAAGCGTATCCAAAGCCGGATTTACTGCGACAGCGGGCTTGCGCGCGGGCGGGGCGCGTGATGAAAAATGGCGTCACCAACCGGCAGGAGAGCATCATGCGCGTCACTTACCCCGATCTTGAACGCACGGTTCAGGCGCTTGTCGCGGGCGAGACCGATGAGGTGTCGCTGATGGCGACGCTGGCCTGCGAGATACATCATGCCGACGACCGGTTCGACTGGACGGGGTTCTATCGGGTGGTGGCGCCTGAAGTTCTGAAAATCGGGCCATATCAAGGGGGGCACGGCTGCCTTGTGATCCCGTTCTCCAAGGGTGTTTGTGGTGCTGCCGCGCGCACCGGAAAAACCCAGCTTGTGCCGGATGTCGATGCATTTCCGGGGCATATCGCCTGCGCCTCCAGCACGCGGTCCGAGCTGGTGATCCCGGTCAATGCGCGCCGTGGCCTGATCGGCGTGCTGGACATCGACAGCAATCAGCCCGACGCCTTTACCGCAGAGGACGCGGCTGCGCTGGAACGGCTTTTGGCCGATGTATTTGGTGCGCTCTGACTTGACGAAGGGCGCTGGTGCCGCCATGCCGCTGCTATGACAGAGTATCGCTACGATCCACCGACCGAGCCACCGCGCATCCTTCATGCGGATCACGAAATCCTTGTGGTCGACAAGCAGGCGGGGCTGTTGTCCGTTCCCGGCAAGGGGCCGGACAAGGCCGATTGCCTGATCGCGCGGCTGGCGAAAATCTACCCGGAGGTGCTGCTGGTGCACCGGCTGGATACCGATACCTCGGGCGTGATGGTCTTTGCGCTGACGCCCCATGCGCAACGCCATCTGGGCTTGCAGTTCGAAAATCGCCAAACCAAGAAAACCTATCAGGCGCTCTTGTGGGGGGAGCTGGCCGAAAAAGAGGGGCGGGTTGATCTACCGCTTTGCGTCGACTGGCCCAACCGTCCGCGCCAGCATGTGAACCACGAACACGGGCGTCCGGCGCAGACCGATTGGCGGGTGATGCGCCATGAGGGCGGGAATACCCGCATTCGCCTGATGCCGGTGACGGGGCGCTCGCACCAGTTGCGGGTGCATATGATGGAGCTAGGCCACCCGATCCTTGGTGATCCGCTCTATGCCGAAGGCCTTGCGCGCGATTTCCCGCGCCTGATGCTGCACGCAGAGATGCTGAAGTTCCGCCATCCCGATGGCGGGCAGCACCTGAGCTTCAGGGCCGAGTGTCCGTTCTAGGGGGTTATCGCTCGGCGTAGCGCTGTTCGGTCAGGGCGTAGCCCCTGCGTTGCGCGCGCCTGCGCCAGAGGTCGGCGGCCATAGCCGCATCGCGCAGATTGGAAAACCATGTGCTGCGCATCCCTGCGGCCCGCCCGCGTCGTCCCCATTCGCGCATGACAAGATATTCGCCGAACAGGTTGTCGGTGACTTCAACGCGGTAGAAGTTGAACCCGCGCGGCCGATGAAGGAGCAGATTGAGCATGGCAGTGTTTCCCCCCGGAAAGCCTGCCCAGAGAATCAGATCGGCGCGCCAAGGTCCAGAGGGTTTTCAACTCCAGCCGACATCGCCGAGGAAAATATATCCCGCCCCGTAGATCGTCTTGATAAGCTTAGGGTTTTTCGGGTCTTCACCCAGTTTCGTTCGCAGCCGCGAGATCCGCACATCCATCGCGCGATCAAAGCTTTCGCCCGCCGCGCCGCCAAGGGTTTCTTGCATCTGCGCGCGGGTAATCAGGCGGTTCGGGCTTTCAAGGAAAAGGCGCAGAACCTCGCCCTCGGCATGGCTGAAGGTGGTTTCCTCGCCACGTTCGTTGACCAGAACATAGCGGTCGAAATGGGCGCGCCAGCCCGCGAATGAGGCGACCATATGCGCGGCGCTGGTTTCTGTGCGCCCCTTGCGCAGGCGCGCGCGGATGCGGGCGACGACCTCGGTCGGGTCGAAGGGTTTGATGATGTAGTCATCAGCCCCCAGTTCGAGCCCCGTGACGCGGTCCTGCACCTGCGCGCGGCCCGAAATGATGATGATCGCGGCGCCCGATTCCAGTGCCAGCCGGTGCACCAGTGCCAGACCGTCCCTGTCGGGCAGGCCCAGATCGACAAGGCAGACATCGGGGGCGGTGCGTTTGAGACCCGCCTCGAACTCGGTCGCGCGGCCATAGCAGGTGGTGCGGAAGCCCGCCTCTTCCAGCGCGTCCGAGAGCATCCTGCGGATCTCGGGTTCGTCATCGAGGATCGCGACATGGGGCAGGTTGGTCATTGGCTGACTCCGGACAATACGGCGGCAAGCTCGCCTTGCGAGAAGGGCTTTTGCAGCACGGGGCAGGGGGCGGATGCGCGCAATATGTCACCCGGCGGCAGAGATGTCATCAGGATCACCGGAAGACGTTGCGCAAGGGCAAAGGCCAGATCGACGCCAGTGCCTTCGCCCGCAAGCTGGATGTCAGAGAGCACCAGTTTCACCTCGGGCAGATCGCTGAGCGCCGTGGCCTCGTCGACCGTCTCGGCCTCAAGCACGGAATGGCCAAGCCCCGTCAGCATGTCGCGCACATTGGTGCGGATCGTATCGTTGTCCTCGACCAGCAGCACCAGCATCGGGCGCGCGCCTTTGGCTTTGCGCAGTGGCAGGCGCATTACAACGCGCGCGCCCATGCCGGTGTTCTCAAGCCTGACCGAGCCGCCCGCGAGTTTCGCCTGATCGTAGACCATCGACAACCCCAGTCCCGAGCCTTCGCCGCCCTTGGTGGTGAAGAACGGGTCCAGCGCGCGCTCAAGAGCTTCGGGCGAGAAACCGGGGCCGGTATCGGCGGCGGAAAACTCGATCCATGTATCCTGAACCGGACGGGCCTCCAGCACGATTTTGCCGCCCGCCGGTGCCATCGCGTCGCGCGCGTTCAAAAGCAGGTTCAGCAAGCTGTCCTGAAGCGGACCGGGGTCAAGCAGAACGGGCGTGTCCAGCCCCTCGATTGTGGTTTGCAGATTGACGTTCTCGCCCAAAGTCGGGCGCGCCATCGCGGCCAGATCCTCGATCAGCGGCGTCAGTTCCACCGCCTGCGGGCGCAGCTCGCGCTTGCCGGAAATCGCGGCGATCCGGTCGAGCAGAGTGCCGCCGCGCCGCGCTGCGGCCAAGGTCGCATGGGCCAGCTCTTTTGCCTCGTCGGGCAGCCCTTCCATCCGCTCGATCCGGCCTTGCAGGCCAAGGATAATTGTCAAGAGGTTCGCGAAATCATGCGCCAGACCTGAGCTAAGCTTGGCCGCCAATTCGCGCTTGGACGCCTGTGACAGCGCCGCGCGGGCCTGTGTTTCGCTGGTGACATCGGTCGAGAGGATAAAGAGGCCCGAGACCTCGCTGTCGCTATCGCGCTCGGGTGTCAGCGCGATGCGGATGCGGCGGCCCGATGGTTCGTGGGTGATTTCCAGAACGCTGGCCTCGCCGTTGAAGGCGCGGATGAAGCTGGGGTTGATCTTCTGGAAGGTCTCTTCGCCCAAAGCCTCGATCGCGTGCTTGCCGATCACCTCGGCGGCGCTGCCGGGCATCACCGAGGACAGCCGCCGGTTCGAGAAGGTGTAGATGTAATTGCGGTTGATATGCGCGATATGCGCGGGCGTCATCTCGGTCACCTGACGGGTGCGGGCCTCGATCGCGGTGATTTCAGCCTTGGCCTCTTCAAGCGCGGCATTGGTTGCGGCCAGCGCGCGGTTCGCCTGCGCCAGCGCCTCGGCATGGTCGAGAACCTGCTCCGAGAGTTCTTCGGACCGCGCGCGCAAGAGCGATTCCTGCCGCTTGATCTCGGTAATGTCGGTGTAGACCGTCACCCACCCGCCTTGCGGCAGAGGCGCACCCTCAACGGCGATGGTGCGACCGTTGGCGCGGGTGCGCTCCATGTAGTGCGCCTTGAAGGTGCTTGCCTGTTCAACGCGGGCCGCGACCGATTCCTCGATGTCGGTCACCTCGCCATATTCGCCGCGTGCGACCAGAAACCGAATCGTATCTTCGAAGGATGTGCCGGGGCGGGTTAGCGCCTCGGGCAGGTTGAACATGAGCTGATAGGGCCGGTTCGACACCGCAAGTTTCAGATCGCTATCGAAAATCGAGATCGCCTGCTGGATCAGGTTCAGCCCTGCCCGCGTTAGCCGTTCGCGTGAATTATCGGTGCTCATGGTATTCTCTCCTGCCCCATCGCTAACACCCTGAAACGCGGGGGCAAAGCGCAGAATGCGCGCTGTAAGAATTCGTAAGAATCGCGAAAAAATCAGGAAATGTTTGACGGAGAACCTGCCGCCGTGACGCAATGGGCGAGAGAGGAATCGCCCTTCGTGCGGAATGCGCCTGAAGATGGGCGCAAGGGAGGAAACATTGGCTGACGCAATCGCCGCAGGAAATGCCCTGCAGTCGATTCCGGCTTTGCTTGCGCGAAACGCTGAGCGTTACGCGCGCATGCCGGCATATCGGGAAAAAGAATTCGGGATCTGGCAGTGCTGGACCTGGGCCGAGACGCAAGAAGAGATCCGCGCGATGGCGCTCGGGTTCCTCTCGATCGGTGTCGAGCGTGGAGATCACATCGCGATCATCGGGCGCAACCGTCCGATGCATTACTGGGCGATGGTGGCCGCGCAGATGTGCGGCGCGATTCCGGTGCCGCTGTATCAGGATGCTGTGGCCGAAGAGATGGCCTATGTTCTGGAAAACTGCGGCGCGCGTTTCGTCGTTTGTGGCGATCAGGAGCAAGTCGACAAGGTTGTCGATGTCGAGGACCGGCTCCACACGATCAAGCACGTCATGTATACCGACAAGCGCGGGATGCGGAAATACGACCACTCGCGCATGAACGCGCTGGAGGATGTGCAATCCGAGGGCCGCGCCGGTCACTACCGCTATGAAGAAGAGCTGAACAAGCGCATTGCCGAGCTGACCTACGACTCGACCTGCGTGATGCTTTATACCTCGGGGACGACGGGCAAGCCGAAGGGCGTGGTTCTGTCGAACCGCAACATTGTCGAGACGGCGAAGGCGTCGGCAAGCTTTGATCGCCTGAAAAAGGATGAAGAGGTTCTGGCCTATCTGCCGATGGCATGGGTTGGTGACTTCATCTTCTCGATCGGTCAGGCCTATTGGGCGGGCTTTACGGTGAATTGCCCCGAAGCGCCCGAAACCATGATGACGGACCTGCGCGAAATCGGCCCGACCTATTTCTTCGCGCCGCCGCGGGTGTTCGAGAACCAGCTCACCTCGGTGATGATCCGCATGGAAGACGCGGGCAAGTTCAAGAAGTGGCTGTTCGATCGCTATATGGCGGTGGCCCGCAAGGTCGGCCCGGCTATTCTGGATGGCAAGCCGGTGTCTCTGGCGGATCGTATCAGCTATGCGCTTGGCGATTTCTTCATCTATGGCCCGCTGAAAAACACGCTTGGCTTCTCGCGCATCCGCGTGGGCTATACCGCCGGTGAAGCGATCGGGCCGGAACTGTTCGAGTTCTACCGCTCGCTCGGGATCAACCTCAAGCAGCTGTATGGCCAGACCGAGGCGTCGGTGTTCATCACCCAGCACCCCGATGGCGAAGTGCGCTCGGATACCGTTGGCGTGCCCTCTCCGGGTGTCGAGGTGCGGATCGGCGACAATGGCGAGGTTTACTACCGCAGCGCGGGCACCTTCGTCGAATATTACAACAACCCCGAAAGCACTGCCTCGACCAAAGACCCGGAAGGCTGGGTCGCGACGGGGGATGCAGGGTTCTTCGAGGAAGACTCGGGCCACCTGCGCATCATCGACCGTGCCAAGGACGTGGGTAAAATGGCCGATGGGCGGTTGTTTGCGCCGAAGTATGTCGAAAACAAGCTCAAGTTCTATCCGAATATCCTTGAGGCCGTCGTCTTTGGCGCAGGCAAGGATAGCTGCACCGCCTTCATCAACATCGACCTGACGGCGGTCGGTAACTGGGCCGAGCGGAACAACATCGCTTATGCCTCGTATCAGGAGCTTGCAGGCCACCCGAAGGTCTACGAGATGATCAAGGCCCATGTCGAAGAGGCAAACGCCTCGGTCGCGCAGGACAAGATCCTGTCGGGCTGCCAGATCAGCCGCTTCCTGATCCTGCACAAGGAACTGGATGCCGATGACGGCGAGATGACCCGCACCCGCAAAGTGCGCCGTAATATCGTCGCTGAAAAATACGCCGATCTGATTGATGCGCTCTATGCGGGGCTTTCGGAAATCTACACCGAAACCGAAGTGACCTATGAAGACGGTCGCAAAGGCTCGATCAAGGCAACGCTGCGTCTGGAAGATGCGCGCGTTGTCGGCGCCACCACCAAGACGCCGGAGGCCGCGGAATGAACGACATGACCGAAGGCTACATCACCGAGGACGGCCGCAAAATCGGCGGCACCTTGATGGAACTGAAAAACATCACGCTGCGCTTTGGCGGCGTGGTCGCGATCAAGGACATTTCCTTCGACATCCGTGACGGCGAGATCCGCGCGATCATCGGCCCGAACGGGGCGGGGAAATCCTCGATGCTGAACGTGATCTCGGGCTTCTATATTCCCACCGAGGGCGAGGTCTGGTTCAAGGGCTACAAGCGCGGGCCGATGCGCCCCTATCAGGTGGCCCAGCTTGGCATTGCGCGGACCTTCCAGAACATCGCTCTGTTCGACGGGATGTCGGTGCTCGACAACATCATGACCGGTCGTCTGACGATGATGAAAAAAGGTCTGCTGGCGCAGGCTGGCTGGTGGTGGTCTGGTGCGGCCAAGGAAGAGGACGAACACCGCGAGAAGGTCGAAAAGATCATCGACTTCCTTGAGATCCAGAACATCCGCAAAACGCCGGTGGGCCGCTTGCCCTATGGTCTGAAAAAGCGGGTCGAACTGGCGCGCGCTCTCGCGGCAGAGCCGAAGATCCTGCTGCTGGACGAGCCGATGGCCGGCATGAACGTCGAGGAAAAAGAGGACATGTGCCGCTTTATTCTTGATGTGAACGATGAATTCGGCACCACGATTGTCCTGATCGAACACGATATGGGCGTGGTTATGGACCTCTCGGACCGCGTGGTCGTTATGGATTATGGCCGCAAGATCGGTGACGGCCCGCCAGACGAAGTGCGCAACAACCAGGATGTGATCGACGCGTATCTGGGGGTGTCCCATGATTAAGCTGGTATCCGTCAAACTGCACTCAACCGAAGCTCTTGCTGCCGTGCTGACGCGCGCGCCGAAGGAGGCCCGCCATGCTGCCTGATCAAATCCTTTTCGCACTGGAAGTGACCGCCAACGGCCTGATGGCCGGGGTCATGTATTCGCTGGTGGCGCTTGGCTTCGTTCTGATCTTCAAAGCCTCGGGCATCTTTAACTACGCTCAAGGCGTGCTGGCGCTGTTCGCGGCGCTGACGCTGGTGGGGATTCAGGAAGGCCAGGTGCCTTTCGCCCATCTGATTAACGCGATGACCGGCCTGCATGTGACCGAGTTCGGCTGGAAAATCCCCGCCCTTCTTGCAATCCTGCTGACGGCTGCCGTGATGGTGGTGCTGGCTATCATTATTGAAAAGCTGGTGCTGAAGCATCTGGTCAACCAGGAACCGATCATCCTGTTCATGGCGACCATCGGCATGGCCTATTTCCTTGAAGGCTTTGGCGATGTGATGTGGGGCTCGGACATCAAGACGCTCGATGTCGGCCTGCCGCAGGGCATCAACGAGATGATCGAAAGCGCGACCGACTCGATGCTGGGCTACGGCTTCTTCATCGACAACCTCGACATCGTGGCGACGATCGTGGCGATCCTGCTGGTGACGGCGCTGACGCTGTTCTCGCAGTATTCCAAGCAAGGCCGCGCGCTGCGCGCCGTGGCAGACGACCACCAGGCCGCGCTGTCGGTCGGTATCTCGCTGCGCTTCATCTGGGTTCTGGTCTGGTCGATCGCGGGCTTCGTGGCGCTGGTCGCCGGTATCATGTGGGGCTCGAAATCGGGTGTGCAGTTCTCGCTCTCGCTGATCGCACTCAAGGCTCTGCCGGTGCTGATGCTGGGCGGCTTTACCTCGATCCCCGGCGCTATCGTTGGCGGCCTGATCATCGGCGTGGGCGAAAAACTGTTCGAGTTCTTCGCCGGCCCCCTGATCGGTGGCGCGACCGAGAACTGGTTTGCCTATGTGCTGGCGCTGGTCTTCCTCGTCTTCCGTCCGCAAGGGCTGTTCGGCGAAAAGATCATCGAGCGGGTGTGAGGAGCAATCGCAATGGCTGCTTTCATCCAGATATATGCAAAAACCTGCAATCAACTGGCGGTGAACGCTAACATTCTTCTTGATCGGATTTCCGAGGTGCGACATCCTGACGCAGATACGGCCGCTCACGGGTTGGGAGGCCCGGGCCGGATCGTCTGGACGCATGTGCAACCCTTCGGGGCGGCACAAAGGAACGGGAGATCCTTTGATCATGAAAATCTGTGCAACCGTGTTCACGATAGGCTGGGGCGCCGCGCTGGCCTTCGGATGGATCGCCTTGGCCGCGCCTGCGGACGAGCCGGCCGGATTGCAAACACTCAATATGTTGCTGGCTGCGGCCGGAGCGGGCGCCGGGATGTGGTCCTGGCTCAGGATCCGGCACGGCGGCTGCTGACGGGGGAGCATAATTTCCCCCATACCTTCAAAGGGGGGGAAATCTGATGTTCTACCGCGAGGCTGGTGATTTCAAAACGTCCTACCGCGACGACAGCCAGACATTCCCGATCAAGTTCGATCGCCTGCGCTATTTCTTTGTGCTGGCGGCCGCCTACGGGATCATTCCGCTCTTCATCAACGACTACTGGGCGAACGCCGTGTTCGTGCCCTTCCTGATCTACTCGATCGCCGCGATCGGGCTGAATGTTCTGGTGGGCTATGCGGGGCAGGTAAGCCTTGGCACCGGCGGCTTTATGGCTGTGGGCGCCTATGCGGTCTACAAGCTGATGACCGCTTTCCCCGAGGTTTCGGTCTTTGTCCACGTCCTGCTGGCCGGTGGGATCACCGCTGCGGTGGGCGTTCTGTTCGGCCTGCCATCCTTGCGGATCAAAGGGTTCTACCTTGCCGTGGCGACGCTGGCGGCGCAGTTCTTCCTTGTCTGGCTCTTCAACAAGGTGCCGTGGTTCTACAACTACTCGGCTTCGGGCCAGATCAACGCCCCCGAGCGCACCGTCTTTGGCGTGTTCGTGACCGGCGCGCAGACCTCGGCTACCGCGAAATACATGTTCTGCCTGATCATGTTGACCATCGTGGCCCTTGTTGCGCGTAACCTGACGCGCGGCACCATCGGGCGCAAATGGATGGCGATCCGCGACATGGACATCGCCGCCGAGATCATCGGGGTGAACCCGCTGACGACGAAAATCTCGGCCTTCGCGGTGTCGTCCTTCTTTATCGGGATCGCAGGCGCGCTGTTCTTCGCGGTCTACCTTGGCGCTGCCGAAGTGGGCGAGGCGTTCGGCATCTCGAAATCGTTCCTTGTTCTGTTCATGGTGATTATCGGCGGTCTTGGCTCGATCTTCGGGTCTTTCGCGGGGGCTGCGTTCCTCGTGCTGCTGCCGGTGTTCCTGAAGAATACGCTCGTTGGCGCGCTTGGCTGGCCGACCGATCTGGCCGCCCATATCGAGCTGATGATCGTGGGGTCTTTGATCGTGATCTTCCTGATCGCGGAACCCCATGGCCTCGCGCAACTGTGGCGCGTGGCAAAAGAAAAGCTCCGGCTTTGGCCTTTCCCGCACTAAGGGGCGGGCCACCAAACTATCCGAAAACGGGGGCGGAACCCCCGACGGATCCAATCACTTGTTCCTGGGAGGAGAACTCTATGAAGAAAACTTTTGCAGCAATCGTGGCCGCGGCCGTGACCGCAAGCGTGGCTGCTCCGGCGCTGGCCGACATCGTCGTGCCGAACCTGAGCTACCGCACCGGCCCCTATGCCGCGAACGGCATTCCCTATGCTGACGGCTTCAACGACTACATGACGCTTCTGAACGAGCGTGATGGTGGTGTCGGCGGCGAAAAGATCGTCGTGCCGGAGTGCGAGACCGCCTATAACACCGAAAAAGGCGTTGAGTGCTACGAGGCCACCAAGGGCGACAACGCTGTTGTCTACAACCCGCTCTCGACCGGCATCACCTACCAGCTGATCCCGAAGGTCAACGTTGACAACCGCGTGCTTTATACGCCGGGCTATGGCCGCACCTCGGCTGCGAACGGCAAAGTGTTCGAATGGGTGTTCAACTACCCGGCGAACTACTGGGACGGCGCTTCGATCGCGATCAAGCACCTGCTGAGCAAGAACGGTGGCGATCTGAAGGGCAAGAAAGTCGCCCTCGTGTTCCACAATTCGGCCTACGGTAAAGAGCCGATCCGCACCCTTGAGGAACTGTCGAAGAAGCATGGCTTCGAGCTGTCGACCATTCCGGTTGACCACCCGGGCCAGGAGCAGAAATCGCAGTGGCTCCAGATCCGCCGCGACAAGCCCGACTACGTTCTGATGTGGGGCTGGGGCGTGATGAACCAGGTCGCCATTCAGGAAGCCGTGAACATCAAGTATCCGATGGAGAACTTCATCGGCGTCTGGTGGTCGGGTTCGGAAAACGACGTGGCTCCGGCTGGCGACAAAGCTAACGGCTACACCACGATCTCGTTCCACGGCACGGGCGCTGACTATCCGGTCTATGCCGACCTCCAGAAGTATGTGGTCGACGCTGGTAAAGCCGCAGGCGCAGGCGATCAGGTCGGCACCATGCTCTATTCGCGTGGCATGTATGCGGCGATGATCATCTCGGAAGCGATCCGCACCGCTCAGGGCATGGCCGGCACTTCGGCAGTGACGCCGACGCAGGTTCGCGACGGTTTTGAAAACCTCGACCTGACCGAAGCCCGCCTTGGCGAGCTTGGCCTGCCGGGCTTTGCGCAGCCGATCAAGGCATCGTGCGCTGACCACGGTGGCCCGGGTTCGGCCCAGATCTTCCAGTGGGATGCCGCTGGCAAGAAATGGAACCCGGCTTCGGACTGGATCACCTCGGACGCCGAAGTGATCGACATGCTGGTTGCCGAAGACTCGGCTGCCTTCGCCTCTGAGAACAACATCGCAGAGCGCTGCAACTAAGACCCTCTCCGGTCCGGGCACCGCGCCCGGGCCGGACCACCCGCAATACCCAAGAGGTGACCCATGCTCGACGCCACCCCTCAATCCGCAGAACAGGATGCTCTGCTGGAAGTGAACAATATCGAGGTGATCTACAACCATGTGATCCTCGTTCTGAAAGGCGTGAGCCTGAAAGTCCCGAAAGGCGGCATTACCGCGCTTCTGGGCGGTAACGGCGCAGGCAAGACGACGACGCTGAAGGCAGTGTCGAACCTGCTCAAGTCGGAACGCGGCGAAGTGACCAAAGGCAACATCATCTACCGCGGTGACCGCGTGCAGGATATGTCGCCCGCCGATCTGGTGCGCAAAGGCGTGATCCAGGTGATGGAAGGCCGCCACTGTTTCGAACACCTGACGGTCGAGGAGAACCTTCTGACCGGCGCCTATACCCGCACCGACGGGCGCGCCGAGGTCATGAAAGACCTCGAGATGGTCTATAACTACTTCCCGCGCCTAAAAGAGCGCCGCAAATCGCAGGCGGGCTATACCTCGGGCGGGGAACAGCAGATGGTCGCGATGGGCCGCGCGCTGATGAGCCGCCCCGAAACGATCCTGCTGGACGAACCCTCGATGGGTCTGGCGCCGCAGCTTGTGGAGCAGATTTTCGAGATCGTGAAAGCCGTGAACGAAGGCGAAGGCGTGACCTTCCTTCTGGCCGAGCAGAACACCAACGTCGCGCTGCGCTATGCGCATTACGGCTATATTCTGGAATCGGGCCGGATCGTGATGGACGGACCAGCGGCGCAACTGCGCGAAAACCCCGACGTGAAAGAGTTCTATCTCGGCATGTCGGATGACGGGCGCAAGTCGTTCCGCGATGTGCGCAGCTATCGCCGCCGCAAGCGCTGGCTCGCGTAAGTAAGGTATTGAAGTTAAACAAATGTTGCGCGGGAGTGTGCCGCGCAGCTCGGGTAAGGACTGCCTGAAAACGAGGGGGCTGTGCCATGGGCCGCTACTACGACGATCTCGAAACTCGCTCGGCCGATGCGCGCGCTGCCGCCTTGGCCCGCGATCTGCCGCAGGTTCTGGCGCGGGCCATGCAGGCGCCGGGCCTGAGGGCGCATCTTGGCGAGATCGACCCGGCCAGTGTTACCTCTCTGGCCGATCTGGCCAGGCTTCCGGTCCTGCGGAAATCGGATCTGGGTTCGGCACAGAAGCAATCCGCCCCGTTTGGCGGTTTGACGACGAAGCCGGCCCATGCCTTCGCCCACATTTTCCAATCGCCGGGGCCGATCTACGAACCCGGCGGTGTCAGCCACGATTGGTGGCGGCTGGGGCGCTTCCTCCACGCCTGTGGGGTGGGCGAAGGCGATATAGTTCAGAACTGCTTTGGCTATCACCTGACGCCGGCGGGGATGATCTTTGAAAACGGTGCGCGTGCTGTCGGCGCAGCCGTTCTGCCCGCTGGAACGGGCCAGACCGAATTGCAGGTGCGTGCCGCCGCTGACATCGGCTGCACCGTCTATGCAGGCACGCCCGACTATCTGAAGGTGATCCTTGATAAGGCCGCCGAGATGGGCGAGGCGCTGAAATTCACCAAGGCTGCCGTGTCGGGTGGCGCGCTGTTCCCGAGCCTGCGTCAGGAATATGCCGATCGCGGGATCACCTGCCTTCAGGCCTATGCGACGGCGGACCTTGGCAATATCGCTTACGAAAGCCCCGCGATGGAGGGGATGATTGTTGACGAGGGCGTGATCGTCGAGATCGTGCGCCCCGGCACTGGCGATCCGGTTCCGGCGGGCGAGGTGGGCGAGGTCGTCGTGACCACGCTGAACCCCGACTACCCGCTGGTGCGGTTTGCGACTGGCGACCTTTCTGCGGTGATGGCGGGCGCAAGCCCCTGTGGCCGCACCAATACCCGCATCAAGGGTTGGATGGGGCGCGCCGACCAGACCGCCAAGATCAAGGGGATGTTCGTGCGTCCCGAGCAGGTCGCGGCCTTTGTCGCGGCTCATCCGGAGGTGCTGAAAGCGCGCGTTATTGCGACCCGTCAGGGCGAGATGGACGCGATGACCATCCGTATCGAGACCGAGGCGGCTGATGCCGAGCGTTTCGCAGGCGGGGTAGTCGCCGCGCTCAAGCTCAAGGGGCAGATCGAACTGGTCGCGCCGGGGGCACTGCCCAATGACGGTGTGGTGATCGAGGATCAGCGCAAATACGACTGATCCCGCGCTAACGAATTGAACGCGGCGGGTCGTGGTCTACACGACCCGCCGTTTTTCATTTCTGGAGCACATATTCCCCCGGTGCGGCACAAAGTGCGGGGTAGCGCGCGCCGCCGGTCTTGGGCGCCTTCACCTGCGCGCCCGAGTGCGCGGCCAGCCAGTTGCCCCATTCGGGCCACCACGACCCCTCTTTACGCGGGTGGCTTTCGAACCAGTGGTCCGGGTCCATATAGCGCGCGCCAGCGGGCCGGTGGCCGATGCGGTAATGGCGGTGCCCGTGGCCGGGTTCTGACACGATACCTCCGTTATGGCCGCCCTTGGTCAGCACGAAATGCAGGTCGCCATCGGTGAAGAGCTTGGTCTTATAGACCGAGTGCCACGGCGCAATATGGTCGCTTTCCGTGCCGACAAGGAACATCGGCACCTTGATGTCTTTCATCGCAATCACACGTCCCTCGACCGAGAACCGCCCTGCGGTCAGCCGGTTTTCAAGGAACAACGCGCGCAGGTATTCGGAATGCATCCGTGCGGGCATCCGTGTTGCGTCCGCATTCCACACACCCATATCCGAGGGCATCTCTTCCAGCCCCATCAGATAGCGCCGCACGGCGCGGGTCCAGACAAGGTCTTCGGCGCGGATGGCCCGGAACGCGCCTGCCATCTGGCCTTGCTCCAGATAGCCCTTGTCCCACATCATATCGGTCAGGAAGGCCACCTGGCTTTCATCGACAAAGAGCAAAATCTCGCCTGCTTCGGTGAAATCGGTCTGCGCGGCCAGCAGAGTAACCGAGGCGAGGCGCTCGTCCCCCTCGCGGGCCATCGTGGCGGCGGCGATGGACAGGATCGTGCCGCCAAGGCAATAGCCGACGGTGTGGACCTTCTGATCGGGGATGATGGCGGTGACGGCGTCCAGTGCCTCCATCACGCCGCGTTTGCGGTAATCCTCCAGCGAGGCTTCGGCATGTTCGGCCCCCGGATTACACCACGAAATCGCGAATACCGTATGCCCCTGACCCACGAGCCAGTTAATCAGCGAGTTCCGGGGCGAGAGATCAAGGATGTAATATTTCATGATCCATGCGGGCACGATCAGCACCGGCTCGGGATGGACGGTCTCGGTCTGCGGCGCGTATTGGATCAGCTCGAACAGATCGTTGCGATAGACAACCTTGCCCGGAGTGCAGGCGATGTCCTTGCCGACCTCGAACCCTTCGGGCGCGGGGGGCGGCTCTTGCGCGGCAATTTCCAGAATGTCGTGGAACATCAACGCCGTGCCATCCGCCAGCGCTTGCCCGTTGGTGGCCTTCAGACGCTCCATGATTTCGGGGTTGGTGGTGGGGAAGTTCGACGGCGAGATCGTATCCAGCGCCTGACGCGCCATGAAATGCACCCGCGCGGCGTTGTGCTGATCGACGCCGGGCAGATCTGTCGTCGCGGCCTCCCACCAGTCGAGCGTTGCCAGAAACGCCTGTGACCAAAGGTTGAACGGTGCTTTCGCCCAATCGGGATGAGTGAAGCGGTGGTCATAAGCCGGAGCCTTGAAGGGCGGGGGCGCATCTTGCTGCATCGCATAGGACCAGACCTTCGCCGTGTTCCCCGCCGCCCGTTCGGCCAGTTCAAGCTGACGCCCCGGGGCGCGCATCAGGTGCAGCGCCCAATCCGCCATCGCCGCCGATGTCGCATGAGGAGAAATGCCGCCGGTCAGCCGCCCCAAGGCGGCGCGCAGGGCGCGATCAATGTTGTGGTGCGGGTGTTCGTTCGTCATGCGGAGCCTCGCATCTGTTTCCTGCGCGCAGTCTATTCCACGCAGTATAACAAGGCTTTGACGCAGGTCAGAATTTTTCTGCAATGCAGAAAAAAGAAAGGCCGCCGGAGGGAACCCTCGGCGGCCTGTTCATCTGCGGCTCTGTCGCCTCAGCCCTGACGGGCTTTGAAGCGCTTCTGCGTCTTGTTGATCACGTAGACGCGGCCTTTACGGCGCACGATCTGGCAATCGCGGTGACGCTGCTTGAGCGAGCGGAGCGAGTTACGGACCTTCATCGGTCTTCTCCTATTCGCGGCGCGCGTGCGCCTTGAAAAACAATGCCCCCGGCCAATATCGGGGGCGGTGAACGAATGGTGGGCGGTACTGGGATCGAACCAGTGGCCACTACGATGTCAACGTAGTGCTCTACCGCTGAGCTAACCGCCCACGCTGCCGTCTGATTCTGCTTGGAACCCTGGAGTTTGCCGCAAAATCGTTTCGGTCCGGCGGTCTATAAAAGGAACCGGCGCGGCTTTCAAGAGGGTTTTGGCGGGAAAAATAATGTGTAAGCTCAAGATCGGAGAATGGAACCGACGATGCCTGCAAAACTAGCCGCCCAATTGCCGTATACGCTGCGTTTGCCCCACCGGCAAAGCACTTCGGCGGTGTTTGCCTCGCCGCATTCTGGAGACTTTTATCCAGCCGACTTTGTCGCACAGGCGGTTTTGCCGCTGGACGTGCTGCGGTCCTCGGAAGATGCCTTTGTCGACCGATTCCTTGCGGTGGAGGGGGCGCCGGTCCTGACAGCGCGCTACCCGCGTGCTTTTGTCGATCTGAACCGGTCTGCCGATGATCTTGACCCGGCGGTGATCGCGGGGGCGGTGGGGCGAGCGAATGCGCGGATTGCGGCGGGGCTCGGGGTGATTCCGCGTGTGGTGTCGGGCGGGCGGGCGATCTATCGCGGAAAGCTATCGCAGGCCGAGGCGGCGGGGCGTCTGGCGACGGTCTGGCACCCCTATCACGCCTGCCTGCGTGCGCTGCTCGACGAAACCCGCGCGGCCTTCGGCGAGGCGATTCTGTTTGATTTCCATTCGATGCCAAGCGAAGCGATCGAGATAACAGGGCCGCTGCGCCCGGAGATCGTGATCGGTGACAGATATGGCGCCTCTGCCTCGGCCCGTGTGATTGGTGCGGCGTTGGCTGCTTTCGAGGCCGAGGGCTTTCGCGTCGCGCGCAATGCGCCCTTCGCGGGCGCCTATATCGCGCAGACCTACGGGCAGCCCGATCAGGGGGTCCATGTGCTCCAGATCGAGATCGACCGCGCACTTTATATGGACCAGCGCACGATCCGGCCCTTGCCGGAGTTCGATGCCTTTGCGCAACGGATCGCGGCGGTGATTGCCGGCCTTGCAGATATTGGCCGCAAACCTGCGCGGCTTGCGGCCGAATAGGGGCGATCAGGCCGCCTCGCTTACCCATTTGTTCAGGCCGCGAACCAGATGTTCGGACTGCGGGGTGAATTCGGCGTCGATAAGTTGTGCCGCTTTGGCGACATTCCCGCCTTCGACCTGCTGCATGATGCTTCCGGCGCATTGATGGAATTCCCGGTGCAGGCGGGTGATGACACGGTATTGCACCGTTTGCCCGTAGTTGGCTTTCTGCTCGGGCGCGTGCAGCCAGCGACCGAAGTCACAGCAATCGTCGCGCATGGCTTCGGCCGCAGGAATGATCGCCTTGCCAAGCGTGACCGAGGTCTTCAGCTTGAGCTTCCAGGCTCCGTGTTTGCCGATTGCGTCACGCAAGGCGCGGGCGAGTAAAGGGTCCGACATAAGAATCTCCAACGTTTAAAACGCGGCGGTGTTACGCCCGAAAATCTGAAGAAAGTCCTAACGCCGATGCTTGCCGGAGACATCAAATCCGCGCCCGCTTCGAATGGCCGTATCCCCGAATTTTGCGCGAATTTTGTCCACCGCGCGTTCGGCGCTCGCGCGTTGGGCTGCGTGCGGGTCCAGAAGATCGCCTGTCGGATCATGTCCGTCTGCAAGCGAGAGATCGGAAAAGCCGATCCCGATCAGCCGGTAGGGGCCATCCTCGTTCAGCCGCTCAAACAGCGCCTCGCCCGTGCGAAACAGCGTGTCGGCCAGTTGGCTTGGCTCATCAAGGCGGGTTTGCCGCGTCAGCGCTGAAAAATCCTTGCGTCGTAGCTTAAGCGTAACCGTTCGCCCCGCCAGCCCCTTGGCCTTCATCCGCGTTGCGGTCTTCTCGGCCATGTGCCACAGATGCGCCATCAGCACCGCGCGGTCAGAAATATCGGTGTCAAAGGTGGTTTCGTTCGACACCGATTTCATCGGCTCGTTCGGGATGACGCGGCGCTGGTCGGTGCCATGGGCAAGCTGCCACAGGCGTAGCCCCGAGGCGCCAAAGCGGCGCATCATTTCATCCTGACCCGCGCGGCGGATGTCGGCCAAGGTGCGCAGCCCCGCGCGACCAAGGCTGGCGCGCGTCGCCGCGCCCACGCCCCATAAAATCGAGACCGGTTTGTCGCGCAGGAAGTCGTCGGTATCGCCGCGCCCGATCACCGAAAACCCGCGCGGCTTATCAAGGTCTGACGCGATCTTGGCCAGAAACTTGTTATGCGACAACCCGACCGAGGCGGTGACGCCGATCTCTTGCTCGATCTCGCGCGCAAGCCGGGCCATCAGAACCGCAGGCGGGGCATGATGCAGCCGCGCGGTCCCGCCCAGATCAAGAAACGCCTCGTCCAGCGAGAGAGGCTCGATCAACGGTGTCAGCGCCTCCATCTTCGCGCGGATCTGGCGCGATACCTCGGCGTAATAGGGCAGGCGCGGCGGGATCACGACGGCATCGGGGCAGAGTTTCATCGCCTGATACATCGGCATCGCCGAGCGCACGCCGGAAATCCGCGCGATATAGCAACACGTCGTCACAACCCCGCGTTTGCCGCCACCGACGATCAGGGGCTTTGAGGCCAAAGTCGGATCGTCGCGCTTCTCGACCGAGGCATAGAAGCTGTCGCAGTCGATATGGGCGATGGGCAGATCAAACAGTTCGGGATGCGCCAGAATACGGGTGCGCCCGCAGCGCGGGCAGCGCGCGGGGGCGGTGTCGAACTGGGTCAGGCAATCGCGGCAAAGGGCTGGCATGTTTGGCTCCGCCAGTAACTTACGCGCAATTCGCGCCACTGGCGAGAGGGGCGGGGCTTTCCAATCGGTCGTCATGCGGGCATTATCCGAGGCAACAAAAGGAGCAGGGCGATGGGTGTCATTCCGTTAATTATCATCGGTATCGCGGCGGGGTTTATGGCAACGCGGCTGATGCGGGTCGATGCGGATATTCCCACGACACTGGCGATTGGGATTGCGGGCGCGCTGATCGGCGGGTTCACCTTGCGCGCGCTGATCGCGATGGCGGGGATATTCGCGGGGCTGGTCGGCGCGGTCCTTGGCGCAATGGCGCTGATCTGGCTGTGGCAGACCTACGGGCCGAAAAGGTAATCCCCGATGCTGCCGATTTTCAGCTTTGCCACGATGGCGACCACGCGGCTTGTGACCTATGCGTTTATGCTCTCGCTCTGGCTGATTTCGCGCCCCGGTGGATGGGCCGTTCTGGCGGTTCTGGTGCTTTTGGGGGTGAAACTGCTGCACTGGACCCCTGCCTGATCTGTTTTGTGGGCAGGTTTGCCCCTATATTGGACGCGGTAATTATCAAGGATATTGCGTATGATCGGTGACTTTATTGGCGGAAACGCCATTCTTCTGGCGCTTGCAGGGTTCATTATCCTGTCGATCTTTCTGGGCGTGCGGATCGTTCCGCAGTCCGAAAAGCATGTGGTCGAGCGGTTTGGCCGCCTGCGTGCCGTGCTTGGGCCGGGGATCAACTTTATCGTGCCGTTTCTCGATGTGGTGCGGCACAAAATCTCGATCCTGGAGCGCCAGCTTCCCAATGCGCTGCAAGATGCGATCACCGCCGACAACGTGTTGGTGAAGGTCGAAACCTCGGTTTTCTATCGCATCATCGAGCCGGAAAAGACGGTCTATCGTATCCGCGATGTGGATGCTGCGATCGCAACGACCGTTGCGGGGATCGTGCGTTCGGAAATCGGCGTGATGGAGCTGGACGAGGTGCAGTCGAACCGCGCGCAGCTTATCTCGAAGGTGCGCGAGCAGGTTGCCGCGATGGTGGACGACTGGGGGATCGAAGTCACGCGGGCCGAGATTTTGGACGTTAACCTTGATGAGGCGACGCGGGCCGCAATGCTGCAGCAGTTGAATGCGGAACGGGCGCGCCGTGCGCAGGTGACCGAGGCCGAGGGCAAGAAGCGCGCGGTCGAGCTTGCGGCGGATGCCGAACTTTACGCAGCCGAACAGCAGGCCAAGGCGAAGCGCATCATGGCCGAGGCCGAGGCTTTCTCGACCAATGTCATTGCCGAGGCGATTGCGAAGAACGGGCTTGAGGCGGCGCAATACCAGATCGCGCTGCGTCAGGTAGAGGCGCTCTCCGAGGTCGGAAAAGGCGACGGCAAGCAGACGATCCTTCTGCCCGCTTCCGCGCTTGAGGCGTTCTCGGATGCGTTTGCGATGCTGCGGGGGATCGGCAAATGACGGCGCTTTGGCAAGAGGCCTGGGCCTGGGTTGTCGCGGGGCTGGTTCTTGGTGCGCTTGAGATGTTCGCGCCCGGTTTCATCCTGCTTGGCTTTGCCATCGGCGCGGGTGTTGTCGGTGTGCTGATCTGGGCGGGCGTTCTGGGGGCTTCGTTGCCGCCGATGCTGCTCTGTCTGGCGGTCGTTGCGCTGGTCGCGTGGCTGGTGATGCGCAAGGTCTCGGGTGTCCGGCAGGGTCAGGCAAAGATCTGGGACACCGACATCAACGAGAACTGAAAAAGGCGCGGGACCACCCCCGCGCCTTTTCATTCAGATGTCGCGGATTTCGCGCAAGATGGCCTGCGCGGCTGCGCGCGGGTCATCGGCCTGCCAGATCGGGCGGCCAACGACCAGATGGTCGGCGCCAGCGGTCAGCGCCGAGGCGGGCGTTTCGACCCGCTTCTGGTCGCCAAGCGCGGCCCCCGTGGGGCGCACGCCGGGCGTCACGATCAGCTTACCTGCGGATTCTGGAAGCGCGCGGATCATCGCGGCCTCACGCGGGCTGGCGATCACGCCGTCGGCGCCAGCGGCAAAGGCGCGGCCTGCGCGTTCCTGCACGAGGTCCGCAATGTCGCCCTCTTTGATCAGCGCGCCATTCAGGTCTTCGCGGTCCAGCGAGGTCAGGATCGTCACCGCCAGAATTTTCAGGTCTTTGCCCGCCGCACCCTCTTTTGCGGCTTTCACCACATAGGGGTCGCCGTGGACGGTCAGGAAATCGAGGTCGAACTGCGCAATCCCGCGCACGGCCTTTTCAACGGTCGCGCCGATGTCAAAGAACTTCATATCCAGAAAGATGCGCTTGCCGTGCTCTTGCTTGAGCTCGTTCGCCAGCGCCAGCCCGCCGCCGGTCAGCATCCCAAGGCCGATCTTGTAGAACGAGACCGCATCGCCCAGCTTTTCCGTCAGCTCCAGCGCGGCCAGCGCATTGGGGACATCAAGGGCAACAATCAGGCGGTCGTCGGCGGTAAGAACTTCGCTCATCGGGGGCTCCTTTCGCGTTTTCCCCCGTTTGCGCGCGCATCGCCCGCGCGTCAAGGGGCGGGCGGTTTACCTTGTGGCGAAAATCCGGTGCGGCGCGCGTCGCAGCCCCTTGAAGGGGCGGGGGCTGTCTCCCATCTTGGTATCGAGACCCGGCCAGAGGCGTGCCTAATCAGGGCGCTTCGATTTTCCGGGGGCTTTGGAAAAGGAGTATGCCGATGAACATGGAAAAGTTCACGGAGCGGTCGCGCGGGTTCATTCAGGCGGCGCAGACCATCGCGATGCGCGAAGGCCACCAGCAGGTTGTGCCCGAGCATCTTTTGAAAGCATTGATGGATGACGATCAGGGGCTTGCGTCCAATCTGATCCAGCGCGCGGGCGGCGAGGCCAAGCGCGTGACCGAGGCAGTCGATCTGGCGGTCAACAAACTGCCCAAAGTCTCGGGCGGAGCGGGGCAGGTCTATGTCGATCAAAGCCTCGTGCGTGTGCTCGACGAGGCCGAGAAGATCGCCAAGAAAGCAGGCGACAGCTTTGTGCCGGTCGAGCGTATTTTGATGGCGCTGACGGTGGTGAACACGCGCGCCAAGGATGCCTTGGATGCGGGCGCGGTGACGGCGCAAAAGCTCAATACCGCGATCAATGATCTGCGCAAGGGCCGCACGGCGGATAGTGCCTCGGCCGAAGAGGGCTATGAGGCGCTCAAGAAATATGCGCGCGACCTGACCGAGGCTGCCGAAGAGGGCAAGATTGACCCGATCATCGGGCGGGACGACGAAATTCGCCGCACGATGCAGGTGCTGTCGCGCCGGACCAAGAACAACCCCGTTCTGATCGGGGAGCCGGGTGTCGGTAAGACTGCAATCGCCGAAGGGTTGGCGCTGCGCATCATCAACGGCGATGTGCCCGAGAGCCTGCGGAACAAAAAACTCCTCGCGCTGGATATGGGCGCGCTGATCGCTGGTGCGAAATACCGCGGCGAGTTTGAAGAACGCCTGAAGTCGATCCTCAAGGAGATCGAGGCGGCAGCGGGAGAGATCATCCTGTTCATCGACGAGATGCACACGCTGGTCGGCGCGGGAAAATCCGATGGCGCGATGGACGCGGCCAACCTGATCAAACCTGCCTTGGCGCGGGGCGAATTGCACTGCGTCGGCGCCACGACGCTGGATGAATACCGCAAATATGTCGAGAAAGATGCGGCCCTTGCGCGGCGCTTCCAGCCCGTGATGGTCGAAGAGCCGACGGTCGAGGATACGATCTCGATCCTGCGCGGCATCAAGGAGAAATACGAGCTTCACCACGGGGTTCGCATTTCCGATAGCGCGCTGGTGGCGGCGGCGACCCTGTCGCACCGCTATATCACCGACCGTTTCCTGCCCGACAAGGCGATCGACCTTGTCGACGAGGCGGCGTCGCGTCTGCGGATGGAAGTGGACAGCAAACCCGAAGAGCTGGATGCGCTGGATCGCCAGATCCTGCAAATGCAGATCGAGGCAGAGGCGCTGAAGAAAGAGGACGATGCGGCCTCGGTCGACCGGCTTGAGAAGCTGGAGAAAGAGCTGTCGGATCTGCAAGAGCGTGCCTCTGAGCTGACCGCGAAATGGGAAGCTGAGCGCGACAAGCTGAACTCGGCGCGTGACCTGAAAGAGAAGCTCGACAAGGCGCGGGCGGAACTGGAACAGGCCAAACGCGAAGGCAACCTCGCCCGTGCGGGGGAGCTGAGCTATGGCATCATCCCGCAGATCGAAAAGCAGCTCTCAACGGCGGAAACAGCCGAAGAGGATGTGCTGGTCGAAGAGGCCGTCCGCCCCGAGCAGATCGCAGAAGTTGTCGAACGCTGGACCGGCATCCCGACCTCGAAGATGCTTGAAGGCGAGCGCGAAAAACTGCTGCGGATGGAGGATGAGCTCCACAAGCGGGTGATCGGGCAGGACGATGCGATCCATGCGGTTGCGAATGCCGTGCGCCGTGCGCGTGCGGGCCTGAACGACGAAAATCGTCCGCTTGGGTCGTTCCTGTTCCTCGGGCCGACGGGTGTGGGGAAAACCGAACTGACCAAGGCCGTTGCGAACTACCTGTTCGACGACGATCAGGCGATGGTGCGCATTGATATGTCCGAGTTCATGGAGAAGCATTCGGTCTCGCGTTTGATTGGCGCGCCGCCCGGATATGTGGGCTATGACGAGGGCGGTGTCCTGACAGAGGCCGTGCGTCGGCGCCCCTATCAGGTGGTGCTGTTCGACGAGGTCGAAAAGGCGCACCCGGATGTGTTCAACGTGCTGTTGCAGGTGCTGGATGATGGTGTTCTGACCGACGGTCAGGGGCGCACGGTCGATTTCAAGCAAACGCTGATCGTGCTGACCTCGAACCTCGGGTCTCAGGCGCTGAGCCAGTTGCCCGAAGGCGCGGATGGATCTGAGGCGCGAGCCGAGGTGGAAGAGGCCGTGCGACATCACTTCCGCCCCGAGTTCCTGAACCGTCTGGATGACCGGATTATCTTCCACCGGCTCAAGCGCGATGACATGGACGGGATCGTCTCGATCCAGTTGGCGCGGCTCGAGAAACGTCTGGCGGCGCGCAAGATCACGCTGGAACTGGATGAGGCGGCGCGGATGTGGCTGGCCGATGAGGGCTATGACCCTGTGTTCGGCGCGCGGCCCCTCAAACGCGTGATCCAGCGCCATCTGCAAGACCCGCTGGCCGAGTTGATCCTTGGCGGCGAGGTCAAGGATGGCGACACGGTGAGCGTCACCGCAAGCGACGCGGGGCTGGTTGTGGGGGGTAAGGTTTCGGCCTCGACCCGCGAGAAGCCTGCGGCGGCGCCTGTCCACTAAGGGCGGGTCCGATTTAAGAAATGACGGCGCGGGCCAGATAGGTCTGCGCCGGTTTCATTCAGACGCTGGGGATGGCGCCCCCGTCCACGCGCACCATGCTGCCCGTTACATACGAGGCCCGCGCGCTGGCAAGGAAAGTCACGACATCGGCGTATTCCTGCGGGTCGCCCATGCGGCCCATCGGAATCGCGGCAAGGCTGTCGGCCTGCACCTCTTCGAGGCTGCGGCCCTCGCGTTCGGCCCGTTTGCTGTCAAGGAACCCGATCCGCGCTGTCTCGATCCGGCCGGGGATGACGATATTCACGGTGATCCCGTCCTTGGCGACCTCGCTGGCCAGCGTTTTCGACCAGCCCACCAGCGCGCCGCGCAGCGCGTTCGACAGGCCAAGGTTCGGGATCGGCGCGACAACGCCTGACGAGGTCGAGGTCACGATCCGGCCCCAGCCTTTGCGGCGCATTGCGGGCAAGACCCGATCCGCGATGGCATAGACCGAAAGCACCATGCTTTCGAACTGGCTGCGCCACAGGTCTGGCTCGCGTCCGGCGGCGGTGCCAGGCGGCGGGCCTCCGGTGTTTGCGATCAGGATGTCGATCTCGCCAAGGGTTTCCTCGACCCTGACGATGTTTGGCTCGATCTGGTCGGGATGGCCCAGATCCCATGCCAGCGCAATTGCGGTCCCTCCGGCGGCGGTAATCTCGGCGGCCACGCGATCTGCGGCCTCTGCGCCACGGTTGGCAACGGCGACCTTCACCCCTTCAGCCGCCAGCGCGCGGGCGATCGCGCTGCCCAATCCGCCGCCTGCGCCAAGCACCAGCGCGGTCTTTCCCTGTATCCCAAGATCCATGTCGTCCCCCTTTTCTCCGGTCCCGATGCTTGGCAAGAGGCACCGGACTGTCCAGCCCTGTCCGTTGTAACGGCGCAAGCGCCCTTCTCGCAATGCGCCTTGTTTTTATGGTGGCTGGCGGAACTCTGCCATGGCGCTGGCGGAAGCTTGCGACGAAACTGGGTCGCCGCCGCCAAAAGCAATTGATCGAAAGGGCCAGATCTTCACCCTAGCGCCAGTCCCGCGAGGAGCGGGAGAACACAAGGGAGGAAACGATGTTCCACAACATCAAGCTCGGCGCGGTCGTCGCCGGGGCCATCGCGCTTTCGGCACCCGTCGCGCAGGCCAGCGAATTCATCAACGTGCTCACCGGCGGCACTTCGGGCGTGTATTATCCGCTTGGCGTGGCTTTGTCGGATATATACGCCAAGGGTATCGACGGCGCGCGTACGCAGGTGCAATCGACCAAGGCGTCGGTGGAAAACCTGAACCTGCTACAGCAGGGCAAGGGCGAGCTGGCCTTTGCGCTGGGCGATTCCGTGAAATACGCATGGGAAGGCAATGCCGAGGTCGGCTTCAAGGCGCCTCTGGGCAAGCTGCGCGCGATTGCGGCAATCTATCCGAACGTGATCCAGATCGCGGCCTTGGAAGAGACCGGCGCGAAGACCATCACGGACCTGAAGGGCAAGAGCCTCTCGGTCGGTGCGGCGAAATCCGGCACCGAGCTGAACGCCCGCGCGATCTTTGGCGCGGCGGGGATGAGCTATGACGATCTGGGCAAGCTCGAATACCTGCCGTTTGCGGAATCGGTCGAGCTTATGAAAAACCGCCAGCTTGATGCGACGCTGCAATCGTCGGGTCTGGGGAATGCGGCGCTGAAGGATCTGTCCTCGTCGCAGGCGATCAACTTTGTCTCGGTTCCCGCCGAGGTCGCGGACTCGCTTGGCGCGCCCTATATCGCCAGCGCCATTCCGGCAGGCACCTATGAGGGGCAGACCGAGGACGTTCCGACCGTCGCCGTGGTGAACTTCCTTGTCACGCATGAGGATGTGTCGGACGAGGTGGCCTATCAGATGACCAAACTCCTGTTTGAAAATCTCGATACGCTGAAAGCGGCCCATTCGGCGGCTGGCGCGATTTCGCTGGAGAATGCGGTCAAGGGCTCGCCCATCCCGCTGCATCCGGGTGCCGAGCGTTACTACAAAGAGCAAGGCCTGCTCTAAGCACGCTTGCAAATCAGATGGCGGTCCGGTGCGCCGGGCCGTCTTGCGTATCAGGGAGGGATAGATGGAACAGGACAAGCACGTTCTGCCCGACGAGGAACTGGGTCTGCACGATCCGCTGGCAGAGAATTTTCCGCATAACACCGAAGGGCGCCTGCTGTTCTGGCTGGCTGTGGCTTTCGCGCTGTTCCAGATCGCGATCGCGGCGCATGTGATCGACCTTGCAAGCCAGATCGTGCGCGCGGTCCATGTGGGCTTCCTGATGGCGCTGGGCTTTCCGCTTTTGGCGATCGCCAAGCATAAGGGCACGGTGCTGCGCGGGCTGGCCTATGTGCTGGCGGCGGCGGGCATTGCGGTCGCGGCCTATCAGACCGTTGAATACACTGATCTGTTGATGCGCGCGGGCGACCCGCTGGCGCGCGATATTGTCATGGGTGTCGTGGCGCTGGTCACGATCTTTACGGCTGCGTGGATGCTGATGGGGCCGGCACTGCCGATCATTTCGGGGGTGTTTTTGTCCTATGCACTGTGGGGCGAGCATCTGCCCGCGCCGCTGGACCATCGCGGCTATGACCTGTCGCAGGTGATCGAGCACCTGACCTATGGCACCGAGGGGATTTACGGCATCCCGACCTATGTCTCGGCGTCCTATATTTTTCTGTTCATCCTGTTCGGCGCATTCCTTGAAAAGGCCGGGATGATCAAGCTGTTCACCGATGTTTCGCTTGGCCTTGTCGGGCATAAGATGGGCGGCGCGGCAAAGGTGTCGGTGCTGTCCTCGGGGCTGATGGGCACGATCTCGGGGTCGGGGGTTGCGAACGTCGTGACCACGGGGCAGTTCACCATTCCCCTGATGAAAAGCTTTGGATACCGTTCGGCATTCGCGGGCGGGGTCGAGGCGACGGCCTCGATGGGCGGGCAGATCATGCCGCCCGTCATGGGCGCGGTGGCCTTCGTCATGGCCGAGACCCTGGGCGTGGAATATGTCGAGGTGGTCAAGGCCGCGCTGATCCCGGCGATCCTGTATTTTCTGGGCGTCTTCTGGATGGTCCACCTTGAGGCTGGCAAGCGCAACCTGCGTGGCTTGTCGCGCGACGAACTGCCCTCGGCCAAGGCGGCGCTGAAAGAGGGCTGGTATCTGATCCTGCCTCTGGCCGTTCTGGTCTACCTCTTGTTCTCGGGCTACACGCCCTTGTTCGCGGGGACGGTTGGGTTGGCGCTGACGGGGCTTTTGATCCTTGGCGGATCGGTCGCGCTTGGCCTGCCGCAAGGTGTTCTGCGGGTGATCTTCTGGGTGTTCCTTGGGTTGATTGCGGCGGCGTTTTTCAAGTTCGGGCTGAATATCGTGCTGATCGCGCTTGCGGCGCTGATTGCGGTGAATGTGTTTTCCAAAGGCGGGCGCGAGACCCTGGCGCTGTGCCGTGACAGCCTTGCCGAAGGGGCGAAAACCGCGCTGCCCGTGGGCATCGCCTGCGCGCTGGTGGGCGTGATTATCGGCGTGATGACGCTTACGGGGGCGGCAAATACATTCGGGCAATATATCGTCGGTGTGGGCGAAAGCAGCCTGTTCCTGTCGCTGGTTCTGACGATGATTACCTGCATCGTGCTGGGGATGGGGATACCGACGATCCCGAACTACATCATCACCTCGTCGATTGCGGGGCCGGCGCTGCTGGCGCTTGGGGTGCCGCTGCTCGTCAGCCATATGTTCGTGTTCTACTTCGGCATTCTGGCAGATCTGACGCCGCCCGTGGCGCTGGCCTGTTTTGCCGCCGCGCCGATTGCACGCGAGTCCGGCCTTCGGATCAGTTTCGAGGCGGTGAAGGTGGCGGCTGCGGGCTTTGTGGTGCCCTTCATGGCCGTCTATACGCCCGCGCTGATGCTGCAAGACGGGGGCGCGCTGGCAGAGAGCATCGGTTATGCCCCGGCCGTGGCCTATGTTGTGCTGAAGGCGGTGCTGGCGCTTGCCCTTTGGGGGGCGGCGGTGATCGGCTGGCTGGGCCGTCCGCTGGCGCTGTGGGAACGGGGCGTAGCGATGGTTGGCGCGTTCTCGCTGGTGGCAGCCTATGCCGTGACCGACGAGATCGGCTTTGCGCTGGCGGCGGTCTTTGGCGCGCTGTTGTGGCTGCGTCGCGCGCAAGGGGCCACAGCATGAGCGCCTGCCTTCTGGCGGGGGCGCTGGCCGTGGCGCTTGGGACGGACGGGGCGTTTTCGCTGGAGTGGACGCATTCGGTCGAAAAAGAGGGTTGGCACGAAGATTGGCAGCTGCGCGACGGGCAGTTCCATCTGACGCGCGCGGCGGTCAAAGGCTCGGGCGCGGGGATGGAGCCGGGGCCGGATGGCTGGTTCGAGGATGGCTGGTGGGTCTGGTCCCCCGACGCGCCGCCTGTGCCGCAACTGGTGCTGGCCGCCTCGGGGGAGACGCCCTCGGGTTGGGAGCTTTGTGCCGATGGGCGCTGCATCCCCCTTGGCGTCGAGGCCGAAGAGCCGATAGTCTTGCGCCCATGCGGTGACTAAGGGGCAGGGGAGGGCCGTCATGATCTGGCCACGGCGATGGGTCAAAAGCCCGCCTGCGCTGGCAACCGTTGCAGCGGTGTGCCTTGTGGCCATGCTGGCGGGTGCCTTGGCATGGCGTGCCTCGCTGCGCGAGATCGACGCGCGGATTGACCAGACGCTGATCCTGACGCTGCGCGCCCTTGAAACCGAGATCGACCGCTTCCGCTACCTGCCCCGCGTGGCGGGCGAGGATGCGCGTATTCGGGCGGCGATCCTGCGCCCCGATGACGGGGCGGTTGTCGATGCGGCGAACCGCTATCTCCGGACGGTCACGGCACATGCGGGCGCCAGCCACCTCTATCTGATGGATGCCGACGGGCGCACGCTGGCCGCGTCGAACTGGGATCTGCCCGAAAGCTTTGTCGGCAATAATTACGCCTTCCGCCCCTATTTCCGGCAAGCGCTCGCAGATGGGGAGGGCGCCTTCTATGCGATTGGCGTGACCACGAAAACGCCGGGCTATTTTCTGTCCGCGCGGATTGATCTGCCCGGCGGTGAAAAGGGGGTCGTCGTGGTCAAGGTCGATCTGGTGCCGCTGCAGCAGGCGTGGGTCGCGGCGGGACAGGCGACGGCGCTGGCCGATGTGGACGGGGTCGTGTTCCTGTCGGGCGTGTCGGACTGGATGTATCGCCCGCTGCGCGTGCTTGGGGCCGACGCCTTGCAACGGCTGGCCGCGCAGCGCACCTATCTGAACGAGGATATGGCGCGCGCCGAGCCGGTGTTTTCAGGTGCGGGCGCGTGGATGTTCGATGGCGCGGGGCAGCGGATGCGCTCGGGTCTCGTGCCGTTTGAAAAGGAATGGCACCTCATCGCCGCCGCCCCCGTGCAGCCCGCGATCTATGCCGCGCTTGGCTGGGGCGCGGGCGCGGCTTTGGCCTGGGCGCTTGGGATCGGGTTGATCAAGATCCAGCGCCAGCGCCGCCAGCTGGTGCAATTGCGCCTGCGTCAGTCCGAAACGCTTGAGCGCAAGGTGGCCGAGCGGACGGTGCGGCTTGCGCGCGAGATCGAGGCGCGCCGCCAGACCGAAAAAGAACTGCGCGCGGCGCAGGAAACCCTGATCCATTCGGAAAAAATGGCGGCGCTTGGCCGGATGTCGGCGGCAATTGTGCACGAGATCAGCCAGCCGCTGGCTGCGATGGAGGCAACACTGGCAGCGGCGGGCATGTCTTTGCCCTCAGCGCCTGCGAAAACCGCCAGCCGGATCGAGACTGCGCGCAACCTGATCCGGCGGATGCAGCGCACGACCAAGCACCTGAAAACCTTTTCGCGCAAGGAAAGCGCGGTGATGGCTCCAATCGCGGTTGAGCCGGTCATTGAAAGCGCACTGGAACTGGTCGGGCCACGAGCCAAGGCCGTCGGGGTCACGCCCGAGTTTGCGCGGGCCGATGGGCTGCCGATGGTGCGCGCGGGGCAGGTTCGTCTTGAACAGGTGCTGGTCAATCTGCTGCTCAATGCGCTCGATGCGGTAGAGGGGCGCGCAGGGGCGGCCATACGCGTCGTCGTGGCTCATGGTGCAGGTGATCTGCGGATCGAGGTTCATGACACCGGCCCCGGCATCGCTCCCGAAGATATTGACCGTGTGACCGAGCCGTTCTTTTCGACCAAGACCAACAGCGAAGGGTTGGGGCTGGGGCTTGCGATTTCACAGGCGATCCTGTCTGAATTCGGCGGGCGGCTCGAGATCGCCTCGGAGCCGGAACGCGGCACGATAATGACGGCGATCCTGCCTGCGGTTGCCGAAAGCGAGGGCATGGAATGACGGCGCTGATCCATATTGCCGAAGATGATGCCGACCACCGCGCGGCTCTGTGTGACCTCTTGGATGCGGGTGGCTATCAGGTCGAGGGGTTTGCGCTGGCCGAGGCCGCGCTTGCCGCGCAAACCGTGCCGGACCTGCTGATTACCGATCTGCGGATGCCCGGCATGGACGGGTTCGCGCTTTTGGCGGCGCTCAAAGAGCGCGCGCCGGATCTGCCGGTGATCCTGATTACGGGGCATGGCGATGTGCCCCATGCGGTGCGCGCGATGCGCCTTGGGGCCGAGGATTTTCTGGAGAAACCCTATGATGCCGCGCATCTTCTGGCGGTGGTCGAACGGGCCATGCGCGCGGGTGCCACGCGCCGGGAGGTCGGGCGTCTGCAAGCCGAGATCCAGCGGCGTGACGGGGGGCAGATACTGGGCCGCTCGGCCGCGATCGAGGCTTTGCGGGGCCGGATTTCCGCACTTGGGCCGCTGGACCTTGACCTGATCGTGACGGGCGAGACCGGCACGGGCAAAGAGCTTGTCGCCCGCGCACTCCATGCCGCCAGCCCGCGCGCAGGCGGGCCGTTTATCGCGATCAACTGCGCGGCCCTGCCCGAGGCGATGTTCGAGATCGAGGTCTTCGGCCATGTCGCGGGCGCGTTTCCGGGGGCGCTGGACAAGCCGGGCAAACTTGAGACCGCCTCGGGTGGCACGTTGGTTCTGGATGAGGTCGAGGCGATGCCGAAGTCGATCCAGCCGAAACTCCTGCGCGCGCTGCAAGAGCGTCAGGTCGAACGGCTGGGCGAGAACCGTTTGCGCCCTCTGGACCTGCGGGTCATCGCGTTGGCCAAGACCGATCTGCGCCCGCTGACGCTGGACGCGAGCTTTCGCCCCGATCTGTTCTATCGCCTTGCGGGCGCCGAGATCACGCTCGATCCGCTGCGCACCTTGGGCGAGGACATCCCGCTTCTGTTCAGCCATTTCGCCGAACTTGCCGCGCGCCGCTACGGGCGCCAGCTTGCGCCTGTCAGCTATGGCTTCCGGCAGCAGTTGATGCGCCGCCCTTGGGCCGGAAATGTGCGCGAGTTGCAGGCTCTGGCCGAGAGATTCGCGCTTGGCTTGGAGCTGCCCGAGACCGAAACCCAGCCGGTCAGCGAGCCGCAGGATCTGGCCGATAAGGTCGCTGCCTATGAGGCGCGTGAAATCCGGGCGACGCTGGAGCGCTGCAAGGGGAACACCGAACGCGCGGCGCGGATGCTGGGTGTTGCGCGGCGCACGCTGAACGACAAGATGCGCCGCTACGGGCTGTAGCGTTAAGGCTTGCCAGAGCGATGGCGCAGCGCTAGCCTTCGAAATGAACGGTCGTTCAGTTGCAAGGGAGGCGGCATGTTGAACCGACACGCGGGCTATGCGCAAACCTATGACCGATTTGTCTGGGAGATCCCGCAATTCTACAATATCGGCGCAGATATTTGCGACCGGCCCGCCGCGCAAAATGGCGCTGCGCTGGCGATCATCGACATCGCCGAGGATGGCTCGGCGCGCGAGTATAGCTTTGCGGATCTGCGGCGGGGGTCGAACCGGCTGGCGAACGCGCTGGCGCGGATTTCGCAGGCGGGCGACAGGATCGGAGTTCTTTTGCCCCAGTCGGTCGAGACGGCGCTTTCCCATATCGCAATCACCAAATCGGGGCGGATTGCATTACCGTTGTTCACTCTGTTCGGTCCCGAGGCGCTGCTGCACCGCCTGCGCGATTCCGGCGCTTCGGTGGTGATTACGAACGCGGACGGGGTGCGCAAGCTGGCGGAAATTCGGGCGGAATTGCCCGAACTGCGACAGGTGGTTTGTGTTGGCGCGGGGGCTGATGGCGCGCTTGGCTTCGATGCGATTTGCGATGCGGAAAGCGAGGATTTTACGCCAGTGAACAGCCGCGCCGAGGATCCGGCGGTGCTGATCTATACCTCGGGCACGACGGGAAATCCGAAGGGCGCGCTTCATGCGCATCGGGTGCTTTTGGGGCATTTGCCCGGTGTCGAGATGAGCCATGACTTCTTTCCGCAACCCGGCGACCGTATCTGGACGCCGGCGGACTGGGCCTGGATCGGCGGCCTGCTGGATGTGCTGATGCCCGCGCTTCATCACGGGGTGACGGTTGTCGCCTGCCGGTTTCGCAAATTCACTGCCGAGGCCGCGTTCGACCTGATGCGGCGCTACCAGGTGCGCAACGCGTTTCTGCCGCCGACCGCGCTTAAGATGATGCGGCTCTGGCCCGAGGCGGAGGCACAGAACCTGAAGCTGCGCTCGGTTGCCAGTGGCGGCGAGACCCTTGGCAAAGAGTTGATCGACTGGGGGCAACGCGTTTTCGGGGTGACGATCAACGAGTTCTACGGCCAGACCGAGTGCAATATGATTGTTTCGTCCTGCGGCGTGCTGGAACCTGCCGAACCGGGCGTGATGGGCTTTGCCGTGCCCGGCCACCGGGTCGAGGTTCTGGATGAAGATACGGGCGCAATTTGCCCCGTGGGCGAGGAAGGCAGCATTGCCGTTCTTGCGCCCGATCCGGTGATGTTTCTGGGCTACTGGAACCGCCCCGAGGCGACGGAGGAGAAATTTCTGACAGTCGGTGGCGCGAAATGGCTGCTGACGGGCGACAAGGGGCGGCGCACGACCTCGGGGCGGATCGCCTTTGTCGGGCGCGACGACGATGTCATCAGCTCGGCCGGTTATCGCATTGGCCCCGCCGAGATTGAGGATTGCCTGCTGACCCATCCGGCAGTTCTGCTGGCGGGCGTGGTGGGCAAACCCGACCCGCTGCGGGGCTCGGTCGTGGCGGCCTATATCAAGCTGGCAGAGGGCTATGTGGAAAGCGCCGATTTGGCCGAGGCGATTGCGCTGCACGTCAAGGATCGGCTGGCAGCTTATGAATTTCCGCGCGTTGTGCGGTTTGTCGAAGACATGCCGATGACCACGACGGGTAAGATCATCCGCGCCCAGTTGCGCGCACTGGCAGAGAAGGAAGCGGCAGATGAGCAGCCCTGAATGTGTCACGGTAGAGGTGGAAAACGGGGTCGCGCGGGTCACGCTGAACCGCCCCGAAAGCCGTAACGCCATCGACCCCGAGATGACGGCGGCCCTGCGTGCGGCCTTTGACCGGATCGAGGCGGACCCCGAGGTGCGCGTCTCGGTGCTGGCGGGGGCGGGGCCGGTGTTCTGCGCGGGGATGAACCTCAAAAGTTTTCTGGGCGGAGAGGCCGAAGCGATCCTCTATGGCGAGGGGGGCTTTGCGGGCTTTGTTCGCCGCGCGCGTCGAAAGCCGGTGATCGCCGCCGTAACCGGGGCGGCCCTTGCGGGCGGGTTCGAGATTATGCTCTCCTGCGATATGGTCATTGCGGGCGAAGGGGCGGTCTTTGGCCTGCCCGAGGCCAGGCTGGGCCTGGTTGCGGGCGGAGGCGGTGCGATCCGCCTGTCGCAGCGGGTGCCGCGGGTGCTGGCAAACGAGATGCTGCTGACCGCGAAAACCTATAGTGCCGCCGAAATGGAGCGTTGGGGTTTGTTGAACCGCGTGGTGCCGGACACCGAGGTGCACGCAATGGCACTTGATCTGGCGCTGACGGTAGCGGCGAATGCGCCGCTCAGCGTTTCGGAAAGCCTTGCGCTGTCGGATCTTGCGGTTTCGGAGCAGGAAAAGGCGCTCTGGCAGGCCAATGACGCGAGCCTCAAACGCCTGTCGGACAGCGCCGATGTGACCGAAGGCGTGCGCGCGTTCTTTGAAAAGCGCGTGCCGCGCTGGACGGGGCAGTAACGCGCTACTGCGGCAGGCCGGTAATCCGCGCGATACATTCGGCGGTGTTGCGGGCGTCCAGCTTTTGCTGGAGGCGTGCGCGGTGGGCCTCGACCGTGCGGTGCGAAATGTCCAGCAGGCGCGCGATTTCTTTGCTGGTCAGCCCCTCGGTCATATACATCGCGATCTGCCGTTCGCGCGTGGTGAGCGCCACGATCGGGCGCAGGCCGGAAATATCGGCAAAGCTCCAGATTGCGCGCTCGAACGGGTTGTCAGGCGTCAGCGACTGGCCCCGGACGCGGCACCAGAAATGCGCGCCGTTGCGGCGCTTCATGATCCGCTCGTCGACGTAGAAATTCTCGCGCCGCATTCGTTCCTGACCGATCACGCCGATCCGGTCGAATTCCTCGTGGCTGGGATACAACAGCAGGAGTGATTGCCCCTCCAGCTTGTCGCGGGGATAGCCGAAGATCTGGCTCATCTGAGCATTCGCACGCCGGACCACCCGCCGATGCGTCAGCACAAGGCCAACGGGCGAAAACTCGAATGCGGTCAGGGCGTCTTTGTCTTCGGCCATAGCGTAGTTCCACGAATAGAGGGGTGCGCGGCGCGATCCTATAACGGGACCGAAGCTGGAGGGAAGCATCGTGCTTCCTTCCGCGCGCGTAACGAGGATACCCACAGATGAACCCTGCTGAATGGCTTTTGCGCACGGCGCGTCTTTCGCCGGATCGACCGGCGCTGTTTTCGGGCGAAACGGTTGTCGCCAGCTACGGCGCCTTTGCCGAGCGGGCAGGCGCGCTGGCCGCGCGACTGGCCGAGGCCGGTGTCGCGCCCGGCGACCGGGTCGCGGTTTTTGCCAGGAACTGCCCTGAATACCTGATCGCGCTTTATGGCATCTGGCATCTGGGCGCGGTGGCTGTGCCGATCAACGCCAAACTTCACCCGCGCGAGGCTGCGTGGATCATCGGGGATTCAGACGCGCATGTCTGTTTTATCTCCGCTGATATGGCCGGGGAAATGGCTTCGGCGCTGGAGGGGGCGCCCTGCGCGCTGTGGCCGCTTGGCGACCTGCCGCAAACGGGCGCGGCCGCGCGGCCCTATCCGACCCTTCCGAGCGACGAGATATGGCTGTTCTACACCTCGGGCACCACGGGTCGGCCCAAGGGCGTGATGCTGACCGCGCTGAACCTGACCCTGATGACGCTTGGCTATCTGGCCGATGTGGACGAGGTCTCGGCCGAGGATGCTATCCTTTATGCCGCGCCGATGTCGCACGGGGCGGGGCTGTATAATTTTGTCCATGTGATGCGTGGCGCGCGCCATGTCGTGCCGCTATCCGGAGGCTTCGAGGCGGAGGAGGTGCTCGATCTGGGCGAGAGCGTCGGGAATATCTCGATGTTTGCGGCGCCGACGATGGTGCGCAGGCTGGTGGATGCCGCGCGCGGGCGCGCCGCTTTTGAGGGCATCAAGACGGTGATTTATGGCGGCGGCCCGATGTATCTGGCCGATATTGTCGAGGCAGTCGAGGTGATGGGGCCGCGCTTTGTGCAGATCTACGGGCAGGGCGAATGCCCGATGGCGATTACGTCGCTCAGTCGGGCCGAGGTGGCGGATCGCGCCTCGCCCAACTGGAAGGCGCGGCTTGGGTCTGTTGGCAGGGCGCAATCGGGGGTGCGGCTGCGGATCGCACGGGCCGATGGCAGCGAGGCTGCGGTGGGCGAGATCGGCGAAGTTCTGGTGCAGGGCGCACCGGTGATGGCGGGCTATTGGACGGGCCATTCAAACGGTGCCGAAAGCACCGCCAAGGCGATCCGTGAAGGATGGCTGTGGACCGGTGATATGGGGGCGCTGGATGCGGATGGCTATCTGACGCTGCATGACCGGTCAAAGGATGTGATTATCTCGGGCGGGTCGAACATCTACCCGCGCGAGGTCGAAGAGGTTCTGCTGACCCATCCGGCGGTGCATGAGGTGTCGGTCATCGGCAGGCCCGATGCGGAATGGGGCGAGGATGTCGTGGCCTTCATCTGCCTGCGCGCCGGAGCAGACGTGACCGAGGCCGAGCTGGATGCGCTGTGTCTGGCCAATATTGCCCGCTTCAAGCGGCCGAAAGGCTATTACTTCGTGCCCGATCTGCCCAAGAATAATTACGGCAAGGTGCTGAAAGGCGCGCTGCGCGAGCAACTCAGGGAGATGACAAAATGACCATGCTGGCAGGAAAATGCGCTCTTGTGACGGGATCGGTTCAGGGAATCGGTCTGGAGATCGCGCGGGCTTTGGCGCAAGAGGGGGCGGCGATCGCGGTGCATGGGCTGGCGGATGCGGATCAGGCCAAGGCCGCCTGTGCAGAGCTTGTCGCCGCAGGCGCGCCAGATGCGCGGTATTTCGACCATGATCTGTCCGATCCCGAAGCCGCAGGGGCGCTTGTCCGCGATGCGCTGGCATGGCGAGAGATTGATATTCTGGTAAACAACGCGGGCATCCAGCAAACCGCCCCGATCAAGGATATGCCGCTCGAAACCTTCCAGCGCATTCTGACGATCAACCTGACGGCGGCCTTCGCGACGATGCAGGCGGCGCTTCCGGCGATGGCGGCGCGCGGATACGGGCGGGTCATCAATATCGCCTCGGTTCACGGGCTGGTGGCCTCGGCCAACAAGGCGCCCTATGTCGCGTCGAAATTCGGCCTCGTGGGGATGTCGCGGGTGGCGGCGCTGGAATATGCGGCTGCGGGCAGCCGTGAAAGCGGAGGCGTGACGGTGAACTGCATTTGTCCGGGCTGGACCGAAACCGCGATCATTGAACCGCAAATCCTTGAACGCGCGGCCCTGCATGGCGGTGATCGCGCGGCGGGTGTGGCCGATCTTTTATCAGAAAAGCAGCCATCTCGGCGGACGTCGGTCGCGGCAGAAATTGGCGCGCTGGCGCTTTGGCTGTGCAATCCGATTGCGCATAACCTGACGGGCGTGGCTATTCCTGTTGATGGCGGCTGGACGGCGCAATAGTCCTCCCTGCGTCATGTCGCCCGAGGCAGGGGACGATTTGGCGCGGATTTATGTCGTTTCCGGCCCGTCAGGCAAATTCTGGATGGTTAGGGTCTGTGCAGGAGGACCTTAGATGCTCACTGATATCGAAATCGCCCGCGCCGCCCACAAACGGCCTATCCCTGAAATCGGCGCCAAGCTTGGCATTCCCGAAGATGCGCTGATTCCCTATGGCCGCGACAAGGCCAAGCTTGACAGCGCATTCATCAAGACGCTGTCGGACCGCGAAGACGGCAAGCTGATCCTGGTGACCGCGATCAACCCGACGCCCGCGGGCGAGGGCAAGACGACCACGACGGTTGGCCTTGGCGACGCGCTGCAGCGCATCGGCAAGAAAACCGCGATCTGTATCCGTGAAGCGAGCCTTGGTCCGAACTTCGGCATGAAGGGTGGCGCTGCTGGCGGTGGCTATGCCCAGATCGTGCCGATGGAAGAAATGAACCTCCACTTCACCGGCGATTTCCACGCGATCACCGCTGCGCACAACCTGCTGTCCGCGATGATCGACAACCACATCTACTGGGGCAACACGCTCCAGATCGACGAGCGTCGTGTGGTGTGGAAGCGCGTGATGGACATGAACGACCGCGCGCTGCGTGACATCGTTGTCTCGCTTGGGGGTGTGTCGAACGGCTTCCCGCGCCAGACCGGCTTTGACATCACCGTCGCCTCCGAAGTCATGGCGTGCCTGTGCCTTGCGAACGACCTGAAAGACCTTGAAGAGCGTCTGGGTCGCATCGTTGTGGCCTATCGCCGTGACAAGACCCCGATCACCTGCCGCGAAATCGGTGCCGATGGCGCAATGGTCGTGCTGCTGAAAGATGCGATGCAGCCGAACCTCGTGCAGACGCTCGAACACACGCCCGCATTCGTCCACGGCGGTCCGTTCGCGAACATCGCACACGGCTGTAACTCGGTCGTGGCGACGCAAAGCGCGCTGAAACTGGCTGATTACGTTGTGACCGAAGCAGGTTTCGGGGCTGATCTTGGCGCCGAGAAGTTCTTTGACATCAAGTGTCGCAAGGCTGGCCTCAAGCCCGCCGCAGCCGTCATCGTTGCCACCGTGCGCGCGATGAAGATGAACGGCGGTCTGACCAAAGACCAGCTTGGCTCGGAGAACATCGAAGCGGTCAAGAAGGGCTGCTCGAACCTTGGTCGCCACATCGCGAACACCAAGTCGTTCGGCGTTCCGGTCGTGGTCGCGCTGAACCACTTCGTCACCGATACCGAGGCAGAGATTGCAGCGGTGCGCGCCTATGCCGCAGAGCAGGGCGTCGAGGTGATCGTCGCGAAGCACTGGGCCGATGGTGGCGCAGGGGCCGAAGATCTGGCGAAGAAGGTTGTCGCACTGGCCGAGGGTGGCTCGATGTTCGCGCCGCTTTATGCCGACGAAATGAGCCTCTTCGACAAGATCGACACGGTTGCCCGCCGCATCTACCACGCAGGCGAAGTGATCGCGGACAAGAAAATCCGTGACCAACTGCGCGAGTGGGAAGAGGCCGGCTATGGCAACCTGCCGGTTTGCATGGCGAAAACGCAGTATTCGTTCTCGACCGACCCGCTTCTGCGCGGTGCGCCCACGGGCCACACCCTGCCGATCCGTGAAGTTCGCCTTTCGGCGGGCGCCGGATTCATCGTGGTTATCTGCGGTGAGATCATGACCATGCCGGGGCTTCCGCGGGTTCCGGCTGCGGCCTCGATCCGTCTGAACGACGCGGGCGAGGTCCAGGGTCTGTTCTAAGCTCCATGCCTTGTTCCCAGAGCGATAAACTGCGATACGGTCGCGGACCAAGCTTTGGGGACGGGCAATGAAAGAGCCGAAAAACTTTGCGTCGATGGCCGAACTCCGGGTGGGCATCGACGCCTTGGATGAACAGCTTGTGGAACTGCTTGCCTACCGCACGCAACTGATCGCGCGTGCGGCAGAGCTGAAGCAGGTTGAGCATATGCCCGCGCGTATCCATTGGCGTGTGGAGGATGTCGTTTCAAAGGTGAAGGCCAAGGCCGAGATCTCCGGTATGGATGTGGATCTGGCCGAACGCCTCTGGCGCGAGATGATTGACCATTTCATCGCGCAAGAAGAACAGGTTCTGGGAAAAGAGGACTAAGCATGAGTGCGAAGATCATCGACGGGAAAGCCTTTGCCGCCACGGTGCGCGAGAAAGTCGCGGGCCATGTCGCGAAGCTGAAGGAAGAGCACAACATCACCCCCGGTCTGGCCGTGGTGCTGGTGGGCGAAGATCCGGCCTCCGAGGTCTATGTCCGCAACAAGGGCAAGCAGACCGTAGAGGCAGGGATGAACTCGTTCGAGCACAAGCTGCCCGCCGAGACGTCCGAGGCCGACCTGCTGGCGCTGATCGACCGGCTGAACAACGATCCGGCGGTGCATGGTATTCTGGTCCAGCTTCCGCTGCCGGGGCATCTGGACTCGGATCTGGTGATCAATTCGATCGAACCGTCGAAGGACGTGGACGGGTTCCATATCTCGAACGTGGGCCTTCTGGGCACTGGCCAGAAGTCGATGGTTCCCTGCACGCCGCTTGGCTGCCTGATGATGCTGCGCGACCACCTTGGCAACCTGTCCGGCCTGAACGCGGTCGTCGTCGGGCGCTCGAACATCGTGGGTAAGCCGATGGCGCAGCTTCTGCTGGGCGATAGCTGCACGGTGACAATTGCACATTCGCGCACCAAGGATCTGCCCGAGGTCTGCCGCCGCGCCGATATTCTGGTGGCTGCCGTTGGCCGTCCCGAGATGATCCCGGGTGACTGGGTGAAGCCGGGCGCAACCGTGATCGACGTCGGCATCAACCGCATCGAACGCGATGGCAAGAACAAGCTGGTAGGCGATGTCGAGTTTGCCTCTGCCGCTGAAGTCGCTGGCGCGATTACCCCTGTGCCCGGTGGCGTTGGCCCGATGACGATCGCTTGCCTTCTGGCGAATACCGTCACCGCCTGCTGCCGCGCGCATGGCCTGAGCGAGCCGGACGGCCTGACCGCCTGACTATTGAAATGAATAGGAATTCTGGATACCTGTTGCTCGTGTGAGTAGCAGGTATCTGAATGTCTCGTTTTTTTCGGCTCTATGTCGATGCAGTGTTTGTCTGGCCAGTCTGGATCGTTTGGGGCCTGACCTCAACACTGGCGGTGATCGCTGACCCGTTCGACAAGCCCATCCAGTTTACATCTTCCGAGCGTCTGGTGTTTTGGCCGACGGTCGTTACGCTTGCCATCATCGTTGGAATCGCGGGGCGCGTTATCGTGCGCGAATACGTCTACCCGCGCGCCTCCATCACGCAGGTGGTATTGATCGCGATCTATGCCTGCTCAACCCTGACGCCGCTTATCGTGCTTGTGCTGGCGGTTCTGATGCCGGGGTTCATGCCCACAAACCATGATGTGGCAAAGCTCGTGTTCTATGTGTTCGCGGTTTCTATCGTGACCTCGATCCTCAGGCGTATGGCAACCGGAGAGGCGTTTTGGCGGCGGCAAGTGTCCAGCCGGGAACCGCCACGGATTTTCGATCGGCTCGACCCGCCTGAGCGCGGATCGTTGTTCCGGATGCAGGTGCGCGATCACTATGTGGATGTGATCACCTGTCAGGGCCGTAAAAGCGTTTTGATCCGGTTTTCGGATGCGATTGCAGAGGTCGAAACGGTGCCGGGGTGCCGTGTTCATCGCTCGCATTGGGTTGCTGCGCATGCCGTGACAGGCTCGCGCAGCGAGAAAAACAAATGCTGGGTGATCACCGCAGACGGGGCCGAAATTCCGGTATCCCGGACCTATCGGGCCGAGGCAGAGGCCGCAGGGATTTTGTCGGCCACCGGTGCCTAGTGTTCGATGTGCTCTTCGCGCACGAACATATTGGCCCATGCCCGATCAACCAGTTCCGGGGTCATCTGATAGGGGATACCTTCGAAATCGCAGATCGACATCATCTGGTCGATCAGGAAGACCGGCTGATAGTTGGCGTAGATGTTGTCGATGGTGGGGTATTTCACCTTCAGCAGATGGATCAGCGCCTTCTCGTTCAGCGGCATGCCCTTCTTCTTCGCGACCATCGAGAAGATCTTCAAGAAGTCCTTCTGGTCCGGCCCGTCGATCTTGATCTTGAAGAAGATACGGCGCAGAGCCGCTTTGTCGAAAATTTCGTTCGGGTGGAAGTTGGTCGAGAAGATAACCAGCGTGTCGAAGGGCACCTCGAATTTCTCGCCCGATTGCAGCGACAGAATATCGCGGCTTTCCTCGAGCGGAACGATCCAGCGGTTCACAAGCTTTTGCGGCGGTTCGGCCTGACGGCCAAGGTCGTCCACGATGAACACCCCGCCCGAAGATTTCAGCTGTAACGGCGCAGTATAGGTGCGCGCGGTCGCGTTATATTTCAGGTCCAGCATGTCGAGCGAGAGTTCGCCGCCCGTGATTACCGTCGGGCGCTCGCAATAGACATAGCGGGTGTCAAAGCGGGTGCCGGTCTTGCGCAGGCTCGTAGGGTCTTCGTCCGGCACAGGCACGGCAGTGTGCACGATCGGGTCGAAGACGGTAATCACCTGCCCCGAATATTCGATCGCGCGCGGAATATAGATCGTGTCGCCAAGGGCGTCGCGGATACCATTCGAGATCGAGGATTTCCCGTTGCCGGGCGGGCCATACATCAGGATCGAGCGCCCCGACGAGACCGCCGGACCAAGCTGGTCGATCAGCGTGGGCGGCAGGATCAGATGCCCCATCGCGCCCAGAAGTTGCTGACGCGTCAGTTGGATATTGCGGATCGACTGGCGTTTGATCTGTTCACGATAAACAATCAGCGGCACCGGCATCGCGCCATAATATTCCGATTGCGACAGCGCATCGAGGGCGCGTGCCTTGCCCGCATCTGACAGGCGGTATCCCAGCTCGCCCGAGGCATTGGCGTGCATCGTGCCCATCACCTCGATCAGTTGCAGGCCGCGCGCCTCGTCCACCAGTTCCTGAATAAGCGTGACCGGAAGGCAGATGATCTTTGCCAGTTGCGAGAGCTTTTCCTGATTGGTGCGGAACATCGTCTTCAGAAGGATGTCGCGCATCGTCACATGCGTGAGGCCAACCTCTTCCAGCGTGCGCGGCTGGGGCGGTGCAATGACGCTGGGTGTCATCATATTCATCGGGCTGTCCTATCTGCTCTGTGCCGTTTCCCCGGCATTTCCTTTGATGTGCCATGCCTCTGGCGTATTTCCGGAATATCCGGTTCCATAGCCGCACACTGCAGGGCTATTGTGGCCAAAAGTTGGAATTTTCACGGGAACAGTTTGATGGCGGGTATGAGTGGGGCAGGGCCGGAGCCGAAGCGGTTGATCGCAGGTATGATGATCTGGCTCGGCGTTCTGGCGATTTTGCCGCTGATGGGCGGGGCGTTCATCGTTGAAAAACACGAGGGCGACACGCTGCATCTGGCCGATCTGGTGCTGCGGATGGCCGAGCAGGGGCAGATGCCGCACTCCGACTTTATGACGCCGCTCGGGATTTTGTCGATCTGGCCGATTGTGCTGATGGTCAAGGCTGGGATGGGGCTTGGCACGGCCTTTCTTGCGGCGCAGACCCTTCTTGCGGTTTTGCTGTTCGCGCCTGTTGTCTATGTAGCCAGCACGCGGTTTCGCGCGACCCTTGGCTGGGTCTATGCCGCCTATACGCTGGCGCTCTGTCTGGCGCTTGTGCATGGCGAGGGGAATGCCGCGCTGTCGATGTCGATGCATTATAACCGGTGGGCATGGGCGCTGGCCTATCTGGTGATCCCGCTGGCGATGCTGGAACCTAAAAACGGCCGCCAACCGGTGCTGGACGGGGTGATCCTCGGGGTAGCGCTGGCGGTGCTGGGGCTGGTGAAGGCAACCTATGTCGCGGCTTTCCTGCCGGTGGTCGTGGTGGCGCTGATGGCGCGGCGCGACTGGGTGGCGCTTGGCGTCGGGCTATTGTCGGGGCTGGCGGTTGTCGGAGCGGTGACTGCGGTTCTGGGGGTGGGCTTCTGGCTTGCCTATCTGGGGGACCTGCTGGCCGTGGCAAGCTCGGAAACGCGCGCGGCGCCGGGGCTGCCGCTGGTGGGTATTCTGGTCGCGCCCGATCATATTCTGGGAACTTTCGTTCTGATTATGACAGTGATCTTGCTGCGCCAGTCTGGGCGGATGGTCGAGGGGCTCGTGCTTCTGGTGCTGGTTCCGGGCTTTATCTATGTGACCTATCAGAACTACGGAAACGATCCGCAATGGCTGGTGCTGCTGGCGCTTCTGGCGCTTGATCTGCGTCCCGATAACGCCAGCACCAATGTGTTCGGATGGCGGCTGAACTCGGCGCTTCTGGTGTCCGGCGCGCTGGCGTTTGCTCTGGCTGCGGCCTCGGCGATCAATGTCGTCTGGAGCCCCTTGCGCATGTATCTGGCAGATAGTGCGGAGTTACGCCCGATGCTGGCCTCGCGCCCTGCGCATAGCGATCTGCTGGTCACTCCGGCACGGGTGGCGCGCGTGGTGATCCGTGAGGCCGGAGAGGAGCGGTTCCCTGTCTATGCGGGTAAATATGTAGACGACGCTCAGGAGCCACAGTTTTTGAATGGCGAGGCTCTGCCCGAATGTGAAATGTCGACGGGGCATAACACATGGTTCGAAACCACCGCCTCCGCGTTGACCGAGGCGGGCTATGCGGGCTCGGGCGTGCTGATAGCGGACCTGTCTACCGCGCTCTGGCTCTATGGGGATTTCAAGCCGATCAAAGGGGCCGCGCCGTGGTATTATGGCGGCACACCGGGGCTTGAGGCCGCCGATCATGTGCTGGTGCCGCTCTGCCCCGCGAACATGGCGCAACGCCGCGTGATGCTGGCGGCGATTGAAAAAGCGGGTTGGAAGCTTGAGGAAGAGATGCGCACCGGAACATTCGTGCTGCTCCGGCCCTCAAAATGACAAAGGGGCCAGTGGCCCCCTTGCTCAATCCGCCATCGCGATAATCAGCAGATAGGTCCAAAGCGTTCCGACGAGGGCAAGGCCCATCGGGAAATCGGCGCGTGTCCACGAGACCCAGTCAGGCGCCATCGTGCGCACCGCCGGAATGCGGCGCAATATCCGGTGGGCGGCAAACGCCCCCAGCAGGAATGCCGATAGCAGCATAATCATCAACTGGATATGGCCGGGGCCGGTAGCAAAGAAGGGCGCGGCAGCGGCGGCGAATTTTGCGTCGCCCGCCCCGAAATGCGCGATCAGGTTCAGCACAAAACCGATTGCCAGAACCACCGCGAAGTGGCTCCAGCGCCAGGCGTAAACATCAAGCGGCAAGAGGAACGGACCGGCAACCGCAAAGACCACCAGCAGCGCCACCACCGCCGAGTTGCGGATCTTCATGTATTTCAGGTCGGTGAAAACCACCCAAGCACAGATCGGCGTGATCAGAACCAGAAATACAAGCGCCGAAACCGGCATTGTCAAACCAAGCAACTTACCTACCCTTTGGCTACATTCGCATCCAGCGCGGCCAGGGCGCGCGCGGCTTCCTCGAAGTGCTGCGGATGCGTATCGACCGCTTCCTGCAACAGCCCCTTGCCGATCGCAACATCGCCCTGCTTGATCGCCGAAAGAGCTGCCGTATACAGCAGTTGCGCTTTCTCGGTCTGGGTCATGTCGACGACAGGCAGGTCATATTTGCGCTGGCTCGCACGCGCCAGAACAAGGTTGTTCTTGGTGGTGAAACGCGTCGGATCATAGGTCAGGGCTTCAGCAAACATCCGTTCCGCCGCTTTGGCGTCGCCGCGGGTCAGCTTGGAGTAGCCCCAGTTGTTATAAACCGGTCCGGGCTGCGTCGTCAGGCCAACGGCTGTTTCATAGAAGCTGTCGGATTTCTTCCACTGCTTCTTGGAATCCGCGACCATTGCTTCAAGCTTGTAACGCTCGAAGGTTTCGTAGGTGGGGGGCACGGTTGCAAGGGTCGCTTGTGCATCATCCCATTTGTTCGCACGGATCTGCGCTTGCGCCAGAAGCACCTTGTCCTCGTCGGTCGCGCCTTCCATCGTCACGACGTGCTGCCAGACCTTGATCGCCGCATCGGGATGGTTGGCCCGCACCAGAGACTTGGCCAGCCCGCGCTGCAGGTCGATCCGGTCGGGGTTTTCTTTCGTGCTGCGCTTGAAATAGGCGACGGCTTCGTTCGGGTCGCTCGCGGTGAGCATGATGTCCGAAAGGTTGCTTTCATCAATTGCGTTCACGCTTTTGAGGGCGCGCGACACATCCGCATCCTTGTTGCCCATGCAGCCCGACAGGGCGAGGGCGCAGCCTGCAAGGGCCGCAATCATTACTGGGTGGCGCATTTTGCGTCCTTTTTGCTCTGCCTCATTGCTTGGTCAGAAGGAGGTATTCACCTTGCCCCCGCCTGACCAGCGAGAAAGTCTTGTCTGCTGGCTCAACATAACCCGGATCGGCCTTTTTTGATAGCGCAATCCGCAGGTTTTCACGGATCGAGTCCGATTGGCCACTGTCAAGCGCATAGGCGGTCTGGAAAACGCGTGACGCTTCGGCGGCATTACCCTTTTCCATCAGCACAACGCCAAGGTTGTTCCATGCGGGGACAAACTTCGGATCGGCCTCGATCGCGCGGCGAAGGATGTGTTCTGCCTGCCCGAGACGCCCTAGCTTCAGATTGGCCGAACCAATGGCAGAAAGCACGTCGACAGTCGCGCCTTGTTCCGAGGCCGCACGGTAATAGGCCTTCAGGGCCAGCTCGTATTCACTTGCCGCCATAAGCCTGTGCCCGACAGTCAACCCGTCGACCGCATCGCCCTCGGCAGCCATGCCGGGCGCATAGGGACTGCCATCCGATGCGGAAAGGCTGCCTGTGGTGCAGGCAGCCTGAAGGCTTAACGCAAGGGCGGCCACGACTGGCACGCAATACCGATACATCATCAGAACCTGTCCGGTCGGTTTGGGTCGTTAGCGACCGATCGACTTGAAGTTCTCCATCATATCATAGACCGAAGGTCCGACAAGGATGATGAGGAGCGGCGGAACCGTGAACATCATCGTCCCCAGCGTCATCTTCGTCGGGATCTTGTTGGCGGCCTCTTCCGCGCGCAGCACGCGCTTGTCGCGCATATCGGCGGCATAAAGGCGCAGCGCCTCGGCGATCGAGGTGCCGAACTGCTGCGACTGGATCATCACGGTGACAAAGCTCTGCACATCCTGCACGCCCGAGCGTTCGCCAAAGGCGCGCAGAACCGTGGGCTTGTCCAGACCGGCCTTGATTTCGTGCGAGACGGTCTCGAATTCCTCGGCGAGCGCGGGATATGAGCGCACCAGTTCTTTCGAGACGCGGATAATCCCCTGATCGAGCGACTGCCCCGCCTCCACGCAGACCAGCAGCATATCCAGCGCGTCGGGGAAGCCTTGCTGGATTTCGAGCTTGCGGGCCTCGATGCGTTTGTTGACCCAGCGTTTGGGGGCGTAATACCCGAAGGCGCCAGGCAAAAGCACCGACATGATCATCTGGGTCGAGCTGATCCCGACCTCGCTTTTGGCGTTCGAGAGCATGGCATAGATCACGCCAAGCGCCAGAAACCCAAGCCCCATGCCGAACTGGATCGCGTGGAAAGTCCGCACGGCAGTGGGCGATTTGTAGCCCGCCGATTGTAGCCATTTGCGCGAGGTCGTCATTTCCTCGGCGCTTTTCGGCTCAAGGAAGTTGGCGTATTTCTCAAGTTTCTTTGAGCCGCTCTGACGCAGTTGCGGACTGTTCGACCCCTGCGATGCCTGCCCCTTCTCGGCAATGCTGGCGCGCAGTTTGTCCAAAGGATCGACGCGCTTTTTCATCATCGAAGGGATGGTCGCCAGGATCATCATCGCGCCCAGAAAGCCCAGGACAATGACCGGCCCCATAGGCCCAAGTTTGTCGGTGATGAGGGTGAGTATCTGGTCCATGGCTATCTCCTCATACCTTGATGGTGGTCATGATCTTCATGAAGATCACGTTGCACGCGAGCAGGGCGAAAACGACAATCGCGGTGGGCATGAAGGCGGGGGTTTCCTTGACGTCGTCGTAGTAATCCGGCGCGATCACCTGGATCACGACCAGAATGACCAGCGGGAACCCCGAAAGGAACATGCCCGACCATTTCGGTTCGGCGGTAATGGCGCGCACGCGGCGGAACAGGCGAAAGCGCGAGCGGATCACCTTGGCCAGGCCTTCCAGCACTTCGGCGAGGTTGCCCCCCGAGGTCTGCTGGATCGACACGGCCACGGCAAGAAAGCGCAAATCCTGCATGTCCAGACGCTCGGCCAGATCCTTCAGGGAGTCCGCCATATTGCGCCCGTAGGCCGCCTCGTCCGAAATGATGCCGAACTCGGAGCCGAGCGGATCGGGGATTTCATTGGCCACCGCCTGCACCGCCGACGAGAACGGGTGCCCGACGCGGAGCGCCCGCACCATCAGTTCAACCGCGTCAGGCAGTTGTTCCTCAGCCATCGCGAGGCGTTTCTTCGCCTTCGACGAGACCCAGAAATAGACCCCGCCAAAGCCCATCAGCACGGCCAGCCCGAAGCGGGTCGCGATGTCGGCCTGCGTCGCAAGCGAAAGGCCCGCAAAGGCAAAGATGCTCAGCCCGACCATCAGCGCGATCAGAACAAGCGGCGAGAAGGCAATATTCGCCATCTGCGCCTGTTTCGCGAGGATCGAGTAAAGCGGAATACCCTTGCTTTTGAGGTGCTGCGTCGCTTCCTTGCGGAGCTGTTCCAGCACCTGCTCGCGCCGCCCGCCCTTTTCCAGAAGGTCAAGGCGGCGGTTCACCTTGGCGTTCAGCGAGATCGACTTGCCGAAAACCAGAATGTAGATGCCTTCAACCAGCAACAGAACCGCGACGAAGATCAGGCCGTAGATGATCGGTGTGGGCGAAAGGATCATGGCGTCTCTCCGTTAGTCCTGAACCGGTTCGTAGATCGAGGCCGGCAGGTCATAGCCCCACTGGCGGAAGCGATCCGAGTAATGCGAGCGAACGCCCGTCGCGGTGAAGCGGCCGATGATCTTGCCGTCGGGCGCAAGCCCCAGACGCTCGTAGCGGAAAATCTCCTGCATTGAGATAACATCGCCTTCCATACCGGTAATTTCGGTGATCGAGGTCATCCGGCGCGAGCCGTCCTGCAGACGCGATGCCTGCACGATCAGGTTCACAGCCGAGGCAATCTGCGAGCGCACGGCCTTGATCGGCATTTCGATACCGGCCATCGCGACCATGTTTTCCAGACGTGAAATACCGTCGCGGGCCGAGTTCGCGTGGATCGTGGTCATCGACCCGTCGTGGCCGGTGTTCATCGCCTGAAGCATGTCGATGACCTCTTCGCCGCGGGTTTCGCCCACGATGATCCGGTCCGGGCGCATCCGCAGCGCGTTGCGCAGACAGTCGCGCTGGCTGACCTCGCCCTTGCCTTCGACGTTCGGCGGGCGGCTTTCCATCCGGCCGACGTGGATCTGCTGGAGCTGGAGTTCCGCCGTATCTTCGATTGTCAGGATGCGTTCAGAGTTGTCGATAAAGGACGACAGGGCGTTCAGCGTCGTGGTTTTACCCGAACCCGTCCCGCCCGAAACGATCACATTCAGACGCGTCGCGACAGCGGCTTGCAGATAGGCGGCCATTTCCTCGGTGAAGGCGCCGAACCGCACGAGGTCGTCGATGCCCAGCTTGTCCTTTTTGAACTTACGGATCGAGACCAGCGAGCCATCCACCGCAACCGGCGGCACCATCGCGTTAAAGCGCGAGCCATCGCGCAGACGGGCGTCAACATAGGGGTTCGATTCATCGACACGGCGCCCCACAGCGGAGACGATCTTGTCGATGATCCGCAGAAGGTGGCGTTCGTCCTTGAAGGTGGTGTCGGTCAGTTCGAGTTTACCGGCGCGTTCCACGAACACCTGTTGCGGACCGTTTACCAGAATATCGTTGACGGTTTCGTCTTTGAGCAACGGCTCCAGCGGACCAAGGCCCATCACCTCGTCGTAAAGCTCGTTGTTCAGCGCCTGCCGGTCTGCCGAGGTCAGCGCCATCGCGAGATCGGACAAAGCCTCGTTGGTGATCGCCGCGATTTCGTGGCGCAGGTCGGCCTCGCGCGCGCCTTCAAGGGCAGCGAGGTTAAGATTTTCCAGAAGGCGTTTGTGAAGCTCGACCTTGACCTCGCTCATGCGCTCCTTGCGCTTCTTGTCCTTATCCGCCGCAGGGGCGGTGGCGGGCGCACGGGCCACCAGCGGTTTGCGCTGGATCGCGGAGCGCGCGACGTCAGATGCCGCGGGCGCCTCGGGCTTTGGCACCGCCTGAAGCGGAGCGGCACCCTTCGGAATGGCGGCGGTCGGAGCGGTTTTTTTGTAACGCGAGAACATCTGGGAACCTTTATCGCAATCAGGCCGAGCCAGCGGCTTCGGCAGCCTGGCTCAACTCGGCAACAGAATAGGCAAGCTTCTGAATTTCCTTACGCAGCGGTGCTTTGGCTGCGGTTTCGGCCAGCGGCATTCCGTGGTCATTCGCCTGCGTGATCGGCTTGCCACCATCCGAAAGCAAAACCTCGATCGAGATACCAAGGCTTTCGGCCATCCGCTTGATCCGCGATTTACCGGTCAGGTCGGTGAACTTCGGTGCACGGTTGAGCAGATAGCGCATCTTTTCGGTCGGCAGACCTTCGGCTTGCAGGGCGCGCACCATCCGCAGCGTATTCTGCGCCGAGCGCATATCCAGTTCGAGCAGCGCCATATAGAGGTGCGACTGGCGCAGGACGGCCTCGGTCCAGGACACGATGGTCGAGGGCATGTCGATGATGACAAAGTCGAAATTGGCGCGTGCCATGTCGATCAGGCGGTCCACATCTTCTGTCGAAATCAGGTCGAGCGGCAGCATGTCTTGCGGCGCGGTCAGCACATGGAGCTTGTCGTTGAAGGTCAGCAATGCCTGCTTGAAGACCTCGGCGTCCATATGCGCCGTGTCGGACAAGAGATCAAAGATCACCTCGCGGCGCGGCAGGTCCAGATAGGTCGCAACCGACCCGAACTGCAGATCGAGATCCAGCAAGCAGACGCGCGGGCTATAGCCTTGCGACTTTTTGTTGCCCGAGTTCATAGATGCCAGTTCCCAGGCAAGGTTCACCGCGACGGTCGTGGCGCCAACGCCCCCCGACAGACCGTGAACGGCCAGAACGACGCCGTCCTTGCCGCCCGAGGCCTCGAAGGTCGGCGGGGTGGCATTGGTGGGGTAGGCCGCAGGTATATCGGATTGCCCAAGGCGTTCGACCGCGTCGTGCAGTGCTCCTTCGGGAAGCGGGTAGGGCACGAAATCATCGGCGCCAAGACGCAGCAACTGATGCAGGGCGATCGGGCTGACCTCGTCCGCGATCAGGATCACGCGGACCCCCTTTTCCTTGGCCGAGGTGATAATGCCGGAGATCTTGTTCAGATCGCCCTCATCTTCGCCATCGACCGCGATCGCGATAAACTCGAGCGCTTCGGAATCCGGTTGGTTCAGAAATGCCACCGCATCGTCAAATCCCAGATCGCCCCAGCTTTCGCCAAGCTCGGTTTCCATATCCTCGATCAGAAGATCGAAGTTCGATACATCCCGCGAGACCGTGCACGCCAGAATGGGTGCGGGTTCGGGAGTCAGAACAGCAGCTGCAGTCATCGCCTCAGGTCCTTTTCTCTTGGCCCGGAGATGTCTCGGAGGGGGTGTGCTTTCGGCCCCGCGACAGTTTCCGAACCCGATGCGACTCGTTGGACGCACCTTGTCTTCAGGTTCGAAAATCGCGGCCAATCTTGGCGAGATTGGGGCCGAAATGTTCCAATTGTGGGGATTTGCGCGACGATCAATAAAAAAAGCGGGCTTTGTTTTCACAAGCCCGCTTCATTCGGAAACAATCGTGTCGTTGCTGCGATTATTCGCCGCGAGTATCTGTCGCTGTGGTGAGCGGCAAGGCCGATGCCGACTGCACATATTCGCGGAACACGACGGTTGCGTATTTGCCGTTCAAAATCAATGGATTGGTCTTGACGAAGCCAGAAACCTCGGTGACGGTGCGGCGGTTGGCCTCGTTCGGGGACTGGGTGTAAACTAGGGGCTGCGTCTCGCCGTAGCTGACCACGGCCTCCAGCCGCGACTTCGAAATCCCCTGTGCGGCAAGGAAATTCACCACCGCGCGGGCGCGGCGCATACCAAGCGCCTTGTTGTAGCTGTTCGATCCGACGAGATCAGTGTGCCCGTAAACGCGGAAACGCACCTCGGGGAACTGCTTGATCCAGTCCGCCTGCTGACGCAGCGCGGCCTGAGCTCCCGCCTCAAGCACCGACGAGTTGAAGGCGAAATTGACCGTATTCGGCACATCGCTTGCGAACCGCCGGGTCAGCGAGATCGCATAATCGCGCGCCCCCGTCTGGATCAGCGTGTTGTTCATCGTGGCATTGCCGAAGCTCCCGACGTCAAGGCTGCTGCCTGCCTCGGAGTAGAAGTTCCGCATCATGCCGGAGCTGCACCCGGAAAGTGCGAATGCTGTGGCCAGACAGGCCAGCGTCAGTGATGTCTTTCTCATTTTCTGCCCCCGCTGTGCCATGGCCTATTCCATCACATATCCATAAGACCCCGAGAAGTCCTGTTTCGCCACTTCGGCCGCAGCTCCGGATTTCGGGGCTTTCTCTGTCTTTCCGAAGAGGAACAGTTCCGCTTCGCTCGGCGGGCGGACACGGTCGGTCGGCAGCGCCAGCGCTTCGCCGCGCGTCGGCGTTACAAGATGCGGCGTGACAATGATGACCAGTTCGGATTGCTGGCGCTCGTAATCGGCCGAACGGAACAGTGCCCCCAGAACCGGGATGTCGCCCAGCCACGGCACTTGCGAACTCAGGTCGGTGAAATCGTCCTGCAAGAGGCCCGCAATCGCGAAGCTGTCACCGTCGCGCATTTCGACCGTGGTCGAGGTGCGACGGGTGCGGAAGGCGTTCAACTCGAACCCGTTGGCGGTCAACGAAACGGACGGGTCGATGCCGGAAACCTCGGCCGAGATTTCAAGATTCATGATGTCGCCATCGACGACACGCGGCGTGAATGCCAGCGACACGCCGAAGGGCTTATACTCTACCGTGACAGTGTTGTTGTCTTGCGAAACCGGGATCGGATATTCGCCGCCGGCAAGGAAATCGGCCTTTTGGCCGGAAAGCGCGGTCAGGTTCGGTTCGGCCAAAGTGCGCACGGCGCCTTTGGATTCAAGCGCTTCCAGAAGAACAGCCATTTCCAGGCCGCCGATGGACGCACCGATTTTCAAGGCGCCGACCGTTTCACCTTTGGGTGTGATGGATGTGCCGGTCGGAGAGTTGTCGCTCGAGAGGAAGGTGCCGGTTTCCGCGCCGCTCCAGTTTGAGGCGGAGTTCACGAAACCCACCGAGCCGGACAGGTTTTTCGCGACCGAGCGCGACATTTCGGCGAAACGGACCTTCAGCATGACCTGCTGGGTGCCGCCGACGCTCATCAGGTTAGAAACCCGGCCCGGGGCATAGCGTTCTGCCAGATCGAGTGCGCGATCAAGCCTTGCCAAAGAGGTAACCGTGCCCGACAGGACGATGCCGTCATTTGCGGTCCGCACCTCGATGCTCTCACCCGGCAGGATCTGCTTGAGGCGTTCTTTGAATTCAGCAACGTCGGGGGTGACCTGCACTTCGACGTTCGAGATCAGTTTACCGTCGCCGCCGAGTATGGTCATCGTTGTGCGGCCGGGAACCTTGCCCAGAACATAGATCGTGCGATCCGAAAGGGTTGTGATGTCTGCAATGCCGGGGTTGGCGATGGAAAGCTCGGCGAAGGGAGCATCGCTCTCTACAACGACCGCGCGGTTCATCGGCACGCTCAAAGGGCTTGCGCTCGTGCCAGACATCACGCGCAGGGTTTCGGCATGTGCCGGTGCCAGGGTGGTCATGCCAAGGGTAAGCCCCAGCAAACAAGCCTGAAAAATCGTCTTCATCATCATGGTGATCCTGCCTCTCTGATCACGCCAATCCACAGGTCTGACGCCCGCTTATTTGGTATTCCTGCCCAATATCTTTTGAACAATGCCGGAAAAGCCGAATCTTTGCAAGAATCAAACCTTTGCAGCGTCAAATTCACGCAAAACCTGTTGCAAAAAGCCTAAAAGCCCGCCGTGGGGCGGGCTTTTAGTGGCGTTTGTGGCCTAGTTCGTGCAGGGAATTTCGACTTCGATCATCTCGCCGCCCTTGCGGTTGCGGATGGTGCAGACTTTTTTCTGCTCGAGCACTGCCTCGGTTGTTTCTTCGATACCGAACAGCGTGTTCCGGTCGATTTCGATGGCGCCGACATTCGTGGTGTCGCCCATCCCGAGCAGCGAAAGCGTCAGGCGACCGGTCGACTGAGCCAGCGTAAGCGCGGCAACATCTTCGGGCGAGACTTCAGCGGTGACGGTGCGGGCGATCTTGGTTTCCTCGGAGCGGTCCGCATCAGCCGACTGGTCGATTGCGATCAGCTTCAGGTTGTTTTGAATCAGGCGCGAGACGGGACGGCCCTCAAGCGAGCCAGACCAGTAGACATCGACATGGTTGCCCGGGCGCAGGAAGCCGGAAACGCCCGAGTTGACGTCTACGCTGATGGTAAAGGCGCGCATCCCCGGCGCGAGGTTCGCCGTAATTCCCGCATCGACACCCGGCTCTGTCATCTTCGAGCGCAGCACCGGCTCCAGCGGCTCATAAGAGCGCAGAGCCGCGCGCGGGCGGGTTTCGCCGTCGAAAAATACGGCCGTTTGCGCCTCTTTTGAGCCTTGTGGCGCGGTCACGCGGGTAAATGCCCCCGGAGGCATCTTGTTCGCCTGGACCTTGACCAGCTCAAGATCGGCCATCGTAAAACGCTCGCCGTATTTGAGTGGCCTTTTCAGAACGACTATGTCGGTCAACAACGGAGCATTCTGTTGAGCGGACAACAGATAATCCCGCTCTTGCTGGAAGCGGGCGATCTGGTTTTGCGCCATGTAGACGGCCACGCCGGCAAGGGCGATCCCGAGCACAAGAAACAAAGCAAAAACCATACGCATTACACTATCCTTCTTTATATCCCCGATTCATACCGTTTACCTGACGAATGGGGCATTTTCTGGGCCAGCGGAGCAGTCCGTCAGAAGCTGCTGTTAATCGACTGGGTATCGAGGAAGCTTGCAATGTCGATGGCGGCATTATCCGATTCAGACCAGATCAGCCCACCAACCAGCATTCCGAGCGAAACAACCGAAGCCGTGAGCACGACCCAGTCTACGGTCACGGCACCGGCTTCGTCACGAAGACGCCGCGTGAAGAAATCAATAAGCGTGCTCATGGCAAACCTTTCTTATATCGCATCGGGCTTTCGGGGCCCATTCACCGTGATTTGCCGGTTGTTGGTGGCGGAAATTGGGCGAATTCAGGAATAGTTTGAGGAGATTACCGCTGCGTAAACGGCAACGGAAAAGGGCCGCTCTTTCGAGCGGCCCCTTGATCACGCGATTGCGCGGTCTCTTAGTTGAACGAGGTCTGCACCGAAGCGGACGAGAGGTAGTTCGCGATGTCGGTGGTCAGGTCCTGGGTGCTGGTGCGGACGAGGGCGAGAGCAGCAGCGCCGAGGCCGACGACAGCAGCGGTCAGCACAACCCAGTCAACGGTCACAGCGCCGTCTTCTTCGTTGCGGAACTTGCGGGTCAGTTTGAACAGTTTCATCGGATCTCTCCAGTCTAGGGTTTGGGTTCATCCGCTTCGCCCCGGGAATTCCTGCCCCTGAATTGCTTGGCGGTATGGGTATGTTATCGGGGTGAAAGGTGGCGCGAATTGGGCGCATTCGGTTCATCTTCGGGGAATTTAAACGGTTTCGTCATGGCCAGCGGGGGCACGCAACGGAAAAGGGCCGCTCTTTCGAGCGGCCCCTTGATCACGCGATTGCGCGGTCTCTTAGTTGAACGAGGTCTGCACCGAAGCGGACGAGAGGTAGTTCGCGATGTCGGTGGTCAGGTCCTGGGTGCTGGTGCGGACGAGGGCGAGAGCAGCAGCGCCGAGGCCGACGACAGCAGCGGTCAGCACAACCCAGTCAACGGTCACAGCGCCGTCTTCTTCGTTGCGGAATTTGCGGGTCAGTTTGAACAGTTTCATCGGATCTCTCCTTGGGTCTGGTATGCGTTTAAGAGCTCCGCGACCCTGTTTCGACCGTCTTCGTTCTCGGCCTTGCGTCGCGGTATGGGGCTATATGGCCCCCTGACCGTGGCAAGATTTGGGCAGGTGCGGGGCGTTTTTACGAAGCGTTAATAAACTTGCGAGAATTTATGTAATAGATTGAAAAATAACGATTTAATATCATGAAAAATTTTCCAAAAGGCGCGGCGCGGTGCTGTTCTGATGCCGCATACTGACGGGAATCGCTGTTTTTCTGGATTTTTTCCCGCTGATTAGGGATAAAGGAGCCAATGGGGAAAACCCCGAATTGGGCAGGATAGCGCAGATGCAGCGCATACAGGGTATCGCAACTTTGGTTGTCGCGGCCTCTCTGGCCGTAACTTCGTGGGCGGAGACGCCTGCGCAGGCGCCTCTTGCGCCAGTCGCGGTGAGCCCTAAACGCGTGACGCCTCCGAAACCGGGGACGAAGCGTTTTCTTACCATCCAGATCGACCCCGAAGAGCAGGCCCGTGCGCTGGCAGTCGCGGCGGCGAAGCCCTTCGTGCCGGTGACGCGCCTGCCGGATGCGCCTGCGCCTCCAAAGGCCAGCCCGCTTGACTGGTATTGGGAGCAGGTCTCGCCCGCGCTGGATGACAGGGCGGGGCGGTTTGACAAGGCGGTTGCGGTCCTCTCGCAGGGGCCGGGTGGGGAAATGGTCCCCGCTCCTCGCCTTGCGGCACTTCAGGATCTGGCGAAAGCGCATGGCTCCGACATTCTCGCGGCCACCATCGGCACCGAGGTCTCTCCGGCGCTGGTGATGGCGGTGATCTCGGTTGAATCGAACGGGCGCGCGGACGCGGTCTCGAAAGCGGGGGCCGTTGGCTTGATGCAGCTGATCCCGGCGACGGCCGAACGCTTTAGCGTGTCGGATCGCACGGACCCTGTCCAGAACATCAAGGGCGGCGTGGCCTATCTGGACTGGCTGATGAAAGAGTTTGACCGCGATCCATTAATGGTGATCGCGGCCTATAACGCGGGTGAAAATGCCGTGAAGTCGAATGGTGGCGTGCCGCCTTACGCCGAGACCCGTGGCTATGTGCCCAAGGTTCTGGCGGCATGGAATGTGGCGCGAGGGTTGTGCCTGACGCGACCGGAGCTTGTGACGGACGGCTGTGTTTTTGCGGTGAAAGGGTAGGTTATGGGAACGGATCAAGGCGCGCCGCGTCCGCTGGTGCTGGATGTGGACGGGACGCTTCTGCGCACGGATCTTCTGTTCGAAGGCTTCTGGGCGGCGCTGGCCAAAGATCCGGTGTCCACGCTCAGGCATAGCCTGTCACATCTGACCGCGCGAGCGGCCCTGAAGGCGGGGCTGGCCGGCATTGCGGGGCTTCGGCTTGATCTGATGCCGGTGACGCCCTCGGTCCAGCGTCTGATTGACGAGGCGCACGGCGAGGGGCGCGAAGTGCTTCTGGCGTCGGCCTCGGATCAGGCGCAGGTTACGGCGCTCGCCCGCCAGCACGGGCTGTCCGAGCGGGTCTTTGCCTCTGACGGGGAGGCAAACCTGAAAGGAGCCGCCAAGGCTGAGGCCTTGGTTGCGGCTTTTGGCGAGGGCGGGTTCGATTATGCGGGTGATTCACGCGCGGATCTTGAGGTCTGGCCTCATGCCGCCACTGCCTATGTTGTGGGTGCCCCCGCGCTGGCGCGACAGGTTTCGGGGCCGCATGTGGTCGAGCTGGAGGGTGGCTGGTCTCCCCGCCGCCTGTTCAAGGCAATCCGCCCGCATCAGTGGGTAAAGAACGTGCTGCTTTTGCTGCCGCTGATTGCCGCGCACCGTTTCGATCTGGCGACATTGCTGCCGATCCTTCTGGGGATCGTGGCGTTCTCGGCTGCGGCGTCTTCGATCTATATCATCAACGACCTTCTCGACCTTGAGGCGGACCGCCTGCACCCGACGAAATACCGCCGCCCCTTTGCGAGCGGGGAGGTGCCGATTGCCGTGGGGATGATGGCCTTTGTCGGGCTGGTGTTGGTGGCGCTTGGTGTGGGCGCGGCGCTGAACGCCGGTTTTCTGACCGTTGTCGTTATATATATGATGCTGTCGCTGGCCTATTCGCTCAAGCTCAAGCGGATGCGGTGGGTCGATATTACGACGCTTGCCGCGCTTTATACGATCCGCGTTGTGGCGGGGGCGGCGGCAGGGCAGGTCGATGTGTCGATCTATATGCTGATCTTCATCTTCCCGGTGTTCCTGGCGCTTGGATGCGTAAAACGCCTGACCGAGCTGACCCTGGCGAAAGGGGACGAACGCCTGCCCGGTCGCGGCTACGGGCGCGCGGATCGGGGCGATTTGCTGAATGTCGCGGGTATCGGGGTCGTCGGTGCGCTGGTGATCTTTTTCCTTTACTCGGTGTCCGAGCAGGGGCACGCGCTTTACCCCGATACATGGCTGATGTGGCTTGCGATGGGGCCGATGGCGTGGTGGCTGGTGCGGATGGTTGCGCTTGGCTGGTTCGGCAAGCAGGATTACGACCCGATCGTTTTTGCGCTGCGTGACAAGCTGGGGCTGGGTATCCTGATGATTACACTCAGCCTGATGTTCTGGTCGGCAGGGCTTTGGGCGCAGTGGTTCGGGGGCTGAACGCCCCCGCCTCAGAACGACATTTTCTTGAAAACCGGCTCGGGGATCAGACGGATCACGGTCATGATGACACGCCAGATCGGCGCGGTGTAAAGGGTGTTGCGGCGTTTGCGCACGGCCTTGAGGATGTCGTTTGCCACCGCCTCGGGCGAGGTCATGAAGGGCATCTTCATGCCATAGGTCATCGGTGTATCCACGGGGCCGGGCTTGACGGTCAGAACATGCACGCCCTTACGCCCCGCGCGGTTGCGCAGCCCCGACAGATAGGTCGCAAAGGCCGCTTTGGCTGCGCCGTAGCAATAGTTGCCCAAGCGCCCCCTGTCGCCCGCGACCGAGCCGATACCGACGATTGTGCCCGTCCCGCGCGCCTCCATATGGGGCAGCAATTGCTGCAAGAAGGTCGCGGGGCCGGTGTAGCTGTCGGCCATGACCCCTTCGATCAGCGCGGGGTCCGCGTCGATCTGCGATTGCTCGGGCATAGTGCCGGTAAAGACGGCGGCATTCAGCGTGCCATCCTCTTGCGTAAACTGCGCGATCAGCGCGGGATAATTGCTGTGGTCGCGCGTATCGAAGGGCAGCGCATGGACCGCGCGGGCGCCCCGCAGGCGGCAATCCTCGGCCAGTTCGGCCAGCGCGGTGGCATTGCGCCCCGCCAGATACAGCGCCGCGCCATTGGCGGCGAGCTGGCGCAGCAACGGCCGCGCCATGCCCGAGGTGGCCCCCAGAATAATCCAGCTTTCCATGTTCAGGCACTCCTCAGGTTCAGTCGGCGGACAAGATCGGTTGTAAGGGCGGCGTCCGGGTCGGCCTTTGCGACCTCGGCCTGCCATTTCGGTAAATCGGGATACATCGCGCGGATTTGCGCGCCTTCGGCAAGGCTGTCCTTGGCGAAATAAAGGCGCCCTTCGGCGGCGGCAGTCATCGCCTCGAGGCGTTTGATCAGGGCGCGCGCCGGGGCACGGTTCGGGAAGTCGATGGCGAGCGTGTAGCCCTCCATCGGGAAGCTAAGGTAACCCGCGCGGCCCGCGCCCATGCGTTTGAGGACCGCAAGCGGCGAGGCTAGGCCGGAGGCCGCGATCTCTTCCAGCATGGCACGCAGCGCGGGGGCCGAAGCCAGAGGCACGACGCATTGGAACTGATGAAACCCGCGCTTGCCGTAAAGGCGATTCCAGTCGTGGATTTTGTCCAGCGGAAAGAAGAATTCGGCCAGCGGCTTGACGACCGTGCGCCCGCGCGCGGGGACGCGGTGATAATAGGCTTGGTTGAAGGCTTTGACGATGGGCTTGGCAAGCGCGAAATGCGGGGCGTCCATCGGCACCGCGCGCGATTTCGGGCTGACCCTGACGATCCCCGCGCCGGTTTCGCCCTCTTCGACAATGCCGCGCCCAAGCGAGGCGCCGCGCGCCGTCGCGTCGATCCAGCCGACGGTATAGCTCGCGGTGGAGGCATCAAGGAAGGCGAGGTGCTCGTCCCATCCGCGCGCGCGGCGTTCGGTGACGAACATCACGTCCCCCTTGCACGGGATCATGCGGATTTTCGCGCGCGTGATAACGCCGCTTTGCCCCAGCCCGCCAAGTGTCGCCTCGAACAGCGCCGATCCGGGGGTGGTGACGGTCTCTGCACCGTTTTGCAGCAACGTGATCTCGGTCACATGCTGGCCGAAGCTGCCCATATGGTGGTGGTTCTTGCCATGCACATCCTGTGCGATGCAGCCGCCGATGGTGGCGAACCCCGTGCCGGGCATGACCGCAGGCAGCCAGCCACGCGGCGCGAAGGTTGCGGCAATGTCCCCGATACGCGCGCCAGCCTCGGCCTCAAGGATGCCGCTTTCGGCGTCGAACCCGATCAGCCTGTCAAAGCGGCTCATGTCGATCGCGCGGCCACCGTTGTTGAGTGCTGCGTCCCCGTATGAACGACGCATCCCCATCGCGGGGGCGGCATCAAGGGCGGCCAGTGCGTGCAACTGTTCGGGGCGTGCAACCTCGCCCGAGGCGCGAAGGGCGCGGCCCCATCCTGCGTAGTCTGTCGGTGTCCAGCTCATAGCTTGCCCATTTCGCGTGCGATCGAGCATCGCTCGGCCAGAGGAAAGGCCGCCAGCCCGATCAGAATGGCGAACCAGAGTGTTGTCAGGCGGATAATCGCGGTCGCGGGGACGGAAACCTCCAGCGGCACGCCCTCAAGCGACAGTAGCGCGACCATCGCAGCCTCGGCCCCGCCAAGCCCGCCCGGTGCCCCCGTCAGACCACCTGCCAGCGTTGCGAAAATGAAAACCGCAATCGCCTTGGCCAGCCCGACCTCTGTGCCCATCCACCCCAGAAGCAGGTGGAACGCCGCGCCCTCGGCGGCCCATCCGGCCAGCCCCAGAGCCAGCACAAAGGCCAGCGTCGGCCCATGTGTAAAGCGCGAAAGCGAGCGCGCCGCGATGCGCGCACGGCCAAAGAGCCGAGGCATCGTGCCGGTCGCGCGATAGGCGGCGGTGATCAGCGCCGCAAGAAGACGTGGGCGGGTTGCGACAATTGCGGCGCCAAGCGCCAGAGCCGTCACCGGCAGGGCACCCGCAACCCCGCCCGCAGCCAGAGAAACGGCTACGCCAAGGATCAAGGCCATCGCCATCAAGTCGCCCGCGCGGTCCATCAGCACAAGGGGGGCGGAGCGCTCGACCGGCCAACCAGTCTCGCGACGGATCCAGCGCATCCGGACCAGCTCGCCCACGCGACCGGGTGTGACCGACATGGCGAACCCGCCCAAAAAGTGAAGGAACGATTGCCCGATGCCGACGGGCAGCCCAAGGCGGCGCGCCAAAAGGTGCCAGCGCAGCGCGCGCAGGACGTAATTGCCAAGTGAAAGCGCCAGAAGCACCCCTATCTGCACCGCGCCAAGGCGCGCAATTTGGGCCCGGCTTTCGGCCCATCCGGTGTTCGCGGCCAACCCGCCAAGACCCGCCAAGACCAGCAACAAAAGCCCACCCAAAAGCGCGCCATCACGCAAACGGCGGCGTCGAGGGGCAGAGGAGGGGGTGTTCATGGTCATCATTGGCAACTGTCTAGAGACAGAATTGGGCAAGATTATGAACTTGTTTCGGCTTGAGCGACAATTTTTGGGCAAAGAGGCGCACCATCCGCAAACAAAAGACCCCGCCACAGGGGCGGGGTCCATCTGTTATTGATTGCGGCTTAGTTGACGAGCGTTGCGTCGGTCGCGGCGCGGAACTCTTCTTCCGAGACGCCATCGGCCAGTTCGACCAGCTTCAGCCCGCCTTCGACCACGTCCATCACGCCGAGGTTGGTGATGATGCGGTTGACGACCGACTTGCCGGTCAGCGGCAAGGTGCATTCCTTCAGAACCTTCGACTCGCCGTGCTTGTTGGTGTGGTCCATCACCACCACCACGCGGCCGACGCCCGCCACAAGGTCCATCGCGCCGCCCATGCCCTTGACCAGCTTGCCGGGGATCATCCAGTTCGCCAGATCGCCGTTCTCGGCCACTTCCATCGCGCCCAGAATCGCCATTGCGATCTTGCCGCCACGGATCATGCCAAAGCTTTGCGCGCTGTCGAAATACGAGGTGACGGGAAGCTCGGTGATCGTCTGCTTGCCTGCGTTGATCAGGTCCGGGTCTTCGTCGCCCTCATAGGGGAACGGACCCATGCCAAGCATACCGTTTTCCGATTGCAGCACGACCTCGACCCCCTCGGGGATGAAGTTCGGAACCAGCGTCGGGATGCCGATACCGAGGTTCACATAGGTGCCGTTTTGCAGTTCCTTGGCAGCGCGCGCCGCCATCTGGTTGCGGTCCCAGGCCATTATGCTTCCTCCCGCTTGCGCAAGGTGCGCTGTTCGATGCGTTTTTCGTGGGCGCCTTGGATCAGGCGGTGCACATAGATGCCCGGCAGGTGGATGTGGTCGGGGTCGAGGCTGCCCACGGGGACGATCTCTTCGACTTCCATCACGCAGACCTTGCCGCACATCGCGGCCGGCGGGTTGAAGTTGCGCGCGGTCTTGCGGAAAATCGCGTTGCCGGTGGCGTCGGCCTTCCATGCTTTCACGATCGAGACATCGGCAAAGATGCCCTCTTCCATGATGTATTCTTCGCCGTTGAAAATTTTGGTGTCCTTGCCCTCGGCGATGACGGTGCCCACACCGGTCTTGGTGTAGAAGCCGGGAATGCCTGCGCCACCTGCGCGCATCCGTTCGGCCAGCGTGCCCTGCGGGTTGAACTCCAGCTCAAGCTCGCCCGAGAGATACTGGCGCATGAACTCGGCGTTCTCGCCCACATAGGACGACATCATCTTCTTGATCTGGCGGGTGTCCAGCAGTTTGCCAAGGCCGAACCCGTCAACGCCCGCGTTATTCGAGGCTACGGTCAGATCCTTGACACCGCTTTTCACAACCGCGTCGATCAAAAGCTCGGGGATGCCGCACAGGCCGAACCCCCCAGCCGCGATCAGCATGCCGTCGCGAAGCAGGCCATCAAGGGCGGCTTCGGCGGACGGATAAACCTTGTTCATGTCTCTCCTCCGTAAAATTTCCTGCGCCAGACCGGAACGGTCATTCGGGGCTGACTTTATCCGAGACTTGCAAATTCGCCAGCGGTCCTTCTATTCGTAGGAATACGTATATGGATACGTAGTATGGGGATGGGCGATGAATCAGGGCGAGGCCGCGTATTTCGAGCAACTGGCGTTCCAGAACGCCCCCGATGCGACGCTGGTTTTGAAAGAGCGCAAGATTCTGGCGGCGAATATCCGTGTGAAAGCGGTGTTCGGCTGGGCGCCGCAAGACTTGGTGGGGCAGTCGATCCGCATTCTCTATCCGGGCCAGACCGACTACGAGGTGATCGGTGCCCGCGCGCGGCGCGCGATGCACGAGTCGCCGGTCTACCGGGACGAGCGTTTCATGCGGCGCAAGAACGGGCAGGTGGTCTGGATGGAGGGGCGCGGCACCGCACTGGACCGCAACGATCCGCAAAAGCTTGCGATCTGGACCTATCGGCCCATCGACACCGACGAAAGCGACAGTAGCCCGCTGACACCGGCCGAAAAACGCGTGGCGCGTTATCTGGTCAACGGGTTTACCAGCAAGGAGATCGCGCTCACAATCGGGTGCTCGCCCCGAACGGTCGAGGTGCATCGCGCGAACATGATCCGCAAGATGAAGGTGCGAAACAGCTTTGAACTGGTCAGCAGGCTCTTGGCCGCGTCCGAGAAATAAGAGTGAGCGGTTCGCGGTAAGACGGAAGGGCCGCAAAAAAGCCCCGCGTCTGAGGCGGGGCTTTCGGGGTTATTCCTTGGCTTTTTGGGCTGGCGCCTTTTTGGCCGCCGCTTTTTTCGGCGCGGCTTTCTTGGGGGCCGCCTTTTTGGTGGTTTTCTTGCCGCCCTTCGACGCCTTCGCCGCGATCAGCTCAAGCGCCTCTTCAAGCGTGATCGTCTCGGGGTCGCTGTCTTTCGGCAGGGTTGCATTGACCTTGGCCCATTTCACATAGGGTCCGTAGCGCCCTTCCATAACGGCAATCGGGCCGCCGTCCGGGTGCTCTCCGAGTTCCTTCAGCGCCTTTGCGGTGCTCCCGCGCGCGCCTTTCGCAGCCTTTTGCGCCAGCACTTCGACCGCGCGGTTCATGCCGATGGTAAAGACCTCTTCGACATCGGGCAGGTTGGCATAGGTGCGCCCGTGTTTGACATAAGGCCCATAGCGCCCGATCGCCGCCTCGACGATCTCGCCATCGTCGGGGTGGGGGCCGATCTCGCGCGGCAGGTTCAGCAGTTGCATTGCGCGATCAAGGTCGATGCTGTCGGGCGCCCATGTCTTCGGCAGCGAGGCGCGCGGCGGTTTTGGCATATCGGCGGTGGCCTCGCCCTTTTGCACATAGGGACCAAAGCGTCCGATGCGCAGCGTAATATCCTGCCCCTCGTCCTGACCCAGAACCGTGCCATCCAGCATCGCCGTGTCCGAATCCGCGTCGGGTGCGGACAGCGGGCGGGTAAAGCGGCACTCAGGGTAGTTGGTGCAGCCGATGAAGGCGCCACCCGAGCGCGCGGTTTTCAGGTTCAGGCGTCCTTCGCCGCAGACGGGGCAGGACTTGGGGTCGCTGCCATCGGCGCGGGGGGGGTAAAGATGCGGTGCCAAAACCTCGTCGATCTTTTCCAGCACCTCACCGATGCGCAGGTCCGAGGTCTCGCCCAAAGCGGCCGAGAAATCCTTCCAGAAGCGCGCCAGCACCTCTTTGTAGTCGCGATCCCCCGCCGAAATGTCGTCAAGCTGGTCTTCCAGCGCGGCGGTGAAATCATATTCCACATAGCGGCGGAAATAGTTGCTCAGGAAAGCCGTGACCAGACGTCCGGTATCCTCGGGGAGGAGGCGGTTCTTGTCTTTGCGGACATAGCCGCGATCCTGAATCGTCGTGACGATCGAGGCATAGGTCGAGGGGCGGCCGATGCCCAGTTCTTCCATGCGCTTCACCAGCGTCGCCTCGGTATAACGCGGCGGCGGTTGGGTGAAGTGCTGGTCGGGGGTGACGTCCTGCTTCTTGGTCGCCTCGCCTTGCATCAGTTGCGGCAAGCGTGCGCCATCATCGCCCTCGTCATCATCGCGACCCTGGTCATAGACCTTGAGGAAGCCGTCAAAGGTAATGACCTGACCATTGGCGCGCAGCACGACCTCGCCGTCTTTCGAGGCAATATCGACAGTGGTGCGTTCCATCCGTGCGGCGGCCATCTGGCTGGCGATAGTGCGCTTCCAGATCAGGTCGTAAAGCTTCCACTGGTCATCGGCCAGCTTCAGCTTTTCTGGCCCGCGCGACATATCGGTCGGGCGGATACATTCGTGGGCTTCCTGCGCGTTCTTGGCCTTGTTCTTATACATGCGCGGGCTGTCGGGGACATAGTTCGCGCCAAAGCGCGATTTGATCTCGTCGCGCGCGGCCATCACTGCCTCGGGGGCCATGTCGATGCCGTCGGTCCGCATATAGGTGATGTGACCGGCCTCATACAGACGTTGCGCCGCCGACATGCAGGCCTTTGCGCCCATGCCGAATTTGCGGCTGGCCTCTTGCTGCAGGGTCGAGGTCATGAAGGGCGCCCACGGGTTGCGCGTTGCGGGCTTCGCCTCGACCGATTGCACGAACAGATCGCGCGAGTTGACCGCGTGCACCGCCAGTTCCGCAGCGGTCGCGTTCGGCAGATCGAATTTCTCCAGCTTCTTGCCGCCCAGAACCGTCAGGCGCGCCTCGAACTCTTGACCGCGGGGCGTTTGCAGCTTGGCGATGACGGTCCAGTATTCCTGCGCCTTGAACGCTTCGATTTCCATCTCGCGCTCGACGATCAGGCGCAGGCAGACCGACTGCACGCGACCGGCGGATTTCGCGCCCGGCAGTTTGCGCCAAAGCACCGGCGACAGGTTGAAGCCGACCAGATAATCCAGCGCGCGGCGTGCAAGATAGGCTTCGACCAGCGGCGCATCGACCTGACGGGGATGTTTCATCGCCTCGGTGATCGCGGATTTGGTGATCGCGTTGAAGGTCACGCGCGAGACATTCTTGCCCTTGAGCTTTTTCTCCAGCGCCTCTTGCAGGTGCCACGAGATTGCCTCGCCCTCGCGATCAGGGTCGGTTGCGAGGATCAGCGTATCGTCGTCTTTCAGCGCATCCGTGATCGCCTTGATGTGCTTTTTCGAGTCGCTCGCGACTTCCCATTTCATCGCAAACTCGTTCTCGGGATCGACCGAGCCATCCTTCGGCGGCAGATCGCGCACATGCCCGAACGAGGCCAGAACCGTATAGTCGGACCCGAGATATTTGTTGATTGTCTTGGCCTTAGCCGGAGATTCGACAACAACAACAGCCATGGGGACCTCGTGAAATGCGCTTTACGTTCTGGGCGCGGACCTTGTGACTGTTCGGTGCGGATTGTCAATCCACGCATTGCTGGCGGGGGCGTCAGGCCGTAGGGAGCCGGCTGATTTTGCCGCCCGGATGGCGCAGCACCAGCCCGTCCAGCTCCAGCGGCAAAAGCGCGACCGCGAACTCGGAGGCTGTTATCTCAAGATCGCGGATGACCTGATCTTCGGCGGTGGGGCTTGGCCCGAGCAGGTCCAGAAGGCGGGCGGCTATATCCGTTGCGGGGGGCTTTGGTGGCGCGGCGTCTGGCGGTGCGGGGGGCGTTTCGGGGGGGTGTTCCAGAACTAACGCCTCCAATACATCGCGCCCGCCGCGCACCAAAAGCGCGCCGTCGCGTAACAGTTGGTTGCACCCGCCCGCGCGCCCGTCGAACGGATGGCCCGGAACTGCCATGACCTCGCGCCCTTGGTCCAGTGCGCAGCGCGCGGTAATCAGGCTGCCCGATTGCGGTGCAGCCTCGATCACGACGACAGCCTGCGACAGGCCGGAAATGATGCGATTGCGCTGCGGAAAGTGGCGCGCCTGCGGTTGAAGACCGGGCGGGCCTTCGGACAGGCGCAGGCCGGTTTCGGCGATTTTGCCCGCCAGATCTTTGTTCTCTTGCGGGTAAATAACGTCAATGCCACCCGCCTGCACCGCGATGGTGCCGGTGTCCAGCGTGGTCTCATGGGCGATTGTGTCGATCCCGCGCGCCAGCCCCGAGACGGTGGTAACGCCCGCCTGTCCCAACTCTTGCGCGATGGCCTGCGTCATCCGCCGCCCCAGAGACGAGGCATTGCGCGCGCCCACCAGTGCGACGAGTGACGTGGTTAGTAGTTCGATCCGCCCGAGCGCCCAAAGCACCGCCGGAGGGTCGTCAAGCTCCATCAGTTGCGCCGGATAATCGGTGCCACCATAGCACAAAAGCCGCGCGCCCGCGCGGGTGCCTGCGCGCAGTTCAGCCTCGGCCTCGGTGATGGAAAACGCGGAATAGTCCTTAACGCCAGCGATGCGCGCAACCTCGGGCAGGGCGTCAAGCGCGGCCTGCGCCGAGCCGTGTTCGTGCAGCAGGCGTTTGAAGGTCGTCGGCCCCACGCGACGCGAACGAATAAGGCGGAGAACCGACAGATTATCTTCTTCCGTGGTGGGTGGGGTGAAGGGGGTGGGAATAGAAAACAGATCTGCTTTCATCCGATCCTCCGCCTCATTCGTAGGTTAATTTACACAGCTCTAGGTTAATAAAGTGTTACCAGAATCGGCCCATCCCGCATTTGTTTCAAATTTTTCAGGCTCCCGCTCCGCCGACCGTCAGCCCGCCGATCATCAACGTCGGCTGGCCCACGCCGACGGGCACCCATTGCCCCGCCTTGCCGCAGTTGCCGACACCCGGATCAAGTGCCATGTCGTTGCCGATCGCCTTGATCTGGCGCATCGCGGTGGGGCCGTCGCCGATCAGGGTGGCACCTCGGATCGGAGCGCCGACGACGCCGTTTTTCACGCGATAGGCCTCGGTGCAGTTAAAGACGAACTTGCCGTTGGTGATGTCCACCTGACCGCCGCCAAAGCCGACTGCATAGATCCCGTCTTTCAGGTCGCGCAGGATGGCCTCGGGGGCGGCATCGCCACCCAGCATATAGGTGTTGGTCATGCGCGGCATCGGGATATGAGCATAGCTTTCACGCCGCCCGTTGCCGGTGGGCGAAACCCCCATCAGGCGGGCGTTCTGGCGGTCTTGCATATAGCCGACCAGCACGCCGTCCTCGATCAGCACATTGCGTCCCGACGGTGTGCCCTCGTCGTCAACGGTGATCGAGCCACGCCGGTCGGGGATCGTGCCGTCATCCAGAACGGTTACGCCTTTGGAGGCCACCTGCTGCCCCATCAGCCCCGCAAAGGCCGAGGATTTCTTGCGGTTGAAGTCGCCCTCCAGCCCGTGCCCGACCGCCTCGTGCAAAAGCACACCGGGCCAGCCCGGCCCCAGCACCACGTCCATCTGTCCGGCGGGCGCGGGTTCTGCCGCAAGATTGACGCAGGCGATCCGCAACGCCTCGCGCGCGGCGCCCTGCCAATGCGCTGGCTCCATCAGCCCCGCCAGACCATAGCGCCCGCCGCCGCCATGGCTGCCGCTTTCGCGCCGCCCGTTCTCTTCGACGATGACCGAGACATTGATCCGCGCCATCGGGCGGATGTCCGAGACCAGATCGCCTTCGGGGCGCAGGATGAACACCTCTTGCAGGCTGGCCGCGACCGAAGCCGAAACCTGCACGACGCGCGGATCGAGCGCGCGGGTGAAGGCGTCGATCTCGCGCAGGAGGTCGATCTTGGCGGCAAAAGGCGCGTCACCCATCGGATTCACATCGCCATAAAGGTGCCGGTTGGTGCGCGCGGGCGGGGGCGCCATCACGCCGCCGCCATCACCCACGGCCAGACGCGCTGTTTCGACCGCGCGCCGCAGGGCGGATTCGGAGACCTCTGTCGAATGGGCATAACCCGCGACCTCGCCCTTGACCGCGCGCAGCCCGAATCCCTCGGAGGCATCATAGCTGGCGGTCTTGACCCGCCCGTCATCAAACACCAGCGCTTCCGAGCGGCGACGTTCGAGAAACAGCTCGCCATCCTCGGCCCCGACGGTCGCTTCGCGCAGCAGACGCAGGGCGCTTTCTTGATCGAGCATCGTTTCGAACGGCTGGAAATGTTCGTCGCTCATGGCTGTCTCCTTCGGTCTAACATGCAGAAAAGTGACACAATGTCGCACCTTTCTCTTGCCCGACCATTCCTAATGTGTTTTCAAAATGAATATAGACGACCGGATCGGACGAAGGGAAGCGTCCGTGCCCCGGTCGGGCGGTAGGGAGAACCGCCTTCAGGGAACGGGAATATGAGAATGCGCTTTGCGACTTTCTGCCGCTCTTTTGCGGTTGCTTCGACGTCCATGCTGATTGCCGGACAGGTTTTTGCTCAGGACATGATCAAAGGGTTGCCGGTGATCGGTAAGCCCATGGCGGGCGGTCTGGGGTTCCAGCCGGCGTCTTCGGAACTGGCGCATGACCAGCAATGGCTGGACGGAATGCTGCTGACGATCATCACGGTGATCACGCTTTTCGTCGTTGCGCTGCTGGTCTATGTGATGCTGCGCTTCAACCAGAAGGCCAATAAGACGCCTGCGCGGTTCACGCATAACCAGCCGCTCGAACTGGCCTGGACGCTGATCCCGATCCTGATCCTTGTGGTTGTCGGCTCGTTCTCGCTGCCGACGCTGCGCAACCAGCAGACCATGCCCAAGGCCGACATCACGCTGAAAGCGACCGGCTATCAGTGGTATTGGGGCTACGAATACCCCGAAGAGGGGATCGCCTTTGACTCGCTGATGCTTGCGAAAGAAGAGCTTGCCGCCAACGGCTATGCTGAGGATGAATATCTGCTCGCCACCGATAACGCGATTGTCCTGCCTGTCGGCAAGACCGTTGTGATCAACGTGACCGGCGCGGATGTGATCCATTCATGGGCGATGCCGGCCTTTGCGGTCAAGCAGGATGCGGTTCCGGGCCGGACCGCGCAGCTTTGGTTCAACACCGAGAAAGAAGGCGTCTACTTCGGACAGTGCTCTGAACTGTGTGGCATCAACCACGCCTATATGCCGATCGTCGTGAAAGTCGTCTCCGAAGACGTCTACGCCAAATGGGTCGAGCGCGCGCAGGCGGGCTTCCCCGAGGGCGAGGAAATCCTCGTGTCCGCTTCGGGCGAGGGTGAGATCGTCAAACTGGCCTCGAACTGATCGGCAAGGCGAGGGCACAGACCATGAGCGACATCGGCTATCTCGATCAGGGCAAGGAAGCGCAGTTCGGCGATTACGTCGCGCTTCTCAAGCCGCGGGTGATGTCGCTTGTGGTGTTCACCGCCTTTGTCGGGCTGGTTGTGGCGCCCGTGCCGGTGCATCCGTTCGTCGGCTTTGTCGCGATCCTGTTCATCGCGCTTGGCGGTGGTGCCTCGGGCGCGCTGAACATGTGGTATGATGCCGACATCGACCGGATCATGCGCCGCACCAAAGGCCGCCCGATTCCGGCGGGTCTTGTGACCGAGGGTGAGGCGCTTGGCTTCGGGCTGGCGCTGGCGGGGATTTCCTGCGTGATGCTGGCGCTGGCCGCCAATATCTTTGCGGGCGCCTTTCTGGCCTTCACGATCTTCTTCTACGCTGTGGTCTATACGATGTGGCTCAAGCGCTCGACGCCGCAGAACATCGTGATCGGTGGCGCGGCGGGGGCTTTCCCGCCGATGATCGGTTGGGCTGTGGCGACGGGGGGCGTGAGCCTTGAATCTGTCGCGATGTTCATGCTGGTCTTCCTTTGGACGCCGCCGCATTTCTGGTCGCTCGCGCTGTTCATGAAGGACGATTATTCGAATGCGGGCGTGCCGATGCTGACGGTGACGCATGGCCGCAAGGCGACGCGCCTGCAAATTCTGGTCTACACGCTGATCCTTGCGCCGGTGGCGATTGGCACAGCGTTCACCTCGATCGGCGGGCCGGTCTATCTGGCGGTGTCGCTGGCGCTGAATGCGCTGTTCCTGAAGGGGGCATGGGGCATTTATCGCCGCGCCGAAGATACCGCGACCGATGACCGATACGCCTATGAAAAGCGCTTCTTCTATTTCTCGCTCCTCTATCTGTTCGGCCACTTCTTGGCCCTGCTGATCGAGAAGGGGCTGACCTATTTCGGACTGGGGGGCTGGTAAGATGGCATTGACCCGTGACACCGACCTTCACCGCCGCCGCCTGTCGCGCAACCTTGGGCTTGGCGTCGTGCTGATCGGCTTTGCCGCGCTTGTCTTCGGTCTGACAATTGCCAAGGTGCAAAGCGGATCCAAGCTGGAAGCCTATGACCACCAGCCGCGCGTGACGCTGCTTCCTGCAACGGGGGCCGGCCAGTGAAAAAGATGGACGCCAATACGCGCATCGTGACCCGCCTGATCGGAGTGATCCTGATCATGGGCGCGGGCGCGTGGGCGGCGGTTCCGTTTTATGACTGGTTCTGCCGGACGACCGGATTCGCGGGCACGACGCAGGTCTCGGAGGCGGGTGCGGACCGTATTCTGGACGAGGAAGTGACGGTCTATTTCGTCGCCAATCTCGCGCGGGATATGCCGTGGCAGTTCAAGCCCGCCCAGACCAAGATGACCATGAAGATCGGCGAGACGGGGCTGGCCTTCTACGAGGCCTACAACCCGACCGACCGCGCGATCGCGGGCACCGCAAGCTACAATGTCGCGCCCGATCTGGCGGGTGGCTTTTTCGACAAGATCGAGTGCTTCTGCTTTACCGAGCAGGTCTTGCAGCCGGGCGAGCGTGTCGAAATGCCGGTCAGCTTCTACGTTGATCCCGATCTGGTCGATGACGCGGATGCCGGGCATATCCGCGAGATAACGCTTTCTTACACTTTCTTCGAAACCGATTTGCCCACGCAGCAGGCGGCGCTGGCCGCGCCCGTGCGGGCCAATGTCAACTGAGGCCAACAGGAACCGAAAAATGGCGCACGCAAAGAACCACGACTACCACATCCTTCCGCCCTCGATCTGGCCGCTGCTTAGCTCGCTCGGCGCCTTCATCATGCTCTTCGGGGCCGTGATGTGGATGAAGGATGTTACGCCCTACATCTTCTTTATCGGCCTGCTGCTGGTGCTTTATTGCATGTTCGGCTGGTGGTCGGATGTTGTCCACGAAGGCGAGGTGGGGGATCACACGCCCGTCGTTCGCATCGGCCTGCGCTACGGGTTCATCCTGTTCATCATGTCCGAGGTGATGTTCTTCTCGGCATGGTTCTGGACCTTCTTCAAGCACGCGATGTATCCGATGGGGCCGCTTAGCCCCGCCGTTGATGGCGTCTGGCCGCCTGCGGGGATCGAGACCTTCGACCCTTGGCACCTGCCGCTGATCAACACGGTGATCCTGCTGCTGTCGGGCGTCACCCTGACCTGGGCGCACCACGCACTAGCGCATGAGAACAACCGCAAAGACGTGAAGAATGGCCTGATCCTGACGGTCATGCTGGGTGCGCTGTTCACCGTTTTCCAAGCCTATGAATACAGCCACGCGCAGTTCGGCCTTGCTGGCAATATCTATGGAGCCAGCTTCTTTATGGCGACGGGCTTCCACGGGATGCATGTGATTATCGGCACGATCTTCCTGCTGGTTTGCCTGATCCGCATTCTCAAGGGCCAGATGACGCCCGAGCGTCATGTCGGCTTCGAGGCCGCTGCATGGTATTGGCACTTCGTCGATGTGGTCTGGCTGTTCCTCTTCGCTTCGATTTATATCTGGGGTCAGTAAGTCACCTCTTCCTTTTCGGGAAACGCGCGCGGCGCGGGGGGCGACCCTCGCGCCGATTATTTTGGGGGGCATATGACCCGATACATCTTTCCGCTGATCCTTGGCCTTGGCGGTATTGCGATTCTGTTGTGGCTGGGCTTTTGGCAGCTTGACCGTCTGGCGTGGAAAGAGGCGATGCTGGCCGAGATCGAGGCGCAGATTTCAGCCGCACCGGAGGGGCTTCCGCCCGAGGGCACCGACACCCGTCCGCTGAAATACCAGCCCGTGCGGCTGGTGGGGGCGACGACGGGGCAGGAAATTCTGGTTCTGTCGGGCAAGAAGGGGATCGGCGCGGGCTATCAGGTGATCTCGGCCTTTGAGACCGGCGAAGGGCGGCGCGTTCTGGTCGATCTGGGCTTCGTGGCCGAGGCGCAAAAGGCCGCCCCGCGCCCCGCGACCGCGATGATCGTCGAGGGCAATCTGCACTGGCCGGAAGAGGCCGACAGCTACACCCCGCCGCCCGATCCGAAAACGGGCATGTGGTTCGCGCGTGACGTTGCGCCGATGGCCGCGTCCCTTGGGACCGAGCCTGTCTTCGTCGTCGCTGCGCGCATTGACGGTGCGGCGTCGGGTATCGAGCCTCGCCCCATCGCGATTACCGGCATTCCGAATGACCACCTCAACTACGCGATTACATGGTTTTCGCTCGCATTTGTCTGGGCGGTAATGACATTGGCCTTGTTGTGGCGTATCAGGCGGCAACAGATCTGAGGAACCCTATGCGTTATATCTCGACCCGGGGGGCGGCCCCCGTCCTGACCTTTGCCGAAGCGATGATGACGGGGCTTGCCCGTGACGGCGGGCTTTATGTCCCAGAGACCGTTCCGCAGTTCACCGCCGAAGAAATCGCGGCGCTTGCGGGCCAGCCCTACGAAGAGGTGGCCTTCCGCGTGATGAAGCCGTTTTGCGGCGACAGCTTTACCGACGCCGAGCTGAAAGGCGCGATCTCGCGCGCCTATGCGGGCTTTGGCCATGCCGCCCGGGCGCCGATGGTGCAACTGGCGCCCAATCACTTCCTGCTGGAGCTGTTCCACGGGCCGACCCTCGCGTTCAAAGACTTCGCAATGCAGGTGATTGGCCAGCTGTTCCAGATCGCGCTCGCGAAAGCGGACAAGCGGATCACCATCGTGGGCGCGACCTCGGGCGATACCGGTTCGGCCGCGATCGAGGCGTTCCGCGGTCTTGAGAATGTCGATGTGTTCATCCTCTTCCCGCATGGCCGCGTGTCCGAAGTGCAGCGCCGCCAGATGACGACGCCCGTCGAGGCCAACGTCCACGCGCTCGCGCTTGAGGGCGATTTCGACGACTGTCAGGGCAAGCTCAAGGATATGTTCAACCACTTCGAGTTCCGCGATGAGGTGGGGCTTGCCGGTGTGAACTCGATCAACTTTGCCCGCGTGCTTGCGCAGATCGTCTATTTCTTCGCCTCGGCTGTGGCACTTGGCGCGCCGCACCGCAAGGTGAGCTTCACCGTGCCGACCGGCAATTTCGGCGATATTTTCGCGGGCTTCCTTGCCAAGGAGATGGGGCTGCCGATCGAGCGCTTGGTGATTGCGACCAACCAGAACGACATTCTGGATCGCTGCATCAAGCAAGGCGCCTATGAAAAGAAAGGCGTCAAACCGTCGATCAGCCCGTCGATGGACATCGAGGTCAGCTCGAACTTTGAGCGCGCGCTGTTCTGGGCCTATGGCAAGGATGGGGCAGCGATTTCGGCGCTGATGACCGAGCTGAATGAAACCGGCCGCTTTACCGTGTCCGACAACGCGATGGGCGCGCTTTTGGCGCAATACGATTCCGGCATGATCGACGAAGAGGGCACGCTGGCCGTGATCTCTCGCACGCTGAAGGACAGCGCGGAACTGCTGTGCCCGCATTCGGCGGTAGGTGTCGGTGTGGCCGAGGCCGCGCTGGCCAAGGCGCCCGAGGTGCCGATGATCACGCTGGCCACCGCGCATCCGGCCAAGTTCCCCGATGCGGTCGAGAAAGCCTCTGGTATCCGCCCGCCCTTGCCGCCGCGCATGGCCGATCTGTTCGAGCGCGACGAGCGTGTGACCCGTGTGCCGAACGACCTTGCCGCGCTTGAGGCGCTGATCCAGGAGCGCCGCCGCAAGTGATCGAAGTTACGGAACTGTCGAACGGCCTGCGCGTCGTGACCGAGCTGATGCCGGGGATCGCCTCGGCAACCGTGGGGATTTGGGTCGAGGCAGGCGGGCGTGACGAGCGGGCCGAGCAGAACGGCATCGCCCATTTCCTTGAGCATATGGCCTTCAAGGGAACCAAAACGCGCAGCGCGCTGCAGATCGCGGAATCGATCGAGGATGTGGGCGGCTATATCAACGCCTATACCTCGCGCGAGGTGACGGCCTATTACGCGCGGGTTCTTGAGGACCATGTGCCGCTGGCGCTGGATGTGATTTCGGATATCGTGCTGAACCCCGTGTTCGACCCGCGCGAGATCGAGGTCGAGCGCCATGTGATCTTGCAAGAAATCGGGCAATCCCTTGATACGCCCGACGATGTGATTTTCGACTGGCTGCAAGAGGCGGCCTATCCCGATCAGGCGATGGGCCGCACCATTCTGGGTCCGGCTGAGCGGGTGTCCTCTTTCACACGCGTTGATCTGTCGGGGTTTGTGGCTGAACATTACGGACCGAACCGGATGATCCTGTCGGCGGCGGGCGCGGTGGATCACGCCGCTATCGTCAAGCAGGCCGAGCAGGTTTTCGGGCATTTGTTGCCCGTGGTCGCGCCCGCACCGCAGCCCTCGATCTGGATGGGCAACGAGCGGCGCGAGGTGAAAACTCTTGAGCAGGCGCATTTCGCGCTTGGCATCGAGGGGCCGAATTACCGCGATGACGATCTGTTCACCGCGCAGGTCTATACCAGCGCGCTTGGCGGTGGCATGTCCTCGCGGCTGTTCCAGAAAATCCGTGAAGAGCGGGGGCTGTGCTACACGATTTTTGCGCAGGCCTCGGCCTATGCGGATACGGGGATGATCACCGTTTACGCGGGCACTTCGGGCGACGAGATCGCCGAGCTGAGCCATCTGACCATCGACGAGCTGAAACGCTCTGCCGATGACATGAGCGAGGCCGAGGTCGAGCGCGCCCGTGTGCAGATGAAGGCCGGTATGCTGATGGGGCTGGAAAGCGCCTCCTCGCGGGCTGAACGCATGGCGCGTAACCTTGCCGTCTGGGGCCGTGTGCCCGGGATCGAGGAAACCGCCGAGAAGATTGATGCGGTGACGCTGGACAAAGTGCGCGATTTCGCGGGCCGTCTGGCGGGGCAGGGGCAATCGGCGCTGGCGCTTTACGGTCCGGTCTCCAAGGCGCCCGATCTGGCGGATCTGCGCCGGAGGCTGGCCGCCTGATGCTGACCCGCCGCCGGAAGCCGAAGATCGAGACAGAGCGTATGACGCTGCGCCTGCCCACGCATTCGGATTACGGCGATTGGGCGCGCTTGCGCGAGGAAAGCCGCGAGTTTCTGATGCCGTGGGAGCCTGCGTGGTCCTCGGATCACCTTGGCCGCAAGGCGTTCACCAACCGCGTCTATTGGGCGTCGCGCGCCGAAGGGGCGGGAACGGCGGTGCCGTTTTTCCTGATCCGGCGGACGGACGCGCACGTTCTGGGGGCGATCACGCTGGATAATATCCGGCGCGGGCCGGCGCAGGCGGGGACGCTTGGCTATTGGGTGGGCCAGCGATACGCGCGGCAGGGCTATATGCGCGAGGCGCTGGATGCGGTTGTGCATTACGCCTTTAAAGTGCTGGATCTAAGCCGCCTTGAGGCCGCCTGCCTGCCGGAAAACGCCGCCTCGCGCGGGGTGCTGGAAAAGGCGGGTTTCAAATACGAGGGCGTCGCGCAAAGCTACCTGCAAATCAACGGGCGTTGGCGCAACCATGTGCTCTACGCCAATCTGCGCTATGATCGGCGTGGCCGGACGGATGTCGGCTAGGGCCAGAACTATTGGGAAATCGCGATGCTGAACGCCGCTGATGTCACCTTTGCCGAAACCCTGACCAATGCGATGCCGGACCTGTCTGTCGGTCCGGCCGAGCCGCGCTACCTGGAGGAGCCGCGCGGGCGCTTTAGGGGGCAGGGTGGTTTGCTGGTGCGCCCCGCCTCGACCGATCAGGTCGCGGGTGTTTTGCGGCTGTGCAATGCGGCCTCGGTCGGCGTGGTTCCTTATGGCGGCGGGACGGGGCTTGTCGGTGGGCAGGTGATCGAGGATGGCCCCGCGCCGGTTATCCTCTCGCTGGAAAAGATGACGGCGGTTCGGTCCATCGACCCGCATGTGATGGTGGTCGAGGCAGGGGCGACCTTGGCCGATGTGCAGGCCGCTGCCGAGGGGGTGGATCGGCTGTTCCCGCTGACCATCGCCAGCCAGGGGAGCGCGCGGATTGGCGGCTGTCTGGCGACCAACGCGGGCGGAGTGAACGTGCTGCGCTATGGCAATGCGCGCGAGCTGTGCCTTGGTGTCGAGGCGGTGCTGGCCGATGGCACAGTGATCTCGGGGCTGAAACGGCTGCGCAAGGATAACACCGGCTATGACATCAAGGATCTGCTGATTGGCGCCGAGGGGACGCTTGGTGTGATTACGGCAGCCAGCCTGCGCCTGTTCCCGCGCCCTGCCGCGATTGGCACGGCGATGATGGTGGTGCCAGACCCGCAAGCGGCGCTTGACCTGCTGGCGTTGGCCGAGGCGCGGATGCCCGGTTGTGTGTCCGCGTTCGAATTGATCGCGCGGCAGGGACTGGCGTTTTTGGAGGCTGTGGGTCCAGCCGTGCAGCAGCCCTTTGCGCCCTTGCCCGCGTGGATGGTGCTGATCGAGATCGGCCTGCCTGTGGGGCTGAACCCCGAGCAATGCCTGACAGATCTGTTCGAGGCGGCAGGCGCGCTGGTGCAGGACGGGGTGATCGCGCAATCGCTGGCACAGCGCGCGCAGATGTGGGCTTTGCGCGAGTCGATCCCCGAGGCGAACAAGCGGATCGGCTCGATTTCCAGCCACGACATTTCGGTGCCGCTGGAGTGCCTGCCCGCCTTTATCGACGAAGGCTACCGTCGCTTGGCCGCGTTGGGCGATATGCGGGTCAACTGCTTTGGCCATGTGGGCGACGGCAACCTGCATTACAACGCCTTCCCCGCTGAGGGGCGCGAGCGGGCCGCCTATGAGCCGATCCGCGAAGAGATCAAGTCAACCATCCACGAGCTGGTGCATGAGATGGGCGGCTCGGTCTCGGCCGAACATGGGGTCGGGCGGCTGAAGGTGGGCGATCTGGAGCGTTTTGGCGATGCAGGCAAGATGGACGCGATGCGCGCGATCAAGGCGGCGCTGGACCCGAAGGGCATCATGAACCCCGGCGCGGTGCTGCGCTAACCCAAAGCGCCCCGCCGGAGACCGGAGGGGCGCTGGATGAGGTTCACGTGTTTGCAAGCAGCCGAACCATCAACGCCACAACCCTAGCGCGATTCGTCTTGCGATTGTCTTAACAGCGGTCCGTCAAAGCCCCTCGAATTCGCACAGAACGCTGACATTCATCCCGAGGCTTTCCAGCAGCTTGCGCCCGCCAAGCTCGGGCAGGTCGACGATGAAGGAACAGCCGACGATTTCGCCGCCCAGTTTCTCGACCAGTTTGATCCCCGCCTCGCAGGTGCCGCCCGTCGCCAGAAGGTCATCCACGATCAGCACCTTCTCGCCCGGTGCGATCGCGTCTTCGTGCATCTCCATCACGGCCTCGCCATACTCCAGCGTATAGGCTTGGCTGATGGTTTGACCCGGCAGTTTGCCCTTCTTGCGGATCGGGACAAAGCCTTTCGAAAGCTGATGCGCAATCGCCCCGCCAAGGATAAAGCCGCGTGCCTCCAGTCCGACGATCTTGTCGATCTGCTGACCGGCCCAAGGGTGTAACATCTGGTCAACCGCCATGCGAAACCCGCGCGGGTCGGCAAAAAGCGTGGTCACATCGCGAAACAGGATGCCCTCGTGCGGGAAGTCGGCGATGGTGCGGATATAGTCTTTGACGGATTTCATCGGTCAGGCTCCGAGGCTGTTAGGGGCGCGTCGCGGCGCGTTATCGGGTAGGGGAGGCGCGCAGGCAAGGGCTTGCTTAAAAGACCCGCCCCATGATCGGCGCGAGTTTCGCCTTCATCGCGGGATCGCGCTTGTCCGGCGCGGTCATGATCGCACTGTCCAGTGCGTTGCCGCAGCCGCAGGGACAGGTCTGCGCGGGGCTATTCAGAAGGGCAGGAAGGGCTGCGATCAGTTCGCGCGCCTTGCCCGCATTGGCGATGGCGACCTGCACGACCTGGGCCACATCAACCGCGTCATGGTCGGGGTGCCAGCAATCGTAATCGGTAATCATCGCGACGCAGGCGTAGCGCAGTTCTGCCTCGCGGGCGAGTTTGGCTTCGGGCATTCCGGTCATGCCGATCACATCCGCGCCCCAGCTTCGATACAGCCGGCTTTCCGCAAGTGTCGAGAATTGCGGCCCCTCCATCGCGATATAGGTGCCGCCGATGTGGGTTTTGACGCCGGTCGCCTGCGCGGCCTTCGCACAGGCATCGGACAGCGCCGCGCAGGTCGGATGCGCGAAGGGCACATGCCCCACAAGCCCCGGCCCGAAAAAGGTTTTCTCGCGGGCAAAGGTCCGGTCGATATACTGATCGACGATCAGGAAATCCCCAGGAGCATAGGCTTCTTTCAGCGATCCGACCGCCGAAACCGCGACCAGATCGGTGACGCCAAGCGCCTTCATCGCGAATATGTTTGCGCGGTAGGGAACGGTCGAGGGCGTGTGCACATGGCCGCGCCCGTGACGCGGCAGGAAGGCCATTTTCACGCCGTTCAGGCTGCCGGTCAGAATCTGGTCCGAGGGCGCGCCGAACGGAGTTTCGACATCGGTCCATTCAGCTCCCTCAAGCCCGTCGATCTGATAGACCCCCGAGCCGCCGATCACGCCGATCATCCGTTCCATTGCACCCTCCGTTATACATCTGTCGGGGCAGAGCCTAGCCCTGTGCTCTCCGAGTGAAAAGGGGGATTGGGTCGGTCGATCCTCTGGGCTATCACTTGGGTCTCTGGCCTTGGGAGGGCGGGCGGCTTCATGGATAAATCGCAAGAAAACCTGCGCGGCTCGGCGCTGATGGTGGCGGCGATGGCGCTGTTCGCGCTGGAGGATATGTTCATCAAACGCGCCGCGCAAACCCTGCCGGTGGGCGAGGTGCTGATACTCTTCGGGCTTGGCGGGATGATCGGGTTTTCCCTTCTTGCAGCGTCGCGCGGGCAGCGGTTGGTGCATCCCGCGATGGTGTCGCGCGCCTTGATTATCAAGGCGCTGATGGAGGTGATCGGGCGGCTTGGTTATACGCTGGGTATCGCGCTGACGCCCCTGAGCAATGCCTCTGCCATCTTGCAGGCGACGCCTTTGGTGGTTGTCGCAGGGGCCGCCGTCATCTTTGGCGAAAAGGTCGGGATGCGGCGTTGGATGGCAATCGGAGTTGGTTTTCTGGGCGTTTTGGTGATCTTGCAGCCGGGCGCCGAGGGGTTTGTGCCGGCGGCCCTTTGGACGGTTCTGGGCATGTTCGGCTTTGCCGGACGCGATCTGGCGACGCGCGCAGCGCCGCGGGTTCTGTCGAATTTCCAGCTTGGTCTGCACGGGTTTACCGCACTGATCCCCACGGGCGCGATTATCCTTGCCAGCACCGGAGGCGCGATTGTGCCACCCCTGCCTGCGCTCGCCTCTGTGGGTGCGGCCACGGTGTTCGGGGTTTGCGCCTATTGGTGGCTGACCTCTGCGATGCGGATGGGCGAGGTCTCGGTCGTGACGCCTTTCCGCTATACGCGGCTGTTGTTTGGCGTGGCGCTAGGGGTGATCGTCTTTGGCGAAGGGCTTGGCCCCGCAACCCTGATGGGGGCCGCGCTGATCCTTGCGTCGGGGCTATATACGCTTGTGCGCGGGCGGCGTGTCAGCCGCCCGGCGGACGGGTCAGCTCGAACGTCTCGGTGATCGTGGCATAGTCGCGATAGCCTAGCCGGGTCAGCCGGTCGGGGGGGCAATAGCGGCCATCCTTCAGGCAATTTTCGCGGATATGAACGCCGACGACCTCTCCGTGCACCAGAAAATTGGCCTCCCCCAGAAGCGGGATGACCTGCACAAGGCGGCATTCCAGCGTTGCAGGTGCCAGCGCCACGCGCGGTGCGTCGATCACCCGACATTCCGCCTTGTCGATGCCTGCATGTGAAAACTCGTCCTCCCCCGCCGCCAGCGGGGCCGATGTCGCATTCATCCGCTCCAGCATCGCGCGTTCGACCATATTGATCGAAAAGACACCGCTTTCGCGGATTTGCGACAGACTGTCCTTGGTGCCTTCGCGGTCAGGCTTGGCCGAGGTCGAGGCAAAAATCACCTGCGGCGGCACATAGGCGACCGCGTTGAAGAACGAATAGGGCGCCAGATTGTCGCCCAAGGTGCCGCGTGTCCCGATCCACGCAATCGGGCGCGGGGCGACAATCGCGTTGAACGGATTATGCGGCAGGCCGTGGCCAAGGGTGGGCTCGTAGAACATGGGATGCTCCATCCGTGTTTGAACCCGAGCCTATCGCGTGCTAGGCGCGTGATGAAGGGGAATCGGGGGCTAGATGTATCAGCTCGAGGAAGAAACAGACGCCGATTGGTGGGAGGTCGAGGCACTCTACGACCTTTGCTTCGCGCCGGGCCGGACGGCCTTGTCGTCCTATCGCCTGCGCGATGGTGTTTCTCCTGTGCGGCCCCTGTGTCTGACGCTGCGCGAAGACGGGATACTGGCGGCGGTGATCCGCTACTGGCCGGTGTTGGTTGGCGGGCAGCGGGTGCTGTTGCTGGGGCCGGTTGCGGTCCACCCGACGCGGCAGGGCGAGGGGCTTGGTGCGCTCCTGATGCACGAAAGCCTTGCCGAGGCACGCCGCCTTGGCTGGGAGCGCGTGCTTTTGGTGGGCGACGAACCCTATTACCGGCGCTTCGGGTTCTCGAAACTTGACGAGGTCGAGATGCCGCCCCCCACCAACCCGGACCGGGTTCTGGGGCTGGAACTTAGCGCGGGTGCATGGGATGGCGTGACCGGCAAGGTTGAAAAAGCGCCCGCCTGATCTGGTGGAACCTGCGCGCCGCCCCCATATCAAAGCGGCAAAGGGGGCGACTATGGCAGAGATACTGGAACCCGTCAGGGATAGGGCGACACTGGCCACGCTGGATGCGCTGGCGCTGCGGCACCGCGCGGCCTCGGGCGTGGGGATGCAGATCCTCGCTTATGTCGGCGGTTCGGCCGAGAGCCTTTTGGGCAAGCTCCCCACCCCTGTTCGTGGCGGGCTGGAAGAAGCAACGGCACGCGCCCTTGAGATGGCTTTCGGAGCGGCAGAACGTTCGCGCGGGGTGGTGGATGACCGCCCCGACTGGATGAACCGCGCGCTGGCCACGGCGATGGGTGCGGCGGGTGGTTTTGGCGGTCTGCCCGGCGCTTTGGCCGAATTGCCGCTGACGGTCACGGTTTTGATGCGCGCGATTCAGGGGATTGCTGCGGAGTATGGCTTTGACCCCGCCTCGGACGAGGCGCGCCTGGAGGTGCTGCGTGTCTTTGCCTCGGCGGGGCCGCTTGAGCAGGACGACGGCACCGATATGGCCTTTATGACGGCGCGCGTGACGATCACGGGGGCCAGCCTGCACGGGCTGATTTCCAAGGTCGCGCCGAAGCTGGCCACTGTGTTGGGGCAGAAGCTGGCAGCGCAGGCTGCGCCCGTTCTGGGGGCGGTTGCGGGGGCGGCGGTAAACTACGCCTTCACCGGCTATTATCAGGAAATCGCGCATGTCCACTTTGGCCTGAAGCGGCTTGTGCAGGACAGTGGCGCGGATGAAGGTCTGCTGCGCGAAGAGCTGCGCGCGCGGATCGAGGCGGTTTCTGGCCGTCAGAGGCCCGCCAAGTAGCGCGTCACGGTTTCGCGCAGATTGGCGATGCCTTTGGCGCGGGCTGCGTCGATCTCGGCGCGCAGGTCCACCAGATTGGCGCGCAAGATCAGGTGCTTGACGGGTCCAATCGAGGCAGGCCGCATCGACAGTTTACGGATGCCGAGGGCTGCGAATGTCAGCGCCTCGATCGGGCGGCCCGCATCCTCGCCGCAGAAACTCAGCGGGGTGTTGCCCGCCTCGCAGCGGCGGATCACATGCTCGAGGAAGGTCAGGAAGGCATCGTCGAGCGTATCATAGCGGCGGCGCACCCGCTCGTTCTCGCGGTCGGCGGCAAAGAAGAACTGCTTGAGGTCATTCCCGCCGATCGAGATGAAATCACACGCCTCGAAGAACCGATCGGGCGCATAGGCGAGCGAGGGGGTCTCGAGCATCGCGCCGACAGACAGGGTTTCGGGCACGGTGCGGCCAAGAGCGGCCTCGCGGTCGCGCTGGCGGAACAGCTCGTCGCGGGCGGCGTAGAACTCGGACTCGGTTGCGACAAAGGGGAACATGACCGACAAGGGGCGCCCGTTTGCCGCGCGCAGCAACGCCTGCAACTGCATCTGCAAGACACCGCGCTTATCAAGGCCCACACGCACCGCGCGCCAGCCCATCGCGGGGTTCGGCTCGTCTTGCGGTTTCATATAGGGCAGCACCTTGTCCGAACCGATGTCGAGCGTGCGGAAATGCAACCGCTTGCCATGGGCCGCATCCATCACACGGGCGTAAATCGCCGCCAGCTCATCGCGGCGCGGCACGCGGGTGCGGGTCAGGAATTGCAGCTCGGTGCGGAACAACCCCACCCCGTCCGCACCCGAACTTTCCAGCGACGGCAGGTCGGCCATCAGCCCCGCATTCATCAACAGGCGGATTTCCTGCCCGCTTTTGTCGATCGCTGGTTTGTCGCGCAGGTCGGCATAGCGTTTTTGCGCCTCGGCCTGCATCGCGATCTTGTCGCGGAAGGCTTTGGCGACGCTCTCCTCGGGGCGCAGGTGCACGACCCCCTGATCGCCATCAACAAGGATCTGGTCGCCGTTCAGCGCCTCGGTCGTTATGCGGCTGGCGTGGATGACCAGCGGGATCGACAGTGCGCGCGCGACAATCGCCGCATGGCTGCCGACCGAGCCTTCCTCAAGCACGACACCCGCCAGCTTGCGCCCGTATTCCAGCAGTTCCGCCGGGCCGATGTTGCGCGCGATTAGCACGGGGTTCGCGGGCAGCTCCGCGCCCGTATCCGAGCCTTGGCCCGTCAGGATACGCAGCAGGCGGTTCGACAGATCGTCCAGATCGTTCAGCCGTTCACGCAGATAGGCGTCGCCCGATTGCTCCAGCCGCGCGCGGGCGGTGGATTGTTCTTTCTCGACCGAGGCCTCGGCGGACAGGCCAAGCCCGATGTCCTCGGACATCCGGCGCATCCAGCCGCGCGAATTGGCGAGCATCCGGTAGGTTTCCAGAACCGAGCGGTGCTCCTTGTCCATCGTCGCGGAATTGGCGAGCATCTCGTCGATCTGGGCACGCAGCGCCTCGATCGCGCGCTCCAGCCGGTGCCGCTCGGTCTCGGGGTCGTCACCAACGGGGTTGGTCACGACGACGCGCGGCTCGTGCAGCCAGACATGGCCCTCGGCGGCGCCTTCCTGCCCCGTCGCGCCCTTGAACATCACGGGGAAACGGTGCGCCGCGCCGATGCCATCATCATTGCCGACAAAGGCGCCCAGTTCCGTCATCTCGGCGATCACCATCGCGACGACTTCAAGGCCGTAAACCTCGTCCTCCGAGAACTCGCGCGCCTCTTTCGACTGCACGACCAGAACGCCCAGCTTTTCGCCAACCCGCTGGATCGGCACGCCAAGGAAGGATGAGTAAATTTCTTCCCCGGTTTCAGGCATATAGCGGAAGCCGGGGGCCGAGGGCGCATCGCCCGTGTTGATGGATTTGCCGGTGCGCGCGACGCGACCGACCAGACCTTCGCCAAGGCGCATACGGGTCTGGTGAACAGATTCGGGCTTTAGCCCCTCGGTCGCGCAAAGTTCCAGCGTCTCGGGGTCGCGGAACAGGTAGATCGAGCACACCTGCGTGCGCATCGAATCCGCGATGAGATGGGTGATATGGTCCAGGCGGTCTTGCGCGCCGCCCGGCGTCGCCAGCGTATCGCGCAGGCGCCGCAGCAGGCTACGACTGTCGCTTTCGCTGCGGTCCATCATCGCGTCGGTTCTGCCCCCGTTTGGGGAGGCCCGAAATCCTCAGGCCTCTTGTTCCAGTTCGAACGCATCATGGAGGGCTTGGACCGCCAGTTCCATATATTTCCGATCAATCAGCACCGAAATTTTGATCTCGGAGGTCGAAATCACCTTGATGTTGATATTTTCGGCGGAAAGCGCATCAAACATCTTGGCGGCAACGCCCGCGTGCGAACGCATGCCGATACCGACGACCGAAACCTTGGCGACATCGGTGTCGATGATCAGCTCATCATAGCGGATCTTGCCGGCGGCCTTGGCCTCTTCCATCGCTTTCTGGGCGCGGGCGACCTGATTGATCGGGCAAGAGAAGGTCATATCGGTCACCGCACCGGAGTGGGCTTCGTCATAGTCCTTTTCCGAGATGTTCTGAACGATCATATCGACGTTCACGCCCGCATCCGAGAGCGGCCCGAAGATCGAGGAAGCAACGCCGGGGCGGTCCTCGATGGTGAAAAGCGTGATCTTGGCTTCATCGCGCGAGTAAGCCACGCCGGAGACGACTTTCGATTCCATGATTTCTTCCTCGCCGCAGACCAAAGTTCCAGAGGTTTCATCGGTGTCCTCGAACGAGGACAGCACCCGCAGGCGCACATTATAACGCATTGCCAGCTCGACCGAACGGGTCTGGAGCACTTTCGCCCCAAGGCTGGCCAGTTCGAGCATTTCCTCGAAGGCGATCTTGTCAAGCTTGCGCGCCTTGCTGGAAAGGCGCGGATCGGTCGTGTAGACGCCGTCCACGTCGGTGTAGATGTCGCACCGCTCGGCGCCAAAGGCGGCGGCAAAGGCAACAGCGGTGGTATCAGAACCGCCGCGACCCAGCGTTGTGATGCGCCCGTCTTCGGCAACACCCTGGAAGCCCGCCACAACGGCGACCTTCATGCCTTCGGCAAATTTCGTGTTCAGGTTCTCGCACGGGATGTCGACAAAGCGCGCGGCCGAGTGCTGCGCGGTCGTCTTGATCGGCACCTGCCAGCCCTGCCAGCTACGCGCCGGCACGCCCATCTCTTGCAAGCGCAGCGCCATCAGGCCAGCGGTCACGTTTTCGCCCGACGAGACGACCGCGTCATATTCGCGGGCATCATACAGCGCCGAGGTGGTTTCGACCCAGCCGACAAGCTCGTTCGTCTTGCCCGACATGGCCGAGACGATCACGATGACATCATAGCCGCGTTCGACCTCGCGTTGGACCTTCTCGGCCGCATTTGCGATGCGGTCGAGGTCGGCAACCGAGGTGCCCCCGAATTTCATGACTAGAAGCGGCATTGGCCCCCCCTGAACTGACCGGGCGTCAAGGCCCGAAGATTGAATCGTGTGCGTGTTATCGTTCGCAGGGGGTTCGCGCAAGGGGAGATGGGGCTTAGCCCGCTGCGCAGGCAAGGGAAAATGCACCCTTGGCGGTTGTCAGGGGCGTGCTCGGGGCGTATGCGATCCTGAACCGATTAAAATGGGAGGCCACGATGGCCCTGATCGACGACCTGATGGCCCGCGCTGGCGGGGTATGTGAATTCTGCGGCTCGAACGACGGGCTTGCGGTGGCCGAGCTTTCGGGAACCGACGAGTCGGTGCTGCTGTGCGAAACCTGCCGTTCGGAGGATGCTCCCGAGGCCCATTGGCGTTGCCTTGAGGGCGCGGCATGGTCGCCCGTGGCTGCCGTGCAGGCATTTGCCTGGCGCAAATTGGGTGAGGTCGAGGCCGACTGGGCCGCCGAAGCGCGCGACGCGATGATGATGGAACCCGAGGCCGAGGCGCTGGCCAAGGCGGGCGCGTCTGCGGGCGGCGATGTGATCCACCGCGATTCCAACGGCGCGGTGCTGGAAAACGGCGATACCGTCACCCTTATCAAAGACCTCCCGGTCAAGGGCGCGGGCTTTACCGCCAAGCGCGGCACGGCTGTTCGCGGGATCTCGCTTGTGGCGGACAATGCCGAGCATATCGAGGGCCGCGTCGAAGGTCAGCGCATCGTTATTCTGACGCAGTTCGTCAAGAAGCGCTGATCGCGCTTGACTTGCACCGGAAGCGGCGTAAATGGCGCAGCGCGGGCCTGATGGCGGCCCGTGCTTTTCCTGACATGCGACCATGCTTCCGATTTCGTTGTCTTCCGGCGATCTTCTCGCCGATCGTCGTGCCGATTATGCCGAAAGCTGCCTGCCGGATGATCCGGTAGCCGCCGCCGAACTTTACGTTCAGGCGCTGGAGCTTGCGCCCTTGTGGGGGGCGGGGTGGTTCCGTTTGGGCGAGATCCGCGCCGACGCTGGGCTGGATGGCGCGATTGCTGCCTTTGAACGCGCGCTGGAGCTGGACCCCGAGGACCATCTGGGCGCGCTTCTGCGGCTTGATCTGCTGCGCGGGACGCCCTTGGCTGATGTCATGCCCTCTGCCTTTGTGGAAACGCTGTTCGACCAATATGCCAGCGGCTTTGATGTGGCGCTGGTGGATCGGCTGGACTATCGCGCGCCACAGCTGTTGCGCGCGGGGCTGGCTGGGCCGTTCGGGCGGGTGCTTGATCTGGGCTGCGGCACGGGGCTGATGGGGGCCGAATTGCGCGCCGATGCCGATTGGCTGGAAGGATGGGATATTTCCGCCGAGATGCTGCGCGAGGCCGAGGGGAAAGGGCTGTATGACCGGCTGGAGAAGGCCGATCTGTCGGCCTTGCAGCCCACCGCGGCGCAATACGATCTTGTGACGGCGGCGGATGTGTTCGCCTATCTTGGTGCGCTCGAACAGATTGTTGGGTGGGTCGCGGGGGCGCTCGCGCCGGGCGGTCGGTTTGCCTTTTCGGTCGAGGCGCATGACGGGCCTGAGCCGTTCCTTTTGCGCGAAAGCCGCCGCTATGCCCACTCCGAGGGCTACCTTCGCGGCTTGCTGGCCGAGGCGGGTTTCGAGGTGTCAATCTCGCGCGACTGGCTGCGGATGGATCGCGGTGCGCCGATCTGGGGCTTTGTGGTGCAAGCGGTGCGCGCGGGGCTGCGCCGCGATTTGCAAGGCGACGGCGAGGATTTCGCGCTGGCCTGATCCTGTTGCGGGGCAGGGGGGATTCCCCTTGGCGTCGATCCGGCTATGATGGCGGCGGATTGGTGCGCGCTCTTGTTGCGGAGATTTCGATGAACTGGATTGCCTACGAGCATTACGCCTATGCCGCGCTGGCGGTGGCGGGAACCCTTCTGGCCGTGATCGGGGTCGAGGTGTTGGCGCATCATCCGCGTGTAGCGCCGTGGCTTAAGCGCTTTGAGGGGGTGGTGCCGCCGTTCATCAACGTCAACGCGATGCTGTTCGGGCTGACGCTGGCCTTTATCGCCAATGACACATGGTCCGCGCGCGACCGCGCGATGGATGCGGTCTTCCGCGAGGCCGACAGCCTGCGTAGCCTGTTGGTGCTGTCCGAGGCGCTGCCCGAGCCGTTGGCGGGCGCGCTGGCGCAAGAGGTGCGCGGCTATGGGCAGGCGGCAGCGGCCGAGTTCGACGCGCTGCGCACGCGCGACACCGAATCCGAAACCTCGGTCGCGGCGGACCGGCTCTTGCGGCTGGTGGCTGCGCCCGAGGCGATGATCGGTGATGCGGTCCACGGGCAGTTGCTCTCCAAGGTGATGAAGCTGCGCGATGACCGCGACTTGCGGGTGTCACTCTCGCGCACGCATCTTAACCCGTTGAAATGGCTTGGGATGGCGGCGCTCGGCTTTCTGACAATCCTTTCGATTGCGGCGGTGCATCTGGGTAATTTTCGCGCGGGGATGCTGGCGATTGTGCTGTTTGCGCTGGCGGCGGCGCCCTCGTCTGCGATTGTTCTGGTGCAGGGTAATCCCTTCCAAAGCCCCGCCGCGATCAGCGCAGAGCCTATTTTGGATGCAATTCGCTGACGGGTGTTAATGGTTTCTTAACCATGCCGGGCGCATTCTGCCCTTATGCGAGTTTCAAAGTTACTCCCCTTGTGTTTACTGGCAGCCTGCGGCGCGCAACCCGCGCCGCAGTTTTTTAATGCCGAGCGCCATGATCTGACCCTTGGGGGGATCGAGTTTGCGGTCTTCCTGAAGGATGAATATGCCGAGGTCATCCGTCTGGGCGGCTATCTGCCTATGGCCGAACGGGACCGCGTGCCCGCCCTGATGCAGCAAGCGGCGGCTCTTGCGGCGGGCTGCCCTGTGGCTGGGCCTGCACGCGGATTTTATGCCTCCCCCTCGTTGCCCGGCGATACCGGCGAGGCGCGGTTCGAGATGGCCTGTTAGCGGCCATGCGACAACCCGCCGCAAGGGATCGCCAAAATATATGACGCAGATCAAGGTTTGCCGCGCGGTTTCGCCGTTTCGTGCCCACGGGACGCACTAATCAACGGAGGGGGCTATGCTCCGACTGACCAGCCTTATGTATGCTCTTGCGGGGCCGACGCTTGCGGGGATTCTGATCACCGCTGCACTCGTGATGGATAAATTCGACACGAAATCCATGATTATTGCCGCTGCTGTCGGCTTTATTGTGGCGATTCCGGTGTCGTGGATCGTTGCGAAAAAAATCGCCGATCTGTCCTGATTTTCAGGACGTATGAACCCGCTCCGGTCTTGCCGGAGCGGGTCGGTTTCGCGTTCACCCGCGCGATAGAAACTCCGCGACGATGGCTTCGAACTCGCGCGGTTTTTCGGCGTGGAGCCAATGGCCCGCGCCCTCGATGCCGATGAATTCCGCCTTCGGGAAGAAGTCTTGGATGCGGCCACGGTCTGCGGGCTGCACATAGGACGAGTTCTCGCCATAGATAAACAGCGCGGGGCCGTTGAATACGGCCTGCCCGCCACCCGCAAGCTGAGGCTCGATCCCGGCGGGCCAGCCGACAATCGCGGGCATGGCGCGTTGCAGCACATCGAGGTTGAACTTCCACCGCACCGGCCCGTCGCGCAGTTCGAGCGATTGCAGCAAGAATGCGCGTGTCCCCGGATCCGAGACTCGTTCACCAAGGCGTCGATCGGCCTCGGAGCGCGAGGTCAGATCGCTCAGATCCATCTCCTGCATCGCCTCGATCAGCCCCGAATGGCTATGTTCGTAGGCCACCGGCGCGATGTCCGCGACCACCAGCTTGCGCACCAGATCGGGCCGCGTCAGTGCCAGCACCATCGAAGCCTTGCCGCCCATTGAATGCCCCATGACATCGGCTTCGCGCGCCAGTGGTCCCTTGGCGGGATTGGCGCGGCCCTGATTTTCGATCACCCAAGCCAGATCCGAGGCCATCGCCGGATAGTCCTGCGTATCCGACCAGAAACTGTCCCCGTGATTGCGCATATCCAGCGCCAGAACGCGGCGATCTTCGGACAGGCGCTTGGCGATGACGCCCCAGTTGCGGGCTGACCCGAACAAGCCCGGAGCAATCAGAAGCGGCGGTTCGGTCGTGTAGGAACCTTGGGGGACGATATTCAGCATGGTCTCTCCGGTCATGGAAAAGGGCCCCGAAGGGCCCTTTCGAGATAACGCAACGCTTTGAGAAATCAAAGGTTGGGATACATCGGGAAGCGGGCGCACAGCGCCTCGACCTTGGCTTTGACGGCCTCTTCGACCTCGCCGTTACCGTCTTCGCCATTGGCGGCCAGACCATCAACGACCTCTACGATGAGGCGGGCGATCTCGCGGAATTCTTCTTCCTTGAAGCCGCGGGTGGTGCCTGCCGGAGTGCCCAGACGGACGCCCGAGGTCACGGTCGGTTTTTCCGGGTCGAACGGGATGCCGTTCTTGTTGCAGGTGATGTGCGCGCGGCCAAGGGCTTTCTCGGTCGCGTTGCCCTTCACGCCTTTCGGGCGCAGGTCAACCAGCATGACGTGGGTGTCGGTGCCGCCGGTGACGATGTCCAGGCCGCCCTTCATCAGCTCGTCAGCCAGAGCGGCCGCGTTCTTCACGACCTGCTCGGCATAGACCTTGAACTCGGGGCGCAGCGCTTCGCCGAATGCGACAGCTTTCGCCGCGATGACATGCATCAGCGGGCCGCCCTGAATACCGGGGAAGATGGCCGAGTTGACTTTCTTGGCGATCTCTTCGTTGTTGGTCAGGATCATGCCGCCGCGCGGGCCGCGCAGGGTCTTGTGGGTGGTGGTGGTTGCCACATCCGCATAGGGGAAGGGCGAGGGGTGCTGGCCGCCAGCCACGAGGCCCGCGAAGTGCGCCATGTCAACCATCAGCCACGCGCCGACCTCGTCCGCGATCTCGCGGAATTTCGCAAAGTCGATCTGGCGCGGAATAGCCGAGCCACCTGCGACGATCAGCTTCGGCTTATGCTCGTGTGCAAGGGCGCGGACCTGATCGTAATCAAGGCGCGAATCCTGCTGGCGCACGCCATACTGGATGGCGTTGAACCACTTGCCCGACTGGTTCGGCTTGGCGCCGTGGGTCAGGTGCCCGCCCGCATCAAGCGACATGCCGAGGATCGTGTCGCCCGGTTGCAGTAGCGCGTTGAACACGCCCTGGTTGGCCTGCGACCCCGAGTTGGGCTGGACGTTGATGAACTCACAGCCGAACAGGGCTTTGGCGCGGTCGATCGCAAGGTTTTCAGCAATATCAACGAATTGGCAGCCGCCGTAGTAGCGTTTGCCCGGATAGCCTTCGGCGTATTTGTTGGTCATCACCGAGCCTTGGGCTTCCATGACGGCGGCTGACACGATGTTTTCCGACGCGATCAGCTCGATCTCGTCGCGCTGACGGCCAAGCTCTTGGGTGATCGAACCCCAGAGTTCTGGGTCGCGGGTGGCAAGTTTCTCGGTGAAAAAGCCTTCGTCACGTTGGCCGGTCATGGGGCACTCTCCTCGCAGACATGCATGGGTTTTGCGGTCATTTATCCTAGAATTTCCCGTTCTAAAAGCGTCCAAAACGACGAAACGGCAGATTGGCGCGCCATTTTGCCGCGTCAGGGCGCTTGTATTTCCTATCAGCGCTTGCGACACCTTGTGAAAATCAGGGGGAAAAGGCTGTGGCCAAGGGCAAGCTGATCCATTTTGCGGCCTCGAATGCCGAAAGCGCGCAAGATGCGCTTGACCATCTGACGCGCCGCTACGGGCAGGTGCCGCTGGAAAGTGCGGATGTGATTGTGGCGCTTGGGGGCGATGGTTTCATGCTTCAGACGCTGCATGAAAATGCGGGGCTTCCGGTGTATGGCATGAATCGCGGCACCATCGGCTTCATGATGAACGACTACGAGCCGAAGGATCTGCCCGAACGGCTGGCGGCTGCCGAAGAGGCGCTGATCCACCCGCTTGCGATGCGCGCCGAGACAATCGACGGCACCATCCACGAGGCTTTGGCGATCAACGAGGTCTCGCTGTTGCGGGCGGGGCCGCAGGCGGCGGCGCTACAAATCTCGATCAACGGGCAGGTGCGGATGGAGGAGCTGGTCTGCGATGGCGCAATCCTTGCGACGCCTGCCGGTTCGACGGCCTATAACTATTCCGCGCACGGGCCGATTTTGCCCATCGGCTCGCAGGTGTTGGCGCTGACGGGTATCGCAAGCTTCCGGCCGCGGCGCTGGCGTGGCGCGATTTTGCCCAATACCGCGGTGGTGCGTTTTGACGTGCTTGATCCCGATAAGCGCCCTGTGATGGCGGATGCGGATTCGCGCTCGGTGCAATTGGTGAAATGGGTCGAGGTGCGCCAGCAGCCCGCAATTGCGCATCGCATCCTGTTCGATCCGGGGCATGGTCTGGAAGAACGCCTGATGCGGGAGCAGTTCGAATAATCAGCCCTTGCTGCGCCAGCTTTCGAGCTTGCGATAGAGGGTCGAGGGCGCGACCCCCAGTTCGACCGCCGCGCGCGGAACCGAGCCTTGAAACCGCGCGAGAGCGTCCTCGGCCGCCATCCGCTCGATCTCGGCAAGGGTATGGCCCGCCAGAGGGAAGGGCGCGTCAGGCACGGCGGTATGCCCGGTTCTGATTTCCTCGGGCAGCATCGTGGGGGTCAGCTCGGGGCCATCGTGCGAGATCACGATCGCGCGCAGAATGTTTCGCAATTCCTGCACGTTTCCGGGCCATGCGTAGGCGCCAAGCAGGGCTGCGGCCTCGGGAGATATGCGGGTAAGCGTGCCGCCTTCGGAAGCTGAAATCCGCGCGAGCAAGGTCCGCGCCAGAGGCTCGATGTCATGGGCGCGCGCCCGCAGGGGCACAGTGCGGATTGACAGGACATCCAGAGCATAGGCCAGATTGTCGCGCAAGACGCCCTCGCGGGCCAGCTCGCGCGCAGGGAGACGCGCGGTGGCGATTATGCGGGCTCGGTCAGGTGGGGGCAGGTGCTCGGTTTCGCGCATCGGCTGCAGGTGCAGATGGTGTAGCCGGATTTGCAGCGCCGGTGCCAGCTCGTCGATATTTTCAAGATAAAGCGTCCCGCGCGTGACCTCTTCTGCGCGCCGCACCATGCCGTTCGCGCGCGGGAGCTGAAGCTCGGGGGGCGGAGCGTCAGGATCAAGCGTTGCGCAGTCCAGTTCGACAAAGGCCTCTGCGGCGCGCTCGGACAGGTCATGGATCGTGCGCGCGGCCATTTGTCTGCCCGTCCCGATCTCGCCGGATATGAACACGGGGGCGGCAGAACGGGCGGCTGCCACGAGTTGCGCGTAAAACGCGCGCATCTCGTCTGATGTGCTGATGAATTGGCCGATTGCGGCGGGTCGGGCGGGCGCAGGTCTGTCGATGTTGCGGATGTGTCGTCGGGCCGCATCGATGGCACGCATGAGCGCGGCTTCGTCCAGCGGCTTGGTCAGAAAATCAAGAGCGCCCGCGCGCATGGCTTGCGCGGCCTTGTCGATGGACTGGTCCGCAGTCACGACGATAATCGCCGCTCCGGGATGAATCGCGAGCATCTCGTGCAGGACGTCAAGGCCATCCCTGTCAGGCAGAAACAGATCAAGAAGCACAATATCCGCCGCATGGGCCGCGAACAGGGACATCGCCTCGGTCGCGGTCGCCGCCTGCAGCGTATGGAACCCGTGGGCACGCAGATGCGCGCTGTAGATTGTGCGCAGGCTCGCTATATCCTCGACGATCAGAATATCTGTCGGCGCGGGCCGGTTTGGGTCTGGGGCCAAGGGCTTCTGCTCCACTAGGGTCAGCAAGATGATGCGGCAAGCGCGCGTGTTTTTCCAGAAGGCAGTCCGGCGCAGGGCAAAAGAAAACGGGCGGCAGGAGGCCCGCCGCCCGTCGAATGATCCGTTTGCGCCGTTATACCTTGGCGTAGCCGATGGATTGAAGCGCGAGTTTGATCTCGTCAAGGATTGCCGGATCGTCGATCGTCGCGGGCATCTTGTAGGCTTTGCCGTCCGCAATCGAGACCATCGTTCCGCGCAGGATCTTGCCCGAGCGGGTTTTCGGCAGGCGATCCACGACAACGGCCAGCTTGAAGGCCGCAACCGGACCGATCTGTTCGCGCACACGCACGACGCATTCCTTGACCACGTCGGCATCGACACGGTTGGCGCCCGCGTTGAGGCAGAGGAAGCCCACGGGCATCTGCCCCTTGAGGTCATCCGACACGCCGATCACCGCGCATTCCGCAACATCGGGGTGGCCTGCAAGGACCTCTTCCATCGCGCCGGTCGACAGGCGGTGGCCCGCGACGTTGATCACGTCATCGGTGCGCGCCATGATATAAAGGTAGCCGTCCTCGTCGATATAGCCCGCGTCGCCCGTTTCGTAGTAGCCGGGGAAGTGTTCGAGGTAAGATTTCTTGAAGCGCGCCTCGGCGTTCCACAGCGTCGGCAGCGTGCCCGGAGGCAGCGGCAGCTTGATCGCAATCGCGCCCAACTCGCCCGCTTTCAACGGATGCCCGCCTTCGTCCAGAACCTGCACGTCATAGCCCGGCATCGGCACGGACGGCGAGCCAACCTTGGTCGGCAGGGTCTCGATCCCGATGGGGTTTGCGGCAATGGCCCAGCCGGTCTCGGTCTGCCACCAGTGGTCAACCACCGGAACGCCAAGGTGCTTTTGCGCCCATTCGACGGTGTCGGGGTCAGCGCGCTCACCGGCAAGATACAGCGCTTGCAGGTCATGCAGCTTGTAGCGCTTGATCCATTCGCCCGTGGGATCTTCGCGCTTGATTGCGCGCAGAGCGGTCGGGGCAGTGAAGAACGACTTGATGCGGTGGTTCTGGATGATCCGCCAGAACACGCCCGGGTGCGGGGTGCCGATGGGCTTGCCTTCGAAGACGACGGTCGTTGCGCCTGCGATCAGGGGGCCATAGCAGATATAGGAATGGCCCACGACCCAGCCCACGTCCGAGGCCGCCCAGAACCGGTCGCCCGCCTCGATGTTGTAGATGTTCTTCATCGACCATTGCAGCGCGACAAGGTGGCCGGCGGTATGACGCACGACGCCCTTGGGTTGCCCCGTGGTCCCCGAGGTATACAGGATATAGGCGGGGTGATTGCCCTCGACCGGAACGCACTCGGCCGGCTTTACGCCGTATTGGAAGCCATGCCAGCTAAAGTCGCGGCCTTCGACCAGCTTGGCGACTTCTTGTTCGCGCTGGAAGATGACGCAGAATTCGGGCTTGTGTTCGGCGAGATTGATCGCCTCGTCCAGAAGCGGCTTGTAATGCACGACGCGGTTCGGTTCGAGGCCACACGACGCCGCGATAATCGCCTTCGGCTGGCAATCGTCGATCCGCACGGCCAGTTCGTTTGCCGCGAAGCCGCCAAATACAACCGAGTGCACCGCGCCGATGCGGGCGCAGGCGAGCATCGCCTCAAGCGCCTCGGGGATCATCGGCATATAGATGATGACGCGGTCGCCCTTTTCGATGCCGCGCATCTTGAGAGCACCGGCCAGCGAGGCCACGCGGTCGCGCAATTCGCGGTAGGTGATGCCCTTGGTCGAATGGGTGATCGGGCTTTCGTGCATGATCGCGATCTGGTCGCCGCGGCCTGCCTCGACATGGCGGTCAACGGCGTTCCAGCAGGTGTTGACCATGCCGTCCGAGAACCACTCGTAAAGCGGGGCGTTGTCGTCGAAAAGCGCTTTGCTGGGCTTTTGATCCCAGTCGATCTTCTCGGCAGCCTCCATCCAGAAACCGTTGGGGTCCGCTTTCCATGCGGAATAGACCTGATCATACGTCATTGGGTGCCTCCTCCATGCCTGATAGCTTGTTAGGCAGGCAGAAAGATTCCCGCAAGATTGTTGCGAAATGTTAGCGCCCTTGCGGGAGAAAAATTTGCATAAAACAGCCGATGTGGAGTGCAAACATTTGCAAAGGCGCTATTTCTATTCAGAAACCGGCTAATGGTGGGGTGGGTTTGCAAAATTGCTTCGGCGCGGGGGTAAATCCGCGCCGAAGGGATGCTTAGCTGTAGATCGACACGGGCGTGCCCGCGATGGCCGACATATTCAGCAGCCCGCGCGCGGTGATCGAGGGCGTTACGATATGGGCCTTGTTGCCCATGCCCATCAGGATCGGCCCAACCTCAAGCCCGCCAGCCTTCATCTTGAGCGTATTGCGCACGCCCGAAGCCGCGTCGGTATTGGCGAAAACCAGCACATTCGCCGGCCCCGAGAAGCGCGCGGACGGCATCAGGCGGGTGCGGGTTTTCTCGTCGAGGGCCGCATCGACATGCATCTCGCCCTCGAAGGCAAAGTCCGGCTCGCGCGCCTCCAAAAGCTCCATCGCGGCGCGCATCCGGCGGCCGGAATCCGTGTCGAGGTTGCCAAATTGCGAATGGCTGCACAGCGCGATCTTCGGCTCAAGGCCAAAGCGGCGCACATGGCGGGCGGCACCGATCACGGTTTCGGTCAGTTGCTCGGGCGTCGGGTTGTGGTGGACGTGGGTGTCCGCGATGAACAGCGGCCCGTCCTCAAGGATCATCAGCGACAGTGCTGCAACCGGATGCAGCTTGCCGCGCGCAAGGATCTCGCGGACGTATTTCAGGTGCCACAGGAATTGCCCGAAGGTGCCGCAGATCATCGAATCCGCTTCTTCGCGATGCACCATCACCCCCGCAATCGCGGTCGAGTTGGTGCGCATGATCGCGCGGGCAAGGTCTGGCGTGACGCCGCGCCGGGCCATCAGCTCGTGATAGGTGCCCCAGTAATCGCGGTAGCGCGGGTCGTTCTCGGGGTTAACGATCTCGACATCCGAGAGCTTGAGCGGAAGCCCCGCGCGTTCGCAGCGCATCTCGATGACCTCGGGGCGGCCGATCAGGATGGGGGTGTCGGTGGTCTCTTCCATCATCGCGTTGGCGGCGCGCAACACGCGCTCGTCCTCGCCCTCGGCAAAGACAATGCGGCGCGCGGCGGTCGCTGCAGCCTCGAACACCGGACGCATCAGTAGCGCCGATTTGAAGACCGAACCGTCGAGTTTCCGCTTGTATGCCTCAAGGTTTTCGATCGGGCGCATGGCGACGCCGGTTTCCATGGCGGCCTTCGCCACAGCCGAGGACACGACGCCAATCAGGCGCGGGTCAAAGGGTTTCGGGATCAGGTAATCCGCGCCGAAGGTCAGCTTTTCGCCGCGATAGGCCGCTGCCGCCTCGGCCGAGGTGGTGGCGCGGGCAAGGGCCGCGATCCCCTCGATACAGGCAAGCTGCATCTCGTCGTTGATCGTGGTCGCGCCCACGTCCAGCGCGCCACGGAAGATGAACGGGAAGCACAGCACGTTGTTGACCTGGTTCGGAAAATCCGACCGGCCCGTCGCGATAATTGCATCGGGGGCGACGGCGCGCACCTCGTCGGGCAGGATTTCCGGCGTCGGGTTGGCCAGCGCAAAGATGATCGGTCTGGGCGTCATTTTCGCGACCATCTCGGGCTTGAGCACGCCGGGACCAGACAGGCCAAGGAACATATCCGCGCCGTCGATCACCTCATCCAGCGTGCGCAGATCGGTCTTTTGGGCATAGGCCGCTTTTTGCGGGTTCATGTCCAGTTCGCGCCCCTCGTAGACGAGGCCGTGAATGTCGCAAAGCCAGACGTTCTCGCGTTTCACGCCCAGTTTCAGGAGCATATTCAGGCAGGCGATCCCCGCCGCTCCCCCGCCGGTCGAGACGATCTTGATGTCCTCGACCTTTTTGCCCGCGATGCGCAGCGCGTTGGTGGCCGCCGCGCCCACGACAATCGCGGTGCCGTGCTGGTCGTCGTGGAAGACCGGAATATTCATCCGCTCGCGGCAGATCTGTTCGACGATAAAGCAATCGGGCGCCTTGATGTCCTCAAGGTTGATCGCGCCGAAGGAAGGCTCCATCGCACAGACGATCTCGGCCAGACGGTGTGGGTCAGGTTCGTTCACTTCCAGATCGAAGCAGTCGATATTGGCAAATTTCTTGAACAGAACCGCCTTGCCTTCCATCACCGGTTTCGAGGCCAACGCGCCGATATTGCCAAGACCCAGAACCGCCGTGCCATTTGAAACTACCGCAACAAGGTTGCCGCGCGCGGTGTAGCGCGCAGCCGTCGTTGGGTCGGCCTTGATTTCCAGGCAGGCCTCGGCCACGCCCGGACTATAGGCGCGGCTCAGGTCGCGGCCATTCGCCAGCGGCTTGGTTGCGCGGATTTCAAGTTTCCCCGGCTTGGGAAACTCGTGGTAGTCAAGCGCTGCCTGACGTGCGCTGTCTTGGCGTAGTTCTTCCATCTGGGCCTCCCGAAAAACTGGTTTAGCTTTAAACTAAATTTTCGCGCGTTTGAAGGGCTGTCTTTTGGGGCGGCGACAAAAGGCGAATTTCCGCAGGGGAGCCGCTTGCATCGCGCCCATTCCCGGCGCAGGATCAAAAACGGACCGATTGGACAATTTTTAGGGTCAGACATGCGGAGGCTGTGATGTCGTTGCTCAAACAGGCGCGCGAAGTGCGTGAAAATGCCTATGCGCCCTATTCGAAATTCAAGGTGGGCGCGGCGGTGCGCGGGGCTTCTGGCGCGGTTTATCGCGGCGTGAACGTCGAGAATGTCGCCTATCCTGAAGGCACTTGCGCCGAAGCGGGCGCGATTGCGGCGATGGTGGCCGCTGGCGAGACCGAGCTGATCGCGGTTGCCGTGATTGCGGATAGCCCCTCTCCGGTTCCGCCATGTGGTGGATGCCGTCAAAAGCTGGCCGAGTTCGGGCGCGCCGATACGCCGGTCATTCTGGCGACCACTGACGGCGCGCAGCTTGAAACCACAATCGGAGAGTTACTGCCCGGACGCTTTGACGCGAGCCATATGGACAAGTGCTGATGGACGCGCGCTCGATCATCATGGCGGTGCGCGACGGGCGCAGTCTGGCCCCCGAGGCGGCGCAATGGTTTGCGCGCGGGCTGGCGAGCGGCGCGGTCTCTGACGCACAGGCGGGCGCTTTCGCCATGGCGGTGCTGTGCCGGGGCATTGGCGACGCGGGGCGTGTGGCGCTTACGCAGGCCATGCGCGACAGCGGGCAGGTGCTGGCGTGGGACTTGCCCGGTCCGGTGGTGGACAAGCATTCCACCGGCGGTATTGGCGATTCCGTCTCGCTCATCCTTGCCCCGGCACTTGCGGCTTGCGGCGTTTATGTGCCGATGATCTCGGGGCGCGGTCTGGGCCATACAGGCGGCACCCTTGATAAAATGGAGGCGATCCCGGGCTACCGCGCACTTCCGGGCATTGACGTTTTGCGCAAGGTGGTGGCCGAGGTGGGCTGCGCCATCGTGGGCGCGACCGACGAGATTGCCCCCGCCGACAAGCGCCTTTACGGCATCCGCGATATTTCCGGCACGGTGGAAAGCATCGACCTCATCACCGCTTCGATCCTGTCAAAAAAGCTTGCGGCGGGGCTTGATGCGCTGGTGCTTGATGTGAAGGTGGGTTCAGGTGCCTTCATGGCCACGGTGGAGGATGCGCAGGCATTGGCCGAAAGCCTTGTGCGCACGGCAAATGACGCGGGCTGCCGCACCTCGGCCTTGATGACCGATATGAACAGCCCGCTTGGCCGTTCGGCGGGCAATGCGCTTGAAGTGCTTGATGCCGTAGAAATACTGACCGGCCCCGTTATGGAAGACCTGCACCCGCTGCGCGAGGTGACCGAGGCTTTGGGCGGCGAGGTGCTGCTGCTGGCGGGCATGGCGGAAAGCGCCGAGGATGGCGCCAAACGCATTCATTCGGTGATCCGCTCCGGTCACGCGGCCGAGCGTTTTGCGAAGATGGTAGCGGCTTTGGGCGGGCCTGTGGATTTTCTTGAAAAGCCGCGCGATTATCTGCCAGGGGCGTATGGAGAGGCTTGGGATGAACCAAATTTCCGCAAGGGGCGCTACGTCAAGTCGATCGACACGCGCGCGTTGGGCGAGTTGGTTGTGCGCCTCGGAGGCGGGCGGCTGCGGGGCGATGACGCGATTGACCACGCGGTTGGTTTACGCTCGCTGTCGCGGGTGGGGGATGAATTGTATGATTACGATCCCGTGGGCTTTGTCGATGCCAAAACGCAGGAGGAGGCCGAGGCACTCTTTCCCGAGCTGCAAAGGGCTTACACGTTGAGCACCGAGCCGGTGACGCCCGACCCCCTCATCCTTGCCCGCATTGGCCCGGAGGATGTGGCATGAGCGCACGTGCGTTTCTGGTTGTGATGGATTCCGTGGGGGCGGGCGGCGCGCCGGATGCGGGTGATTTCTTTAATGACGGTGTGCCTGATACCGGCGCGAATACCCTTGGCCATATCGCTATGGCTTGCGCGGAGGGCCGCGCCGAAGAGGGGCGCTCGGGGCCGTTGCGCCTGCCCAATCTGGATGGCTTGGGGCTTGGCCGCGCGGTCGATCTGGCCTCGGGGATGCAGCCCGCGGGGCTGGGTGCCGCGCCTTCCGGTCTTTGGGGGGCGGCGACCGAAGTGTCCATCGGCAAGGATACCCCCTCGGGCCATTGGGAACTGGCGGGCGTGCCGGTGCCCTTCGCGTGGCATTACTTCCCCGACAAGGAGAACAGCTTTCCGCCCGATCTGATCGAGGCGGTGAAGCAGGCGGCGGGTGTCGGGGGTATCCTTGGCAACTGTCATGCGCCTGGCACTGCGATTGTCGAACGCCTTGGCGCCGAGCATATGCGCACGGGCTGGCCGATCTGCTATACTTCGGCCGATAGCGTGTTCCAGATCGCGGCGCACGAAGAGACCTTCGGGCTTGAGCGGCTTTTGGACCTGTGCCGCGCGATTGCGCCGATGCTGCATAAGATGAAGGTCGGGCGGGTCATCGCACGGCCCTTTACCGGTGAGCCGGGAGCTTTTGTGCGCACCCCGAACCGGCGCGATTTCGCGATCGAGCCTCCCGCGCCAACCTTGCTGGACTGGGCAGCAGGTGAAGGGCGCGTTACCCATGCGATTGGCAAGATCGGTGACATTTTCTCGCATCGGGGTGTCGCGCATTTGCACAAGGGCAAAGGTGACGCGGATCTGATGGATCACCTGATCCGGCTGGCCGATGAGACCGAAGACGGCGCGCTGGTTTTCGCCAATTTCGTCGAGTTCGACAGCCTGTATGGGCATCGGCGCGATGTGTCCGGCTATGCCCGTGCGCTGGAATGGTTCGATGCCCGCGTAGGAGCGTTTCTGGCGCGCCTGAGGCCCGGCGATCTGGTGCTGTTTACCGCCGACCACGGCAATGACCCGACATGGCGCGGCACGGATCACACGCGCGAACGTGTGCCGGTGGTTGGCCGACTGGTCGGAGCAGGGCCGCGCGCTTTGGGTCAAATGGCCTTTGTTGATGTGGCTGCGACGGTTGCGACCCATCTTGGGCTTGGCGCAACAGGTGGCGGGCGTGATGCTCTGGCCACCGGACAGTGACGAAAGGAAAGACATGCTTCCCCCTCTGACCCGTGTCGATCACCCGCTTGTGCAGCACAAGCTGACGCTGATGCGCGAAAAGACCTGCTCAACACGCGAATTTCGCCTGCTGTTGCACGAGATCGGGTTGGTTCTGACCTATGAGGCGACGCGCGACCTGGTGCTGACCACACGCACCATCGAGACGCCGCTAAGGTCGATGGAGGCGCCTGTTCTGGCGGGCAAAAAGCCCGCGCTGGTGTCGATCCTGCGGGCGGGGAATGGGCTTTTGGACGGGGCGCTGGCGGTGATCCCCTCGGCGCGTGTGGGCTTTGTGGGCATGTATCGCGATGAAGAAACCCTGCAACCGGTCGAATATTACAGCAAACTTCCCGATGCTCTGGAGGAGCGACTTGTGCTGGTGGTTGATCCGATGCTGGCGACGGGGAATTCCTCGGTTGCGGCGCTTGATCTGATCAAGGCGAAAGGCGCGCGCAATATCCGCTTTATTTGCCTGCTTGCGGCGCCCGAAGGCATCAAGCGTATGCAAGAAGCCCATCCGGATGTGCCGATCATCACAGCAGCGGTGGACGAGTTCCTGAATGACCATGGATATATTGTTCCGGGCCTAGGGGATGCGGGAGACCGCATGTTCGGCACAAAATAGGCTGTTTCCCCTTTACTTGATTCGCGTAATCCGGCACTTTTGTCAGCAAAACAAAGTGAGGGCAGTGATGCGGTTGCGCGTGGTATTTGCGGCAGGGTTTCTGGGGGCGCTGGTTCTTGGCGCGGCAGCTTCGGCGCGGCCGGTTCTGGATGTGAACGGGCCGATGGAACTGCCGCCCGCCAGCTTCAAGGGCCGCCAGTATGTCGATAGCGCGGGCTGCGTCTTTGTGCGGGCGGGCTTTGGCGATGCGGTGCGGTGGGTCGCGCGCGTGTCGCGGGACCGCAAGCATATCTGCGGCTACAAGCCGACCTTCGGGGCCAATCAGCCTGCGCTGGATGTGGCGAAGACCGCGCCTGTCGCGTCCGCTCCGACCCCGACTGCCGCCCCCAAAGCGCCGGTTGTCATAGAGACGGCTGCGGCTTCGGGCACCGTGATCGCGGCGCCTGCTGCAAGCCTTGGTGGTGGCAAGCCCACGATTGGCGACCCGATCCAGTTGTGGCCCGCGCCTGCCCGTGTAACCGCAATGCCCGCCCCTGCTGCGCGTGCGCCCTATAGTGGCAATCCGGCCTCTTATTCCGCGCCGCTGCGCTCGCCTCTGGCTTTGCCGTCGAGCGGCTATGTCTCGCCCTATGCTGTGTCGTCGGGCTATGCGCCGGTTCAAGGGGCGCCTTCTATGCCGCGTATGAGCGCGCCAGTGGTGGCCTCGGAACCTGCACAGGGGGCTTGCACCAATCTTGACCCCATAGCGCAGCAATATATGCGCGCGACCCGTGGGCTAGCGGTCCGCTGCGGTCCGCAGACGGTGGGGCCGGTCAGCGAGAACACCGTGCCGATGCTGCGCACCCGTCAGGCAGAACAGCTTACCCCTGTGATCCTTGCCACGAAAACGCCGGTGAACGGCTACAAGCCCGCGTTCGAGGATGGGCGGCTGAACCCCTATCGCGGTCCGCAAACGCTGGAGGGCGATCTCCAGATGGGGCAGCTTTGGACGCGCCAACTGCCTGCGCGGCTGGTGGCGGCTGATACGCCTGCATATCAGCGGATTACGCCTGCCTATCTGCAAAAGCGTCAGCAGCAGGTTGTCGCCCGCGTTTCAAGCAAATCACTGACCGGGGAGACGTCGAAAGGGCGCTTTGTCCAGATCGGCACCTTCGGGCAGCCGGCGAACGCCGATAGCGCCAAGGCAACGCTGCGGGGGATGGGACTGCCGGTTTCGGCCTCTGTTCTGACGCGCGGCTCCAAGCGCCTGAGCGTCGTGATGGCCGGTCCGTTTGCCTCTCCGGCAGAGGCCGCGGGCGCGCTGGCACGCCTGCGCGCGGCAGGCTTTGGTGACGCGATCCTGCGTTAACCCCTATTTCGCGCAAATATCCTGAAGCGCGACCCATTGCGCATCGGCCAGAACGGGCGAGGGCGCGGGGGCACCCTTGAACGGGTCGGCCTCGATCAGCCCGAGAACGGTTTCCCCGCTTGGATCGGCGGCAAAGGCATAGGGTGTCGATGAAACCCCCGCCGTGCGGAAGGCGTCGAGCAGGGGTTCGGTCGCAGGCTTGGGCGGTGGGGTCTGGAGCAGGTAGGCGCCATAGCCCTTGAGCGCGCCCTCGGGCAATTCGCCCGTCGTCAAAAGCTTGAACGCTGCAACAACCCCCGCCCAGTCCAAGAGGTCGCGCAGCGGGTCGCGGTCTGAGTGCGCCAGCGTGGTGGCAATAATCGCGCCTGCGATCACCTCGGGGGTGTCGACGGTCTCGACCAGCGGACGGCCAACAACCATCTTCTGACCGGGCAGTTGGATTGCACCTTCCAGCGCTTCGGGAAGCACGATGATCTCACGAGGGCCAGACAAACGCCGCGACAGGATATTCAGCGCAGCATCCCCTGCGGGGGAATGGCACGGCGCACCCGTCAGGGTGGAAAGCTCTTGCAATACCGCCGCGCCGATTTCCGTGCGTTTTGCGGGCGGGGCGACGCGCGCGGTATGGTCCAGCAGTGCACCGGGCAGCCAGAACACCGCCAGTGCCAGCGCTGCCAGCCCCGAGCCGGACAGCAAAATCCCCCGCAGGCGACCGGGATGCGGGCGGCGCGCCTCGATCATCGCGTGGACCTTTTCAATCGCGGCGATCATCGTGTCGTCGTCCAGCTCCAGCTCTTCGCCGGGTTCGGGCGCGGGAGCATAGACGGCGGGCCGTTTTCCCGGGTTGCGCCGCACCATCGCGGGCAATGACCAATGCGACAACGCCTTCATCGACCGGCTTTCCGCGATCACCAGCGTCGCATCGCCAAAGGTCAGGATCACCTCTTGGCGCTGCCCCTCGGGGGATGCGCGCCAAAGGCCGCTGGCCTCAAGCCGTTCATATTCGGATAGGGCGGTCATTCGGACCTGTCGCTGCTCTTGTTGTTAACTACAAGATAGCCGATCTGCCCTTAGCGTCAATGTAAAGAGGCCGGAAGGTTTCCCCTCCGGCCCTGAAATCGGCGTTTTCCGGCCCGTCAGTCGAGGAGCTTTGCCACGGCCCGCAATTCGAACTTCTGGATCTTGCCGGTCGAGGTTTTCGGAAGCTCGGTGAAGATCACGCGCTTGGGGGTCTTGAAGCCCGCCAGACGCTCGCGGCAGAAAGCGATGATCTCGGCATCTGTCGCCTCGGCGCCTTCCTTCAGTTCGACGAAAGCGCAGGGCACCTCGCCCCATTTCTCGTCCGGTTTCGCCACGACCGAGGCCAAAAGCACCGCCGGATGCGCGGCGATCACGCCCTCGACCTCGACCGACGACACGTTCTCGCCGCCCGAGATGATGATGTCCTTCGCGCGGTCGGTGATCTTGATGTAGCCGTCGTCATGCATGAAGGCGATGTCGCCCGAGTGGAACCAGCCGCCAGCGAATGCCTCGCGGGTGGCTTCGGGGTTCTTGTAGTAGCCCTTCATCGTCGCATTGCCGCGCATCACGATCTCGCCCAGATGTTGCGCGTCGCGGGCAACCTCGTGGCCGTGGTCGTGAACGGTGATCTGCTCCATCATCGGCATCAGAACGCCGGTGCGGGCCTTGAGCGCCGCGCGATCGTCGCCCGTGGTGTCGTTCCACTTGTCTTTCCAGGTGCATTCGGTGGCGGGGCCGTAGACCTCGGTCAGGCCGTAAACCTGCGTCACGTTAAAGCCCAAAGGCTCGATCGCGGCCAGCGTCGAGGCGGGCGGCGGGGCGCCTGCGGTAAACACCTCGACGATATGGTCGAACTGGCGACGGTCAGCCTCTTTTGCGTTGACCAGCGTGTTCAGAACAATCGGAGCACCGCCGAAATGGGTAACGCCATGATCGGCAATCGCGTCATAGACGTTCTTCGCTGTCACATCGCGGCAGCACACCGTCGTCCCGCCCAGAAGCGGCACCATCCAGGCGTGGGTCCATGCGTTACAATGGAACAGCGGCACAATCGTCAGGTAGACCGGATAAAGCTGCATCCGCCACGAGATCAGGTTGCCCATCGTCGCGAGGTATGCACCGCGGTGATGGTAAACCACGCCCTTCGGGCGGCCCGTCGTGCCAGATGTGTAGTTCAGCGCAAGGCTTTCCCATTCGTCCTCGGGCATGATCCAGGTGAACATCGGATCGCCTTCGGCCAGCAGGGCTTCGTATTCAAGGTAATGCCCGCCCGCCGGAACGCCGTGCTGGTCATCCGCAACCTCGATGATCTGGGGCGCGGGGGCGTGCATCTTTTTGATTGCTTCTTCGGCGAGCGCCACAAAGGCCGCGTCACACAGCACAACCTTCGCCCCGCCGTGTTCGAAGATATAGGCGACGGTGTCCGCATCAAGGCGCGTGTTGATCGCGTTCAGGATCGCGCCGCAGGCCGGCACGCCGAAATGCGCTTCGACCTGAGGCTGCGTGTTGGGCAGGATGCTCGCAACCACATCTCCGGGCTGCACGCCGCGCGCCTGCAAGGCCGAGGCAAGCTGGCTGACGCGGGCGTGGAGATCCACATAGTTCAGCCGGTTTTGCCCGTAGATCAGCGCGGTGCGTTCGGGAAAGACCTCAAGCGCGCGATTCAGGTGCGACAGCGGCGTCAGCGGCACATAGTTTGCCGCGCATTTGTCTAGCCCTTGTTCATCCGGCAACCAGCCCATCGTTTCCTCCTGTTGAAGATCGGGTGTGGGGCGCATGATTGCGGGGATGCTGCGCAAAAGAAAAGAGGGGCGAGCGCTACCATTTTCCTTTGACGCTGCGTCATGCTTGCGGTTGAAAGGGCTTATCATTGGAAAACCAACGGGATAGGCTGGGGCATGATTATCTCGCGCGGTCGCAGGTATATTTTCGTGCATATCCCCAAGACGGGGGGAACGGCGCTGACGCTGGCGCTGGAGGATCGCGCCAAGGCCGACGACATCCTGATCGGTGACACACCCAAGGCGGTGCGGCGGCGTGGTCGGCTGAAAGGCGCGCAAACTGCAGGGCGGCTGTGGAAGCACTCGGGGCTTGCCGATGTGATCGAGCTGATCTCGGAAGATGAGGCGCGCTCGATGTTCTGCTTTACCATCGTGCGCAACCCCTGGGACCGGATGGTCAGCTACTACCACTGGCTGCGGGATCAGAGCTTTGCCCATCCGGCGGTGACGCTTGCGAAATCGCTCGAGTTCTCGGGGTTTCTGAACGCGAGCCATACGCGCACTTCGATCGGGGGCGCGCCCTACAGCAGCTATATGCGGCTGGCCAGCGGCGAGGAGTGCTGCAATGCCTATCTGCGGCTGGAACACTTGGACGAAGACGCAGCCCCCCTTGAGGCGCATCTGGGCTTCAGGGTGACGCCGCTGCAACGCGCAAATGTCTCGGATCGTGCGCGGGACTGGCGGGGCTATTACTCGGATGCCGATGCCCGTCTGGTTGAGACGCTCTGCGCCGAGGACATCGCGCGCTTTAACTATTCTTTCTAAGAAATTTACCGGTCAGGGACGGTTTCCGGCAGACATGGGCGACAATGGATGCCGCATTGCCCGAACCATCTCTGCTTCTGAAACAGTGCCGTTTTTGCGCCCCAATTCGGCCCCCGAATCTTCTTCGGAATCACTCCAACTGGTCACAACGCAAACGTGTGCATCTGCCGATGCCGCTGGCCGATAAAGTGGGGAACTGGACAATGTTTGGATTGATGCCGGAAAAACCGTGGGATGACGAAGCCCCGCTGGAAGGGTTCATTGCGTCTCAGGCCGTTTCGAATTTTGCCGGTCGCGGCCAGCAGGCCGAAGGGATCGTGGCAGGCACCCGCATCGCGACCGAATTCGGCTGGCGCGCGGTCGAGAGCATCATGCCCGGCGACAAGATCATGACCTTCGATCACGGGTTGCGCGAGGTCGTGCAGATCCAGCGTTCTGCGCTGTGGACCGGGCGCAAAACCTGCCCGCATCACATGATGCCGCTGGCGGTTCCGGCCGGTGCGATGGGGAATGCGACGCCGATGCTTCTGCTGCCCGAGCAAAGTGTTCTGGTCGAAAGCGATCTGGCCGAGGCGGTCTTTGGCGACCCCTTCGCGCTGATCCCGTCTGCGGCGCTTGAGGGCTATCGCGGCATCGAGCGGATCACGCCGCACCAGCGCGTCGATATTTTCACCCTGCAATTCGCCGAGGACGAGGTGGTCTACGCGAATGGCTCGGGGATGATGCATTGCGGGTCGATCAACTCGGGCCGGATCGAGGCGCTGCTGGATGGGTCGGCCTACGCCGCCCTGCCGATGGATATGGCGCGCGCGGTTGTCGAAGATCTGAAAGAGGAAGACGCTCTTTTGGGCTAAGGTCGCCCCCTTTCCCAAAAGATGAACGCCGGGCAACTTGCCCGGCGTTTTATTTTATCCAGGGTCAGGCAGCCGAGGCCGCTTGTCCTTCACCAAAACGGGCGTAGAAGCCGTCACCCTTGGCTGCGATGTCGCGCAACAGCGCCGGAGCCTCGAAGCGGGCGCCAAAGGTGGCGGCCAGCGCGTCGCAAATTTCAACCGCGCGGGGTGCGCCGATGATGTCGAGCCAGCTGAACGGGCCGCCCGACCACGGCGCAAAGCCCCAGCCGAGGATCGCGCCGACGTCGCCTTCGCGGATGTCCTCCAGCACTCCTGCCTCGAAGGCGCGAACGGCCTCAAGCACCTGCGCCATCAGAAGACGGTGCTGGACCTCGTGCAAGTCAGGCTGCGCGGCCGCCTGCGGGTAGTGGCCCGTCACAACTGCCGACAACCCCTGCCGCTTGCCCGCGTCGTCGTAGTCGTAGAAGCCCGCCTTCGCCTTGCGGCCCATGCGCCCCTGATCCGCCATCCAGAAGATCACATCGTCCACCGCGCCATCGGGATAAGCATCGCCCATCGCGGCCTTGGTCGCCTTGGCGATCTTCACGCCCAGATCAATCGAGGTCTCATCCACCAGTTGCAGCGGCCCGAGCGGCATCCCGACCATCTTGGCGGCGTTCTCGATCAGAACCGGGTTCACCCCTTCGGCAACCATGCGGATGCCTTCGTTGATGTAGGGAATGATGCAGCGGTTGGCGTAGAAGAAGCGCTCGTCATTCACGACGATCGGCGTTTTCCTGATTTGCCGCACGAAGTCGAGCGCCTTGGCAACCGCCTTATCGCCGGTTTCTCGGCCCTTGATGATCTCGACCAGCATCATTTTCTCGACCGGCGAGAAGAAGTGGATGCCGATGAACTGCTCAGGCCGGGTGCTGGCCTTGGCGAGCGAGGTAATCGGCAGGGTCGAGGTGTTGGTCGCGAAGATCGCATCCTTGCCGATGACGGCTTCGGCCTTGGCGGTGACTTCGGCCTTGACCTTCGGGTCCTCGAACACGGCCTCGACGATCAGGTCACAGCCCGCAAGCGCGGCATAATCGGTGGTCGCGGTAATCAGGCCAAGCACGGCCTCTTTCTTCTCGGCGGTAACTTTCTTCCGCGCGATCCCCTTGTCGAGGTAGCTTTCCGTATAGGCCTTGCCACGATCCGCGGCCTCTTGGGCGGCATCAATCAGCACCACTTTGATGCCTGCAAGAGCTGAGACCAGCGCGATCCCCGCGCCCATCATGCCCGCGCCAAGCACGCCGACCGATTTCACCGTCTGATCGTCGACCTTCGGGCGGTTTGCGCCTTTCTCAAGTGCTTGTTTGTTGATGAACAGCGACCGGATCATCGCGGATGACGAGGGGTTCATCAGCACGTTGGTGAACCAGCGCGCCTCGATGGACAGCGCCTGATCGAAGGGCACGAGCGCGCCTTCATAGACCGCACTCAGCAGCGCCTTCGCCGCCGGATAGACGCCCATCGTCTTGCCGTGCACCATCGCGCTGGCGCCGACGAAGGTCATGAAACCGGCAGGGTGATAGGGGGCGCCGCCCGGCATTTTATAGCCCTTCGTATCCCACGGCTTCACCAGATCGGCGTCGCTGGCGTTCAGCACCCACTCTTTCGCGGCTGCGACCGGATCGTCGACCACCTCGTCGATGAGGCCCGCCGCCTTGGCCTTTTTCGGATCGCTCAGCTTGCCTTCCAGCAGGAAAGGTGCCGCCACCATCGCGCCCATCTTGCGTGCAAGGCGGGTCGTGCCACCTGCGCCCGGGAAAATGCCGACCATGATCTCGGGCAGGCCGATCTTGGCCTTCGGATTGTCGGCGGCAAAGATACGATGCGTCGCCAGCGGCAGTTCAAGCCCGATGCCAAGCGCGGTGCCGGGCAGGGCAGCGGCAATCGGCTTGCCGCCCTTGTTGGTCTTCGGGTCCAGCCCCGCGCGCTCGATCTTGCGGAGCACGCGGTGCATCTGCATCACGCCGTCATAAAGTCCCTTCGCGGGTTCGGCGCCTGCGTCCTCTTTCATCTTGGCGATGACATTCAGGTCCATGCCGCCCGCGAAATCGGGTTTGCCGGAGGTGATGACAACGCCTTTGACCGCATCGTCGGCCAGCGCCTTGTCGATAAAGCTGTCGAGAAGCGCAAAGCCCTCGAGGCTCATCACGTTCATCGACTTTTCCGGCACGTCCCAGGTGATAACAGCCACACCATCGGCGCCAAGTTCATAGGTAAAATCGGTCATTTCGTTTCTCCCTTCGGCGCAAGATCGCGGTGCCCCGCCCAATCGCTGCCGTCATGATAGGTGAAGCGGGCCTTGCCGCCCGCGACGTGGATTTGCATGTCCACATCGGAATAGGTTGCGACTTCGTCGGGGGCTTTAGAGCCCACGACGAGGAATTTTCCGGGCTGGTTTGAGCGGTTTTCAAAGCGGTGGCCGTTCTCGGTGCCCGCTTTCCAGGCCGCACAGTCGCCGGGGCGCATAAGGGTTGTGCCCTCCTCCTCGACGAGGGTCAGCTCGCCCTCCAGCACCATCGCGAATTCGTCCTCGCGCAGGTGCCAGTGCCGCAGCGATGCCACCGCGCCGGGGTCGAGCGCGACAATATTCACGCCGAACTGGGTCAGCCCCGCCAGATCCCCCAGGCGGATCGACGAGCGCCCCGCCATCTGGCTGGCGTAGGGCTCGGGATAGATCGACCCGGTCTTCACCGGCGCCTGGGTAAGATCGAGCTTCGGCATCAGACGCGCTCGATGATGGTTGCCGCGCCCATGCCGGACGCGATGCAGAGCGTCGCAAGGCCGGTGCTCAAATCGCGGCGTTCCAGTTCGTCCAGAAGCGTGCCGATGATGATCGCGCCGGTTGCGCCAAGCGGGTGACCCATCGCCATCGCGCCGCCGTTCACGTTGACCTTGTCGGGCGAGACGTTGAACGCCTGCATAAAGCGCAGCACGACCGCGGCGAAAGCCTCGTTCACTTCGAAAAGGTCGATGTCACCGATGGACATGCCGCTGTCGCGCAGGATTTTTTCGGTCACCGGCACAGGGCCGGTCAGCATGATCGTCGGGTCGGTGCCGATTTTCGCGGTGGCGCGAATGCGGGCGCGGGGTTTGAGGCCGTGGGCCTCGCCGAATTCCTTGTTGCCGATCAGAACGGCTGCCGCCCCATCCACGATACCGGACGAGTTGCCCGCGTGGTGGATGTGGTTGATCGCCGACAGATGCGGGTATTTCAGCATCGCGACCTTGTCGAAACCGGGCATCACCTCGCCCATATCCTTGAAGCTGGCCTTCAGCTTGCCAAGGTCTTCCATTGTGGTGCCCGGGCGCATGTATTCGTCACGATCAAGGATCACCACGCCGTTCTGGTCCACCACCGGAACGATGGATTTCGCAAACCGGTTGTCGGCCCAGGCCTCGGCGGCGCGGCGCTGCGATTCAACGGCCAAAGCGTCGGCCTGTTCGCGGGTGAAGCCGTATTCGGTGGCGATAATATCGGCCGAAATCCCTTGCGGCACGAAATAGGTTTTCATCGCAAGGCTCGGGTCAACGGCAATCGCCGCCCCGTCCGATCCCATCGCGACGCGGCCCATCATCTCGACCCCGCCCGCGATATAGGCCGACCCTGCCCCGCCCTTCACCTGATTGGCGGCAAGGTTTACGGCCTCCATACCGGACGCACAGAAGCGGTTGATCGCGAGGCCGGGGATCGATTCATCGAGGTCTGACAAAAGCACCGCCGAGCGCGCAAGGCAGGCGCCCTGCTCTCCGACCGGAGTGACATTGCCCCAGATCACATCTTCGACCGCGTGGCCTTCCAGCCCGTTGCGCTCTTTCACCGCGTTCATCAGCCGCGCCGACAGTGCGACCGAAGTGACCTCGTGCAGTGAGCCGTCGGCGCGGCCCTTGCCCCGCGGCGTGCGGCAGGCGTCGTAGATATAGGCTTCTGTCATGTGTCCTCCTCAGGCCCGGTCCGAAGGGTTGCCGGGCATCAAATCGTAAGGGTGTTGCCAGCCGGGCAAGGCCGCGATGCGGTCGAGCCAGGCGCTGATGGCAGGGAATTGGGCGCGCTCGAACCCGAAGGGTTCGGGGTAATAAAGATACCCGCAGCAGGCGAAATCCGCGATCGTCGGGCCGTCTCCGACCATCCAGTCGCGCGATTGCAGGTGCCCCTCAAGCGTTTTCAGCGCGGCCTGCACGCGGCCAGACAGCCATTGGATCGCCTGTTGCGGGCGTTTCTCTTCGGGCAGAAAATTCATCAAAAACCGCAGCGCGCCGAATTGCGAACTGCCTTTGTGGTTGTCCCAGAAAAGCCAGCGCATCACCTCGTCGCGGTCTTCGGGGGCGCCGCCGAACTTGCCGGTCTTTTCGGCCACGCGCAGTTGCATCACGCCCGATTGGCTGATCGTCTGCCCGTCCTCGACCAGCACGGGTGCCTCGCCCATCTCGTTCAGGGCCAGAAATTCGGGGCTGCGGCTTGCGCCGTTGAAGAAATCCACAAAGACCGGCTCCCACGGATAGCCCGCCAGCGTCATCGTCAACGCGGCCTTATAGGCGTTCCCGCTTTCACCAAAGCAATAGAGTTTCGCGACCATGGTTTCCTCCCGATCGGGGTTATATTGGCACAAAGTGACGTGCGCGTAAGGGGTGGTGAGGCGAAGAGTCGTAACGTCACGCGATGGTGACGCAGCGGCGCTCACGCCTTGCGGGCGTCGAGTTCGGCTTTGAACAGGCGCATCCGCGCGACAAGGTTGCCCTCGGCAGTGACGGAATTGAAATTCTCGAACAGGAAAGTCAGCGCCTCGTCGGGGCTGATGTCGTTGTCGGAGGCAAATCGCTGCAAGCTCCGGTAGGCGTCATTCGTCAGGGCGACGGGAAAGCGGCGCGTCAGGCGCAGGCGTTTGGGCATTTCGGTCCTCCGGCATAGAAAAAGGGCGTGCGAGGGAACCCCCACACGCCCCGCTTGATCCGAAGCTTAGAACTGATCGTCCGACAATGCCATGACCGGATCGGCGCCACTTTCGATCCGCGCCAGATGTGTGCCGCAGGCCGGAAGCTGGCGCGCCATGTAATAGCGGCCCGTGGCGATCTTGCCCTCGTAGAAGGCGGTGTCCGAGACACCACCGTCCAGCGCCGCATGGGCCGCCGCTGCCATGCGCGTCCACATCAGGCCAAGGCAGACATGGCCCATCAGGTGCATGAAGTCATAGCTGCCCGACAGCGCCGCATTGGGGTTGGTCATGCCGTTTTGCATGAAGAACATGCCCGCCGCCTGAAGTTGTTTCGACGCCACCTTCAGCGCATCCGTAAAGGGCTTCATCCGCTCGTCGGCGTCATGGGCCTTGCACTCGGCCTTGACCATTTCGAAGAAGGCCATCACCGGCTTGCCGCCTTCGGCAGCCAGCTTGCGCCCCACAAGGTCCAGCGCCTGAACGCCGTTCGCGCCCTCGTAGATCATTGCGATCCGCGCATCGCGGACGAATTGCGACATGCCCCATTCTTCGATGTAGCCATGGCCGCCATAGACCTGCTGCGCCAGCACCGCAGAGTCAAAGCCCTTGTCGGTGATAAAGCCCTTCAGGACCGGCGTCAGCAGCGAGACCAGCCCCTCGGCATCGGCGTCCCCGCCATGCGACTGGTCGATCAGGTTCGCGCCCCAGAAGGTGAAGGCGCGCGCCCCCTCGACAAAGCTTTTCTGGTCCATCAGCGAGCGGCGAATGTCGGGGTGAACGATCAGCGGATCGGCCGGGCCATCGGGGTTTTGCGTGCCGGTGATCGCGCGGCCTTGCAGGCGGTCCTTGGCATAGGCCAACGCGTTCTGATAGGCGGCCTCGGCCACTGCGTAACCTTGCAGACCCACACCCAGACGCGCCTCGTTCATCATGGTGAACATCGCGCGCATCCCCTTGTGCAGATCGCCCAAAAGCCAGCCCGTCGCGCCGTCATAGTTCATCACGCAGGTCGAATTGCCGTGGATGCCCATCTTCTCTTCGATCTTGCCGACCGAAACGGCGTTGCGATCGCCGAGCGATCCATCGTCGTTCACAAAGAACTTCGGCACGATGAACAGCGAAATGCCCTTGGTGCCCTCGCCGCCGCCCGGAGCCTTGGCCAGCACCAGATGGATTATGTTCTCGGCCAGATCGTGATCGCCCGCCGAGATAAAGATCTTCTGGCCGGTAATCTTGTAGCTGCCATCACCCTGTGGTTCGGCCTTGGTGCGCATCATGCCCAGATCGGTGCCGCAATGCGGCTCGGTCAGGTTCATGGTGCCGGTCCAGTCGCAGGTCACCATCTTGGGCAGGTATTTTGCCTTCTGCGCGTCGGTGCCATGCGCGTGGATCGCCGAATAGGCGCCATGTGTCAGACCCTGATACATGTTGAACGCCATGTTGGCCGAGACGAAAATCTCGTTCACCGCGCAGTTCATCACATAGGGCATACCCTGACCGCCATATTCGGGGTCGCAGTCCAGCGCGGTCCAGCCGCCCTCTTTCATCGCCTCGAACGCGGCATCGAACCCGTCGGGCGTGCGCACGACACCGTTTTCCAACACACAGCCTTGCGCGTCGCCCACCGGATTCAGCGGTGCCAGAACCTCGGAGGCAAGCTTGCCTGCTGCATCCAGAACGGCTTCGGTGAACTCGCTCTCCATCTCGGCATAGCCGGGCGTGGCAGATTGCGAAACCTTCAGGACATCGTGCAGCAAAAACTGCATGTCTTTGGTGTTGGCGGTGAAACTCGGCATGGTCCTCTCCCTAATTACCAAGGTCGGGCGGGAGCCTAGTTCTTGCCTTCCAGCTCCCGTTCGCCCCATTCGATCTGTTGGTGCAGCTCGTCGATCGCCTGAGACAGCTCGTCTCGTTGTTCGATCATCGCTGCGTGGCGTTGACGGGCAATTTTGATCGTCTCGGCCAGTTGTGTCTTCTGCTGGTCGCCCATCGTATACAGGTCGAGCAGCTGACGGATGTCCTCAAGGCTGAAGCCAAAGCGCTTACCGCGCAAAATCAGCTTGAGCCGCGCCCGGTCGCGCCGGGTAAATAACCGTTTCTGCCCTTCCCGGATGGGAAACAGCAATTCCTTCGCTTCATAGAACCGCAAGGTGCGTGGTGTGACGTCGAATGCGTCGCACATCTCGCGGATTGTCATTACCTCTTCACTCATTGTCAGCCTCTTTGTGTTCCGTCGCGTAACGTAAGAGGCAAATCAGGTCTTCGCCTCACATTACAACTCAAGTTGACGTGCACGTCACCGTGACGTCGCGTCACAAATCCAATGACGTTATGTCAGGGAAAATTGACCCATGGGTAAAGAAACAAAATTACCCAGCGACAGCATGTGCCAGCGCGTTCCCGGGGCCCCTCGCAAGAGGCCGGGGGCGAGCGATAAACCGCCCGCGAGTCAGTCTTTCAAACTTTGTTCAACCTGATCCCGCAACTGTCGCAGGTCCGCAATAGATACGCTCAACTCGTCACGTTGCTGCTCGAGAACGGCAAGCTGGCGATCCGCCAGTTCCACCCAAACACGGTTTTGTTCTTCGGTGCCTTTCTGATCGTAGATCAGCAGCCACTGTCGCAGCTCTTCCAAGGAAAATCCGAAACGCCGGCCCCGCAGGATCAAGGTCATGCGGGCGATTTCGCGCGGGCCATAAGACCGTGTGCGACCCTCCTTCTGAGGGGAGAGCAACTCGATATATTCGTAATAGCGCAGCGTCCGGGGCGTGACCTCGAAGCGCTCGCACATTTCTTTGAAGCTCAAGAGCTCTGCCATGGCGACCTCCTACGGGGGGGAAGCTAGCGTGAAGTTTTGCGTTCTTCAACTGAACTGATGGGTTCAATTTGATAAATTGCCGTAGCGGCAGTTGCGCGACACCTTGCAACGGCCTGCGGGGAAGGCAAAACTCGGGTTCAAAGCCCTTGTGGAGTGAAGCAGATGACCAAGGATAGCGGGCCGCAGGCGGCCAAGCTCAAGATGGCGCGCCAGTTTATCGAGGCGATTCCACATGCACATACGCTTGGTATGACGCTGGCCGATATAGGCGAGGGGAGCGCGACACTGACGATGCCTTATGATCTGCGTCTGGTGGGCGATCCGCGCACGGGGGTGATTCATGGCGGCGCGGTCTCGGCGCTGTTGGATACCTGCTGCGGGGCCGCCGTCATGAGCCACCCTGGCGCGCCTGCCGGAACTGCAACCATCGACCTGCGCGTCGAATATATGCGCGCGGCCAAACCGGGGCAGATGATCACCGCGCGGGCCGAATGCTACCACATCACCCGCAATGTCGCCTTTGTGCGCGCCTCGGCGCATGACGAAGAGGAGGGGTTGCCGGTGGCGGCCGCAACCGGAACCTTCACAGTCGAACGCCCGAAGAAAGGGGGTGCCGCATGAGCCGCCCCAAGCCCGAACCCGTCCAGCAGATCAAGCAACGTCGCGATGGCGCGCTCAAGGCGCTGGTCTCCGGCGTGCCCTATATCCAGTTTCTTGGCATCCAGTTCGAGCGCCGGGGCGATGAGCTGACCGCGCTTCTGCCTTTTGATGAAAAGCTGATCGGCAACCCGTTTCTGCCCGCGCTGCATGGTGGCGTTACGGCCGCCTTCCTTGAGGTCACAGCGATTATTGAACTAAGCTGGTCGCTGTTGTGGGAAGACCTTGAGGCCGGGCGCATCGACGCGACAAAGCTTGACCCGTTGCATCTGCCGCGCCTGCCCAAGACGATAGATTTTACCGTGGATTACCTGCGCTCGGGCCTGCCGCGCGATGCCTATGCGCGCGCGCGGGTGAACCGCTCGGGGCGGCGTTACGCCAGCGTCCATGTCGAGGCGTGGCAGGATAATCGCTCGCGCCTTTTCGCGCAGGCGACGGGGCATTTCCTGATGCCCGAGCCGGATGCGAATGACTAGCATCACCCATGCCCGCGTTCTGAAAATCGCGGGGCCGATTGTGATTTCAAACGCGACCGTGCCGATTCTGGGCGCGGTTGATACCGGCGTTGTGGGGCAGTTGGGCGCGGCGGCGCCGATTGGGGCGGTCGGGATTGGCGCGGTGATTCTGGCCTCGCTTTACTGGATTTTCGGCTTTCTGCGGATGGGCACGACGGGGCTTGTCTCGCAGGCGCATGGCACGGGGGACGGGGCAGAGGTCTCGGCGGGGCTGATGCGGGCGCTGATTATTGCGGGCGGTGCGGGGCTGGCGATGATCGTGCTGCAGGTGCCGCTGTTTGCCGCCGCTTTCGCGTTGGCGCCCGCGACGCCCGAGGTCGAGGCGCTGGCGCGGTCCTATCTGGAAATCCGCATCTGGGGCGCGCCTGCGACGATCTCGCTTTATGCGCTGACCGGATGGCTGATCGCGCTGGAGCGAACCCGCGCGGTGCTGGCGGTGCAGCTGTGGATGAACGGGCTGAACATGGGGCTTGATCTGTGGTTCGTGCTGGGGCTTGGCTGGGGGGTCGAGGGCGTCGCGGTTGCCACGCTGATCGCTGAAATCAGCGCCGCCGGTCTGGGGGTGTGGTTCGCGCGTTCTGCGTTCGCGGGCGGGTTGTGGAAGGCGCGCGCGATCCTGCACCGCGCCCGCCTGACCGAGATGGCGCGGGTCAACACGGACATCATGATCCGCTCGGTCCTGCTGCAGGCGAGCTTTACCAGCTTCATGTTTCTGGGGGCGGGGCAGGGGGATGCGACGTTGGCGGCCAATCAGGTGCTGATGCAGTTCCTCTCGATCACGGCCTTCGCGCTGGACGGGTTCGCCTTTGCCGCCGAAAGCCTTGTCGGGCAGGCGGTTGGGGCGCGATCAGTGCATCGGTTGCGGCGCGCGGCGCGGGTCAGTTCGGAATGGGGTGTGGGCGGTGCAGCCCTGCTGGCGCTGGCGTTCTGGAGCGCTGGCCCGGCGATCATCGACCTGATGAGCACTGCCCCCGAAGTGCGCGAGACCGCGCGGGCCTATCTGCCGTGGATCGCTTTGGCGCCCGTGGTCGGGGTTGCAAGCTGGATGCTGGACGGGATTTTCATCGGCGCGACGCTGACGCGTGAGATGCGCAACGCGATGGTGGCCTCGGTCGCGGTGTATGTGGGCGCGCTTCTGGTGCTGGTCCCGCTGTGGGGCAATCACGGGCTTTGGGCCGCGCTGATGGTGCTGAATGCGACGCGCGGGGTGACGATGGCGCGGCTTTATCCGCGCGCAGAAGAAAAGGCGCGGGGCTGAGCCTCGCGCCTTTGCCATAACCGGAGTTACGAAACGCCGGGGCATCGAGCCCCTTTGTTTCGTCAGGGGCGAGCCCCTGCGGCGCGCCTACCGCGAGCGCACCATGCCCATGATTTCATAGGTTTTTTCAAGGATCGGGCGGGCAATCGCGTCGGCCTTGTCCGCGCCTTTGCCAAGGATACGGTCGATCTCGGCGGGGTCCTGCATCAGGCGGTTCATCTCGGTGTTGATCGGCGCCATGACAGACACGGCCAGATCGGCCAGCGCCGGTTTGAACGTGCCAAAGCCCGCGCCGCCATATTCGCCCAGAACCTCGGCCGGGGTCTTGCCCGAAAGTGCGGCATAGATGTTCACAAGGTTGCGGGCCTCGGCGCGCCCGTCCAGCCCGTCAAGGGTCTCGGGAAGGGGCTCGGGGTCGGTCACGGCCTTGCGGATCTTCTTGGCGATCGTGTCTGCGTCATCGGTCAGGTTGATGCGGCTGGCGTCCGAGGGGTCGGATTTCGACATCTTCTTGGTGCCGTCGCGCAGGCTCATGACGCGGGTCGCAGCGCCCTCGATCACAGGTGTCGGCTGCGGGAAGAAATCGACCTTGTAGTCGTGGTTGAACTTGGCCGCGATGTCGCGGGTCAGTTCAACGTGCTGCTTCTGGTCCTCGCCAACGGGCACTTCGGTCGCGTGATACAGCAGAATGTCAGCCGCCATCAGCGCCGGATAGGCATAAAGACCAAGCGACGCTTTCTCGGCGTTCTTGCCCGCCTTGTCCTTGAACTGCGTCATGCGGTTCATCCAGCCCATGCGCGCGACGCAGTTCAACAGCCAGCCGAGTTCCGCATGTGCGCCGACCTGCGACTGGTTGAAGAGGATCGACTTCTCGGGGTCGACACCGGCCGCGATAAAGCCCGCCGCGCCTTCACGGATCGCGTGGCGCAGCTTTTCAGGGTCTTGCCAGACGGTGACGGCGTGCAGGTCCACAAGGCAATAGATCGTCTCGATGCCTTCGTTCTGCTTCTCCACAAAGCGTTTCAGAGCACCAAGGTAATTACCAAGCGTCAGGTTCCCCGAGGGCTGAATCCCCGAGAAAATCCGGCGCTTGAAATTGGCGTTCGGCGTGGTGGTCTCGTCACTCATCTGCGGCTCCTGTCGGGCAGGCTGGAAATTTTGTCCTTGCTCGCTTATCGCTAAAGCGCGCGGGGCGTCAACCAAGAGGCCCGTTTGCTGTGGGGAGAAGCCGAATGCGTGACGGATATGACGAACAGCCGATCAATCCCTTGCCGACAATCGTTTGGTTGCTGGCCGCGCCTGTTATCATTGGCGAGGTGATGTTTGCGCTTGGCGGCTCGGGGCTGGCGGGGGCTGCGGGGATCGGCTGGCGGCTGGATGCGTTGCAGCGCTTTGCCTTTGACCCGAACATCCTGCGCGCGATGATCGAGCAGGGCGTCTGGCCCATTCGGCAAGTGGCGCGGATTGTGACCTACGCCTTTGTGCACGGCTCGTTCATGCATTCGCTGATGGTGATCGTGTTCACGCTTGCCCTGGGCAAAATGGTGGCCGAGGCGTTCGCGGCTTGGGCGGTGGCGGCGGTCTATTTCAGCGCCTCGATCCTTGGCGCGCTGGTCTATACTGCGCTTGGCATGGATGGGGCGATCTATGGCGGTTATCCGGCGGTTTACGGGCTGGTCGGGGCGTTCACATGGATCCTCTGGACGCGGCTTGGCGCGGCCAATGCGAACCGGATGCGGGCGTTCTCGCTGATCTTTTTCCTGCTGACGATCCAGCTTGTGTTCGGGTTGATCTTCGGCGCGCGCCTTGATTGGGTGGCCGAGGTCGCGGGCGCGGCCATCGGCTTTCTGGTCAGCTTCCTTGTTGCACCGGGGGGCTGGATGCGCGCGCTGGAACGCCTGCGGCGTCGCTGACTATGCTTTGGGCGCGCGCTTCAGGGCGGATTTGAACTCGGCCAGCCGGAAGGCTCCGATCAGCCCGCCAAAGGCGAAATAGGCGACAATTCCCAGCCCGATCAGACCGGCAAGCGCAAGATAGCGCAGCCCGCGCGCATTAAGGGCGCCGTCCATAAGCCAAGCCGCGCCCCAAAGGCAGACACCCATGAACAGCGCGGCGGCCACGATGCGCGGCAGGCGGGACAGGAAGCGGCTGTCGAACTGCGCGGCCTCCCCCATCGCGCGCGACCCGCGCCAGAGCTGGAACACCATGACCCATCCGGCCAGCGTGGTGGCCACAGCCGCCGAGAGATAGCCCAGAACCGGAGCCAGACCGACGGCGATCACGGCATTCACCACCATCGCGGCGAGCGCGTAGTAAAAGGGCGAACGGGTATTCTCGCGCGCGAAAAACAGCGGCTGAAGAACCTTTTGCAGGACAAAGGCCGGAAGTCCCAGCCCGTAAATTGCAACAGCCCAGGCGGTGGCCAGCGTGTCGGCACTGGTGAAACGCCCGCGCTCATAAAGGACCGAGGAAATCGGCAGGGCAATCACCGCCAGCGCAATGGCCGAGGGCACGGTCAGGGCAAGCGCAAACTCACCCGCGCGCGATAGGGAATGGCGGCTGCCATCGGTATCGCCCGCACGCAGCTTGCGCGACAGATCGGGCAAAAGCACCACGCCGATGGCGATACCCACCACGCCGAGCGGCAGTTGATAAAGCCTATCCGCATAGTTCAGCCAGGCAATCGCACCCTCGAAATGCGAGGCGACCTGACGCCCGACAAGCAGGTTCACCTGCACAACGCCGCCCGCCAGCATCGCAGGCGCCGCTATCCGCGCAAGGCGCTTCATCTCGGGGGTGAGGCGCGGCCAGTGCGGGTGGATGTGGAACCCGGCTCGGCGCGCGGCAATCCAGACCAGCGCCAGTTGGGCCACACCGGCAACCGGCACGCTCCACGCCAGCGCATCGCCAATCGGCCAGCCCACGCGCGAGGCAACCAGCATCGCGCAGACAAAGACGATGTTGAGCATGACCGGCGCAGCAGCCGCAGCCGCAAAACGCCCCGCCGCGTTCAGCACGCCCGACAAAAGCGCGGCCAGCGAGATGAACAGGATATAGGGGAACGCGATGCGCCCATAGCTGGTGGCCAGCGCGAAACGTTCATCGCCCGCAAACCCCGACGCCATCGCCAGCACCAGCCACGGCATCGCCGCCAGCGCGACCAGCGTCAGCACAATCAGCACCGAGGCCAGCGCGCTCATCGCATCGCGGGCAAATCCGGTCGCATCCTCGCCGCCCTCAAGCTTTTTCGAGAACATCGGCACGAAGGCCATGTTGAATGCGCCCTCGGCGAAAAAGCGGCGGAACATATTGGGCAGCGAAAAGGCGACAAGAAATGCCTCGGCCACCGGCCCCGCGCCTAAGTAAGAGGCGATCATCATATCGCGGGCGAAGCCAAGGATACGGCTCGCCAGCGTCCAGACGCCGACGGTCAGAAAGCCCTTGATCAGGCGGATGGGTTGCATCAGTTCCCCGCCCGTTTTGCGCCCGAGGTGATCGCCTCGCGCAAGCGTTTCTCAAGCTGCTCGCGTTTGGACTGCGCGTGCAGCTTATGCCCGAACATATCTTTTACATAGAAGGTGTCGACCACCTGTGCGCCAAAGGTCGCGATCACCGCCGAGGCGATGTAGATATTCGACGAGGCCAGACAGCGCGCGAGATCATACAACAGCCCCGGACGGTCGCGGGTATCGACCTCGACGATCGTGTAAAGGTCCGAACCCTCGTTGTCGAAGGTGATGTGCGTCGGGAAGCGGAATGCGCGCTCGCGCTTTTTGATCTTGTCGCGGTCTTTCAGCGCGTCGCGGGCGACGACCTCGCCTTTCAGCGTCTTGTCGATCATCGTGCGCAGGCGGGGCAGGCGGGCGGCCTCGTAGGGGTGGCCCTCGGCGTCTTGTATCCAGAACACGGCCGTCGCGTAGCCATCCTTCGAGGTATAGGTGCGCGCGTCCACGACGTTTGCGCCGACCAGCGCCAGAGCGCCTGCAAGGCGTGCAAAAATGCCGGGGTGGTCGACCAGCGCAAAGGCCGCTCGGGTGGCATCATGGTCGGTGTCGGGGTGCAGGTCGATGCGGATCTCGTCATCTGCTAGCCCCACCAGAAGTTTGGCGAAAACCTCTTGTGCCTCGGTCGAAAGCCCCTGCCAGTAAGGGTCGTAATGGCGGGCAAGTTCGGTGCGCAGGTCTTTCGCATCCCAATCCGACAGCGCCTCGCGCAGCGACTTTTTCGCCTGATCCGAGCGTTGCTCGCGTGCGACCGCCTCCATCCCGTGTTCCAGCACCTGCGAGGTGTCGCCGTGCAGCTTGCGCAGCAGTGTCGCTTTCCAGTTATTCCACACGTTCGGGCCGACGCCGCGGATGTCGCACACCGTCAGCACGGTCAGCAGATCAAGCCGTTCGCGCGATTTCACCTGTTTCGCAAAGTCGCGGATCGTGCGCGGGTCAGACAGGTCGCGCTTTTGCGCCACATCCGACATCAATAGGTGGTTGCGCACCAGCCATTCGACGGTCTCGCATTCCTTCGGATTCAGGCCAAGCCGCGGCGAAATCTTGCGCGAGATTTGTGCGCCAAGGATCGAGTGATCCTCGGGGCGGCCCTTGCCGATGTCATGCACCAGAAGGGCGACATAGAGAACCTTGCGATTGATCCCCTGCTCCAGAATATCCGACGACAGCGGCAGTTCCTCGACCAGCTCTCCGCGCTCGATCTGCGCGAGTGCCGAAACCACCTGAATCGTATGCTCGTCGACGGTGTAAGAGTGATACATATTGAACTGCATCATCGCGACGATCGGTTCGAACTCGGGGATGAAGGCCGAGAGCACGCCCAACTCGTTCATCCGGCGCAGCGCCCGCTCGGGGTTGCCGTGCTTGAGCAGCAGGTCGATGAAAATCTGCCGTGCCTCGCGGTTTTCGCGCAGGGTATCGTCGATCAGATGCAGGTTCGCGGTGACGGCGCGCATTGCGTCGGGGTGGATCAGCATTCCGGTGCGAAGGGCTTCCTCGAACATCCGCAGCATATTCACGGGTTCGGCCAGAAAGGCCGCTTCGCTGGCCAGGTTGATGCGTCCGAAATCCTCGACAAAGGGGTCGCGCAGCTTTTTGCGGCGCCGGAACAGGCGTTGCAGCACGGGCGCCTTTTTGACGTGTGTTGCCTCAAGCTGCGTCAGGAAGATGCGGGTAACCTCGCCCACGGTCGTGGCGTGGCGGAAGTAGTCTTGCATGAACACCTCGACCGCGCGGCGTCCGGCGGTGTCGGCGTATCCCATCCGCGCGGCGACCTCGACCTGCGCGTCGAAGCTAAGCTGATCGGCGGCGCGGCGCGCGATCAGGTGCAGGTTGCAGCGCACCGCCCAAAGGTAATCCTCGGCGTCGCGGAAGCCCGCGTATTCCTCGGGGGTGAAGACGCCAAGCCCGACCAGCTCTTCGGCGCGCTCGACGAGGTGGATATATTTCGCGATCCAGTAGAGGGTCTGCAGGTCGCGCAACCCGCCTTTGCCCTCTTTGACGTTCGGCTCCAGCACATAGCGCTGTCCGCCTTGCCGTTTGTGGCGCTCGGATCGCTCGGCCAGCTTTGCCTCGATAAACTCGGCGCCGGTGTTGCGGAACAACTCGGTATGCAGGCGCGCGGTCAGTTGCGCCGCCAGCGTCGCGTCGCCGTCGATCATCCGGTGTTCCAGAAGCGCGGTGCGGATTGTGTAATCCTCGCGGCCAAGGCGGATGCAATCGTCCAGCGTGCGTGAACTATGCCCGACCTTCAGCTTGAGATCCCATAGCATATAGAGCATCGACTCGATCACGCTCTCGGCCCATGGGGTGATTTTGTAGGGCGTCAGAAACAGCAGATCGACATCGGAATGCGGCGCCATCTCGGCGCGGCCATAGCCGCCCACCGCCAGCAGACACAGCTTTTCGGCCTCGGTCGGGGTGGGGTTGCGGTGCAGCCGTTCGGTCGCCACGCGCAGAACCGAACGCACAATCCCGTCGGTCATATCGGCATAGCCGCGCACGGTGGCGCGAGCGGCGCGCGGATGGGTGGCGAAATCAGCTTCGATCCAAGCGGTCGCGAGAAGCCGCTCGGCGTTCAGAAAGGCAACGGTCGCCTGACGCATCGCGCGGTCATCGGGCTGGTCCGCGATGATCGTGTCAAGCGCGTGAAACAGCCGGTCAGGAGACAGAAGCAAGGGCAGGGCGTCGTCGGTTCCGCTGCCCTGTTTGGCGACCTCAGGGGGCTGTTCGCTCAAGGTTGTGTTCCCTTCCTTCGGGGTTGCGTGCGATCAGAGTCCCGCGCCCGCAAAGCTGCGCGGGGCGGCTTCGATCACCACGGCCTGACCATTGCGGACCTGCGCCACGGCGAGGCCGCGATCATTGGTGCCATCGCCGCGCAGACGGAAGATGCCGTTCACTCCGGCAAAGCCCTGCGGCTGCGTCAGGCCCGAGCGCGTCAGCGCATTCGGATCGCCCGAGCGCGCCAAGGCGCCAATCGCCGCGATCCCGTCATAGGCCAGCCCGGCAATCGGGTGCGGCGCATCGCCGTAAGCGGCCTGATAGCGCGACTGGAACTGCGCGTTCAGGTTCGGGTCGGGCAGGGCGAACCAGCCGCCTTGCAGCCCTTGCATACTCAGCGTCGCGGGAGGAATATCCCACCGCGTCAGGCCGATGAACTGCGCCATATCAGGCGTCAGCCCCTGTTCAGGCAGCATTTGCGCCAGAAGCGGCAGCGCGCCTGCCGTGTCGGCGGTAAAGAAGGCTGCATCCACATCGCCCGCCTTCACGCGCGCGGCGATCTGCGGTGCGGCGGTAGCAACGCCCGCCTGCGAGAAGGGATAGGAAATGCGCGCAGAAACGGTGCCGCCGCTGCGTGCAACTGCCTGACCGATAGCCTGCGCCCCAATCGCGCCCGCAGGGTTGTCATCGGCCACGACAAGCACGCGGCGCTTGCCGTGTTTGACCGCGTAGCTTGCCAGCCGTTCGGCGGTATTGCCGAAGGTCGGGCCAAGCACAAAAACGTTCCCGCCCGCGATCGCGGTATTATTGGAAAACGCCAGCACGTTCACATTGCGCGAGGCAACAGCCAGACCGGCCGCATTCGCGTTCTCGGCATAGACCGGTCCAAGGATGATCTTCGCGCCTTCGTCCACGGCCCGCGCCGCCACCTGTGCCGCGACATTCGCATTGCCTGCGGTGTGATAGATGCGCAGGTCGATCTTGACGCCTTGCAGATCGGACATTGCCAGATTGGCGGCGTTTTGCAGCGCCAGCGCCAGCGTGTCATCTCCCGGTTTGCCAGACCCCGCCGGCACCAGAAGCGCCACCGGAACCGGCGCGCCCGCGTCGATTGTCTGCCCCGAGTTCGGGCCGAAGCCTCCGGTCGGTTGGCAGGCGGCAAGCCATAGCGCGGAAAGAAGCGCTCCGATTCGCAGCAAAGGGTTGCGGGGGTTACGGAAAATGGCAATCATGACAGCGTCCTCTGGAATTCGGTCAGGGGGCGGCAGGCGCGCCCGAGGCTCAGGAACCCTAAGCGCTTCGGTCGGCTAAGTAAATGTTCGAGCAAAGCTGAAAAGGGGAATAGCATGGCCACTCGTGAGGGCTTGGGCAAAGCCTTGCCTGCGGGCCTGTATTTTATCGCCACCCCGATCGGGACCGCGCGCGATATTACGCTGCGCGCGCTAGATATTCTGCGCGATGCCGATGTGATCGCGGCCGAGGATACCCGCACGCTTCGTCATCTGATGGAGATCCACGGCATTCCCGTCGACCACCGCCCGATGATCCCCTATCACGACCATAACGGTGAAACCGCGCGCCCGCGCGTCCTGCGCGCGCTGGCCGAGGGCAAGACGGTAGTCTACGCCTCCGAGGCGGGGACGCCTTTGGTTGCGGACCCCGGTTATCAACTGGGTCGGGCCGCCCTGGCCGAGGGCTTTGCGGTCCATGCGGCGCCCGGGCCTTCGGCGGTTCTGGCTGCGCTGACGGTATCGGGCCTGCCGACGGATCGCTTTATGTTCGCGGGCTTCCCGCCCAACACCCAATCGGCGCGGCGCAAATGGCTGCGCGAGTTTGCCTCTATCCCCGCGACGCTGGTGTTTTACGAAAGCCCCAAGCGGATCAATGCAATGATGTCCGATCTGGTCGAGGTCTTCGGCCCCGAACGCGAGGGCGCGCTGTGCCGCGAACTCACCAAGAAGTTCGAGGAAACCCGTCGCGGGCCGCTGGCTTCTATCCTGCAATCGCTTGAGGACAGCCCCATCAAGGGCGAGATCGTTGTGCTGATCGATCGCGAGCGCGAACGCAAGACCGACCCCGCCGACATTGAGGCGGCGCTGCGTGCAAAGCTGACCGAGATGCGGGTCAAGGATGCCGCGAAAGAGGTGGCCGAACAGTTCGGCCTGCCGCGCCGCGATGTCTATCAACTGGCCCTGACGCTTGAAAAGGAATGAGCGGCGCGCTGTCATATCATGCAGGTGCCGCAGCCGAAGAGCAGGTGGCGGCCAGCTACCGCGCGGACGGGTTTGACCTTTTGGAGCACCGCTGGCGCGGGAAAGCGGGTGGCGAGATCGACCTGATCCTGCGCAAGGGCGATCTGGTGGTGTTTGTCGAGGTCAAGAAATCGGCCAGCCACCTGCGCGCCGCCGAGCATTTGCAGCCCCGCCAGATCGCGCGTCTTCTGGCAGGGGCCGAGGGCTACGCCCGCGCGATGCCGGATATTGCCACCTGCGCATTCCGTTTCGATGTCGCACTTGTCGATAGCGCGGGCCGGATTGAACGGCTGGAGAATGCATTATCCGCCTGAGAGGCTTGACGAAAGATTGCATCGCCCCACGTTCGGGGGCATCTAAAAGGGCAGACTAAGGAAAGGGCGCGCGATGGGCTTGAAAGTTGCGATCCAGATGGACCCGATCGGTCCGATCAACATTGATGCCGACAGCACGTTCCGCATCGCGGAAGAGGCGCAAGCGCGCGGGCATGAGCTGTTCTACTACACGCCCGACAAGCTGGCCTATCGCGAGGGGCGCGTGCTGGCGCGCGGCTGGCCGCTGACGGTGCGGCGCGAATACGGCAACCACTTCACGCTTGGCGACGAGGCCGAGGTCGATCTGGGCGACTATGATGTCGTCTGGCTGCGCCAGGACCCGCCCTTCGACATGGGCTATATCACCACGACCCATATCCTCGAGCGTATCCACCCGCAGACCTTGGTCGTGAATGACCCGTTCTGGGTGCGCAACTATCCCGAGAAGCTGCTCGTTCTGAACTTCCCCGATCTGACGCCGCCCACACTGATCGCGCGCGACCTGCAAACGATCCGCGACTTCAAGCACAAGCACGGCGACATCATCCTCAAGCCGCTGTATGGCAACGGAGGCGCGGGGGTGTTCCGGCTTGACCCGAACGACCGCAACCTCGCCTCGCTGCACGAGCTGTTCACCGGCATCAACCGCGAGCCGCTGATCGCGCAGAAGTTCCTGCCCGCAGTCAGCAAGGGCGACAAGCGGATCATCCTGATCAACGGCGAGCCTGTGGGCGCGATCAACCGCGTGCCTGCCGCGGGCGAAACGCGCTCGAACATGCATGTCGGCGGACGCCCCGAGAAGGTGGGCCTGACCGAGCGTGACCTTGAAATTTGCGCGACCATCGGCCCGCTGTTGCGCGAGAAGGGGCAGGTGTTCGTGGGGATCGACGTGATCGGCGACTGGCTGACCGAGATCAACGTGACTTCGCCCACCGGCATTCAGGAGCTGGAACGCTTTGACGGTGTGAACATCGCCGAGAAAATCTGGCAGGTGATTGAGGCCAAGCGGGCATGAGTATTCGTCAGGCGCTTTTGAACCTTGGATTGCGCCTGATCGCGAAACCCTTGCTGCGGCGTGCACATGACCCTTTGGCGGTGCGTCGGGTGGTGGACTTTATCGCGGAACGAGGCTTCCGCCCGCCGCCCTACACGGTTGAATTGCCGGTGGATCTGGACGGGATCGAGGCGCTCTCGCTGCGGTCTGGGCGGGTGGCTAACCCCTCGGCGCTGGTGCTGTATCTGCATGGTGGCAGCTATATCGCAGGCTCGCCGCTGACCCATCGTGCGTTGGCTGCGCGGATCGCCCGGCTGGCCCGGGTCGAGGTGATCGTGCCGCGCTACCGGCTTGCGCCCGAGCATCCTTTGCCCGCTGCATTGGATGATGCGCTGGCGGCGTGGGATGGTTTGATGGCGCGCGGCTATGCGCCCACCGATATTATTCTGGCGGGCGATAGTGCGGGCGGAGGGCTGGCACTTCTGCTGCTGTCCAAACTGTGCGCGCGCGGCACGCCGCCTGCGGGGCTTGTGGCCTTTTCGCCGTGGACCGACCTGACGTTTTCGGGGGCGTCATACCGCGAAAACGCTGTGCGCGACGTGTTGCTGCCGGTCGAGCGGGTGGAGGAGGCCCGCGCCTTTGCGCTTGGCGGCGGTGATCCGGCCTCGCCTGAAGTCTCACCGCTGTTCGCCGGTTTTAGCGGAGCGCCGCCCGTTCTGATCCAGTATTCCGATAGCGAAATTCTGGCCGATGACAGCCTGTCGATGGCGAACCGTTTGCGCGGGTTCGGGGCCGAGGTGCAGGTGCAGGCCTGGCCCGACGGGCCGCATGTCTGGCAGATGTTCGACGGTTATATCCCCGAGGCGCGCGCGGCCCTGCGTGATGCTGCTGGTGCTATCAGGCGGATGCTCGGGCAGGCTCCGGCAGGGCGCTAAAGCGAAACCCCAGAGCTTCGGCAATATGCGGCGCGGCAACCTGATCGGCGCCGTCCAGATCGGCAATTGTGCGCGCGACGCGCAGAACGCGGTGATAGCCACGCGCCGAAAGGCCAAAGCGATCTGCCGCACGGGTCAGCATGGCGTGGCCCTCGGTCGTGGGGGCGGCGATTTCCTCCAGAGCGTTCCCCTCAATATCGGCATTGGTGCGTGCCGCATACCCCGCAAAGCGCTGCTGCTGGCGGTTGCGCGCGGCCAGAACACGGGAAGCCACCGTGGCCGAACTCTCTCCGGTTGCAGGCGCGGCAAGATCGGCGAGTGTCACCGGCGGCACCTCGATCCGAAGATCGAAGCGGTCCATCAACGGGCCGGAAATCCGCGCCAGATAATCCGCCCCGCAACCCGGCGCCCGCGAACAGGCGCGCGCGGGGTCGCCCAGATAGCCGCATTTGCAGGGGTTGGCAGCAGCAACCAGCAGGAAGCGGCAGGGGTAGCGGATATGGGCGTTGGCGCGGGCGACAACGACCTCGCCGGTCTCGACGGGCTGGCGCAGGGTTTCCAGAACGGTGCGGGGGAACTCGGGAAATTCGTCCATGAACAGCACGCCATTGTGGGCAAGGCTGATTTCGCCGGGCCGCGCGCCGCGTCCGCCGCCGATCATCGCCGCCATCGACGCGGTATGGTGCGGCTCGCGGAACGGTCGTTCGCGCGAGATGCCGCCATCGGTCAATAGCCCCGAAAGCGACTGGATCATCGAGGTTTCAAGCGCCTCGGCGGGCGACAGGGGGGGCAAGATCCCCGGCAGGCGGGCAGCCATCATGGATTTGCCCGATCCCGGCGCGCCGATCATCATCAGGTGGTGGCGTCCGGCGGCGGCAATTTCCAGCGCGCGCTTGGCACGTTCCTGACCTTTCACGTCGCGCAGGTCTCGCGGGGCGGTCGTGTCGCGCACCTCGCCGGGGCGGGCGGGGGACAAGGGAGCGGTTTGGGTGAAATGGCGAAACGCGGCCAGTAGCGTGGGCGGCGCGATAACCGGCGTGGCGCCGACCCATGCGGCCTCGGCGCCACAGGCTGCGGGGCAAATCAGCGTGCGCCCAGACTCGGCTGCGGCCATCGCCGCCGGAAGTGCCCCCCACCACAGGCGTCAGCCGCCCGTCCAACGCCAGCTCGCCGATGGCAACGCAGCCTTCTGCATCCTCGGGCGGGATCACCCCGAGCGCGGCCATCAGTGCCAGCGCGATCGGCAGATCGAAATGCGATCCTTCTTTCGGAATGTCGGCGGGCGAAAGGTTGATCGTCACCTTCTTTAGCGGCAGCGCGATGGACAGCGCGCCAAGGGCGGCGCGCACCCGCTCGCGCGCCTCGGAGACCGCCTTGTCGGGAAGCCCGACAACGGTGAACGAGGGCAAGCCCGGCGAAAGGGCGCATTGCACCTCGACCAGACGCGCCTCGACGCCCTCAAAGGCGACCGTATAGGTTTTGACCACCATCACCTGCCCCACCATTCACGCTCGATCCCTGAATAGGGGGACATGGTTAGTAAAAGGTTAACGTCGATTGGGTGACGCCGCGCGGTTGGCGGTTCCGAGAGGGTGATCCGTGCGAGTATGCACAGTGAATAAAGCAATCGTGAGGTGTATCCGGGGGTGCATTTTGGAATGATTCCAAGTATAGTGAAATTGTCAGGATCGGGCGGCCGCAAGGGAGAGCGCCGCCGAGCCCTCGGAACGGGAGATCTGGAATGGCACAGGTTGGGATGACCGACGAGTCGATGGCGCGCCAGATGATGCGCGCCGAATACCTTGATGCGGAAACCGAGGCGGAACTCGCGCGCGCATGGCGCGACAACCGCGATAAAGAGGCGNCGCGCATGGCGCGACAACCGCGATAAAGAGGCGCTGCACCGGCTGGTGACGGCCTATATGCGCCTTGCGATCTCGATGGCGTCCAAATTCCGCCGCTATGGCGCGCCGATGAATGACCTGATCCAGGAGGCGTCGCTTGGCTTGATGAAGGCCGCCGACAAGTTCGACCCCGACAGGGGCGTGCGGTTTTCGACCTATGCGGTGTGGTGGATCAAAGCCTCGATTCAGGATTTCGTGATGCGCAACTGGTCGATGGTGCGCACGGGGTCGACCTCGTCGCAGAAATCGTTGTTCTTCAACCTCAAGCGCGTGCAGGCGCAGATCGAGCGCGAGGCGGGTGCAGAAGGGCTGGTGCTGGACGGCGCGCAGTTGCGTCAGCGCGTGGCCGAGGTGATCGGCGTGCCGCTGGCCGATGTCGAGATGATGGAGGGGCGCCTTTCGGGGATGGATTTCTCGCTGAACGCCACCCAGTCCAGCGACGACGAGGGGCGCGAATGGGTCGAAAGCCTTGAGGATGACGGCCCCGGCCCCGAAGAACGCACGCAGGTGCGCCACGACGCCCTGACTATGCGCCGCTGGCTGCGCGAGGCGATGGGCGTTCTGACGGAGCGCGAGCGCTATATCGTCGGGCAGCGGCGACTTCTTGACGCACCGCGCACGCTTGAAAGCCTGGGCGAAGAGCTTGGTTTGTCTAAGGAACGTGTGCGCCAGCTTGAAGTTCAAGCTTTCGGGAAGATGCGTAAAAGCCTTGAACGTCACGACCGCGAGGTGCAAACCTTCCTCGCATGAAGGCATTTGCATTTTCCCTTTCCCTGATGCTTGCGGCGGCGCCTGCTGCCGCAACCGAAGTCACCGCCGATACTGTCGGCCCGCTCATTCAACTGATGCAGCCCGACATCGCCGTTCTGGGCGAGGTGCATGACAACCCGATCCATCATCTTAATCAGGCGGCGGCGATCCGGGCGCTGAAGCCCAAGGCGCTGGTGTTCGAGATGCTGACGCCCGATCAGGCCGCGCAAATCACGCCCGCTTTGCGCAAAGACCCGAAGGCGCTGGCGCAGGCGATCGGCTGGGAAGAGGCAGGCTGGCCCGATTTCGCGATTTACGCGCCGATTTTTCAGGCCGCGCCCGACGCGCTGATTATCGGCGCGGCGCTTCCGCGGGACGAATTGCGCACGATTATGGCCGAGCCGATCGAGCGCTATCTGGGTGTAGATGCGGCGGGGTTCGGGGTGGATCAGCCCTATCCGCCAGAATTGCAAAAAAGCCTTGAGGACGAGGCGCAGCGCGACCATTGCAACGCGCTCCCGCCCGAGGCGCTTCCGAAAATCGTCGAGGCGCAGCGGTTGCGCGATGCGGTCTTTACCCGCACCGCCATGCGGGCGCGCAAAACCACGGGCGGGCCGGTTGCGGTGATTACCGGCACGGGCCACACGCGCACCGATCTGGCGGTGCCGCATATGTTGCGCAAGGCATTGCCGGGGTTGAAGATCCTCGCGCTTGGGCAGGTCGAACAGGCCGAAGGCGAGGCGCTGCCCGACGATCTTCCCTATGACTTCTGGATCGTAACCGATCCGGCACCGCGCGAAGACCCTTGTCTGGTGTTCCAGAAGGGCTGAGGCTTGCGCCTTGCGGCCCCGCCGCCTAAGCATTTGGAAACGGCGGAGGGTGCGATGCTTGCGGGCAAGAAAATACTTCTGATCATCGGTGGCGGGATCGCGGCCTATAAGTCGCATGAAACGATCCGTCGTCTGCGCGAGCGCGGAGCAAGCGTTGTGCCGGTGCTGACACGCGCGGCCGAGGAATTTGTGACGCCGCTCAGTGTCTCGGCGCTGGCGGGCGAAAAGGTCTATCGTGATCTCTTCGATCTGACCGACGAGGCCGAGATGGGCCATATCCAGCTAAGCCGCGCTGCCGATCTGGTGGTGGTGGCGCCCGCGACCGCCGATCTGATGGCGAAGATGGCGGCGGGGCTGGCGAATGATCTGGCCTCGACCCTTTTGATGGCGACCGACAAGCGCGTGCTGATCGCGCCTGCGATGAACGTGCGGATGTGGGACCACCCCGCGACACAACGCAACCGCGCGCAGCTTGCGTCCGACGGGGTGCTGTATGTTGGCCCGAACGAAGGCGATATGGCTTGCGGCGAGTTTGGCGCGGGCCGGATGGCCGAGCCGCTTGAGATCGTCGCGGCGATTGAGGGCGCCTTCGGGGGCGGGCCGCTGAAGGGGAAGCATGTGCTTGTGACCTCGGGGCCGACGCATGAGCCGATTGATCCGGTGCGCTATATCGCGAACCGCTCGTCCGGGGCGCAAGGCGCTGCACTGGCTGCGGCACTGCGTGACCTTGGTGCGCGGGTGAGCTTTGTCACGGGGCCGGCCGATGTGCCGCCGCCCGCAGGCGTCGATGTGATCCGTGTGCAAAGCGCGCGCGACATGCTGACGGCGGTCGAGGCGGCGCTTCCCGCGGATGCCGCTGTGTTTGCTGCCGCCGTTGCCGATTGGCGGGTTGCCAATGCCGCTGGCCAAAAGATGAAAAAGGATGCAAGCGGCACCTTGCCGGTGCTGGAGTTTGCCGAAAACCCCGACATCCTGCGTCATGTCTCGCAACTGGGGCAGGGGCGGCCTTCGCTGGTTGTGGGCTTCGCCGCCGAGACCGAAAAGGTTGTCGAACACGCCACCGCCAAACGCGCGCGCAAGGGCTGTGACTGGATCGTTGCGAATGATGTCTCGCCCGAGACGGGCATCATGGGCGGGCGCGAAAATGCGGTGGTGATTATCTCGGATGCGGGGGCAGAGAGCTGGCCGCGCATGGACAAAAACGAGGTGGCCGCGCGTCTGGCTGCCCGCATTGCGGAGGCGCTGGCATGACGACCCCTTTGATTGCGGTGATCCATGAGGACTGGGCCGATCCGACCGTGGCTTTACCCGCCTATGAAACCGAAGGCGCGGCAGGCGCCGATCTGCGCGCGAACCTGCCGCCCGAATATCGCGGTGTGGGCATCACGCTTGCGCCCCTGTCGCGCGCACTGATTCCGACGGGGCTGCGCGTGGAAATTCCGGCAGGGTTCGAGATGCAGATCCGTCCGCGCTCGGGGCTGGCCTTCAAGCACGGGATTTCCATTCCGAACGCGCCCGGCACCATCGACAGCGATTATCGCGGGCCTTTGGGCGTGCTTCTGATCAACCTTGGCACCGAGCCGTTCAAGGTCGCGCATGGCGACCGGATCGCGCAGGCGATTGTCGCGCCTGTCGTGCAGGCTCGCTACGCGCAGGCTGAGGGTCTAAGCGATACCGCGCGCGGGGCGGGCGGGTTCGGCTCGACCGGACGGGGCTAAGCGATGCTTGGGGGCTTCCTGCTTTTGGGCGTTCTGGCGCTTGGGCTGGTGATGAAGGCGCCGCTGCGCATGGTCGCGGGGGTGCTGGCGGTGCTCTGGCTGGCCTTTACCGCCTCGCATCTGGTGTTGCCTGCGATGCACCCTGTGTCGCGCGGCATCGGGGGCAGCCTGCCCGCGTGGATCGGGCTTGGCGTTGTGGCGGCAATTGTGCTGGCCTATCGCGCGGGTCTGGGGCATCTGCGCCAGCGCGCGGTGGAACCGGCTGCTGCGCCGACGGGCACCTTTTCCGAGGCCGAGCTGGACCGTTACGCCCGCCATATCCTGTTGCGAGAGGTCGGTGGCCCCGGGCAGAAAAAGCTGAAGAATGCCAAGGTTCTGGTGGTGGGCGCTGGTGGGCTTGGCTCGCCCGTGCTGCTGTATCTTGCAGCGGCAGGCGTTGGCACGATTGGCGTTGTCGATGACGATGTGGTCTCGAATTCGAACCTGCAACGGCAGGTGATCCACCGCGACGCGGACATCGGCAAGCCCAAGGTGTTTTCCGCCGAGGCCGCGATGAAAGCGCTCAACCCCCATATTACGGTGCGCCCCTATAACCGGCGGCTGGCGGAGGCCGAGGCGCGTGCCTTGGTTGCCGAATACGATCTGGTTATCGACGGGACGGATAATTTCGACACGCGCTATATGCTGAACGAAGCCTGCGTGGCCGCGGGGAAACCGCTTTTGTCGGGCGCGATCACCCAATGGGAGGGGCAGCTTTCGCTTTATGATCCGGCGAAAGGCGCGCCCTGCTATGCCTGCGTCTTCCCCGAGCGCCCCGCGCCCGGTCTTGTGCCGACCTGCGCCGAGGCGGGCGTGATCGGCGCGCTGCCCGGAGTGATCGGGTCGATGATGGCGGGCGAGGCGATCAAGGCAATCACCGGGGCAGGGCAAGACCTGCGCGGGCGCTTGCTGATCCATGACATGCTCTGGGGCGAAAGCCGCCAGATTTCGGTGAAACGTCAGGCAGATTGCGCCGTTTGCAGCGGGGCTGGCGCGGCAGAGTAGGCCCAAGCGGGCAAAGGAGTTTTGACAATGACGAATGTGCTATTGACGGATTGGACCGGCCCCTTTGCCTTGCCGCCTTTCGCGGCGCTCCGCGATGAGGATTTCGGCCCCGCTTTTGATGCCGCGCTTGAAGAGGCCCGCGCGAATGTAGCGCAAATCGTGGCCAATCCGGCAGCGCCCGATTTCGCCAATACCATCGAGGCGCTGGAGCAGGCCGAAGGGTTGCTCGACCGCGTTTCGGGTCTTTTCTACAATCTGGCTGGCGCCGACAGCACGCCCGCGCGCCAAGCGCTCCAGCGCGAATTGGCGCCCAAGCTTTCGGCGTTCTCGTCCGAGGTTCTGATGAACCCCGCACTGTTTGCGCGCGTTCAGGCTGTGGTGGACACGGCCCAAGGGCTGAGTGCCGAACAGGCGCGTGTGCTTGACCTGTATCGCCAGATGTTCGTCCGCGCAGGCGCCGCGCTTGAGGGCGAAGACGCGACCCGCATGGCTGCGATCAAGTCGCGGCTTGCCGTTCTGGGGACCGAGTTCACGCAGAACCTTCTGGCGGATGAAAGCGAATGGTTCATGGATCTGGCCGAGGTCGATCTGGAAGGCTTGCCTGCGTTCGTGGTGGATGCAGCCCGAGCTGCGGGCGCAGAACGTGGTGCGGCGGGGCCGGTGGTGACGCTCTCGCGGTCACTGATCGTGCCGTTCTTGCAGTTCTCGCCGCGCCGCGACCTGCGCGAGCGCGCCTATCGGGCGTGGGCCGCGCGCGGGGCAAACGGCGGCAAGACCGACAACCGGGCGATTGCCGCCGAAACGCTGGCGCTGCGCGAGGAACGCGCCAAGCTGTTGGGCTATCCTTCGTTCTCGGCCTACAAGCTGGAACCCGAGATGGCGAAAACGCCCGAACGTGTGCGCGAACTGTTGATGCGTGTCTGGGAACCTGCCAAGGCCAAGGCCGAAGCCGATGCCGATGTGCTGGCCGAGATGATGCACGCGGACGGGGTGAACGGCGATCTGGAGCCTTGGGACTGGCGCTATTATTCGGAAAAGCGCCGCGTGGCAGAGCATGATTTCGATGAGGCGGGGCTGAAGCCCTATCTTTCGCTGGGTGCGATGCTGGGCGCGATGTTCGACACGGCGAACCGCCTGTTCGGGCTGGAGTTTGCCGAGATTGACGGCCCCTTCTACCACCCGGATGTGCGCGGCTGGGAGGTCACGCGGGGCGGTCAGCATGTCGCGGTGTTCCTGGGCGACTATTTTGCGCGCGGGTCCAAACGGTCGGGGGCGTGGTGCTCGGCGATGCGCAGCCAGCGTAAGCTCGGCGGCGATGTGCGCCCGATCGTCGTCAATGTATGCAACTTCGCGAAGGGCGAGCCGACACTGCTAAGCTATGATGACGCGCGCACCCTGTTCCACGAGTTTGGCCACGCGCTGCACCAGATGCTGTCGGATGTGACCTATCAGTTCATCTCGGGGACCAGTGTCGCGCGCGATTTCGTCGAACTTCCCTCGCAGCTCTACGAGCACTGGCTGGAGGTGCCTGAGGTTCTGGAGCGCCACGCGCGGCATTATAAGACGGACGAGGCGATGCCGGCCGAGCTGCTGCGCAAACTTCTGGCGGCGGCGACCTACGATCAGGGCTTCGCGACGGTCGAGTTTCTGGGTTCGGCGCTGGTCGATCTGGCCTTCCACGAGGGCGCAGCCCCCGCCGATCCGATGGCTATGCAGGCCGATGTTCTGGCGGCTATCGGGATGCCCAAGGCGATCGGGATGCGCCACGCAACGCCGCATTTCGCGCATGTCTTCTCGGGCGACGGATATTCGTCGGGGTATTACAGCTATATGTGGTCCGAGGTGATGGACGCGGACGCATTCGCCGCCTTCGAAGAGGTTGGCGACCCCTTCGATCCGGCCACGGCCAGGCGGCTTGAGGCGTTCATCCTCTCGGCTGGCGGTTCGCGCCCGCCCGAAGAACTGTATACCGCGTTCCGCGGGCAGATGCCGGGGGTCGAGCCGTTGCTTAAAGGGCGCGGGTTGCTGGAGGCTTAGGCCCGCCAGACATCCTGATGGATGATAATTTCGGCGTGGGGGTAGGCGGTGAAGATCGCGCGCTTTAGCCCTGCGCTGATGTCGTGGGCCTGCTCCAGCGTCTGGCTGCCGTCAAGTTCCACATGCAGGTTCACGAACAGGCGCGATCCGGCGGTGCGGGTTTTCAGATCATGGTGCCCCAGAACGCCGGGGTAGTCCGTTGCGATACGCGCGATGTCGGCGATGATTTCAGGCTCGGCGGCGCGATCCATCAGCGCGTGGAACGCCGCAGTGCCAATCCCGAGCGAGCCATAAAGCATATAAGCTGCGGCAAGGATCGCGATGATGCTGTCGACCTGCGCAATACCAAAGCGCGCCGAGAGCACCAGCGCGATAATCGCGCCGATGGTGGGCATCAGGTCACCAAGATAGTGCAGCCGGTCCGCCGCGACGACCTTGTTTCCCGTGCGCGCGGCCACCCGCGATTGCCACAAGACCAGCGCGCCGGTCAGCACAATTGACACGACCATCACAACGATACCACCGCTTTCATGCGCCAGCGCCCTTGGCTCGGGCGCGGTCAGGCGGATCATCGCGGTCGTGGCAATCGCAATGGCCGACCCCGCAACAATGATCGCCTGCGCCAGAGAGGTCAGATCCTCGATCGAGGTATGCCCGAAGGCGTGATCGTCATCGGCGGGGCGCGCGGCATAAAAGATCGCCCCCAGCCCCGCGCCCGAGACCAGCAAATCCATCACGCTATCGGCCAGCGAGGCCGCGATCGACAGCGAGCCGGTCTGCGCCAGCGCCCACAGCTTGATCGCAACCAGAATCAGCGCCACGGAAACCGAGGCGATTCCGGCCGAAATGTTCAGCCCGTGATGAGTGTCATGCGTCGTCATGGGGCGGGTCTAGCACCCTTTGGGGGCGGGCGAAAAGCCAAAGATCACTCGCGCGTTTCGTCGGGGAAGACGCCCCAGAGGTTGCTTTTCTCGGTCCAGCCTTCGATCCCGTCTTGCGATACCTCGCACCAGCGCGGCAGACATTCGCCCAGCTTCATAATCGCACCGGCCTCGGCGATGCCGGTCACGGGCGAGGATTGCTCGGCGCGGGCGTGCAGTTCGGCCATGTCGCTTTCGACGGTCACATTACGCACGCCCGAAAGCAGCGAATAATGCACCCAGCCGCCTGCGCCGTCGCGGTCTTCGACGCGGCGCCAGTGGCCGAACTCGGCGGTGATTTTCAGCGGCATTCCATTGTGCTTGAACACCCAGTCGATGCGATGTGACAGCGAAGGGCCGCGCCGCGCGTTCCCCTGATCGCCCTTGAGAGAGACAAAGCGCGGCACCGGGAGGTTCGTAACCGGACCCTTTGTCTCCTGGCTGCGCGCGGGGGCGTCTTGGGCATTTGCCGGAAGACATAGCGATGCCGCGATAATCGCCACGATAGCGCCGATCCGAAAAGACCTGTTCTGCATTCGAAACTGCCTCATTCTCTGGCGATCAAAAGCACCGCCGCGCAAGAAAATTGCGCTAACAGGCATGTTTGTGCCAATTTTATTACTTGCGGGGTCTTGTGTATTCCCCCGTTGATAGGCAGTTTGCACGATAACACAGAAGCTTTGAAGAGAGGAGAGTCGGCCCATGCCAGCACCGCGCTTGAGTGTTGTCGTGACGCGACGGTTGCCCGAAGTCGTCGAGACGCGGATGAAAGAGCTGTTCGATGTGGAATTGCGCCCGGATGATACGCGCATGACCCGCGAAGAGCTTGTGAGCGCGATGGGGCGGGCCGATGTTCTGGTGCCCTGCGTGACCGACCATATCGACGCGAGCATGTTGGCGCAGGCGGGCGAGCGGCTCAAGCTGATCGCGAACTATGGCGCGGGTGTTGACCATGTCGATGTAACCTCGGCGCGTCAGCGCGGGGTTCTGGTGTCGAATACGCCCGGCGTTGTGACCGAGGATACCGCCGATATGACGATGGCGCTGATCCTTGCGGTGACGCGGCGTATCCCCGAAGGGCTGGCGGTGATGCAGTCGGGCGAATGGGGCGGCTGGTCTCCGACGGCCTATCTTGGTGGCCGCATCGGTGGTCGGCGTCTGGGTATTCTGGGGATGGGCCGGATCGGTCAGGCGGTCGCGCGGCGTGCCGCTGCCTTCGGGATGCAGATCCACTATCACAACCGGCGGCGTCTGCGCCCCGAGGTCGAGCAGGAATTCGGCGCGACCTATTGGGAGAGCCTTGACCAGATGGTCAGCCGGATGGATGTGATCTCGGTCAACTGTCCGCATACGCCCTCGACCTTCCACCTGCTCAATGCGCGCCGCCTGAAGATGCTCAAGCCCGAGGCGGTGGTCGTGAATACCTCGCGCGGCGAGGTGATCGACGAGAACGCGCTCACGCGGATGCTGCGCGCGGGGGAACTGGCTGGCGCAGGGCTTGACGTGTTCGAACGCGGCGCCGAGGTCAATCCACGTCTGCGTGCGCTGCCCAATGTGGTGCTTTTGCCGCATATGGGCTCGGCCACGGTTGAAGGCCGCGTCGAGATGGGCGAGAAGGTGATTATCAACATCAAGACCTTCGCCGATGGGCATCGCCCGCCGGATCTGGTGGTTCCAGGACTTATGTAAATGCATCAGACACAGGCGGGCAGGGCAAGCAATCGTTGGAAAACGAGGCTTGTTCTGGCGCTTTGTGCCTATTTTGCGCTGCAGGCGGCACTGCGGATCTGGCTGGGGCAAGGCGTCCATCTGGACGAAGGGCAGCTGATGCTTTTTGCGCGGCAGTTCCAGTGGGGCTATGGCGGGCAGCTGCCGCTTTACTACTGGGTGCAGGCTGGGGTTTTCTATCTGTTCGGGCCGACGGTTGCGGCGATGGCTGTGACGAAAAACCTTTGGCTACTGGCGGGCTATCTGCTGCTTTTCGATGCGCTGCGCCGTTTCGTGGATACCCCGCGTGCGGCTCTGGCGACGCTGGGGATCGCGTTCAGCCCCGATATTGTCTGGGAGGCACAACGCACGCTGACCCATTCGGTCGCGCTGTTCACGACCTGCGCGCTCTATCTGGCGGCGCTGTCGCGCGTGCTGACGCGGGCGCAGATCCGCGACTGGGTCCTGCTTGGCGTGGCTGTGGCGCTTGGGGGGCTTTCGAAATACAACTTCTGGATTTTGCCACTGGCGAGTGCTGCGGCGCTGATGACGCTTCCACCAAGCCCTGTCGGGCATCGGGCGATGCGTCTGCCGCGCGGGCTGATGCTGGCAGGAGCGGTTGCGGTTGTGCTTCTGGCGGGGCCGATGCTCTGGATCGTGCAGAACTTTGCTCTGGCGTTCTCGTCGTCGCGCAAAGTGCATCTGGGCAGCGCCAATATGAGCGATGTGCCGTTTCTGAATGGCGTTCTTGAGGTTGCGGGCGCGTTTGCGATGGTGCTGGTTCTGGCAGCGGTGGTGGCGGCGCTGGCGCGGTTTTCCGGCGGGCCGGTTGTGAACCCGCCTGATGAGCCCGCGCGCTGGTTGCGCCGGTTCCTGATGCGCACGGCGGTCATTGGTGCGGTGGTTCTTGCCCTCGCGATGGGGCTGGCCGAGGCCACCCGCGTTACGCAGCGCTGGCTGATCCCGCTGGCGATGCCCGGTATCCTTGCGTTGATGCTGTGGGCGCTGGAGGCGGGGCGGTCCCGCGCGCCCAAGGTCATTCTGGGCGGAGCGGGGATTGTTGCCGTGGCGATTGCGGCGGGGATTTTTACAGTCTTTGGCCTGCGTCCGTCGATCCTGAGCTACGATTTCCGTTCCCTGAGCGAGGCGCTTGCGCCGCAGATGGAGGCAGGGGACACCGCGCTTGGCGGGAACGGCTGGATTGTTGCCAGTGTCGAGGTGTTCGCCCCCGACTGGCCGATGCAATTCGGCCCGCCGCTCTTTCCAGAGCCAGCCGCAGGGTCGCATCTGATGCAGCTTACGAAGGCGCAGGACGAGGCGCCTGTCGTCGAGGGGGCCGACCCGTTGGGCGAGTCGCTGATTGCCGTGCCTGACAGGCTGCGCCCCGACCAGCCGATGATGGTTCGCGCCGCTCTTTGGCGCTATCGCTAGACTAAACCCCGCCATATTCGCGGGCGGATGTCGCTTTTGGCTGACAAATGTCGGGACAGATTGCCCGCGCGCCTTCCACTCTGGCACAAACGCTTAAAGAGGTCTGGAAGGAGTGCTCCGATGAAAACCCATGTCAAAGCTCTGGTCGTCGGCGGCGGGGCCGTCGGATGCGGGATTGCCTACCATCTGGCGAAAGCCGGTTGGGATACGATGCTTGTCGAACGCGACGAGCTGACCGCAGGCTCCACCTGGCACGCTGCCGGTCTGCTGCCGCTCTTCAACATGAGCTACGCAACCACCCATATCCACAAATACTCGGTGGATTTCTACAAGACGCTCGAGGCTGAAACCGGCCTGAACGCGGGCTTCTCGATCTGCGGCAACCTGCGCATGGCGCAGACGCAGGAGCGTATGGACGAATACATGCTGTATTCGTCGGTGGCCGAGACCGCAGACGTCTATCACGAATTCCTCACGCCCGCGCAGATCAAAGAACGCTGGCCGCTGGTGCGCACCGATGACCTCAAGGGCGCGCTGTTCCACCCGCAGGACGGCTATATCAACCCGGCCGATGTGACGCAGGCAATGGCCAAGGGCGCGCGTCAGCACGGCGCGACCATCGTGCGCAAGCTGCAGGTGAACTCGTATAAGTGGACCGGTTCCGAGTGGATCGTCACGCTTGAGAAGATGGAAGAAAAGGGCGGCAACCTTGTGCCGTCGGGCGAGCTTGTCGAAGTGCACGCCGAGCATGTCGTGACCGCGACCGGCAACCACGCTCAGCGCACCGCGCGCCTTCTGGGCATCAAGATCCCCGCGATCCCGGTCGAGCACCAGTTCATCGTGACCGAGCCGGACCCCGCGCTGCAGGCCTATCGCGCCGCCGGCAACCCCGAGCACCCCGTGCTGCGTGACGCCGATGCCAAGTGGTATGTCCGCGAAGAGCGCGGCGGCTGGATCCTTGGCCCCTACGAGCGCGGCGCCCCTGTGCGCTTCCCCTATGGGGTGCCCGACAGCTTCCGCGCTGATCTCTTCCCGCTGAACCTTGAGCGGATCGAAGAAGAATACATGTCGATGATCCACCGCATTCCGACTTCGGAAACCGTGGGTCTGAAAGACGACTTCAACGGCCCGATCTGCTACACGCCCGACGGCAACCCGCTGGTTGGTCCGGCTCCGGGGCTGCGCAACATGTGGCTGGCCGAGGGCTTCTCCTTCGGGATCACGGCCGCAGGTGGCACCGGCTATTACCTCGCGCAGATGATGGTCAACGGCGAAGCCGAGATCGACATGGCGTCCCTGGACCCCAAGCGTTACGGTTCGTGGATGACGACCGAATACGCGTCGCGCAAGAACGAAGAGTGCTACGAGCACGTCTTCATTCTGCACCACCCCGACGAAGAGCGCGAAGCTGCCCGTCCGCTGCGCACCGCCGCCAACTACGACCGCCAGAAAGCGCTTGGCGCGCAATTCGGTCAGGTCAACGGCTGGGAACGCCCGAACTACTATGGCCCGCTGGACGCGCCCTCGTCGTTCGACCATGACAGCCGCAGCTTCCGCCGTGGCGCATGGTGGCCATACGCCCTCGACGAGGCCAAGGCGATCCGCGAGACCGCAGGTCTGATCGACGCATCCGCCTTCACCAAGCACCTTGTGCGTGGCCCCGGCGCGACCGCGTTCCTTGACCACTTCACCTGCAACAAGCTGCCGAAAGTGGGGCGGATCAACCTGACCTACGCGCTGACCACCGCAGGCACCACGCGCACCGAATACACCATCGTGCGTCTGGACGAGGACGAGTATTACCTCGTGTCGGCGGGTGCGTGGACGGATTACGACGCCGACTTCCTGAAGAAGTCGCTCGAAGATTTCCGCGCAGACGGTGGCGATTATGTCGATGTGCATGATGTCACCACGCAATGGGGTGTCTTTGCGCTTGCAGGCCCGAATGCCCGCGCGATCCTCAACGAGATCGTCAAGGACGCCGAGCCGGAAACCGTGCTTTCGAACAAGCGCTTCCCGTGGCTGAGCTACCGCGACATCGAACTGGGGATGTGCCCGGTGCGCGCGGTCCGCGTGGCCTATACCGGCGAGCTTGGCTGGGAACTCCACCACCCGATCGAGATGAGCCGTTACCTTTGGGATCAGCTGATGGAAGCTGGCGCAAAGCACGGTATGAAGCTGGTCGGCGCGCGTGCCCAGAACTGGCTGCGTCAGGAGAAATCCTACCGCGCCTTCGGGACCGAGCTTGGCCGCGATGCAACGCCCCTTGAGGCCGGTCTGGACCGCTTTGTCGATCTGGAAAAGGACTTCATGGGCAAGCAGGCAATGCTGGATACCGGCATCCGCGCGAAATGCGTCACGCTGCTGATCGACGGGCCGGAAGACACCGATCCGTGGGGCAAAGAGGCGCTGCTGCTGAACGGCGAAAAGATTGGCCGTCTGACCTCGGGTGGCTACTCGGTCGCTTTTGGCAAGCAGATCGGCATGGGCTATGTGCGCCCCGATCTGGCAGAACCGGGCACCAGGCTGAAGGTGAAGATGCTGCTGCAAGAGTGGGATGCGGTTGTCACCGAAGACAGCCCGCACGACCCGACGAACGCGCGTATCCGCGTCAACGGCTAAGACGCCTGACAGAAACAAAAGGGGCGCGGGGGTATATCCCAAGCCCCTGGTGATAAATGTTGACGCCTAAAATGATGATCCGGTAGGCTTAACGGTGGCAACCCTATGTGGTTGCCGCCGTTTTTCGCACCACAACAGGCGGTAGGTTTGCCAAAATCGACTGAAAATCCGCTCTCGCAGAAAGCTGCGGAGCCCCCTGAACCTCCTCGGGCGCGGCGGCGTCGCCTGCCAGAACTTGCCGATGGCTTTTCCGTAAACTTCTGTCGCAACACTCTTTGCGAACTGTTCGGAGAACTCCCCGACCCATTCGACAACCGAGGGCGACCACAAAAGGGCGTAAAAAAGAACTTAAGCAAAGGCGTCGTCAAAGGGTCCGGCAACGAACGCAACTACCGTTGCCCAGCCTGCGGGCGACAAAACGTTTTGAAATCCAATAAAGCAATAGCCGAAGAATATCAGCGTCTTTTTTCGATTTATAGCGGAACAAAACAAGCACATTGCACAAATCCCAACTGCGAAAACCATAACAAAGGGGTTCAATCCCATGAACACTGCTATCGGCGATATGGTCTCACCGCGAAAGGTGATCCGCGCTATCAATGCAGGGCGTGCCGAAAAGTGTTCTCTATCGGGAAGCCAAATCGCAGGCACAAGCGCAAAGACCTAGCGCGAAAAGTACTTCGAAGCCTCGTAAACGGCATGACGCTCACAGCGATTGCCGAAGTTCATGACGTACATATCAAGGATGTTTATCGAAAGCTTGATTTCATACATGACGCTTGTCTGGAGTTCGCAAAGGAGCGGGAGTGTCCGTCGTCAGATAATTTGGGACAGTTGAGCGCGCTTTCGTTTGGAGGCTCTGGCTCATCCTTGATTGAGTTTATGCGTTTTCAGTTTGGTGGCGCAAGCGCCGCTTGAGCATGGTTT
>NZ_JAWLVI010000006.1:0-120975 GCF_033100795.1 Pseudothioclava alba
CAGCCGCGTCCTTCGATGTTCCGGATTTCTTGTTCATCTTCGCTCCATAATGGCTGCGATGAACCAGAAATACTCCGTTACGAAAACCGAAAATCTGTCCCACAGGCGCTGACGTCAGACACTCGCCGAGATCGGGCGCATCCTAGCCGCGGGCGTCATCCGGCTGAACGTTGCACAGTCCAGCGGTTTATCTGCTGAGAGCGGAGACAGTTTCGTGGACTTCTTGCACCGAAAGAGCGGTGGTCGTCGTGCAAAACCTATCCGCATCGGAGGAATTCATGAAGCATCACAATAAGATAACTGCTACGCAGCCGGGGAATGATCCAAACCTGGACCAGACGGTGCTGTCGCGCCTGGCCGCCCTGAAGGCGATGTCGGTCAAGGAGCTGAAAGCCGAATGGGAAAAGCTCATCGGCACCTCGGCGCCGAACAACAGCCGGGCGTTTCTTGAACTGCGGATCGCCTATCGGCTTCAGGAACTGACTTACGGCGGCCCCGACCGGGACACGCGGCGTATGCTGGACTTGCTGGCCGACGAGGTCGAAGGCCACGCCCGGCGCAAGCATCAGATCGCAGATCCCCGCAATCCCGTGACGGGCACAAAGCTTCTGCGCGAATGGGACGGCGTCGAGCACACCGTGACCGTGCTGAAGGACGGCTTCGAATGGCGGGGACGCAAATTCAAATCCCTCTCCGCCGTCGCCCGCGAAATCACCGGCACGCGCTGGAATGGGTATCGATTTTTCGGCTTGCGGGAACGCCAGCGGGAGGATGTCTGATGGACTTCACCTCCCGCCCCAACCGCCGCCTGCGCTGCGCTATCTACACCCGCAAGTCGAGCGAGGAAGGCCTCGACATGGAATTCAACAGCCTCGACGCTCAGCGGGAAGCCTGCGAGGCGTACATCGCCAGCCAGAAATCCGAAGGCTGGGCCTTGGTGCGCGATCAATATGATGATGGCGGCATTTCAGGTGGAACATTGGAGCGCCCCGGGCTGAAGCAGTTGCTGGCCGATATCGAGGACGGTCTCGTGGATGTGGTCGTCGTCTACAAAATCGATCGTCTGTCGCGCTCTCTGATGGACTTCTCCAAGCTCGTAGAGGTCTTCGACCGGAACGGCGTGACCTTTGTCTCGGTGACGCAGTCCTTCAATACGACCACCTCGATGGGGCGCTTGACGCTGAACATCTTGCTGTCCTTTGCCCAATTCGAACGCGAAGTTACGGCCGAGCGCATCCGTGACAAGGTGAAGGCCTCGCGCATGAAGGGCATGTGGATGGGCGGCTATGTGCCCCTCGGCTATGATATCGTCGACCGCAAGCTGGTCCTGAATGAAGAGGAAGCCGCCAAGGTCCGCATGGTGTTTGAGCGCTTTGTTGAGGTAGGCTCTGCCACCGTTCTGGCCCGCGAACTGCGCAACGATGGGTTCCGCAGCAAACAAGGCGCGCTGATCGATAAGGGCTACCTCTATCGCCTGCTGAACAATCGCGTCTATCGCGGTGAAGCCGTCCACAAAGGCAAGTCCTATCCCGGGGTGCACGAGGCCATTATCGACGCGCGGCTCTGGGAACAGGTGCATGACATCATGGGGGAAAGTCCCCGCAAGCGGGCGAACAACAGTCGGACGCAAACGCCTGCGGTGCTCAAGGGATTGCTCTTCACTGCCACCGGCGCAGCCATGACCCCCTCCAGCACGAAGAAGGGCGCGCGTCGGTATCGCTACTATGTCTCCATGGACCTTCTCAAGAACAGGGAAACGCCCGAGGATGGCATCCCGAGGCGCTTGCCGGCCGACACTGCCGAGGCTGCCGTCATCACAGAAATCCGCCGTGTTCTGCGAACGCCGGAAACCACGGCACAGGTTATTGCCGCGCTGGACCGCGACGACATCTCTGAGAAGGATGCAATCGAAGCACTCCAGCACTTCCCCAAGCTTTGGGATCAGCTCTTTCCGGGCGAACAGACCCGCATCATTCAGTTGCTCGTCCGGCGCGTCACAGTGACCGCTGAAGGCCTCGTCATCGACTTGCGCACCGACGGCATTGCGGGCGTCATGCGGGACATGATGGTTCCACGCCAGCTTGAGGCCGCAGAGTGATGGCTGCGCCCGACACCATTCAGGTTTTCGTTCCTCTCAAGGTGCGCAAAAAGAACGGGCGGCCCAAAATCTTGCCGCCCGCTGATTACCTGCCCAGCGAGGACAACACCCAAGATCCGCATATTCTGCGCGCCATTGGCCGCGCCTGGGCCTGGCGCCGGCGGATGGAAGCGGGTGAGTTCGGAACAGTGCGCGACCTAGCAATCGCTGTGAACCTCGCCGAGCGGCATGTCAGCAGGCAGCTGCGCTTGGCCTACCTCGCGCCTGAGGTCTTGAAACGCCTGGTGTTTCGGCGGGAGGTGTCTGCCGTGACCGTGATGCAGCTCACCGAATGCGCGTTCCTGTCATGGCACGAGCAGGCTGGCGTGGTGTTTGGTGAAACAAATTTGCTAAGTCGACCCTAACCGGCCGTTCAAACACGCCACAGCTAAATGCGGCTTCGAGCCCTTATCGTCTGTATTTTACAAACGGTGTCATGCTTGCAACGCGGTCATATAATTTGCGTGCCGCCTTGTTGGTTGTGGTTGTTAGCCAGAAAGTCTGCGCCGCATCGTTTTCGTCGGCATCGGCATAGACCGCTTCAATGAGCGATTGCCCAACACCACCGCCCCTTACGGATGGGTCAACAAATAGGTCTTGCATATAGCAGCGAGGCCCCCAATCTGACGTCGATCGAAGATAGAAATAATGGGTAAAACCAACAAGTTTTCCACCTTGTTCCGCTACGAAACAGAACGGCTCACCCGTTTTGCCTTTTAGAGCATCCCAAACTCGATCAGTGGTCCTGTCCTCAACTTCCCGTTCGTAAAACGCGTTGTAGCCGCACCATAGCATTTGCCATTCGGCCTTGTCGGCTTCCTTAATGCGGCGAATTACTGTCGTTGTCATTTGAAGTACCTTGCGATTGCTGAGGCCAGCAGAGCCTATAAGCTACAAAAGCTCAATGTCTCAAAAGTCCCGCTTTGCAGACCTGTGTCTCGATCGGAGCGAATGACCGGAAGCCGGTGATATCAACCGTCCTTTCGCCCGCCCCACGGATTCGAAACGCATTTTGCTATCGGTTGAACTTTCGAAAAGGGCGCTCGCCAAAAATCTCCAAACATCTGTAATTAAACACTATTTTGAAAGCGTCCTTCTAGGGGCATAGGGCGGTCGATTAGAGACAAATGCGGTTCAGAGACCGATTTAGACCTTTCGGACAGTCTCCGAAGGGCGGTCGCCTCATCTAAACCCCTTTGAAACCAAAAGAAAAAAGGCCCCCGCAAGGGCCCATCTTCGGTTTCGGCAAGTTTAGGTGGCGGAGGGAACGGGTCTGGCGGCGAACCCTCTCTACACCTTAAGTCCTTGTAATTATTGAGATCGACGTGAGTTCGAAAGTCATTTGGCTCAAGCGGGTCTGGCGGCGAACCACTATTGCCTACAACGACCCAAAGTCATCCTGAAAGCGGCTGAGCTGGTGCATGCGCTCATGAAGGATGGTGACAATGCCAATATCGCCATTCGAAAGATGGCGCCAATAAACGAAATGGCGTTCGTACCGAAAGAAAAAACCGTTCACGCCAAATGCTGCTGGTATGGGCTTCGAGACGAGCCCATGAGTTGCAATCCGATCAAACGCCGCAAATAGGCCGGTGACATATTGCGCAGCTTGTTCCTCACCCCACTTATCAAGGGTGTAGCGGTAAATTTCATCTAGGCGATGTGAAGCCCCCGCCTGAATTCGGATTTCAGGCATCAGGCTATACCCGGTTCCGCGCGATAACCTCAGCTGCCGTCAGCGGTTTGTAGGTCTCCTCTGGCGCAGCGAAGGCATGGGCCAACTCAGCCTTTAGCCGTTCGAACGCCTCGGCCTCAACCCGTTCTTTGTCACGCCGGATCAAGTCGCGTATGTACTCGCTGACATTCTCATAGGAGCCCTCATCGCCGACGTTGGCTGAGACAAAGTCGCTCAAGGCTCCACCGACGCGGACTGTCATTGTAGTCGTTCGGGACATTACGCTTCTCCTCACCACAAAACCGTATTCATTATAACCAAATTTGCACACACATCAAGCTTGTCACGCCTTCGGCGACACGTCCTTTATCGCAGCCTGCAGAAGCAGCGTCACGTTCTCGGCGGTGAACTTGTAGCCCTTCCCATCCGGGATGCGCGTGGCGGAGATGGGATACTTGGGTCGGCGCGGATCGATGCCAGCGACCCCGGAACCGCTCGCGCCCTGTCGAGAACTCATTCCCGAAGTCACCTGGCGACAGCCCGAACTCTTCGGTAAGCGCCAGTTTGCCAGGCCATCATTGGTAGTCATTGACTACACAGTCGCCACGGGCTACATAGGGCCATGAAAGAAATCGTCTACTCGAAAACCGCCCAGAAGGCGCTCATGCGAATGCCACGGAACTGGGCCATTCGAATTCGCGATAAGATAATTGCCTATGCCGCCGACCCGGCTTCGCAAGCGAACAATGTCAAAGCGCTGCAGGGCATGGATGGGATGCTGCGGTTGCGGGTGGGAGACTGGCGGATTGTGATGTGCGACGGCGTTGTGCTTGAGATCCTGGACGTCAAAGCGCGCGGCAGTGCTTACAAGGAGTGAGCGAAATGAATGAAATGGTGACCATCCCCAAAGACGAATATCTCCGCCTCAAGGCGATCGAAGAGGATATGGCTGATCTGAATAGTGCAGCCGACGTCTTGGCCCGGATCAAAGCTGGAACCGAGGAGCTGATCCCCTCTGCTGTTGTCGACCGTTTTCTGGCCGGTCATGCGCCTTTGACCGTCTGGCGCGAGTACCGCGGGTTGTCGCAAGCTGAATTGGCGCGCCAGTCAGGCGTGAACCGTATACAGATCATCGACATCGAAGCGGGTCGCAAAACCGGGTCCGCCGCGACGCTCAAGAAATTGGCCACCGCGCTGCAGGTTGACATGGATGACCTGTTCGATGATCGAGGCCGGTGACATGCTGGGCAAGGGCACCGCATCACTAACTCAAGGCAAGACTTAAACCTGGATGGACACCCTTTTCTTCATCATTTCCAAGCTGATCGGCCTATGCCTTCAAGTCGAAACTTGGCTGGCTGTCGCTCTGGCAACTGCTGCTGTTGCCAGTTTATTTGGGCGCAAACGTCTTTCGGCTTCGCTATCAGCTGCAACTTTTCTTGCCGTCACCCTGATCAGTATTTTCCCGATTGGCGAAGTTCTCCTCGCTCCGCTTGAGGCTGAGTATGCGACTCGAAACATGCCCGAGCAGGTCGATGGGATCGTCGTTCTTGGCGGCGCCGAGTCCCCTCGAAAAACGCTGCGATGGAACCAGCCGCAACTGAATGATGCCTCCGAGCGCCTGGTCGCGGCAGCGAGCTTGGCCATAGCTTATCCCGAAGCCCGGATTGTCTATGCTGGCGGAAGCGGGAGATTGCTAGATGCCGTTGCCGGGCGCGCCCCTCATCCACCGATCGCAATTGATGTCTTGAGTTCGCTCGGGATAGATCTTGGTCGCGTCACTTGGGAAGATCAGTCCCGGAACACGGCGGAAAATGCTCAGCTGTCCTTCGACCCAGTCCAGCCTGAGCCCGGTGAAACCTGGGTCCTCGTAACAAGCGCTTTCCACATGGGCAGAGCCATTGCAAGCTTCGAGGCCGCAGGGTGGCAAGGCGTTGTTCCCTATTCTGTGGATTATAGAACAGGCAGTTTCACGGGCGGGATAGGTTGGGATTTCTCATCGAACCTTGAAGACCTGAATACTGCCATCAAGGAATGGGTCGGTCGACTGGCCTATCGGTTGGCCGGCCGTTGAGGCTCAAACCAACCCATCGCGCTCCGCCACATGCATTATGGCTTGCAAGAACCCTTTCACAGACCCGCAGTCGAAGCGCTGGCCATTCAGCGTGACGGCCTCCACCTGACCCGCAGCAGCTTGGGTGTTGATCGCGTCCGCCAGTTGGATTTCACCACCGGCGCCGGGCGCTTGGCCACGCAGGATTTCAAAGATGTCAGGCGTCAGGACATAGCGGCCGATCAAGGCCAGGTTTGACGGGGCCTCTTCAAAGGCCGGCTTTTCGACCAGGCCCGCAACACTGCCCACGGCCGAGCCGCTCTGTACCACGCCGTATTTCGAGATGTCGGGGCCGTTTACTTCCGTGATCGACAATTGCGTGAGACCTGAGGCTTCGTACCCTTTGACGAGATCGGCGGTCACGCCCGCACCCTCGTAGGTCAGGAAGTCGTCGGCCAGGAGCACCGCGAATGGGTTATTGCCCACAGCGCGTTCTGCGCAGAGGACCGCGTGACCAAGGCCCAACTGCTCTGGCTGGCGCACGAAAATGCATTCGACACCCTGAGGCAGGATGTTGTGCACCATTTCGGCTTGGTCCGTCTTGCCCTTGGACCGCAGCGCAGCTTCCAGTTCCTGATTACTGTCGAAGTGGTCTTCGATCGCCCGCTTGTTGCGTCCCGTTACAAAGATCAGCGTATCTATCCCAGCCGCGATGGCTTCTTCGGCCGCATATTGGATGAGCGGCTTGTCCACGATCGGCAGCAGCTCCTTCGGCATGGCCTTGGTAGCGGGCAAGAAGCGGGTGCCGAAACCGGCAACGGGAAATACAGCTTTGCGAACGGGTTTCATAATCAGTTTTCTCAATTATTCTTGGGTATAGCCGTTGGGATTAGATGATTGCCAGTTCCAGGTGGTCCTGCACATGTCGGCAACTTCAAGCTTGGCCTTCCATCCGAGAAGGCGCTCGGCTTTGTCTACCGCCGCCAGACTGCGCGCCACATCGCCCTCGCGGCGCGGCCCAATTTCATAGGGCACGGGGCGTCCTGAGGCGTGCTCAAATGCTTTCACCATCTCGATCACCGTTGCACCGTGGCCCGTACCGACATTAATGGCCTCGCACCCCGTGGAGGTCGCTGAAAACGCGATAGCGGCCAAATGGGCCCGCGCCAGATCTTCGACATGAATGTAATCGCGCTCTCCGGTTCCATCTCGAGTGTCGTAATCAGCGCCGAAAACATTCAGGTGCTTCAAACGCCCGACTGCGACCTGCGAGATGTACGGAACGAGATTGTTCGGAATTCCATTGGGATCTTCACCGATGCGGCCCGAAGCATCCGCTCCCACCGGATTGAAATACCTCAGCAGTACAGCACTCGCATCTTTCCATGATGCTGCCCAATCGCGAATGATTTCCTCGATAAAGTACTTGGTACGGCCATACGGGTTTGCCGGCTGCAGAGGATGGTATTCGTCATAAGGCAGGTATTTGGCCTCACCATAGACTGTCGCAGAGGAGGAAAACACGATCCGACGGCAATCGTGGCGTTGCATGGCTTTCAACAGCTCAATCGAACCAGAAACATTCTGCGCATAATATTCGAGCGGCTTTTCGTTGGATTCCCCGACAGCCTTTAGCCCTGCGAAATGGATAACGGCTTCGGGTCTGAAACTTGCAAACGCCCCGCCCAATCTGCCCGCATCCTGGATATCACCTTCACAGATTTCGAAGTCAGCGTTAGCTAGCTGTTTGACGCGCCTCAGCGCTTCAGGCGAGCTATTTGAATAGTTATCAAAAACAAGGACTTCATGGCGCTCGCGCAGCAGCTGCAGCAACGTGTGGCTTCCAATATATCCTGCTCCGCCAGTGACCAGAATTTTCATTTGAGCTCCGCCAATCTTTTCAATGTTATGTGCCGATAGCGTATGAGGCCCCAGCAGTTCAATGCGTTGTTACACGGAACGCAACTGATCGGCCCCGACAGCCACACGGGTCTGACCACCCATGATTTCCATCAGGACCCAGACGCGCCGATCGGGTGCAATCTTTTCTACTTCTGCCACGAAATTGGCAAAGGGCCCCTTGGTCAGGGTGACCTGATCCCCGCGTTTCAAAAGCTTTGGTGGCAACAACTTGCCCTTCGCGTCGCAGCGCAGCATCAACTGAGAGACCAAGTCCAGCGGTACGGCTGTCGGCTCCTTGCCGAAGCTCACCAGCCGTGTGATGCCGTAGGTCGAGTTCACCGTGCGCCAGAACCCGCAGGCCGCATCGAAGGCCACGAAGATGTAGCCGGGGAAGAGTGGCCGCATGGCGGTGACGAACTTGCCGTTGCGCTGGCGCGTCTCCTCTTCCATCGGCAGGAAGGTTTTGAAGCCCTGGCGCTTGAGGTTCTTATCCGCGATGTTGGCGCAGTTTGGCTTCAGCTGCGCCAAAAACCAGCTCGTGCCGCGATCGTGGAATGTCATCGTGCAACCTCATTAATACTCTATCGCCCACATATCGCTCGAACTTGAACAGATGCAAGTAAGATTTTCTGGGTGCGATGTGATATTTTGATGAAGATGCTGGCGTGTCCCGCCCTCAGAGCATTGATATAATGAGATAATCCAGCACTATCAGCTTGATACGTTTTGCCACCCACGCAAACGTCCGACCGACAGACACGCGGATCGGAGGCTGAGTTGGACGGGAGTGGCGAGATTACCGAGTTTCGGGCGGCGCGATATGTGCGCATGTCGACGGAGCATCAACAGTATTCCACCCACAACCAATCCGACAAGATCCGCGAATATGCCGAGAAGCGCGGTATCGAAATCATCAAGACCTATGCGGATGACGGCAAGAGCGGCCTTTCCATCGGTGGGCGCGCGGCGCTTCAGCAACTGATCGCGGATGTGGAATCCGGTGCGGCCGATTTCAACGTGATCCTGGTCTATGACGTCAGCCGCTGGGGACGGTTCCAGGACGCGGATGAGAGTGCTTATTACGAGTACATCTGCAAACGCGCAGGCATCAACGTCGCCTATTGCGCCGAGCAGTTCGAGAACGATGGCTCGCCCGTCTCGACCATCGTCAAAGGCGTTAAACGCGCCATGGCCGGTGAATACAGCAGAGAGTTGTCGGTCAAGGTCTTTGCGGGCCAATGCCGCCTGATTGAACTGGGCTTCCGCCAAGGCGGCGCGGCCGGCTTCGGGCTGCGCCGGGTTCTTGTGAATGAGCGCGGCGAGATCAAAGGCGAGTTGAAGCGCGGTGAGCACAAATCGCTGCAGACCGACCGCGTGATCTTGATGCCAGGCCCCGACGAGGAAGTGGCTTGGGTCAACAAGATGTATCGCTGGCTGATCGAGGAGGACCTGTCCTTCCGCGAGATCGCCGACCGCCTGAATGAGGAAGGTGTGACCACTGATCTGGATCGGCCTTGGAATTCCGGAACAGTTCGCACGGTCCTGACCAACGAGAAATACATTGGCAACAACGTTTACAACCGCTCCTCCTTCAAGCTGAAGAAGCTACATGTGGAAAACCCACCCGACATGTGGGTGCGCAAGGAAGGCGCCTTTGAGGGGATCGTGCCGCTCGAGTTCTTCCTGACCGCGCAGGAGATCATCACAGCGCGGTCGGCACGCCTGTCAGATGAGGAACTGCTAGATCACCTGAAACGGCTCTACGCTGACGCAGGTCAGCTTTCTGGCGTGCTAATTGACCAGACGCCAAACATGCCGTCGTCCTCGGCCTATCGAAACCGGTTCGGGTCGCTGGCGCGGGCCTACGAGATGATCGGCTATCGCTCGGACCGCGATCAGGAGCGCATTGCGCTGAACAAGCGCCTGCGCGGGATGCATCCGGAGATCATCGCGCGGACCGAGGCGGCAATTGCGGAAGTTGGCGGCACGGTCGCGCGCGACCCCAAGACCGATTTGCTGACGATCAATGATGAAATGGTCGTCAGCTTGGTCCTGGCGCGGTGCCAGCCGCAGGGTGATGGACGGCTGCGCTGGCGGATCCGGTTTGACCCGATGCGCTATCAGGCGGACGTCACGCTGGCCGTGCGGCTCGATCCCGACAACCGCGAGGAGCTCGATTATTACCTGCTGCCTTGGCTAGATCTGCCCCGTCAAGAAATCCGGCTCTGCAACAAGACCAGCATCGCCTTCGAGGCCTTCCGCTTCGAGGACCTCGGCTTCTTCTACGGCATGGCCGAACGGGTTGGCATTCGCCGGAAGTGGGGGTGAGGACCAGAATGATGGAAATCAGAGAAAGCACAAAACATGAACAATCAAACCAAAAGAGAAAGCCAACCCTATGATGACTGACACACCCGAGAGCGTCACGCTCGTCCCCATCGACCGGATTGAGGTCCTGAATTCTCGGGACCGCAACATGAAGGTCTTTGAAGAGATCGTTGAAAACATCCGCTCCATCGGCCTGAAAAAGCCGATCACGGTGACAGAGCGCGACGGTGCCGACGGGGCGCCCGCCTATTTGCTGGTCTGCGGCGAAGGCAGATTGAACGCCTTCCGCCTGCTGGGTGAAAGCCACATTCCGGCGCTGGTGGTCAATGTGACGGATGAAGACGCGTTCATCATGTCGCTGGCGGAAAACATCGCCCGGCGGGGTCACCGTCCGCTCGAGATCCTGGCCGACATCGAGCTTTTGCTGGCGCGGGATTACACCATCGACGACATCATTACCCGCACAGGGCTTTCCGAGAAATACGTGCGGGACATCGTCTTTCTGCTGGAAAAGGGTGAGGAGCGTCTGATCGAGGCGGTGCAAAACGGGACCATTCCGCTGACCACCGCCCTCGAAATCGCCCGCGCCAAGCATGATGATGAAAACCTCGGCGACATGCTGGAAGAGGCCTACAAGACCGGACAGCTGAAGGGTCACCAGATCACGGATGCCAAGCGGCTGATCGAAAAGCGCCGCGAAAAAGGTCCTAAAACCGGTGGCGATCGTCCAAAGCTGCCGAACTCGGCGCATTCACTGGTCAAGACCTACCAACGCGAAGTCGCCCGCCAGCACAAGCTGATGCTGAAAGCAGATCATGCACACCAGCAGCTGCTTCTGGTGGTTCAAGGGCTCAAACGCCTCTTTGCCGATGAGCACTTCGTGACGCTCCTGCGCGCCGAAGGTCTCGACAGCCTGCCGAAATACCTCGCCGACCGCATTGAAACCGCCTGACCCTCGAAAGGATGAAACCATGAATGAACTCAGCACCGTGAAGCCGCTCTACCCCGGAGCCTTTCCCCAGCCTGACATCGACGACAGCGACGCTCCCTATCCCAAGGCCCCGTTGAACCTGACTCTCGGGTTTGATCTCGAGACCTTCCAGATCCCGCTAGAAGAGCTCATGCCCTCGAAGAAGGTGCCAGACGGCGTGATGACCACGCGCAAGTTCAAGCAGATCGTGTCATCGATCCGGGAGATCGGCCTGATCGAGCCGCTCTCCGTGATCAAACCGGACCCAGATGCAGCCGGGTTTCTGCTGCTCGATGGAAATTTGCGGGTGCTGGCCCTGAAGGAGCTCGGTCAAGACACGGCGCCTTGTCTGATCGCCAAAGATTTCGAGACCTACACCTACAATCACCGGATCAACCGCCTCTCTACAGTGCAGGAGCACTACATGTTGCGGCGGGCCATCGACAAGGGCGTCAGCAAAGAACGGCTCGCGCGCGCCTTCAACGTCAACCTCTCAACAATCAACAGCCGTATCAACCTGCTGCATGGGATCTGCCCCAAGGCAGTAGATCTGCTCCAGGATCACCAGTTCACACCGGATGTGACCCGGCATCTGCGCAAGATGAAAGCTGCCCGGCAGATCGAAGCGGTTGAGTTGATGATCGCCGCGAACACGATCACCGCGGCGCATGCGGACGCCCTGCTGAAGGCCACACCGCCCGAACAGCGCACCGACTACAAGCCGCCGCAGCTGGAACAGCCCAAGGGTGATCCATTGGAGCAAATCGTCAAGCTCGAGCGCGAGATGAGCCAAGTGCAAGAAAAGTACAAACACGCCGAGGAAAACTACGGATCGGAACTCCTGAACCTTGTGGTCGCCAAGGGCTACTTGAAAAAGCTGATGGACAACGAGGCGGTCAGGTCTTACGTGGCGCGGCATGCGCCTGAGATCCTCGAGCAGTTCCAACTGGTGCTAAACACGGTCAGCATGGAGGAGGCCTTGGAACAGGCCGAGCGGGAGGAAGGGCCGAGCGCCGCCGAAGCGACAGCACAAGCCCAACTGGCGAAAGGCGACTGTGACGCGGCATCGGACCAGGGCATGGATGGTTAACTCGGGTGAATCGCTCGGCTCGGGATGAGCTTCCAAAATCTTTGCCCAAGTAACTGATCTCAAGCCGATATGCGGTCGTATGTCGAGGAGCTATCGCACGCCCCGCGGGGGGTCGACGACCAACTGAGATCATGATGTGGCCTTGTGCTGAAAGGGTCGTTCTTTTATGAACTTGTTATATTGAACGGCTGTAACGTGGTAGTGGACATGAATTCCAGCCGCAGCCTTCCGGAGGGGCAAGGTGCTGTTTGCGTCGGAGCGCCGAACTCACAGATCGGCTATGGCGAACGTGTCGACGGAAACCTCTTGAATATCTGAATTTCCTTCTTGTTTGCTTGCGCAGCATTTGATATCACTCGATACTGAGCGATGCGGAAACTACTCTCATCACCACCTTTGTATCCAACAAGGCGCCCCACTGGCAGTCCTTGTGCGGTAGCCTGAGAAAATCACAAAATGACCAGCAAGCGCACCAAGCTGCAGGAAGACACGCATTTTCGCGTGCTTCGCCTTCTGCAAGAGAATCCTGAAATGTCACAGCGTGAACTCGCGGCTGCCGTTGGAGTAAGTGTCGGTGGCATGCACTACGTGCTGAATGCGCTAATTGAGAAGGGCCTGGTGAAGTTGGGGAATTTTACGGCGGCTGAAGATAAGCGGCGATATGCCTATGTTCTGACGCCCAAAGGCATCAAAGAGAAATCAATCATCGCGGCAAGGTTTCTCAAGCGAAAACTGGCAGAATATGAGGCCCTGAAGGAAGAGATTGAGACGCTCAAATGTGAGCTCGGCGGAGACAGATTAATGGGCACCAATGGTCCGAATTCCTAGAAACAGCTCCAGATTAATTCGAAATATACGCCGCGCAACAAACGATGGCTTCACAAGTCGCTCGTCGCAGAAGCGGCCTCACGCACGGCAATGAGCGCCAAAATCGGGGCATATGGGGGGCAGACAGTGTTTAATCAGATCGATCCAGAAGCGAAAATCGGGCAAAATGTATCCTTCGGGTTTGGCGTCCGGGTCTACGGCAACGTCGAGATTGGTGACAATTGCCGCATCGGTGATTTCTGCGTCATCGGGCATCCGACCGTTCGCCCCGGATCGACCCCTCTCAAGCTGGGTGCGGCAGCGAATGTGCGGACACATACGGTGCTCTACCAAGGCTCCACGATCGGGCCCGACCTCGAGACGGGCCACCATGTTGTCATTCGCGAAGGTGCGGTCATCGGCGAAAACCTCCGCATCGGGAATTTCTCCGATATCGAAGGCGCCTGCACCATCGGCGACTTCGTGCGCATGCACAGCTACGCCCATGTCGGCCGAGGCGCGAAGATTGGCGACTTTGTCTGGCTCTTTTCGCTGACCACACTGATGAACGACCCCCTTCCGCCATCGCATCTGAGCGCGCCGGTGACGATTGGCGACATGGTTACAGTTTGCGTGAATGCTCAGCTCATGCCAGCGGTGGAGATTGGGCGGGGCGCGCTCATCTCGTCTGGCGCTGTCGCGAGCGGCGTGGTGCCCGCCGGTGCCGTCGTGACCGGCGCAGATGGCGAAATCGCCGGGCAAGTTCGTTTCCTCATGCACATGGAAAGTCGCACCCGTCACCCTTGGCACAAGCATTTTGCTGACGCCTATCCCAGCCACGCACAGGCCCGAATTGCGGCCCTTGGGGCAGAAATTGACGCTGAAGCGGCAAACACCCTCGATATCTAAAGGAACACTTCTCATGACCCGATCCGAAATCCTTCAAATAATGAACTTTGTAATGGTGAAGCGCGGGCGCGAAGAAATCTCGGCCGAGACAAAGACCACGCGCGAAGTAAACTTCCGAAGCCTTGATTTCTCAGAAGTTGCATTGCGGGTTGAGGCGAAAATCGGCAGGGAGCTCGTGTTTGACGCAGCGACAATGCGTCAGATTGAGACGGTGAAAGACGTTCTGGATTTCTTCGAATTGGTGACGAAGGGCTAAGGCATGTCATTCTTGCCGTCCAACAAGGTAATTTACGGCCAAAGTGACCATCTCTGGCCCAGCCTTGCTCAAAATGCATTGCAGCAAATCGGCGACATTGTACCCTTCCGAGGGTTGCGCGTCATTTTTGCGGTGTCAGATGAGCTAGAAGCGGTGTCTCTGGTCGCTGCCGGGATCGAGGCGGGGCTGGATTTTGGCGTCGCCGAGCGCTCCCGGTTGAATGCCGAGTTGACGGCGCGCCTGGCCGAGCAGCATGTCACCGTCTTTGACCTGCAAAGCGGCGAAGTCACCAGCGGACCGTTTGAAAATCCTGACCTGCAGCCGGGCAGAATTTCTGTGCTCACCTCCGGCACAACCGGGCTGCCCAAGCTGATTTCGCACACGGCTCAGAGCTTGAATACCTTTGACAAGGTGCAAAACCTGAAACCGTACAGTTGGTTTGTGCCTTATCAGGTTGGTTCCTACGCTTGGTACCAAATGGTGTCGCTCGGCCTTTTTGTGCCGGAGCAGCAATTGGTTCTGGGGCGCTCTGCGGATTTGATGGCAAGCTTCGAAGAGGCGCTGCGCGGTGGGCAGATCAATGCCGTGTCTTCGACCCCAACCTTCTGGCGACAGACGGCAATGTCCATTGATCCCGATGTGCTCAAAGCATCGGGCATGACCTCCATTTCCCTCGGAGGGGAAATCGTTGACCAGGCGATCCTTGATTATCTGTCGGCCATGTTCCCGGCGGCGAAGATCAAGCATATTTTCGCTTCATCGGAAACCGGTGCGGCCATCGTCGTTTCGGATGGGCGCGCGGGCTTCGATGCGCGTATCCTGAGCGAGCGCGACAACGAGAAGTCCGTGGCCGTGCGGATCGTGGAGGACAGGCTTCAGGTTCGGTCCCGGTATAGCAGTTCGGCGGCGCCAGGATCCTGGATCGACACCGGCGATCTGGTCGAGCGGGTCGGTGACCGCATCGTGTTCCGGGGTCGCGCGGACAAACAGATGATCAATGTCGGTGGGCAGAAAGCGTTCCCAGCCGAGATTGAGGAGGTTCTATTGTCTCACCCGGATGTGGCCTGGGCGCAAGTGGAAGCAAAACGGTCGCCGATCATGGGGCATCTTCCCGTCGCGAACCTTGTGCTGAAACCCGGCGTTCAGATAGCGGCAGCCGAAATCGAACTCAACCAATTCTGTGAAGCACGGCTGCCTGAGTATGCCGTGCCGCGTTTGTGGAACTTTCTCGAGTCGGTTCCAATTCGCTCAAGCCTGAAAAGTTAGGAAGACTATGCACACCACCAATCAGGGCATCATCGTATCCGGCGGGTCACGAGGTCTTGGGCTGCACCTTGTGCAGCGACTTCTTGAACAAGGCAATCGCGTTGCAACGTTCGCCCGATCCCGGACCGAAGACATGGATCGCCTCAGCGTCGCGTATCCCGAAGATTTCCATTTCAGCGAAGTGGATGCGACCGACGTAGACGGGATTACAAAGTTCTTTGCGGCCGTGTCTGACAAGTTCGGGCGGATCCACAGCGTCGTGAACAATGCGGCGATTGGTCAGGATCAACTGCTCATGCATACGGATGTGGAGACCGTCAAAAGCATCGTTGATATCAACATCGTCGGGCCCACGATTTTGACGAGGGCCGCGGTCAAGCACATGATGCTGGAAGGTGGCGGCAACATAGTGAGCATTTCCTCGATCTGTGGATCGCGCGGCTATGCGGGCCTGACGGTGTATGCCGGGTCGAAAGGGTATCTGGATGCCATGACGCGGTCGCTGGCCCGTGAGGTTGGCGAGGCGGGAATCTTCGTCAATTGCGTGGCGCCGGGATTCTTCGAGTCCGAAATGTCATCGGTTTTGCGCCCCGAACAGCTTGCAACGATCAAGCGCCGGACGCCGTCGGGCGCCCTGTCAAACGATGAGAACATCTTCAAGGTCGTCGATCTGGTCGTGTCCGGCACCACCAACATGCAAGGCCAAGTGGTCTTCGTGGATGGCGGCATAACAAGCTAGAATGCAGACCCCTTGGGGCGAAATCCAGGTTGGTCTTGGGGCTGACATTCGCGCTTACGACGAGACCGGGAGGTGCTTTTCGTTCTGGCCGATCGAAGACAAAGGCTGGCGATACGCCCTGGACGTCGAAGCTCGGGAGCCGGATGCGTGTGGTTTCGTGAGTTCCGCCCTGGGCGCTGGGGGTCTTGCATCCTGGGTGGACGTCGAAGTTGTTGCGAAGCTGAGCAACACACCCGCGCATCTTGTTTTCCGTCAATTCATGGCGGGGCAGCGGGGCTCGATCCTGAAATCTCTTCAAATAGAAGTGCTCCGGTCGGATACAGATCGCCATTGGATTGCCATTGGCCGTTCCCGCGCTCCGGACTGCAAAACTTAGAGCTTGGGTGAACTAGACATGACAGCTGCGAACGTGCGCATTATCGATTTACCGCAAATCCACGACCCCCGCGGGGACCTGACCTTTGTAGAAGGCGGCAACCACGTGCCCTTTGATATTGCGCGGGTCTACTACCTTTACAATGTTCCGGTGGATTCTGAGCGGGGCGGACACGCCCATAAAGACTTGGAGCAGGTGATTTTTGCACTATCTGGAAGCTTCCGCATGAAGATCGACGACGGAAAGACCAAGTCTGAATACTGGCTGCGCGATCCCCGTAAGGGGCTCTATATCAGGCGCATGATCTGGCGTGAAATGGACGCCTTCAGCCAGGGCGCTGTCTGCATGGTTCTGGCCTCTCATCGGTATGATGAGGCGGACTACTACCGCGATTACGACGAATTCCTGACCGCTGTGCGAGGAGCAAGCACGTGATCCCGTTTCTTGACCTTGGTGCCGCCTACCGCGAACTGAAGCCCGAGATCGAGGCGGCCGTCGCGCGTGTGCTTGAGAGCGGATGGTACATTCTTGGCCCCGAAGTTGAGGCATTCGAGGCCGAGTGGGCGGCTTATTGCGGGGCAAGGCACTCGGTCGGATTGGCCAACGGTCTCGACGCGTTGACGTTGTCCTTGCGCGCCTTGGATATCGGGCCTGGCGACGAGGTGATTGTACCCTCGAATACCTATATCGCCACCTGGCTTGCGGTATCGAGTGTCGGCGCAACCCCCATCCCGGTGGAGCCCGACCCCACCACGCACAATATCGACACCACCTTGATCGAAGCGGCGATCACGCCCCGGACCCGCGCAATCCTGCCTGTGCATCTTTACGGCCAACCTGCCGATCTGGACCCTATCCTCGAAATTGCGCGGCGGCATGGGTTACGGGTGATTGAAGACGCCGCTCAGGCCCATGGTGCGCGCTACAAGGGGCAGCGCATCGGGGCGCATGGGGATGTCGTGTGCTGGAGTTTCTACCCCGGAAAGAACCTTGGTGCGCTTGGCGATGCCGGGGCGATCACCACCAATGATGCGAGCCTTGCGGAGCGTATCGCGTTGCTGCGCAACTACGGATCAAAGCAGAAATATGTGAACGAGGAAGCCGGCGTGAACTCGCGCCTCGACCCGATCCAGGCCGCTGTCCTTCGGGTCAAACTCACGGCCCTGGACGAATGGACCGAGCGCCGTCGTGTCCTGGCCGCTGCCTATGACGAAGGGTTAAAGGGCACCGGCATGATCCTGCCCAATGTCCCGGACTGGGCAGAGCCAGTCTGGCACCTGTATGTCGTGCGCACAGCCGAGCGGGAGGCGCTTCAGGCCAAGCTGACCGAGGCGGGGATTGGCACACTTATCCATTACCCCATCCCGCCGCATATGCAGGCGGCCTATGCCGGGCTGGAAATTGCACCCGGTGCTCTTCCTATGGCCCGCGACATGGCCGGAGAGGTTCTGAGCCTGCCGATCGGACCGCATCTCGACATCGAAGCGTTGCGGCGGGTCGTCGAAACGCTTCGTGGGCACGCATGACAGGTTCAACTGAACCGGCATCACGCGGCCTTGTCCGGTCAATGCTCGTCATTGGCTCGGCCCAGGCGGTCAATATCGTGGTCTCGATCATACGGGTAAAGGTCGTGGCCTTGCTCCTCGGGCCGACCGGCATCGGCGTCATGGGTGTTTACAGCAGCTTGAAAGACATGGCGGTCCAGGCTGCAGGTTTGGGAATGGGATCAAGCGGCGTGCGCGAGATCGCCGTTGTGCGGGACGAGGAGGAACGGCTGAGCCTCATTCGGCATTTGCTTTTTGTCGCCCATCTGATCGCGGGGACACTTGCATTGATGGTGATCTGGCTGATGCGCGTGCCAATCTCGATCTGGCTCTTCGACGATGCAACGCGAGCATCAGAAGTCGCATTGGTCGGATTGGTCGTCCTGCTGGGCCTGCTCGCCACGTCACAACTGGCCCTGCTTCAGGGATTGCGACGCATCGACGAACTTGGCAAGGTCACTGTCACCGCCGTTCTGGCCTCCACCGCCACCGGCCTTCTCATGGTCTGGTGGCTGGACGAAGCAGGTCTGATCTGGCTGCTGATGTTCCAGCCACTCGCAACCGTTACCGTTGCCGCCTATTTTACCCGCCGCCTGCCCAAACGTCAGCTCAACCATTGGACGCCGTTGGAGATGTGGCATGCATGGACGCCCATGGCGAAACTCGGCCTGTCCTTCATGCTGGGGGGACTGGCGACCACCGGAACAGTGCTCATCGTGCGGGGCACCATCACGCAAGAGCTCGGACTGGAAGCCACAGGACATTTCACGGCGGCATGGGCTATCACGATTACCTATGTCGGGTTCTTGTTGAGCGCCATGAGCGCGGATTATTATCCGCGCCTGACAGAGGTCATCCAGAACCGGCCGGCGGCCATCCGGCTGATCAACGACCAGTCGCAGCTCGGCCTCGCGATTGGCGGGCCCATCCTTTTGCTTCTGATCGGGTGGTCGCATTGGGTCATCGTGCTTCTTTATACCGAAGAATTCACGCCGGCAGTCACGTTGTTGCAATGGCAACTCGTTGGCAATGTTTTCAAACTGGCCAGTTGGCCGCTAAGTTACTCTATTGTGGCGGCTGGTCGCGCCAAGACATTCTTTTTCCTCGAGGTCGTGTTTAACGTCGTGTTCATCGCCTTGGTTTTCCTGTTTCTGCCGAGCTTTGGTTTGCAGATCACGGGCATTGCCTTCCTGGTTGCTTATATCGTCTATTTTGTTTGCGCGTGGCTGCTTGCGCGCAACCTGCATGCATTCACCTGGGATCCTGTTTCGAGGCTTGTGCTGGGGGTGCATGCTGTTCTGGCGTTTGCCTTGCTGCTGGTTGCATTCACATTCCCGATCGCTACAGCGCTGGTGGCGCCTGTTTTGGCCGTGTCCACGGGATTGTTTGGCCTGCGCCTTGTTCTGATCAAGATCGGTCCCGAAGGGCGTCTGTCCCAACGCCTCACACGGGCCTACGCCTTTATAGGTTGGCCGATAAATGGGACCTCGTAGGATACTCAGGCTCCGTTGCTCCGAACGCGAAAGACAGGTGACCGGCGACAGGACAGATGGATTGCGATTGCTAAGGTTTCGCGGCCGGACGTCTGCGCCATTGGGCAAAGCGCTCCAGGGCCGTGGGGACAGGACAGCGAAGCCAAACCCAAGAGCCGCACGATGATGCAGCGAGACACGCAAGAATGACCGACGATAGCAAACAACCCTTGGTGACGCTGGCGATCTTCACTTTCAACCAGAGAACCACAATCCTCGATGCCGTGGCGTCGGCCGTGTCTCAAACCTACGCGAACCTCGAGATCATCGTGTCTGATGACTGCTCCAGTGACGACACTTTCGAAATCTGCCGAGATTATCTGGCCAACCATCCGACAGAAAGACACGTTCGGCTCCGGCGGACCGCTCGCAACAACGGAACGTATTCACACGTGCTCGAGGTTGCCCATGAAGCGCGAGGGGAGCTTTTTATTGTTCAGGCTGGGGATGATCTATCGAAATCGAACAGGGTGGCGGAAATCGTTGAAGAGTGGGCACGAAAACGGTTTTGCGCCCTGTTTTCCGACTACGATATTATCGACAACGACGGAAACCTGGTCCGAACAGATGTGTCTCATGAAATCTCGGCGCGGGTACAAAACATTTTTGAGACTTACAAACCGGCCCAACGCAGCGCTGGACACGTGCCAAACATTGCAGGGTGTTCCGCGGGATATGATCGGGAGTTCCTGTGCAGCCTGCCGATGCCCAAGGAGAAGATCTTTAGCGAGGATGCGTTGTTGACCTACCTTATCAACGCCCTTGGGCTGGAGATCCGAAAGCTGCCGAAATCCCTTTTGCTCTACCGAGAAAGCAAAAATAGCATCACGGGTGCGAAGGGCGCAAAAACACACTCGATGCTTGCGCAGTCCGAGCATCGTCTCTGCGCTTTTGCCAAGTCAAACCATGCGATGTACTTGTATCTGCTCGATGTGATTGAAGATCAGGTCCATCCCGGACTCGAGGCGCTGAAAGCCAAATTCGTCGATCTTGCTCAATATAGCGCCTATGTCGCGGAATTTTGGGAAATGGGCCCTATCAGGCGAATTATGCTGGCCGTCGGCAAGCCCGTCCGAGACAGGGTGGTTTTCCTTTTGCCTCGGATGCTCGGCTTCAATGCATTCCTGATGGCGAAGAAGTTTGCCAGCAGCCGGTAATTCAAAAGACTCTGGTGGCGCTCCGATTGGCGCACCGACGGTCAAACGCCCTAGTGAAACAAATGCCTTCCGAAATCACCGGGCACAGGATAGCAGGAATACACATCGATGAACTCGTCTGAACAGACTGAAACGACACAAGTAGTCATGGTCTACCAAACCAACCCGTTCCGCGACAGCGGCGGCGGCGGCATCAGGTATCTGCAAAATCTCGTTGGTGGCATGAGCGAATACGACGCCGATATTCTATTTATCGGTGCAGGCCGCGAGGCAGAATCGCAGGGCAGGGTTCAATTTGTTCCGGTCTGCGGAGCTGGCCGTTCATTCCCGGTCTTCTTCTTGGGCCTGTTTATTTACTGCCTGAGAAACACATTTCCACCGAATACCGTCGTCCACGTCCACCGGCTGTATTTCGCGCTGCCGTTCCTGTGGTTTGCGCGCAAGACAAAGATCATTTGCTCCTTGCATGGCTGGACGTTCTGGGTCTTTAGAAAACGCTTTGGAACACTGGCGCACGGACTATTGCAGCCAATCGTCCGAGCAACCGAGGCGTATGTTCTGCGGCGATTGGATTATTTCGTGCCCGTCAGCCAAGATACGCTCAACTTCATGAACCGTTTTCACCGCCGCACCCTGGAACAGATGGCGGATCGCGTGGACGTCATTCCATCTATGATCGACCTGTCCCGGTTTAAGCCCGAGGTGTCGGACTATCTGCAGGCCCGCCACGGTGGGCGGCGGGACTATGTGACCTTCATCGGGCGCCTTGCACCGCAAAAGAATGTGGGGCTGTTGCTGGAAGCTTGGCGCAATATCATGTCTGATGAAGGGTCACGGCCGAACACCGTTCTGGTCCTGGTGGGACACGGCGAATTGGAGCAGGAGATGAAGGCCAAAGCCGAAGAGATGGGGCTTATGGACAGTGTCATCTTCCACGGCCTCGAAGCGGGCGAAAACATCCCGAAGGTGCTCAACGCGTCCAAGGGCATGATCCTGCCAGCCGTGTTCGAAGCGTCTCCCACCGTCGTGAAGGAAAGCCTAGCCTGTGGCGTTCCGGTGGTGACCACCAATGTTGGAGACGTTGAGGAATTGATTGTCGACGGAAAAAACGGAAAAATCGTTGGAGCGGGGGTGGATGCTCTCGCAGAAGGCATCCGATGGCTGCTTGAAACACCAACGAAAAAAGCCGACGTTCTTAGCGTCTCCAAGGCCGAACTCGAACGCCACAGCGTCGCGTCGGTTTGCGCGGCCTACAACAGGTTGTATGATCAACTCTCCACCAGCACAGAACGCTGACCAACAGCGCACGATAGGCGGATAAGCAAGAAAGCTGGGCCATGTTACGAATGACAGCAAGCTTCGTTCTGATCGCGTTAGGAACTGCGCCGCTCCCGCTCTTACGTGACCTGGGGGCGGCGGGTCTGTTTTTGCAGACGATGGCGGCCTTTGCCGGCTTGCTGCTTGTTAGAAAGTTCGCAATCACGGCCAATGGACTGCTACTAATACTGGGCACGCTGGTTGTAATTTTGATCAGTAGCATGCATGAAGGGAGCAGTATCGCCAGCGGTCAGGCATTCTTCCTCATGGTTGTTGCGGTGGCGGCCTCCTTCCGGTCGAGTGTGAGCGACGGTATCATATTCCAGAATCGCTATGTTCTGTTGCTGTTTGGAATCCTTCTCGCCATTTTGCTATATGGCTATTCGACCGCCATTGTCACCTTTCAGGGACGTCTGAAAATTCTCAGTTCCGCGACCACATCGGCGATGTTGTCTTCACTGCTGGTTGTGTTGGGAGCTTACCTTCTTTTTCTGCATCATGGGGAAAATAGGACTCTCTCCAAAATCGCGGGCGCAACGTTCGTCTCTTTTGGCTTGATCTTTATACTGGTCATTCAGTCGCGCGGCGCCTTGATCAGCATGTGGTTCTTTTGCCTCTACTTGATGTTTGCATACAGAAAGAACTCCACGCGAAAATTTGTTTTTGCAGTTGTAGGCTCGATAACCGGGTCGGTCGCGGTCATTCTGTACTTCGGAGAGAACCTCATCAATCGTTTTCTGCCGCAAGATGGCCTTAATCTTTTACATTTCCTGAGCGGTCGAGGGGAAAGCGTCGCACAACTTTTGGATTCATTGGAAAGCCTGTCGGTTTTTGAATTATTTTTGGGTACAGGGTATGGCTCTACGTTCGCATATATGTCGCAAATCGATCTGGAGGTCCCGCACAATGACCTTCTGGTTTACTTTTTTGACGGCGGCATGATCGGCGCGCTTCTGTATCTGTTCCTTCTGTATCGGCTGCGCATGTTTGGAGTTTTTGGGATTGTGCCGCTGTTTTTTCTGCTGAATGGGTTGCACACCAATATGCATTTGTGGCCGAACTTGCTACCGGCAACGATTGTGCTTTCCGAGTACCTTGAAAAGGAACGGACTAGGTGGCGAGACAAGATCGTGCAAAGACGACACTCAAGCGCCCAGAGGGCTCTGACGCCTGAGGTTACGTGAAGCAACAAACCCCGACACGCGGATTCCCATATATATCGATGTCCGGTGTCGTGCGTTTGGACGCGCAAGGCACGGCAAACAGAATGAAGCACGATATGGCTAGAAAGAAATACCAGAACGGCAATACTCTGAGAAACCATCCGATGGTTACAGTGCTATCGTATTTCATCTTTCAGGGTATGCGCTACATGACGTCCGGCGAGCGTTGGTTCAAGATCAGCCTTACCTTGATTGCGACGCTGCTTCTCAAGCTTGCTGGCCTGCATATCCTTCTCGCGCTTATTGTCGGACACGCGCTCAATTTCGTAACCAATGGGCAGCTTCCCGTAATGATGCGTTACGTGGTCTCCGATGTCGGGCTCACCCGCGAAAAGGTGCGCATCGCCCTGACCAAGATGCAAACCACGGCGCCGCGCTTTGGCATAATTGACATCCTCATATACGGCAGCTTCAGCCGACACGTGATGAAATCAACTTCGGATCTTGATTTGAGATTTCAACACCGGCCGGGGGTCTTGCCGTCACTTTTGGCATACTGCTACGCGACCTATATCCGGATATGGGCCAATCTGAATTTTATTCCGATTGACGTTTACTGCTTCACCGAAGCTGAGTTTTTGGACAGAATGCGAGAGGATGAAATTCCTGCATTGATGTTTTCATCGCAGGAAATGTGTACGAAATACCCCGACGCGCAGGATCCTATCCTCGCGCTCGAAAAGAACGCAGCGCTTCCATGAAAATTGTTCTTAGCGGACCCGACGGCAGCGGGAAGTCTTCCATCGTCAAAGCGCTTTCCGCCGAGTTGGGGGAGAGCAAACCAGTGCATGTGAGCTGGCGTCGATTTGGTTTCGTTTTGGCGCGCGCCTTCAACCTGATCGCACGGATTCTTGGGTTTAGCTATTATGAGCAGACCCCCATCGGGCCGCTTGGCTACCATGACTACAAGGCGCCTTGGTCACATTTTTACATATGTCTTGCATGGTTTGACTGCGTGGTTTTCATCTTGCCAAAGTGGTGGATCATTGATCGCGTTAAGGCCCGCGATGTCACCATCATCGACCGCTTTCTGTTCGATATTGTGGCCGATCTGGTCCTCTCGACGAAACAGACCCGATTTGTTCTGTGGCTGTTCCACCCCATTCTCAAATCGCATCAAGTTCGGAATCTGTGCGTGTTTCTGATCTGCTCTCAAGACGTCGTCGAGAAGCGAAGACCAGATATCGTTTGGGACAAGTCCTATCCGGACAAGGTGAGTATCTATACGCTGCTGCGGCGGTTCTATTCCGTGTCCGGGGTTCGCACAGATCGGATGTCGCCGGACGAAAGCGCGAAAGAGGTTCTCAAGCTGTGCGCATAATCGGCATATCTTCGGGCGGCGGTCATTTGACCGAGTTGGTCACCATCGCGCGGTTTCTGCCGACGCTGAGCGTGGTCATCACGGAAACAGGCGCGGCAGAACGCAATACTGGGAGTGATATTTCATTTGTGCCGCTCCGCGATCCACATCGGTCCGTTTTCGGGTTTCTTCGGAACCTCGGCCAAGCGTTCCGCTATGTCCGGCACCACAAGCCAGACGTGGTGATTTCGACCGGAGCAGGGATGACCGTGCCGTTCTTCCTGTTGGCGAAAATGGCTGGCGCTGTGTGCATTTACGTGGAATCAGGGGCACGTATCTCGACGCCCTCCATGACAGGCCGTATCCTTTATCCGGTCAGCTCACTTTTCATCGTGCAGAACGAAGCCTTACGGTCCTTTTATCCCAAAGCGGTTGTGGCCAGCATCCTTTGACTTTGGGACGAACACATCATTTGGGCATGTGCAGGCAAACCATGTGCAGAGCGCCGTCCGCCAGCTGTGACACTGGCTCAACCTCGCCAATCGAGTTTCCTTCTTAGATCATGATTTGGACATAACTCCATGATCCTCGCGCTTTTCGGCACCAACCCGTACCCGTTCGAGCGACTGGTCGAATTCCTCGAAACGCTGGCTCGAGAAGAGGGCCACGAGATCGTGGTTCAACACGGATCGTCCCGCGCTCCTGACGGGTGCCAGTCCTTCGATTATACGTCTTATCAACGCATTCTCGATCTTATGGCGAAAGCCGACGTCGTGGTGGCGCAAGGCGGCTATGGCAGCAGCCTTGACGCATTGACCTTGGGCCGGCCGCTGGTCCTGGTGCCAAGGTTGCGGGCTATGGCGGAATCCCTTGATGATCAGGTTGAGCTGGTGCGGCACCTGACGGCCAGTGGCAGGGCGTTGAGCGCCCAGACCTATCCCGAATTTGCCGCGGCCATCGCGCAGGCCCTGTCCGCGACTGGTGGAGAGGCAGGCGACCAGGAACAGCCATTTGGCCAAGCGGTTGCACAGGCAATTCTTGACCACCTCGAGAAAAATGGAACGTTGCCAATATGAGCGATGTAATTCGCGTCTCGCATGTCATTTGGGGGTATCTCGGCGGAGGTGTCGACAGTGTTCTCGACAGTTACCTTCAGGCGGACGAATTCTTGCCAGAGCGCGTGTGTTCGCATGTGGTGATCGTGCGCCCGCCGGCTATGGGCACCCAAAAAATACCCAAGACGGGCACCTCGTTCAACATTGTTCCGCATGGAACGTCGCAGCTCTTTCGCGCCGCACGTGAGACCGCACTGCATATTCAGGATAACGGGTCGGATATCGTTTTTCTGAACGGGTTCAACGCGACCATCCTCGGCTATCTCCTGCGCTGGCTGTTGCCGCCCAACCTGCCCATCCTGTCGACCTATCACGGCACATATTTCCCCCGCACCATGGTAGAGCGCGTCAAGGCCGCTGTATTCGATCGTCTGGAAAGACGGTTTATCCAGCGTCACGCCAGTGCGGTGATTGCGGTATCACACCACAGCGCTGCGGTACTGAAGGGCAAAGGGGTTCCGGCGGAGAAATTAAGGGTCTTGCACAACGGTATCGCCCCCGGAATACCTTTGATCACACCGAAAACTCATAGTGCGGCTCGCGGCCAGCAGGATGCCGTGAAGATCATCACAGTCTCCCGCCTGAATGAGGCAAAGGGGATCGACGTACTGCTGCGCGCGTTTTCAGGCGCCGCGCAAAAGTATCCCAAGGCAGAGCTGGAGATCGTTGGAAGCGGTGAGCTGGAAGATCAGCTGAAATCCCTGGCGGTCTCCCTTGGCGTTTCGGATCGCACTCATTTCCTTGGAAACCGCAGCGATATTGCGGACCTTCTCTCCGAAGCGGACATTTTTGCCATGACATCAAGACAGGAGAACCACTCGGTCGCGATCTTGGAAGCGATGCGCGCGGGCCTGCCACTTTTGGTAACAGACGTTGGCGGCAACTCGGAATCCATTGAACACGGCCAAGAAGGGTTCTTGGTTGCAGATTTGGACAGTGCGGCGGCAGAAGAGCGCATGTCCGAATTGATAGGCTCACCTGATTTGCGTGCGCGGCTGGGACAATCTGCGCGTACACGGTTCGAAGCAAACTTTCAGTCAGGTATCATGATCGAAAACCTACACGGGATAATCTCAGAGTTCGTCGGCAAAAAGTGATCACAAAGCATGGCAAGGATTCTCATAGCCAGTTTCGGATTGACAGAGCGCAACACGCGCTTGATGCCATGGCGTACGGTGCTGGAGGTTGCGGCAGGACTGCGTTCCAAAGGGCATGAGGTCATGGTGCTGTCGATTGCGGACATCGGTAGACCTATGGGCCGCGAAGCGGAACACGGCACTATCACGATCCAACGCGAAGACATCGCAGTCATGCGGAAGACCCTGCACCGCTTGCTGGGCGATGCCGATTTCGACGCGATGTTCATTCCAGTGAGCTGGTCGCACAACCGGATGATGCGGGAATTGCTGGAGGGCATGGCCGGCATCCGGATCGCCTATCTGCCCGGAAGCGTGTTCGAACTTAGGCATCTGCTCCGCGCCATCAGGAAAATGCCGCTTGCTGGTCTGCTGCCCTATATCGCGCAAGCGTTGTTCCCCAAACGGCTCGTTCGGCGCGCACTCGACGATCTCGGCGTGCGGGCCGTCATAGCCAATTCGGACTACTCTCGTGACAAGTTGGCCCGCCAGATCACGCAGCCTGTAATAACCATTGCCCCGGGCCGCGATCCGGTGCTTGCGTCCCCTCGAGGTGAAGAACAGCACGCCCACGAGCTCCATGCCAAAGCGCCCTTCTTCCTGTTCATGGGCCCTCCTCTGCCCATTCGCGGGGCCTTCGTCCTTCTCGACGCGTATCTGAAAATCGCTGACAGCCCCGGTGTGCCTCCATTGCTGTGTTTGTTCAGGTCCGACGCGCATCTGGACATCGAAAAAATCAAGGCCGATATTGAGCGGCGCTGGTCGCACGACAAGCTGATCTTTGTGTGGTCATCTCTTGAGCCAATGGCCCTGCAAACGCATATCGACAACGCTGTGGCGATTGCGATGCCGTTTCTGGTCGTGCCGTCCGAAATTCCGCTGGCGGTCTACGAAGCAGCCGGAATGGGAAAAACTGTCATCACAACGCAACCGCACGGGACAGGCGATTTTGTGGACAAGTTCGGCGAAACGGTTCCTGTTGGAGACCCGGACAGTTTGGCCGATGCCCTGCGGCGCACGATCGAAAGCGGGCCATCCACAGTGAACGAAAAGGCCCTTGCCGCATACCAGGACCTTGAAGACTGGCAAACGACCGCGCGGCGCTGGGAGGCTCTTGCGATCGACTTGGGGATGCCGCCCAAGTGATCCTTGTCGCGTGTTTTGCAGAACGGATGGCCGACCCTATTCCATTGGTGAAAGGCGATCGGTTGCGGACTCCTTTCCATATCGAGAAAACATGAAGACCTACATTTCAATCGTATCGCATGGGCACCAGCACATGCTGATGGAAAACAGCCTATTGGCGGCGTCAGACGATTTCCGAATATTCGTCCGCGAAAACATCCCCGAGCGCGATCGCGTGGTGCCAGACGAGGTCAGCTACAGCCTCAATCTCCGCAAAGCCGGTTTCGGTAGCAACCATAACAAGACGTTCGAAACCGCGCAGCCTAATCCAGATGATTGGTTTGTCATTTGCAATCCCGACATCATCGCCACACCCGAGCAGGTTCGACAGTTGTTGACCCAGGCGGAGGCCGAAGGCGTCGAGCTTGCGGCGCCAATGCTTTGGAACAATAAAACGGACCGGTTTGACCACAATGTGCGGCCGAGGGTGCGGCTCCTTTATCTCATGCTGTCGTTTGTCGGCATGCCTGGGCCAAGCCGCTACAGCGCAGGTCAGCTTGAAAAGCTTCAAACTTCGGATTGGGCGTCCGGCGCCTTTCTGGCCATTAAAGCCGGGCTTTTCAGAAAACTCGGCGGATTCGATGACCGCTATTTCATGTATATGGAAGACGTCGACTTTTGCCGTCGCGCCGAATTACTGGGCGCCCGCGTCAGATATTTTGGTAACGTCCGAATGATCCATAATGCGGCGCGAGACAATAGAAGGCTGTTTAGTCGCAGCTTCCTCAACCACCTCCGTAGTGCGATGCGTTTTTTTTTCTTTTGATGACAAACAATACGATGAGTTTCTGCGCTACCATTTCCGGGTGCGGGCGCCTTAGGATCTGGAAAGTGAGGTTTCAATGTCCAACATCGACATAAGTCATGCCACCATTGCGGGATTGGTGCAAATCAGGCCATCTAAATTTGGTGATCACCGAGGTTTTTTTGCCGAGACATACAGCCGCCGGGTGTTTGCAGGATTGGGCGTTGATGCCGAGTTCGTCCAAGACAACCACTCTCTCTCAGCAGCGGTTGGAACGGTTCGGGGCATACATTTTCAATCACCGCCGCACGCGCAGGCCAAGTTGGTGCGCTGTGGGCGGGGGGCCATTTTTGATGTGGCCGTAGATATTCGGCGCGGCAGCCCCACATACGGGCGCTGGGCGGGATTTACCTTAAGCGCGGAAAATGGCGCGCAGCTTTATATCCCGGTGGGCTTTGCCCATGGCTTTGTCACGCTCGAGCCCGATAGCGAGATTATCTACAAATGTAGCGATTATTACGCCCCGGAAACCGAAGGCGCGCTGCGCTGGGATGACCCGGATATTGGCATCAATTGGCCCCTCACCAGCGCGCCGGTGCTGAGCGGGAAAGACGCCACAGCCCCGCTCTTGGCGGATTTTAACAGCCCATTCACCTTTGAGGGATAAAAGATGAAGCTACTGGTCACAGGAGGGGCGGGGTTTATCGGCTCGGCCGTGGTGCGGCTTGCGGTGGCGCGCGGGCATCAGGTGGTCAACCTGGATGCGCTGACCTATGCCGCCAATCTGGCCAATGTAGCGCCGGTGGCGGATAGCCCGCTCTACGCCTTTGTCCAGGCTGATATCCGCGATCGCGCGGCGCTGGATGCGGCCTTTGCCATGCACCAGCCCGATATCGTGCTGCATCTGGCCGCTGAATCCCATGTCGATCGCTCTATCGATGGGCCTGCCGATTTTATCGACACCAATATCACCGGCACGTTCAACATGCTGGAAGCCGCGCGCAAATATTGGCAGGCGGCGGGGCGGCCTGATGGCTTTCGCTTTCATCATGTCTCGACAGACGAGGTGTTTGGCTCGCTGCCCGCAGACCCAGCCGCGCAGTTCACCGAGGCCACGGCATATGACCCGCGCAGCCCCTATTCCGCCTCGAAAGCCGCGTCAGACCATCTGGTGCGCGCCTGGCACGAGACCTACGGCCTGCCCGTGGTGCTAAGCAATTGCTCCAATAATTACGGCCCCTATCACTTTCCGGAAAAGCTGATCCCGGTGGTTATTCTGAACGCGCTGGCGGGGCGGGCGCTGCCGATTTACGGCGATGGCAGCAATATCCGCGATTGGCTTTACGTCGAAGATCACGCCGATGCGCTTTTGTTGGTGGCCACCAAGGGCGCGTTGGGGCGCAGCTATAACATCGGCGGCGAGAACGAGCGCACTAACCTGCAGCTGGTGCAAACGATCTGCGCCATCCTCGACCGTTTGCGCCCGCGCAAAACCGGCGCTTATGCCGATTTGATCACCTTCGTCACCGACCGCCCCGGCCATGACGCGCGCTATGCCATCAACCCCACGCGCATTCGCCGCGAGCTGGGCTGGCGCCCCAGCGTGACGGTGGAAGAGGGGTTGGAACGCACCGTGCGCTGGTATCTGGAGAACGAGGCATGGTGGCGCCCGCTGAGGGACCGCCAAGGCGTGGGCCAGCGGCTGGGAACCGGCGCGCCATGAGCGATCTGTTGGTCTTTGGCCGCACGGGCCAGGTGGCGCGCGAGCTGCAGCATTTGGCAGCAGTTCCGGCGCTGGATCTGCTGGCCTTGGGGCGCGATGCGGCTGATCTAGCACAGCCCGGCGCCTGCGCGGCGGCCATCCACGCCCACCGCCCCCGCGCGGTGATCAATGCCGCCGCCTACACCGCCGTTGACCGCGCGGAAGAGGAAGAGCCATTGGCCACTGCCATCAATGGCGCGGCGCCGGCGGAAATGGCCCTGGCCTGTGCTGCGCTGAATATTCCCTTGGTGCATATCTCCACCGATTACGTGTTTCCCGGCACCAGCCACAGCCCTTGGGCGCCCGGTGATAGGGCCGCGCCCATCAATGCCTATGGCCGCAGCAAATGGGCGGGCGAAGAGGGCATTCGCGCCAGCGGCTGCACCCATGCCATTTTGCGCACCTCTTGGGTGTTTTCCGCCCATGGGGCGAACTTTGTCAAAACCATGCTGCGCCTGTCCGACACCCGCGACCAGATCAGCGTGGTGGATGACCAAATCGGCGGCCCCACGCCCGCCCGTGCCATTGCCGCCGCCGGCCTGAGCATCGCCCAACAGCTGCAGGATGCGCCGAAAAAAACCGGCACCTATCATTTTAGCGGCGCACCCGATGTCAGCTGGTGCGATTTTGCCCGCGCGATATTCCGCCTTACGGGCCGACCCACCCGCGTGCAGGCCATTCTCACCAGCGCCTATTCCACGCCGGCCGCCCGCCCGCTGAACAGCCGGTTAGAATGTAACACAACCACGTCCGTTTTTGGTTTGGCGCGCCCAGATTGGCACGCAGGCCTGAAGGAATGTTTAACAGAATTAGGGGTATTCACATGACAAAGCGCAAAGGCATTATTCTGGCCGGTGGCTCGGGCACGCGGCTTTACCCCATCACCATGGGGGTGTCGAAACAACTGCTGCCGATCTACGACAAGCCGATGATCTATTACCCGCTCACGGTGCTGATGCTGGCGGGCATCCGCGAGATCATGATCATCACCACACCCCACGACCAGGAGCAGTTCATCCGCACGCTGGGCGATGGCAGCCAATGGGGCATCTCGCTGCACTACAAGGTGCAGCCCAGCCCCGATGGGCTGGCGCAGGCCTTTATTCTGGCAGAAGAGTTTCTGGCCGGCAGCCCCGCGGCCATGGTTCTGGGCGATAACATCTTCTTTGGCCACGGCTTGCCGGAGCTTTTGCAGGAGGCGGGCAAAAACACCACCGGCGCCACGGTTTTTGGCTACCGCGTCTCTGACCCCGAACGATACGGCGTGGTGGATTTTGACGCAAACGGCACGGTCAAAAGCATCATCGAAAAGCCGCCCGTGCCGCCCTCGAACTATGCCGTCACGGGGCTTTATTTTGTCGACGGCACAGCGCCCGAACGCGCCCGCGCCGTGCACCCCTCTGCCCGGGGCGAGCTGGAGATCACCACGCTCTTGGAAAGCTACCTGCTCGACGGCAAGCTGAACGTGCAAAAAATGGGCCGTGGCTATGCTTGGCTCGATACCGGCACCCACGCCAGCCTGCTCGACGCCGGCAACTTCGTGCGCACGCTCACCGAACGCCAAGGCCAGCAGGTGGGATCACCCGATGAGGTGGCGTTTGAAATGGGCTGGATAGACAAAGCACAATTAGCCGATCGCGCCCAGAAGTTCGGCAAGAATGCCTATGGTGATTACTTGGGCAATCTGGCTCAAGTGAGAAAAAGTGGTGTTGCTCGATGAGTGATCTCACTTGCTTTAAAGCCTACGACATCCGTGGCCGCCTTGGCATCAATCTGGACGAAGACATCGCCTACCGCATCAGCGCAGCCTTTGCAGTGTCACTTGCGGCGAAAACGGTAGTTCTCGGACGTGATGTCCGCGCCTCATCCGAGAAACTCGCTAAAAGCGTGGCGCGGGGGCTAATTGACCAAGGGTGCGATGTCCTTGATCTGGGGCTGTCTGGTATCGAGGAGATGTATTTCGCGACGACCCATTTCGGTGCCGATGGCGGGATTTGCGTGACTGCCTCGCACAACCCGATGGATTACAATGGCATGAAGATGGTGCGTGCTGGTTCTGCTCCGCTTGATTCAGCCAGTGGCTTGGCGCTCATCAAAGAGCTCGCTGAAGCAAACACGTTCGAGCAGAGCGCCACTCTTGGAAATATTCGCGACATCGCCGACGAGGCGCGCGCCGCATACGTCGAGAGCATTTGCCGGTTTGTCGATCTTTCTGCTTTGAAGCCGCTAAAAATACTGGTGAATGCAGGGCATGGAACCGCTGGGCCGACTTTCGATGCAATCGTTGAACGACTTGCAGACCTTGGATCGCCTCTGACCTTCGAGCGCCTATTCCACGAACCGGACGGTACATTCCCGCAAGGCATTCCGAACCCGCTTCTGCCAGAAAACCGACCCGCGACCGCAGACGCGGTTTGTGCTTCAGGTGCTGATTTCGGGGTTGCATGGGACGGTGATTTCGACCGCTGTTTCTTCTTTGATCACACGGGAGCCTTCATCGACGGCGAATATGTCGTCGGTCTGCTGGCAGAGGCATTCCTCGCCAAAGATCCAGGTGCGACGATCATCCATGATCCCCGGATTATTTGGAACACGCAGGACCTTGTGGCGAAAGCTGGCGGGCAAGCCGTCCAAACCCGCACGGGTCACGCCTTCATCAAGCAAGCCATGCGTGACGAAAACGCGGTCTACGGCGGTGAGATGTCCGCGCATCACTATTTTCGCGACTTCGTCTACTGCGACAGTGGCATGATACCTTGGTTGCTCGTTGCTGAACTAGTTAGCCGGCACGGTCCTCTTGCGGATCTTGTCGCGCATCGAAAAGCGGCGTTTCCCTCCTCAGGGGAGATCAACTTCACGCTGAAAGACCCCAAGGGCGCCATCGCGAGAGTTCGATCAGAATTTGAACCCGCAGCCATCTCCATCGACGACATGGACGGCTTGGGCTTCGACATGGGCGACTGGCGCTTCAATCTGCGAAGTTCAAACACCGAACCAGTTGTGCGTCTCAACGTCGAGGCACGTGGCGACGCTGAACTCGTCGAGCAGGGCGTGGAGCGCGTGAAACGAATTCTGCTCGGGTGAGATGGCAATTCACTTCCAGCGCCATTAGAACATTTCATGAACACTACCAATCCGAGCGCTCATTGTGGAAGTACTCGCAAGTAGCACTGATCCTTTGCGTCTTTTGCGAGGTAAATGACGTGAAACCCAGCCTGCATGGCCTTTTCCGGCAACTCAAGCGGCCCTTTCCATAGATCTAGACCACCAGCGCGTTCCACCTCTCCGATCGATTTCGCCTCGTTCACGGCATCGAACCGATCGATCAGGAGGCGCTGTTTGCAATCAGGGTCCCGTCGATATCGTTTCCATTCTTCCAGGGCCCCTAATGCTGAATAGGTGAAGCCAAGGAGCACGGTTTCTGGACCGTCACCATCGACGTAGAAACGAGCCCGGCCCGCGGCCAGGCTTTCAAGGTCGACGCCGTATCGCTGGATGACGGCAGACGTAAGCTCTTCAAGGAGCGCAATTCACCCACACAATCAAATCCAGCAGTAATGCTCGAAAGCGGCAGGTCTCGATGGAGCAACTGCCTCTGTGGAGGGGCATTACTGCGAAACCATTGGCAAATAAAGTAAATGAGCAAGAGCCAAGTTGGATGCTGCACCACAGCATGATGGCACTAGAGACGATTATATCCCGAAGGTAAGCGAAACCGGCGGATCAGACTTGGTGCCGCCGCATAGCTGCCAAAAAACAACACCCCAAAGACCACGACGGCCAGAAACGCATTCTGATTTTGGTTCCACAGCAGCACACCCGCGATTGGCGGTGCGATGACGAAGGGCGACAAGACCAGTGTCGTGAGCGGGTTTGCAATTTGACGCCGATTTCGGCCGAGGATGCACATTTCCAGTGCGCGCATCACCATTTGATGCACATGCAACCGATCCGGGGCCGAAACGTCCTTGTTTCTGCGAGACCGGCGATAGATCGCCAGCACTGTATCAGCCACGGGCCAGTACAGTGTCAGCAAAATGGCCCAGGGCGAGACATCGGGCGAATTGAGAAGCACTGAAATCCCAAACCAACTCAGCACAAAGCCGATCGTGTATGCCCCGGCATCGCCGAGAAAGATCAGACCAAAGGGATAGTTCAGGAGGAAGAACCCGAAGATTCCTGCCGCAATCATCATCGAGAGGTGGACCATCGTGGCGTAGCCTGCCAGCTCTGCAATATAGCTCAGTGCAATAGCTGCTGCGATTCCCGTCATAGATGCGAGGCCATTCACCCCATCGATCAGATTGAAGCCATTTGCGATTCCTGCCGTCACCAGAAGGGTCAGCGGACCGCCGATCACCCAGTGCGCTACCAGCAGGTCAAACCCAGGGATGCCGGCGCGTGGAAGCCAAACGCCCAAAAGCCAGATCACCAGCAAGCTCGCGCCCATGGCAGCCAACATGCGCCTGCGTGGTGACATGTGGAACCCAAGGTCCTCGGCCAGCCCCACAACAAAGAGGAATGAGGTCGCAAGAACGAAATTGGCATACGGCCCAGAGATTGAAACGGGCGCAAAGATCACGCTCAGACCCAGTGCACCGAAGATTGCAACGCCCCCCACACGTGGGGTGAGCCGCGTGTGCATGGACTGAACCGCCCGCAAGTCCGCCGTACGCCCGCTGAGCCGCGGGAACCGAGAGCGCAACAAGACAACCGCAGCACAAATCACAAACGCAAGCGCGGCCAAAACAAACTCGTGCCATTCGAAATGCAACATGGCGTTGTGAACCAAGGGCGCCTCCAATCAAAGATTTGAGATGAGTCTCAGGATGATATGGACCTAGTAGGCCAATCGTCCCAATATGCGCCAGCATATCTTTTGAGTGCGAGGCACTTCCGCCCCCAAGCGTTACATTTTCATAACGTCTCAAAGGTGAACGAACCGCAAGATCTCCCCACGGGCACATGACCCATCCCGCGCTAAAACCCGCCAGTTATCCGATCACTCCTTGCTGCCTTTGTCATCGTAGGTATAGCGTTTGTTGTAGTAATAATAATAACCGCCCTTGCCCGACGCCTCGGCCTTGTAGCCGTTCAGGATCGCACCGATGAATTTACCGCCGCCCGCCTCAAATATACGGATCGCGGCCTCAAGTTCGGGCGCCGCAGTCACCTTGTGACGCGCCGCAATCATCGTCGCGCCAACGTATTTTGACAAAATGACAGGGTCGGTCACGGCCAAAATCGGCGGCGCATCCACGATGACGAAATCAAACTGTTCCGAGAGTTGCTTGATCACCTGCTCAAACTTGGGCCGCATCAGCAATTCCGACGGGTTTGGCGGATAGTGCCCCGAGGTGACGTAAAACAGGTTCTCAATCGGACCTTTGCGGATCACATCTTCCAGCTTCACATCGTCGGCCAGAACTTCTGACAGGCCATCCGTATCTCGCGGACAGTTGAAATACTTGCGCAAAACGCCGCGCCGCAGGTCTGCGTCAATCACCACGACCCGGGTGCCAGCCTGTGCCATCACCGCAGCAAGGTTGACAGAGATGAACGACTTGCCAACACCAGGCGCAGGCGAGGTAATCGCCAGCGACTGCGACTTTGCGTCAATCATCCCGAAGTGCATCGAGGTCCGCAGCGACCGCAATGCCTCAACCGAAAGGTCAGTGGGTCGATCAACCGCCAGAATGGACATGGTTTTATTCTTGTTCGAAGACTGGTCGGCCAGTTTCGAGAACCCAACAGAGGCAAACACCGAAAGCCCCAGGTTTTCGAGATCCTCCACCCCATCCACCGTCCGGCGCAGCATTCGCGGCACGAGGATCGCGCCAACACCCGTGATCAGGCCCAAAACCGCGGCCAGCATGACGATGATTTTGGTGCGCGGCGCGACCGCAAAACGCTCGGTCAGCGCGTTATCAATCACACGGATATTCCCGATGGTGGAGGCCCGAACAACCTGCAATTCCTGACGACGTTGCAACAGTGACTGATAAATTTCCTGCGCAACCTGCAAATCACGGTTGAGATTGAACACCTCCAACTGCTGCTCGGGCAAGCCTTGGGTTTCCTCACGAATAGCCGCCAGACGCTCCTCAAGGATCACGCGGTTCTCTTCCAGACGCTTGTAGCTCGGGTGGTTCGGGGTCACATCCAATGCCAGTTCCGCTTGCTGCATCTTCAGATCGTTCAGCTGGGTTTCAATCTCTGCCGCACTCGACAGAACTTGCTGGGTTTCAAAGGTCAAATCGACCGAAGACACAGACCGCTGGTAGGAATTGAGCGCCAATTGAGCCGCTTGAACCTGCGCCTCTGCATCAGGCAGGCGCTCCTGAATGAACTGAAGGCTCTTTTCAGCAGACGCGGCACCGCGCTGAATGTTTTGGCGCACATAGGCCGCCATCACGGCATCCAACACGCCCGAGGCCATTGCACGGTCGGGGTGGCGATACGTCAGACGCAGGATCGACGACTGACGGCCAACCTCGGCAACGCCCAAATCTTTTGACAATTCTGTGGCAATCAGCACCGGATCGCGGCTCGACACAATGTATTCGCGCCCCACCGGACCCGTCAGCGCATCCACACGCAAAGCAAAGTCATCGCCGCCCGCAACAGGCGTGCCGACCTGACCCGAAAGGCTGGATCCATCCGGCAATTCTACGTCAAACGATCTCTCATCGGTTTTGACGACAACGATCTCTTCGCCGATCCATTCAGACCGAACCCGCAACACCCCGACTTCAATGGTTTCAGATTGCCACGAATAGGCCTTGAGCCACGAGGTGCCGAAATGCGGAACACCAAGATGGCGGAAGATATTCCCCAAAAAAGGCAGCGCGCGCGGAGCCGCATCGATGTGAAGCCCCAAGGCATTCACCGCGTCGCTCGCCACGCTACGGGATTTCAGGATCTCGATCTCGGTCGCCGCACGACCACCAGAGCCGCTGCCCATCAATGACTGCAACTCTGCCGGCAGATCCCCTCCGCTCGACCGTTCCTCTAGCTGAACGAGAGCTGTGGATTGGAAAATTGGCGTCTGGGATTTTGCGTATAAAAACCCGATGATTACGAAACCGACCATAAAAGCCGCGATGAACAGCTTGCGCGCCCAAAGCACGTGGAAAATTTCAGCCAGGTCGATCTCGTCGTCATAGTCTTTTTTGTTAGACACGTAACGGCCTCCAATACTTTAGCCGAGCCGTTTAGCCCAAGACCGAGCCGACTTATCGATCTCGGCAAATACCAATTCATGAAATTCGACGCTCTGAAGATAGGGGTCTTCGATGCCTTCATCGCGCTCCCATTTGTCGAACATCATCGTTTTGCCACTCGCGTGCGGGAAATTCTCGCGGATATATTGGCGATGTTCTGGCCCCATCACCAAAACCAGATCGTGCATCGCAAGAATTTCTGAGCTGATCTGCCGGGCCGCGTGACCCTCGACGTTGACGTTGTGCGCGCGCGCAACGGCCGCCGCGTCTTTGTCGACACCCTTGCCAACCAACGCACCGATCCCGGCAGAGTTCACGGTCAAATGCGGGCAAAGCGCAGCCAGAGCACGTTCACCCACGGGCGAGCGGCAGATGTTTCCCGTGCAAACGACCAAAACCGACTTAAACATCAGATATCGCTTGCGGTTTGATAGACACTCAAGCTCGGCAACAGGTCAGAAATCACACGGTTCCAACGCGACACCGGATCGGTGGTGACAAATACAACGTCTTGCGCCTTCATCGCGAAACGCGTGCCGATCAGATAGGCGCTCGGGTTCGAAACATCCAACTGGAACACCGTCAAACCATCACTATCACGGCGGAACACAAAGATACCGCGAGCATCGGCGTCACGTATATTCAAACCGCCCGCCTCGCTCACGATCTGGGTCAGGCTCACGTCACGCTCGGAGATATTCACCGAAGACACGGTTTTGACCTCGCCCAAGACAAAGGCCTCTTCTGGTTTGCGATCCGGAACAAATACGGTGTCGCCATCCAGAACCAACGGGTTCGACGACTCGCGGCCATATCTGACAAACGCATCGAGGTTAATCGGATAGGTCTTACCGTTACGACGCAAGATCACCCGCTCCGTATCAGCCCTCGCAGGATCAAGGCGCGCCTGCGCCACGAGGTCCAACAAACGGGTCGGATTCGTACTCAGCGGATAGCGAGCCGGGTTTTCCACGGCGCCAGAAATGACCGCGGATTGTGAGTTAAACTCGATCACGCGCACTTCGACCTGCGGGTCGGGGAAGTACTCGCTCAACCCTTTGGTCAGCGCTTCACGGATTTCCGGAACGGTTTTGCCCGAAACCTCAACGGCGCCGACATAGGGAAAGAATACCGTTCCATCTGCCTGCACAACAGTACCCGGTGCGGGCGCGCCTTCGATGTATTGCGACGGGTCGTTTAGCTCAGACACACCCCAAACGATGATCTTTAGAACGTCACCCGTGCCGACGCGATAGACCCACGACGACCGACCGGGAACAGAGGCGCTTTGCGGAACGGCGGCAGCCGTAGCTGTGAACTGAAGAACGTTTTGATCGTCAAGGAGAACAACCCGGGCGTTCGGCAAGACCTCCGCCACAGCCGTGTTCAAACCATCACCAGCTACAGGTAATTGGCTTTCACAGGCACTCAGAAATGGAAGAAGCGCCGCCCCGACAAAAATACGCATAACTGTACGCCTGTTGATCATGAAGACCTCTGTATTTTTGTATTGCGAAGCCTGAACTCCTACGAGCTACTTCTGCAACAAAAGTTCAACGCAAGCAACACCCGGTGGAATCTAATCTAGGCACCACCTTTCTCTTGAGCATACCACTCGATTTGCGAGGAAGTTTCGAATTTCCCTGCCGGTTGATGCCTGCGCGTGCTCTGAATACCTCGCGGACAGTCCCCATAACGTTCAGAGCGCACTCTCACGCAACCGATCAAACATTTCATCGCAATCACGAAGCCGGAGAGTCCCCTCCTCCATAGTCCGGCGTTGAACTGCCTTTACCGACGTCCACCCACACCCTGAACGCCCCGCTTTCATCGGTGATCCTGCGTTGGATGCCTGCCGCGGCTTCGGCCGCGTCGAGCGCATCGAGGATTTTTGCCTGCTCAGCATCGAAGGCGATGGCCTCGCCAAGGCTCTCGGTCCGATGGTTCAGCCCTGTGGTACTGTCATGCCAGACGAAGGCGTCGTAATGGGTCAGGTCATCGCGGGCAGGATCGACGACCTCCCAAGTCTCGGCGCCGGCATCGCCAAGGCGCACCCCGTTGATCACGCGGGCTGCGGCATGGTCGCGGCGAAGCTCGGCAAAGACGCGGCGGCGGTGATCCTGGGCGGCGGCGATGCTTTCGTGGAGATGTCCGTCATGGGTGCGGAACAAGGGCTCCTCGATGTGGTCGCCGAAGTACATGATTGCCTCGGGCCGCGTGCGCAGGTCATGCGCCCATTGGAGCCAGCCTGCGACCGTGTCGTGGCCGGGGCCACCGTCAGCAGCGGCAGCATGGAACTCAGGCAAGCTTTCGAGCAGCGCATAGCCCGCGAGATAGTCGTAGGTCTCAAGACCGTTGGCCGTGAACCAGGCCTCGAGGAAGGCATAGGCGCCGTCGCAGACGCCCATGTCCTTGAAGAACTGCAGGGAGGTTTTCATCCGATGGCCCCATAGACGCGGGTGGACCCACCCAGCCAGGTGACCGGATGTGCATTGGTTGCGATGGCCTTGCCCCCGGCCGCACCGGGATTACCGCCAGCTGTGAGCACGTAGCCATCATTCGTGACCATGGTGCCAGCCCCTCCGGCTGCCCCCCAGCCTCCGCCCCCGCCGGAGCGCGGGGTCATAGGCCTTGTCGTGCCATCATCCGTGTTCAAATAGCCATAAACGACAAAGGCATCGCCTTGCCCCGGCTGACCGGGTCCACCCCCAGGCGCTGCAAAGGCCGTGTCCCATGCCGAGCCGTAAGGGGGCACTGGCCGCCTGTCAGGATAGGCCGCCGACACATTGGAAGTGACCTCCTGCCTGGGCGATGTGATGATCAGCTCCCCAACACCGCTGGCTGCCCCCGGCAGAATACGGCCACCACCCTGGCCAGAGATCCCCCCAATTTGTTGCGGACCACCGCCACCACCACTGCCCATATGTCTGCCTCCTAAAGTCCACCACCGGCGATCGCGCCGGCACCACTCGCCCCACCCGCGCCGCCATGCGGCGCGATGGTTTGCCCAGCCCAGCTATTCGCATCCGTAGCGACAGCCCCGATCTGGCCAATGGCCCCGCCCGCGCCAAAGCTGCCCAGCACAGTGCCATTCGTGTCGCCATGGAGCATCGGACCGCCGCGCCCGCCGCCAGCGCCCCCACCGCCGGGGCCGTAGGCTGGCTCCTTAATGATTATGGCGACAGGCGCCCCGTTTTGAGCCCCGCCGCCCCCGCCACCGCCGCCGATATAGCCTGCGCTGTTGTCGATGCTGATCGGGCCTGTGAGCACAATCGCGGGGCCGCCGGCCGTCGGCGCGACATAAGTCGTTCGGTCGGCCTCTACATATCCACCATCTCCGCCCTTACCCATGATGAAGCCTCGATTGACGAGCGTGAGCCCTCCGGGGAAGGCCCCGCCCATGTCGAGCGCCGGGATCGAGGTGTTGTCGGACCAAATGTAGATGCCTGAGGCGACCGTCACCTCGACCTTGCTGGTCCCGTCCCAGCCAATGCCGAGGAGATAGCTGTGCAGGTTCAAATGCAGCTGATGGGCCGTGATCATATGGGTGAACTGGGCCGCCTTACCGCGCAGGCTGGCTTTGCTGATTGGGCCGGACCCGACACCCGCCAGGGCCCGCACCTCTGCCTCGCCAAGCGAGATGGTGGTGCTGGCCTCGCGGCCCAGCTCGGTGTTCACCTGGCTCAGCGACAGGGGGCCTGTGAGCGGCAATACCATGGCTCACGGGCTCCCGAAGGCCGTGACATCGCCCAGCATGGTGAGGTTGCCGGAGGCGTCGAGCGCCAGGATGTCGGTGCCGTTGTAGCGGAAGGTCAGGGTATTGCCGGCGGCATGCGCGGTGAAGGCGCCCCAACGCGCGCCGACCTCCACGATCTCCTCGCTGCCATCGGCGCGCTTGAGGAAGAGCTTGCCGTCGCGGGTGTTGACGGCGAGCTCGCCGAGATCAAGTTGAGCCGTGGTTGGCACCTTGGCGGCGACCGAGGAGCGTTTCAGGCGAATGATGCTGGCCATCTGGCCGTCTCCTTGCTGGCCTCATCTGAGGCGATTGCGGGATTGGGGGTCATGCGCAGGCGCATCGGGCGATCGAGGTGACCGATGCCGTGCCGCTTGAGCAGGGATCGACAAAACCCTGTCGGGGCGTCCCTTCAGATCAGAACGTGCCGCCGTCGAGCGCCACGCCGGTGATGCTGCCGCCGGTAATGGCGACGTTGTTGGCGTTCTGGGTCGCCATCGACCCAAGCCCGAGGTTTGTGCGTGCGCTGGCGATGTTGGTCAGGTCGGAGAGGTTCGCGGCGATCGTGAGCTTGCCCGCCAGCCCATTGGTGACGGTTGCGGCGAAGTTCGGATCATCGCCGAGGGCCGCGGCCAGCTCATTGAGTGTGTCGAGCGCGCCGGGGGCGGCGTCAACCAGCGCGGCAATCGCCGCCTGTACGAAGGCGGTGCTCGCGATCTGGGTCGTGTTCGTGCCGCTCGCAGCTGTCGGCGCGGTCGGCGTGCCGGAGAGCGTCGGTGAGGCCAGCGGCGCTTTCGCATCCAGCGCGCTTTGCAGCCCAGTCACCTGCGAGATCGCATGGCTATGCGTGGCGGGCGTGAAGCTCGAGGGTTTGCCCGCAATCCCGGTCCAGGGCACGCTGTCGGCTGCTTCGGCGGCGTCCACCTTGCCGTCGTTGTCACTGTCATAGGTGGATTTTGCCATGTCGCCCGCGCCGAGCCCGGCAAGGGCGCTCTGCACGAAGGCGGTCGTGGCCAGCTGGGTCGTGTTCGTCCCCCCTGCCGCCGTGGGCGCCGTCGGTGTCCCTGTGAAGCCAGGCGAGGCCAGCGGCGCCTTGGCGTTCAGCGCGCTCTGCAGACCCGTCACATCGGCGATGGCATGGCTATGCGATGTCGATGCCTTGCCATAGAGCGCGCCTTGCAGCCCGCTCACCTCCGAGATCGCATGTGTGTGGCTGGTGGCCGCCTTGCCCGCGAGCCCCGCATCGAGCTGCGATTTGCGCACAAGATCGGTGCTGGCGCTCGCGTCCTGCGCAGACTTCGGGACAATCGAGAAGGTCTTCACCCCGGCAATGGTCTGGGGGCTGGTCAGATCGGCGAAGGCCCCGCGGCCCGCCAGGGGCACGATGGCCGTGGCCGCGCCCGCGCCATCATCGCCCTTGCCGATATAGAGCGTGTCATCGACCTCGTTATGGGCGAGCTCGCCCGATTTGAGCGCAGCAGGCGCCCCAGGATTGCCGGCAAGGCGGCGCTTGAGCTGGATCGTGTTGGCCATCAGAAGAAGCCTCCATTAATGGGGGTGTCGGTGGGAAGAACGGTGACGCCGGGCTCGCCCTGATCACCCTTGTCACCGGGCGGGCCTTCAGGTCCCGGTGGCCCTGGCGTGCCGAGCAGCCGGATGCGCAGCGGTGCTGCGGCAATGCGGAGCGCGACGGGGGCTTCCTGCGTCACCGCAATGCGGATCGGACCCGTGAGGGAGCGCAACGCGCGCGCTGTCGGCATGGCTCAGGTCTCGCCCGTCTCGGGAGGCCGTGTCACCGTCAGGGCCACGGGGATCTCGAGGAGGAGGCCCAGATGCCGGTCTGGATCGAGATCGGTCCGCACAAGATCGAGCACGACGCTGCCGACGCTCAGCTCGGCCGTCACCGTGGGGTCCAGCACGATCTCGAGCCTGCGTGCAGTGAGGCGCAAGATGCCGCCATTCGCGGTGGACAGGGTGGCGAGGACGAGGCTGTCCTCGACCCTGCGCCGCACTTGCCCGGTGAAGGTGGCAGCCTCCGGAAAGAGATCCGCCTCCGCCTCGAGCTGCAGACGGTACGCGTAGCCGATCAGGATGACCGGGCCTTCCTGGACATGGGTCATGGCCGCCACCCGCACAACCGCTCCCCGATCTCGTTATGGGCCACGATCTGCGCGCGGGTGTCTTCGGTCAGGACATCCCTGCGCGATGGGCGGATCGGCTCGGCCCAATCGCAATCATCGCGCAAGCCCCATGGATCAATCCCGCATCCAGCGGTCAGCGCGACGGTCAAGATCAGCGCGGTCAGTGGTCTGAACGTCATGGCGGATGTCCTTCGAAGTTTGCAGCGCCCGGATACGGGCCTCGGCCCGCCGAATCGCGAGCGTGGCCTCGGCCTCAAGGCGCCCGCGGCGGATCAGGACCCAGACTGCGATGGTGATGGCACAGGCCAGCGCGCCCCAAAGAGCGAGGCGGCGACCGAGGCCGGCGAAGAGGGTGGTGATCATTCCGGGCTCCCTCCGGCAAGGCGCAGGCAGCGCGTGTCGAGACGCCACATCACGGGGTTTTCCCGCTGCGGTGGTCCTCGATCCGGGCCGCCCGTGCCTTCACGGCGTAGACGATCACACCGAGGAACACGGCCGCCGCCAACCACGGCAAGACGACGGCGAGGGCCTCCTCGAGGCCGACCAGACCTGCAAAGCGCTCGGCCAGATCCCGCGCCCCCTCGGCTTCGGTGATGGCAGGGGCGATCTGCGAGACCACACTGCCCGCGGCACCGATCGCGCCCAGCCCGATCTGGGCATTGGCGGCGGTCACGATCCGGCTTTCGGCCGGGACGCCTGCAGCCCGCTCCGGCGCCACCGCCCGCGGGGCCGCCCGCTCCAGCGCATCGCTCAGCGCCACATCGATGATCGGGACACGCGCGAGATCGGTGTCATCGCGGAATGCGAGGATGGCCGCCCGCGTGCGTGGCCCGATCACCCCGTCGATATTGCCAACCTCGTGATAGCCAAGCGCCTTCAGGCGCGTCTGGACCTCACGCACGCTCAAGGTTGCCGACGCCGCGACATGCCCCGCCCGCCGCACACCGAGGAGCTTCGAGACGGGATAGCGTTTGATGTTCACCGCATCAGACTGGTTGCCGCCCAAGCCCCAGACCCAAGCCCCCTCAATCCGCTCGATGAAGAACACATGCCCTTGCCAGCTCGAAGCCCCCCGCGGGATCACCGCGATATCGCCCGGCTGAGCTTCGGCGATCTCCACCGGCACACCCCAGTCGAGATAGGACCGCGCGGTGAGCTTGCGCGTCGAGCGAATGCCGGCCTTCTCCAGGCAATGCCCCACAAAAGCCGCACACCAGGCCACAGAGTCATGCTCCACCCAGTCATGGCCGACCGAGCCATACATCTCCATGATGACCGGGTTGTTCGCGGGTCCCGTGCCCTCGGTCGTGCCGATATAGCCGCGGGCAATCTCAAAAGGGGTCATGATGCTCTCTCCTGCAAAAGCAAAACGCCGCCCAGAGGACGGCATCGGTTTGGTGTGATGATGGTTCTGCTTGGGTCAGCCGCTTATTTCTTGCGGCAAAGCCAGGCCGTCAGCAGAGCTTCCGCGCCCCGCGGGCCCAGATAGGCCAGCATCGCCACAAGCCCCGTGCTTACCGGCTGGCCAAGCTCCAAATACCGCGCAATCCCCTCGCCAATAATCGCCATGCCAATGGCAACCGGGATCTCCCACAAGAGCTCCTTGCCAAAAAAGCGGCGCTTGCCGAGCTTCACTTCACCTGAGTGATACATCAGCCGTCCCGTGAAGGCGCCGATCAGGGTCGTCACCGCCCCGCCAAACAAGCTGTTCAAGGTTTCTAAAAAGCCCGGCTCGGTCATGGGCGCCTCCCTCGGAGTTATGGGCAAGCGAACTTGCGCATTTACAACTTTGGCCTATATTAAGACCTGTATTTCGACCTAATTGGAGGACCCATGCAGCGCATTGAAGCCAACGTCGCCGTCAGCGTCTCGGACCTCAAAAAGAACCCGTCCCAGGTGATGGCGCAGGCGGCCGGCGAGTCCGTTGCAGTGCTCAACCACAACCGCGTCATGGCCTATATGGTGCCTGCCGCGCGCTACGAGGCGATGATGGAGCATCTCGATGATCTGGACCTGGCCGAGCTCATCCGCCGACGTGCTGAGGAAGAACCGGTCCGGGTCAGCCTGGATGAGCTATGAGCTCAAATTCCTGCCCTCTGCCTTGAAGGAATGGCACAAGCTCGGTGCCACCTTGAAAGGGCAGTTCAAGAAGAAGCTTCGCGAGCGGCTCGTCCATCCCCATATACCCTCCGATGCCCTGCACGGCATGCCAGATCACTACAAGATCAAACTGCGCAGTGCCGGCTATCGGCTCGTCTACCGCGTGGAAGACAGCACGATCACGGTGACGGTCGTGGCCGTCGGAAAGCGTGAGCGCGGCGACGTCTACAAGAGCGCCAAGACGCGGTCCCCATCCTAATATTCCCCGCCATCGAGCAGCGCGTCGAAGCGGCTGTCGGAGAGATCCCGGATGCGCAGCGTGGGTGGCGTGGTGCTGGTGTCGAGCCAGAGCATGCCCGGCATCGTCGCCGGGGGCTCGGCGCCGCCGATGCTGGTCGAGGCCAGGGCCGCAAAAACCTGGTTGATCTGCGCGCGCACCGCCGCGCCATTGTCGTTCAGGATCACAAAGCCGGGCGCCTGCGCCATCACACCACCTCTTCTGCCACGAGCCGCAATTCGGAGACGATCGGTGTGAAGGCCGGATCCTGCGTCCTTAGCCAGGCCCGGACCTCGACCGCACGCGCCTCGATCTCGCTGTTGTCAATCCGCCCCCAGGGCCCCCAGGCCGAGGTCGCCGCGAGCGGGTCATCGTCTGTCTCGCGGACCTCGAGCACCACATCGATATTGGCCCCCTCCGAGCCGTCGAAATCGGCCCAGGCATCGATCGGCGTCATCCGGTCGTCGATGTAATCCGACAGCGCTGCCGCGCCCACCAGAATGTCCGAGCGCAGCCGCACGCGTCTCAGCGCCCCGAAGTCGAGCCGATCCGGGAAGGCGTAAAGCCCCTCATGCGACAGCACCTGCGGCCGGCCGCGCGCATCCAGCGCGCTTGCAAGCTTGAGCGTGCCTCCGCTCGCCACGAGATGCGTTTTTTCGCCGGCGAAGGCCGGCTCGGCTGCAAGCGTGTTCAGCTGCGCAAAGCTCAGGATCTGCACGCCCTTGGTCGTGACCGTGCTTACCGGGCCAATCCGCCCCTCGCTATCCTCGGCCCGGAGCAAGTAGGTTCCGGGCTTGAGCGGCACGACCGCGATCGCCTCGCCCCCCGAGACCCGGTCCATGAGCGTGGAATTGGCCCAGCTCGCCGCCGCTTCCTTGCTGTGGCGGATCACGATATTGCCGCCGACGCGCACATCCACATCACGCGCACGCTGCCATTTCAAGATGGCAAGCCCGCCCGCGGATTGGATCGTCAGCCCCGCGAGCGCCGCAGGCGGCGCCGTCAGCCCCACCACCTCGCGCGCGCCCTCCCGCCAGGCGGAAGAGACCCCGAGAACCGAGATGGCCTTCACCCGGAACGCCCATTGCCCGGGGCGGATGTCGCGCAGTTCCAGCACCGTCCCCGAAGTCCGGCCCCGGTCCATCCAGTCCTCGGCGTCACGCCGTGTCTCCACCTGATAAGTATCGACAAAGCCCGAAGGGGCCGCTTCCCAGCCAATGCGCAACAGCACCTTCACCGCTGAGCCGTCCCGCGTGACGTAAAGCTCCTCCTCCCCTTGTGGCGCGCCCGGAGGCGCAATGTCAAAGGCCGAGGGGAGCGTGGTGCGCGGGGCGGCTGCGTAGATACGCTCCTCGGAAGCATCCCAAGCATAGATCAGCGGCGAGGTCTCGCGCAGCAGGATCTCGGGGGCCAGCCGCGGGCCCGACCCGAGCTGGCTCAGGTCCAGTCGCATCGCCTCGACCTCGAAGGGCTTGCCCTCGGGCAGGTCCGCGCCGCCAAAGCCCCAGCGGTCATAACGCAGCCGTGTCGTCTCGCCAGCAGCCACCCGCCAGGCCTTCAACTTGCCCGAGAGCTTCACCTGCATCTGCCGCCGGGCCCGCTCGAGCTCGATCTTCGCAAGCCGCTGTGCCATGGGGGCCGAGATCGTGAAGGGCAGCGAGATATCCCGCCAGACCCGCTCGCCGCCGTCCTCGGCCAGATACACGTCGCTGGCATAGGCCGGGAAGTCGTCCGGCTGCCAGTTGTTCTGCGGGCTCACGAACTGGCCGCGCACCGCGTTGAAGTTGGACGCCCGGCTCTGCCGCGTGGTGAGCGTCAGGCCGCCTTCGCGCAGATCATCTTCCGTGAGCGTGCTCATCGGCACCCGGTAGGCGCCCGCCCGCATCCGCCATTGCCCCGCCTGCCAGATGCAGCGTCCGGCCATCGCCGTCAGCATGGCCTCGATAATGGTCTTGGGGGTTTCCGAGAGCGAGACCACCCCATTACAGCTGTAGCGCGGCTCCGAGCCACCCCCGGCCAAGGCGACCGGCTCATCGCAGATATTCGCAGCCTCGATCAGGCTGTCGGTCTCGATCCCGTCACCCGCTCCGATGGCGGCCCCGATCCCATAGGCGGGCTCGGCCATGTAATCGGCGACGCAGAGCGCCGCATTCTCGCTGTAGCCGCGCATGTCCGTGCGGGGATCGAGGATGTCGTCCTTGCCCTCCATGTCCACGGTGATGTTCGGAATACCGCCCGGGAAGGCATCCGCATCATAGGTCAGCCGCAGATGGATCGCCGCACAGCCTGCAAGCCGATGGGCAGCGCTCCAATGCTCCGGAGCCGCCTCGATCAGACCCGCGAAGGCCGTCTGGTCGTCCCGGCCGAGGCGCTTCTCGACGGTGACCTTGCCCGCCCAACGGCCCTGGGCCGCTCCTGAGGCATCTATGGCCATCTCCCCCTCGAAGTAGATCGCGCCGATGGATTTGACGCGGTGGGCGGCGAGCACCACAACAAGGTGCAGATCTTTGTCCTTCGCCCCTGTGGAATGCAGGAAGACGATCACGCCGCCCTTGCGCACCCGCCCATAAACCATCTCGCGGGGCATCACGGGCTCGCGTACGGTCACCGTGCGCGCCTTCATCTCCATTTGCCCCAGGCTCGGCGTCGGCATCAGCGCCTGGGCCGCCGCCGAGAGCAGCATCGAGGCCCCGAAGCTCGCGGCAAAACCCACGAGCCCCGTCGCCGCGAACGCTGCAGCCACACCGCCCGCAGCTATGGCGGCACCCCCGAGGGCCACGGCACCGAGCACAACTGGCGGCATGGGTCACGTTCTCCAGGCAAGACGACAAGACGAGAGCGGCAGGCTCACCAACCCCTCGGGCGCCACGAACACCGCGCGCGCGCCCGTCACGACGCCGAAGGCCTCCGGCGCGCCGCCCAGAACCAGATCGCCCCGCTGGGCAAGCCGGGGATCGGCGAGCGGGTCGCCAAGCAACGCCCGGCCGCCCTCTTCCAGCGTCCGCCAGCCCAGCCGACGCAGCACCCGCTGGCAGCCGCCGGGCGTCCGGTACCGCCCCCGCCAGAGCGCGGCGTGGTCCGCGCCGCCCGTCAGGTCACGCCGCAGATCAAAGGCCCAGGTCGCGCAGTCATGCCGCCCCCAGGCGAAGGGGCGTGCTTCGGCCTGAGTGAGAGCGGCGGCGAGCACCTGTTCCCAATGGGACAGACGGCAAGTGGCGGACTTGCGGTCTTGCCTATCTGGATATACATTGTCTATATGTCTATACATCGGGAGGTGTCCCTCATGCATGTCGCAAAATGGGGTAATTCACTTGCGGTCCGACTGCCTGCAGATCTCGTGCGCAAGCTCGGCCTTAAGGCCGGCGATGAGATCAATATTCGGGCAGATGACGCCGGCCTTCAGATCCTGCGCAAACCCCGCCCCGAAGAGGTGCTCGAGGCGTTGCAAAAGTTCCGTGGCAAACTGAACGCCGAGGATCGACTGAGCCGCGACGAAGCGCATGCGCGCTGACTTCTTCGACACCAATGTCATCCTCTACCTGCTTGATGACGGGCCAAAATCTGATGTCGCAGCGCGCCTGCTCCACACCGGCGGCGTCATCAGCGTGCAGGTCCTCAACGAGACCCTGGTCAATTGTCTGCGTAAAGCCCACATGAGCTGGTCCGAGGCCGGAGAATTCCTCGACGGAGTTCGACAGCTTTGCCTCATCGCTCCGCTCGATGCCGGGACGCATGACATCGGACGTGCCATTGGCGCCCGCTACCTCTTGTCCGTTTATGATGCCATGATCATCGCCGCAGCCTTGCAGGCCGGCTGCGAGACACTCTATTCCGAAGACATGCAGCATGGCCTCAAGATCGAAGGCCAGCTGCGGATCGTGAACCCTTTTCGGTGACAGAAGCATCGCATCACCCGCGCCCCCAAGTGATCTCTTGATCCTGAATGGCCGTCACATGCTCAAACCCACGATCTCCTGGATGCAGGACCTGTTGGCTTTCATGGGTATAACGCCAGCTGCGCGCCACCCCGAGATCGATCAGCCGGTTCTCATAGCTGATCGTGATCCGGCAGCTCTGCCCATCCTCCGCAATCTCGGGCACGTCGAGACGCCCGCTGAAGGCCTGCACAGGATCGGCGATGATCTGGCGGTCCTCCGTCAGAAGCGCGAGCCAGATCCGCCCGGGGCTTCCCTGGCGCGCCTCATTGATCGCGAGGCTCACCAGATCGAGCGGCACGCCCGAGAGCGAGACCGTGGTCCCGGCCGCCACCACATCCGAGGTCTCCTCCAACGTCCCGAGCCCCAGCAACACGCCGACCCCGGTCCAGTTCTTGCCATCCCAATCAATGGCCGTTGGGCCGGTCCAGATCCGCACCATGCCCGATGGGAATTCCCCCTCGAAGAAGATCGCGGGCCTGAGCTCGCCCGTGCCAAGGGCTGCCGCGAGCTCCGTCGTGATGTCCCGGGTCATAGAGCCTCGCGTGCAGAGAGCGTAAAGCGGTGACGCGCCACCCGCTCGATGCGGGTCGGCACCGGTGCCGTTGGGCGCAACAGCACCTGCGGGCGGTTGAGTTCGAGCGCCGTGCCGGCAGGCAGCGCCTGGCGCAGCGCCGGAAAGAGCGTGACCAGTGCGATGCCACTCATGTTCGCCGTCGCGTCGAAGGCCACCTGGTGCAGCCGCGTCTGCCGCCCGGTTCCGATCGACAGGAAATCCCCGGAGGCGAGCGCGGGCAGGCCTGGCAACCAGCCCGTGGTCTGCAGCACGTTGCCCCCTGAGACCGGCATGTCGAGCGTGATGGTCTGGTTGCGGGATTTCGCCTCGATCGAGGGATCGGCGAAGAGCAAAAGGCCGCGCCCCGAGCCGAGCGCGGTCAGCGCCGCGGAGACCGAGCGAGCAAGCGGGCCGGATTGGGCTGCGAACTCGATGTCATATTCCCACCATTCGCCGCCCCAGTCCTGCACCTCCGTGGTGCCGGTGAAGGGCGACTGCGTCTGGCTCGTCGCACTCACCAGCCGGCGTTCCAGCCCCGCGACCCAGGTGCGCGGCAATTCCACAATGATGCTCATGCCAGACGCCCCCGCCGCATGGCCGTGCCGACCGCGGCCACGGCCATCCGCTCCAGTTCGGGCTGGGCATTGCGCAAGACGGTTGCCAGTTGCTCAGCCACGCCCATCTGCGCGCCCCGCGCATCGACAGTGAGATGGACCGCGACCGGTGGCAGGCGTCCACCGCCGCGCGCGACCTCCGCGCGCGACAGGACCCGCTCGCCCCGCTGCAGGATCGTGGGCACCTCGTCAGGACGAAGGCCTGCCCAGCCACCGCCATGCATGCGTGGCGCACCGACAAAAACCGCTGCGGGTACAGACCGCGTATGGCCGGAGATCCCAACCATGCCGCCGGCATGCGAAACGGCCGCCGCGACCGTACCGCCACCAAAAACACCCGCCAGCGCATTGGCGATGGGCCCCAGCACTGCGCGCTTGAAGGACAGAACTGCAAGGTCCGCCAAGATCGAGCGCACGAGGCCCTTGAAGTCGAACTTGCCGGTTTCAACAAAGCTCCGGAACGCGCTTTCCGCGCCACTGAACGCGCTGGACAAGGTTTCGCCGAGGCCCTTGCCCCAGTTCAGGGCGTCGGTGGCATAAGACTTCAGGGCGTCTGACACGGCACGCCAGCCGGTCACGATCTTCTCAGCCGCGCCACCACCAGACCCGCTGCCGCCCACAGCATCTCCGGCCCGCTCCATGGCCTCCGTCAGCCGATCGGCCGAGGTCGTGGCCTCGTCGAGGGCCGCCGCGCCGTCTTCGCCGGTGCCTGCCACGGCATCGCGCAGCGCGCCCCAGGAGGTGAGCGGGGCGGTTGCGCCATTGGCGAGATCGGTCGCCGCCTGGCGGTAGGTGTTGGCTGTTGCCAGCGCCTCGGCAGCGATCGCATCGAGGCCGAGGTCGGGCGAGGTGAGAGGGTTGTCCTCGAAGGCCCGCCGGAACGCATCCGCTGCAGCCGTTCCGGCCTCCGCCGAGGCCCCGGCGAACGGGTTCGGGATATCGCCGAGGCTGAGTTCACCGATCTCGCCAAAACTGGTCTCGATGCCGACAGCCGCCAGCGCATCGCGAATGTTTCCTGTGAAGGCGTCGATCCGGGCGATTGCGCCGTTCAGCATGGCTTCGATCCCGTCAAGCATGCGGTTTGCAGCCGAGAAGACCAGATCTCCGATCACATCCGGCAAGCGCGACCAGATCTCGCGCACAGCGAGAAGCGCGCCCTCGAAGGTGTTGGCAGTGGTGTTGCCAAAAGCCACGACACTCTCGATGGCCCCGGCTATCCCGAAAGCGGCATCGGCCTTAAGATCGTAGAACATTGCGGTGGCTGCAGCCCCCGCGGCCGAAGCGCCCATCTTGATCCGGTCCCAGACCTCGACTGCGACATCCTTCAACAGACCCATGGCCTCGCCGATGCCGCCCGCGCCAGACGCCAGACGCGTGAACCAGTAGACCAGTTCGCCCGCGCCGACGATCAGAGCGCCAATGCCGGTGCGGATGAGGGCACCTTTCAGCACAACGAGCGTGGTGGCCAAACCTCGGACAGAGAGTGCCACGGCCGCCATAGTGGCCACCCAGCGTCCGGCGAGGAAGGTGGCGAAGGTCCCGGCATAGACAGCAAGCCGATCAAGGTTGGCGAGCACCGCATCAAAGGCTTGGGCAATCGGGCTGGTGCTGGACGCAAGGGCGACAAACGCATTGGCCGCAGCCTCCAGCGTGGGCGCCAGCGCGACAGCGATCCGATTGCGCACGCCGGTGAAGACCTGCCCAATGCTGACCAGCGCGAGTTCCGAGCGGCGCATGGCGGCGATGGCATCTGCATCGAGCACCGCCCCAAGGGCCTGCGCCTGTGCGCCAAGCCGGGTCATCTCTGCGCCGCCGTTTTGCAGGATTGGGATTAGCCGCGTGGCATCGGACGCCATGGCCTCGAGATAGAAGGTCATCTCCTGCTGACTGACGCCCGCGCGCTCGAGGCTCGAGACATAGAGTTGCAGCGCCTCCGGCCCCGAAAGCCGCGCAAACTGATCGGCCGTCACGCCCACGCGCGGCGCGATGTGTTCAAAAAAATCCGCCATCGGACCGCCGCCCGTCTGCAGGAAATCCCCCGCCCGGTCGTTCACGTCCTTCAGGATATCGGCGAGTTTTTCCTGCTCGATGCCGACTGTGGCCGAAGCGGCCGACCAGCGCTGGAACAGCTCTGGATTGGCATTGGCGACCTGGGAGAGCTGGTTGATTTCGTTGGCGGCAGAAACCGTCGAGCGGGTCATCGAGACGACGGCAGCAGCAAGGGCCGTGGCAGCAGCCGTCGCCGCGATCCGGGCCCGGCGTGCGAAGGCGGCCATGCGCGCGTTGGCCTGGTCCAGTTCACGGCTAAGTCGACCAAACCCACGCGAACCAGCCTCGCCGACGCCCTCGAGTTCGGCACGCACCTGGCGCCCGCCCGTCGCGGAGAGGCGGACGGAGACTTGTTTCGTAGCCATAAGGGGTCCTTGCAAAATGTATCAACTCATGATACATGAGAGCATGATCGTTAGCACACGTGGAAAGCTCGCCGCCGCAGCGGTTCAGGACCGTTTTGGCAAAGGCTTTCCCGCTGACTTGGTCAAACGCACGCGCGCTATGCTTTCGGCACTGGACGCTGCAGTCGTTCTTGAAGATTTACGGTTCCCGCCGGGCAATCATCTTGAAGCCCTGAGCGGCGACCGCGCGGGACAACACTCGGTGCGCATCAACGGACAATGGCGCATTTGTTTCATCTGGACCGATCAAGGACCTGCAGAGGTCGAGATCGTCGACTATCACTAGGAGAGCCAACATGAGCCTCGTGACCAATCCGTCCCATCCCGGCGAAGTCTTGGCCGAGCTGTATCTGGTACCGCTCGAGATGAGTGCCATCGCCCTTGCTGCAAAGCTCGATGTGCCTCGCACCCGGATCGAGCGCCTCGTCAAAGGCCAGACCGCCATCACCGTTGATACGGCCATGCGGCTCGCGCGGTTCTTTTCCACGACCCCAGAGTACTGGATGAACCTCCAGCGCGCGTGGGATCTGGCTCGGGCCCGCGAGACGATCGACGTCTCAGGCATCAAACCCCTCGAGGCTGCCTGAGCCAGTCGCCTCTTCGTTGGTCTTGCGCACCATCACGGCCTCGATGGGCGGCAAGAGCTCCGCAATGATGAGGGGCGAGAGCCCGAGGGCCGCCCCGAGTTGCAGGGCCGCACCCATGTCCCAGCCGAGCACAGCGCCGCCGCTCATGCCGCCTGCGACGCGTACCTGTCCGCTGAGGCGTTGAACGAGGTCCCAGACCTGCCAGCCCTCGAGGGTCTGAGGTTGATGGAGGCTGCGCGGACATTCCGGGCACGTAGAGGAACACACCGCGCAATAGTCACCGCCCCCGCTGAACTCCCAGTCGGCGAGAGCGGTCAGGCGTTTTTTTCCGCGTCCAGGATCAGCGCGCCCGCTATGTATTTCGTCTGGAAGGCCTCGAAGATCGGCCAGAGTTCCAGTAGCGCGTCGATGCCCTCAGGCGTGAGAGGCAGTGGCTTGCCGTCTTCATCGCCCACGCCTTCCCAATCCTTCACGACGATGCGCGCAACGGCCTTGGCCACGATGCGCGCGAGGTCATCGTTGGAGGCGCTCCCGTCAGCATCACCGGCGGCCGCGACGATCGTCGGATCGCTGCGCGCGGCCAACATGATGGCGGTGGTCAGGGGCTCTACCAGCAGTCGGACACCGTGGCCCAAATCAAGCCAGCGGGGTTCATTCGACAGGTTCAGGCGGAGCATCAGTAATCCTCGCGGTCATTTACAAGCGTGACGGTGCACATCCGGCCCGCGACAGGATCGCTGGCCGCCTGCCAATCGAAGGTAGCCTGTACGCCTTGCGGGCCGGAGATTTCGATCCGGGGGCGCGGCAGATAGACGGCGTGGGCGGTCAGGGTCAGGGTCTCGCCAGTCGGCAGCGTGTAGGAGAACTCGAGCTCGCAGGCCTCGCCATTGATCGCTTGGGTCACGAGCGTCTGATCGGCAAAACGTACGACGATAGTGCCGGTGAGCGCCGCGATAGACGGATCGGCGCCGTCGATCTTCCCATCCGCCCGGATGGTCTCGATGCGGTCGAGATTGTTGGCATAGGTAAGGTTGGCAGAGACAACGTTACCTATGTTGACCCCATTCCGCGTAATCGCCCCGTTGAAATGACCAAACCGTTTCAGGGCGATATTGGCGGACGTGCCCGCCGCACTTGTCGTGGCAATGTTTTCGCCTTGGGCCACGATGCTGGCAGTGGCGGTGAGCAAGCCAGAGCGCGCCATCTGCCAGCTCAGGCTGTCCACCATGCAGCCGGAATACATCGCATAGCGCGGCACCTCTGGCATGCCGGTCTCGACTGAGAAGCTGGGCAGAGACCAGTTTCCGGAGCGGAACTCGTGGCTATAGGGCGCATCGGCACCCGTTGTGGTAGGCGCGCCAAAAGCAGCCTTCAGCCAAAAGCCAAAGGCCTCGGCATCGATCGGGATCACCACGTCGCCATCCGCCGTCACCGCATCCTTGATGGGCGCCTGCGGATCGCGGCCATAGCCCAAGAGTTCCGAGGTCTGCAGCGGTTGCTCAGCCCCCAGCGTGGTGCTGGCAAAGGGCATCTTGGTGTAGCCGCTCGCAGGTGGCGTCCCATAAGTCGTTTCGAACGCCAGCGCCATCTGCGCCCGCGCCCCTTGGGCTCGTGCCATGTTCTGTCCCTTTCGTATATGATCGCCCCAACAGGCTTGACCCGTTCGCCATTTGCAACCAACTGGCCAAAACTCCGCACAGAAATGGCCTTGCCAATGTTTGCAAAAGCAAAAGAAGAAACCGCCAAGTCTTACGAGGCCCCCTATCGGGAGGGCAGCCTCACCGACAAGCGCCGCTCAGTCCTCCACGAAGGCATTACCATCAAAGGGGATTGGAGCAGCGACGGGATCGTCGAGTTCGGTGGAACGATCGTCGGCGATTTGACCGCAGAAACACTCGTGCTGACCAAAGACGGCAAAATCACAGGCAACGTTCGGGCCCATACCGTCATGGTCGAAGGCCAGATCGAGGGCACGATTGCAGCGGTGACGGTCACCATCAAATCTCAAGCCCGGGTCAACGCAAATATCGCGGCCGAAGTCATTTCTGTCGATGCGGGCGCTCAGATGAACGGTCACCTGCAAACCAAAGAGAAAGCCTAAGCCAAAGGATCCGCCGTCGTGTAATAGAGCACGATCGGAATGATCGCAGCTTTCAGGGGGGAAGCGCCCTCAATCGGCAAATCGACAGGTTGCGGAGCTTCAGGCTCAACCCAGTCGCAATGGCCACACAATGTTCGGTCGGATGCGAGCACCGCCCCAAGGCTCGCAACCAGCCAGTCAAAGGCTGCATCGCGCCCCTCGCTCACTTGCACGATTACCTCGATCTCAGCCCGATGCTGGTAATGATAAGCCAGAGGCGAGAGCGTCACCTCAGGCGTCCCCGGCTCCCCATCTCGCAAGATCACAACGCTCTCCCGACCGATCCGTTCCGGCAGCACCGCGTTGCGCAGCACCAAGGCATCCAGCACCTGAAGCTTGCCATGCAAAGAGGCAAGGATGGTTTCGCGAGAACTGAGCATGCAGTTGTTTTCTTCTTTCAATTCCGTCATGAAGCCCACTGGCGGGCCTGTAGCTCAGCGGTTAGAGCAGGGCGCTCATAACGCCTTGGTCGCAGGTTCGAATCCTGCCAGGCCTACCAAAGCCCCCTTGGTGGAATGGTAGACACTGGAGACTTAAAATCTTTTGCCTTCGAGCGTGCCGGTTCAAGTCCGGCAGGGGGCACCAAAGGAAGTGTGGCCGAGTGGCTTAAGGCTCTGGTCTTGAAAACCAGCGTAGGTGAAAGCCTACCGTGGGTTCGAATCCCACCGCTTCCGCCACTTCACTTTCCTTTTGATTGCAAATAAGTATCGCGGAAGGCGCCGGTATAGCTCAGATGGTAGAGCAGTTGATTTGTAATCATCAGGTCCCGGGTTCGATCCCTGGTGCCGGCACCATTAGCGAGCTTCACAACAGTCTGCTTCGGTCGCCCTCTCACCCAAACCGCCCCTCCACCCAGTTCGCCACGATCAGCCCCGGCACCGCCGCCTGCGCGCGTTCTGCATCCCGCGCAAGATCCAGCCGTTTCGCGAGCTTCACCTGCGGCACCAGCAGAAAAATCGGCACCGTCGCTTTTCCACGGCCCGTCTTGGACCGCGAGGCCACGCCTAAGCCCCGGCTGTTCAGCCGTCCATCAGCCACCAGCAAGCTTGGACCGTTTCGCCGATAGACAAACCGCAGGCGCAGACCGCGCCGCCTTTCCCATTCGCCGGGCGTGAGCGCCTTGCCGCGCGTGCCCTTACCGGCCGCCGGCGTTGGGATGGCAAGCCAGAACCCGTCCCGCGAGCGGATGAGCGGGCCTGTGTCATGAGCGCCGACGATAACCGGCGCCTTCGACCAGACGAGTGCCGCAGCGTTCAGGCTCTCCCCTGACCTCGGATAGGTCTGGCTCCGGATCGAGTTTGCCAGCCGCCGCCCAAGTCCCGCTTGGGTGATCTGCCCTCGCCAGGCGGTCTTGAGACCGGTTCCCGCTTCCCGCATGGCAGCGCTGACAGCCTTTTCGCCAGCTTTGACCTCCGCGGCCATGACCGCGACCAGATCCGGGCTGATGTCGATGCTAAGTTTCACGCGGGGGCCAGCTCAATCGTCCAGACAAGCCGCTCGCGGTCCCGACGCGGCTCACCCTGGATCAGGAAGGTTTCTTCGCCGATCAGAATCTGTTCTTGCGGCCGAGGGGCCGGGATATCAGCCACCCGCACATCGATCCGGGTGGTGTCCGACAGGAGCCGCGCCGAGCCAAACTCCGTAAGCTCGTCGGGCCGGCGCAGAATGCCGCGGGCACGGGTGAATTGCCCCTCGTTGTCCCGATGCCAGATCTCGACCGAGAGATTGGCATCGAGGAAAAGAACCCCAAGCGCGTCTGCAAAGGCGGTCATCACGTCCGCTTGGCCGAGCGCAAAACCTGCGGCCGGGTGCAGATCGGCAGCGGGTTGCTCTCGATCTCGAGCCGCACCCATTCGTCGCGGTCGCGATCGGGGATCATCCGCGCATAGAGCGGAAGGCCCAGCGTGTTGACCGTCTCGAACGTGTCGGCCGGGGCGTAGTAGATCTCGAAGAGGCCCTCGACTCCTTCCGGGTAGAAATACGCCTTGTCGGTCGGCACGCCAAAGCCAAGCCCGCCCCGGTAGCGGCGGAAGGTGATGCCGCCGAAGCTGACCTCCTCCCCTACCCTGCCCCGCAGATCGGCCGCGGCTGCCGTGTTGAGATAGGTCTCGCGCACCTCCTTATGGGCCACGAGATCGGCAAAGAAGGCCGAGCCGCATTCGGCGCGCAGCTGCACCTGACCGGCAGCGAGGCCGCCAAGGCTATCCTCGACGCTTTCGATCAGCGCCTGGCAGCGTTTCCTGAGCGCGCCAGAAGCTGGCGATTGGTTGTCGAGATCAAAATCGACCTCAGCCGCCGGTGTGATGCCAAACTCGGTGTAGTAGTTGATCACCGTCGCGCCATCCTTCGGGTCCTTCACCACGCCTTGAATTCCATTGAAGAGGTGGAACTCGAAGGTGGCCTCCGCGTCGTTGCGCAGCCGTCCCATCTTGCGGGCTACTTCGGTCTGGACCTGCTGGGTGGCGGTTTCCGAGCCGAAGTCGCGGATCCCCTGGATCTCGGCGGCCCAAAGCACGTCCTGCTTCTTGAACTGGCGGCAGACAAAGGCGCGCATGTCGCGACGTTCGGGGATCTGCTGTTCATAGGCAGAGCCCCTTTCCGAGAACGGGATCAGCGACAGCGTGCCATCGCGGCTTTCGATCATCACTGTGCGCTGGCGCACGCCGCGCGCCCCGAACAGGCCGGAGCCCGACAGGATCGCCGGCTTGAAGGGGATGTTTTCCAGAGCCCGGGTGAGCTCGATAATGCTGAAGGCGTCGCCCTCAAAGATGTCCATGGTTGCCATGGGGATGTCCTTTCTCTCTCAGGCTCAGCGCAAGATGATGCCAAGTGCGGCCAAAGCCGTGGTGGCGGCGGTGATCTGGGCCTCGGTCGCACCGTCAGGCCAGACGAGCTCATGCTGGTTCACAAGCGTGGGGCCGCGCAGGACGACGACGCCAGGCGCATCGGCCGCCGAGGCATCGACACCGGCCCAGAGAATGCCAGCAGCATTCTGACTGCCGTTCGTCGCAGCCGGTGCGAGCCCGGTGTACTTGCCGCCGGTGGTGATCTTGCCGAGCACTGTGCCAGGCGCGAGCTTTCCGGCGCCCGAGGCGATGGTGACGGTTTCTCGGGTGTAATCGCGGAGCACTTCCCAGACGAGGAAGCCGCCCGCGTGTTTGCCTTCAGAGAGCGTGGTCATGATGCGTTAGCCTTTCGTCTTGAAAGTGCGGGCGATCACATCGCCCCAGGATTGGGTGGTGGCCGCGCGCCCGGGTTGAGCGTGGGCAGCGGTGATGTTGGGGGTGTTCTCTGCCTTGGCGCCGAGAAGACGGTTGCGGACCTCATCGAGGCTCGCGTCCTCTTCCAGAAAGCGCCCTGCCATCTGCGGCTGACCGGCCAGGCGGCAGAGATCGATCACGGCCCGCGCATGGGCGATGGCCTCCGCGCGAATGGCGCTGGCCTCCGGAGCAGTGTTGGCGACTGCAACACTGCTCTCGGACGGGCTGGATGGGCGGGTGTTCCCGTCGGAAACACCCACGTCCCGGTTCTCCGGCGGCGTGATTTCGTCCGGAGGGATGTTGTCGTGTCCAACATCCCCTTCGGGATCGTCGGCTCCAGCCGCGTCTGCCTCCGATGCGCCGTCCGTGTCAGAACCGTTGGATGCCCCAACGGTTTCGATCGCCTCCACCACTTCCGGCGGTGCATTGCGGAAACGCGCCACATCGAAGGAGGCGGCGAGTTTCACGGGCTCGGCAATGCGGTCGATAAGCCCGAGATCCAGTGCGTCCTTGGCATCAAGCCAGGTCTCGGCCGCCATCAGGGTGGCGATTTCGTCATCGGGCTTGCCGGATTTGGCGGCATAGCCCTGGATAAGGCTGCCCTTTACCTTGTCCAGCGCCGCGGCCGTGGCGCGCATGTCCTCAGCCGTGCCCATGACGAGTCCTGAAGGGTCATGGATCATAAGGAAAGCGTTCTCGGGCATGACAATCTCTTCGCCTGCCATGGCGATGTAGCTCGCCGCCGAGGCCGCGATACCATCAATCCAGACGGTGATCGTGCCCGCATGCCGCTGCAGCGCGTTGTAAATGGCGACTGCATCAAAGACCGAGCCGCCGGGGCTGTTGAGGCGCAGATCAATCGCCGCATCGTCGGGCAGCGCGCCGAGTTCCGCGAGGAACCCCTTGGCGCTGACACCATAGGCGCCGATTTCGTCATAGATCAGCACTTCCGTGCCCGACGCACGGGCACGGATCGTGTACCAGGATTTCATGGGGTTACTCCTGCTGCGGTGTCGTGGACGACCCGCTGCCGTCCTCGTTGGGGGTATCTGGGTCAGGGATCCCAGTTGGTGTGGCGCGCGCGCCCTGCGTTTCGCCGGGGCTCGCGCGATAGGTCAGGCCAAGATCGGCGGCGCGTTTCGCGTCAGAGGCATTCTCGCGGTCGACCTCTTCGATGTCATAGCCCGTGGCCTCAACGACCTTGCGCCGAGACGTCAGCCCAGCCTCCATCGCAAGTACCTGCGCTTGGATGTCTTTGAGCGGATCGACCCAGTCCCACCGCGGCGGTATCCATTGCACCGGGCGGGAGATGACGGGATCTGCCTCCAGAGCGCCGGACAGTACGGCCGTTTCCAGCCAGCGCCGCCAGATGGGGCGGCAGAGCTGATGTGCCATGACACCGTGCTGCAACTGGCCGATGCGGCGCCGGAACTCGACCAGTTCGGCGCGGAGGCTGGAATAGTTCGCCTGGCGCACATCCCCGGTGACCAGATGATACGGCAGCCCAAGCGAGGCGGAGACCGCTAGCAGCGTGCGGTATTGGAAGGCCTCGTAGCCACCACCGACATCGGCGGGGCTTGAGAACTTCACATCCTCCCCCGGCAGCAGCACTTGCATGGTGCCAGGCTCGAGGCTGGCGATCGCGGCACCATCAAGGTCTGCCTCCCCCTCTCCCATCATCGGGTCTTCGGGCGCGGTCTTGGTGATGAAGCCCGCGAACATCGCCGCGGTCTTTTTGCGGTCGAGTTCCGCATCGTCGTACTGATCGAGCAGGAACAGCCGCACCATGGCAGGCGCCACATGCGGCAGGCCTCGGATCTGGCCCGCATCAATGGGGCGATAGATGTGCAGCACCTCCTCGGCAGGCACGCGGACGGTGTCTGGCACCGCGACGCGCTGATCCGTGCTGTCGCCCGGATGGCGGCGGCGGAAGTGATAAGCCACCCGCCGCCCGATCAGGTCGAATTCGATCCCGCAGCGGATGCGGTTGCCGTTCGGGTCCGTCTCGGTTTTCTCAAAGGGCAACATCTCCGATTGCAAAAGCTGCAACTGCAGAGGCACCAGAAGCCCGTCCTCACCACGACGCGGGCGCAAGCGCACGAAACACTCGCCCGCGACAAACATCTCCCGCGCGACCATGGCCTGCAGACCGTAGAAATCGGTAAGACCATCGGCGTCCGCTTCATCGGTCCATGCAAGCCAGAGCTTCTGGACCTGATCGCGTAGCGCCGTATCGGTGATGAGCGAGGACGGTTTGATCCCATCACCCACAAGGTTCGCCGCAAAGGCCTCGCAGGCATTGGCGGCATAGCCATTCGTCACCACCAACTCGCGCGAGCGGGCCAGCAGCCGTGGGCCACCCGAGGCGACCAGCGCGTTGATGTTTTCCAAGGGCGGGTTCCAGCCCCGCAGACGCCGCTTGGCCATCGCCCCTTCGAGACGCGCACGCATGGCTTCAGGGCCACCCGGCTTGGGGCGGCGGAACATGTCGAACAATGCCATTTTGGTCAGAGGCCCTTGGTCGCCATCACGCGCACGTGGCGCACCATGCGGCGGCCCTCGGCTGCGGCGATTTCGCGGTCCAGGGCCTCAATGGCCCGGTCGATCTCGGCGACGCTGCGATAGTCCACCGTTTTGCCGTCGTAGCTGACGCGGGCCACCCCAGAGGAGCGTTGCGACATCAGCGCCTCCCGGCGAAGTTTCAGTGTCGCCAAATCCGCCATGCCCAAACTCATCCCATGTATGTTGACCGCGCAACGCGGCGCACCTGTGCCTTGCGTACAGATTGCGGGCCTGTGGCAGAGGCCGTGCCCCTGCCATCCGCGACCGCAAACTGCGCCGCGAGTTCTTCCCACCTCGCGTCTGACCAGCGGTCTGCGCCGAGAATCCAAGCGGCCGCGCGAGCATAGACACGGCAGTCGAGTGCCTCGTTGCGTTCCCTCAGCTTTTGCCATTCGAGTTTCGCGAAGCCGCGCTTGTTCTTGACCGTGACCAGTTGCTCGGCCGTCAGCTGCTTTAGCCATTCAGCATCGACCCAACCCGGCAGATGGAGGAAGCCGGGAGGAAACCGCTCCCCATCCGCCGGACTGGTGATTTCCGGCGGATCAAGCCGCAGGAAACGATAGGTCTCGGCCTTGAAGGTCGAGGTGGCGATGGTCCAAAGCCGGGCGCCGCGGCGCAGGCGTTTGCCGCCTATGGTGGCGTCGACATAGGTCGGCCCCGTTACAGGGCTTGCCCGATTGAAGCCCTCAAGGCCCTTGATCGGGGCCACCTGTCCGAACCCCATCTGTCGCGCCCAAGCGTAGACAGCCGCCGTCTCATAGCCCGTATCAATGGCGAGCTTTGTCAGCGTCATCACCGCGCCGCTGTCATGAAGCCAACTCCGCCCCAAGAGGTCGCTGAGTTTTTGCCAGCACGCCTGATCGCCCGGACCGCCTTCGATGACGATGTGATCAATGAGCCAGCTTTGCAGGCCCTTGCCCCAAGCCCAGACATCAACCTCGATCCGGTCTTTCTGCACATCAGCCCCGGCAGTCAGGAACAACCCGCCCGACGGCACCGTGCCCGAGCGCCAATCTTCCTTCAGCCCCTGCAGCCGCTGCCAGTCTGGGGCCTCGCCGCTTTCCATCCAGGTTTCACCAAGCGAGGTGTTGACGAAGGTCTTCATCGTCTCGTCCCCGCCGGCGCGCGCCGAGAGGAACGCCTTGGCCATGGCCTCGAGCCGCACCCAGGGCGAATAGATCTCGTTCAGATGAAAGCCCGCAGTTCCGTTGAACGGCGCGTCCGCGATCCAGCGGCCCTTCGAGATTGCAGACCAGCGGGTCTCATCCTTCCAGGGCGCGTCGCACTCGGCGCAGTGGTAGAGCGCGGTTTCTGGACGATAACCGCCCTTCTCATCCTTGTCCCATTTGACCTGCCCCCAGGTCAGAATTTGTTCATGCCCACATTTGGGGCACGGCACCCAGAACCGGCGCTGGTCGCTTTCCTCGAATGCCGCCTCGATCCGGCTCGCGCCCTTGTTTGTCGGCGTCGAGACCAGCACGATCTTGCGGTTCCAGAACGTCACCGTCCGCTTCTTCGCGAGGTTGACCGGGTCGCCCTCGGCACCAGCGCTGAAAGGATAGCGGTCGACCTCATCGCAGAGCAGCAATCGGATCGGTCGGCTCGCCAGCCCCGAGGGTGCGTTGGCACCCACAATGGTCAAATGCCCGCCCGGGAACCGCTTGTGCAGGATCTTGTTGTTGCCGTCTCGCGAACGCGGATCGGCGATCTTGCCCTGCAGGCAGGGGGTGTCGCGCGCCATCGGCGAGAAGCGGTCCTTTGACCAGGTTTCGGCATCACGCTCGGTCGGCATCACCACCATGATCGGGGCGGGATCCTGATCGATGTGATAGCCCACCGTACATAACTGCAACTCGGTTTTTCCGCACTGAGCCGATGACATGATCACGACAGTTTCAGTCGCTGCATCCGAGATCGCATCCATGATCCCACGCTGGTATTCGGCGCGGCTCGTACGCCACTGTCCCGGCTCGGCGCTGGCCTCAGAGCTCAGCCGTCGGTTCTGATCGGCCCAATCGCTGATCGTCAGATCCGGCGGCGGCTTCAGAACTGCCAGTGCCTTCGCCACCGTCCACTTCAGGATCGGCGACCCCTGCAAGGTCAATTTCAGCTTCGAGTTCAATGTCTGGCTGCGCGAGATCATCGAGCACCTCGCGGATGGCGGCGCGGATCAGGTTCCGGGTGTCTCCGACGGTTGATTGTTCAAAGGCCTGCGGCGCCAACCGGTCGGGCAACGCCAGAAGGCGGGTGCGCAACAGCGCCAGCACGGCGATCCAGGCGGCCTCGATCTGTTCGGCCGCGATCAGCGACCGGCGCTTTTCTTCGGCTTCCATCTCGGCAAGGTCCGCCCGCGCTCGGATGAACCGCGCACGTTCAGCCGCATAGTCAGGAGCGCCCGCCTGCGCCTTCAGCGCCTGATCGCGCAGATAGCGGACATAGCCACGCACGGAGCCGATCAGATCATACTGGCCGCGCTCGGCCTTGGGGATCACGCCCTCGCGGCTCAGCTGCTGGACCCGCCGTTCCGAAAGATCCAAAAGCCGCGCGATCACGCCGATGGGCTGTGTAGCTGTCGACATTCGCAGACCTCGAGAGTTCTATTAACCGTATGGATTTGCGTCGAATTCACTGGATAAGCTTGGCCACCAGAGCGAAGGTCACGACAGCAGAAAACACAACTCAGGACGCCTCGAGATGAGCCACCGACCAACAGCCAAAGACGCGTTCATCGCCAAGAAGGCCGCGATCGACACGATGCTCGCGCGGCTGCAGGCGCTGAGCGCAGAGCACTTCGACACCCATCCCGACGAGGTTCATTGGGGGCATGTCGGCAACCTCGACTACTACGCCGAGCTCCTGAAGCGCATCACAGACAGCGCCTTCAAGGAAGGCGAGCACGCGGAGTAAACCCCATGGAAAGCACCAGCATTCGCCTCCCCATCCGAAACCTGCCCGAGCATTTTGACCGCAGCCGCATCGCCGTCGTCCTTGAGGAGATCGAAATGGCATTGATGGACGATGGCGGCGTTTACGCCCAAACCTCAGCCGACAGCTTCACCATCAAAATCGAAGTGCCGACCCATCAGCTGATGGACACAGCCAGCTGCCTGAAAGGCCTAGGTCTGATCTAGCCCTCGGGTTTTGCCACCCGAATAGCCTCGAAGAGCCGCCGCAGCAGGAACGAGCGGATTATGCTGACGCCGGTGAACAGCAAGCCCATTTGCAGATTTTGCGCGAGCGTCGTGTGCAGCCCAAAGATCGGAAAGATCAGGATCTGCGTCACAACCGCGACGCCATAGCCGACGATCACGTTGGTGATGGCCTCAACCAGAGACATGAGGCGCGACTGTTTCATGCCTCAAACCCCAAGCGGTTCAGGGCATGGCGAAAACTCGCTTCCTGAAACTCCCGATTCATGCTGCCATTTTGGAGGTAACGTTCACCTGGAACGCGCAGGGCAATGGTTTGATTGGAGCAATCAATGGCCGGTAGATAGGCGATTGCCTGTCTATCGAGCGCGACGAGGGCGTAAAGGTCGAACGCATTATCTGGATACCGACGCCGCCCACCTTTACCGGCGCGTCGAAGTTGGAACAAATACCCGGGCGTGACCCTTGTCTTAGGATCATGGTTTTTCGGCTTCCGGGTTGATTTGACCTGAACGCGAAGAAGCGACCCATCGACATCCACCAAGATATCGTACGGCAGGCCTTGATCGCTTAGAAACGCGCGATAGCCGCTCAGGATGAGGTCGGCACACACCAAGTGCTCGGCAGCCTTGCCCACTTCCAGATCATCACTGCATTCGACGTCTGGCCTGTCAAACTCGCTGTCGGGCAAATCAAATCCCAGATGTTCAAACAGCGATTGCTGCATGTTCCGCCTCCCGGCTCCGTTCGACGTCACCGAAGGTCTGTCCCGTCTGCGACAACTGCGCCTCTCGACCAGTGAACTCTTGCCAACGGCGGATGATGACATCGACGTATTTTGGATCGAGTTCGATCAGCGATGCGTGGCGCCCCGTCTTTTCAGCAGCGATCAGCGTCGTGCCGCTGCCGCCAAACGGGTCGAACACCAGGTCGCCTTTTCGGCTCGAGTTCCGGATAGCGCGTTCGACCAGCGCCACCGGCTTCATGGTGGGGTGCAGGTCATTCTTTGATGGCCGCTGGATGTTCCACACATCGCCCTGGTCCCGATCGCCACACCAGTGGCGCTTTACGCCGTCAGGCCAGCCATAGAGGATCGGCTCGTACTGGCGCTGGTAATCAGCACGGCCCAGCGTGAACCGGTCCTTCGCCCAGATGATGAAGGTCGACCAATGGCCGCCTGCCGACTTGAATGCTGCCTGCAGCGTCTGCAACTCGCTGGACGACATGCAGATGTAGACCGCACCGTCGGTATGCGCGTTGATCAGCACGCAGGCGTCGTAAAGGAATTGGCCGAAGCCATCGCCCAAGGCGTCATTCTTGATCCGCCGCCCCTTGCCAGCCTTCTCCGCGCCGACGCCGCCGGCGTAGTCCACGTTGTAGGGCGGATCGCAAAAGCAGAGGTCTGCCTTCACATCACCCAGCACCTTCTGCACGTCGGTAGAAACCGTGCTGTCGCCGCAGAGCAGCCGGTGATTGCCGAGGATCCAGAGATCGCCAGGTCGGCTGATCGGGTCTTCCGGCGTGTCCGGAATGTCGTCTTCACCCTCTTGCGGGCCAGTGCCCGCATCGAGGCTGTTCATCAGCCCGTTCAATTCATCATCCGTGAAGCCCGTCAGGCCAAGATCGAAATCAGCCTCCAGCAAGTCGGCCAGCTCAAGGTTCAGCAGATCCTTGTCCCACTCGGCATTCTCGCTGGAGCGGTTATCCATGATCCGGAAGGCGCGGGCTTGGGCCTCGGTCAGCCCCTTGGCCACATGCACCGGTGCGGATTTAAAACCGAGCTTGCGCGCCGCTTCCAGCCGCGTGTGCCCAGCCAGAACGACCATTGCCTCATCGACAACGATGGGCTGGCGCCAGCCAAACTCCTGGATCGACGCTGCGACCGTGGCGATGGCCTGTTCGTTGCGCCGTGGGTTGCGCGCATAGGGAATGATCTGCGCAAGCGGCAGGTCCAAAACGTCCATCGGTGTTTCCTTGGGATGTGTGACAAGCGAACGATACGTCCGCGAAACGAAACGGGTCTGGCCCGCGAAACGAAATGGGGTCAGACCCCCGTTTCGGTTCAGGCGGGTTGTGTCAGGCCGTCAGGCCTTTGTTTTCTTAGGGTTCGCGGCAAACCGAAACGAAACGGGTATTTTCAGGGGTGTCACTGGGAAACCCTCGCGCCTCGCCCCCCCGAATACGGTTTTGAACAGAAGGGACCCGTAAAATCAAAGGGTTAGGCACTGCAACCCGCTGGGCGGAGACAGTTTTTTCGGACAACCGCTCACCAGTTACACCCGAAAACCCGTTCAAACCGACACGGCTCTCTCAGACACACGACGGTCATCTTATCGTTGGTATAACCTCCTGGAAGAAATCCGTCTTGCTTTCCGGTGTCTCACCGAAAAATGTCTCACTTGCACGAACCGGGTTGACAGGGCGGCCACAACGCGACCGCCCCGAGGGTCACACCGTCTGCCGGATCACGAACTCCATCGACCGCTTGCGCGGCACGGTTCTGCCGTTGAGCTTCCAGACGATCACAGCCAGCCCATACTCGAACCGCCGGTGTGCCGTGGCTCGGCTGATACCGTGGTGCCAGGTGATCCGCTTCCATGGCTTGCGATTGGCCCGCGCCCAGAGGATCTGGCCGATGTCCTTGTCCACCCACCGCAGCCACAGCATCGCCTCATCGGCCTGCGTGATCATCCGCGGTGATGGCAGCGGCTTTTTCATCCGGGGCTCCTGGCCCACCTGATCGGCGAAGGTCGAGATGTATTCCGGCCAGGCGCTGACATAACCCTGCGGACGGACCGGCGGCATGGACCACATCACATCGGCCGCGAGCTCCAGCCGATCGGCCACCATGGCGCGTGTCCAGTCATCGGCCATAGCGCACCTCCCTGACAGTTGGCAGCTTGCCATAAAGTTTCTCGCCCAGTTGGCGAACCAGTTCGCGTTCTGGCCAGGTCAGGCGCGGATCATCGAGCGAGACAGCCAGCATGTGCTGCTCATGCCAACCATCGCGCTTGACCTGTTCAGGGTCACGGCGATTGCCGCCGTAACCCTTGGGAGTAAACCGCATGCCCATCAGGCTAGCCCTCCCTGCGTCTCAATCGCCCAGAGCAGGATCGCGATGGCATCGGCTTCGTTGTCATCGGCGGGGCTGAAACCGTGCTTGCGAGCGGCATCGATCATGGCCTGCTTGGGCGCGTTACCTTTGCCGGTGGCGTGGCGCTTGATAGTCCCCACCGGGACGCCCTGGTAAGGCACGCCCCGCAGCTCTGCCCAAGCTGTCAGCGTGGCCATCAGACCGCCGTAAACGTGGCTCGCGTCCGTGCCTGCGTGCCGACGGACCTCCTCGAAATAAATGGCTTCGATCGGTCCGGACAGGCGATCGATCTCGGTCAGCCAGTTGGTAAAGCGCAGGTAACGCATACCGCCGCCATCGTAGCGTCCGGGCTTAAAGCTGACGGTGCCACTGGTGATCAGGCCGCCGAAGCCGCGCAGAGCCCAGCCGGTGGTGGTGCCAAGGTCGAGGGCAAGGATTGTCCGGCCGCGCTCGGGCGGCGGCATTTTCAGGGTTGCGCCGGCATTAGCGCTGGCGAGAGTCAGGTCAGCCATGGGTGGTCTCCTTTTCTGGTTGGCTGCTCGAGGTGGAAGACGACGGCGGTTGATGCTTGGCGGTACCGGCCGCCGTCGTCGGATTGAAACGGGACGATCTGTCTGAAGCGCGAGGCAGGGACTTCGTATCGTTTAGGGGGCACTCCCAGAGGGGTGCCCCCTAATACGAAGTATAGGGGTTTCCACTCTTCCTCATGCCACGCCCACAAGTATATGATTTCATTTTCATTTCTCCCATTTTGGATGACAAAGGTGCATGACAGAGGCCTTTGTCATCGTCATCGGCAAGCCATTGATTTTACTGGATTCATGACGAAGGCATGAGGATGACAAAGGCCTTCGTCATATGACAAAGTCATGCCTCGCCCCCCTCCGGATAGACCCAGACAGCGGGGTTCTCGACTTCCCTGGCACGGCCCGAATGGGGACATTTGAAGTGGGTCGGCAGGACCACTTGCCCCTCGTCCAAGACCTCGCCGGTCTCGGCGTCGATCACTGGATCGCGTCCAAACCGCATGCCCTCAACGACCAGATAGCCGAAGTGCGATCGGGTCGCGGCATAGCCGTGCTCAGCCATCTCCCGGCAGAACTTCACCAACCCTTTGGTTGCCAGGACATTGAGGCGCTCCCGGATTGTGTACTGACTTCCTAGGCCATGCTGGTTCTCGAAAGCCGCACCGAATTGCGTCGATGTGTAAAGCCGCCCCTCAGCGGCTTCATCGAAGAGCAGCGTCAGGATGACATCGCGTTTCCGATCCCGCTCGGCATCGTGCTTCGCCCCGACCTCCTGACGGACAAGCCGCTCGTTCATCGGGTTGATCTCGACCCACTCGCCCTTGACCTTGTCGATGATCTTCGCCGCGAGCGCCGGCCCGTTGCGCAGCTCGATTTCCAGCTTGCGCTGTGGGCTTTCCTCGTCGGGCCGATGCAGGATCAGACCCGAGGTATAGAAGCCCCGCAGCGCGCTGGCCCCAGAGAGGGCCAGAAACGGGTCGTCCTTGACCTGTTGTTTGCTGAGTTTCTTGGTGTGGTGGACCAGGATCACGCCGCAATCGGGATTGATGTGATCGCGGAGCACCTCGACCCGGTCCTTGAGGAAGAACATCATCGCGGCATTGTCGTTCTCGCCGCCACCGTCGGGCCCGCCATCGAAGAGGTTGCGGATCGGGTCGATGCAGATGATGTCCACGGGCTCGGCCGGAAAGGCGCGCCGGATCGCCTCGGCGACATGGACACTGCCCTCGGTGTCGAGCAGCATCTTCAGCTTCGGCGTGGCCACCAGATTGTCGCGGGCACCGGCCATGATGCTTGGCGGCAGGGTGATCTGCTGCATGCGCTCGCGCAGATAGTGATACTGGATTTCCGCCTGCAGGTAGAAGATCCGCAGCGCACGCGGCGGCGTGAAGCCGAGGAAAGGCTGGCCGGCGGCCATGTGCACGAGCCAAGAGATCAGCAGGTCGCTCTTGCCGACCTTGGGTGCGCCACCCAGAACCAGCAGCCCGCCAGGCGTCAGCACGCGCGGCGCGATGATATCGGCCGGCATGGGGCTCGTGTCATCCAAGAGCGCGCCAAGGGTGAAGGTGGGTATTTCGTCTGGAGCGGGTGCCGCGCTGTCGAGCCGGATGATGGGCGGGCCATGCTTTTCGACATGGATGGCCCAGAGCCGTTCGGACTCACGCTTGAGCCGTTCCACAGGCCACTGGGGCCGCAGCATGGCGGCGTTGTAGCCGCAGATGGCTTCCCAACCCTCGTCCTTCGACAGCCGTCCCTCATGGACCATGCGGATAAAATAGCCGATCGCGGCAGAGGCGCCCTCAAATCGTGACCAATCATCCTGACCGCCTTCGCGCACCGGCGTGACCAGCACCTCGTCCACGCGCGGCTTGTCGTGCGCGGTGAAATCCGGGGCGAGATTGACGCCCGGCGCGGGCGGCATGTCGGCTACGGCCTCGATGAACTCGGCCAGATCGCGTTCACGTGCGGAGTTCAGTTCGACGATCTGGACCTGGGTCTTCAGGCTGTTCTTGTAATAGACCGAGCCTGCCACCCGGATCGGCTGATGAGCCGAGCGAAAGTGCATGTCGCCGCCGACCTTGGCCGCGATATCACCGCGCAGGCGCGTCACCCGCGCAAGGTCGCTGCCCTCGGCAGGTTCGGTGAGTTTCCACCAGACATGGGCCTTGCGCTGTCCCTCAGCCGTGATGCCACCGCTTTCCACAACCATTGTGGGCGAGCCGAGATGGCGCTCGAGGTGGGAGCGCTTGGCGGCGATGTCACCTGTGTCGATATCTACGACCACGGTCTGCATCTGCAGGATGTCAGCCGCCTTGGCCTGGCCGCTCGCCGCAACAGTGCCAGGGATGACGTAGACCGCCGCCCCCTCACGCGCGGCCCAGTTGGCAAAGGTCGTCATCTTGTCGGTGGTGTTTTCGCTCGCCTCAAGCCAGATGTTATGGGGCCGGCCATCGATGCCTTGACCCTTGTCGATGAAGCTGCGGACCGGGATTAGCCCGTCGCAATAACCGAACACCACCTCCATGAACTGAGCGATCTGTTCCGGATCCGGCTCATCACCGAAAACATCCACCATGGGGGCAGCATCATTGAAGTCGCGCCAGGGGTTGAAATGAACGAGGTTTTCTTTGGGCGCATCCGGCGTGGAAGCAGTTCCCGTCTTGTGATCATCGCCCTTGCGATCATCGTCATGAGCCATTTCGGCCTCCTCTCTGTAGTCATCTATGTCGGGCGGGTCTTTCAGGGCATCACTCATGTCGAGGGCTCCGCCCGTTCGCGGCTGAAACGCTCCACTGGAGCGTTTCCAGAGACGCCGCTCACTCCCCAACAGCGCTCGGCCCAGGGGCAGAACCGGCATTCGAAGAAGTCGCGATTGGCGGCGACGCGGGGCAGCAGCTCGCCCGCATCCGTGGCGCGCAGGATGCGCACACCGCGATCGGACATGCGCTGCGCCAGCTCGGCGTCGAACGGCACCTGCTCGTGGTAAAGCTCAGCCGTGTCCTTGTTGATCGCGGTGAAGAGCGCCGGGTTGGCGGAAATCCCCGGCACCAGCGCTTCCATATAGGCCTGATAGACGGCGATCTGGGCGGCATAGACGGGCTTTGATTTCGCCACGCCGTCCTTGACGCAAGCACGCCAGTTCTTGGCATTCATCGTCTTGCATTCCCAGAGCGCGGGAGCGGCCAGACCAAAGCCCTCGGGCCCGGCGGCGATGATGCCATCGACATGTCCGCGGATGCGCCCACCGGCGACGGAGAAGCCGAACTGTCCGCCATCGGGCCGGTTGCCTTTGCGCGTATAGAGGTCAAAGCCTGCCTGTCTGAGCCAGGCAACGGCCAGATCCTCGAGCGCATGGCCGATGGCGAAGATGCGCAGCGACTGGCCAGAGAAGTCCTGCCCCTCGTCCTTTGGCGTCGCCGTGAACTCGAACTGCAGGGCGCGTTCGCAGGCGTGCCCCAGACGCGAACCGCCAAGATAGTCACGGGGCGCGCGGGTGGCGTTTTCAGCGGTGATGGCGGCGTCGACCTTCTCGTTGACCTGGTCGGCGAAGCTGGGCGTGTGGTTGTAATCCAGCATCAGAAGGGCACCTCCGACTGGCTGGCGATCTGGAACATCTCTGCACGGAAGGCCTCTACCGTGACGACGATCAGCCGGTGCATGTCGTCTCTGGTCAGCTGGCCCAGCGTCCTATCCCAGCCGATCCGCTCCATCTCGGGCGCAAGCGCGCGCATCACGGCGGGCAGCGCCTGGGTTTCCTCTTCGGTGAAATCCACCATGCTCAGTCCTCTTTTCGCTTTGCGGGTGAAGGCCGACTGGCACTGCATCGAGCAGAACCAGCGGTATGCGCGTTTGCCGCGGGGCTTGTTCGGATCGAACCAGCCGAAGCCGCGCGTGCGCGATGTGCAGGCGGCGCAGAGCTGACCTCTCGGATGCCAGAGGCAATCAAAGCCCGGGCGATCCGCAGCCTCTGCGGGCGTGGATTGCATTTGCGCGACATGGCTCATGCAGCCTCCCGCGCGGTCGGGGCCGCCTGCAGGATCAGCTGCCGGATCTCGCGCTTGTTGAACCCAAAGGTCATCAGGGCCGAGGCCTTGTAGCGGGTCAGGCCAAAGTCGCCGCGCGCGGCCGCCGAGAGATATTGCAGCTGCTTCTGGGTGGCGGGCTGGCCCAGCCAGCCGCGGGTCTTGAAGGCGCTCTCGTCGGTTTCAAGCTCATTGAGCCAGTCATCCGCCTGGGCGAGACACACGGATCGCTCGCCGATGCCCAGCAGCCGTGTTTCGGCCCCTTTGCGGCCGCCGACAGCGTACCACTGGCCCTCGTACCAGAAGATGCCGCCCCAGGCCGTGAAGCCCGTGGCCATCAGCGCGTCCTCTGAGCCAAAGAGATCGACCCATTCGAAACTCGAGCGCTTCAGCAGATCGATTTCCGTCATCACGAAACCGGACAGTTCACCGTCCGGTGCCTCCTGGCTCTTGGGGTCGTCCTCATCGTCTGCCACAAGTTCCCCGCAGATCGGGCACTCGCGGCAAGCCAGGGGGATGTCAGCTTTGCAGGACGGGCAGGTCTTCGTCGGGGCCTCGCCGGTCGCCGTCTTGCCCTCAAGATCGACGTCCTGCTCCAGCGTGCCATGGGTCAGGCTCGAGGTCCCGAAATCCAGCACGATACAGTCGGTCTTGACGACACCAGGGTGCTCCGCCGGATCGACGGTTCGCAGCCCCCGGCCCACCATCTGGATCATGGTCGATTTGTAGGAGCTGGGGCGTAGCAGCACGACGCAGGAGGTGAGCGGGTGGTCCCAGCCCTCAGTGAGCACAGCCACGTTGGTGATGACGCGTATCTCACCGCGGGCGAAGGCCGCCAGAATGTTGCGCCGTTCCTCGCTGGGCAGATCGCCATGGATCAACCCCGTCGGGATGCCGGCCGCGTTGAAGGCTTCGGCCACATGCACCGCATGCGCCACTGTCGAGCAGAAGACGACCGTGGGCCGGTCGTTTGCTTTCTCCCGCCAGTGGCGGATCACCTCTTCGGTGATCGGCGCGCGGTCCATGATCTCGGCCACTTCCGCCATGTCGAAATCCGACACGGTCTTGCGCACGGCCTTGAGCTTGTCCTGCACGCCAACGTCGATGACGAAGGTACGCGGCGGCACCAGGTGACCCGAGGCGATCAATTCCCCAAGCCGGACCTGATCGGCGACATTGTCGAAGACCGCCCGCAGCCCCTTTTTGTCACCCCGGTTCGGCGTCGCCGTGACCCCGAAGATGCGCGCGTCAGGGTTGGTATCGCGCACATGATCGATGATACGACGGTAGCTGTCGGCGACCGCGTGATGGGCCTCGTCGATGACCAGCAGGTCCAGCTTCGGCATGGTCGCCAGATTGCGTTCGCGCGTCAGCGTCGGGACCATGGCGAAGGTCACCTGACCGCCCCAGGACTTGGTCGTGGCATCCACCACCGAGGTGGTCAGGCCCGGATTGACCCGCCCGAACTTTGCGCGGTTCTGCGCTGTCAGCTCATCACGATGGGCCAGCACGCAGGCCTTGGCGTCGGTGTCGCCGATGCTTTCGCCGGTGACGGCAGACAGCATGATCGTCTTTCCCGCCCCGGTCGGGGCGATGCCGAGCGTGTTGGCTCGAGTGGCGAGCGCAGCCAAGCTGCGCTCGACGAAGAGTTTCTGGCGGGGACGCAGTCGCATGGGCCGATCCCCTCACTCAGCCCAGCTGGGCCGCCCGGCGAACCCGGGGCTCGCTGGTGACTGCGCCGGCGCTTGGGCGGGCTGTTGCGGAGCTTGCGGCGCGGTCCCATAACCATGCCCCATCGGCGCTGCCTGTGGCGGCGTGCTGGGCGCGGGATAGTAAGGCGCGGCGGGTGCGCTCGGCATGGTGGACGCACCAAGCCCCATCACAGACGCATAATCGCGATGGTTTGGCGCCAGTGCGCTTTTGATCTCGTTCTTCTCCTCACCATTGGTGTCAGTGCCGACATCAATGCGGGCAACGAATTCCAGACCATCAAGCTCATGGAAGCCGGCAATCCGGCGCCGCGCTTGGGCCTCGGGCGAGTTGTCCTTGTCGGAAATCCCGCGAGACGAATTAAGGATGCCCCGGATCAGGCTGCGCCCCATATTGGTCCAGTTCGGGCCATTGGGGCTGTAGAGCCCGATCATCGACCAGATCTTGCGCTTGGCGTAGGGCCCTTCGAGCACTGTGAATTCTGCATCGAGATAGACGGCACCCGAGCCGCCGCGCTTGGCATAGCCGCCGGCCCAGCCCTGGGCCGGATCGTCAAACCCGCCCGGGCGGATGGTCAGGCGCACCTTGGCGATCGTGCCCTTGGGGATCAGGTTGATGTTGGACTGCACGTCGTTGAAATCGTTCCAATGTCCAGACATGGCTGGGCTCCTTTCAGCTGGATGGGGTGTCGGTGGGGGTGGCCTGCGCCGGGGATGGCGCGGGCAGCTGTGGCGGCTGGTAGGTCAGGCGCCGCTCAGCGGGCACGAGGGGGCCGCGGATCTTGTCCATCAGCTGGCCCAGATGCGGGGCCTCGAGGAGGCCAAGGCGGCCAGAGCGGTCCTTGGCCGGGTAGCCCCAGCCGTTCAGCGTCTGGCAGACAAAGCCGCGCTGAAGCTGGCCATCCTCGCCCTTGATCTCGGCCATGGTGATGACCTGATCGACGATTCCCGGCAGCTCGAGCCCGGTCTTAGACCCATCAATCTGGGGCACGAAGACCTTGCGGTTGAAGTCATCGAGCTTCTCGTCGAGGATACCCACGAACCAGACATTCTTGCCGCGCGTGTGCTGCAGATGGGTCAGCCAGGCGATCATCTCGCGGCCATGAAGCCCGTAGGCACCGCGCACATCGGGCTTGCCGGTCTTTTCCGAGTGCGCCTCGGGCTGGCCCTTGCACCATTGAAAGCACAGCCGCCCGGCCACGGTGATCGAGTCGATAAACACCGTGTCGTATTTGGCGAGGGCCTCAGGATCACCAAACTTCTTGCAGACGGCCGCATAATGCGCGGGGCTATAGGCTTGATCATCGCGCAGTGCCGGGTTCGGGCCACCGATGAACACCGCGAAATCCCGACATTCCGTCCAGGTCCGCGGCCGGATGGCGTCGATCGCCAGCCCTTCGATGGCCAGATCGCCAGCTTCGAGATCAAAAAACAGCGTGGTTGAGGCGTTCAGCGTCCAGAGCAGGCTGGTTTTGCCAATGCCCGATCGGCCGAAGATCACGCCTTTGATGCCACGGTGCTCTGCAAGGCGCTGGTCAGCGGTGATGATGGGGAGCGCGCAGGTCATGACAGCACCTCACCGGTCATTTCAGCGGCACAGGCGTTGCCGGTTACAGCGGTGTAAAGCGCGTCGAGCCGGTCGGCCTCGGCGAGGCATTCGCGACCCTTGCGGCGCATGAATTGGCGCGCGTCATTGAGCAAATCGGGGTCTTCGATCAGGTCCGGGACCGCGACGTATTCCTCAGCGCTTTCGACGAAGTAGGACTTCGATCGCAAGTCGCGGACGAGAGGCGCGAAGGCGTCACACCGGTCGGCGAAATCCGTCTGGGTCATCACGTCGTGACGGTTACGCAGGATCCGCTTCACTTCAGAAATGATCCCGGTCCGCAGCATACGCATCGCGCCTTCCGCGCGTGCCTGCGAACAGGTCAAAGGGAATGCCGCGCCCATGATGTCGTCGGCAATTTTCGGGGCATTGTTGCCAAGCTGGGAGGCCACCTCCCAGACGCGTTCGGCAAAGGCTGCTGACTGGCTGTCAAGCATCGAACCACTCCTTGATGTTGGTGAAAGCTTCCGACCCCGCCGCGATGGCCGCGACGTCGAGATGATGAAACTGGCTGTCGCGAGCGTCGCGCATACCCGTTCGCGCAAGCGCCAGGTTCTCGTCGGTGGCCCATTCTGCAAAGGCGCGGAACGTGCCGGTGACATGCTGCCAGGCGACCTGTTGCGGCGTCGGCGGGACATAAAGCGGGTTCCGCCGACTGGGTTTGCGCTGCGGGCGCATGCCCCGCAGGGCAGCATCGACCACCATCTTGCGCAGCGCCGCTCGGTTCGGCTCCTCGCCACGTTCGAGGCGTTCATCCAGCGTGCGCCGCACGATACCGGGATCAACGACCTCTGCGTCGCGGATCAGGCGCGCATCATGGATCTGGTCGCGCCGCAGGCCGAGGTCAGCGGCCGAGGCAGTGTTGCGGTCTTCAACAGTGCTCCGATCCCCGCCGTTGCGTTTGACATCACCCCGCGCCTGTGCGGCATCGTATTCATCCGCGAGACGCCGTTTGGCGGCGGCCTCGATTTCCAGGGCATCGGCCTGCGCACGGTGGGCGGCAGCGACAAGATCATCATGGGCGGCTTTTGCGCTTTTCAGGCGTGCGGCCCGTTTGGCGACATCATAGGCAAGGCCTGCGGCTTCGCGAGCTTCCAGAACCTCCGCAGCGGTCTTGGCGCCTGCCAGCATAGCCGCCGCTCGGACAATCAAACCGGGCAGGTTCTCGTCGCTTGTTGTGATTGAGACGGGCACGGTCATTGGGCGCGCTCCGCCGCTTTCGACCTGGCGATCACCTCCAGAGCCGCGCAGACATGCGTCCCGGGGTTTGCGCCATGTGCCAACAGGCGATCCAGCAGGACCGACAAAACCAGAACTGTTTCTCGGGCCGCCTCGGCGATTGCGCGCTCACCTTGGATTGCAAGGTAGAGGTCGGCCAACGTGGCTCCGTTTGGGCCGAAGAGTGACATCATCTTTGGTTCGTCATCTTCGGGCGCCTCGATCTCGATGATCAGCGGAAGCCGCGAGGCCAGTCCTCTCGGAAGCAATCCGTCCGGAATGATGGAGCGCGGATCACCGCTGGCAGGCGTGTCATGGACGACGACGTCGACTTCGGTGGTCTCACTCGCCCAATCGCTCTCAAAAACGGCAAACAAGGGCGTGCCATCGGCATGCGCACGGGCATCTTCAATCTGGTAACGGCCGTTCGACTTGAGGATCTCGGCGAGCTCCCAGCGGCGAAAGAGCCCGGGGAGGCGCTGCAGAGTTTCGTGCGGGATGTCGAGGTTTTTCATGGGGGCAGCCTTTCCGATGGTGGATGGAGTTTCCGGGACGTCTGAATGGCAAAAGCCATTGTCAGGGCCTGTGCGGGACAGGCCGCTTGGTGATTTTCGCTCGCTCATCACGCGGCCTCATTCGGCTCGAGGGTGACCTTCAACGTGCCGACCTTCACGGTGCGCGCAGGCTCGAACCCCTTGCGCCAGGCCTCGGGAAGTGCGCCGTACTTGCGTTCGGAAACCGACAGCTTGGTATCGATGAATTCAGCGGGATCCTCGCCGCTGTCGGCAATGTTGGCGGCGATTTGCGCCAGCTTTTCCTGATCCCAGTCGATGCGTTTCGGCAGGTCAGCGACCACGGTGTAATCGCTATCGACGAGGCGGACGGTGCCGGTGTCCTTGCCGCAAGCCCGCCGGGCCTCGGCCGCGCGGGTGGCGTAACGCACCTCGAGAGCGTTGTTGAATTTGGCGCTGGCAGCCTTCAGCTGCTTGGCCGCATGGTCCAGCTCGGCTTGGAGCGCGGCGAGCAGTTCCACCGGCAGCTGCGCCAAATCGCCTGCGGGCAGGGTCAGCATGTCGTTGATGCTGGGCGTGTTGTCAGGATAGGTCATGAGAGGTTCCTTTTCGGGGGATGGTCAGGCGGCGACAGCAGCGAGCTGCGTCACGGCATCAGCGGATCCGGGCGTCTTGGGACGCGCGATTGCGAGGTAGGAAAACAGGTCCGGCCCAAGGCGTTCTTGGACGAGGTGGACGAGGCCTTTGCCTTCGGTCCAAAAGGCCCGCTTTCCCAAGAGGGCCAGTTCCGTGCGCTCATTGTCCCCAAGCTTGGAAAGCCCCGGGAATGTATCGAGCACCAGAAACCCGCGGTGGTATTCCAAACGGTCGCCGGGCAAGGCCTGCGCCACCCAGGCGCAGAACTGGATTTCCGTCAGCGGGGACTTCGGCCGGACCGTGGTGATGGTTGCTGTGATCATGATCTTGCTCTCCTCGCCCTGCTTCTACTCACGCGGTCTGAAAACCGTCCCAGCAGGGGCCGAGGCCGTAGGCGGTGAGGACGGGACGAAGAGCGGAGATCCGGCGATAGAGGGTTGAGCGTTTGACAGCGCCGTGGGCGACAAGGTCAGAAACAGTGACACGGGACAGGGCACGGCAGAGCTGGCGATCACCATTGCTCAGACGGGCCAGCGCGCATTCGGTCGCAAGCCGCGCATGCAGCATGTCGGTGTCAAAAGGGCGCTGACCGTACCAGCTGGCCAGGCCGTCCTCCTCAAGCAGCAGATTTTTCAGAGGCTCGCGGCTACCTGCCATCGGCGCATCGAGCGAAAACATCCACCCGTCCTGCGCCCGACGCTGACGCTGGATGCGCATCGCGATACGCGATGACTGGTTTCGCAATACGATATTGGCGAAGGCGCCAATGCTGCCGCGGCGCGCGTCAAATCCGGGCAAGCGGCAAATGAGATCGAGCAGCAGATCCTGGGAGAGATCCTCGAGGTCAGCTGGCGGCAGGCGCAATTTGCGCTGCAGGCGACGTGCGGCGCGATTGGCCTCGTCGATCAGCGTGACAACGTCGGCGGTAGATAATCTGGTGGGCATGATCGGGGTCCTCGAAGCTTGATTTCTCTTGCTCCGAACTTGACCGACCCCGGCCTTCCGTTTGTGTGTTTGTTATGTGTGGATTGTGTGCCGTTTGTGTGTGGCGCCCTCATCGGCAAAGGAAATTGCGTCTGGCGCGAGACCCAACCGATAACCGACGCCATGCACTGTTGCGATCAGTTCCTTGGCCGCCGAAGCCGGCGCGCCGGGTGCCACAAGGGCTTTGCGCAAATCCCGAATAACCTCGTTCGGCGGGCGGCCGGTCTCAGCCTCAATGATTTGCTTCTTGATGATCGGGTCCCTGCGGCATGCCTGTTCAGCGAGCAAAACGAGAACGGCAACCATCTGAACCGACATGTCCAGAACCCTTCCATCAAGCATGACGGACGGGATGGACCGATCCATGATCAAGCGGACGCGGTTACCTGCTGGCAGCAGGCCGCCGAAGAAAATCGTTTTACCGCCGTTCCCATCCGCGTGAACGATCTCGGAGACATCGTGAACGTCGATTTCCATGTCGTGCAGGCGGATGGCACTGGCTTGGTCAATCTCATCAAAGACCACAATCGGCAGCGTGCCCCCGGCGAGCGATTTCAAAAGCATCGAGATGCCCGGCACAAACACGTCCCTGGGTGACTGGCACAAAAAGATGCTGCGCCCCGTCGCAGTCTTACCCATCGACCAAAGCCCTGCGGAAATCGCCGCCGGCGTCCCTGTCAACTTGCCCGCCGCCGCGATGGCCGCGATCAACTGCTCTCCATCGATCCGATAGCGGATAAGGTCGTTCGGCTCGAGGATGACATCCTGGCTGGGGTCGAGCGGGCAGCAGGCGACGAGCTTGCCGTCGATTTCCTGGATCACTCTGGCATCATAGCCGCAATCGCAATGCGCGCAGGTGCCCCAACTTTCGATCTTGCGCTCTTCGATCAGGATGCGCGCCCTGAGCAGCTTGTTGATTTCGGCCTCGGGGAAGCGCCGCAGCAGTCGGCCAGAGACCTCAGGGCGCGCGCCTGTCTTATTCAGCCGCTTCCACAACCAGATCAAAATCATGGTCTTTCTCCAACCCGTTGCGTGCAATAAGCGTGTGGATCGATTTCTCGAACCGCGTGCGGCGGAAGGCCAAGGTCCCGGGAGGTTTCAGCCGCACTGTGGACTGGGCCGGCTTCTTTTTGCCCACATGGAAAAACACACGGAACGTGATCTCGCCAAGCTGCCAGCCTTGCCGAAAATCCACCTCGCTGGTGGCAAAGTTGCGCAATGCGCCTTTGGTGTCCTTGGTCACCCAGCTGCGCAGATGCCGCGAGGCCTGCGCGTCCTCATCCCATTCGAAAAGATCGGCTGCCGCAGCCACGATGGTCACGCTGTGGATAGCGTCATCATGCCTGTGCTCGAAGGCAAAGTGGGGGCCTGCCTCGGAGATGGGATCCAGCGTGTAGAGATCCCGCGCGTGATCACCGGCGAAGAAGCCGGGGCGGCCCAGCACATGGGTGGCGAAGAGCTCCGCCAGTTCAACCTGCTGGGATTTCAGGACGCCGCCGATCAGAAGGCGCCCCTCGGTCGCGTTATAGCGCAGGGCCGCGTATTTGACCGCACGCACCGTGATGATTTCTTCACGATCGCCCGAAACCACAGGCGTGGTCTTGACCGGAGCGCCATGGCTCAAGACCAGATTGAATTCGTCATCCTCGTCATACGGCGCCAAACGGCAATAACCGCCCTGCAAGTCCTTGGCGAAGAGTGCCGCCGCGGCGGCCCCGAATGCTGCTCCGACCTCGTCGGTGAAATCCGCAGGCACATCCCGTTCTGGCCCACGAAACTCGGCCATCGCGGTCGGCGCCCTCAACGCCATTTGGTCCGCAGCGACCTCGAACAGGTCGTGGTGCTGGAGATAGACGCGCAGCGCGACATGTTTCGGATCCTGTTTTGCGGGTGCATCTGCCGTCTGCTCAGTGTCGGCAGGCTCGAACAACGTGATCTGTTGGCGCCGTGCCGCCGACAGGATCGTCTCCAGCCCATGCGATGTGCCCAGTTCCGCAATTCGGTGCAGGTCAGCCACCAGCCCCTCGGACCAGTCATTGACGGGTTGGTTAAAATACTCTGCCAGCAGGCCACGATGGTCTGCCTCTTCATCATCAAAGGCGATGGGCGCAACCCCGTCAGCGAAATGGCGCTCGAAGAGCTGGCGCATGAGCATGGGATCAATGGTCTTCAGAAAACGTGGGTTCACGAACTTCTTGAGATTGCCGGCCATGGCGAATCCTTTCTGTCGGGGAAATAATGTTCATCTTATGTTCTCGCGACAACAGGTCAATCATCGCGTTGGGCGTGGGACGGTTTCCAAAAGGCGTGAGTAGAAGCTGGGCGAGAGAACGACCCGGGAAACCCCATGAAACGCCCCAACGCCCTACAACCCGACCGCATGACCGCCCGAGATCGCCGCGCCGAGCTTTGCAGCTTGCTGGCGCTTGGCCTTGTCCGGCTACACCGAAGAGAAAGTCGGCAAAATACTGATATTTATGGAGAAAGTTCGCTACACAACTCAGTGTGTCCGAGCATTCATGCAGTTTCAATCAGAAAGGAAGCAACATGAACGCTCTGAACCCGGCATTGCACACGGATGCCCTACGCCGTCTATTGAAACGCCCCAACGCACTGCACCCAGACCACATGACTGCCCAAGAACGTCAGGCTGAGATTTGCAGTCTGCTCGCGCTCGCCATCGCGCGGCCAAATATGCGCACTCGCGAAAATCCGGCTGAAAACGGTGGAAATGAGCGCTGGCGGATCGAGGCACAGCCACGCCGTCTTGCCCCTCGAAATCGAAAGCAGCACTCATGAAGGAACATGATCAAATTCCTGCGCGCATCGCAGCGTTGAAAACCACCCCAACTACAGAGTTGAAGAAACAATGGCGGGAGCTGTTTGACCACGAACCACCCCCCTTCAACCGCCGCTACCTCGAGAGCCGTTTGGCCTATCGCATCCAGGAATTGGCCTTTGGCGGGTTAAAGCCTGAGACGGCTCGTTATCTTGAGAAGCTCGGCGAAGATCTGGACGGCGGTGATCCATCGCGGCGGCGCATCCGTGTGGACAATGTGCCCATCACGGGCACGCGCTTGCTTCGTGAGTGGCAAGGCGTCGAGCACGTCGTCACCGTAACCAATGAGGGCTTCGAATGGCAGGGGCGACCCTACAAATCGCTCTCCGCAATTGCTCGCGCCATCACAGGCACACGCTGGAATGGCTGGGTATTCTTTGGCTTGAAAAATTACAGGAGGCGGACATGAACAAACCGATCCTGCGCAAACTGCGTTGCGCCGTTTATACACGAAAATCCAGCGAGGAAGGTCTCGAGCAGGAATTCAACTCGCTCCATGCCCAACGCGAAGCGTGCGAAGCTTACATCGCGAGCCAACGCTCCGAGGGTTGGGTGGTGCTCCGCGAACAATATGACGACGGCGGCGTCTCCGGCGGCACATTGGAGCGCCCAGGCCTCAAAGCTCTGATGCAGGATATCGAGGACGGCCTGGTCGACGTGGTCGTGGTCTACAAGATCGACCGTCTCAGCCGCTCGCTGGCGGATTTTGCCAAGCTGGTTGAGATATTCGACCGGACCGGCGTCACCTTTGTGTCCGTCACCCAGCAGTTCAACACGACGACCTCGATGGGGCGGCTGACACTGAACATCCTACTCAGCTTCGCCCAGTTCGAACGCGAAGTGACCGCCGAACGAATCCGCGACAAGTTTGCCGCCAGCCGCAAGAAGGGAATCTGGATGGGCGGTGTGCCGCCCTACGGTTACCGCGTCGAAAATCGAAAGCTGATCATCGATGAGGAAAAGGCCGAGCATGTCCGTTGGATTTTCGCCCGGTTTATTGAAATCGGTTCAGCCACAGAGCTTGCGCGGCAACTCGATCGGCGCAGACTGCGAACGCCCAACGGAAACAGGATGGACAAGAAGTATCTGTATCGGCTGCTTAAAAATCGCGCCTATATCGGCGAGGCCGTACACAAAGGTGAGAGCTACCCTGGAGAGCATGAGCCGATCCTTGAGCAGGACACATGGGACAAGGTCCATACGATCCTACAGGAAAGCCCTCGCACGCGTGCGAACAAGACGCGGGCAAACACACCAGCGCTGCTGAAAGGCTTGCTCTACGGCCCCGATGGGGCGGCGTTCTCTCCGACCCACACGCGTCGGCGTGGTAAGCTTTATCGATACTACGTCAGTCAGACCGTATTGAAGCATGGTGCAGGATCTTGCCCGATCGGCCGAGTGCCCGCCGGAGAAATCGAAAGCGCCGTCATTGAACAACTGAGGGTCGTGTTCCGCCAACCGGAAATCGTTGCAGGCACATGGAAAGCGGCCTGCGAACAGTCCAGCGAGATTTCTGAGGCTGACGCGCGCAGCGCACTCATGCAACTCGACCCACTTTGGGACGAACTGTTCCCAGGCGAACAGGCGCGCATTTTGGGGCTGATTGTCGAACGCGTCGATATCGAGGAAGCCGGCATCAACGTGCGGCTCAGAGTGGATGGGTTGACGAACCTTACCCGCGAAATGCCCGTCAACCACGCGGAGGCAGCGGAATGACCAGAAACGCCTCCAATCCCAATACCATAACTGTCAGGGTCCCGTTTCGCGTTGTAAAACGCGGCGGGCGCAAAGAAGTCCAACTCCCAGAAGGCGCCTCAATCCCGAGGAGAACAGACAATACGCTCGTCAAAGCCCTTGCCCGCGCATTCCGTTGGAAACGGATGATCGAGTCCGGCGAGTTCGCATCGATTTCTGAACTTGCCGCAAAGGAGGGGATCGCCTTTACCTACATGGCACGTTTGATGCGGTTGTCATTACTGGCGCCAGATATGGTCGATGCCATCGTTGACGGTCGACAGCCAGCGAACGTCACGCTTGCAAATCTGATGGATCCATTCCCGCTGGAATGGAAGGAGCAACGAATGGCGCTAACCCAAGAGCGAGGCGAGAGCCGCAACGATCATCTGTAAGGCGTCGAGGACTGGACGGCCTGGCCTTCAAAGGTCGGGTTACTCCGCCTGTTCGGGCCGACTTTTTGCAAACATTGCGGCAAGAGCGTCTCCGGCTCGAGCCAAGCCTTCATCGGTCAAGGTGAGCGATTTTGCCTTACCGCTCGGATCGTGGATCAGCCCCTTCGCATGAAGACGATCCGTTATTTCCCAGTCGATCCCTTTCCAAACACGATTCACGTCATGTAGCGTCAAGCTGAGTATGGCGAGCGCCGCATCGTCAAGCCGGTCGGTATCGAGTTCAAATTCTGCCATTTTGGACCTCCGTTCACCTCAAAATGGTCAAAAACACAAGGTTTCTCAATCTGGCCGCCGAAATGTGGTGCCATCCGCTACAGAGAAATGTTCGATCTCCGTTCCATAGAAAAACAAATCTCTGGCGTCGAAGTGCTTAGCGGAGAACGAAAATTGTTAAGCAATTACGTATAGTTAACGGCATTACACCTTATCGAGCCAGTCGAGAGGTACAGAGAAAATGGGGCTGGAGAGAGCAATATCAATCACGGCGTGGGCCGAAGCAGTGCAGAGCACCACGGCCATAACCCTCTAAAATAACGGAAAATTCTGGCTACGATTGTGGGCAGAGAAAGGTTTGCCCAAGGTAGGTGGCGGAGGGAGCGGTTCTGGCACCCAACTCTCTTTCGTCCTAACCCATTGAAATAATTAATGCGGATTTCCGTGTGTGAGTTATTCGGTCCAAGTGGGTCTGGCAGCCAACTGAACCCCGAGTTTCTAAAAGTCAGCTCGAGCCCATTGCAGCTCAGCAGCTTGCCACGCCGTGATCATGCGGCTCATCGTGATGGCAAAGACCTAGACAGATCCCCTGCCCCGCCTTGATGGCGGCCATCAGCTGGCCTCGGCGTTTTTGGCCTTCCCTGAGCGGGGTGCCAAAATGTAAGCGAGCCCCATCACGTTGACATAGCGGCATTTTTTTAAACGCCGTGGTGGAGCCCGGCAAGATGAATTCGACCATATCCTGAAGTGGTCCCAGAAAACTGGACAGTTAGCTAAGGTGTATCCCAAACCTATGAAGGGATACGAAAATGGCGAAGCGCCGGAATTTTACAGATCAGTTTAAGGCCAAGGTGGCTTTGGAAGCACTGCGTGGCGACAAGACCGTGCAGGAGATTGCAGCGAAGCATCAGTTGCATCCAAATCAGGTCAGCACATGGAAGCGGCAAGCTATCGACGGGATGGCCGACGTTTTCTCAGGCGGCAAGCAGAGCGGGCCGACAGAAGCAGAAATCAAAGAACTGCATGCCAAGATCGGGAGGTTGGCGGTCGAGAACGATTTTTTGTCCGCAGGGCTGAAGCGATGAGCCCGGCAAAGAAACGCGCTATGATCGAGCGAGATCACCCTGAGCTGAGCATTAGCCAGCAGTGCAAACTGGTGCGGCTGTCGCGTTCGGCGTTTTATTACACGTCTGTCGGGATCAACGCGGATACGCTGGCCATGATGAAAGAGATTGACCGGGTCTTCACCAAATATCCGTTCTTCGGCAGTCGTCAGATCGCTGCTTATCTACGAAGAGAGGGCACAGTTGTAGGGCGGCATCGCGTCAGTCGATTGATGACGACGATGGGGCTAGAGGCGATCTACAAACGCCCCAGAACCAGCCAGCCGCATCCGCAGCATCCCGTCTATCCGTACTTGCTTAGAAAGATGGTAATAGACCACCCGAACCAAGTCTGGTGCGCAGATATTACCTTCGTGCCGGTCAAGAACGGCTTCCTCTACTTGGTGGTAACGTCCGTCAAGGTGGTGTAATTTCCCAGATGGCCTGAGGTCATGATCAGGCGGCTTTCGTGGTTATGCTGAGAATGGGGTCTATCTCCTCCTTGTCGATCTGAGCGAATGCCTCGACCATCATGTAGCGGCTTGAGGTCTGCCATTCGTCGTTCTGTTCAAACAGCACCGCGCCGATCAGACGCATGATAGATGCCTCGTTTGGGAAGATCCCCACGACGTCGGCGCGCCGTTTCACCTCCTTGTTCAGGCGTTCGATCGGGTTCGTGCTATGCAGCTTGGTTCGATGTTGGCGTGGGAACGCCATATAAGCGAGAACGTCATGCTCGCTGGCATCCATCAGGTCGGCCAACTTGGGCCAACGGGAGCGGAGCTGATCAGCCACGCGCTGCCATGTTTCACCCGCATGTTTGCGGTCGGGCTGATCGAATGCCTGCCGGATCGCGGCTGCCACGACCGTGTGTTGGCCCTTCGATACATGTGCCAGGGCGTTGCGCATCCAGTGAACGCGGCAACGCTGCCAGGTTGCCTCGAACACGCGCGAGATTGCGCCTTTCAGGCCAGTATGGGCGTCGCTGATTACCAGCTTTACGCCATCGAGGCCACGAGCCTTCAAGCTGCGCAGAAAATCCATCCAGAAGGTCTCAGCCTCCGAAGGGCCAACACCCAGGCCGATGATTTCACGCCGCCCCTCCGTGTTGGCCGCTACGGCGATTATGGCAGCCACGCTGACAATCCGCCCGCCCTGGCGCTGCTTGAGATAGGTGGCGTCGAGCCAGACATAGGGCCAGTCTCCGGTCAGAGGACGGTTCAGAAATTCACCAACTCTTTCATCGATATCCTTGCACAGCTTTGACACGGTGCTTTTCGAGATGCCGCTCAGCCCCATGGCTTGCACCAGCTCATCGACGCGACGGGTCGACACGCCGCCGATCCCGTTCGCCAGCGGTCTCGAACCGATGGCGACGCACTGGCTCACCCTGGATCACGGCAACCAGCGCCTGCTCAGAGGTCTTGCGGGCTTCGAGAAAGCTGGGGAAATAGCTGCCCTGCCGCAGCTTCGGCACTTTCAGGTTAAGCGTTCCCAGCCGAGTGTCCAGGGAACGGTCGCGATAGCCGTTGCGCCAGGTCGTGCGTTGCTCGGCCCGCTCATGGCGTCCGGCACCGATCAGGCCGTCGACATCACTCTCCATCATCAGTTGCAGGACGGCCTCTGCTATCGAGCGCAGCAAGTCGCCCTGATCGTGCTTTTGCAGAAGCTCGGTTAGGTCCATGTTGGTCTTGGTCATCGGGGTCTCCGTGTGGTCCGTGGTTGAAGTCGCCAAACTCCACCTCGACCATACACCTCGATGGCCACCTGAGATTACACCGTTGACGGCGCAGAAATTACACCACGTCCGTGGACGCTACCCTACTTGGTGGCGATCATGGATTGGGCCACGCGCAAAGTGCTAAGCTGGCGGCTATCGAATACGATGCACGCGGACTTCTGTGTCGAAGCGCTGAACGAGGCCATCGCCAAATACGGCCCGCCCGAGATATGCAATACGGATCAAGGCTCACAGTTCACCGGATCAGCCTGGATCACGACGCTGACGGATGCAGGCGTGCGTATCTCGATGGATGGGCGGGGTCGTTACCTCGACAACATCTTTATCGAGCGGCTGTGGCGCTCCCTGAAACAGGAGGCGATCTATCTCGAAGAAATCAATGACGGGTTCCAGGCCCGACGCGTCATCAAGGATTGGTTAGCATTCTACAATACCGAGCGGCCACATTCCGCGCTTGATCGGCTCACGCCAGACGACGCATATTGGGCAGGCTTGGAAGAACAAAAAGCAGCATGACCCGAAGGGCAACGAAGTAAAACTTAAACCGATACACCTTAGAAACGCTGCAAACCTGTCCGAAAAGGTGGGACCACTTCATCCCTCCTTCTGGTCTTCCTGAACCAGTTCTTCATGCCGCGGCACAATGCGCTCAAACCCACGTTCAGTCTTGGAAAGCAATTCGCCCTTGCATGCGCTGCAGGGCTGACACAGAATTTAACCTGAGTTATTCAAAAATCAGCCATGCCACCTTTCGGGACGTGGCATGTAAATCTATCAAGCGAGCGCTCTGATGATGACCAAATTTTCTGTGTTGATTACCTGCTACAATAAAGAGCAGATGATTTTCGACGCCATCATGTCAGCCAAGAACCAGGTTGGCGTACATGAAGTTTTGGTAGTTGATGACTGCTCGTCGGATGGGTCGATAAACCAAATACGTAAGCACCATGGAATCACGGTGCTATCAAACGCTCACAACCTTGGCGTCAGTGCCTCAACTGAGATTGGCATTCGCCATGCCCACCAGCGAGGCGCCGATTATATCGTCCTTCTCGACGGAGATGACATCCTAGCTCCAAATGCCGTACAATATTATAGATCAGTGCTCGAAAAAACTGGGTCAGATGCGATTTACTCAAAGGTACTTCGGGGCACGAGCGATTGCCGCCCTCTCGCTGTTCCATGTGATCCCGCAAGCAACATCACAATCATCAACGACCCATTTGATTTTTATCTAAAGCGAATTCGGGCCACTACCGCAGTCTGCGCACGCCCCCTTCTGATGGTCGAGACATTCAACCCTACGCTGCGCGTTCAAGACCACCAAATTGCCTTTTCCATATTCAAAAATGCACAGAAAGTCGTGATATCCGATGCCATTACGCATTATTGTTCCGAAGGCCGAGGCAACACCAATCTAAGCGCCGATCATTTGGCTGTAGCCACCTCGTGTGTTCGAATGTATGCAGAAACGTATTACCTGACAAGAAACAGCAAATTTCATTACAGCTATGTAGATCGATCTCTTAGAAGAGCGTTAAGGATCCGGCACACCAACGCTATGCCGTGGAAATACAATTTGTTTCTACAGATTGTCACTCCGTTTAAGAAGCTCCTTCCAACGCCAATTCAGCACAAGATTATGATGGGTATTTTTCTGAGATTACCAATCCATCCGGCATCCATAGCTTAAAAATCGGAGTTATTATGCCCCCCCATACCGACCTATCACGCGTTACGATTGTAAGCGTTTGCTACAACAGCACCAAAGTCTTGCCAGCAATGCTTCAATCCTGTGCAGGAACTCCCATTATACTGGTAGATAATGCATCTTCTGATGCAGGGGTTCTCGTCGATTTGGCCAATACGTATAAAGCCAGATTAATTCACAATGCGGAAAATTTTGGATTTGGTGTCGCGTGCAATATAGGAGCGAAAAACGCCAGGACAGATTTTTTATTCTTCCTTAACCCTGATGCTATGATACGCCCAGACACAATTGACGAACTTATTAAAGCTGCTGAGAAATACCCTCAGGCATCGGCCTTCAATCCACGCATCACCGATGATGACGGAGCCCAGTTTTTTAGGCGAGGCGGAATATTGACACCAACATCAGAAAAGATGCCTCGCGGCTGGCCTTCCGAAGATTGCGAGATCAATGTCCTTTCCGGCGCGGCCCTTTTTATTAGAAGGTCTCAGTTCGAAGCGGTTGGCGGCTTTGATCCAAATATTTTTCTATTTCATGAAGATGATGACCTGAGTTACCGATTGCGTAACGACCACGGCCCGATCCGATTTGTCCGCTCGGCGATAGTTGCCCATCAGGGAGGAAACTCATCCGGCGCAAGTGTAGAAACATCATCTATTAAAGCAAGGTACCTGGCGCGTAGCCGCATCTATGTAGCCCGCAAACACGGAAAACGCATGCCGTTTGTTTTCACTTTTTTAAAAGCAGTAAAGCAGTTTCGGAAACCATCTGTGTTATTTTCCACGAGTCAGCGTAGGGCTACATTTGCTTTTCTGCAAGGAGCACTCAGCACACTACAGGATGGCGGGCGAGGTAAAGGGGCATAAGGAACGTGCGTTGCGGTGTGATCGCAGCTTTCCTGGCGATTTCAACAATGCTACTTTCCCTATCAGACGTGGATTTTTGGATTTCCTGGTGGTGATCCTGTTGGGTTCTGATATTCGGCTCGTCACCAAAGAAAGGAATTGCCGTAGATGAAGATTCACGAAACCCGCTTGAACGGTTTGTTGGCAATCGAACCGAAACGCCATGGCGACCATCGTGGATTTTTCGCAGAAACCTACAGCAAGCGGGCATATGTGGGCCTGGGGGTTGATGCCACCTTCGTGCAAGACAACCACTCGCTGTCAGCGGCCACGAGCACGGTGCGGGGCTTACATTTTCAAGCGCCTCCGCACGCGCAGGCGAAGCTAGTGCGCTGTGGTCGGGGTGCAATCTTCGATGTGGCGGTCGATATCCGGCGCGGCAGCCCAACCTATGGCCGCTGGGCGGGCTATACCTTAAGCGCAGAGAACGGCGCGCAGCTCTATATCCCTGCAGGTTTTGCTCATGGCTTTGCCACGCTTATGCCCGACAGCGAGATTGTCTACAAATGTAGCGATTATTACGCCCCGGAAACCGAGGGCGGGCTGCGCTGGGATGACCCGGCTATTGGCATTGCATGGCCCCTCACAAGCGCACCAATGCTCAGTGAAAAAGATGCCCACGCCCCGCTCTTGGGGGATTTTAACAGCCCATTCACCTTCGAGGGATAACAAATGAAGCTACTGGTCACAGGTGGGGCGGGTTTTATCGGCTCAGCCGTTGTGCGGCTGGCGGTGGAGCGCGGGCATCAGGTGGTGAACCTTGACGCGCTGACCTATGCCGCCAATCTGGCCAATGTAGCGCCGGTGGTGGATAGCCCGCTTTACGCCTTTGTTCAGGCCGATATCCGCGACCGCGCCGCTTTGGATGCGGCCTTTGCCACGCACCAACCCGATATCGTTCTGCATCTGGCCGCTGAATCCCATGTTGACCGTTCTATCGACGGGCCCGCCGATTTTATCGACACCAATATCACCGGCACGTTCAACATGCTGGAGGCGGCGCGCAAATATTGGCAGGCGGCGGGGCGGCCCGATGGGTTTCGCTTTCATCACATCTCGACGGACGAGGTGTTTGGCTCGCTGCCCGCAGACCCGGCCGTGCAGTTCACCGAGGCCACGGCATACGATCCGCGCAGCCCCTATTCCGCCTCGAAAGCCGCGTCAGACCATCTGGTGCGCGCCTGGCATGAGACCTACGGCTTGCCCGTGGTGCTGAGCAATTGTTCCAATAATTACGGGCCCTACCACTTTCCGGAAAAACTGATCCCGGTGGTTATTCTGAACGCGCTGGCGGGGCGGGCGCTACCGATTTACGGCGATGGCAGCAATATCCGCGATTGGCTTTACGTCGAAGATCACGCCGATGCGCTTTTGTTGGTGGCCACAAAGGGCGCGCTGGGGCGCAGCTATAACATCGGTGGCGAGAACGAGCGCACAAACCTGCAGCTGGTGCAAACGATCTGTGCCATCCTCGACCGGTTGCGCCCGCGCGACACGGGCGCTTATACCGATTTGATCACCTTCGTCACCGATCGCCCCGGCCATGACGCGCGCTATGCCATCGACCCAACGCGCATTCGCGACGAGCTGGGCTGGCGCCCCAGCGTGACGGTGGAAGAGGGGTTGGAGCTCACCGTGCGCTGGTATCTCGAAAACGACGCATGGTGGCGCCCACTGCTGGACCGCCACGGCGTGGGCCAACGGCTTGGAACCGGCGCGCCATGAGCAATCTGCTAGTTTTTGGCCGGACGGGCCAAGTGGCGCGCGAGCTGCAGCAGCTTGCCCCGGTTCTGGCCTTGGGACGCGATGCGGCCGATCTAGCGCAGTCCGGCGCTTGTGCTGCGGCCATCCACGCCCACCGCCCCCGCGCGGTTATCAATGCCGCCGCCTACACAGGCGTTGATCGCGCCGAGGATGAAGAACCATTGGCCACCGCAATCAACGGTGTGGCGCCTACGGAAATGGCCCTGACTTGCGCGGCACTGAATATTCCCTTGGTGCATATCTCCACCGATTATGTGTTTCCCGGCACCGGCGACAGCCCTTGGGCGCCCGGTGATATGACAGCGCCCGCCAATGCCTATGGCCGCAGCAAGCTGGCTGGCGAGCACGGTATTCGCGCCACGGGCGCGTCACACGTCATTTTGCGCACCTCATGGGTGTTTTCGACCCATGGCAGCAATTTCGTGAAAACCATGCTGCGCCTGTCTGACACCCGCGACCAGATCAGCGTGGTGGATGACCAAATCGGCGGCCCCACGCCTGCGCGCGCCATTGCCGCCGCCTGCCTTGCCATCGCCCAACAACTGCAGGACGCGCCGGAAAAAACCGGCACCTATCATTTTAGCGGCGCGCCCGATGCCAGCTGGTGCAGCTTTGCCCGTGGGGTATTCAGCCTAACGGGCCGCCCCACCCGCGTGCAGGCCATTCCCACCAGCGCCTATCCCACGCCAGCCGCCCGCCCGCTGAACAGCCGGTTTGAGTGTAACACAACCACCTCCGTTTTTGGTTTGCCGCGCCCAGATTGGCACGCAGGCCTGAGGGAATGTTTAACAGAGTTAGGGGTATCCACATGACAAAGCGCAAAGGCATTATTCTGGCCGGTGGCTCGGGCTCGCGGCTGTACCCCATCACCATGGGGGTGTCGAAACAGCTGCTGCCGATTTATGACAAACCGATGGTCTATTATCCCTTAACCGTGCTGATGCTGGCGGGCATCCGCGAGATCATGATCATCACCACCCCCCACGACCAAGAGCAGTTCATCCGCACTTTGGGCGATGGCAGCCAATGGGGCATCTCGCTGCACTACAAGGTACAACCCAGCCCCGATGGGCTGGCGCAGGCCTTTATTCTGGCCGAGGATTTTCTGGCCGGTAGCCCCGCGGCCATGGTGCTGGGCGATAACATCTTCTTTGGCCACGGCCTACCGGACCTGCTGAAAGAGGCAGACAAAGCCACCGCTGGCGCAACGGTGTTTGGCTATCGTGTCTCAGACCCGGAACGATACGGCGTGGTGGATTTTGACGCCAACGGCACGGTCAAAAGCATCATCGAAAAGCCGCCCGCGCCGCCCTCGAACTATGCCGTCACGGGGCTTTATTTTGTCGACGCCACAGCGCCCGAACGCGCCCGAGCGGTGCGCCCCTCGGCCCGAGGCGAGTTAGAGATCACGACGCTTTTGGAAAGCTACCTGCACGACGGCGCGCTCAACGTGCAAAAAATGGGCCGCGGCTATGCCTGGCTTGATACAGGCACCCACGCCAGCCTGCTCGACGCAGGCAACTTCGTGCGCACACTGACCGAACGCCAAGGCCAGCAAGTGGGCAGCCCCGACGAGGTGGCGTTTGAAATGGGCTGGATAGACAAAGCACAATTAGCAGATCGCGCCCAGAAATTCGGTAAGAATGCCTATGGTGATTACTTAGGCAATCTGGCTCAAGCGAAAAAAATGGTGTCAGCGGATGAGTGAGCTGACCTGCTTCAAAGCCTATGACATCCGTGGTCGCCTGGGCATCGATCTGGATGAAAACATCGCCTATCGAATTGGTGCTGCCTTCGCCAAGGCACTGAATGCAAAAACCGTCGTTCTTGGACGAGATGTCCGAGCGTCTTCGGAGGCACTGGCAAGAAGCGTCACGCAGGGTTTGATTGACCAGGGGTGCGAGGTGCTTGATCTCGGGCTGTCAGGCACCGAGGAAATGTATTTCGCGACCACCCACTTCGGAGCTGACGGCGGGATTTGTGTGACTGCCTCACACAATCCGATGGATTATAATGGCATAAAGATGCTGAGGGCGGGTTCGGCGCCACTTGATGCCGCCACTGGCTTGGCGCGTGTCAAAGAACTGGCCGAAGAAAATGCGTTCGGGAAAAGCGCTGCTCTTGGCAAGGTCCGCAACACCGCCGAAGAGGCGCGCGCAGCGTATGTCGAACGTATTTGTCAGTTTGTTGATATCGCCGCGTTGAAGCCTCTGAAGATCCTAGTGAATGCCGGACATGGAACTGCTGGACCTACTTTCGATATCATTGCCGAACGGCTTGCAGAGCTTGGGGCCCCGCTGGTATTCGAACGTCTGTTCCACGAACCTGACGGCAGCTTCCCGCAGGGCATCCCAAACCCCCTCCTTCCAGAAAATCGACCAACGACTGCAGAAGCCGTCCTCGCTTCAGGCGCTGATTTCGGCGTGGCGTGGGACGGTGATTTTGACCGTTGCTTCTTCTTTGATCACACCGGCGCATTCATCGACGGCGAATATGTCGTCGGTCTACTCGCAGAGGCGTTCCTCACCAAAGATCCAGGCGCGACGATCATCCATGATCCCCGGATCATCTGGAACACGCAGGACCTTGTGGCGCAAGCCGGCGGGCGTGCTGTCCAAACACGCACGAGCCACGCCTTCATAAAGCAAGCCATGCGCGACGAGAACGCCGTCTATGGCGGTGAGATGTCCGCGCATCACTATTTTCGGGACTTCGTCTACTGCGACAGTGGCATGATCCCCTGGCTCCTCGTCGCGGAACTTGTCAGCCGGCACGGGCCGCTGGCGGATCTTGTGGCGGATCGCAAAGCGGCATTTCCCTCTTCGGGGGAGATCAATTTCACGCTCGACGATCCAAAGGCCGCCATCGCGAGAGTTCGAGCAGAATTTGAACCCGAAGCAATATCGATCGACGACATGGACGGCTTGGGCTTCGACATGGGCGTTTGGCGGTTCAATCTGCGCAGTTCAAACACCGAACCGGTTGTGCGGCTGAACGTCGAGGCGCGCGGCGACGCTGAGCTCGTTGCGCAGGGAGTTCAGCGTGTGAAACGAATTCTGCTCGGGTGAGATGGCTCTTCACCCTCATCGCTACCCTCATCGCTAAAAGAACATTTAGTGAACATAAGTCAGCTTTCATTATCTATGGCATTCACCCCGACCACCACCATCCCTGTCAAATGCCCGGACGGAATGGGTCTGGAAGCGAACTCTCTCTCACATCAGAGGCAGAAATTACGCTATCAAGCCGCGCCGCTCTTGGGCCGGCCTGGGGCTCGGTGACGCACGGCTTGACCCCTGCTGGCGCGGGTACATATCTAAACCTGAAATGAATGGTATCGGCAGGCCCGATGCGGACAAAACACAGGGGCATCATGGCGGGCAAGGTTTTGATCTGGGGCGGGTCTGGCGGCATTGGCGCGCAAACGGCGCGGGCTTTGTCCGGGCAGGGTTATGCGCTGCACCTGGTGGGGCGCGATACGGCAAAGCTGGCCGATTTAGCGGCCGAACTCGGCGCTGGTATCAGCGAGGCCGATGTGACCGACGACACCGCCTTTGCGCGGGTCGCGGCCGAGGCGGGGGGGATGCTGTCAGGGCTGGTCTATGCGGTGGGCAGCATCAACCTGCGCCCGCTTGCGCGGTTGAGCGCCGATGATTTTACCCGTGATTTTCGGCTGAATGCACAAGGCGCGGCTCTGGCGATTCAGGCGGCGCTGCCCGCGCTGAAGGCGGCACCGGGGGTCACATCGGTGGTGTTGTTTTCCTCTGTAGCGGTGGCACAGGGGTTTTCGGCCCATGCCTCGGTTTCGATGGCCAAAGGCGCCGTCGAGGGATTGACCCGCGCCTTGGCCGCCGAGCTTGCCCCGAAAATCCGCGTAAATGCGATTGCGCCTTCGCTGACTGAAACCCCCTTGGCGGCGGGGCTGACGGGAAATCCGCAGATGGCAGCCTCACTCGCGCAGATGCATCCGCTGGGGCGGCTGGGCAAACCACAAGATAGTGCCGCGTTGGCGGCCTTCTTGATTTCCGAGCAAGCGGATTGGATTTCTGGTCAGGTGATCGGCGTCGATGGCGGGCGGGCGCGGCTGCGTTCAAAGGGCTGAGAGAGCAAGAGGATGACCGATCTTCCGCTGACCCGTGCAGAGGCTTTGGAGCGTCTTGCGGCTTTTGTCCCTTTTGCCGGGGAAGATTACGCGCGCTTGCGCAACAAGGATCTGGGGGCTGGGCGACACAACCATGTGTCGCGCCTCTCGGCAGCTTTGCGGCGACGTTTGGTCAGCGAAGAAGAGACAATCGCCGCCGTTCTTGCCCGGCACCCCTATCGTGCAGCGGAAAAGTTCATCAGCGAGGTTTTTTGGCGCAGCTATTGGAAGGGCTGGCTTGAATCCCGCCCCACCCTTTGGCCTGCCTACCTGCATGCCGTCGCGCAGGCCAACGCACGGCTGGCGACGGACCAAAGCCTGCGCCAACGTCACGCCATGGCCTGCGCGGGGCAAACCGGCATCGACTGTTTCGACGCTTGGGTGCGCGAGTTGGAAGCAACCGGCTATCTGCACAACTGGGCACGGATGCAGTTTGCCTCGATCTGGGTGTTCACGCTGGACCTTCCGTGGGAACTCGGGGCGAGCTTTACGATGAAGCGGTTTGTCGATTCCGATCCAGCCAGCAACACGCTGTCTTGGCGCTGGGTCGCGGGGCTGCACACCGCGGGCAAGGCGTATCTGAGCGACGCGGCGTTGATTGCGGCCATGACACAAGGTCGCTTTGCGCCCCAAGGTCTGTCGACGCTGGCTGTGATTGGGCCCGATACGCTGTCGGTGCCCCGGCCCCTGCCACCACGCCAACCCGCCAAACCGGACCCCTCAATGCCCAGCTTACTGGTGCTGAGCATCGAGGACCTGTCACCCGAGACAGTACCTCAATTGCATGGCCTGCCGATCCATTCGATTGCCTTTCTGCCGGGCGCAACTGCAGCAGATCAGGTCGTGCTGAAAGATGCGTTGGCGCGGGCGCAAGACCGCTGGCCAAAGGCAAAATGCCACGGCGCGCTGTCCCCCGCCAATCTAGCCGAAGCAGCGAAAGACTGCGCCCAGATCGTGACAGCCTTCGTCCCGGTTGGTCTGGTGGCCGACGGGTTCGGCCCGCTGCGGCAAGCGGCATTGGCACAAGGTTTGCCGCTCAAGGAATACTTGCGTGATTGGGACGCACAGGTTTGGCCGCACTGCCAAAAGGGCTTTTTCGCTCTGAAGGAAAACATTCCAGCCCTTGTCGCGCAGCGAGGTTTGGCATGAGAGCCTCTTTGACAGTCTGGTTCGACAGCGCCTGCCCCCTTTGCCAGCGCGAAATCGCCCTAATGCGGCGGCTGGACCGGCGCGGGGCGATCCATTTCGTCGATGTCTGCGCCCCGGATGCCGACTGCCCGATTGACCGAGCCGACCTGCTGACCCGGTTTCACGCGCAAGAAAATGGCAGGCTGCTTTCGGGCGCAGCCGCCTTTGCCGCAATGTGGCGGGCCATCCCGCTGTTGCGCCCGCTGGGCCTCTTGGCCGATTGGCCACCCATTTCCCCCGCCTTCGAGGCGGCATACCGCGGTTTTCTACGCCTGCGCCCAAGCCTGCAAAGGCTGTTCAAGTAGCAATTTCCAGTGGTGCATTCCCATCGACGAAAGCGTGGTCTTGCTTTCCCTGTTGACGAACAAAAAGTGAACACTACATTAGACCGCATGGCAATCATGACCTTGCAAACCAAGCTTGCGATCCTGTCGGATGCAGCAAAATACGATGCGTCCTGTGCATCATCGGGTGGAGAAAAGCGCGACTCCCGCAAGGGGGGCCTTGGATCATCCGGCGGCAGCGGCATCTGTCATGCCTATACGCCGGATGGGCGCTGCATCTCGCTTTTGAAAATTCTGATGACCAATTTCTGCGTCTTCGACTGCGCCTATTGCATCAACAGGGTATCCTCAAATGTCGAGCGGGCGCGGTTTTCGGTCGAAGAAGTCGTCACGCTGACGCTGGAGTTTTACCGACGCAACTATATCGAGGGGCTGTTTTTGTCGTCAGGCATCATCCGCTCGCCCGATCAGACCATGGCCGACATGGTACGCATCGCGCAGACTTTGCGACAGGATCACGCCTTTCGCGGCTATATCCATCTGAAAACCATCCCCGATGCTTCGCCAGACCTGATCCGACAGGCGGGGCTTTATGCCGACCGGCTGTCGATCAATGTCGAGTTGCCGCAGGATGCCTCCTTGCGCAAATTCGCGCCCGAAAAGCGACCGGAGACAATCCGCGCCACGATGGCGCAGGTGCGGCTGGAGGGAGAGGCCGCCAAAGAGCTGTCGCATACTGGGAAAAGGCCGCCGCGCTTTGTGCCTGCGGGACAAAGCACGCAGATGATTATTGGCGCGGATGGCACGGATGATGTGACAATTCTGACCTCTGCAACGCGGCTGTACAGCGGCTACAAACTGCGGCGGGTTTATTACTCGGCGTTCTCGCCCATCCCGGATGCGTCAGCGCTGCTGCCGCTGGTCCAGCCGCCCTTGCTGCGCGAACATCGACTGTATCAGGCCGACTGGCTGTTGCGGTTCTATGGGTTTAGCGCCGACGAGATTGCCACCGGAGCCACCGCTGGTCATCTGGACCTTGAGCTTGACCCCAAGCTTGCATGGGCCTTGCAGCATCGCGGCCAGTTCCCTTTGGATGTGAACACCGCGAGCAAGGAAATGCTGCTGCGGGTGCCCGGCTTTGGCACCAAAACGGTGGCGCGGATCATCGCCGCCCGCCGGAGCCGTGCGCTGCGTTACGAAGATTTGGTACGGATCGGAGCGCTGATGACAAAGGCCAAGGCCTTTGTCAGCCTGCCCGGTTGGACCCCCGGAGCCATGACCGACAGCGCCAACCTGCGGGCCCGTTTCGCGCCTGCCCCTGTACAACTGACCCTGCTGTGACCTTCGGTGTCACCTTGCCAGAGCGGGGCACGTTTGACGCATGGCGCATGGCGGCACGGTTGGCCATCTCGCACCGCATTGCGCCCGCGGACATGGATTGGACGGGCGCGAACAGTCTGTTTGCCGCCGCCCCGTTACCTGCGCACCCCGGCACCCATCAGATTTTGGTCCCGCAAAGCTTTGTGCATCTGGCAAGTTCGGTCATCTGGCACTCGGACCCCGAGCGTTTTGCCCTGCTTTATCAAGCCCTGTGGCGGCTGGACCGGGGCGAGGGCGCCCCCCTGTCGCAGGCCGATCCCCTTGGCCGCCGTCTGCATCTGCTGGCCAAGAATGTTGGCCGCGACATTCACAAGATGCACGCCTTTGTACGCTTTCGCGAGTGCCCCGCCAATGGCCCGCGCCGCCGCTTTGCCGCGTGGTTTGAACCCGAGCACAATACGCTGGAACCCGGCAGCGCATTCTTTGCGAAGCGTTTTGGCGATATGGACTGGATGATCGCCACCCCCCGCTTGACCGCACGGTTTCAGGATGGCCGGCTGACCTTCGGCCCAGCAGCGCCGCGTCCCGCCCTACCCGATGATGCCGCAGAGGGTCTTTGGGCTACCTATTTTGCCAACATCTTCAACCCGGCACGCATCAAGCTGGATGCGATGCAGTCGGAAATGCCCAAGAAATACTGGAAGAACCTGCCCGAAACCCGCCTGATCCCGGACATGCTGAAAGATGCCGAAGCGCGGGTACAGCGCATGCACGCGGCGGGCGCATCACAGGTGCGGCCCGGGGCTGCTGCAATCTCGACCCGCTACCGCGCCGCGATGCCGCAGGTGCCCGAGCCTAACGATGCTTTGCCAGACACGCTTGACCAAGCCCGAGCGGCGGCCATGACGTGTCGCAGGTGCGCGCTGTGCGAGGGGGCGACCCAGACGGTCTGGGGCTCCGGTTCTAGGGATGCGGTCTTGATGATCGTGGGCGAACAGCCCGGCGATCAAGAGGATCTGACCGGCCGCCCCTTTGTCGGCCCCGCAGGTCAGATCTTGCAGCAGGCGATGACGGCGGCGGGTATTGACCCGGACAGGGTCTGGCTGACCAATGCCGTCAAGCATTTCAAGTTCACCGCGCACGGCAAGCAGCGCCTCCACCTCCCCCCTGAGCGCACCGAAGTGGAGCGGTGTCGCTGGTGGCTGGGGCTGGAACTGGCTTTTATTCGGCCAAAGGTGACGCTGGCCTTAGGGGCAAGCGCAGCCTTTGCTTTGACAGGTCGTGACACGCCCTTACCCAAGCGGCGCGTAACAGTTGAGCAGGGTTTGCATGAAGGGCCGGTTGTGGTGTCGTGGCATCCGGCGAATAGTCTGCGCCGGAGCGATCAGGACCAGCAAAACCGCGCCCGTAATGATTTGGCTCGGGATCTGGAGGCCGCCTTTGCCCTTGCGCAAGACCAGATGCAGACCGTCAAAACTCTGCCTACAGCACGCTGATCAATAGCCTGCAGCAGCGTCCGGTGATGACCATTGAGTGACCTGCCGCGAACGCGCTCCACCCGACAGGACTGACAAGGAACAACCGTCCGCAGCCATCCCGCCGCCCATCCACGACATAAACTGTCGCTGCGCCACTTGCCGCTGCCGCTGCCCCTTGCCACACTCGCCACACCCCGGAGGATTACATGCTCATCAAGCGCGACTTCTACATCGACGGCCGCTGGACCGCCGCCGCCGCCCCCCGCGACTGCGAGGTGATCGACCCCTCGACCGAGGAGGCCTGCGCCATCATCTCGCTCGACTCCGAGGCGGATACCGATCTCGCCGTCGCCGCAGCGAAGCGCGCCTTCCCCGCATGGGCCGCCACCCCACCCGCCGAACGCAAGCGCTATGTCGAGGCCATCCTCGCCCAATACGAGGCCCGCGCAGAAGAAATGGCCCGCGCCATCAGCCTTGAAATGGGCGCCCCCATCGACATGTCGCGCAGCGATCAGGCCCCCTGCCTGCCCTGGCACCTCAAGAACTTCCTCACCGCCTTCGACCATATCGAGTGGGTCCGCCCCTTGGGCCCGCATACACCCAATGACCGTATCGCGCTGGAACCCATCGGTGTGGTGGGCCTGATCACGCCCTGGAACTGGCCGATGAACCAGGTCACGCTCAAGGTGATCCCCGCGCTTCTGGCAGGCTGCACCTGCGTGCTGAAACCGTCCGAGGAATCGCCCCTTTCCTCGCTCCTCTTCGCTGAGTTCGTGCATGACGCGGGCGTGCCTGCAGGCGTGTTCAACCTCGTCAACGGCGATGGGCTTGGCGTCGGCGCGCGTCTCTCGACGCATCCCGATGTCGAGATGATCTCCTTCACCGGCTCCACGCGCGCCGGCAAGGCCATCTCGAAAGCCGCCGCCGAAACGTTGAAGCGGGTCACGCTGGAACTCGGTGGAAAGGGCGCGAACTTGATCTTCGCCGATGCCGATGACCGCGCTGTGGAGCGCGGCGTGCGCCATTGCTTCAACAACTCCGGACAAAGCTGCAATGCCCCCACCCGCATGCTGGTGGAACGCCCCGTCTATGACCGTGCGGTGGAAATCGCCAAACAGGTGGCCGCAGCGACCAGGGTCGCCTCTGCCCACGAACCCGGCCGCCATATTGGCCCCGTGGTGAACAAGCGGCAATGGGATCAGATTCAGGGCTACATCCAGAAAGGCATCGAGGAAGGTGCGCGTCTCGTCGCAGGCGGCCTCGGCCTACCCGAAGGGATGAACAAAGGCTACTTCGTCCGCCCCACCATCTTTGCCGACGTCAAACCCGGCATGACGATTGAGAAAGAAGAAATCTTCGGCCCTGTCCTTTCCATCATACCCTTCGACACCGAGGCCGAGGCGGTGCAGATCGCCAATGACACACCCTACGGCCTGAGTAATTACGTCCAGTCGCAAGACGGCGCCCGCCGCAACCGTCTCGCGCGGCAGCTCCGCGCGGGCATGGTGGAAATGAACGGCAAATCCCGCAGCGCAGGCTCGCCCTTCGGCGGCGTAAAGGCGTCGGGTCGCGCGCGGGAAGGTGGCATCTGGGGGATCGAAGAATTTCTCGAAGCCAAAGCCATCTCCGGCTGGGACCCCGACGCCGAAGGGGTTGCCGCCGAGTGATGCAAATCTGACCTCTGGCCTTCATCTCGGCCGAAAAATCAATTCTACGCATCTTCTTGGTACCTGCGTCCCGAGACATCGCGTATTTTCGGTATTTCAGCCGAGATGAAAGGGTGGCCATAACCGCTCCCACAGGGCGGTGCGCGTCAGACATGCTTCACCGCTTGTGAACCCTGCCACGGTCGGCGTCGCATCGAGTAGCCACCACTCTAAGAACAGGCCACTGTCTGGACCGCGTACCGGCAAGTAGCGTCTGGTCAGCCGGAGATTGCGCCACTTCCAAATTCCCGCCACCTCCGTGACAAGGCGTCAGCTGGTCCCTGTCAGGACAACAATTCCCGGGCAATGATGGTGCGTTGAATCTCGGAGCTGCCTTCGTAGATCCGGAAAATCCGCAGATCCCGCAAATGGCGTTCCAGTGGGAAATCTCGGCAATAGCCATAGCCGCCATGGATCTGCAATGCGCGGTCCGCGATGCGCCATGCAGCCTCTGAGGCGAAAAGCTTGGCGTGGGCGCTTTCCGAGGCATAGCGCGCACCGGTGCCGCGCAGGCGGGCGGCGGCATAGCCCAAGGCGCGGGCGGCGGCGAGGTCATTGGCGCTGTCGGCAAGCATCCATTGCAGGCCCTGGAAATCGGCAATCGGTTTGCCGCTGATCTGCCGATCCTTGGCATAGGCCACCGCTGCCTCGAGTGCGACGGCGGCAATGCCCGTGGCTTGGGCGGCAACCTCAATCCGGCCATTGTCCAACACCTTCATCGCGGTGCGAAACCCGCTGCCCTCTGGCCCGATCCGGTTTTCCTCTGGCACAAGGCAGTCGAAGGTTACGCCGAAGACATGACCGCCGCGCAGGCCCATGGTGCGCTCGGGTGGTGCTATCGTGATGCCCGGCGTCACGGCAGGTTCGATCACAAAGGCGGAGACCCCGCGTGCGCCAGCCTCGGGGCCGGTCTTGGCGTAGACCACGATGAACTCGGCCGCGCCTGCGTTCGAGATGAAGCATTTCGACCCGCGCAACCGATAGCCGGTCCCCTCGCGCCGCGCGGTGGTGCGCATGTCGGCCGGGTTGGAGCCCGCCCCGGGTTCAGTCAGCGCAAAGGCCCCCAAGGCACCCTGTGCGGCGCGCGGCAGGATGCGAGCCTTGAGCACGGCATCGCCGCCAAGATGCAGGCTGTCAGTTGCCAGAAAATGCGCGGTTAGCATCGACGCGGTCGAGGCGCAGGCCCCCGCGATGATCTCGACGGCGCGGTACAGCATCGGGCCGCTGAGACCCAGCCCCCCTTCGGCTTCTGGCAGGTTCAGCCCCATCAACCCCAAGGCAGTCATGGCGGGCAGGTGGCAGGTCGCAAAGCGGGCCGTTTCGTCCAGTTCTGCGGCTTTCGGTGCCAAAACCTCGGTTGCGAAACGGGTGATCTCGGTCAGGATGGCCTGTTCGTCGTCGTTCCACATCATTGCTTAGCCCTCCAGCTCGGCGCGAATTTCGGCGCCATGCTCGTCAAGCCCGGGGGCTGGACGGCGCTGCCCACGCGGGCTGCCGACAAACTGAACTGGCTGTTCGGGCAGGTGGAGCGAGCCAAGCGTCGGATGGGTCACCGACGACACAAGGCCGCGGGCGATGGCATGATCCGAGGTCCAGGCCTGTCGCACCGTTGCCAGTGGCGCGGCGGGGATGCCCGCTTCGGCCAGAGCGGCCGCAGCGCCTGCTGCGGTTTGCCCCGCGGCCCATGTCTCGATTGCCTGCGCCAGAATGGGCTCGTTCGCCCGGCGATCGCTGTCGCTGGCAAGGCGCGGATCGCTCGCCAAGTCTGGCCGTCCGATGGCCGCACAGAAACCGGCAAACAGTTTGTCATTCAGAACTGCCACCGCAAAATGGCCCTCTCCCGCCGCATAGACGCCGAACGGCGCGGAAAGCGCATGCTTGTTCCCCGTCCGCACCGGCGTCTGGTCAGCCACCAGCACGCGCGCGGCGGCCGTGGGCATCATCGAGGCCAGCGCATCGGCCAGCGCCACATCAATCACCCGTCCGCGACCTGTCCTCTGCCGTTCATGCAGCGCGGCCATGATGCCCCAACCGGCAAAAAGTCCTGCCGCCACATCGGCAATCGCCTCGCCCACCATCGTAGGCGCGCCGTCGGGGCGGCCCGTCAATTCCATCAGGCCGCTCATCGCTTGCACGATGATGTCATAGGCGGGCCGAGAGGCCAGCGGCCCGGTCTGCCCAAACCCCGACACCGAGGCATAGATCAGCCGCGGATTGCGGGCGCAAAGTGCTTCTGCGCCAAGGCCCAGTCGGTCCATGACGCCTGGGCGGAAATTCTCGATCAGCACATCGGCACGGTCGGCCAAAGCAATGGCCGTGTCGCGGTCTTTGGGGCGTTTTAGGTCCAGCACGATGGACCGCTTGCCGCGGTTGACCGACTGGAACAGGGCGCTTTCGCCTTGATGAAACGGTCCGACATGGCGGTATTCGTCGCCCTCCGGGCCTTCAACCTTGATGATATCCGCCCCCAGATCAGCCATCAGCGCTGTGGCATAGGGCCCGGCAAGCACGCGGGTGAAATCAAGGACGCGCAGGTCAGACAGCGGTTTGGCGTTGTGGGTCATGGGGGCCTCGCAGTGGATTGCCCTACATTAGGCGAAACCAATCTATAGGCAGAAATAATAGTTCCATATATACTTGATGAATGAATCCTATTCCCTTCAGTTTTCGCCAGATCGACTATGTGCTTGCCGTGGCCGAAACCGGATCAACGGCTTCGGCGGCGCGGGCGCTTAACGTCTCACAGCCCTCTGTCTCGGTCGCGATCACGCAGATCGAGGCGCATTTCGGGGCACCCCTGTTCCGTCGCCTGCCGGGGCTTGGCATGTCGCCCACCCCCTTTGGCCATGACCGACTGGCGGGCCTTCGCCGGCTTCGGGCCGAGGCGGGGCGGGTTTTTGGCGAACTGTCGGACAGCGTGCAAGAATTGCGTCTGGGGGTCTACTCGACGCTCGGGCCGCGCTATGCCCCGATGCTGATCCGTCAGTTTACCGCCGCCCATCCCGGGGCCAGAGTTCACTTGACCGAAGGTGACATCGCAGAACTTTGCCAGTCGATCTTGGCGGGAACGCTTGATCTGGCGCTGCTTTATGATGTGGGGTTGCCCACGGGGCTTGATGCCACCCTGTTGGCCGAAGTGCAGCCCCGGGCTGTGCTGCCGGTGGATCATCCGTTGGCACAGCACGAGACGGTCGACTTGCGGGATCTGGCCCGCGATCCGTTGATCTTGGTCAATCTGCCGCATAGCCGGAGCTACATGCTCTCCTTGTTTCAAATCGCAGGCGCCGTGCCCGAAATCGCCTATGAAACCGGTTCGATTGAAATGCTGCGCGCACTGGTGGCAAACGGGCAGGGGGTAGGGATTTTGGCCACAGACCTGCCGTATGGCCAGACCTATGACAACCGCAGCGTCGTCACCCGCCCGCTTGCCGGCAACATGCCCCCGAGCCGCGTGGTTCTGATCCGTGCGGGCAGGTTCGAGCCGACGGCGACAATGCGGGCTTTCAAAGACCTTTCTCTGAAAGAAGTTGGCACGGCATCGGCCACGGCAAATGGCAATTCCTATGCTGGCGTATGATGCGTGGCCACACCGTCTGGCTGTCTATTCAGCTTGATATTGAGCAGGCCAAGACTTTTAGGGTCAGGACTCGTTCTGGTTTCATAGCCAGAACATGACGGTTGCTGCGAGAGCGACGGCAGAGAGGAAGACCTTCGGGCATCGGTCGTAGCGGGTCGCGACCCTGCGCCAGTCCTTCAGACGTCCGAACATGATCTCGATCCGGTTGCGGCGTTTGTAGCGACGCTTGTCGTGCTTGATGGGCTTGCCGCGAGACTTCCTTCCGGGGATGCAGGGCTTTATCCCCTTGTCTTTCAATGATTCTCTGAACCAGTCGGCGTCATATCCCCGGTCAGCGGGCAGCCAATCTGCCTTTGGCAAGCTGCTCAGCAGCGCCGCCGCGCCGGTGTAATCACTGACTTGGCCTGCCGTCATGAAGAACTGGATCGGGCGACCATCGGCGTCGGTGACGGCGTGCAACTTGGTGTTCATGCCGCCCTTGGTTCGACCGATCAGACTGTATAGCGGCGTGCAATTTTGACCCCCTGCAGGGGGTGATCGGCGTCCAAAATTGACCCCTCCCTGAATTTGCGTGGATTGTTTCGCCTGTTCGGACGACAGGCGGAGAGATCAGGGGATGATCACAGTGGAAACGATACTGAAAGTGCGTTGCGACAAGCACGTACACGGCAAGAGCATCAAGGAGATTTGCCGGACGCGCGGCCTCAATCGGAATACGGTTCGGGGGATATTACGTTCAGAAGAAACGGCCCGGACCTATAAGCCTCGTCAAAAACAACCGCTACCAAAGCTTGGCGATTTCGAAGCTCGTTTGATTGAACTTTTGAAGGAAAATGAAGCGCGTAAGCGCAAGGATCGTTGGCGGCTGACCCGGATATGTGATGTTTTACAGCGCGAAGGTTATGAAGGCGGGTATGACAGCGTGCGGCGCTATGCCAATCGTTGGAAGCAATCGCAAGGTCGAGGCCTTGAGCATGCCTTCGTTCCGCTGTGGTTTGCTCCTGGGGAAGCCTATCAGTTCGACTGGAGCCACGAGACCGTAATCATGGGTGGTGTCTCAGTAGAGGTCAAAGTGGCGCATTTTCGCCTTTGCCATAGCCGCCTGTCTTTCGTCGTGGCCTATCCCCGAGAGACGCAGGAAATGGTTTTTGACGCGCACAATCGCGCCTTCGCCTTTTTCGGCGGAACCTGTTCTCGAGGCATCTACGACAATATGACGACGGCAGTTGACGCGATCCTGATCGGCAAGGCTCGTGTGTTCAACAAGAGATTTTTGCAGATGTGCTCGCATTTCTTGATTGAGCCAACGGCCTGCTCGCCGGCGGCGGGTTGGGAAAAAGGTCAGGTTGAGAACGATGTTAAAAATGGCCGCCAGCGGCATTTCATACCGCGCCTTCGGGTTGGATCTTTTGAAGAGTTGAACGATCTTCTGGCAGAACAATCACTGAACCATGCCCGCACGGCCCGCCATCCAGAGTATACGGATCGCAGCATATGGGACGTGTTTGAGGACGAGCGCGCGCACCTGATCAACGCTCCGGTTTCTTTCGACGGTTTCAGAGAGGAAACCGTGACGGTATCGAAGACTTGCCTCGTTACTTTCGATCGGAACCGATACAGCGTTTGTGCAACGGCCGCTCGTAAGACCATTGAGCTGAAGGTCTATGCGGATCGGGTCGTGATGCGTTTGGATGACAAGATCATTGGCGAGCATCCCCGCACGTTCGGGCGAGACAAAACGACGTATAATCCTTGGCACTACGTTCCCCTGCTTGAGCGAAAGCCCGGCGCGCTGCGTAACGGCGCCCCTTTCAGGGACATGGAGCTTCCATCATCGATGCAGAAAGTGCGGGTGCGCCTGAAGGCCGTCGATGATGGTGATCGGCAAATGGTCGATATCCTGCTGGCAGCCTGGGCTCACGGCCTGCCGGCCGTCGAGGAGGCATGCCAAGAAGCACTCGCGTCGGGTTTACGAAGTGCTGATGCTATTTTGAACATCGTGTCGCGGCGGCAAGCTGTTGAGCCCGATGTCGGCACGATCAGTAACTTGCCACAACATCTAACCCTGACAGAAGAGCCCATAGCGGACTGCGCTCGTTACGATGTCTTGCGGGGGCTGTGTCATGCAGCGGAATGACATCATGGCCGCTCTGCAAGAGCTGCAACTCGCAGGGATGCGTGCAGCTTATGACGAAATCATGCAAAGTGGTCTGCGCCTGAAGAAGACGCCAGCAGAAATCGTCGGTGACTTGCTCAACGCGGAACTCGCCGACAAACGAGCTCGGTCGATCCAGTATCAGATGGGCGTGGCGCGTTTCCCAATGCTGAAATCACTCGGCGATTTCCGGTTTGACGACAGTCCTGTGAATGAACCTCTTATGAGAGAACTGCATAGCGGCAGCTTTCTGGATCTGGCACGCAATGCCGTTCTAGTCGGCGGAAGTGGCTCGGGGAAAACCCATTTGGCGATTGCGATTGGCGCCAATGCCGTCCGTAATCAAAGGCGTGTGCGCTTCTACAGCACCGTTGATCTCGTCAACAAACTTGAGGCCGAAAAGAGAGAAGGCCGCGTGGGACGTTTGGCGGACAGCTTACTCCGCGTCGATCTCGTGATCCTCGACGAACTGGGGTACTTGCCGTTCGCCAAAGAGGGAGGCCAGTTGCTCTTTCATCTCGCCGCCAAGCTCTATGAACACACGTCGATCATCATCACCACAAACCTGACCTTCGCTGAATGGCCAAGCGTTTTTGGCGATGCAAAAATGACGACGGCGCTGCTCGATCGCCTCACACACCACTGCGATATTATCGAAACCGGGAACGAAAGCTGGCGCTTTAAAAACCGTGACTAGCAAGACGAAAGTGCGCCGACTGTTCCGATAAATGGGGTCTGCACAGCCGGCGCACTTTCTCCCGATTCTCTCCAAAACAACTCACAATTGCTAATGGCCGCCGCCAGAAAACCTGGCTCCAGAGGGGTCAAATTTGCACGCCGAAATGGGGTCTGATTTGGATGCCGATTGACAGATCTGGCAAAGAAAGACGCCAGATAACAAGAGCTTGGTTCATCATTCGGACCGTGGCTCCCAATACTTGTCCATCAAGTATACTGAGCGCCTGGCCGAGGCAGAGATCGATCTTTCAGTCGGCACTGTCGGCGATGCCTATGATAATGCCCTTGCCGAATGCGTGATCGGTTTGTTCAAAACCGAGGTCATCAACCAAATCGGCCCCTGGAAATCGATGCGTGAGGTTGAATGGGAAACCTTGAAATGGGTCGATTGGTATAACAATCGCCGCCTTCTAGGCCCCATCGGTTACATCCCTCCCGTAGAAGCAGAGGAGGCGTTCTATGCAAACCTGAACTCACTCGATATGGTCGCCTGAAATATGAACAAACCACCCTCCGGTAAAGCCGGGGCGGTTCACGGATGTATGCCGCTGACATTCTCGCAGGGGACGTCGCCGCACACATTCGCGGCGATGAAATTGCTGAGCGGGCCGCTCAGCCGGACGGCCATCGTGGTCGTGCGGGCCACGGCGGCAATCCTCCGATGATCCTTGTATTCGATATAACCAAAAACGCACACACTACAAGGCGAACCCGGCACTCCCCGACCCTTCCAGTCGTCGGGCTGTGTCACCGGCGTCTGAATGCGATTGTGGCGATCACTGCCCAAACCGCGGTGCGAAATCCCATTGCGCCGAAGGTACGGCCCATCCACGCTCCGCCCTGAGCGATGTGCCAGAGAAATCCCACAAAGATGATCGCCGTCGCCAGGGCTATGGCACCTGCAAGCCATTGCGCCCATGTCGCCCCGCGCCAGAGACCATAACCGGCGGCAATATAGGCAAATCCGGCGACGTAGTTGAACCAGACTACGAATGACACCACGCCGGGCCCCGGGGAGATCAGGGCGCGCGCGCCCGAGATGATGGTGATTGCTCCGAAGATGACAGCCACGGCGGCTGCGATGGTCAAAATGTGGGGGCGTTCAGGCATGAAATCCTCATCTTGTCGGAAGACGGGCCAGGGCCGGCCTCATCGTTGATGGACATAGGTTCCCGGCGCGTCGGCGAGCGCCGGATAGCCCTGTTCGGGCGCACCCGGAACCAAAGGCGCGGACAGGGGATCAACGGACGAGTGGGTGGCGAGCCATTCGGCCCATGCCTCCCACCAAGATCCTTCCCGAGGAGTGGCCTGTTCGGCCCATTGCTCGGGCGTCCGGCACGGAGTACCGGCAAGCTTGACGGCAACCCGGTAGCGCCGGTTGGCCCGGCCCGGTTCGCTGATGATTCCGGCATTGTGACCGCCGCTCGCAAGGGCGAAGGTCACTTCCGAACTGGTCAGGTAATGAACCTTGTAAACCGACTTCCAGGGCGCCACATGATCGCGCTCGGCGCCGACCACGAAGAGGGGCACACGGATATTCTGGAGTGCAGCCGGACGCCCCTCGACCATGAAGCGCCCGGCGGCGAGCTCGTTATCGAGATAGAGCTTTTGCAGGTATTCGGCGTGCATGCGATAGGGCATGCGGGTTGCGTCGGCGTTCCATGCCATCAGGTCGATCATCGGCGTGCGCTCGCCCATCAGATATTCACGGATGCGGCGTGACCAGACGAGATCGTTCGTGCGCAGAAGCTGGAACGCTCCCGCCATCTGATCGGCCGAAAGATAGCCTCGGGTCCACATCATGCTTTCGAGGTAATGCATCTGGCTGTGGTCGATGAAAAGGGCAAGCTCGCCCGGTTCGGAGAAATCGGTCTGCGCGGCCAGGAGCGTGACCGAGGCCAGCCGGTCATCACCCCGGCAGCCCATCGACGCGGCGGCGATCGACAACAGCGTCCCGCCAAGGCAGTAGCCGGTGGCATGGATCCTGTGTCCGGGGCGGATGGCAGAGACCGCGTCAACGGCGGCCATGATCCCCAGCCGGCGATAATCGTCGATCCCGAGGTTGCGGTCTTCAGCGGTTGGATTGCGCCACGAGATGCAGAAGACCGTGTGTCCCCTGCCAACCAGATAGCGGATCAGCGAGTCATGCGGTGAAAGATCAAGAATATAGTACTTCATGATCCAGGCCGGGACGATCAGCACCGGCTCGGCCCGCACTGTTTCGGTGGTGGGAGCATACTGGATCACTTCGATCAGATCGTTGCGAAAAACCACCTTGCCCGGGGTGACAGCCACATCGTGGCCGACGACGAACTCTTCGGCCCCCACGGGCAATCGGCCATCTGCGAGGCGCGTCACATCCTCGAGCCAGTTGTTAAACCCTTGGACAAAGTTCATGCCAGCGGTCGTGGCGGTTCTCCCGATGACCTCGGGGTTGGTCATGGGGTTGTTCGAAGGCGAGACGGTGTCGAGGATCTGGCGGACGGTGAACGATACCATGTCTTCATGATGCGGTGTGACGCCGGGAACAGATGTCGTAACCTCGCGCCACCACTGCTGGCCAAGCAGGAATCCTTGCGCCCACAGATTGAACGGCGGCTTTCCCCACTCCTCGGCATCGAAGCGATTGTCGCCCGGCGCGGCCTCGACCGGGGATCCGGAGTCGCGGTTCACGGCCGCGGCAAGGGCAAAGGTGGCAAACCGGCTGGCCGCCTCACCGGCTTTCACGGCCAGTTCCATCTGCTTTCCAGGAGCGTTCGCCAAGTGAATCGACCAGTCGATGAACGACAGCGCCAATGCAGCCGGCGACATGCCGCCTGTGAATCGTCCTCGCCGCGCGGACCAGATCCGGTCGACTATGCGGAAGGGTGCGTCTTCGGCGATCGGCTCGGACGGAGCGATGCACGGCGCGGAGGGGGCGGGTGTCCTGTCTTGCTGATTCATCCGATTTTCCTCCGCAATGAGTGAAACGATGCAGCCGTCGGGCGGTGTCCGGTTTCCCGCCTTTTCGGCCGGGCAACCGCCGGCGATTTCGATCCCGGGATCATCCCGTCACGCTCATGGAGCGACGGAAGAGCGCGAGGCTTGCTCCGAAGAACGCCGCCCCCAGCCCCGCCATCAGTGCCAGTTGCGACCAGACGGCAGCCAGCCCGGCGCCGCGAAACGCCACCGCCTTGGCAAAGGCAAGGAAGTGGCGAGAGGGGAGCGCCAGCGTCAGCTTCTGCACGAGGTCAGGCTGGCTTTCCACCGCACCCATGCCGCCCGAAAGCATGATGACCGGAATGATCACCATGATCACCAGCAGCGCGAACTGAGCCATGCTGCGGGCGAGCGTGCCGAGGAGCATCCCGATTGCCGAGGCCGCCCAGAGATACACGGCGGCCCCCCCGACAAGGAGCGGCATCGATCCCGCGACGGGCACGTCGAGGACTCCCCGAACCACCACCAGCAGCGAGCCGGTGAAGGCCGCCAGCACAACGACCATCGTCGCCAGCACCTTGGAAAACGCCACTTCGGCCGGACTGAGCGGCATCACCATCAGATGCTCGATCGTCCCGTGTTCGCGTTCGCGCAACATGGCGGCCCCGGTCAGCGCGATGGTGAGGACCGACAGCTGATTGAGGAGCGAGGACATCGCTTTGAACCAGACCGGGTTGCCATTGGGGTTGAAGGCACGCCGCAGCTCCAGCTCCAGATCGGGCGGCGCGGCTTCAGGGCTGGCGGCCAGGAACACCTGCGCCTCTTGCTGGACGATATTGCGCAGATAGTCGGTGCCGAGCTGCGCCTGCGACACCGCCGTGGCGTCGGCCAGAAGCTGCGCTTCCGGAGCACGGCCGGCGATGGCATCGGCGGCGAAACGGGGCGGAAACGAAAGCACGAACATGATCTCGCCACGGTCCATTGCGGCCGCCGCCTGATCGGCGGTCATCTCGACCGGCGGCTGGAACCAGGGCGGCATCAACGCGTCCGAAATCTGGCGCGACAGGCCGGAACGGTCCTCGTCGACAATGGCGATCGACGCATTGCGCACCGTGTCGCCGGCTCCCCGCGCCTCGAGCATGACGGCCACGACGAAAGACCAGACGATCAGGATCACCATGACCGGATCGCCAAGGACGCTTTTCAGCTCTTTCCCGGTCAGCCAGAAGGTATTGATCAGGGGGCGCATGCTACCTCTCCTGCTTTTTCAGGATGGCGATCGCGATCCCGGTGAAAACCGGCCCGAACACCGCAAGCCGCATCAGCGCGCCGCTGAGGTCGGCAAGGCCAAGACCCTTGGTGTAGCTGCCCACGCTCGCCATCATGTACCATGTTGTGGGCCACAGGCTGCCCAGGGCGCGGGCCGGTCCGTCGAGGGATGAAACCGGCGTGAGCATCCCCGAAAACTGCAGGGTGGGCATTACCGAGAGCACGGTGCTGGCGAAGACCGCGGTGACCTGGGTCGACGTCATCATTGACACCATCAGCCCGAACCCCGTCGCCGCAACGACATAGACAACTGTCGCCAGCACCAGGACCAGCGGATTGCCGTGCAGCGGCACACCCAGCACCAGCACCACGAGCGCCGTCAGGATGGCGAAGTTCAAAAGCCCGATGCCGATGTAGACAAGCTGCTTGCCGATCAGGAACTCTGCCCGGCCGGTCGGCGTGACGTAGAAATTGGTAATCGTCCCGATCTCCTTTTCCCGCGCCACGCTGACCGCCATCAGGATGGCCGGGAACAACAGCAACAACAGCGGCGGGATCGACGGCCCGATCGACGGCAGGCTGGCCATGTCAGGGTTGTAGCGAAAGCGCGGCTCCAGCGTGACAGGGGGCGGCATCTGCGCCTCGGCCCGCCCTGGCGCGATTCCGGCCAGTGCCGACCCATGCGCGCCCGAAACATAGCTCTCGATCGTGCCGGCGCGCGCCGTATCCGCGCCGTCGATCGTGGCGGCAACGGTATTGCCATGGCCGCCCCGCAGATCGGCGCCGAACCGGGGCGGGATCTCCAGCGCCAGCGCCAGTTCGCCACTGGTCATCCGGTCGTCCAGCGCCTGCACGTCCAGGATCGGCGATTTCAGCTTGAACCAGGGGGAATCGCGATAGGCCGAGACATAGGCCCGGCTTGCGGGAGTGTCGTCATGGTCGAGGACGGCAAAGGGAATATCGCGCACCTCCTGGGAAATGCCGAAGGACATGATGAGGAGAAGCAGGGCGCTGCCGAGAAAGGCGAAGGCCAGTCGAACCGGATCGCGGCGCACCTGCATCGCCTCGCGCGAGGTGAAGGCCAGAAGCCGGCCAAGGCTGAAACCCGCCGCATCAGGGGAGGTTGCCGCCTTGGCTGTCAGTGCCGGCGGGGCCTCGGGTTCGGGCGGCAGTTCGGCGGCCATATAGGCGATGAAGGCCTCTTCCAGCGAGGTGGCGTCGCTGTCGTCGACGATCTTCGCGGGCCGGTCCGACACCAGAACCCGTCCTGCATGCATGAGCGAGATGCGGTCGCAACGCATCGCCTCGTCCATGAAATGGGTCGAGATGAAGATCGTCACCTTGTCGTTGCGCGACAGGTCCAGGAGAAGGTGCCAGAACTCATCGCGCGCCTGTGGATCGACGCCCGAAGTCGGCTCGTCCAGGATCAGGATCTCGGGCGAATGGATCACCGCCACCGCCAGCGACAGCCGTTGCCTCAGCCCCAGCGGCAGGTCGCCCGCCTTCTGGCCCATGTGCTCGGTCAGACCAAAGCGGGGCACAAGGTCGGCCAGGCGTTCTCCGGTGAGCTTCGCCCCCAGATGGTAGAGCCGCGCGTGAAGGACGAGGTTCTCGTGGACCGTGAGTTCGCCGTAAAGCGAGAAGGATTGAGACATGAAGCCCACGCGGGCCCGCGCTTCCAGGCCCTGATTGGCAACGGACCGGCCGAAGATCCAGGCCTCGCCCTCGGTGGGGGGCAGAAGGCCGGTCAGCATCTTCATCGTCGTCGTCTTGCCGCAGCCGTTGGATCCTAGAAAGCCGAAGATCTCGCCCTGCGGGATGTCGAAACTGACGGAATCGACGGCGGTGAAATCGCCGAACCGGCGGGTAAGCCCGCGCGCGCGGATGGCAATCTCGCCGTGTTCGGGAAGATCCGCAGGGGGAGGTGCGGCGGGCTGCGGCATATCCTTATCCGTGTTGGATTGCCGCATGAGCGCGACATAGGCATCGCCGACCGTGCCTGTGCCCGTCCTTGCCATCAGTTCGGCCGGCGGGCCTTCGGCCAGCACGCGACCGCCGTCCATCGCCACCAGATGATCGAAGAGCGCGGCTTCTTCCATGTAGGCGGTCGAGACGAGTACGCTCATCTCCGGACGGTCGGCACGTATCGCCGCGATCAGATCCCAGAACTGTCGGCGCGAAAGGGGGTCCACCCCGGTCGTGGGTTCATCGAGCAGCAGGAAATCGGGGTCATGGATCAGCGACGAACACAGCCCCAGCTTCTGTTTCATCCCGCCCGAAAGCTTGCCCGCTGGCCGGTCGAGGAATGGGTAGAGCCCGGTAGCCCGTGTGAGTCTTTCGATGCGTGTGCGCCGGTCGACCCGGCCCAGTGCGAAGAGCTTGCCGAAGAACTCCATATTCTCGCGTACCGAAAGGTCGTGGTAGAGGTTGCGCCCCAACCCCTGCGGCATGAAGGCGATGCGCCCGCCCATGGCTGTGCGGTGGCGTGCCTTGGCCATGCTGCCGCCAAGACACATTACTTCGCCCTGCTGAAGTCGCTTGGCTCCGGCAATCAGGCCCATCAGCGTTGATTTGCCCACCCCGTCCGGACCGATCAGCCCGACCATCCGTCCGGCCGGAAGATCAAGCGTTAAGTCAGAGAGTGCCACCACCTTGCCATATCGGTGCGTGACACCTTCAAGCCGCGCCACTGGGCCAGGTGTGGCGCTCATGGCGTGGCCTTGGCCGGCAGGCCAAGAAGCGGCGGGGTCAGCCCGGCCGGCCAGGCGGACAGGGTGCCATCCGGGGCCGCAAGGCGCACCCAGGCCACGCCGCGCACACCAGTCTTGACCTGATCCACCCGCGCGAGCACGAATTCGGACGGGATCCTCACCCGGACACGGAACATCAGGCTTTCGCGCTCGCTCAGCGTCTCGACCTGCTTGGGCGTGAACTGCGCCTGCGGCGAGACGAAGATCACCGTCGCGGGGACGGACTGGTCGGGCATGATGTCCGCCACGATACGCGCTTCGTCGCCGATGACGACGCGCGGGGCGTCGGTCGCAGGCAGGAAGAACTCCATGTAGACCTCGCCGAGGTCGATCAGTGTCAGTATCTTGCCGCCACCGGCGACGATCTCGCCGGGCCGGGCGAGGCGATAGAGGACGCGCGCGGGTCCGGAGGCATGGAGCGTCGCGTCGGCAATGCGTTCTGCGATCTCGGACCGGGCCGCCAGTTCTGCCTCGACAGAGCGCTCCTTGGACAGGCGTGTCGCCTCGGCCGCGGCTAGGTTGGCCTCTGCCAGTTGTGTTTCGGTTCGCTTCACGTCGAGATTCTCGCGCGAGATGACATCCCGCTGGCTGAGCATTTCCGCCCGTGCTTGTTCGCTTTGCGCCAATGCGAGCCGCGCCTGCGCTTCCTGCACCTGCGCCGCAGCCACGCCAACTGCGGCTTCTGCACTTGCCACGCCGGCATCGGCACGGGTGAGCTGGGCACGGAGTTCAGCCGTATCCATGATGGCCAGCACGTCGCCTGCCTTGACGAGGTCCCCCTCCCGCACCCGGACTTCAGCCACGCGGCCTGCGAGCTTCGGCGATATGTCGATCAAGTCCGCCTCGATCCTGCCGTTGCCGCGGGAAAACCCCTCCGGCGGTAGGTCGGACGGCCGGAAGAGCACCGTCCATGCGCCAAACCCCAGGAGTGCGGCGAGAAGGACGACGATAATGATGATACGGCGCGACATCGTAGGTTTCTCCGGCTGAATGCAGGCACAGGTGTTCAGGGCCGAGCGAAGGTCATGGCGGTGGCTTCCCGCCATAGAAGTTCTCGAGCACCGCGATGGCTTCTTCGGCGGTGTCGACGACGGTGAAGAGGTCAACGTCAGCGGGATCGATCATCCCCTCCGCCACTAGGAAGCCGAAATCCACCGCCCGGCTCCAGAAGGCCGACCCGAAGAGGACGATCGGGATCGCTTCCATCTTGCCGGTCTGGACCAGCGCCAGCATTTCAAACACCTCGTCCAGCGTGCCGTAGCCACCCGGAAAGGCGACCATGGCGCGTGCTCGCAAGGCGAAATGCATCTTGCGGATGGCGAAGTAACGGAAACGGAAGGCGAGGTCCGGCGTGATGAAGGGGTTTGGCGCCTGCTCGTGCGGCAGGGTGATGTTGAGCCCCATCGACCGGGCCCCCACCTCCCAGGCGCCGCGGTTCGCCGCTTCCATGATCCCGGGCCCACCCCCGGTCACGACGACGAAATCGCGCCGCCCCTCCTCCTGGAAACGGCGTGAAACCATGCCGGCAAAGCGCCGCGCCTCGTCGAGATAGCGCGCATGCCGCTGCGCGCGTTCCGGGTCGGCCTCATGTCCGGCCGGCCCCATCCGGGCGCTGCCGAAGACGACGACGGTCGAGCGGATCGCGTGCTGGCGCAGGGCGCGCTCGGGCTTCACCAGCTCCAGTTGCAGGCGCAGCGGCCGGAGATCGGCGTCGGCCAGAAGGTCGGCATCCTCGTGGGCAAGGCGATAGGAGGGGCTGGCAAGGATCGCCCCTCGCAGACCTTCGCGGTTGTCTGCGGAATTCATGGCTGGACCGCCGCGCGTCTGAGAGGCGGCCATCTGAGCGGCGGCCATTCAAGCGTGGCGTTGCGTTCCGGGACGACGGCGGGCCAGCCGAAGTCATCACGCAGACGGCCGGCAAAAGTCTCGGCGACCTGCGCTTCTCCGTGGGTGATGATGACCCGCGACGGTGCGCGGCGAAAGTGGCCGACCCAATCCAGGAGGGCGGGCTGATCGGCATGGGCCGAGAAACCGTTCAGGGTGTGCACCGAGGCCCGGACGGGAATGTCGTCTCCGAAAATCCGCACCCGTCGCGCACCGTCCACGAGCCGGCGCCCCAGCGTGCCCTGTGCCTGAAAACCGGTGATCAGGATGGCGGATTCCGGTCGCGGCAGATTGTGACGCAGGTGGTGCCGGATACGCCCGGCGTCGCACATGCCACTGGCCGATATGATGATGGCGCCGCTCTCGATCTGGTTGAGCGCCTTCGACTCCTCCGTGCTGGCCGTGAACCGCAGCCGGGGCCGGTCCGGCGCGGCTTCATGCCAACCGACGAGGCTTCGTGCCTCTTCGTCGAAAAGAGCCAGATGGCTCTTCGTGATCTGCGTGGCACGGTCGGCCATGGGCGAGTCGACATAGATCGAAAGGTCGCGCAGTCTGCCCTGTCGGGTGACGCAATGCAGGTGATAAAGGATCTCCTGGGTCCGTCCGACCGCAAAGGCCGGCATGATCACGTTGCCCCCGCGCGCGCGGTTTTCGGAGATGACCTTGACCATCTCCTCGAGCGTTGCTGCCTGGTCGCGGTGGGCCCGGTCCCCATAGGTGGATTCCATCACAAGAATATCCGCGTCCGCGATGGGCGTGGGATCATGCAGGATGGCACGTCCGGGCTGACCCAGGTCGCCGGAGAAGACCAATTTCACGGTTTCGCCTGCCTCTGCGACCCAGACTTCGATGATCGCTGAACCGAGGATGTGACCCGCGTCGCGGAAGATGCAGACGACATCGGGATGCGGTGCGATGCAAGCGTCATAGGGGTGGGTCTTCAACTGCCGCAAGCAAGCCTCGGCATCCGTCATCGTGTAGATCGGCACCGTGGGGCCGGGCGTGGCCCGCCGCGTGCCACGCCCACCCCGAGCCGCCCGCGCGGCGTCCATTTCCTGGATATGGGCGCTGTCGCGTAGCATCACGTCAAGCAGGTCGGCCGTCGCGGGCGTCGTCAGGATCGGGCCGCCGAAACCATCCTTCGTCAGCTTCGGCAGCATTCCGCTGTGGTCGATATGCGCATGCGTCAGCAGCGCGAAATCCAGCGAACGCGGGTTGAAGGCAAAGGGCTGACGGTTGCGGGTGGCCGCGTCGCGAGCCGCGCCCTGGACCATTCCGCAATCGACCAGGAACCGGACTGTGTCCGTCTCGACAAGATAGCTCGATCCGGTTACTTCACGCGCCGCTCCGAGAACGGTCAGCTTCATTCCAAGTCCTCCTTCGGGGTTACCGCTGAAAGGAGTCCCGCGCGATAGATTGACCATACCCGGGACGCATCCGCGCGCATCCGCTCGCTGTCGCCATGGATGAGGTGCTGCATGACGAGCCCTTGGATCATTCCTAGAAATAGCGTGGCGGCGGCATCGATATCGAGATCGGGGTGCAGCACGCCTTCGGCGCGGGCGGCCGAAAGAATCCGCCGCAGCCGGTTCGCGTAATTCTCCACGAGCGTCCGCGCCATCCGCTTCGCCGGCGTCTCCCCAGAGTTTTGCAACTGCCCCACCATCATGCGCGGCACGCCCGGATGCTCGGCAATGAATTCTACATGACCAAGGAACATCGCCTTCAGCGCCGCCAGCGGATCTGACTCCGCCCCCGCCAGACGGTCGATGCGCGCGAGCAGACGCTCGGAGACCCACTCCATGACGCCCTGCCAGATCGCATCCTTGGTGGGGAAGTGCCGGAACAGCGCGCCCTGCGTCAGCTTCATCCGCGCGGCGATGGCCGAGGTGGTTATGTCCTCGGGGTTGGCGCTTGCCGCAAGCTCGATCACCGCCTCGACGGCCTCGGCCCGGCGCTCGTCGGAAGGCAGATATTTCGCTCGTGGAGACATTGGTGCCTTCATATTGAATCAAAGTGATTGATTACTTATTTTCATGACGGTAGAGAAATGTCAACCATCACTGACCAACTGCACAAGTCATTGCCCAAGAGTGCAACCAGGGGAGTGGCCTCATCAACAAAGAGAGCAAGTGAATACTTCGAAGAAATCAACCGATCCACGACGAACCGAAAGGGGTCAATCCCATGTACCACCAGGGCCGCGGACTTCTACTGAACGCGCTTCTTGTCTCGATGTTCTGCGCCGTCGCGGCGCCGCCTGCGTCGGCGGAGCCGATGACCGGCGCGCAGCTCACCGCGCAAATCATCGGCAAGGATCTCGTGACGCGACGCAAGGGTATGACAGTGCATCTGCGCTATGACAGCGACGGGACGGTCGCGGTGAAGACGCCGTTGTTCGAGGCGAGCGGTCATTGGATCCTTTCCGGCGACAGCCTTTGCATGACCCTTGCAGAAGGGCCGCGACGGGAAGAGACCTGCCATGTGTTCGAGGACATTGGCGGTGGTGCCTACAGAAACTCTGAGGGTCAGATCCTTCGGCAGCGGTGACCGAACACCCGTAGGTCGGATCGCCGCGTTGCGGGCGCAAAGTCTGGGCAGGCTCGAGTCACCGGCATTCGCTGCAATCGACTCCGTCAGCGGCACTATCCATTCCGTCAGCGGCACTATCCATGGGACATTCGGCTGGTGGGCGATTTCAGCCATGTAGCTGCCCGTGCGACGCCTGTGCAAGGCAATGCGAGACCACGCACAGGTTGGGCGCGGTGCGGATGCTGATGGAAAACCGCTAGGTCCGAGGTGAATGCCGCTCGGGACAGCGGTGCTAGAGCGGAATCCGATCAGTCTGGATCATACCATGCAGCGGCGAAGTATTTTTCGCATTCCTGCGGGGTGAAGGTTTGGGCGATGCGGCCGATGGCGCTCCAAAGGTCTTCGATGGGGCCTGACCGACGAGCCCCCCTTCGAACGCTGTCGCATCCTGGATCCACGCCCGGCACCTCGTGACAGACACTGGCTGGAAGATCCCGCTCGACCGGGGACTCGACGTGTTCCAGCGGGCAGACCTGAACAATGGGTTCAGCCCGGCCAACAGGCATCAGCGCTTCCGGCAAGTGAAGGCTTTTGATGTGACCTATCTGCGAGAAGGAGCGGATTCCTTCTGATATTGCTTACTTTTCCATGGGTTTGATGAAGTGTTTCTGAGGGTCGACCCAGCCAGATTGACGGGCGGCTAGACTTGAAACCGGCTCGAGAGGCAGGTGCACAATTGTCCCATCGCCACGCGGGACAGATGTGGCCTTGCCGTGCCAGCATTCCGGCGCAGCGAATTCCTGCCGCTCATTGAAACCGTGAATTCGTGAACCGGGCCGGGCAATGCCTGCGGTCGAGGCGTCTGGCGCTTCCTGCAGGGTGAATGCTGTCAATCGGCATCCAAATCAGACCCCATTTCGGCGTGCAAATTTGACCCCTCTGGAGCCAGGTTTTCTGGCGGCGGCCATTAGCAATTGTGAGTTGTTTTGGAGAGAATCGGGAGAAAG
>NZ_JAWLVI010000007.1:0-114067 GCF_033100795.1 Pseudothioclava alba
CAGGCGGCGATATCCAAATCGACGCCGCTCAGCCGACAGCTCCCGCAGCCGCTGGCGCAGATCTTTGTCCTCCGGCCGCTTCGGGTGCCGCCGATACACACGCGGATCGATCCCGGCCAGGCCTTGTCCGACAATTGCCACCAAGTCTCAACCACGACGGCATCCTGATTAGGGTGGCGTTCGTCATATCGCGTTGCAAACCGGCGAGGATAATCCTCTGTCACGTCAAACGTGGTTTGCGCTTTTCCGAACGGTCGAATGGATTGCAGGGCGGTGAGCGTTGCGGTTTTGCCTGCCTCGTTCTTTCCGACGAGGCAACACAGTTCACCCACGGAGATTTTTCTCGTGTCAAGAATCGACTTGAAGTTCTGAACGCGAATATGGGTTAGTTTCATGGGATCGGCCCGCTCTTGCTGCTCAACGCAAAGGATGCACCAAGTCTTTTGATTCAACAAGATGTTGTGCTCAGGCCAAGAGACTTGCGAACTTCTGGCGCGAGACGGTTGCGGTTTCGCTCATTTCTAACGCATAAAGGTGGCCTAACCGTCCACGTCAGCAGAGACCCATGAACCAGCTTTCCATCTTCGATCAGGACCAGTTCGCGGCGACGGCTGAGACCTTTATCGACGACCTTCGGGCGTTCGATGACTTCGGCCAGCGCACCGTGACTGATACTGTGGAAGGCATCCCCTACCTGATCAACGAGTTCTGGACGGCAGGGCAGCGCCAAGCGCACTCGATCCACGAGGTGTCCTATCGGGCTTGCTTTAAGGCGCAGTTGCCCGAGTTTTTCATCAATCGGCTGACCAAGCCGGGGGACGTGGTGTCCGATCCGTTCATGGGGCGGGGCACAACGCCTGTGCAGGCGGCGCTGATGGGCCGTCAGGCTTTCGGCAATGACATCAATCCGCTGTCGGTCCTGCTGACCCGTCCACGGCTGCGCCCGATCACCTTGCAGGCGGTTGCGGCGGCGCTGCAAACGGTTGATTGGTCGCGCGGTGCGATTGGGCGCGAAGACCTGCTTGCCTTCTACCACCCCGAAACGCTCAAAAAGTTGGAGGCGCTACGCCTGTGGCTTGCCGAACGCGCCCCGCTTGGTGGCGAGAGCGTTGACCCGGAGGCCGACTGGATTCGGATGGTGGCGATCAATCGCCTCTCTGGCCACTCTCCGGGCTTTTTCTCTGGCCGGTCGATGCCGCCGAACCAAGCCGTGTCGGTCAAGGCCCAACTCAAGATCAACGAGAAGCTAGGCGTTTCACCGCCAGAGCGCGACGTGGCCGCCGTGATCCTCAAGAAGTCGAAGACGCTGCTCAAGGACGGCTGCGCCCCTAGCCAGGCGCGCTCGGGCCTTCACATCGGCGCTGCGTGGGATTTGCGCGGCATCGCTGATGCTTCGGTCGATCTCACCGTCACGTCGCCCCCATTTCTCGACATCGTGCACTATGCCGCCGACAACTGGCTGCGCTGCTGGTTTGCAGGCATCGACCCGGAAACCGTCGCCATCGACATGCACCGCACAGAGGAAGCGTGGACCGCGATGGTGCATCGCGTCCTAGCCGAACAGGCCCGCATCTTGCGCCCCGGTGGCTATGTCGCCTTTGAGGTCGGAGAGGTCCGCAATGGCAAAGTGCTGCTCGAACGGCTCGTCTGGAAGGCGGCGGAGGGCCTGCCGTTCAACCGGCTGGGCGTGATGGTGAACGATCAGGAGTTCACCAAGACGGCCAACTGCTGGGGCGTGGACAACGGCGCAAAGGGCACAAATACCAATCGGATCGTGTTGCTACAGCGAGATTGAGTTAATTCATCTCGCCCAAGTGGTTTCTGAAGATCGACGTCAGTTGATATTCCCAACCGCCGTTGCCGTAGTCGTAAGCATAGCGGCAGATTTTACCGCGATCCTCGTCCGTCAGATCAATTCGCCCGGTTTGTTGGTTGAGTTTGCCTTGGAGGTATTGAAGCAGACTCTGAAACCCACCTTGGCCGACTGTGGGTTCCATCAGGCGAGCAATTTCGGCCGCGTCTAGGGTCACTGTTTTCAACTCAAATCTCCAAGGGTTTACTAGGCGTCGCTAATAGGGGACAACGCTCTCATAGCAACTGTGAGGGCATTGTGGAAAGACGTTTTCAACTTCGCTGGGATGAGGAAGAGCTTGCCCGCGCGTTCCGGGTGACACCCAAGGATGTCCGCGAATACCTGACCGATGGTCGGCGCGTCTCGTTCATCATCGAGCGGCGTCTGATGTGGGAGAATCCGGGCTGGAAGCTGGCCCCGTCTGAGGGCGCTGGCTATGACCTGCTCGACCCTGAGGGCGGCATGTGGGAAGTGCGCTCGATCACGCGGCAGGGGGTGTATTTCAATCCGAGCAATCAGGTCGGGTCTGGCCGGGTGTTCAATGAGGAAGGTTTTCAAGCCAAGCTGTCGGGCATCAAGGGCTTCATCCTGTCCGACATCGTGGGCTTTCCCGTCGTCGATGTCTTCGTCGTGCCGGTGGACAACGTGCTGCGCTGGCATCGCGGTCGTGCGCTTGGCAGCAATGCAAAAATTTCTCGGGAGAAGTTCCTCAACATTTTGGCGCGCGACATCCGCCACGAATGACCGATCCGAAAGCGAAGTATCGCCAGAAGAACCGGGCCTTGCTCGCATACAAGCAGGCCCTGCGTAGGGCGGGGCCTGCTGCCCCGCCTTGGCTTACCCCTGAGCATCGCGCACAGATTCTGGCGATCTATCAGGAGGCGCAGGCGTGGACCGATCAGACCGGGATCAAGCACAGCGTTGACCATTTGGTGCCCCTTATGCGTTCGGCAACGGCGTCGGGCGCGAGCGGATGAAGTCGAACGCCGAGATGCGCAAGGTGCGGCATTGGCTGTGCAACGCCGCCATGTCGTCGGAAAAGACCGTCGAGGGGATTTTCGCAGAAATGGACGAGGCGCAGGCTGGCGGGATGATCTTGCGCCTGATCGACCAGGACATGAATCCATTCTTGCCGCACATCGGGGCGGAAGATGTTCGTGCATTCGAGGACGCTGTGGCTCGCTGCTACGGGGTCGCGGGTCCAGAGTTCGTTCGCCGCCTGATGGACATCGACGACGGCGATCTGCGGGCGCGGCATCGGGCGGCGCTGCTCGATCTGTATGCAGGCGGTGATAGCCGCCTTGAGCGTGCTGCGGCTTCTTACGCGCAGTTGATCGTCGCGGGCGAGATCATGGGCATTGACACGACCGTGGTGTCCGACGCTTGGCGCGCGTGGCTCGACGGTGTGGTCGAGGCGAACGTGATGGACGATCATGTCGGGCTCGCGCGCCGCATCGTCGATCTGATCGACGCCGAGATGAACGCGGGGATCATCCGCATCGGTTCGGCGCAGGATGATGACTATGGCAATTCGGACGAGGTTGACGACGAGGTGACGGAGCGGGGGTATTCCAGCCGCACGCGGCTCGGGTGGTATGACGAGGAACGGGTGTATCTGGCCTCTGGGACCTTGGACAAGATGCTGCGCGGGTTCGACAAGGGCGCGTTCTGCGACTGGGCCGTCGAGAACGGCGCAATGATCAGGCCGCAATCGGATCGGCGCACGGGGTGGATTCCGAAGCTGACGCCGCGGCGTCAGGCATATTGGTTCGACGAGAACGGGCTGCGGTCTGTAACAGGGTGACTGTTACACGGCGGCGGGTGTTGCAGCGCGCGGGGCGGTCTTCGGGCCGCCTCGTTTGCATTTCGACGGGCGGGTTGCAGGGGTGCTGTAACGTGTTACAGGCATTCGAGGGGTACTGTAACACCGCTTTTCGACTGGAAAGCCAAGGGGGTGCCGGGGGTCTGTTACAGTTGTTACACTATCTTCAAAAGAGAGATAGATAGAAGAAACCTGCTGTTTTTGCGTGTTTTTGTCTTATGCCTCTCTCTCGGCCAGACCACTGTAACAACTGCAACAGCTGTAACACTTCGAGCTGCTCCCTCGATCCCCTCGACCCACACTGCGCGTGTCGCCGCGTCTAGGTCCTGCGCAGGTTAATCAGCAATCAATGGTTCTCGGTGCTCAACCGCTTGATCTCTATGGAATCCAAGTGGTTATTTGCAACATTCTTGCAATTCCACGTCGGACGACGGCGCAGACGCGTCAACCTCACTGACCCATTTTAGGCAGACGTTCATTTCTAGAAACGCCCGCGCGCCACCTAATTCCGCGCAGGAACCGCGGCCAGCGCTGCGCCATCGTGTTGCGGTCAACGGAAGACCGAACATGCAACACGATACCCACCTCGCACCCTTCGTCGCCGCGCTCTCTTACGCGTGTGCGACGAGCGGTTCGACGACCTTCTGCCCGATCATCGTGCCCATGCCGACGAGGCCCGAAATCCATATGACGGCTTCGACGGACACGCTTCCGTCTTCGTCGCGCCGAAAGGCGCGTAGGGTTCTGATGCTACTCAAATTCATTCTCCGTTGTTAAGGTCAGCAAAGCTGACCAAACGGAGCATCGGAACTTCGCGCTCGGAACGTCTACCGCAATAGTTGATGGCGACGCGACAAATGGTGCTGTATAGAGGACAGAACCACTAAGGAGAGTGTTCTTGTCGTTCTTGCCCCGCTCCATTCGCCCGAAAGCCCCGCCGATCAAGACGCAGGGGATCAAGACGAAGGTCGTGCCGTTGATCGCACGCTCCATCGTGTGGGATGGCGGGGGGCGATGGATCGAACCGTTCCTTGGGTCCGGCGTCGTGGCACTGAACATCGGCCCGCAACGGGCTGTTCTCGCTGATACCAACGAACACATGATCGACCTATATCGCGGCATTCAAGACGGCTCGATCAACGGGCGGTCGATGCGGCAGTACCTTGAACGCGAAGGATCTGAACTGCTCGACAAAGGCGAGTCGCACTACTACGCCGTGCGCGAACGCTTCAATGAGCACGGCGACCCGTTCGACTTCATGTTCCTAAGCCGCTCCTGCTTCAACGGCATGATGCGCTTCAACAAGAAGGGTGGGTTCAACGTGCCGTTCTGCCGAAAGCCCGAACGCTTCCGGCCCGCGCTCGTGACGAAGATCGTGAACCAAGTCGAATGGGCACGCGGAGCGATGGCAGGCAAGGACTGGGATTTTGTCGTGCAGGACTGGCGCGCAACAATTGCGTCGGCGGAACCCGGCGACATGATCTACTGCGATCCGCCGTATGTTGGACGACACACGGACTACTACAACGGTTTCACTGACGAGGAATCCGACGACCTTGCGCGCGCGCTGATCGAGACCGACGCGTCCTTTGCACTGTCGAACTGGCTCGAGAACAAGTATCGACGCAACGAATACGTCGACCGCTGGTTCTCAAGCCACCCGCAGCGAACCATGTCGCACTTCTATCACGTCGGCCCGCAGGAGGCTTTGCGGAACGAGATGATCGAAGTGGTGATCCTGTCGACGTGTGCGGCGGCTGAGCCCGTCGACGAAACGCATAAGGAATCTGCGCTACCCTTGTTTGAAGCTGCGGAACTCGCCGATGTTTGAGAAGTCGCCACGGTCGGCTTTCGTGCGACCGTAGGCGCGCCAGTAGGCGAGAAACTCGTCCTCGGATTCGAACGGGCCGTTGCCAGCGCGGAAGTCTTCAATCGTGCCGTTGATGGACCCGATGTTGGTCGTGTTGCCGCTGCCAGCGCGGTCGGACGAAATGCGCCATTTCTCCTGCACGAACACTTCGACATTACCGAAAGGCAGCGGAATGTCGGTCAACTGATCGACCGAGAATTTGTGCTCGGCCTGCGCTTTCTTCTCCGCAATACGGTTGTAGACGAACCCGATCACCCAGTGTTCGGCGTAGTGATCGAACGGGAAGACGATGTTCTTCTTCTCGTTCCCAGGTCGGATGAAACTGGTGTAGCCGCCGAGCGTGTAGCTGAACTTGTCGTCGTCGTGGATGCGGTAGGTCGTCTTCACGTCGATGGCGATTTTGCCCATCGCGCCTAGGCCTTTGTGGAACGTGAAGTCCGGGTAATGATTCTGCACGGTTGGTTCGAGGCATTCATACCCGAGTGCTTTCGCCGTCGCATAGACGGCGGGGCGGCTGACCAATTCGAAGATGGTGCTCAGGACCTTCGTGTCTGCGCCGAGTGGATACACGCAGCCAGTCTGATCGACAATGCCGCAGACCTTGTAGGCGTCAGCCAGCTTGTCGAGTTCTTCCGATAGGGTTTCTTCAATGCCCGGCACGCCGCCCCTCCTTCAATTCGCATCTTTTCTCGATGCTTATCTGACGAAGTTGCCGCAGTCGAGGGCGGGGCGGCGTTTCATCCGCGTGCAGCGCCGCGGCAGCACACGGGGCGCCGCGCCTCATTGTCGCCAAGGTGGCGTGTGATGTATCGACGAAAAGGAGTGATCATGCACGACGACTTGCCGAGGTCGCGGGACGAGGCGCTAAGGAAAGGCGCATTTCTGTATTTCACCGGTCGTGTGTGCAAGCACGGGCATGTCGCGCCGCGCTACGCGAGTTTCGGCGGGTGTGTCGATTGCCAGAGCGAGCGCAACACAAAGCGCGATGAATGGCCGGCGCCGCGGCGAAGAATCCTCAGGGCGCAAACCTAATTCGGCCTCTGGCCCTCGCGGAACGGTCGTGCGACGCAGGGGACGCTAAGCGTCCTTCGAGGTGTGGGATCGCGATTGCGGGCAAAACTGGGCGGTCGCTACCTGCGGCCGCCCTTTTTCGTTGGCGACTTAGAAGGGCGGTTCTTCGGGAGGAAAATCGAAGTCTGAGCCAGACGACGCTGCCTGCATCTCCTTGATCTCACGCTTTGTGATTCTCGGCATCCGCCCCGACTTCTCGCCGGGTTCTTTTCCGCGCTCGCCCTGAATGATGTCGATGGGCCTTTTCGGGAGGAGACCCACTTGTCGGCCTTCGCCGCGACGCACACCATGCGAACGGAGTGAATGTCGCTTGCGCTTCGGAAGACCGTAAAAGGTTCGTGCACGCTCCCAGTCGGCGGCGTCGAGCACTTCTTCGAAGAAGTGGAACCGATCATCGACAATAATGCGGCTGACTTCTTTGTCGAACAGGTAAACACGCCCCTCGGCATCGACGGAAGCAGCGTTCATGTGCTTCTGCCGAAAGTTGGGCGTCTTGTAGCGCGGCGGTTTGATCCATTTCACATACATCTGCCTGCTTTGCCTGAACAATCTGGCAATAGTAGGGCCGGTGGCCGTCACATCGAAAGTGACTCGATGCGTTGCAAATACGTTGCAAACGAGAGACGCGTTGCAAATGATGCGACGCGTAACTCATTGAAATCCTATGGATTTTTGGCTCCGGCGGTAGGGATCGAACCTACGACCAATTGATTAACAGTCAACTGCTCTACCGCTGAGCTACGCCGGAACACGAGGGGTGTATAGAAAGACTGTTTGGTGTTGTCCAGAGGGATTGAGCGGAATTTTCGCGAAAAACTAACTTCGCGAAAATCTGCTCGTAAGGGAAATGGCGCCTAAGGATTTTGTTATATTTTCTCTTGTCATTTCAATTAGATGGGCGAGCACGTTTCGCTCTGCTGCAAGCATCAGGGCATGGGGCGTGTCGGTATAGATTGCTTGGGTCAGTTCTGCCGCCGTCGCTGGACCTTTATCAAGCGCTGAAAGAATTTGCTGGCTGCGCTCGTGGCGGTGTGCAGCCAGTTCCTCGATGCGGGAGCGGGGGGAGACCACGGGAGCGCCATGGCCGGGGTAGAGGATGCGGGGGGCTTCCTTGGCGAGTTTGTCGAGCGAACGGAAATAATCTCCCAGATCACCGTCCGGCGGCGAAATCAGCGTTGATGCCCATCCCATGACGTGATCGCCGGTAAAGGCAATGTCGCCGGACAGGAAACACAGGTGATTGCAGAAATGCCCGGGCGTATGGATCGCGCGCAAAGACCAGTTGGCGTCGTGTACGACCTCTCCATCGGCCAGCATTACGTCGGGCAGGAACGCGCGGTGCACACCTTCACCCCCGCCAATATCGGCGAGCGCGGCCAGGTTCCGCATCACCGCCGAGCGCCCGGCCTCGGGAGGGCCGAAGGCATAGACTGGCGCACCGGTCAGTTTGGCCAGCGGGGCAGCGCCTGGCGAATGGTCCAGATGGGCATGGGTTACGAAGATATGGCTGACTGTCTCGTTCGGAGCCAACCCTTCGAGAAGCGCCCTCAGATGTGCCGGATCATCGGGGCCGGGGTCGATAACCGCCACCTCGCCTGTCCCAACAATATAGGTGCAGGTGCCATTCAGCGTCATAGGCGAGGGGTTCGGCGCCACAATCCGCCGCACACCGGGTTCAAGAAGTTCAAGACCTGCCATCTTCCGCTTTTCCTTTCTCATGCTCCAGACTAGGGTTTAGCCATGAAATTCGGCTGGCTCAAACAGATCATGCCGCGCGGGCTTTACGGGCGTGCCGCGCTGATCCTGATTGTGCCTGTGATGACGATCCAGCTGGTGATCTCGGTTGTGTTCATCCAGCGCCATTTCGAACGTGTCACGCAACAGATGACCGGCTCGATGGCGCGCGAGGTGGCGCTGATGGGGGATCTGGCCAAAGCCGCTCCCGATCTGGGCATCGCGTTGCCGGCGATGCGCGCCGTGGCCGAGCCTTTGGAGCTTCTGGTCGAGCTGCCCGCGCCCGAGGGTAACCTGCCCGACGGGAATTTCCGTCGCCCGTGGCTTGATCTGACGGGGATCGTTGTGATCTCGACCTTGCAAGAGGAACTGCCCGATCTGGTGGGCGTCGATCTGGCAGACAGCCGGTATGTGCGGGTGTTCCTGCCATCGCATAACGGGCTGGTGCAGATTGATTTCGCGCGCCGCAGCGCCTCGGCATCAAATCCGCACCAGTTGCTGGTGCTGATGATTGTCGTGTCGCTGTTAATGACGATCATCGCCTATCTTTTCCTGCGCAACCAGTTGCGGCCGATCCGGCGGATGGCTTTTGCCGCCGAGGAGTTCGGCAAGGGGCGCACTGTGCCCTACCGGATTTCGGGCGCGACCGAGGTGCGCAAGGCTGGGGCCGCGTTTCTGGACATGCGCGCGCGGATCATGCGCCATCTTGAGCAACGCACCTTGATTCTGTCGGGGGTAAGCCACGATCTGCGCACGCCACTGACGCGGCTGAAGCTCGGGCTTTCGATGCTGCCGCGCGACGAGGAGGCCGAAGACGAAATCCAGGCGATGGAACGCGATGTCTCGGAGATGGGGAAGCTTGTTGACGCCTTCCTTGATTTTGCGCGTGACGGGGCAATCTCTGGGGAGCCGGAGGTGCGCGATCCCTGCGTATTTGTGCGTCAGGTGGTTGAAGATGCCGCGCGCACAGGGTTTCCCGTGCGGCTGATAGACTGTCCGGGCGAGGGGAATGTCGAAATGAGTTTCCGCCCCGACGCCCTGCGCCGCGCGATGGAAAATCTGATCGGGAATGCCGCGCGCTATGGCACCCGAACCGAGGTTTCGGTCGCGCTCCGCCCGACGGCCTTTGAGATTCGGATCGAAGATGATGGCCCCGGCATTGCGCCAGATGCGCGCGAAGAAGCGCTCAAGCCCTTTACCCGCCTCGATCCGGCGCGCAATCAGGACAAGGGCCAAGGGGTTGGCCTTGGGCTTTCGATCGCGGCCGATGTGCTGCGTGGGCACGGCGGGATGCTGAAACTCGAAACATCTGAACGCCTTGGCGGGCTGTGCGCGCGGCTGATCCTGCCGCGTTGAGGCAGGGTGCGTCGCGTGAAGTTCATCTTGTCGCCCGATCCGGTCTTGCGTGTGTCCGAACCCATGCGCATTGTGAGGACGAGAGACCGCGCTGATGGTTGAAGAAGACAGGTTCGCCTCCTAGATATGGGGCTGACGGGAAGGGGTGAGTGCTGCCGCATCGAGCGGGGCCGGGCCACCTTCGCCACTAAAGGACAAAAGATGACCGAGAGTTTTACCAATACCTTCGCTGTGCTGCCGCTGCGCGATATTGTGGTCTTTCCGCATATGATCGTGCCGCTGTTCGTCGGTCGTGAGAAATCGGTGCGCGCGCTGGAAGAGGTGATGGCCGAGGATCGCCAGATTCTGCTGGCCAGCCAGATTGATCCCAGCGTTGACGACCCCGATGCCGACGGGATTTTTCGTGTGGGCGTTCTTGCGAATGTGCTGCAACTGCTGAAATTGCCCGATGGCACCGTGAAGGTGCTTGTCGAGGGCGCGACGCGGGTGCGGATCACCGATTTTGCCGAAAACGAAATGTTCTTCGAGGCTTATGCCGAGCCTCTGGAAGAGGTCGAGGGCGATGTCGAGACGATCCGCGCGCTTCTGCGCTCGGTGTCGGATGAATTCCAGCGCTACGCCAAGATCAAGAAAAATGTCCCCGAAGAGGCGCTTTCGGCTGTGTCCGAGGCGACCGATGCCGCCAAGCTGGCCGATCTGGTTTCGGGGCATCTGGGCCTTGAGGTGAAGCAAAAGCAGGAGCTTCTTGAAACGCTCGACATCTCGGCGCGTCTGGAGAAGGTATTCGGCCTGATGCAGGGGGAGGTTTCGGTCCTGCAGGTCGAGAAAAAGATCAAGTCGCGCGTGAAATCCCAGATGGAGAAGACGCAGCGCGAATACTATCTCAATGAGCAGATGAAAGCCATTCAGAAGGAGCTTGGCGACGGCGAGGACGGGCAGTCCGAAGTCGCCGAGATCGAAGAGAAAATCGCCGCGACCAAGCTCTCGAAAGAGGCGCGTGAAAAGGTCGAGGCCGAGGTCAAAAAGCTCAAGTCGATGTCTCCGATGTCGGCTGAGGCGACGGTTGTGCGCAACTATCTCGACTGGATTTTGGCGCTGCCCTGGGGCGTGAAAAGCCGCGTGAAGAAAGATCTGTCGCGCGCCGAAGAGATCCTGAATGCGGATCACTACGGGCTTGAGAAGGTCAAAGAGCGGATCGTCGAATACCTTGCCGTGCAGGCGCGGTCGGCCAAGCTTAAGGGGCCGATCCTGTGCCTTGTTGGCCCGCCCGGCGTGGGGAAAACCTCGCTTGGCCGTTCGGTCGCCAAGGCAACGGGACGCGAGTTCATCCGCATCTCGCTTGGTGGTGTGCGTGACGAAAGCGAAATCCGCGGCCACCGGCGCACCTATATCGGCTCGATGCCGGGCAAGATCATTCAGGCGCTGAAAAAGGCCAAAACCACCAATCCGCTGATTCTGCTCGATGAGATCGACAAGATGGGGCAGGATTTCCGTGGCGATCCGGCCAGCGCGATGCTGGAAGTCCTTGATCCGGAACAGAACTCGACCTTCGTCGACCACTATCTTGAGGTGGAATACGACCTCTCGAACGTGATGTTCCTGACCACGGCGAACAGCTACAACATGCCGGGGCCGCTGCTGGACCGGATGGAGATTATCTCGCTTGCCGGCTACACCGAGGACGAAAAGCGCGAAATCGCCAAGCAGCACCTGACCCCCAAACAGGTCAAGGCGCACGGGTTGAAGAAAAGCGAATTTACGCTGACCGATGCCGCGCTGACCGATGTGATCCGCCACTATACCCGCGAAGCGGGCGTGCGGAACCTTGAGCGCGAGATCGCGAAGCTGTCGCGCAAGGCGGTGACCGAGATCATCAAGTCGAAAGGCGCGGTGAAATCGGTGCATGTGGATGAGGCGAAGGTCGGCGACTACCTTGGCGTCAAACGCTTCCGCTATGGTCTGGCCGAGCAGGAAGATCAGGTCGGTGTGGTGACGGGGCTTGCCTGGACCAGCGTCGGGGGCGATCTCTTGCAGATCGAGGCGCTGCGCCTGCCGGGCAAGGGCCGGATGAAGACCACCGGCAAGCTGGGCGAGGTGATGAAAGAGTCGATCGACGCGGCATCGTCCTATGTGCGCTCGGTAGCGCCCGAGATTGGCGTGAAGCCGCCCAAATTCGAGAAGGTCGATATTCACGTCCACGTTCCCGAAGGCGCAACGCCGAAGGATGGCCCTTCGGCGGGTATCGCGATGGTCACGTCGATTGTTTCGGTGCTGACCGGCATTCCGGTGCGCAAGGACATCGCCATGACCGGCGAGGTCACGCTGCGCGGCAATGTGCTGGCTATCGGCGGCTTGAAGGAAAAGCTGCTGGCGGCCCTGCGTGGCGGCATCAAGACGGTGCTGATCCCAGAGGAGAACGAAAAAGACCTCACCGAGATACCCGACAATGTGAAAGAGGGGCTGACGATTATTCCGGTCAGCCATGTGCGCGAAGTGCTACCGCGTGCGCTGGTGCGGATGCCCGAGGCGATCGACTGGGATGAAGAGGCCGAAGAGGCTGCCGCTGCGGCGGCCGTCAAGGCCGCCAGCGAAGGGACGGGTGCCACCGCGCACTAAGATCGTGTCACTTATCGGGAAGGGGCGTGCCTGCGGGCGCGCCCTTTTCATATTTGCGGTCCAGACTGGATTGTTAACCTTTTCCCGCGTAGGCTGCCGCCATCGTTGACACAAACCATCGGGGGCAGTGATGGCTAAACGTAGAACGCGATCCACATCGCGAAGCAAACCCACGCAAACAAACACTCCGGCAACGGCGGCAAAACCTACTGTCGGACTTACCGTCGTGTCGTCCGAGGAGCCCGTGCAAGGCGCGGCGCCCGAACCGTCGGTCGTTCTGAAGAAAAAAGAGTTTTTCGAACGCGTCGTCGCGCGCTCGGGGGCGAAGAAGTCGGAGGTTCGCACCATCGCCGAGGCTGTGCTGGAGGAAATCGGTGAGGCGCTGTCGAAAGGTGAAGTGCTGGCCCTGCCGCCTCTTGGCAAGGTGCGGGTTACGCGCTCGGTCGATCGCGATAGCGCCGAGATGATCGTCGCGAAAATCCGCCGCCCGAAGGCAGGTGCCGGGGCATCGGACGCGAGCGATGACGACGCGTCGGATACCGATATGGACGAGGGCGACGACGAATAAGCCCCGCGCGCGCCAGTGTGGTCCAGAAAAAAATCAAGCGGGCCTCTTGCGAAGAATTCAGAGCTTCGCTAGAAGCCGCGCTATCGGGCGATTAGCTCAGCGGTAGAGCGCTTCGTTCACATCGAAGATGTCAGCGGTTCAAATCCGTTATCGCCCACCAGAATTCGAAAAGCGCTCCTGAAACGGGGCGCTTTTTATTTTCTCCCGGTCATCGTTACGGGCTTGCGCATCGCTTTGTGCCCGCGTTAAAAGCGCTGCGGTCGGGCGGTTAGCTCAGTTGGTAGAGCGCTTCGTTTACACCGAAGATGTCGGGGGTTCGAGTCCCTCACCGCCCACCAGTTATCCCGTTGAAATGTTGTGGCCCCCAGGCGTGATCTGGCATTTGCGGCCTCATCAGTCGGGTTCTTATTTGAAAACGGGGCCATCGTCGGCCCCGTTTGTTGTCCCGCAGGGCTGTATCAGAAGCCTGCTTTGATCTTCTCGAACTCGGCCAGCTGACGTTCGCGCAGGGCCGGATCGTTCGGGGTCTGGGCCAGAATCGGTGCGGAAATCTGTCCCAGGCCTGCGGTGACCAGATCTTCGGCCGGAACCAGCTCCATCGCTGTGGTGTTCGAGTGGCCATAACCGATCGCGTCGATCAGCGCGGGGCCGGACGAGGGGGCGAGCCACGCGTTGATAAAGTCATACAGCTTGTCTTCCGAGCCGGGGCCGTCCTTCATGTTGACGAAGCCGCAGAACCAGGTCGAGGAGCCTTCTTTCGCCTCGCGCTGGAAGCCAACCGGATAGCCGTCGTCTTGCAGATAGGCGACGCCATCGTTCCATGACCACGAAATCAGAACCTCGCCCGAGGCCATGGTCTGTGCCTGCTCGGCGGGGTCCGCCCAGTAGCTTTGCACATTCTGGTGCGCCTTGCGCAGCCAGTCGGCGGCGGCGGCGAATTGCGCGTCGGAAATCTCGGTCCAGTCGCTCACGCCGGTAGCCAGATAGGCCAGCGCCCAGACGTCGTCCGAGCTGTCAGGCAGCGAAATGCGGCCCATGTAATTCGGGTTCAGGAACACATCGAGCGAGGCAACATCCTCGGCGGGAACCTCTTCGGGGTTATAGGCAACAGCCGTCACTCCCCAGTCGGTCGGGATATACCAGACGCCTGCGTCATCCTTGAAAATCTTGGAGTTCAGGAACTTCGGATCAAGGTTGGCGAATTCGGGAATGCGCGAGACATCCCATGGCTCAATCAGGCCGGCATCGCGGTATTTCGACACCATCTGCGAGCAAGGATGCGCGGTGTCGGCCTTAAAACCCGAGGCGAGCTTTTGATAGGCTTCGTCGTCGTCACCATAGAAAGTATAGCTTGGGCCGTCGCCGTGCTTTTCGGTGTAGGCGGTGAACAGGCCGGGCTCCTCGAAGCCTGCCCAGTCAAAGACGAGCAGGTCAGGATCGGCGGCGAAAGCGGGCATGGAAACCGCGAAAAGCGCAGTGCCTGTCATGAGTGCAGCAAGTTTTTTCATCAGTAGATTCCTGTTGGTTTTACTTGTTCTGATCCCGACGCTATGTCGCCCCGCGTAATCGGGCAAGAGGGTTTTGCGCCGAACTTTCGGGCGATAAAAACCGTCGAAAGATAACTGGAAACGGGTGCGGCAGATCATATCTGGACGCAAAGGTCCGCGAGCAGGAGCGCTGTCAATTGGAATTGAACGAACGACCAGTCATCTTGTGGTTGCGCCGCGATCTGCGTTTGCACGATCATCCCGCGATGCAGGCAGCAGTGCGCACGGGCAGGCCGGTGATTCCGGTGTTTATCTGCGATGAGACTGTCGAGGGGCTGGGGGCTGCGCCGAAATGGCGGTTGGGGCAGGCGCTGGAGGCGTTCTCGGCGTCGCTCAACGCGATCGGGTCGCGGCTGGTGCTGCGCAAGGGCGCCGCGCTTGAGGTGTTGCGTGCGTTGATTGCGGAAACGGGCGCGGGGTCGGTGTTCTGGAGCCGCTATTACGATGGCCCTGCGCGCGACCGCGATTCCACGGTCAAGGCAGCGCTAAAGGCCGAGGGCGTCGAGGCCGAAAGTTTCGCGGGGTTCTTGCTGTTCGAGCCTTGGACAGTTGAAACCAGACAGGGCGGCCCCTATCGGGTCTATACGCCCTTCTGGCGTGCGGTCCGTGATGTGCCCGTTGCTGCGCCTGAGGCTGCCGTGACTGCGTTGCCTGCGCCGGATTGCTGGCCGGAAGGCGACAACTTGGCCGCTTGGCGTCTTGGCGCGGCGATGCATCGCGGCGCGGATGTCGTTGCGCGCTATGCCCGTGTCGGAGAGGCGGCGGCGTTGGACCGCTTGCAGCAGTTTTGCGAGGATAAGATCGAGGCTTATGCCGAGGCCCGCGACTTTCCCGCGCGCGCTGCGACCTCGGGTCTGTCGGAAAACCTGACCTATGGCGAGATTTCTCCGCGTCTGATCTGGCACGCGGGCTGGCGAAGTGTCCACGAGGGCGCGCGCGGGGCCGAGCATTTTCTGAAGGAACTGGTCTGGCGCGAGTTCGCCTGGCACCTGCTCTATCACTTCCCTGATCTGGGGCAGGCCAACTGGCGCGCCGAATGGGACGGGTTCCCGTGGCGCGGTGACAGTGCCGATGCCGAAAGCTGGCGGCGCGGGATGACTGGGGAGCCTCTGGTTGATGCGGCCATGCGCGAGCTTTATATCACCGGCACGATGCACAATCGCGCCCGCATGATCGCGGCCTCCTATCTGACCAAGCATCTGTTGACCGACTGGCGTATCGGGCGGGCGTGGTTCGAGGAGACGCTGATCGACTGGGATCCGGCGGCGAATGCGATGGGGTGGCAATGGGTGGCGGGCTGCGGTCCCGATGCCGCGCCCTATTTCCGGGTGTTCAACCCCTCCGGCCAGGCCGATAAATTCGACCGTGATGGAGGTTATCGGCGCCGCTTTATTGCCGAGGGCCAAACTGATCCGGCCCGATCCGCACTTGATTTCTTTGCGGCGGCCCCGCGCAACTGGGCGCTGTCGGCCGCGCATCCCTATCCATCTGCGCAGGTCGAACTGGCCGAGGGGCGCCTGCGTGCCTTGGCGGCCTATGAGGCATTGCGCGCCAAAGCCTTATAGGCTGCGTTTCGCAGAAAACGGCGTGTATCGTCGTGATGCCCGGAGACCCTGAACGCCCTGCATCAGGTGCCGGGCATCACTCGGCTGCAGGACGCGGTGAAGGCAGAGGGACCGCGCTGTCTTTTGGGATTTCATGGCGTCGTCGAGAGAGCGGGGGGGGGGCAACAGCCGCCATATACGCGGACGACCGGAGGTATGGGCGATTCCGTTTGCCCGCTGAGAAACTGGCCGGTTTCATCCCCGTTCTGCGGCGTCAAAGCTCGCGTTAAGCTTGTTTCCAAGGCTGCCGTGCTGCGCGCGAATTTTTATCGCGAATTTCGTAAAGGTCCGCTTGACGCCGCGCGCCGCCCTGCGTAATACCCTCTCCACGCTCGGACAGCGATCCGAAGCGGGAGCGAGCGGTTGTAGCTCAGTTGGTTAGAGTACCGGCCTGTCACGCCGGGGGTCGCGGGTTCGAGCCCCGTCAACCGCGCCAGCTCCTGTTTTGAACGCCCGAGTGCCATAAGTGCGCGGTTGTAGCTCAGTTGGTTAGAGTACCGGCCTGTCACGCCGGGGGTCGCGGGTTCGAGCCCCGTCAACCGCGCCACTTTTCCCCTTAGATGAATGGATGCGCGCCGCAAGCGATTGCGCTTGTGGGTCGATTTTCGTATTCGGGTTTTCGAATATGGAGGGAGCCATGGCATTTATCGACCGGATCAAGCTTGAAACCGCGCTGATTGCCGCGCTGTTCCTGGGGCTGGCCCCCTTTGTGCCCGAGCCGCATGTCTGGGAAAAGCTCAAGATGCTGGCCTCTGGCGCTCTGACCCGCCCCATCGACATCTTTGATCTGGTGCTGCACGGCGCGCCTTGGATGGTGCTGTTCCTGAAACTCGGGCGGATGGCTGGCCGTAAGGCGGGCTGAACTTTTCAAACCCCGCGAAGCCGCGTATAGCGAAGGCAGTTTACCCAAGGGAGCCTCGCTATGACGGACCAACTGGATGCAAAAGCGCTGATCGACGAGCTGGGGGCGAAGGCCCGTGCGGCTGCGGCGGAGCTTGCCTTTGCGCCAGCCGAGGCGAAGGCGAAGGCTCTGACGGTTGCGGCCGAGAAGGTCTGGCAGGACCGCCACGCGATCATCGCCGCCAATGGCGAGGATATGGCTTTTGGCGCGAACAAGGGGCTTAGCCCCGCGATGCTGGACCGGCTGATGCTGGACGAGGCGCGGATCAATGGGATTTGCGAGGCGCTGCGCGCGGTCGCGGCGCAGGAAGATCCGGTCGGTAAGGTCATCGCGGAATGGGATCGCCCCTCGGGGCTGCATATCAGCCGCGTGCGCACGCCTTTGGGCGTGATCGGGGTGATCTATGAATCGCGCCCGAACGTGACGGCGGACGCGGGTGCTCTGTGCCTGAAGGCGGGCAATGCCGTGATCCTGCGCGGCGGATCGGAGAGCTTCCATTCAAGCCGTGCAATCCACGCCTGTATGGTGGCAGGGCTGGAGGCCGCGGGCCTGCCGGTCGATGCGATCCAGCTTGTTCCCACGCGCGACCGCGCCGCTGTGGCCGAGATGCTGAAGGCGGTCGGCTATATCGACGTGATCGTGCCGCGCGGTGGCAAGGGGCTGGTGGGGCTTGTGCAGGCCGAGGCGCGCGTGCCCGTTTTTGCGCATCTCGAAGGCATCTGCCACATCTATGCCGATGGCGCCGCCGATCCGGAGAAGGCGCGCAAAGTGGTGCTGAACGCGAAGACGCGGCGCACGGGGATTTGCGGTGCGATGGAGTGTCTGCTGATCGACCGCGCCTTCTATGCCAAACATGGCGGTGTGCTGATCGAAGATCTGGTCAAGGCCGGCGTCGAGGTGCGTGCGGATGGCGAGTTGGCCGAAATTCCGGGCACCGTTCCGGCGACCGAGGAGGATTTCGGCAAGGAATACCTTGATGCGATCTGTGCGGCGAAGCTGGTCGACGGCGTGGACGGGGCGATTGCGCATATCCGGCGCTATTCATCGTCGCATACGGAATCGATCCTGACCGAAGACGACGCGGTTGCCGCGCGCTTTTTCGCACGGGTCGATAGCGCGATCCTGATGCGCAACGCTTCGACCCAGTTTGCCGATGGCGGCGAGTTCGGCATGGGCGGCGAGATCGGGATTGCGACCGGCAAGCTACATGCGCGCGGCCCCGTAGGCGCCGAGCAGCTTACCTCGTTCAAATATGTCGTGATCGGGGATGGAACGATCCGTCCCTGATTCGGGCCGGATCGGCTCTCGCCCAAAGGTTCACGCCCGCCCGCAGTAGCTCTGCGGCAGGGCGGGGCTCCTGTATGTGGACGGCGAAACATGCGGCCATCGCTCGTGCGCTGCGAAAGCCCGGTGCCGTGGGTCGACAAAAGCGCGCGAGGGCACCGAATCCGATGCGACCTATCTGCGCGCACTGTGCCTGAAGGCTCTCAGGCATCGCAATGGCAGGCGAGGCTGTGAAGCATATGTCTGGCGGCTGAGGGCGTGCCGAACACTGATCGGTCTCCGGCAGAAGCTTTGCGTCATGCCGACTTGGATGCAGCCGACATTGGCACGTTGTTGAACGTCCAAATGCCTGTCTGGCGGTTGTTTTGGGAAATGGCGGACCCGGAGCGATTCGAACGCCCGACCCCCAGATTCGTAGTCTGGTGCTCTATCCAGCTGAGCTACGGGTCCGCTGTGAGGGGGGATTTAATGCCCGTGCCGACCCTTTGCAAGGCCGAAATGCCGAAAAAAGAAAAACAAATTTTCGGGCGGGAAAAGCCCCTTGTTTTGCTGCGCGGGTCAGGCGGCGTCGGTCACCAGGTCTTTCGGAAGGTGCATCCGGAACTCGGTTCCCTCCGAATCGCTGCGCGCCAGATCGAGGTGCCCGCCATGCCCGCGCACCAGCTCGGCCGAGATCGCAAGGCCAAGCCCCGTGCCGCCTTTGCGCGTGCCGCCCTGAAAGGGGCGGAACAGGTGTTCACGGGCACGCTCGGGGAGGCCCGGGCCGGTGTCTTGCACGCGTATCCACCACTCATCACTGGCCTCGCCTGCGCCCACCTCGATGGTGCCGGGGGCTTGCGTCGCTGCAATCGCTTGCCGCGCATTGCGCACGAGGTTCGAGAGCACGCGGTAAAGTTGCTCGCGGTCCGCGCGGATCACCAGATTCGGTGCGATGTCGGTGACAAACTCGATCTGGGCGGCATCTGCGGGCGATTGCTCGCTCTCGATGATTTCGTTGACCAGTTCGGCCAGCATAAATCGCGACAGGCTGGGCGGGGGTTCCTCGGCGCGCCCGAAGGCCAGCGTCGTTTCGCACAGGTTCACCGCCCGCCCGATCGAGGCGACCAGCTTGGGCGCGGCCCGTTTCACCCCCGGATCTTCCGAGCTTTCCATCCGGTCCGCAAAAAGCTGCGCTGTCGTCAGGATGTTGCGCAGGTCATGGCTGATCTTTGCCACCGCCTGCCCAAGCTGTGCGAGCCGCTCCTTTTGCTTCAGCGATGCCGTTAGCTGGTGCTGCATCGTCGAGAGCGCTTCTTCCGCGACGCGCAGTTCCTTGATCCGCGCCGACGGTTCGATGAAGCGGCGTGCGTCTTCGGGGGCGTCAGCGTAGATCGACATCTGTTTCACGACGCGGCTGATCGGTTCCAGAACCAGACGGCGCACAGCGGCGAACAGCAGTAGCGCCAGAGGGCCAGCGATTGCCGCCGAGAGCATCAAAAGCCGCAGCCCGTATTCGATCATCTCGACGCGCATCGGGCCGGTTTCCATCGTAACTTCGATGACAAGGCCGCCTTTCTGCACCGGATCACCGATCACGCGGATCACATGGTTGCCCGAATCGACCAGCACCACGAGGGCATCGCGGATCTTTTCCCAGAACCCCGGCTCGCGCAGGTCATAGGTCGAGACGACGGGCGAGGGGATTTGCGAGGACAGCACCAACTGGCGCACCTCATCGCGGCGCAACACGACGTTGAACACTCCCGCATTGGCCAAAAGCTCTTTTTCCAGATCCTCGTCGATCATCTGGTCGGTCGTCAGCAGCGCGAGCGAGGCAATCTGGGCGCGCTCAAGGCGTGAGATAAGGTAGTCTTCGCGAAAACTGCCAACGCCCGGCAAGAGGAGCGCTACCTCTGCCAGCACGACGAAGATCGTCGTCAGAACCAGAAACCGGCCTGAAAGAGTGTTGACCGCCATCGTTCACCGTCTGTGCGGAACTTCCTCCGCGCGGGGCCTTTCCTCCCGTCTTTCTGCCAAGATGCCTGGCATTTTCTTGATTTGCCAAGGCTTTCGCGAGAACATAGGCAGTGATACGCCGAGGAAAAAGAGGGCGATCCGGTTTGAAACCCGCTTTTGGCGGAAAAACGGTAAAAATCCCCCTTGGGTGAATTGACTTGCCTCCCAACCCTCACTAAAGGACTGGCTTCGAATGTTATCGGCCCTCGAATCCGCAATGGTTTGGGGCCCGAACCGGAGTAGAGACATATGAAACGCACGTTCCAGCCGTCGAACCTCGTTCGCGCCCGCCGTCACGGCTTCCGCGCCCGCATGGCTACCAAAGGTGGCCAAAAGGTGCTGAACGCTCGTCGCGCCAAGGGCCGCAAGCGTCTTTCGGCCTAAGGTCCAATCGGCCTTAACGACATGACACCGCCGGAGGCACCCGTGACTGACCCCAAAGGTCGGAGTGCGGGGGAAGCGCCGGCGGTTTCTGTATGTCCGGAGGGTGCTTTGGTGTCCACGGCCATTCTTCGCAAACGCGCCGATTTTCTGCGGGCTGCTTCGGCGCGCAGGCAAGGCACGCACGGTTTCCTCTTGCAGGCACGCCCGCGTGTGGGCGGAGAGGGTGTTCCCGCCGATCTGATCCGTGTGGGCTTTACCTGTTCCAAAAAGGTCGGCAATGCCGTTGCCCGCAACCGTGCCAAGCGTCGCTTGCGTGAAATTGCCCGTGCGATCTTGCCGAAAAACGGGAAGGTGGGCTGGGATTATGTGCTGGTTGGCCGCCCCGAGGCGACCGCGACACGCGAATTTGCCCTGATGCTGGACGATATGATCCGCGCGCTGGCCTCGGTCCATTCGGATAAGCCGCGCCCGCCGCGAGATGACAAAACCCCGCCGCGCGGTCGGCGCAGGGGGCGCGGATGAGTCCCCTGGCCTTTGTCGTTTCGCTGCCTGTGCGGACCTATCGGCTTTTGCTGTCGCCCTATGTGGGCCATGGCTGCCGGTTCCAGCCGACCTGCTCGGCCTACGCGATGGAGGCGCTGGAAAAGCACGGCGCGTTCAAGGGTAGCTACCTTGCGGCTTGGCGCATCCTGCGGTGCAACCCTTGGGGCGGGCAGGGCTATGATCCGGTGCCGGGCTGCGGGCATGACCATCACAAGGACACGGACGATGCTTGACGACGAAGACGCCCCGATCCACCCGCTTTTTGCGGGCGCCCCCTCGACGACCGAGTTCAAGAAGCTGCGTAAGCGGATCGTGCGCGAAACCCGTGATGCGATCGAGAAGTTCGGCATGATCGAACGCGGTGCAAAATGGCTGGTCTGCCTGTCGGGCGGCAAGGACAGCTATACGCTTCTGGCGATCCTGCACGAGCTGAAATGGCGCGGCCTTCTGCCGGTGGAATTGCTGGCGTGCAATCTTGACCAGGGACAGCCGGGGTTTCCCTCGACGGTGCTGCCGAAGTTCCTTGAGGACATGGGGGTGCCGCACCGGATCGAGTATCAGGACACCTATTCGGTCGTCGTCGACAAGATCCCGCAAGGTCGCACCTATTGCTCGCTGTGTTCGCGTCTGCGCAGGGGGAATCTGTATCGGATCGCGCGCGAAGAGGGCTGTTCGGCCGTTGTGCTGGGGCACCACCGCGACGACATTCTTGAGACGTTTTTCATGAACCTGTTTCACGGTGGCCGGTTAGCGACGATGCCGCCCAAGCTGTTGAATGAAGAGGGGGATTTGTTCGTCTATCGCCCGCTGTCCTTTGTGGCCGAGGCCGATTGCGAGAAGTTCGCCAATCAGATGAACTACCCGATTATTCCGTGTGATCTGTGCGGCTCGCAGGACGGGCTGCAACGCCAGCAGGTCAAGCGCATTCTGGATGAATGGGAAAGCCGCAGTCCGGGGCGCCGGCAGGTGATGTTCCGCGCGCTGATGAATGTGCGCCCCTCGCATCTGTGTGACCCGTCGATTTTCGATTTTTCGGGGCTAATGGCCAATCTACCCAAGGATTCGACGGATTTTAGGCAAAACATCCCCGATTTGTTGGGCCGCGATTAACGGTTCGCTGACGTTCACTCCCTAAGGTGCCGGTTGAAGGTGGCGGTATGTGCCGCTGGCGATTGGTGCTGAGGTAGGGATATGGCGAAGAGCAGAGACCCGTTGGGCAAGGCAATCGGCCCGATTCTCTGGCGCCGCGAGATGGTGGCATTTGTCCCCGCGGTTGGGCTTGCGTGGCTGTGGTTCGGGCTTGGGGTGATGATGCTTGTGGGGGTGACGGCGTTGGCTGTCGCATGGATGACGCGCCCTCTTTCTGCGCCCGATTTCGAGAATCAGCCTCCGCGTGACGGGGTGACCGGCTTGCCGCTGCGGGCTGAGGGAGAAACGATCCTGGAAGGTTTGCTGATCGAGGCGGAAAACACTGCACAAAGCACCGCGTGTCTTGTTGTCGGGGTGGACGGAGCCGAGGGGTTGGCGCATCAGCTGTCCCCCACCGAGTTTGACGAAGTGCTTGGCAAAATAAGCGAGCGACTGGTTGATTCGTTACGGCACAAGGATAGGGTGGTTCGTCTTGAAGGCGCTAAGTTCGCTGTGATGCTGAAGCCGACGCCGCGTCCCGATCTTGAAAGCATGATTCAACTGTCCGGGCGCCTTCAATCGGCGGTATCTGACCCTGTTTCCATCGCCTATCGCGCGGTTTCGCTCACGCTTTATGTGGGATTTTGCCTGATGGGGCGTGCGCCGGAAGCAGGTGCGGTTGCGCTACTGGGTGCTGCCGAACTATCGGCCGAGGAGGCTGCGCGGAATGGTCCGAGAGCCATTCGGGCCTATTCGACCGAGATTTGCCAGTCGGCGGATGTCCGGTCGGCGCTTTCGTCCGAAGTGACGGCCGCTTTGGAAAACGGGCAGGTCAGAGCCTATTTTGTGCCGCAGCTGTGCACGGATACGGGGCATGTCTCTGGAATGCAGGTCGTCCCGCGCTGGGTGCATGAGAGCCGCGGCGTTCTTCCGGAACAGGATCTGATGACTGCGTTGGAGGCGGCGGGGCTGCGCCAGCGGTTTGCCGAAGTTATGCTGTATCAAAGCTTTGCTGCATTACGGGCGTGGGAAGAGCGTGCTTTGAACTTGGGAGCGATCTCGCTGCCCGTTTCTGCTGAGCTGCTGAGCAACCCGAAAATGACAGAGCGTCTGCGCTGGGAATTTGACAGATTCGATGTTCTGCCGTCGCGAATCCGCCTGATCCTGCGTCATTCGGTTCTGCCCCTGATCGGTCAGGAAGTGGTATCGCGAAATTTGCGGGCATGTGTTGCGCTTGGGTGCCAGATCGAGCTGTCTGGCTTTGGCAACGGTCAGGCTTCGGTCAGTTGCATCCGACGCTCGAACGCACAAAGGCTGCGCATCCACCGGAGCTTCGTCGCGAATGTCGATAAAGACCCCGAGCAGCAGCGCCTCGTAGCTGCTCTGATTTCCCTCGCGGAAGGTTTGGGGCTAGAGACAATAGCCGAAGGCGTGCAGACCATAGGCGAACACTCGATGCTCGCCCAGCTTGGCTGCCAGCATGTGCAAGGAAAGGCGATCGCAGCCCCGATGCCTCTTGACGAGACCTTCGACTGGTCGGAGCGGCATCTGGCCAAGCTGGCCGCAACCCCGATCCTGCAAACACGGCGCGGTGCGTAGCTCTCCGTTCGGCGTAGGGTCGCGAAATCGGGCCATGTCGACGAAAACGGCAGGGCAAATGGATCTTCTCGGGAAAAAGCCTTGACCTTTGCTGCCCCCTTCTGTTGAACCTCCAGCAACCTTGGACCGTCTGGTGGACCCCGATTTTATGGATAATCAGAACAAAAACCTGATTCTCGCGACCGTTCTCTCGGCGCTGGTGCTGATCGTTTGGAGTTTTCTCTTCCCCGCGCCCGAAGCGCCTGCCCCTGCCGAAGCGGTGGCGGTCGAGCAAGGGGTATCCGTTCCCGCGCCGGTGACCGATGCCGCAACGGTGACAACCGCGCCGGCCCCTGCGCAAAGCGCCGTTGTAGACGCACCGCGTATCAAGATCGAAACGCCGCGCCTGACCGGCTCGATCTCGTTGATGGGCGGACGTTTGGATGATCTGTCGCTCAAGGATTATAAAGAATCGCTCGACGAGGATTCCCCGCTCGTGCGCCTGCTTGCGCCGGTTGGCGGCGATGACCTGAATGCGGCCAAACCCTATTATGCGGTTTACGGCTGGTTGCCGACCGCAGGGCTGGATGCAGCACTTCTGCCAGGACCGCGCACGCTCTGGACGACCCCGGCGGATGCGACTTTGACGCCGCAATCGCCCGTGACCCTCACTTGGGACAATGGCGCCGGGCTGATCTTCAAGCGCGAACTGTCGGTCGACGAGAACTACCTGTTCACCATCAAACAATCAGTCGAGAACCGGACTGCCGCGCCCGTGCGGATCGCGCCCTACGGCATTATCGCACGCCACGGCATTCCCGAAAGCCGCCGCGTCTATGTGCTGCACGAAGGCGCGGTTCGTATGTCGGACGGCAAACTTTCCGAAAAAGATTACAAAGACATTACCGATCTCGACGAGGTCGCGGGTGAAGGTCAGGCCAATAAGACTGAGGTCGCCGAGGGTGGTTGGACCGGCTTTACCGACAAATACTGGATGACGACGCTGGCGCCGATGTCCGGCCCGTTTACTTCGGTTGTGAAATATGTCGCGGCGCTGGACATCTACCAGACCGAGACGCGCCTCCCCGTGATGGATGTCGCTGCTGGCGCCAGCACCTCGATCGAGACCCGCCTCTTCGCTGGCGCGAAAGAATGGGAAACGATCAAGCATTACGAAGAAGAGGTCGGCATTCAGGGCTTTGTGGATTCGATCGACTGGGGCTGGTTCTACTTCCTGACCAAGCCGATGTTCCAGCTTCTGCACTGGCTTCATGGCGCGATCGGCAACATGGGTTGGGCGATTATCGCGCTGACCATAATCATCAAGGCGCTCGTCTTCCCGCTGGCGCGCAAATCCTACATCTCGATGGCGAAGATGAAGGAATTGCAGCCCGAGATGGAGAAACTCAAGGCCACGACGGGCGATGATCGCGCGAAACTGCAGCAGGGCATGATCGAGCTGTATAAGCGCGAAAAGGTAAACCCGGCTGCGGGCTGCCTGCCGATCCTGCTGCAAATCCCGATTTTCTTCTCACTCTACAAGGTGATTTACGTCACGATCGAACTGTATCAGGCGCCGTGGCTTGGCTGGATTCGCGACCTCTCGGCGCCCGATCCAAGCTCGATCCTGAACCTCTTTGGCCTGCTGCCCTTCGCGGCGCCCGAGCAAGGTTCTCTGTTCTTCATGTTCAGCCTTGGTGTGCTGCCGATCCTGCTGGGCATCTCGATGTGGATGCAGCAAAAACTGAACCCGGCGCCCACCGATCAGACGCAAGCGATGATCATGGCGTGGATGCCTTGGGTGTTCATGTTCATGCTGGGCAGCTTTGCATCGGGCCTCGTGCTTTACTGGATTGCGAACAACACGATCACGTTCCTCCAGCAGTACACGATCATGTCGATGCACGGAAAACGGCCTGATATCTTTGATAACATCAAAGCGAGCTTCAAAAAGCACTCGGCCGACAAACCGAAGCAATGACGGCACAACTGGCCCATATCATACGCCACCCGATCAAGTCGGTCGGCTATGAGGAAATCGAAAGCGCGCCCCTGCAAGAGGGGCGCGCTCTGCCTTTTGACCGGATCTGGGCGATCTCGCACGAGGGGGCCGAGTTCGACGGGCCGCTCGACCATTGGGCGGCGAAGCGGAACTTCCTGCGCGGCGCCGCAGCGCCCGAGCTGATGGCGATAACCGCGCAGACGANCGCAGCGCCCGAGCTGATGGCGATAACCGCGCAGACGACCAACGAAGGGATCATGCTCAACCATCCCGGTCAGTGGCACGCGCTGTTCGACCCCACCAAGCCTGAGGATTGCGTCAAGCTGATCGAATGGGTGCGCCCGTTCTGGCCGCTGAACCGCCCCGCGCTGCGGGCGGTCGAACGGGTTGCCGATGTCACCTTGGGCGATATGGAAGCGCCTTATATTTCGATCCTGTCGCTTGGCTCGCTTGATCGGCTGTCCGAAGCCGCGGGCGCGCCCGTGTCGATGCATCGCTTTCGTGGCAACCTTTGGGTTTCGGGCTGGGAGGCAGGTGCCGAGCGGGATCTGATCGGGCGGCGCCTTCGCATCGACGAGGCCGAGCTGGAGGTCGTCATGCCGATCACCCGCTGCCGCGCCACCTGCGCCAACCCCGAAACCGGCGCGGAAGACATGAAAACGCTTGAGCTGCTCCAGTCGATCTGGGGCGATACGCAATTCGGCCTTTACGCCAAGGTTGTTCGCGCTGGCGAAGTTCTGACCGGCGATACCGTGGAGATACTCTGATGGAGCTTCAGTTCCAGATCACCCCCGAACCCGACGAGTTTGCCCGCGAAAAGGGGCGGCTTTTGTTTGCGGCCCCCGTCGAGTTTCTGAAGGGCGTTGTTGCGATGAACGGGCTGCCGCCTGCGGACCGGATCGAGGTCTGCTTTGCGGGGCGCTCGAATGTCGGGAAAAGCTCGCTGATTAATGCGCTGACGGGCCGCAAGAACCTTGCGCGTGCCTCGAACACGCCGGGCCGGACGCAGGAGATCAACTTTTTCACCACGCAGGACGGCCCCTATCTGGTGGACCTTCCGGGCTATGGCTTTGCACAGGCGCCGGTCGCGGTGGTGAAAAAATGGCAGGCGCTGCTGAAAAGCTATCTCTCGGGGCGGGCAACGCTGCGCCGGGTCTTTGTGCTGATCGACGCGCGCCACGGGATCAAGGATGTCGATGACGAGATCCTGACGCTTCTGGATCGCTCGGCGGTGACGTTTCAGGTCGTGCTGACCAAGCTTGATAAGATCAAGACAAGCGAGCACCCGAAGCTTCTGGAGCAGGTGAAAGGTGCGCTGCAAAAGCATACCGCCGCCTACCCCGAGATCGTGATGACCTCGTCCGAAAAAGGCGAGGGGATCGCCACCTTGCGCGCGATTATCGCGGGACTTGAGTAGCGCCAGAGCGGCCGGTCAGACATGCTGACCGGCGTTCACCTCGATCTCGGTTCCGGTGACATAGCTCGACGCATCCGAGCACAGGAACCAGATCACATCCGCCACTTCCGAGGGCTGACCAAGCCGGCGCAGCGGTAGCCCTTCGACGATTTTCTCGGTGCCGGGGGACAGGATCGAGGTTTCGATCTCGCCCGGCGCGATGGCATTGACGCGCACCCCCAAGGGGCCGAAATCATGCGCCATTTCGCGCGTCAGCGCCTTGAGAGCGGCTTTTGATGTCGCATAGGCGGCACCCGCGAACGGGTGCACGCGCGATCCCGCGATCGAGGTCACATTCACCACCGATCCTTTCACCGCCGACAGCTCGGCCTTTAGCCCCCGTGCCAGCACGATCGAGGCGAAGAAATTGACGTGGAACACCTGTCCCCAAGTGCTGAGATCGGTGTCGAGCGTGTTCAGCCGCGACCCGCCTTCGCCTTTGGGTGAAATGCCTGCGTTATTCACCAGCGCGTGCAGCTTTCCATCCAGCCGATTACGAATCTCATCAATTGAGGCGATGGTTTTCTTCGGGTCAGCCAGATCAAGAACGATATGATCCTCGCGTCCGCCCCCCCACGGGCATTGCTCGGGGAAGGGTTGACGCGAGCAGGTAATCACCCGCCATCCCTCGCGCGCGAATTTCTTGACCGTGGCGTGGCCGATGCCCCGGCTTGCCCCTGTCAACAACATCACCTTGCGTTCGTCTTGTGCCATCTGCCCCTCCGGATCGCTTGACCTTGTTCTAGCGCGTCTTTTCCGCCCTGCAAGCGCGGACCCCTTGGCAGTGCGCGTCGAAGTGCTTAACACTAGCCTTCGCACCCCACCCGAGACGAGCGCCATGAGAAAGCTGACGATGAACCGAGACTGGATCGCCACCGCACGGACCCTGAACGAGGCCTTGCCTTACCTGCAACGCTATACCGGCGCGGTTGTCGTCGTGAAATTCGGCGGGAATGCCATGGGCGACGAGGCCGCGATGGCCGATTTTGCCCGTGACATCGTGCTGATGCGGCAGGTGGGTATTTATCCGGTTGTGGTGCATGGCGGCGGCCCGATGATCAATGACATGCTGGGTAAGCTGGGGATCGAGAGCCAATGGGTGCGCGGCAAGCGCGTAACCGATCAGGCAACGGTCGAAGTGGTCGAGATGGTTCTGGCGGGGCTTGTAAACAAGCGCATCGTGCAGGCGATCAACGATCAGGGGGGCCGCGCGGTTGGCATTTCGGGCAAGGACGATGACCTGATGGTCTGCGTGGCTGACGATCCGGAGCTTGGCTTTGTCGGGCGTCCGGTCGAGATGAACGTGCAGGTGATCCGCGATTTGTATAACGCGGGCATCATTCCGGTGATCGCGCCCGTCGCGACCGGCGAGAACGATAACGAGACCTTCAACGTTAACGGCGACACGGCTGCGGGCGCGATTGCAGGTGCGCTTCAGGCCGACCGCCTGTTGCTGCTGACCGATGTCGCGGGCGTCAAGAACAAATCGGGCGAAGTTATCACCCAGATGAGCCCCGCCGAAGTGCGCGAGATGATCGAAGACGGCACTATCGCGGGCGGTATGATCCCGAAAACCGAAACCGCGCTTAAGGCGGTTGAGGAGGGCGTGCGCGCCGTGGTCATTCTGGATGGCCGCGTGCCCAATGCCTGCCTGCTGGAGCTGTTCACCGAACATGGCGCGGGGTCGATGATCCGGTCGACCGCGCCGCGCGTTGTGCCGCAACACCCATGATCGGGGCATTGAACGCCGCGCTCGCGGATGAGCGCCTGTATGTGTCTGCCTCTCTTTATCAAGAGGGCGAGACGATCTATTTACTCTCGCCCGCCGAGCCGGGTTTCTGGCCCAATTTCACGGCGAGCGCCGAGTTCAACGATGGTGCGCGCCAGCCCTTGGACCGCTGGTCGGAGCGCGTGATCGGCCCCGTCGCCAAGGCGTTCGATGGGCGCGCGCTTTACCCGTTTGGCGAGCCGCGCACCCCGTTTGTGCCGTTGATTCTCGGGTCTGGTCAGGCGTTTAGCTCTCCGATCTTCTTTATGGTCCACGAGAAAATGGGGCTGCTGGCCTCGTATCGCGGGGCAATCGCGATCCCCGGCGAACACGAATTGCTGCCAATCGTCACATCGCCTTGCGAGGGTTGCGATGAACCCTGCTTGGCTGCGTGCCCGATTTCGGCCTTCTCTGCCGAGGGCTATGACGTGAAATCCTGCTACGCCTATCTGGATGGCGAGGGCAGCGAAGGCTGCACTTCTGGCGGTTGCCTCTCTCGTCGGGCTTGCCCGGCAAGCCAAGGCTATGGCAGGCTACCGGAACAATCTGCTTGGCACATGAGGCAAAGGCTAAAATGACACCACTTGGACATCGCCGCTTGATACTGACCCGCCACGCGAAATCGAGCTGGGATGATCCGGTAATGGAAGACATCGACCGCCCGCTGAATGCGCGCGGTCAGGCGGCGGCGCGCGAGCTGGGGGATTTCCTTGCCTCGCGCGGGCTTGAGCCTGAAGAGGTCATGTGCTCGACCGCGCGGCGCACGCGCGAAACATGGGACGGGGTTGCCTCGGCGGTGATCGAGACGCGCCCCGAGATCACATTCGTCGAAAGCCTGTATCACGCTTCGCCCTTCATGCTGCTCGAGGTTCTCAAAACCGCCAGCGCGCCGACGGTGATGATGATCGCGCATAATCCGGGGATTGCGGAATTCGCCGCGATGCTGCCCGCGCAGCCGATCTATAACCCCGATTTTCGCAAATATCCCACCTGCGCCACTCTGATCGTCGATTTTCAGATCGAGGACTGGAGCGACCTTCAAGCCGGTCAAGGAAGCGTGCTGGAATTTTTCACCCCGTCGGGGCGCGGCTGATACCTAGAGGAGGAATTATGGGTTATCTGAAATCGACACCGAACAAGGACGGCTTTTTCGGTGAGTATGGCGGCGCGGAACTGCCGCCGCCGCTGGTCCCGCATTTCAAGGAAATCACCGAGGCCTATGACCGGATCGCGCACTCGGCCGAGTTCGTCCGCGACCTGCGCTATATCCGCAAGCATTTTCAGGGCCGCCCGACGCCAATCAGCTATCTGAAAAACCTGTCGGATGATTGCGGCGGCGCGCAGATCTACGCCAAGCGCGAGGATCTGAACCACACCGGCGCGCATAAGCTTAATCACTGCATGGCCGAGGCGCTTCTGGCCAAGTTCATGGGCAAGACCAAGCTGATGGCCGAGACCGGCGCGGGCCAGCATGGTGTCGCGCTGGCGACGGCGGCGGCCTATTTCGGGCTGGAATGCGAAATTCACATGGGCGAGATCGACATCGCCAAAGAGGCGCCGAACGTCACGCGCATGAAGCTGTTGGGCGCGACCGTGGTGCCCGTGGGCTTTGGCGGGCGTTCGCTGAAAGAGGCGGTGGATAGCTGCTTCCAAAGCTATGTCGCGCAGGCCGATACCGCGCTGTTCGCGATCGGCTCGGTTGTGGGGCCGCATCCTTTCCCGCGCATGGTGCGCGATTTCCAGCATGTTGTCGGTATCGAGGCGCGCGAGCAGTTCCTTGAGATGACAGGCGATCTGCCCGACATCGTTGCGGCCTGCGTTGGTGGTGGATCGAACGCGATGGGCCTGTTCGCGGGCTTTATCGAGGATAAGGACGTCGCCCTTTATGGCGTTGAACCCAGCGGCACCTCGTCGAAGCTGGGCGACCACGCGGCCACCATCACCTATGGCGAAGATGGCATGATCCACGGTTTCCGCACGATGGTTCTGCATGACGCGAACGGCGATCCGGCGCCCGTGCATACGGTCGCTTCGGGGCTGGATTATCCGGGCGTTGGCCCCGAGCACGCGCATCTTTATCGCACGGGCAAGGCCAATTACACGACCGCTGATGACAAAGAGGCGCTCAACGCGTTCTATCAGTTGTCGCGCCGCGAGGGGATCATCCCCGCGCTCGAAAGCGCCCACGCGGTCGCCTTTGCCATGCGCGAGGCGAAAAACCATCCGGGCAAGACGATCTTGCTGAACCTTTCGGGGCGCGGCGACAAGGACATCGACTACGTCACCGAAACCTACGGCTTTGGCGAAAGCTAAGGCTGGCTGAGCCGAAATTGAACGGCCCCTGCGTTTGCGGGGGCCGTTTGCATTGATGCGGGGATTATTTTCGCCGCGCTATCATCATCGGATCACCCCGCCCGAGCCATTCTTTGGCCCGATTTGACCGTGAAATTGGGGTTAACAGCCGCACCGCCAGCGAGGAGGACCAGATGGCGCACGCAATGATCCTGTTGAACAAGCTTGGCCTGTTCCGCCCGACCGAAGATCCGATTCTGGAGGCCCGTTTCACGCAGCTTGAACTGAAACCCAAGCGGGGGCGCCGCGCGCATCGCCGGACCATCTCGCCCTTCGCGACGCGCCAGCAGTTCGCGTAGCCTATTCCTGTAGCGAGGAAACTTTAGCGCCCTGCGGGGCGCGTTTCTTTATCAGAAATTGATCTCTATGCCGGGCAGGTTCAACTCGTTCAGCAGATCGCGCAATTCCTGACGCGCGGCCACGTTCGAGAGGTTGAGGTTGTCCACCCCCAGATCGCGCAGATCAAGCAGCGTGATCCCGCGCGGGAACAGCTCGCGGAAGATGACACGCTCGGAAAAACCGGGCGCCACACGGAAGCCGATCCGTTTGGCCAGTTGCTCCAGCGCCTCACCAACCTTGCGCTTGTTGTGCATCTGCTGCGCACCTAGACGGTTGCGCAAAACGATCCAGTCGATCGGCTTCAGCCCTGCGCGGGCCCGCAACTGACGCGCCGCCCAGACCATTTCGGAATAGATCGAGGGGCCGATCACCTTGGAGGTCACGGGGTCGATCCGCGCCAGCAGGTCAAAGTCGATAAAGCTGTCGTTGAGGGGGGTAATCAGCGTATCGGCCAGCGAATGTGCGACCTGACTGAGCCGCGTGTGCGAACCGGGGCAGTCGATGATGATGAAGTCACAGGTTGTCTCGCAATCGGCGACGGCTGCCGAGAGGCGATGATCGTAGGGGTTCTCGCCCGGCGCGAGCGAGGTCGCGTCGACCTCGGGAAGCTCGCGATACTCGGGGCAGGGCAGATCGACGCCTTCGCGCGCCATGAAGGCGAGCCGGTTCTCGATATAGCGCCCGAGCGATTTCTGCCGCAGGTCGAGGTCCAGAACGCCGACGGTTTTGCCCATCCGCGCCAGTGCAGTTGCAACATGCATCGAGGTGGTCGATTTCCCTGACCCGCCTTTTTCGTTCCCCACAACAATAATATGCGCCACGGCCTGTCCCTCTGGTTTCTGCCCCTGCCCGCAAGTGCGGACACCCGCGCGCGACTATAGGTGCCTTCGGCTACCGAAGGAAGAGAGGCGGCGCAAGGGGGCGTGATCGCCTTGATACGTGGCGCAGAGCGAAATGACAGAATTTGCGCGTCCTCCGTTCTTGGTGCTTGCGGGGGACGCGGGGCTGCACTAGAGGCCGAAGAAGGCACACTCCCCCGAGGCAATGATGACAACGATCGAGATCCCCGCTGTGGACCCCAAAACGCTGCGCAAGGCGCGGATCACCTTTGGCGTGAAATGGGCCGCCTCGATCGTGCAAATTCTGGGCTATGCCGCGACGGGCTTCGGATATACGCCGTGGAATCTTTATCTGTTCCTTGTGGGCGTGTTCGGCTGGTTTGCGGTTGGCGTGTTGTGGAATGACCGCGCGATCATGCTGATCCATGTGGTTGCCCTGGTCTCGATGCTGGCGGGAATGGCGAGCGCCGGATAGGTTGCACGGAACGGGGCCAGTCAAGGGCGGCGCGTGGAGTTCGAACGGATATGGAGCAAGCGGCCCTATGCGGTCGACTTTCTGGACGGGGAGGGCGGCGATCTGGTGATCTCCTTCTCTTCGGTCGGCCATGATCCATCGCGCCTGCCCTCGCCCGAGTTTGTCGCAACCGCGATCGGGAGGGGGGCGCACGGTCCACCGCGCCGCGCGCTTTTCGTGATGGATGAAAGCCGGAGTTGGGCGAATGCGGAGGGCTTTGCCGAAGCGCTGCTAAGCGCGCTGGCCACCGTTCGGTCTCGCGCGCCGGTGGATCGGATTGTTGCGATGGGTGTGTCGATGGGCGGGTTTTGCGCGCTTGCGGCGTCGCAGGTTATCCCCGTCGATGCGGTGCTGGCCTTCTCTCCGCAGTGGTCGGTTGTGCCCGATGTGGTGCCTGACGAGCGGCGTTGGTCCATCTGGACCGAGAATTTGCCGCCTGTCCGATGGCGCACCGCACCCCTGCCCGAAACCGCGTGGGTCTGCCTGTTTCACGGTGCCAAGGATGATATGGCGCAGGCTGCGCAGTTCCCGGCCGGAGCGGGGCTGGACCATCTGATTTTCCCCGATCACGGGCATTCGGACCTTGTGGACCATCTGAAAGAGCGTGGCGCGCTGGCGGGAATGCTTGATGCCACGCTACGCCATGACCGGCGCCGGCTATTGCGGATTGTTGCATCTGCAGGAGGCCGACGGCGGGGCAGGGGCTAGCTGCCCCCATCAGAGCGGCGGGCCTTGCCACAAATCCAGAAGCCCCCCGTGGCCCTGAAGGATACGGCTCATCAGCGCATATTGCGCGCGCGGAGGCGGGACGGGGCGCGCGGCCTCACCTTGCGGGTCTTGCCAGCCAACCGTCGGGAAGCTGCTTTGCAGTTCGATGCGGGCCGGCTTACTCAGAGTCTCTAGCGCAAGTTGCCCCGGCAACAGGCTTTCGGTGGGAACCCCCTCGGCCAGAAGTATCTCATGCCGGTCGAGAAGAAGATGCAGGTAGCTGACCTCCCCCCTGCTTGAAACCCGTCGCACGCCCCCAAACCCTGCCAGACGCGTGGCGGGGACAAGCAGTTCATGCGCTCCGAACAGATCACGCGCCACGCTTGAAGAGACAAACATCCGGTGCTGCTGCGACACCCAAAGGTCACGCTGCGGCCGTTCCTTTCCCAGGCTGTTCGCGGGTATGCAGACCGGCGCGTGCTTGCCCGTCGCGACGGGGCGACTGGAATAGCGCCAGCGGATCGGCCGGGGGCCATGATCGAGGGTTGATACCAGATCGCCCGCTTCCAATGTCTCGACCCTTCGCGCGCCGGTCGGCGTCTGGAGCAGGGTTCCTGCCACGAAGCACTGGGCGCGGGGCGTGATGATCGGTGCCTCGGGCGTGGCCAGTGCCCCGACTCGCACGGCAACAACCGGCTGCGCCATCAGCGCGGTCGCATCGGCACCAAGAGCGGAAGAGGGGGCCAGCAGCAGATTTCCCGGCCCGTCTTGAAAGAGCAGGGCTGAAATTCCGGCAGTGGAGCCGTCTTGATAGACCAGGCTTGCGTAGAACCGAGCGCGCTCCTTTGCCTGCAAGGAGGTCTGGTCAATCTGTGTCAGGCTAAACCGCCCCTTGCCGTCATGCACAAAACGCTGCCCGGCAAAGGCAATTTGACCCGCGATGCCGCTGCCACCGACCTGCGCGCCGCAGGCCGAGGGGGGACCGAGATTGAGGGCGTTCCATGCTTGGGACATCTGGGCTGCATAGGTTGAAAAGGACAAGGCGCCACTGCCGGCGCGTTTGCAATCTAGGCATGGGATAGAAACAAACCCTTAAGAGATCAGAGAATTTTACGCATATTTTCACCCCTCTAACAAAGCTGGTTAACTGTTTTCGGGGCGCCGGTCTGATGAGCTATGGCGATTGAAGGCTCCCGAATTTGGCAAGGGCAATGACCAGCGCATATGCTTCAGGCCCGGTTGTTGCCGGCTTTGTCGAGGTAGCGGTTCCCACAGGCACCACCCGTATGACGGGATGGACGGTTCAGGTCTGCGATGGCGCAGGACAGGTTTTCTGCTCCGGCGCGGACTAGCGCGCGGATTGCGTCGCCTCAACTCCGCATCTTGGGGCAAGGAGTGACCGATAAGGTCATGCCATCGGCGCCCGAATTTCTGGCGCCCGCGAATGCGTTGATCGGGTTTTTCCGGGATATGGAGCGCAAGCCTTCTGGTCGGCGCGATGCTCCTGAGCGGTATATTGCGCCGCAAAGCAAAAGGGCGCGCCTGAGGCACGCCCTTCGCATAAGAACCGCAAGGTCGGGATCAGAAGCCCAGGCCTGCGTATTTGTTCTTGAACTTGGACACACGGCCCCCGGTGTCCATCAGCTTGGCGCCGCCGCCGGTCCATGCCGGGTGCACAGTCGGGTCGATGTCGAGCGTCATCGTGTCGCCTTCTTTGCCCCAGGTCGAACGGGTCTGGTATTCGCTGCCATCCGTCATTTTGACGGTGATGAAGTGATATTCGGGATGGGTATCGGCTTTCATCTTCCGTCTCCTCAGGCGTTGGCTTTGGGTTTGTAGGTGGTGTCTTCGGCGATACGTGCCGACTTACCGCGACGGGCGCGCAGGTAGTACAGCTTGGCGCGACGCACGCGGCCACGACGGACAACTTCGATCGAGTCGATGTTGGTCGAGTAGAGCGGGAACACACGCTCCACGCCTTCGCCGAAGGAAATCTTGCGGACGGTGAACGAGGCTGCGAGCGTGTCGCCACCTTTGCGCGAGATGCAGACGCCTTCATACATCTGGACGCGCGAACGGGTGCCTTCGGTCACTTTGAAGCCGACGCGAACGGTGTCACCGGCTTTGAAATCCGGAATAGTTTTGCCGAGAGCGGCGATTTGTTCCGCCTCGATTTGAGCGATCAGGTTCATCGCTGTTCCTTTCATGTGCTTGCGGTATGCCCGCAATTGGTGTGTGCGTCCTCAGAGCTCTCGGTCTTCATCCGGGTCCCTGTTGTGCGTCGCACACCAAGCCCGCCAGAGGTCAGGTCGTCGTTCCTTTGTCAGCCTTTCGGCCTGAACCCGCTTCCACGCCTCAATTTTCGCGTGATGGCCGGACTGAAGAATTTCCGGTATCGCGCGACCTTCCCAAAGCGCAGGTCGGGTATATTGCGGGTGCTCAAGCAAGCCATCCGAAAAAGACTCTTCTTCGGTAGATGCCTGATTCCCTAAGACGCGCGGTATAAGCCGCACTGTCGCGTCAATCAAGACCTGAGCGGCGATCTCTCCGCCGGTCAGGACAAAATCGCCGATCGAGACCTCTTCGATCCCGAAATGGTCCAGAACGCGCTGGTCCACACCCTCGAAACGGCCGCACAGGATGGTCATGCCGTCGGCTTCGGAAAAGCGGCGCGCCATCGCCTGATCGAAGGGTTTGCCGCGTGGCGACATATAGATGATCGGCCATTTCGCGCGGTCTTGCGGGGCACCTGCCGAGGCATCCGCGATCGCTGCGGCCACGACATCGGCACGCAGCACCATGCCCGCGCCGCCACCAGCGGGCGTGTCGTCCACATTGCGGTGCTTGCCGACACCATAGGGGCGCAGATCAAAGGTGTTATAGGCCCAAAGCCCCTCGTCGCGGGCCTTGCCCAAAAGCGACAACCCCAGAACGCCGGGGAAGGCCTCGGGGAAAAGCGTCACGATATTCGCGGTCCAAGCCTTCGGCGCAGGGCGCTCTTCCATCAGGTCGCGCGGACGACGGAGCGAGGTCACGCGACCGGCCAGAGACATCCGCCCGTGCGAACGCGGGGCGGCCTTTTCATTGGCCTCGCCCGCGAAAAGATCTGTCGTCGAGAGTTTCTCGATCCTGGCCTTGCGGGGGGGCGTGTCGTCGTCGTTCATGCCTGATCCTCGGGCGGGTCGACGATGATCCGGCCAGCGGTCAGATCGACGGTCGGCACGACAAGGCGGGTGAAGGGCAAAAGCAGCGCCTTTTGCCCCGCTCCGGTGACCTCAAGAATGTCGCCCGCGCCGTAGTTATGGACCGCGCGCACCGTTCCCAGACGCTCGCCGCCGGTATCCAGAACCTCAAGGCCGATCAGGTCGGCGTGGTAGAACTCGTCATCGGGCAGCGAGGGCAGTTTATCTCGATCCGCCCAAAGGGTGACGCCGCGCATCGCGTCGGCCTCTTCTTTGGTCGCAATCCCCGCCACACGGGCCGCCAGCCCGCCCTTGACGCCGCGCGTCAGTTTGAGCGTGAACGAGCGTTTGCCGTCCTCGGTATAAAGCGGCGCGTAGGCGGCGATGTCCTCGGGGGTGGAGCAAAAGCTCTTGATCCGCACCTCGCCCTGCACGCCGAAGGCTCCGGCGATGGCACCGACACAGACACGTTCAGGAGTGGTCATCAGCGTTCCTCCAGAGGCGGCAGGCCAAGGCGCGGTTCCCAGCCAAGCTCTTCAAGTTCGGCGGTCTCGGATTCGATTTCCGGATAACCGATGCAGAAATACCCGATCAACCGCCAGCTTTCGGGCAGATCAAGGTCGCGGCTCAGGCGCTCGGGGTCGAGGATCGACACCCAGCCAAGGCCGATGCCTTCGGCCCGCAAGGCGAGCCACAAAAGCATGATCGCGCCGACGACCGAATAGGCCCGCATCTCGGGCATGGTGCGGGCGCCAAGCCCGCCACCCTTCGGCGTTTCGTCGTCGCAGAATATGGCAAGCTGGACGGGCGCGTCTTTCATGCCCGACAGCTTGAGATTGGCATAGATCGCCGCGCGCTCGGGGGTGTCGCTTTCGCGAAAAGCCTCTAGCGCTTCGGCATTCGCTGCCTCGAAATTGGCAAGCGCCGCAGCACGGGCCGCGGCGCTTTCGATCTTCACGACGCGCCACGGCTCGGACAGTCCGACCGAGGGCGCCATGCCAAAGGCTTTCAGCCCGCGCTCCAGAACGTCGGCAGGCACGGGGTCTGGACGGAAGCGGCGCACATCGCGCCGCCACCGCATCAGCTGTGCCAGCTCGTCCTGAAAGGCGTTGCCGAAAACCGGAGCCAAACTTAGCTCTCGGCCGAATCTTCGGCAGCGGCTGCTTTCGCGGCTTTCTCAGCAGCGCGTGCAGTTGCTTTCTTGCCCGGAACGGCTTTCTTCAGGTTCTTGCGCTCGGTCTTCGGAGCAACGCCCGCCGCTTCGAGGAAGCGTGCAACGCGGTCGGTCGGCTGGGCGCCTTGCGACAGCCAGTACTGAACGCGCTCCATGTTCATCTTGACGCGCTCTTCCGAGTCTTTGGCCAGCAGCGGGTTGTAGGTGCCCAGCTTCTCGAGGAAGCGGCCGTCACGCGGCATGCGCGAGTCGGACGCAACGATTGCGTAGAAGGGGCGCTTTTTCGAGCCACCACGGGCGAGGCGGATTTTCATAGCCATGTGAGTTTCTCCTTTGAATGGCTTGGGTCGGGCCGATGGCCCGTCATTTCTGGAATTGCTCGTGGTGCCGGATCACTTCGGCAATCACGAAATTGAGGAATTTCTTAGCGAACTCGGGGTCGAGACCGCTTTCTTCTGCCATCCGTTCCAGACGGGCGATCTGGGTCGCCTCACGCGCGGGATCGGAGGGGGGAAGCTCGTGTGCGGCCTTCAGCTTGCCCACGGCTTGCGTGTGGATAAAGCGTTCTGCCAGCGTATAGATCAGGATCGCATCGAGGCGGTCGATGCTGTCGCGGTGATCTTTCAAAAGGGCTGCGGCGCGGGCCGTGGCGTGAATATCGGTCATGGTGCGTTACTTCTTTTTCCCGAAGCCACCAAGGCCGCCCAGACCACCCAGCCCCGGAAGACCGCCCATGCCGGGCAGCTTGCCGCCCATTGCCTTGGCGGCGGCTTCCATTTCCGCCGGGTCCATATTGGCCATGTCGGGCATACCACCTTTGCCGCCCATCATCTTCATCGCCTGCTTGAGCATCCCGCCTTTGCCCATCTTCGACATCTTTTTCATCGCGTCAGCCATCTGGCGGTGCATTTTCAGAAGCTTGTTCAGCTCGGCGACCTCAAGACCCGCGCCAGCGGCGATGCGCTTCTTGCGTGAGGCTTGCAACAGGTCGGGGTTGGCGCGCTCGCGCTTGGTCATCGAGTTGATCAGGGCGATCTGGTGGCTCAGCGTCCTGTCGTTCAGGCCCGCGTCTTCCGCCTGCTTGGCGTATCTTGCCATGCCCGGCATCATGCCCATAACGCCCTGCATGCCGCCCATCTTGACCATCTGCTCAAGCTGGCTTTTCATGTCGTTCATGTTGAACAGACCCTTGGCGAAGCGTTTCGCCATCCGCTCGGCCTGTTCTTTTTCCAGCGTTTCCTGTGCGCGCTCGACGAGGGCGACGATGTCACCCATGCCAAGGATGCGGCCTGCGATACGCTCGGCCTCGAAGGTCTCAAGCGCGTCCATCTTTTCGCCAAGGCCGACAAAACGGATCGGCTTGCCGGTAACGGCGCGCATCGACAGAGCCGCACCGCCACGCCCGTCGCCATCCATACGGGTAAGGACAACGCCCGAGATGCCGACTTTGTCTTCGAATTCCTGCGCCACATCGACGGCAACCTGACCGGTCAGGCCATCGACCACCAGCAGCGTTTCGCGCGGGCTGACCGCGTCGCGCACCTGCTGAACCTCGGACATCAGGACTTCGTCGATATGCAGGCGGCCCGCGGTATCGAGCATGTAGACATCATAGCCGCCCAGCATCGCCTGCTGCTGCGCGCGCTTGGCAATCTGCACCGCGCTTTCGCCTTTGACGATCGGCAGGGTATCCACGCCGATCTGCTGGCCGAGGATCGCAAGCTGCTCCATAGCGGCCGGACGATAGATGTCGAGCGAGGCCATCAGCACCCGCTTGCCGTTTTTCTCTTTCAGGCGCTTGGCAAGTTTACCCGTCGTGGTCGTCTTACCCGAGCCTTGCAGACCAACCATCAGGATCGGCGCGGGCGGGTTGTCGATCTTCAGCGCGTCGGCCTCGCCTTCGCCCGCAAGCATCGTGATCAGCGCGTCATGGACGATTTTCACAACCTGCTGGCCGGGAGTCACCGACTTGGTCACCGCAGCGCCAGTGGCTTTCGATTCGACCGCCTTGATGAAATCGCGCGCAACCGGCAGCGAGACGTCGGCCTCAAGCAGGGCCACACGCACTTCGCGCAGCGCGGTTTTCACGTCATCGGCAGAAAGGGCGCCCTGCTTCGTCAGCCGGTCGAAAACGCCGCCAAGGCGTTCTGATAGGTTCTCGAACATGGCGCACCTCCATGCGGTTACCGGACTGGCCGGCGGGACAAACGACAATCGCACCAGTGGGCGCAACGCGCTGACTGGTGGCGATCCCCCCGTTACGGGTTGGGACCGGAGGGCTGGTCCTCCGGGAAATCTTGGGTGCCTTACGGAAAAAGGCCCGCGGAGTCAACCACGGGCCTTTGAATTATTGAAGCAGATGCCGATCAGGCGGCAAGTTCCGCAATCTGGGCTTCGGCGCGCTGGACGGCGGCGGCTTCGTCAACGGCCACGCCTTCGGCGGCGACGATGGTCACATCGGTCAGGCCGATGAAGGCCAGAACCTGCTTGATATAGGCCGAGGCCAGATCATAGGCCGACCCAAGCGGCACGCCGCCCGAGGCATAGGCAACGATCACGCGCTTGCCCGAAAGCAGACCCTCGGGGCCGTTTTCGGTGTAGCGGAAGGTTTCGCCAACGCGGCAGATCTGGTCGATCCACGCTTTCAGCGGGCCAGTGACGCCAAAGTTATAGACCGGCGCGCCGATCACGATGGTATCGGCGTCGCGCAGTTCTGCAATCAGCGCATCCGACAGCGCGAGCGTCTCTTTCTGCGCGTCGCTGCGCTGGTCAGCAGGCGTATAGGCCGCGCCGATCCAGTTCCCGTCGATCAGCGGGATCGAGGTGGCGTCGCGGTTTACGGTCTCGCCGCCGATCTTGCTGGCGATGGTGTCGGTGAGTTTGGTCGTCACCGAGTTCGGGCCTTTGATCGACGAAATGATACGAAGCGTTTTGGACATGGGGAGGTTCCTTTGGAAGCGTGTCTTGCCTCTAAATTGTTCTTTGCGGTCACAAACGCAATTGGCTAGAATGCGCCGAACCTGTTCAGGAGTGCACATATGCCGATCGACAATTGGGATGAGATTCGCACGGCCTTTCAGGTGGCGCGCATTGGCACGGTTTCGGGCGCTGCCGAAGCCTTGGGCGTGCATCATGCGACCGTGATCCGCCATGTCGACGCGCTTGAGCAACGCCTTGGCACCAAGCTGTTCCAGCGCCACCCGCGCGGCTATACGCCGACCGAGGCGGGGCAGCAGATCCTCGCCGTCGGGCAGGCGACCGAAGACCAGTTCTCGCAACTGGCGGCACGGATCGCGGGCGCGGGCGAAGAGGTTTCGGGCGAGCTGATCGTGACCTCGGTCCTCACGCTGTCGGGGATGGTGCTGCCCGCGCTCAAGCGGCTGATCGAGGAACACCCCGCGCTGCGGCTGCGCTATCTGACCGATGCGCGCGTGTTCCGGCTGGAATATGGCGAGGCCCATATTGCTGTGCGCGCGGGCAACCGCCCGACCGAGCCGGACAACGTGGTGCAGCCGCTGGCGCCTTTGCAGGTCGCGCTTTTTGCCTCCAAGGAGTATCTGGCCGAACACGGCAAGCCGGAGGATGAGGCCGCGCTTCAGGGACACCGGTTTATAGCCAATGACAGCCGCGAGGGGCGCGCGCCCTATCTGCGCTGGCTGGCGGCGATGATCCCCGAACAGCAGGTCGTGTTCCGCGCGAACGACCACGAGGCCCAGTGGGCCGCGATCCGTCAGGGCATTGGCATGGGATTTTTGCCGGTGGTCGAGGCACGGATGGACCCGCTTCTTGAAGAGGTCATGCCTCCCCGCGAGGAGTGGACAGCCTCGGTCTGGCTGGTGACGCATGTCGATCTGCATCGCACGCCAAAAGTGCAGGCGGCCCTTCGCGTGCTGAAAGAAACCGTGGCCGAGATCTGCCCGAACGGCCTTTAGGCCAGCGCCACGCGGGTGTTATTGGCCGTCGCAGGCTCGGGCGCTTTCGCCGGTGCCGCGATGCGGCCCCGGATATAGGCCAGCGCAAGCTGCACCATCAGCCCGCCGACGATCAGCAGCGTATCCTGCGCCAGACCGGCCGGATGCACATGGCGGATCGCTTGGGCCAGTATCGCAAGGATGGTTCCGGTCGCGAACACCGGCAGCCCGTGGCGCCCCAACATGCACAAGGGCGCGGCAAAGCGCGAGGCGGCAAAAGCCGGAACAAGGCCCGGCAGCGACAGGATATAGGCCAGCGCCAGAATATGCGTCAGGCGCGGGAGTGACACGAAAGTCTTGTCGAACTCGACCAGATAGAAGGGCACGCCCCACTCGCGCAACTGCCAGCTGACATGGCCAAGCGAGGCCATCGCCGGCTCAGAGTTGACCCAGAATGCGCAAAACACCAGCCAGAGCGCCGCCACACCGACAAGCCAGCGGTTCACAGGCACAAACCGCTTGCCCTCACGCAGCGCCAGCCCCGTCAGGATGCCAAGGCAGAACAGGATCTCCCATGCGAGCGGGTTGAAGAACCAGCCGCCCTCGAACGGGAAATTCGGCAGGTTCAGGCGGAACTGGCCCGTCGTTACCCAGAACAGGATTGCGCCTGCCAGCAACGCGCGCGGAGCAATCTGCCCCAGCCGGATCAGGAACGGCGCGGCCAGCAAAAGCACCGCATACATCGGCAGGATATTCACATAGCCCAACTGGTGCGTCAGCGCCGGTATCCCGATCAGGAACTCCAGGGGTTTGGTCGTCAGCGGCTTGAAAGCGTTTTTCGTCAAAAGCTCCTCTCCGCCGAACCAAAGGGCAGCCCCCGCGATGATCGCGATGGCCCAGAAGGCGGTGAACAGATGCACAAGGTAAAGCGTCCACGCACGGTTCCAGACCTTGCGCAGCGCCGCCCAGTTCAGCCCGTCGATCAGGCGCGGTCCATAGGCCAGCGCGGCGGCTGCGCCCGCCATGAAGACAAACCCCTCGGCCGCGTCCGAATGGCCGAAGTTGCGCGAGGTGAACCTCTCGTAAATCTGGCCGGGAATGTGGTTGAGGAAAATCATCACCAGCGCGATGCCGCGAAACATATCAAGGCGCGGGTCGCGGGGGGCTTTAGGCTTGGACATGGGCAACAGTCTCCGGTTCGGAGGGCACAGACCAGCGCTCCAGAATGGCATCGTGAAGCGTGGCAACGGGGGGAGGGTGGCTTTCGGACGGCACCCGCATCAGCGGGCTTTTCGAGGGCTGCGAGGACCACCACAACACAACGGGCGCGGCAATCATCGGCAGCCCCACGGGCAAGAGCCAGAAAATCAGATGCGGCGCGAACAGATAAGCCGCCAGCGTGACGATAAGCCCCGTCGCGGTGATCCAGTTAGACGCCGCATAGGCATCGGACAGGCTTAGCCGGCCATCGCCACGGTTGTTCGTGGGCCAGCCGCCATCGCGCCCCATCAACACCTGAAACACCGAGCGCGTCGCATACATCAAAAGGATCGGCGCGGTGATCGACGAGAACAAAAGCTCCGCGATGGTCGAGGCAAAGGCAACCGGGGCACCGCCAAAAGGCGCGGCTTCGTCCCGCAGCGCCGCGCGCAGTGCAATCAGGATTTTCGGCAGCAGAAGAAGCCCGAAAATGCCGATAGCAAGCCCGATGGCTTTCGACGCCTCGGAGGGCGGAAAATAGGGGAAGGGCCAATACGGCTCGGGGAAATAGTCGATCGGATCGGCCAGCAGCGGCGCAAGGATCGAGGCGGTCAGAAACCCGATCCAGAACAAGGGCGCGATATAGGCCATGATGCCTTGCACAAAAACAAAGCGCGACCAGGGCTTCAGGCCCGGCGCCAGCAGAAGCCGCGAATGTTGCAGGTTGCCCTGACACCAGCGCCGGTCGCGTTTCGCGTGGTCGACGATATTCTCCGGGCCTTCCTCATAAGAGCCGCCCAGATCGTCATCCAGCCGCACGATCCAGTTTTGGCGCGCCAGCAGGGCGGCCTCGACATAGTCATGACTCATGATGTGGCCACCAAAGGGCGGCGCGCCGCGCAGGACGGGCAGGCCGCAACTTTCTGCGAATGCGCGCGTGCGCACCATCGCGTTATGGCCCCAGAACGGCCCCGTCTGCCCCTGCATCATCGCCAGACCGCGCGCGAAAACGGGCGAAAAGAAGCTGGCCGAAAACTGCATCGCGCGGCCAAAGCGTGATCCTGCGCGGATCACCTTGGGCAAGGTTTGCAGCAGGCCAAGGTGCGGCTCGGCCTCCATCCGGCGGACCATCTCAAGGATCGTCGCGCCTTCCATCAGGCTATCGGCATCAAGGATCAGCGCGAAATCATAGCCCGCCCCTGAACGGGTGATGAAATCCTCGATATTGCCCGCCTTCTTGCCGGTATTGGCGCTGCGACGGCGATAGAAAAACCGCTTTGCGCCGTTCGTTTCGGCCAGAAGGCGGGCGAAAAGGTGTTGTTCCTCGGCGGCGATGGCGTCACTGCGGGTGTCCGAAAGCACCGCGAAATGCAGGTAATCCGCGCCCTCGGCCTTGAGCGACGCATCCATCGCCGCAAGACGCGCAAAGGATACGCGCGGGTCTTCGTTATAGACCGGCATCAGGATGATCGTGCGGCTGCGGCCTTCGGGACGGGGCGGCATCGGCGGGGTTTCGGGCAGGGTCGTCAGCCCGATCAACGCCTGAACCGCGCCCCATGCCAGCCAGAGCGTCGAAATCAGGATCAAAAGCGCGCGGATGATGTCCAGAGCCTCTAGCCCGTCCGAACGCCCGAACTGCATGAACAACCAGAACGCCCCAAGCCCCGCCACCAGCGATAGCAAGATGGCAAGGCTGCGCAACGCATAGAGGCCGGTGAACGGCCGGAGCATGGGTTACATCCGCGCGCCCGCCGAGGGCGCATCGGTATGATCGGGCGTAAACAGCGCCATAAGACGGCGCAGCAACCCTTGGTCATGTTCAAGCACCTGCTGCGGCATCGCCATCGGCGCATCGGGCAGCGAAAAGGCGGATATGTCGAACGAAAGGTGCGTTGCCTGAGGCTGGGTCATGGCTTGATCCATTGATAGGCCCATATCTCGGAGAGCGTATCGCCCCAGCCCGAGAGATGGGCGGAAAGTTCGACGGTGGCGCCGGGGTTTGCGTGCACATCCAGCACCAGACGCCAGAGGTTCTCGGACGGGATTTTGAATAGCGTCTGCGTGCGGACCTCGCCGCGCGTGACGCTGACAACCGGCTTGATCTGATCGGCGGCTTCGGGCGGCAATGAGGCCAGCGTGCCGCCTGCAAAGTCGATTACGAACTTGCGGGTTCCGTCCGTGTTATGGACGCCCGAGACACCACCTTCGCCCGCGCGGGAAGCGATAATATAGGCGCGCTCGGCCTGCGGATCGGGGGGCAGGTCGCCCCAGATCAGGCGGTAGGAAATCTCAAGGCTATCGCCTGCCTTGGCCGGTTTCTCGGGCACCCAGAAGGCGACGATATTGTCGTTCACTTCCTTGTCCGAGGGGATCTCGACCAGCCGCACGACGCCCTTGCCCCAGTCTCCCACGGGTTCGACCCGCACCGAAGGGCGGCGTTCATAATGGGCGGCGGCATCCTGATAGGCGTCGAAATTGCGCTCGCGCTGATACAGGCCAAAGCTGCGCGGGGCGGTCTCGGTGAAATAGGACGAGGCGAGGGAAGCCGGGTTCGACAAGGGCCGCCAGAGCGCATCGCCCGACGCACGCGTAATCGCCAGCCCGTCGCTGTCATGGACGCGGGGACGGAAATCATCGAACTGCTCGCGGTTGCGGTCGCCAAACAGATACATCGAGGTCAGCGGTGCCACGCCAAGCTGGTCAATATCAGCGCGGAAAAACAGCCGCGCGGTCACACGCATAACCGTCTCGTCTCCCGGTGTGATGTCAAACCGATAGGCTCCGGTCAGCGAGGCGCTTTCAAGGGCGGCATAGATTGTCAGCGTATCGCCGCCGGACTTCGGGCGCGCGATCCAGAAATCGGTGAAGCGCGGGAATTCCTCGGCCTTGCCAAGCCCCGTGTTCACCGCAAGCCCGCGCGCCGAAATCCCGTAAAGCGACCCGCGCCCGAGCGCGCGGAAATAGGACGCGCCCTGAAAGGCGATCAACTCGTCAAGCACATCGGGGCGGTTGAGCGGATAGTGCAGGCGGAAGCCCGCGACGCCGGGCAGGGATTGCCCTTGCGGAGCATGGGCGGCGGCCTCGCGTTCGTAGATGAAATCTTCGGTTCCGAAATCCATCGGGGCTGCGGTTTCGCCGCCCAGTTCGAACAGGTGCACCGGCTCTTTGAACAGCCACCCCAGATGGAAGGCATGGAGCCGGAAGCGGCTGTTCTCGACATCGCCAAGACGCGCGCGATCGGGGTTGAACCGGATCAGGCGATAGTCGTCATAGGTGAGCGTCGAGAGGAACCCCTCGGGCAGAGAGGCAGGCAGGGCCGGTTCGGCTGCGGCCGCTAGCCGCATTCGGGCCGTCAGCACGTCGAACGAGAATTTGGTGCCTGATTGCTGCGGTGCGGCAGAGGCGATTTCATCGGCCAGAGCGCCCGTTGAAAAGGCGCAAAGACTTGCCAGAGCCGAGGCACCGCAAAGCAGGGCGCGACGGTTTAGAAAAGCGGCGGAGGGGCGCAAGGAGCGATCCATATTTTTATATGTAACTCATACAGTTCCGGCAATCGTGCCTGCCGATCTCGGCGCGGGTGAATAGACATAGGAAAAGGCGACTTGCAAGAGACTTCGATGCGCGCGGACCTCACAGCCGCGTGACGCAGAGCGAAAGCGGCTTTTTGCGCGATTCCTTGCTAGGTTCAGATGAAAAAACGAGCAGGATTTCGCCGATGCAGCATCATAAGGGCGCCGGACAGGGCAAGCTGCGTGGGCGAGGCTTTGTCGCAAAATACGCCGAAATGGGATGGAATCATCTCCAAAAAAGCGCGGAGTTCTTGACAGTCGGTGGGCGGCAACGCAGTTAAGGAATACTTCGCGAAATTGGCCCTGCGCGCAGCATTGTTGCGCAAATCCAAGGCCCGCCAGAGAACGGACCGGAGAGAAAATGTCGCCTGCCCTGATTGCCGCTTTGCCTTTTCTTGGCGCAGCCCTGCCTGCGCTGCTGATCCGGACGGGGCGCAACAATGCGGCCCTTGCTGCCGGAGTGACGACGGGGCTCGCGCTCTTGGGGCTGTTGCTGCATCTGCCCGCTGTTCTGGCGGGGCAGGTGATCACCGCACAATTCGACTGGCTGCCGTGGCTCGGGCTGAACGCGAATTTCATGATCGACGGTCTGGGGATGCTGTTTGCGACGCTGATCCTTGGGATTGGCTTGCTGATTATCCTTTATGCGCGGTTTTATCTAAGCAATCAGGACCCTGTCGGGCAGTTCTATACCTATCTGCTACTGTTCCAAGGCGCGATGGTCGGGATTGTGCTCTCCGATAACATCCTGCTTTTGCTGATCTTCTGGGAACTGACCTCGCTGAGTTCTTTCCTGCTGATCGGCTATTGGAAGCATCTGCCCGAAGGGCGTCAGGGCGCGCGGATGGCGCTGACGGTGACGGGGCTGGGTGGCCTGTCGATGATCGCGGGGATGCTGATCCTTGGGAATATCGCGGGCAGCTATGATATTTCGCAGATCTTGCAGGCAAAGGCCGCCATTCAGGCGTCGCCTCTGTATCTGCCCGCGCTGCTTTTGATCCTTGGCGGGGCGTTTACGAAATCGGCGCAGTTCCCGTTCCATTTCTGGCTGCCGCACGCGATGGCTGCGCCGACACCGGTTTCGGCCTATCTGCACTCGGCGACGATGGTGAAGGCGGGGCTGTTCCTGATGGCGCGGCTTTGGCCGGTGCTTTCTGGCACGCCCGAGTGGTTCTATATCGTCGCGACAACCGGCCTGATCACGATGCTGATCGCGGCGAAGATTGCGATCTTCAAGGATGACATGAAGGCGCTTCTGGCGTTTTCAACGGTCTCGCATCTGGGGCTGATTACCTTTCTTCTGGGGCTAGGGACCAAGGCGGGCGCAATTGCCGCCGTGTTCCACATCATCAACCACGCGAGCTTCAAGGCGGCACTGTTCATGAGCGCAGGCATCGTTGACCACGAGGCCCACACCCGCGATCTGAAGCGCCTTGGCGGGTTGCGCAAACTGATGCCTGTGACTTTTGTCATAGCCACGATTGCGACGCTCTCGATGGCGGGGATTCCGCTGTTTAACGGCTTCCTGTCGAAAGAGATGATGCTGGAAGAGGCGTCGCACACCGGCTGGATGGGCAACCCCTGGCTGGTGCCTGTGCTGGCGACCGTGGCGGCGCTGTTCTCGGCGACCTATTCGTTCCGCTTTCTCGCGCATGGCTTCTTTGGGCCGGTGCGCGACGACTATCCGCACAAGCCCCATGATCCGCCGGTTGGCATGTGGCTTAGCCCCGCGTTCCTGACGGTTCTGGTGCTGCTGATTGGGGTCATGCCGATGACCTTTGCTGGCCCCTATGTCCAGATGGCGGCAAGTGCCGTGACGGGGGAGGCGCTGCACCTCCACCCGATCAAGCTTTGGCACGGGATTACGCCCGCGCTGATGATGTCGGGCATGGCGGTTCTGGGCGGTCTGGCGATCCTTGCGGGCTTCAAGCCGCTCAAGGCCATGTGGGAGGCGACCCCGCGCCCCGAGGCAAAGGCAATTTTCGACGCGATCATCGCGGTGTTTGCTGCGCTGGCCGAGTGGTTTACCGCAGCCCTCCATAACGGCTCGATGGCGCGCTATCTGACGGGCTTTACCATTGCTTCGGTCGCGGCTGGCTTCTGGGCCTTCGCGGGAGGCGCCTTCGGTCCCGAAACCCGCGAGATGCTGCCGGTGTCGCCGGTCGCGATTGCGGGCTGGGTGATGCTGGTGACGGCCTCGGCCTCGGTCGTGGCCTATCATCATAACCGTATTCTGGCGCTGGTGCTGATCAGTATCGTCGGGCTGATCGTGTCGATCTGCTTTATCTACCTGTCCGCGCCAGACCTTGCGCTGACGCAGATCTCGGTCGAAGTGGTGACGGCGGTCCTGATGATCCTTGCGCTGAACTTCCTGCCCAAGCACACGCAGCGCGGTGTTGGCCCGATGAAGCACCTGTTCCATATTGCGGTGGCGGGGGTGACGGGGCTTGCGACGGGTCTTTTGATCTATGCGCTGATGATGCGCGATTTCGCCTTTGAAAGCATGTCGGCCTATCATCTGGCGAACTCGCATAATCTGGGCGGGGGGGATAACGTCGTGAACGTGATCCTCGTGGATTTCCGCGGATATGATACCTACGGCGAGGTCACGGTTCTGGGGATTGCCGCCCTTGTGATTTTCGCGCTGACCGAGGCGCTGATGTCCGGCACCGCGTCGAAAAAGCTGATTGCGTGGCGCCCCGATGTGGCGCGCGCGGGCGACAAACACCCGATTATGTTGCTGGTTGGCACGCGGGTGATGATGCCGATTGCGCTACTTGTCGGCGTGTTCATCTTCCTGCGCGGGCATAATCTGCCGGGCGGGGGCTTTATCGCGGGCCTTGTCGTCTCGATTGCGCTTGTGATGCAGTATATGGCGTCCGGCTTTGCCTGGACGCAGGCACGGCAGAAAGTCTATTACCATGTGCTGATCGGGATCGGTGTTCTTGCGGCGGGGATCACCGGCATTGGCGCGTGGTTCAACGGGATGCCCTTCCTGACTTCGGACTTCGGCTATGTAAAGCTGTTTGGGCTTGAGCCGTTCGAAATGGCGACCGCTGCCGGGTTTGACCTTGGCGTGTTCCTTGGTGTTGTCGGCTCGGTCCTTCTGGCGCTTGGCGGGCTGTCGCGGATGGCGCGGCGCGCGGCTGTGGGCGATGAGCCCGCGCAGGCCCATATCATCGCGGAAAAACCGGCGGCGCGTAGCGGTCAGGCCGAGGGAGCGCACGCCTTCCCGCCCGAGACCAACCTGCCTCGGCGGTGGGCGGCGGCGCGCGGCTATACCAGCGCGCGGCAGGATGACGAAAAGATCAAGCTGCCGAAAGTGCCCAAACCCAAGATGCCATCGGTGAAAAAGACCAAAAAGAAGCCGACCAAAGGGGAGGGCAAATAATGGAAGCGCTTGTAGCCAGCGCCGTTGGCGTAATGACCGCTGCCGGGATTTACCTGATCCTTCGGTTGCGCACTTTCCCTGTGGTTCTGGGGATGTCGATGCTCTCTTATGCGGTAAACATCTTCCTGTTTGCGACGGGGCGTCTGGCGGTGAACCTGCCGCCAATCCTTGATCACGCGGGCGCTGCCACGGCGGGCTATACCGACCCGATTCCGCAAGCACTTGTGCTGACGGCGATCGTGATTTCCTTCGGGATGACGGCGGTTGTTGTGATGCTGGCGCTTGGTGCCTTTATCGAGGCGGGTGACGATCTGATCGACCTCGACGAGACCGAGGAGGCCGGCCAATGATGTCGCATCTGATGATTGCGCCGGTCGTCATTCCGGCCTTCCTTGCGCCGCTGATCGTTTTGTGGATGCGCTTCGATCTGCGCACGCAGCGGGTGTTCTCTGTCGCGGGGATGGTGGTTCTGGTCGGGCTGGCGCTGGCGCTGGCGTCTTCCGCCAGCGTGAACCCGCCCGAAGTCTATAAGCTGGGCAACTGGGAGGCGCCTTTCGGCATCGTTCTGGTGCTGGACCGGCTCTCGGCGCTGATGCTGGTGCTGACTGCGGTTCTGGGGCTGGTGGTGGTGCTTTATGCCATCGGCTCGGGCTGGGACAAGCGCGGCTGGCATTTCCACTCGCTGATGCAGTTCCAGATGATGGGCCTGAATGGCGCATTCCTGACGGGCGACGCGTTCAACCTGTTCGTGTTCTTCGAGGTGCTGCTGATCGCCTCGTATGGCCTGATGATCCACTCGGGAGGGCAAAAGCGCCTGAAAGCAGGCGTGCAATATGTGGTCTATAACCTGGCCGGATCAACCCTGTTCCTGTTTGCGCTTGGCACGATCTATTCGGTGACGGGCACGGTCTCGATGGCGGATCTGGCGCAGAAGGTGGCGATGATGCCTGCCGATGACACCGCGCTTTTGCGTGTGGCGGCGGTGCTGTTGATGCTGGTCTTTGCGGTCAAGGCGGCGCTGGTGCCGTTCCAGTTCTGGCTGCCCGCGACCTATACAAATGCGCCCGGTCCGGTTGCGGCGCTGTTTGCGATCATGACCAAGGTCGGAGTCTACGCGATTATCCGCATCTATACGATGGTGTTTCCCATTGGCGGCACGACCGGCACACTGGCGCAGGATGTGCTGATGCCTGCGGCGCTGGTATCACTTGTTATCGGGATGGTCGGTGTTCTGGGCGCGCGTGATCTGGGCCGAACGGTGGCCTATGCGGTGATCGGCTCGGTCGGCACGATGATGCTGGCGTTCAGCCAGTTCACGCAGGCTGCGACGGGGGCGGGGCTTTACTATATGGTCCATTCGACGCTGGCTGCTGCGGCGCTGTTCCTGATTGTCGATCTGGTGAAAGAGCGGCGCGGGGCGGCGGGTCTGGCCATCACGCCTGCGCCGAAGACCCTGACGCATGGCCTGCTGGCGGCGCTGTTCTTTGTGGGGGCTATCGCGATGGCGGGGATGCCGCCCTTGTCGGGCTTCCTTGGCAAGCTGATGATCCTCGACGCGCTGCGCGGTGAATGGACGATCTGGGCGGTGATCCTTGTGACCTCGCTGATTGCGATTGTGGGCTTTGGCCGCGCAGGTTCGACCGTGTTCTGGAAGGCCTACGCGACCGAGGGCGATCCGCCCGAGGGGCCGCGCGATGCCTCGGCGCCGGGGTTGGCATTTGTGGCCGCCGGGGCGCTGATCGCGGGGTTGGTCGCGCTGACCGTTTTTGCCGGACCGGCGACGGGCTGGCTGCGGGTAACCGCTGACCAGTTGCACCATCCGCAAGCCTATATCGGCGCGGTGATGGATGGCGCCTATGAGCGCGCGGCCGAGGCGCAAGCCGAAGGCGCGGCGTTGATGGGCCACGGCGAGACCGAAGCCACGGGGCACGAAGCCCCCGCAGCGGCGCATTGAGGGAGGGCTGAACCATGCTACGCAAACTCTTTCCCCACCCGCATCTGACGATCCTCCTGACGGTGGTCTGGCTGTTGCTGGCCAATGCCTATACGCTGAACTCGCTGGTATTCGGTCTGCTGATGGGGCTTGTGATCCCGTGGATTACCGCGCCCTACTGGCCGGATCGCCCGATCATCCGCAATGTGCCGAAGATCCTCGAATATATCGCGATCGTGTTCTACGACATCGTTATGTCGAACATCGCGGTGGCGAAGATCGTGCTGTTCTTGCCGAATTCGAAGCTGCAACCCGCCTGGGTTTCGGTGCCGCTGGACCTGCATGAACCCGAGGCGATTACCGTTCTGGCTGGCACGATCACCATGACGCCCGGCACCCTGACCGCCGAGGTTGCGGCGGATGGGCATTCGCTTCTGGTGCATTGCCTCCATGCGCCCGACCCTGACGGGGTGCGCGACGACATCAAGGCGCGCTACGAGCGCAGGCTGAAGGAGATTTTCGAATGATCACCTACGCGCTTATGTTTGCTATCGGCTGTTATGCGGTCGCGCTTTTGTTCAACCTCTACCGTGTGGTGCAATCGCCCGGTGTCACCGACCGCGTGCTGGCGCTGGATACGATGGCGGTGAATGCGATTGCGCTTTTGGTGCTGTTCGGCATCTGGGAAGGCACGGCGATCTTTTTCGAAGCCTCGATCCTTTATGCGATGACAGGGTTCGTCGCGACCGTGGCCTATGCGAAGTTCCTGCTTCGCGGCGACATCATCGAGTGAGGGCGTGATGGAACTGTTCTGGGAAATCCTGGTCTCGGCGCTGCTGGTAATCGGCGGGTTCTTTGGCCTTGTCGGCAGCTACGGTCTGGTGAAGCTGCCTGATCCGATGACGCGCCTTCACGCCCCGACCAAAGCAGCGACGCTTGGCGTTGGCGGGGTGCTGATCGCGTCGATGGTCTATTTCGCGGTGTTCAAGGGGCATCTGTCGCTGCACGAGCTGATGATAACGATCTTCATCTTCCTGACGGCCCCGATCTCGGCGCATTTCCTGTCGAAAGCCAATATCTTCCATGACTGGCCTGCCGATAAGCTGCCGCGCCCCGAGGGCGATGGGCAATGGGCCGTGCATGAGGTCGAATCCGACACCTCGGCCGAGGAACTGCTGGAAGCCGAAGAAAACAGCTAAGCCGGAAACAAAAAAGCCCCGCTTCGGCGGGGCTTTCGTTTGCTCTGGCTTCGGGCCTTAGATCAGGCCCGCATGTGTCATGGCCGCGTCGATCTTGGCTTTGGTCGCGTCGGTCAGGCCGACCAGCGGCAGGCGGACCTCTTCCGAACACAGCCCCAGCTTCGAGAGCGCATATTTCGCACCCGCCACACCCGGCTCAAGGAAGATCGCGATGTGCAGCGGCATCAGCAGATCCTGATACTCCAGCGCTTTGGCGTAATCGCCCGCAAGAGTCGCCGCCTGCATCTGCGCGCACAGCTTCGGCGCGACGTTGGCCGTGACCGAGATACAGCCCACCCCGCCCATCGCGTTAAAGCCGACAGCCGTCGCATCCTCGCCCGAAAGCTGGATGAAATCGGTGCCACAGGTCAGGCGTTGCTTGGCCACGCGGGCCAGATCGCCGGTGGCATCCTTGACGCCCACGATCCGCGGAAGTTTCGCCAGTTCGCCCATGGTTTCGGGCGACATATCGACAACCGAACGGCCGGGGATGTTGTAGATGATGATCGGAAGGTCCGCAGCATCATGCATCGCGGTGAAATGCGCGATCAGACCAGCCTGCGTCGGCTTGTTGTAATAGGGCGTCACGACAAGGGCCGCGTCGGCGCCAGCGGCTTTGGCGTGCCGGATCAGGCCAATGCCTTCTTGCGTGTAGTTCGAACCCGCGCCCGCGATGATCTTGATGCGGCCAGCGGCGGCTTTCACCACTTCGGACACCACAAGGTTGTGCTCGTCATGGCTGAGCGTCGGGCTTTCGCCCGTGGTGCCGACCGGAACCAGACCGTCGCTGCCCTGCTCGACATGCCATTCGACAAGTTTCTTGAGCGCGTCCAGATCCAGCTCGCCGTTCGTGAACGGCGTGATGAGTGCGGGGATGGACCCTTTGAACATGACACGCTCCTTTGTGTGGGGTCGGGCTGGATTCGCCCGGTTGAAATCGGGCGGACATTATGCGAGCGCGCGCCGCTTGCCAACTTGTGAATTGATCCCGCGCGCCAGACAGGGCAGGTTTGGGAAAAACAAAGAGCAGATATGATGATCCGAGCCCTTTCCGCCGCTGCCCTTCTGGGGGCGAATCTGTGCCTTGCGACCGCTGCGCAGGCACAAGAGGCGAATGCGCCCGCCCTGGCCGAAGCGCTGGCGGCGGCGCGGGCGGAAAACTGGGATGGCGCGCTGGCGAAGGGCAGGCTGTCGGGCGTTCTGGGGTTTGATCTGGTCGAATGGCAGCGCCTGCGCGCGGGCGAGGGCAGCTTTGCCGATTACGCCGATTTTGCGGGGCGCCGAGCCAATTGGCCGGGGATAGATCTGCTGCGCAAGAAGGGCGAGGCAACGCTGGCAGAGGCATCGCCTGCGGCTGTGGTGGCCTATTTCGGATCACATGCGCCGCAAACGGGCGAGGGGGCGATTGCCCTTGTCGATGCGCTGCTCTCGCTCGGGCGGAAAACCCAAGCCGCGCAGGTGGCCGAAGCCGCGTGGCGCGATCTGGAACTGAGTGACGACGAACACGCAGCCTTTCTGGCCAAGCACGAAGCGTTGCTTTCACCCCATCACGGCGGGCGGATGCAGGTGATGCTGGATCGGGGAGACCTGAAAGACGCGCGCCGTCTGGTCGATCTGGTGACCTCGGGGACGCAGGCCGTTGCGACGGCGCGCATCGCGCTACAGGCGCGCGAGGACGGGGTGGATGCGCTGATAACGGCGATCCCCGAGCGGATGCTTGGCTCATACGGGCTGGCGCGCGACCGCGCGGTCTGGCGCTGGCGCAAAAGCTTTGAGGATGGCGCGGCGGATATTCTGCTTGAACGGTCTGTTTCGGCGGACACTCTGGGTGACCCTGATCTTTGGGCCGATGTGCGCAAGCGCATGGCGCGGTGGGATCTGCGCAGGGGCGATGCGCGGCGCGCCTATAAGATTGCAGCGCGGCACCGGCTGGCCTCGCGCGGGGGGGATTATATCGAGCTGGAGTGGCTGGCGGGGTTTGCGGCGCTGAAGTTGGGGGATGCCCCCACGGCGGTCAAGCACTTCACCGCGATGCAGGCGCAAGGGACGATCCCGACGACCATCTCGCGCGCGGGTTTCTGGCTGGGACGGGCGCAAGAGGCGGCGGGCAATGGCGCTGCGGCGCAGGCGGCCTATCAAAGCGCGGCGGCCCATGTCGAAACCTTCTATGGTCGTCTGGCGGCCGAAAAGCTGAACCTTGACGAATCTAACCACTTTGCCGCCGATGTTGCGGTGCCGAACTGGCGGCAGGCTGATTTCACCCGCTCGACGGTATTTGCAGCGGCGCAACTGTTGCAGCAGGCGGGCGATGATGCGCTGGCAGAGCGGTTTATCCTCCACCTCGACGAGGGACTGACGCGAACCGACACCGAGGCGCTGGTCGGGCTTGCGGTCGAATGGGGCAACGCGCATCTGATGCTGACGCTGGCAAAACGCGCGTCCTTTGAGGGCAAGGATCTGATGCCCGCGCTGTATCCAATGCCGACTTTCGCAACCTCTGATCTGGGGGTTCCGGCTGAGCTGGCACTGGCCATCGCGCGGCAGGAAAGCGAGTTCGATTATCGTGCCGTCAGCTATGTTGGTGCGCGGGGGCTGATGCAGCTGATGCCCGAGACCGCCAAAATGATGGCCGCGCAACAGGGCGTCCCCTACGATCTGGCGCGCCTGACCGAAGACCCGCATTACAACGCGCAACTTGGTGGGGCTTATCTCAAGGGGCTGCGCGACGAGTTCGGATCATCGCCGCTGTTGATCGCGGCGGGCTACAACGCTGGCCCCGGCCGCCCGCGCCGCTGGATCGAGGAGATGGGCGATCCGCGCAAAGGGGCGGTCGATCTGGCCGAATGGGTCGAGATGATCCCCTTCGACGAAACCCGCAACTATGTGCAGCGCGTGTCCGAGGCGATGCCGATGTATCGTCAGCGCCTTGGCGGGGCGCCGGTGCGGTTTAGCGACGAATTGCGCGGGCGCTAAGCCCCGCGTGCTTTCTTGCGGGCGCGCAGAAGGGTGAACACCCCCGCGCCCGCCACAACTGCGGCCCCGATGGCGACGTTGGTCTTTAGCGTCTCGCCAAAGACGAAGATCCCCAGCACCGTGGCAAAGACAAGCTGCAGATAGGCGAAGGGCTGGATCGCGGAAGCCTCGGCCACCTCGTAGGCGCGGATCAGCAGGTAATGCCCAAGCGAGGCCGATATACATAAAACCACCATCCACCCCCAATCGGGGCCGCTCATCGGCTCCCAGTGCCAGATGCCGATGATGGTGATGATGATCGCGCCTACAACCCCCGTGTAGAAAAACGACACCGACGCCGGATCGACCCGCCCCACATAGCGCGTGAGCAGCGAATAAAGCGCAAACAGGAAGGCCGAAACCAACGGGATCAACGCATAGGGCGAGAACACCCCCACCCCCGGTTGCAGGATAATCATCACGCCGACAAAGCCGATCCCGATGGCCACCAGCCTGCGCCAGCCAACTTTCTCGTGCAGAACGGGGCCGGAAAGCGCGGTCACCAGCAACGGGTAGCAGGCGAAAACCGCGTGGCTCTCGACCAGCCCCAGATAGACGAAGCCCTGCACCATGATGATCACCTCGACCACCAGCACCGCCGAGCGGAACACCTGCATCCACGGCAGCCCCGAGCGCGTGGCGCGGCGGATGCCTCCGGGGGCGCGGGCTGCTATGACGGTCACGAAAATAGCGAAGAACCAATAGCGCACCATCAGCGTCATGTAGACGTTGTAGGTCTCGGCCAGATGGCGTGAGATACCGTCTTGCATCGCGAAGATTAGCATTGCCGCGACCATCAGAAGGATGCCGCGAGAGGTGTGTTGTTCAGCCATTCCTGACCCCGAGAGACATATGACGTTTGTGCCCGTGTCCTGCTTCGCGCGTGACCTCAAACCCGGCGGCGCTAAGGTTGCGGCGCACGAAACCGGCGGCGGTGTAGGTGGCGAAGGAGCCGTGCGGCGCGGTGTGTGCCCCGACTTGCGCCATCAGGTCTTCGCCCCAGAGTTCGGGGTTTTTGGCGGGCGAAAACCCGTCCAGAAACCACGCATCGGCCTTGCCCGGCCATGCCGCCAGCGTGTCGCGGGCGTCGCCGATAATCACCTCGACCTCCAACGGGCCAAAGGCAAAGCGGGTTTGCCCCGCTGCCCATGCCGCCAGAAACGGGTCGGCAATTGCGCGCGCCTGTGGAAAGGCCTCCAGCGCGCGGGAAATCTCGGGGGCGGACATCGGGAATGCCTCGAAGCTGGTGAACCCGACCCGCATCCCCTCGGGCACGATCAGCGCGAGCGCCAGCATGTTCAGCCCCGTGCCAAAGCCCAATTCCGCTACCTGAAACCCGTCGCGCAGCCGCGCAGGCAGGCGATTGCCACGCAGGAAAACATGTCGCGTTTCCTCCAGCCCGTTTGCGAGCGAGAAATAGGGGTCGTCAAAGCGGGTCGAGACGGGAATGGCCCCGTCGCGCCACTCAAGCGCGGCTTGGCTCTGGTCAGGCAGTGACATGAAGGATAGTCCAATGGGCAAATCAGTTGCGGACAGTGGCGAAAGGGCAAGGGAATGGCAAGCGGGCGCGTTGATCTGACGGTGCGGGGCGGCGGGGCTTTCGGGCTTGCGATTGCATTTGAGGCATCACGGCGTGGTGCCAAGGTCCGGCTGATCGAGAAAGTGCGCCTCGGGGCCGGATCGTCGGGTGGCACGGTGGGGGCGCTGGCGCCGCATGTTCCTGAACAGTGGAACCCGAAAAAGCAGTTCCAGTTCGAAAGCTTGCGGATGGCGCAAGGGTTCTGGGACGGGGTGCGCGAAGCAGGCGGGCTGGACGCGGGATACGCGCGCCTTGGCCGGATACAGCCTTTGGCCGACGAGGCTCAGGTCACGCGGGCGCGCGAGCGGGCGCAGGGTGCGGCAGAGCTGTGGCAGGGCTTTGCGGACTGGCGCATTATGCCTGCGGACGGGTTTGGCCCCTTGGCGCCGCACAGCCCGACGGGGCTGGTGATCTATGACACGCTGAGCGCCCGCGCCGCGCCGCGCGCAGCAGGGGCCGCGATGGCGGCGGCGATTTCCGCGCTTGGTGGCGAGATCGTGATTGGCGATGCGCCCGAGGAAGGTGCGGTGGTCCACGCAACAGGCGCCAAGGGTCTGGCCGATTTGTCGGACGCATTTGGCAAGCAGGTTGGCAATGGCGTGAAGGGGCAATCGGCACTCTTGCGCTTTGACGCGGGCACCGCGCCGCAGGTCTATGCCGAGAGCCTGCATATCGTGCCCCATGCCGATGGAACGGTTGCGATCGGGTCTACCTCGGAGCGCGACTATGACGCCGCTGACAGCACCGACGCGCAGCTTGATGCGCTGATCGAAAAGGCGCGGCGGATTTGTCCCGTTCTGTCAGAGGCTCCGGTGATCGACCGTTGGGCAGGTGTGCGCCCGCGCGCAAAATCGCGCGCGCCGATGCTGGGTGCGTGGCCGGATCGCGCGGGGCATTTCATCGCAAATGGCGGGTTCAAGATCGGCTTCGGGATGGCACCCAAGGTCGCGCAGGTGATGGTCGCTCTCGCGCTCGATGGCCACGATGCGATCCCCGAAGGGTTCCGCGTCGAAGACAACCTCTAGCGCCAGCGGGCGCAGCCCGACGAAAGGCGGGGGCTCGATGCCCGCGCCTTTCGTAGCCCTTAGTAGCTGTATTCCGCGTAGATCTTCGATAGATCGCCGTTCCACTCGCCGTGATATTTCTCCAGCAATTCATCTGCCGGAACACGGCCCGAGGCGACGCTTTCCTCAAGCGCATTCAGGAAGTGCGTTTCATCGGGGATCAGCCCGCCTGCTCCCGGTTTTGCGCGGGCTTTCAGGCCGGATTGCGCAATCGCTACCGCCTCGCGGGCCAGATCGTGCAGCTTGATGCCGTTCACCTCGCCCTGAAGCGCGTCCTTGGCGGCCGCACGGCGCAGCCCTTCGCGGGTTTCGTGATCCCAGCCCTTCACCAGATCCCAGGCCGCATCCAGCGCGGTCTGGTCATAGGTCAGCCCGACCCAAAGCGCGGGCAGCGCACAAAGCCGCCGCCACGGGCCGCCATCGGCGCCGCGCATCTCGATGTATTTCTTGACGCGTGCTTCGGGGAAGACCGTGGTCATATGATCCGCCCAATCCGAGAGCGTGGGCTTTTCACCGGGCAGCGCAGGCAGCTCGCCCTTCAGGAAGTCGCGGAACGACTGCCCGAGCGCATTGATATATTTGCCATCGCGGTAGACGAAATACATCGGCACATCGAGAACGTAATCGACCCAGGCCTCATAGCCCATGCCGTCCTCGAACACGAAGGGCAGCATCCCCGTGCGCGCCGGATCAAGGTTCTGCCAGACATTCGCGCGCCACGACTTGAACCCGTTGGGCTTGCCGTCAAGGAAGGGCGAATTGGCGAACAGAGCGGTCGCGACCGGCTGCAAGGCCAGCGCCACGCGCATCTTTTTCACCATGTCGGCTTCGGAGGCGAAGTCGAGGTTCACCTGCACGGTGCAGGTGCGATACATCATCGTCTTGCCCATCGTGCCAACGGAATCCATGTATTCCGTCATCAGCCGGTAGCGGCCCTTGGGCATCATCGGCATTTCTTCGTGCGCCCATTCGGGGGCGGCACCAAGGCCAATGAAGCGTGCGCCAATCCGGTCGGCGATCTGGTGGACTTCGCGCAGGTGTTCGTTCACCTCGTCGCAGGTCTGGTGGATGGTCTCCAGCGGTGCGCCCGACAGTTCAAGCTGCCCGCCCGGCTCTAGCGAGACATTCGCGCCGTTCAGATGCAGGCCGATGATTTTGTCCTGCTCGTAGATCGGGTTCCAGCCGAACTCGTCGCGCAGCCCTTCAAGCATCGCGCGGACAGACCGTGGCCCTTCGTAAGGAAGGGGCTTTAGCACATCCTTGCAATAGCCGAATTTCTCGTGCTCGGTGCCGATGCGCCAGTCGTCACGGGGCTTTTCGCCAGAAGCGATATACTCGGCCAGTTGGGCATAGCTCTCGATCGGGCCGCCGCCCTCTTGCGGAATGGACATTGCTCGCCTCTCGCGTGAATTGGAAAACTTAGGTGGCGCTAACGGGGGGCCGAGTCAAGCGCCAACGGGCGATTTCGGCTGCGGCCTAATCCACAGGCTTTGTGCGGGAATGTCGTGCTCAAGTGCGACAGTCAACGCCCCCATATCGACATCGGGCAGGGTTGCGAAGGCATCATAAAGCGCCACTGCCCCCGCAGCGGCGACCGGAATGACGATCGCGCCCCCCTCGCGCGACTTCAGCCGCCAGTGTTTGCGCCCGCGCAGGGTGAGAAGCCTGATCTCCGTCAGATCATCCAGCGCGATATAGCCGCCAAGCCCTTGGCCTGCGCCAAAATAACCGATCTGACCTTCGTCGAATTCAACGACGCCCGGGTCTTCGACAGGGCGCGCAAAGCGGGTGCGTCGGAAAGCGATGATCGCCCAGCCAAGCCCCAGAAGGGCAATCGCTCCGCCCACGGGTTGCAGCAAAAGCCCGCCAAGAGACGCGACCCAAAGGCCGAAAGCGCCGGTGGCAATGGCCGCGAATACCTCGCGCCAGTGCATAAGCGCGCGGGCCAGTTCGGGGCGGATCACCGCCAGTCCCCAAGCGCGGATTGCCACAGGGTAATCGCCGCGCAAACGGCGGTATCGGCGCGCAGGATGCGCGGCCCAAGCGAGATTGGCGTGACGAAATCGAGGGCGCGCAGCTTGGCGCGCTCGGTTTCGGAAAAGCCGCCCTCGGGGCCGATCAGGATCGCCCAAGGACCAGCGGGCAGGGTGTTCAGCGTCTCGGCGGCACCCACCAGCGCCTCGTCGGCCCAAAGGATGCGGCGCGAGGTGTCCCATCCGGCCAGCAGTTTTGACAAGGGCTGCATATCATCGACGGGGGGGACATAGGTGCCAAGGCATTGCTCGGCGGCCTCCATCGCGTGTGCCTGAAGCCGGTCCTGCCGGATGCGGCCCGAATTGGTGAACTCGGTCTGCACGGGGATGATCCGCGCGCAGCCCAGTTCGGCCGCTTTTTCGACGATAAAGTCGGTGCGCTCTTTCTTGATCGGTGCAAACAAAAGCCACAGGTCCGGCGGGGTTTGCTGCGGCGCGGCTTGTTCGCGGCAGGCAAGGATGCCCTTCTTCTTGCCAGCCTCGACCACCTCGGCGGTCCACTCGCCGTCGCGCCCGTTGAACAGCGCAATCGGCTCGCCCACGCCTTTGCGCATCACCCCGAAAAGGTAATGCGCCTGATCTGGCGTAAGAGGCACGGCTTGCCCCGCCCCCAAAGGGTGCTCTACATGAAGACGGATCTTGGCGCGTTGCGTATCAGACATGAGGCAGAAACTATGACCGGGACGAGCGAAAAGCCAGAGGGTGCAGCGGGTGTTGTTGCCGATTCCGTCGGAAACTGGGTGGATCGCTATGCGCCGCCCGCCACGCGGCCCTATCTGCGGTTGGCGCGCGCGGATCGCCCGATCGGCACATGGCTTTTGCTGCTGCCGGGGCTGTGGAGCATTGCCCTTGCCGCCGCGCAGACCGGCCCGCGCCTGTTCGACCTGTGGCTGGTGGTGGGCTTTGCAATCGGGTCGTTCCTGATGCGTGGGGCGGGCTGCACATGGAACGACATCACCGACCGCGATTTCGATGGCCGGGTCGAGCGCACGCGGTCGCGCCCGATCCCCTCGGGGCAGGTGACGGTGAAACAGGCGCTGGCGTTCATGGGGTTGCAAATGGCGATCTCGGCGCTGGTGCTGCTGACCTTCAACGCAGCGGCGATTGTTATGGCGCTGGTCGCGCTTGGGCCGGTCGCCATTTACCCCTTCGCCAAGCGGTTTACATGGTGGCCGCAGGTGTTTCTGGGGGTGGCCTTTAACTGGGGGGCGCTTCTGGGGTGGCTCGCGCATAGCGGCACGCTCGAATGGCCCGCGGTGATCCTTTATCTTGCAGGGATCGCGTGGACGCTGTTCTACGACACGATCTATGCTCATCAGGACAAAGAGGATGACGCGCTGATTGGCGTGAAATCGACCGCGCGACTGTTTGGCGAGGATAGCGCAAAATGGCTGGGCGGTTTTTTGATTGCTGCGGTCGGTCTGATGACCATCGCGGTTCTTTGGGCGCTACTGCCGGTGCGTGCGAACCCTGCGGTTCTGGCGCTGTGTCTTGGCGCGCCCTGGGTGTTTGGCGCGCATATGCTGTGGCAGATGCGGCAGCTTGACATCGACAGCCCCGAGAATTGCCTGCGGCTGTTCCGTGCGAACCGCGATGTCGGGCTGATCGTTGCGCTGTTTCTTGCCACCGGTGCAATCGCGCGATTGATCCTTGGGTAACAGCACCTTAAGGAAAGACGAGATCTATCTTTCGGAGGGTTTTCCTGCCCAATGCGTTTGCGCACAACCATTCTGACGACAGTAGCCTTCGCAACCGCCGCGCTGCTTTCCGCCGCTGCTGCAAGTGGCATCGCCGTTCTGGTCGAAAACCGCTCGCATCAGATGGTGCGTCTCGCGCTTGAGGCGGCAGGTCAGGGGTGGGCGCAGGTCGAGACGGACGGTCTTCAGGTGATCCTGACCGGAACTGCCCCGGACGAGCCTGCCCGCTTTCGCGCTCTTTCCGTTGTGGGCAGTCTGGTCGAGCGTGACCGCATCATCGACACGACCGATGTCAAAGGCAGCGCGAGCGTGCAGGCGCCCGAATTCTCGCTGGAAATTCTGCGCAACGGTGATGGCATCCAGTTGATCGGGCTGATCCCGAAAGCCAGTAAAAGCAGCAAGCTGATCAAGGAATTGCAGGATCTGGCCGAGGGCGGGCAAGTCACCGACCTGCTGGAAACCGCCGATTACCCAATGCCGCCCGGCTGGGCGCAGGCGCAAAGTTTCGCCTACGAGACCCTGCGCACCCTGCCACGCGCGAAGATTTCCGTCTCCAGCGGGCATGTCTCGATCGAGGCGATCACCGAATCGGTGAAAGAGAAAGCCCGCGTGGAAACCTCGCTCGCGCGGCGGCGTCCGGCGGATATGAAGCTGGACTTCGACATCTCGGCGCCGCGTCCCGTGATTACCCCCTTTACGCTGCGCTTCATCATTGATGACGAAGGCGCGCGATTTGATGCCTGTTCCGCCGATACCACGCGCGCGCGCGACCGGATCATTGCGGCGGCGCGTGGCGCGGGGGCCGAGGGGGCGCAGGGGTGCACCATCGGTATGGGGGTTCCCTCGCCGCAATGGGGCGCTGCGGTCGAGATGGCCTTGGGTGCGCTGAAAGAAATGGGCAAGGGAACGCTGACATTCTCGGATGCGGATATTGCTCTGAGCGCCGATCCGTCTGTGGCGCAGCAGGATTTCGACCGCGTGGTCGGCGAGCTGGAATCCAACCTCCCCGAGGTGTTCTCGCTGAAGTCCGAGCTGCGCAAGGCCGAGGTCGCGACGACGGCGGCGGTCGAGTTCTTGGCGGAGAAAACGGAAAACGGGCGGGTGGTTCTGCGCGGGCGGGTCGGGACTGCCGGCCAGCGCGACATCGTCGAGAATTTCGCCCGTGCGCAATTCGGGCATGAAGCGGTTTATGGCGCAACGCGGAGTGCGGAAAACCTGCCCTCGGGTTGGTCTTTGCGCGCGCTGGCAGGGCTTGAGGCGCTGCATGAATTGCATCAGGGCAGCCTTACCGTCACGCCCGCCAAGATCATCTTGCGTGGCGTCAGTGCCAGCCCCGAAGCCTCTGATGCTGCCGCCCGCATTCTGGCCGAGCGCCTTGGCGAAGGCGCCGACATCGAGCTTTCGATCACCTATGACAAACGCCTTGATCCCGTGCTGGCGCTGCCCGACGGGCCGGAATGTGTGGCGCGTCTGAATACGGTTCTGGCGGGATCAAAGATCACTTTCGAGCCGGGGTCGTCAACGATTGCGGTCGCGGGGGGGGAGGCGCTCGACCGGCTGGCGGGCGCGATGAAGGATTGCGATGCCTTCGGCATGGAGATCGGTGGGCATACCGATAGCCAGGGCTCCGACGAGATGAACCTGCGCCTGTCGCAAGATCGTGCTTCAGCCGTGCTGCGCGCGCTGATGGATCGCCGGATTTCGGTGCGCAACCTCTCGGCCAAAGGCTACGGCGAGACGCAGCCGATCGAGGCGAACGATACCGAAGAGGGCCGCGAGGCCAACCGCCGGATTGCGTTTGTGCTTCTGGATGCGACACCTCAGGATGAGGGCGCCGCCGATGCTTCCTCCACCGAGGTTACTGCAACTGAACCCGTGGCCGCGACACAGGCCACGAACGCCGACACTGCCCGTGGGGCAGAGGTTACTGTCGAAACGCCCGCCAAAGATACACCCCGCCCGAAGCCGCGCCCCGAAGGGCTTGGCCAGTAAGCTCCATCACGAGGGAAAGCGGACATGAACAACATCCAATTCACCGTCGCTACCGCGATTATCCTGTTCGTCGCCTTTGCGCTTGGCTGGGTGGCGTCGTGGCTGATCCATCGCCTGACGCGGGTGACGCAAGCCGATATGGGCGAGCTGGAGCAAATGGCGCAGGCGCTTCACGAGGCCGAGGAAACGCGCGAGCAGGCAATCACCTATATCGAGCAGCGCGAGGCCGAACTGATGAACCAGATCAACCAGACCGAGGCCGAATTGCGCGCCGCGATGGATGGTCTGCGCGACGCCCGCCACGAGGCCGAGGAACTGCGCGCCTATATCGAGCGGATGCAGTCGGGCGAGTAACCGGGGGCGCAGCCGCCGACGAAAGGACGGGGCTCGACGCCCCGGCGTTTCGTAGCCTCCCCGCTCAGGCGGCAGGTTTGCGGATCGCGGGCGCGGCCTCTTTCACCAGTGCCGCCAGCGCGGGGTTTTCCAGCTCCGCCATCAGGTCACCGCGCATATCGGGCGACCAGTTTTCGTTGATATGGGTGGCAATGCCAGCGGCGCGATCCCCCGGCTGGCTTTCGAAAAACGCGGCGATCTGGTTGGCCATTTTGATGATCTGGTTCATGCTTCCTCCAGAAGGCGTTCGGGATGGGTGTAAATCTGGCACTCTTGCGCGCTTGCGCGGCCAATCAGGGTCAGGTTGCAGCGGTCGGCCTCGTCCACGGCCAGCGCGGTCGCTGCCCCCGCGCCGATCAGAACTTCGGCACCCAGCATCGCGGCCTTTTGCACAAGGTCAACCGAAAGGCGTGAGGTCACAACCAGCGCGCCGCCCGAGGCATCGCCCTTCAGCTTGCCCGCCAGCTTGTCCAGCGCATTGTGGCGCCCGACATCTTCGGCAGTGGCGACAAGCCCGTTATCAGACCTCCAAAGCCCCGCCGCATGGGTCGCGCGGACCTTGTCTTGCAAGGGCTGGCAGGCCCGCAGCGCCTCCAGCGCTTGGCATGGTGCTGATGCGTCTAGCCGCAGGGAATTTGTGGCGATAGCGGGCACCTCGCGCAGCGCCTGCGCGATTGAATCGATCCCGCACAGCCCGCAACCTACCGGCCCCATCATCGCGCGGCGCCGCTCGCGAAAAGCGCTCCCCGCCTCGGGGGCCAGCCAGCCGCGCGCCTCGATCCCACGTTCCAGATCCACGATCTCGTGGCGGGTCAGTTGCGCAGGCGTTTCGATGATGCCTTCGGTCAGGGCAAAGCCCAACAGGAACGCCTCGATGTCATCGGGCGTCGCCATCATCACAGCCTGCGTCACCCCGTCATAAGACAGGGCGACGGGCACTTCGTCAGCCAAGGGAAATGGGCCGGACTGTCGCCAGCCGGATCGGCCCGTCTTGGTCATTCGGCGGCCTCGATCCGGCGCGACTTGTCGGCCTGCTCGGAATACTCGGTTTGCCATTCGGACGGTCCGTTCGAGGGCGCGACCTGCACGGCGGTGACTTTGTATTCGGGGCAGTTGGTGGCCCAGTCCGAGTTATCCGTCGTCACCACGTTCGCCTGCGTCGTCGGGTGGTGGAAGGTCGTATAGACCACACCCGGCGAGACGCGTTCCGTGATTGTGACGCGCAGCGTGGTATCCCCCGAACGCGAGGCCAGCCGGACCCAGTCGCCCTCAGAAATGCCGCGGGCGTCTGCATCCTGCGGGTGCATTTCAAGAATATCCTCGGCGTGCCAGGCGGTGTTCTCGGTCCGCCGCGTCTGCGCGCCCACGTTATACTGCGACAGGATGCGCCCAGTGGTTAGCAACAGCGGGAAGCGCGGGCCGGTGCGTTCGTCGGTCGGCACGTAGGCTGTGCGGATGAACCGCCCCTTACCGCGCACGAAGGCATCGACGTGCATCACGGGCGAGCCCTCGGGGGCTGCATCGTTGCACGGCCATTGCACCGAGCCACGCGTCTCCAGCATGTCATAGGTGACATTGGCAAAGCCGGGCGTGGTTGCCGCGATCTCGGCCATGATCTGGCTGGGGTGCGTGTAGTTCCAGTTCGCGCCCATCGCATTGGCAAGCATCTGGGTCACTTCCCAGTCGGCAAAACCGTTCTTGGGCGACATCACGCGGCGAACCATATTGATACGACGTTCGGCGTTGGTGAAGGTGCCGTCCTTCTCAAGGAAAGTCGACCCGGGCAGGAACACATGCGCGTAGTTTGCGGTCTCGTTCAGGAAGAGGTCGTGAACGATCACGCACTCCATCGCGGCAAGCCCTGCAACGACGTGACGGGTGTCGGGGTCGGACTGCAGGATGTCTTCACCCTGAATGTAGATCCCTTTGAAGCGGCCCTGAACGGCGGCGTCGAGCATGTTGTTGATGCGCAGGCCGGGTTCGGGATCGAGCGTGACGCCCCATGCGTTTTCAAAGATCGCGCGCACGGCAGGGTCCGACACATGGCGATAGCCCGGCAGGTCTTGCGGGAACGAACCCATGTCGCACGAACCTTGCACGTTGTTCTGGCCGCGCAGCGGGTTCACACCCACGCCCGGGCGCCCGATATTGCCGGTCATCATCGCAAGGTTTGCAATGGCGATAACCGTGGTCGAGCCCTGGCTGTGCTCGGTCACGCCCAGACCGTAGTAGATCGAGGCATTGGGCGCCGCCGCATAGGCGCGCGCAGCGGCGCGCATGGTCTCGGCCGGAACGCCGGTCAGCTCGGCAACGGCCTCGGGCGAATAATCGGGGTTCGAGACGAACTCGGCGTAATCCGACCATTCCTCCCAATCGCAGCGCTCGCGGATGAAGGCTTCGTTGAACAGACCCTCGGTCACGATCACATGGGCCAGCGCCGTGACGGTGGCAACGTTGGTGCCGGGCTTGAGTTGCAGATGCAGGTTTTCGCCCAGATGCGGGGTTTCCAGCAGGTCGATGCGGCGCGGGTCGACAACGATCAGGCTGGCGCCCTGACGCAGACGCTTGCGCAGACGCGAGCCGAAGACGGGGTGCGCGTCGGTCGGGTTCGCGCCGATCACCAGTGCGAGATCGGTTTCCTCGACCGAGTCGAAGTTCTGCGTGCCGGCCGAGGTGCCGAAAGTCTGCTTCAGACCATAGCCGGTCGGAGAGTGGCAGACGCGGGCGCAGGTGTCGGTGTTGTTATTGCCAAACACCGCGCGCGTCAGCTTCTGCACAAGGTAGGTTTCTTCGTTGGTGCAGCGCGACGAGGTGATAACGCCGACCGAGTTCTTGCCGTAAGTCGACTGAATCGCGCCCATCTTGCGCGCGGTGAAGGCCAGCGCCTCCTCCCACGAAACCTCGCGCCACGGCTCGTCGATGGTGTCACGGATCATCGGGTTGAGGATACGGTCCTGATGGGTCGCATAGCCCCATGCAAAGCGGCCCTTCACGCAGGAATGGCCCCGGTTTGCCTCGCCGCCCTTGTAGGGGACCATGCGGACCAGCTCTTCGCCGCGCATCTGCGCCTCGAACGAGCAGCCGACGCCGCAATAGGCGCAGGTGGTGACGACCGAACGCTCGGGCAGGCCGACCTCTTCGACGGATTTCTCGACCAGCGTCGCGGTCGGGCAGGCCTGCACGCAGGCGCCGCAGCTTACGCAATCCGACGACAGGAAATCGGGCGCCGCGGTCGAGATGCGGGCGTCAAAGCCGCGCCCCTCGATGGTCAGCGCGAAAGTGCCCTGAACCTCTTCGCAGGCACGCACGCAGCGCATACAGACGATGCATTTCGCCGGGTCGTAGCTGAAATAGGGGTTCGATTGGTCTTTCGGAATATAGCAGGGGTTTGCCTCGCCGTTCTGGCGCGGCTCGAAGTGGTTTTCGCCCGCCAGATAGCGCACATCGCGCAGCCCCGTCGCAGCTGCCATGTCTTGCAGCTCGCAATCGCCATTGGCGGCGCAGGTCAGGCAATCCAGCGGGTGGTCCGAGATATACAGCTCCATCACACCGCGGCGCAGTTTCGCAAGCTGCTCGGTCTGCGTGTGCACAATCATGCCCGCCTGAACCGGCGTGGTGCAGGACGCAGGCGTGCCGCGCATACCCTCGACCTCGACCATGCACAGGCGGCACGATCCGATGGGCTCAAGCATATCGGTGGCGCAAAGCTTGGGCACGGTGATGCCGGCCTCTTTCGCCGCGCGCATGACCGAGGTGCCCGCAGGCACGGTCACGGCAACGCCGTCGATGGTCAGGGAAACCGGCGCGCCCTTGCGGACAGGGGTGCCGTGATCGGGGATGATAAAGTCTTTCATTCTGCGGCCTCCTGTTTGCGAGGGCGGAACTCTTCGGGGAACGCATTTAGCGCAGATAGGACGGGGTAGGGGGCAAATCCACCAAGCGCGCAAAGCGAGCCGAGTTTCATCACCTCGCACAGATCGCGCAGGATCGGTTCGGCGGCAGCATCACCCGCCAGCATCCGGTCGATGGTTTCGACGCCGCGCACCGAGCCGATACGGCACGGCGTGCAGGTGCCGCAGCTTTCGATCGCGCAGAACTCCATTGCAAAGCGTGCCATCGCGGCCATGTCAGCGGTTTCGTCGAAGACGGTAAAGCCCGCGTGGCCGACGATCCCGTCTTTGGCGGCGAATTCTTCGTAGCCGACGGGGATGTCGAATTGTTCGGGGGTGAAATAGGCGCCCAAGGGGCCGCCCACCTGCACCGCCTTCACTGCGCGGCCCGAGGCTGTGCCGCCACCGATGGTGTTGACCACCTCGCCAAGCGTGGTGCCGAAGGCGGTTTCATAAAGGCCACCAAAGCGGATGTTGCCCGCCAGTTGCAGCGGCATGGTCCCGCGCGAACGCCCGATGCCAAAATCGGCATAAGCGGCGGCGCCGTTTTCGAAAATCCACGGGATCGTGCCAAGCGACAGGACGTTATTCACCACCGTCGGGCGGCCCATGAAACCTTTGAGCGCGGGCAGGGGCGGCTTGGCGCGCACAGTGCCGCGTTTGCCCTCAAGCGAGTTCAGAAGCGAGGTTTCCTCGCCGCAGACATAGGCGCCTGCGCCGACGCGAATCTCCAGATCGAAGCCGTGCTCCGAGCCAAGGATCGACGCGCCCAGAAGCCCCGCCTCTTTGGCAACGGCGCAAGCCGCGCGCATCACGCGGATCGCATCGGGGTATTCCGAGCGGATATAGACAAAGCCCTTGGTCGCACCGACCGAGAGGCCCGCGATCACCATGCCTTCGATCAGGCAAAGGGGATCGCCCTCCATCAGCATACGGTCTGCGAAGGTGCCGCTGTCGCCCTCGTCGGCGTTGCACACGATGTATTTCTGCGGCGCCTCGGCATTCGCGACGGTTTTCCATTTGATGCCGGTCGGGAAGCCCGCGCCGCCACGACCACGCAGGCCCGAAGCGGTGACTTCCTCAAGCCGCTCGTCGCGCGACATGGACAGCGCGCGCTTGACGCCGGACAGGCCGCCGTTCGCCTGATAGTCGGCGATCGAGAGCGGGTCGATCAGGCCGACGCGGGCGAAGGTCAGGCGGGTTTGCGATTTGAAGAACGGGATTTCATCGACAAGGCCAAGCGCCTTGGGGTGTGCAGCCAGATCGCCAAAGAGGGCGGGGACATCCTCGGGGGTCATCGGGCCAAAGCCCATGCGGCCTTGCGCCGTTTCGACCTCGACCATCGGCTCCAGCCAGATCATACCGCGCGAGCCGTTGCGCACGAGGGTAATGTCCTGGCCCTGCGCGCTGATCGCGGCGGCAACAGCATCGGCACCAAGGGCGCGGGCGGCGGCATCTGCGGGGACGTAAATCTTCATGCCGAAACCTCCGCGGCCAGACGCTCGGGGGTGGCGCGGCCGATCAATTGGTCGTTCACTTGGGCTGCCGGACCACAGGCACACAGCCCGAGGCAATAGACCGCCTCAAGCGAGACCTTTTCATCCGAAGCCCCAAGCTTCACGCCAAGCGCGGCCTCAAGGCGCGCAATCATGCCCTCGGCGCCCATCGACTGACACGCCTCGGCGCGGCAGACGCGGATCACATGGCGCTTGGCCGGTTCCGCGCGGAAATCGTGGTAGAAGTGCAAGACACCGTGCAGCTCGGCCTGCGTAATGCCAAGGGCTGCGCTGATCGGCGCGTGGGCGGCCTCGGGCACAAACCCGAACGCGTCCTGCAATGCGTGCAGAATCGGCAAAAGCGGCCCTTCGGTGCCTTCGTGAGCGGCGATAATCGCAGAAATCTGTGCGGCGTCTGACATATGACTCCTCCCCTTGCGCCCCTGACTCTGACCCCAAGCGGGCAAATGAGGCAAATCAAAATACGACGACCCATGGCGTGATTGCGAAGTCATGTCGGATTATCGCTTGCGAGGCGCTTGTCGGCCTTGCCGCGAAGCCCTACATCGGAGGCTATGTCAGTGAGCCGCTTCATCCCCGCCCGTTTCAACCGCAAAATTCCGGTTGTGCCCCTGATCCGCCTTGATGGTGCGATCGGAGCGGGTGCGCGTCCCGGCGCGCAAGGCATGTCGGATAAGGCGCTGGCGCCGCTGATCGAACGCGCCTTTCGCAAGAAGCCTGCGGCGGTCGCCTTGGCGATCAACAGCCCCGGCGGCTCGCCCGTGCAAAGCTCGCTGATCGCGTCGCGTATCCGGCGGTTGGCGGATGAAAACAATGTGCCGGTTCATGCCTTTGTCGAGGATGTCGCAGCATCTGGCGGCTATTGGCTGGCCTGCGCGGCGGATGACATCTGGGCGGATGCTGCCTCGGTCGTGGGGTCGATCGGGGTGATCTCGGCGGGGTTTGGCCTGCAAGGCTTTATCAAGAAGCACGGGATCGAGCGGCGGATGCACACGGCTGGCACCTCCAAAAGCTTCATGGACCCCTTCGCGCCCGAAAAGCCCGAAGATGTCGCGCGCCTTCAGTCGATCCTTGAGCCGATGCATCAGATTTTCAAGGACTGGGTGGTGCAGCGCCGTGGCGAGCGGCTGGCCGAGAATGATGAGCTGTTCACCGGTGCGTTCTGGCTGGCAGAGCGCGGGCAGGAACTGGGTCTGGTCGACGGGATCGGCCATGCCGCGCCCAAGCTTAAGGAATTCTACGGCGAGAAGGTGCGCATCCTTCCGCTGAATATCGGCCGCCCGTGGTATCGCCGCTTTGGCGCGGGGCTTGGGGCCGAGATCGGCGCGCAGGCCGCGGGTGCCCTGATCGACAGCGCCGAAGAGCGCGCCCTTTGGCAACGCTACGGGCTGTAAGCGGATGCTTGTCAAAGGAATGACCCTGTTTCTGGTGGTGATGGCGGTGCTGGCCATGTTCGGGAAGCTCCGGTTTCCGGGGCTTGGCGGGCGCAAACCCGCACGCCTGAGCAAACGCTGCCCGTCCTGCGGGCGCCCGCAGATCGGCTCAACCCACTGTTCGTGCAAGACAAAGGCATAAAATGCTCTGGGATATTTTTCTGATCACGCTCGGGCTCGGGCTTTTGGTGGTTGCGGGCGATATGCTGGTCAAAGGCGCGGTCAGTCTGGCGCTGAAGCTGGGTATTCCCGCGCTGATCGTAGGTCTGACGATCGTTGCCTTTGGCACTTCGGCGCCCGAGATGATGGTCTCGGTTGCGGCTGTGCTGGACCATGTTCCCGCAATTGCCTTGGGCAACGTCATCGGCTCGAACACGGCGAATGTTCTGCTGGTGCTTGGCCTGCCCGCGCTGATCGCGACGATCCACACCGCCGAGCATGACACCCGCGAAAGCGCGGTCATTATGATCGGCGCGACGGTGCTGTTTATCCTTGTGTGCTTCCTCGGGCCGATTGGCTGGCCGCACGCGCTGGTTCTGTTGGGGGCGCTGGCGCTGATACTGGGGCGGCAGATCCATCACGCGATTTGTCACCGCAATAACCGCGACGAAGAAGAGATCGAGGGCGCCGACCCGCATCTGCCCGGCTGGAAGATAGCCGCCTATATCGGTGCGGGGCTTGTTGGCCTGCCGTTCGGCGCGGATTTTCTGGTCGAGGGGTCCAGCTCGATCGCGCGGGCCTTTGGGATTTCCGAGGCGGTGATCGGTCTGACGCTTGTGGCTGTGGGGACGTCGCTGCCGGAACTTGCGACCTCGATCACGGCGGCGCGCAAGGGTCATGCGGATGTCGCCTTGGGCAATGTGATCGGCTCGAATATCTTTAACCTGCTCTCGATCATCGGGTTTGCCGGCCTTGTCGGTCCGTTGCCGGTGCCTGCGCAAATGCTGGCGGTGGACCTGTGGGTGATGCTGGGGACAAGCCTTCTGGTGCTGCCGTTTGTCTTCAACGGCTGGCCCATCGGCAAGCGGGTGGGCCTCGTGTTCACCGCGCTTTATGCTATCTATGTGGTAGCCCTCGTGATCGGAGACAAACTGATATGAAAACGGCCCTCGTCACAGGCGGTGCAAAGCGGCTGGGGCGGGCGATGGTGCGCTATCTGGCGGGGCGCGGGTTTGATGTAGCGATTCATTACAACGGCTCGGGCGCCGAGGCCGACGAGCTTGCCGCCGAGGTCCGCGCAGAGGGCGTGCAGGCCATTGCTCTGCAAGCCGACATGTTGAACGAGGCCGAGGTGACGCCCTTGGTCTCGCGCGCGGCCGAAGGGCTGGGGCGGCCGCTTGATCTCTTGGTCAATAACGCCTCGATTTTCGAATACGACAACATCCGCACCGCGACGCGCGAAAGCTGGGACAGGCATTTCGAATCCAACCTGCGCGCGCCCTATGTCTTGATGCAGGAATTCGCACGCCAGGCGCCGCAAGCCGACCGCAGCGGGGGCGAGCCGGTTGCCCGCGCGCTGGTGGTCAATATGCTCGATCAGCGGGTGCGCAAACTTACGCCCGAGTTCTCAAGCTATACGCTGGCCAAGATGGGGCTTTGGGCGCTGACGCAGACATCGGCGCAGGGACTTGCCCCCGATATTCGCGTGAATGCGATCGGGCCGGGGCCGACCTTGCAAGGCGCGCATCAAAGCGAAAGCCAGTTTGCGAACCAGCGCGCCGCGACGCTTTTGCAGCGCGGAGCCGACCCTGACGACATCTGCGCGGCCCTGGGCTATCTGATCGACGCAAAGGCGGTAACGGGGCAGCTTATCTGCGTGGATGGAGGGCAGCATCTGGGCTGGAAAACCCCCGATGTGAGGGGCGTCGAGTGACCTGCGGGACCGCGAAAACCTGTATCTGCGCGACAACTTGTCCACCAGCCGCGTTTCCGTCACGGAAACGTTACGAAAAGGTTAGGAAATTCAGGGGGTTGCTTGGGGCATAAAAATTTATAAAGTAAAATCAAATACTTGCAAAACTGCCTAATTTTTGTGCATCTTAACGAAATGCAAACAGAACAAGGAAGATTCCGCGCTCGCCCAAGTTTTCCAACAGAGTTATCCACAGAAATGGTGGACAGGTTTTCCCTTGAACTAGATCGCATATGATTGCAGCCGACCAGAGAATCGCACCGACCAGATGAGTGATAGCGACAACATCGACTTTGACCCTGAAAATGCCGGTCCCGAGCGGCTGACGGGGCACGCGCTGATCGCGGATTATGTGACGCGGCTGGATGGCTCGCCCGGCGTCTACCGGATGCTGAACGAGACCGGCGAGGTGCTGTATGTCGGCAAGGCGCGCAACCTGAAAGCGCGGGTGTCGAACTACGCGCGCACCACGGGCCATTCGGCACGCATCCAGCGGATGATCTTTGAAACGCGGCGGATGATGTTCCTCACCACGCGGACCGAGACCGAGGCGCTCCTGCTGGAGCAGAACCTCATCAAGCAGCTCAAGCCGCGCTACAACGTGCTGTTGCGCGACGACAAAAGCTTTCCGCATATCCAGATCACGGGCGACCACGACTTTCCGATGATCCGCAAGCATCGCGGCAAGCGGGGGACGACGGGCGCCTATTTCGGGCCGTTCGCCTCGGCCAGCGCGGTGAACCGGACGCTGAACCATTTGCAGCGGGTGTTTTTGCTGCGCGATTGCTCGGATGCGATGTTCGGCGCGCGCACGCGGCCCTGCCTGCAATACCAGATCAAACGCTGTTCCGGCCCCTGTGTCGGGCGCATTTCCGAGGCCGAGTATGCGGGCCTTGTCGAAGATGCAAAGCGGTTTCTGGAGGGCAAGACCACCACGATCCAGAAGGAACTGGCCGCGCAGATGCAGGACGCCTCGGACACGATGGAGTTCGAACGCGCCGCCGCTTTGCGTGACCGGATCAAGGCGCTGACCAATGTGCAGGAAAGCCAGGGCATCAACCCGCGCGGCGTGGCCGAAGCGGATGTCGTGGCGCTGCATATGGAGGGCGGGCAGGCCTGTGTGCAGGTGTTCTTCATCCGCGCGCATCAAAGCTGGGGCAACCATGCGTTTTATCCGCGCACAGGCTCGGGCGCGGATGAGGCCGAGGTCTTGCAGGCCTTCCTTGCGCAGTTCTATGACCACAAACCCCCGCCGAAGCTGATCTTGCTGTCGCATCCGATCGAAGACGAGGATCTGATGACGGACGCGCTCAGCCAGAAGGCAGGTCGCAAGGTCGAGATCGCCATGCCCAAGCGCGGCGAAAAGGCAGAGCTGGTGGAGAACGCCGCCCGTAACGCGCGCGAAAGCCTTGGACGGCGGATGTCGGAATCGGCGGCGCAGGCCAAGCTATTGGCGGGGGTGGCCTCGGCCTTTGGCCTAGGGGCACCGCCCAACCGGATCGAGATTTACGACAACTCGCATATTCAGGGCGCCCATGCGGTCGGTGGCATGGTCGTTGCGGGGCCGGAAGGCTTTATCAAGGGCCAGTATCGCAAGTGGAACATCAAGGATAATGACCTCACGCCGGGCGATGACTTTGGCATGATGAAAGAGGTTCTGACCCGTCGCTTCGCGCGTCTTATCAAAGAAGACCCGAACCGCGAAAGCGAAAGCTGGCCCGATCTTTTGCTGATCGACGGCGGTGCGGGGCAGGTATCTGCCGTGCGCGAGGTGATGGAGGCGATGGGCGTTGGCGATATTGCGATGGTCGGTGTCGCCAAGGGGATCGACCGCGATCTGGGCAAGGAAGAGTTCCACCGCACCGGCCAGCGCCCCTTTGCGCTGCAACGCAACGACCCCGTGCTTTACTACATCCAGCGCCTGCGCGACGAGGCGCACCGTTGGGCGATTGGCGCGCATCGGGCCAAGCGTGCCAAGGCAACGATGGCGAACCCGCTGGACGAAATCCCCGGAATCGGGGCAACCCGCAAGCGCGCGCTTTTGGCGCATTTCGGCTCGGCCAAGGCGGTATCACGGGCGGGTCTGGTCGATCTGATGGATGCGCCCGGCATTTCCGAGGCGATGGCCGAGACGATCTACAACTTCTTCAACGACAGAGATTGACGAAAGCGCCGTCACACCGTAGCGCCCGCAGACATGAGCAACGCCCGCCCAGATCACCCCCGCGCCCTGACGCGCCTTGATGACCTTGCTTCGGCAGGGCTGGTGGCGCGCGCCGATCTGCCAGCGCTGGCGCCCGTGGCTGATGAATTCCGTATCCGCGTGACGGGCGAAATGCAGGGCGCGATTGCGAGCCCCGACGACGCAGTCGCGCGGCAATTTCTGCCCGAGACCGCCGAACTGGTCACGCGCCCCGAAGAACTGCTGGACCCGATTGGCGATGAGGCCCATTCGCCCGCGCCCGGTCTGACGCATCGCTATCCTGATCGGGTGATCTTGCATATCACCAAGACCTGCGATGTCTATTGCCGCTTCTGTTTCCGGCGCGAGACCGTGGGAGAGACCGGCGCTTTGCCGCCCGAAGAACTGGCGCAGGCGCTGGACTATATCGCCGCGACCCCCGCGATCCGCGAAGTGGTCCTGACGGGGGGCGATCCGCTGACGCTTTCGTCGCGGCGTCTGGCCGAGGTGATCGGGCGGCTGAACGCGATCGCTCATCTGACGCAAATCCGCATCCACAGCCGTGTGCCGGTTGTCGCGCCCTATCGCATTACGCCCGCTTTGGTTGCCGCTCTGCGGTCCTCTCGCCCTGCGCTTTGGCTGGTTTTGCACACGAACCACGCGCAAGAACTGACCCCGGCGGCCCGCGCAGCGATTGCACGACTGGTTGACGCAGGCGTGCCGATGCTGTCGCAGTCGGTCTTGCTGCGCGGTGTGAATGACACGCCCGAGGCTTTGGAGGCGCTGTTCACAGGGCTGACGTCCCTGCGCGTGAAGCCCTATTATCTGCATCATTGCGATCTGGCGCGGGGCACCTCGCATTTCCGGACCACAATCGCGGCGGGCCGCGCCCTGATGGCGGCGCTGCGGGGCAAGGTTTCCGGCACGTCACTTCCGACTTATGTTCTTGATATTCCGGGCGGCTATGGCAAGGTGCCGATCACTGCCGACCATTTTGCCGAGGTGACGCGGGGGCTTTGGCGCGTGACCGACTGGAAGGGGCGGCTGCACGACTATTCCGATCCGGAGCCCAACTGATGAACGTTATAAAAATACGCCCCCTTGAAGCGAGTGATTTTGCAGCATGGAGCGCGCTCTATGCGGGCTACGCCGCGTTCTACCAAGTCATCCAGACCGAAGAAATGCGCGCGCGCGTCTGGAAATGGATTTTCGACCCTGAACACGAAACCGAAGGGCTGATCGCGCTTTTGAATGGCAAGCCGGTCGGGATAACGCATTTCCGCCCCTTCGCGCGTCCGCTGTCTGCGACGACGGGAGGCTTTCTGGACGATCTGTTTGTCGCGCCCGAGGCGCGGGGCACTGGCGCCGCCGAGGCACTGATCCGTGGCGTCGAAAACGAGGGCCGCGCGCGCGGCTGGTCGGTTATCCGCTGGATCACCGCCGAGGATAACGCCCGCGCCCGAGCTCTGTATGACAAGATCGCGCAACATACCGCATGGCAGACCTACGACATCAAACTTTGACGTCATGCACACTCTTCCCCTTCTGCGTGCGTGCCGCTAACCTGCGCGCATGAAATGGACCTTGCCGAATATCCTGACGGTTCTCCGTCTGATCGCCGCACCCGGAGTTGCGGTGATGTTTTTGTATTTCAGCCGCCCGCTGGCCGACTGGTTCGCGCTGGCACTGTTTGTCACGGCGGCGATAACCGACTGGTTTGACGGCTATCTGGCGCGGGCGTGGAAGCAGGAAAGCAGGTTCGGCGCGATGCTTGATCCGATTGCCGATAAGGCGATGGTGGTGATCGCACTGGTGGTGCTGACCGGCTATTCGGGGATGAACCCGTGGCTGATCCTGCCCGCGACGGTGATCCTGTTTCGCGAGGTGTTCGTCTCGGGCCTGCGCGAGTTTCTGGGCGCGGATTCGGGCAAGCTGCGGGTGACGAAGCTGGCGAAATGGAAGACCACCGCGCAGATGTTCGCTCTGGCGACCCTGTTTCTGGGCACGGGGCTGCACTATCTTGAGGCGGGCCTGCCGCCGCGCGCGGGCGAGGGGGATTTGCCGACGGGTGTCTCTCCTGCCGATATTGCCAATCACATCGGGCTTGGGCTGATCTGGATTGCTGCGATTCTGACGGGTGTCACGGGTTGGGATTACTTTGCCAAGGCGCTGCCCTATCTGCGGGAGCCGAAAGATGGTTGAGGTTCTTTACTTCGCATGGCTGCGCGAACGGATCGGCAAGGCGCGCGAGAGCGTTGAGACCTCGGCGGCGACGGTTGCCGATCTGGTCGCGGAGCTGCGTGCGCGCGATGATCGTTATGCGGCGGCGTTTCAGGACACGGCCTCGCTGCGCGTCGCGCTGGATCAGGATCTGTCGGATTTCGACGCGCCCTTGGCGGGTGTGCGCGAGGTGGCGTTTTTCCCGCCGATGACCGGAGGCTAAGGTGAAGGTCTCGGTCCAGAGCGCGCCCTTTGATTTTGCCGCCGAAACCGAAGGGTTCGGCGTGGGTAGTTCCGATGTCGGTGCGGTTGTCACCTTTACCGGCGTGGTGCGCGACGACTCGGGCGACCTTGAGGCGCTGGAGCTGGAGCATTACCCCGGCATGACCGAACGCGCGATTGCCAAGATCGTGGACGAAGCTGCCGCGCGATGGGCGCTGGCCGATGTGATCGTCATCCATCGGCACGGTCGGCTGGCGGTGGGAGAGACGATCATGATGGTTGCGACGGCTGCGCGCCACAGGGTCGCGGCGTTCGAGGCGGCGGAATTCCTGATGGATTATCTGAAGTCGCGCGCGCCGTTCTGGAAGAAAGAGCATATGCGCTCGGGCACCGCATGGGTTGCGGCCAAGGACGAAGATGAGGACGCGCTCAAGCGCTGGTAAGCCGCGCCGCCGCCGCGCGGCCTGCATGAAGCCCCGTCGCAAAGCATCCGGTCAACAGGTAGCCGCCCGTCGGTGCCTCCCAGTCCAGCATTTCCCCGCAGGCAAAGACATTTGGCAGGGCGCGAAGCTCTAGATCATCGGTCAGGGCGTCATGGCTGATGCCGCCCGCGCTTGAGATCGCCTCGGCCAAGGGGCGTGGGCCAGCGTGCCGCGCGGGTAGGGCTTTGATCAGCGCGGCCAGAGCATTGGGCGCAGTGGGCAGGGGGCGGCCCCATTCGTTCAAAAGCGCCAGTTTCGTCGCATCCATCCCAAGCGCGCGTTTGATCCGGTTCGCGACGCTTAACTTCGCGGGCTGGCGGGCCAGTCGTGCAGTGACTTCCGCCTCGGTCAGATCGGGGCAAAGGTCGATATGCAAGGGGCTGCCCTCGCGCAGATGCGCCGAGATCGTATAGATGCCGCCGCCTTCAAGCCCGCGTTTCGAGAGCACAAACTCGCCGCGCGTGATGCCCGCGTCGGTATGCAGCGCCGCGCCCTTGATCGCCGCGCCGAAATGCGGGGCCATATGAGCGGACCAGTCCACCAGAAGCCCCATGTTCGCGGGCTTGAACGGGGCAAGCGCCACGCCTTTCGCCGTAAGCCAAGGCACCCAAGCGGCATCTGACCCAAGCCGCGGCCAGCTTGCCCCGCCAAGCGCCAGGACCGTCACGCGGGGCGCAATTTGTTGCGGGCCATCGGGCGTGTCGAACCGAAAGCTCTCTTCGTCAAATCCGGTCCAGCGCCAGCGGGTGCGGATGTCGACGCCAAGGCTCGCAAGCCGCGCGATCCAGCCCCGCAGCATGGGCGAGGCTTTCATCACCCTCGGAAACACCCGCCCCGTCGATCCGGTGAACAGCTCTTGCCCCAGATCGCGGGCGAAATCCTGCACCCGATCGGGGCCAAAGGCGCGGATATAGGGGCGCACCCAGTCGGGGTGATAGTGCGAAAGGAAAGCGTCCAGCGGTTCGGCCCGTGTCAGGTTCAGCCCCGACTTGCCCGCCATCAGGAATTTGCGCGCAAGCGAGGGCTTGGCCTCGGCCAGAAGCACGCTATGGCCCGCGCGCGCAAGCTCTTCGGCGGCCATCAGCCCCGCTGGCCCGCCCCCTATGACAAGTGCGTCGGTCATTTACCGGCGCGCCATCATCGCCAGCCGCATCAGCGCGCGCTCGATCACCGCCATTTGCGGCGCTCGGCTGGAGGAGCGCAGCGTCAGATCGGTCTCGATCAACAGCTTCACGGCCTCTTCCAGCCGGAACATGCCCCAGTTCCCCGCCTGCCGCTGCATCCGGTCGCGGCGCGGGCCGAAAATCGGCGGGCGCATCCGCGCGATCCCCGAGGCTGGCCCCGCAGGGTCCGAGGCGGCGGCATGGAGTGCGCGAAAATGGCGCAGGCTCTGGATGGTGAGGGTGACGGGGGCCACGCCTTGCCCCTCGATCCGGCGCATCATCGGGCCAAGCTCGGCCGCGCGGCCATCAGCGACGATGTTCAAGACATCATCCACATCCGCCTCGATCGAGGCAGGCGCGCAGGCGGCCACATCTTCGGGCGTAAGCGCGGTTGTATCGTCGTATTTATACAGCGCGATCTTCTCGACCGTCTGGCGGAAATCACCCGGATCAAGCTCTTTCGAAAGCGCCATAAGATCGGTCATGGCCGCTTGCGAAATCTCGCGCAGGCCCGCTTTGCGCAAGGTATCCTCGACCTCTTCGCGCGACGGAGGATCGTCGTAAATGCCTATGGCATAAGCGTTATTATGCCCCTCGAACAGCTTGCGCAGTTTGGATTTCGCGGTCAGTTGCCCCGCCGTCACGATGATCTGCGCATCACCCTCACGCCAGTCCGAGAGCGCGGCTGCCACCGTATCGGCCAGACCATCCGTCGCGTCCTCGACGAAAGCCACGCGGGGGCCGGGGAAAAACCCGACCGCCTTGACCGCGTCCAGAAGGGCCGCCCCGTCTTTGCGTAAATCGCCTGCTGGCAGGCGCGACAGGCGCATTTCTTCTTCGCCCTGCGGCCCGATCAATGCCGCGATAGCCTCTTGGCGGCGCAAGGCCACGCGCATCGCATCCGCGCCGAAAATCAAAAGCCCCGTGCGATTTGCCTCGGGTTTGGCGAAATAGCGTGTCGCGGCGATGCCCGAAAGCTTCATCCCGGCAGCGCCCCGGATTGCGCGATAAGCTGCGTCACCATCCGGTCGGCAAGAATCACCATCAGGCGGCGGTGCGCGTCTTCTTCGGCAGCTTGGGTGGCAACGACCGATCCGGTTGCGGACCACGAGGTGAAGGATTGCACCTCGCCCGACAGAAGCAACTTGCGGCTGGCGCTGTCGCGCAACTGATAGGTGACGCCGCCGCTGAGCGTATAGCGGGTGGTGGCGTTGGCCGAGGTGATTGCAAGGCTGCGCCGTTCGACCGAAACCTTATAGCCAAGCGCGTATTTCGGCACGACAGCCGATCCCAGACGCTCGGACAGGCGTTGCACCAGCGCGAAATCGTCGCGCGTTTCGGGTGCGTCGGGTTCGACCCCGCCCAAAAGGCCCGTTGCCGCACCATCCGGCCCGTAGGCCGGTTTGAAACCGCAGCCCCCAAGCAGGGCTGCGGCGGAAACTGCCAGAAACTTGCGGCGATCAGATGACCACATTGACGATACGCCCCGGAACCACGATCAGCTTTTTCGGCTGACCACCGGCCAGCGCTTTGACCACAGCTTCGTCGGCCAGCACGAGTTTTTCAACCTCGTCTTTCGCCATATCCTTCGGAACCGACAATTCCGAGCGGCGTTTGCCGTTGATCTGGATCGGCAGGACCACCGAATCCTCAGTCAGAAGGGCAGGGTCGGCCTTGGGCCATGCGGCGCTGACGACGAATCCTTCGCCGCCAAGCAGCGCCCAGATGTCTTCGGCAAGGTGCGGCACCATCGGCCCCATCAGCTGCGCCATGATCTTCATCGCGTCGCGTTTGGCCGCGCTGCCTGCCTTGGATTTGGCCAGCGTGTTGGTGATCTCATAGAGCTTCGCGACCGCTTTGTTAAAGGCGAACCCGTCGATCGAGCGCGTGACCTCGTCAATCGCCTTATGGGCGGCTTTCAGAAGCGCCGCGTCTTCGCCGTTTTCCGCATCGTCGCTGGCAGCGATGTCATTGGCGATGCGCCAGACGCGGGCGAGGTGCTTGCTTGCGGCTTCGGCGCCCGCAGCCGTCCATTCGACATCGCGCTCGGGCGGGCTGTCGGACATGACGAACCAGCGCGCGGTATCGGCGCCGAAATCCGCGATGATGTTCATCGGATCGACGACGTTCTTCTTGGACTTCGACATCTTGGCCGAGGGGATGATTTCGACCGTTTCACCGGTTGCCTTAACCTTGCCGTCCTCGATCTCCTCGGGGAGGTGATAGACGGGGCGCCCGCTGGCGTCGCGCGTCAAATAAATCTCGTGCGTCACCATGCCCTGGGTGAAGAGCGCGTTGAACGGCTCGATCGCTTTGGCGGGCAGGTGGCCGGTTTTCTGCATCGCGCGGGCAAAGAAGCGCGAATAGAGCAGGTGGAGAATAGCGTGCTCGATCCCGCCGATATATTGATCGACGTTCATCCAGTAATCGGCGTCTTCCGGCACGGTCGGGGTATTCGCCCGCGGGCTGGTGAAGCGCGCGTAATACCACGAGCTATCGACGAAGGTGTCCATCGTGTCGGTTTCGCGTTTCGCAGGCGCGCCGCAGCACGGACAGGTGCACTCACGCCACGTCGGGTGACGGTCAAGCGGGTTGCCGGGACGATCAAAGGTCACGTCGTCAGGAAGCTGGACCGGCAGGTTTTCCTTTTTCTCGGGAACCACGCCGCAAGCCTCGCAATGCACGACCGGAATCGGGCAGCCCCAATAGCGCTGGCGCGAAAGCCCCCAGTCACGCAGGCGGAATTTGGTGACGCCTTGGCCGAAGCCGCGCTTTTCACATTCGGCAATCGCGGTCGCAACGCCTTCGTCGCCGGTTTGCGTGGCCGCGCCTGCAAACCCGCGCACATAGCGGAGGGGCTCGGATTTCATCGGCACATAGGCTTCGCCTGCCGGATAGTCGCCCTCGACCGGTTCGAATACCGGATTGATCGTCAGGCCGTATTTGGTGGCGAATTCGAAATCGCGCTGGTCATGCGCGGGGCAGCCGAAAATCGCGCCGGTGCCATAATCCATCAGGATGAAGTTGGCGATATAGACCGGAAGTTCCCACGTCGGGTCCAGCGGGTGACGGACGCGAATCCCCGTATCGAACCCCAACTTTTCGGCCGTCTCTATCGCTTCTTCGGTGGTGCCACCCTTGCGGCATTCGGCAACAAAGGCCGCGATCTTCGGATCGGCCGCCTCAAGCGCCTTCGCCATCGGGTGATCGGGCGAGATGCCGGCAAAGCTTGCGCCCATCAGCGTATCGGGACGGGTGGTGTAGACCTCAAGCGTGTCGAACCCTTCGGGCGCACCCACCAGATCAAAGGCAAATTGCAGCCCGCGCGACTTGCCGATCCAGTTGGCCTGCATCAGGCGCACTTTCTCGGGCCAGTCTTTCAGGCCATCCAGAGCATCGAGCAACTCGCCCGCGAATTCCGAGATCTTAAAGAACCACTGCGTCAGTTCCTTGCGCTCGACCGGCGCGCCCGAGCGCCAGCCCTTGCCGTCGATCACCTGCTCGTTCGCAAGCACGGTCATATCGACCGGATCCCAGTTCACGACCGCGTTCTTACGATAGACCAGCCCTGCATCCAGCATGTCGATGAACATCGCCTGCTGCTGGCCGTAATACTCGGGGTCACAGGTCGCAAACTCGCGCGTCCAGTCCAGCGAGAAGCCCAAAGGCCGCATCTGCTCCTTCATGTCGGCGATATTGCCGTAGGTCCATTCTTTCGGATGGCCGCCTTTTTCCATAGCGGCGTTTTCCGCCGGCATCCCGAAGGCGTCCCAGCCCATCGGGTGCAGCACCGAGAACCCGCACGACATCTTATAGCGCGCGACGACATCGCCCATCGTGTAGTTGCGCACATGGCCCATGTGGATGCGGCCCGACGGGTAGGGGAACATCTCCAGCACATAATATTTCTCGCGCGCGGGGTCGCGCCTGGCGGTGAAGACGCCGGCCTTCCCCCATGCAGCCTGCCATTTCGGTTCGGTCTCGGACGGTGCGTAGCGCGACATATCGGTGCCTCTTGCGGAAAATCTGCGCCCGCTTGCTACACCGGAGAGGGCGGCAAGGTCCAGAGAGAGGCGTCATCTGGCCCGCAAATAGCAACGCCGGAGGCTGGCTCCGGCGTTTGCAACGTAAAATCTGTGTGTCGTCAGAGCTTGGAGGCAGCAACCCGCAACTGGCGTGCGCGGGTCAGAATCGCATCTTCGACCGCGTGCTGGGTTGCCGCGGACACCGGACCCGAGCGCGTTTCCAGCGCCACTTTCAGCGACCGCGCATCCAGAGCGGGGTCATTGATATAGACGGTCGCCTTATAAGCGCGGCCACCGCCGGGCGGCGTGCCATAGCCCGTCACGATCACGCCCGAGAACGGGTCGACCGATTGAACCGGCAGGAAGTTCAGCACCTCAAGCGAGGCTTGCCACAGATAGCGGTTCACCTCGATCGTGATGTTCGGATCGTCCGAGTTCGAGAACAGATCCCAGATCGTGCCTTCTTTTGCATTCGGGTCTTTCTTGACCTTCTGCTGTGCCTGCGCCTCGTTCGCGCGCGAGAAACCGCCCCAGCTGAACAGCTTGCTGCTGGACGCGCCGCAGCCCGCAAGTGCCAGAACAAGGCCAAGGGCCGCACCGGTCCGCAGGATTGTCTTGATGTTCATTACAGGCTGCCCCCCGTTGGCAATTTCGCAGCGACCCCATTTCCTGTTCGTCTCTATCTTAAGGGGCAGAAGGCGACAAGGTTTTTCCCGTTCCATATATAGAGAGCCGTTTTGCCTGCCGCAGCGGAAACCGGGCAGGGCGGGGACTGTGGCAAGACTGCACCACGATGGGGGGCAATGCAGATTTCGATGCTCTTTCGTTTGCAATGTCGGCGGGGTGGAGTGAAAAGACTTTCATACCCGATCCGGATTCCCCGGTTTGGGGCACACCTTAGAGATAATGAGGGAAAATCATGAAAAAGGTTCTCTTCGCGACGACCGCTCTGGTGCTCTCGGCTGGCTTCGCTTCGGCTGAAATCACCATGTCGGGCTCGGCCAACATGGGCATCAAGCACGCTGAAAACGGGCTGAGCTGGGCTGACGGCGACGGCAATGCAGCCACCCGCGGCAAGGACACTGCCGGCTGGTACGAAATCGACATCGACGTCGTCGGCACCACCGAAACCGACTCGGGCCTGACCTTCGGCGCACGCATCCAGCTCGACTCGGATTACTCGACCGTTCTGAACACCGCTGGTACTGACATCAACGGCAACGTGTTCGTCTCGGGTGCGTTCGGCACCTTCAACATCGGCTCGGGCCTCGACCCGGTGTCTGATGATGACACCCTGTCGGACATCGGTCTCGACGGCATCGGCACCGACAACGTCGCCGAAACCTTCGCCTATAAAGGCGCAGCTGATGCGCGCTGGGACTACTCGGTCGGCGCTCTGACCCTCGGTGCCTCGGTTCACACCATTCAGGAAGACTACGCTGTCAAAGTTGGCTATGACTTTGGCACGGCTGCGATCGCGGTCGCTTACGACCACGACGAAGCTTCGGACACCGACACCGTGCAGGCCAAACTGTCGGGCAGCATGGGCGCTGTCAGCGGCCAGATCTTCTACGCGACCAGCGACTCGTCGACGACCGCCGCCAACGATGGCGACTCGTACGGCGTCTATGCTGCCTACAAAACCGGCGCTCTGACCCTGTCGGCTTCGTATGCTGACGCTGATGGTCTCGCTGACGCTGCTTACGGCATTGGTGCGGCCTACGACCTCGGCGGCGCAACCCTCGCTGGCGGCATCGGCTCGGTCAACGACGAAACCGTCGCTGACTTCGGCGTGTCGTTCAAATTCTAATCCTAACGGATTGGTTTGATGGGAAGAGCGGGCCTTGGCCCGCTCTTTTCATTTTGCTCCTACCGTTCTCAAGTGAATAAATAGTACCCTATGACGCTGCAGTTGCAGTGCTGCACAGCATCAATGCTTGCGAACAGATCATGACCTATTTCGGGTATTGGCCGTTGTTGTCGCCGTTGCTTTGACAGTGTTTATGACCAAGGCAATTGTTCTTCGTGGAACATACAGCTCAGATATTCACCGCCATATCCGTTATTTTTGCGAGTTCTGTGCGTAAGATGAGGATGCGGCGCTGACATTTGCGAAGCTGTGAGCTGCTTGGCAAGTTCTTTTGCAGCCACAGCCTATGCTTGAGTTCGCGCTCGAGTTTGCGTGTGACGGAAAGGGCGCCTACCTTTGCCATTATGCCAGTTCCACTGCGCGAGTAAGAAGTGCATCGTTGACCGCAATGTAACGCTGGGTGGTTTGGATGCTCTGATGACCAGCCAATGCAGCCAGCAAGTGCACAGCAACCCCTTGTTCTGCCAATCGCGTAATGAAGCTGCGCCTGCCGCTGTGACTGCTGCAGCCACGCAATCCCGCGCTGTGATAGATAATGAGGAACAGCTGGCTGATTGTGTTGGCAGAAAATGCGCTGTTTTGCTGTGTCATGAACAAAGGTTCGTGTTCTTCGCGGAACAAAATGGATTGCCGATAGTCGCGCAGGACGCGGGCGAGGCGCTGATTGACGTAGAACACGCGAGCACGATGTCCCTTTGTTTGACTGGAAGTGAGTGTGACGCTGTTTTTGACCGCGCCCTGATCGTCATACACGTCGCCCACTCGTAAGCTGGCAATCTCGCAGGCACGTAATCCGGCATAATAGCTCAGTTGGAGGATTGTTTGGTCACGTACAGTGTGTCGGCGGCTGCTACATTGAGCGAGGGCACGCTTGAACTCGCGTTCGGTGATGAGTTTGGCGGCAGGCATAGCTGATCTCTCACAAAGGATGTGCACACACTGTATGGTCTGAGAGGATGGTTGGGCGACCGAAATCGCAGTTCATAAAAGTATCAATAAGAACAAGAACTTAAGCATATTCCCCATACAATATGTATTCTATGAGATATTGCCACGCTGTAGTCAGAGCTTGGCCAGCCGCCACTGTGTTAATCACTTTTGAACAATTCCAAGTTGAGCGTCGCTCAACTGCTCTACGTCATCTGCTGCGTCTCGCTGTCGCTCTCGCGCAACTGACTTGAGCGATGCCCTATTCGTTAACTGAGATGGCTCAGTCAGATTGTGAGCCATAATGAGGCTTATGCAGCCTCATCATGCTTAGCAAGTCTCAGTCGAGTTGCTTCGCCGATCCATAAGCAAGCCTTCTGCTGTTGCAGCGGACGCGGGTTACGCTGTGCGCCCTGTGCTTGCCGACGAGTTGATCGCAACGCAACTGCGCGGTGCTATGGACACGACATCCGCGCAGCATATGGGGTACTTGATGTGTCAAGCCTCAGTCCCATTCCTGCCAATTGACTTATAGGCCGCAGGTTGGCGCTGCGACGGTTGTTGCTGAGCAGCTCGGCGTAACACTGCTTGGCATCCACCTCCAACGTCTACAGCGTTACCTGTGCTCGTCTCTGCGGAGCATCTTGCGATGCAATAGGGCCTGTCGCCGATAAATAAGCAAGCGCCACCACGCAACTCGCTTACATGTTTATTTATCAACGAGAGGAAAAAACGGTGTCAAATTCGATAGTTGAAGCTGTTCGAGATGAATTGCGACAAATTGGGGCGGTCAGGAACGAGGCCGAGTTTTGCCGGGACTGGTTAGGACGTGGCGAGAGTTATCTACGCACTTTACGGTTTACAGGTAGACAGCCAAGTGCAGCGGCCTTGTTGTTCTGCGCGGACCGATTGCAGCGATTGGCGCTGCACTTATCGAGCAATTCGGTGGCGAATGGGGCATATTGGGCAGAGCGTTTTGCCCTGCTTGCACGAGACTGTCGCGCGGAAATGGAAAGAAACGCACTGGTGAGGTGCCCAATTCCGCAAAATCGTGTGCTACAAAATCAAACAGGGAAGTACTTATCAAATCACGGTGGCACTGTTGCCACACCCCATCGGCGCGGGGCTGAAAGATGCGTGTGAGCGAAATAATCCAGCGTTCATCATGTCCGCCGTGTCCGCCTTGTAAAGCCAAGTCAAAGCCAAAGCCTGTTGTTCCGCGCAGAACTAAGCCCAAGCCGCCGGGAACACTGCCGACGGGAACAGGGCTGCGATGACGTGTTCCTCGCGGAACAAAGAGACAGCAATGCTGACGTTCGTGGTGGGCGACGAAGGCAAACAGCCGCGCAAAAGAGCGCGGCTGTTGCATTGGCACAGTTAGGATTGCGGAACTTCTTGAACCTCCGCTTGCACGACAACAGTTTCCGCAGCGTCTGCAGGAGCGTCAGCGATGGGGTCAACTCCATAGTCCCACTTGGAAGGGTTGAATTCGACCTCCCAAGCATTTTGCTTTGCGGCGTTAAAGCGATTGGCTTTCGTCCACTCGTAGGCGCGGTCGGCTTCGGCAACAAACTGAACACGAATAGGCAAGCGACTTTCCACTTCCGCTAGCGCCTTGCGGGTCATGCGCCAATCGAACACGTCCACAAAGCTCTTGGTGAACATAATCTTGGCAAAAACAAAGTGTTGACTGTCTTTGTCGCGCGGCAGCAGCTTATCAATCTGCTTTTCCTGACGAGTTGCTTCGAGCAAATCGGTCAGTTCCTTACCCTTCAGCTTGCGAAAATCGTAACCGCTTTCCACGTAATTGTCGAACTGACGGGCGGGGATTTGCGTGATGGTGTAGATTTTGCTCCATTCGTGCGGAAGGTATTCAGCGTGCTTGACGAGGCGGGGTTGCAGCTTGCCGATGGCGCAGTACTTGCGGATCACGCTGCTTTTGTCCTTGTGGCCGATGGCGGTGCAGAAATCCGCAAAGTCATGTTCGGCAAGGGACTGCTTGGCTTCGTAAACGACACGGCACATTTTCAACGTAGCACGGGCGGTGCGCTCCTCGGTCTTGCGGAACATATCAACGTACTGATCGCGCGAACGCGGTTTGATCGTTTCCACATCGGCGTAGGCGCGTTCGGCCGACGGCTGATTGAGGGCAAACGGGTTGTACATGACCTTGGCAAGCGTTGCGCCGGCAGTGGTGCAGCGTTCGGCAACTTCCTTGGCCTCTGCAACACTGTCAAAGTTGTCATTGTTGTACACATAATCCGCATCGACGGGTGCGGGGGTGGTGTTGGTGGTGATCTTCTTGTCCAGCATGGGTTACTCCTTTGTTAAGCTAGAGACGCAGATTGCGTCGGGTTAAGCTTTACGTGAGCTTTGATGCCGTTATTGATTGCCTCAAGAACTTACAAAATTGGCGTCAAGATGAGATGGAAAGAACAACTAACCGCGGCCTATCAAAACTTCCCCTTTGCGCCGCCAGATTATCCGGGTGCGCCTTACAGGCCACGCCTACCTGACCCTCCATATCCGGGTGCGCCGGGCTGGAAGTGTTCGGTCTATTATTATTGGTGGGAGTATTTGCGACGGCACGAGGGATATCGTGCGACATGCGAGCGTGGTGGCGAAGGAGAACATGCGCTTCTCTTCCAGCATTTTGGCGATGTGCATGCCACCGACTTTCACACATGGTGGTGGGAACATTTGTGGCTGTTCACCTTTGTCAGCGAGGCACAGGATATTGCGTTGTCGGACAAGTTCCACATCGAGTGCGAGGGCATTTTCCTGCATGTGGGATACTCGCGCTCGCGCACTGCTATGGTCAATTCTGTGCGTGAGGCGCTGGCGCAGATCAGGCCGGAACGGATGGAGCGGGAAATCCGCAAGCTTTATCGCTGTTATCCTGTTGGGCGTCCACGGCTGCGGTCCCTGCATGAACATTTACTGGTTTGGGATGCACGCCAAGCCAATCCGGATGCGGACTATGCTGACCTTGCCGATATTGCGGGACTGACTGGACTAGAGCGATACGACCAAGCGACTATCGCCCAGTTAAAGGCTGAGGAGAATTTTGTTGGCGACCTTGAACGGGCTAACCGGCGTTCCAAGCAACTTGCCGTACAGCGCCACCTTCGTATTGCAGAGCAGTACATCGAGAATGTCGTTAAGGCAGAGTTTCCGTTAAGGTCGCGGCGGTAGCGTGTTCCTCGTGGAACAAAGAGACAGCAATGCTGACCTTATATCGCTTAAGCAAATGGCCTCAACTGCGGTGTAAGCTGCGCCTACAGTGGCGGTCGCAATCGTTTTGGGGTCAACACAGCTGACGCGAGAGGCTGCGTGTTTTGGCGGAAAACTGCACAGTCTATGCGGTGTTTGTCTGCTGCAGCAGCGATAGGCTGACAGGCATAGTGAGGCTGGGATCAAATACTCAGCCACCGCTGCTGCATACGATCTTGCCCACCAACTCTGCTCTACTATGCAGGCGGTCTGGGGAGAGATGGGCATAACGCTGCGTCATCTGAACGCTGCTGTGGCCCAGCAATGTCTGCACTTCGTAGATGCTCACGCCCCTGTTTACCAGAAGGCTAGCATAGGTGTGACGCAGGTCGTGAATACGCACATCGTCCAGCCCTGCAGCAGATCGGACCAGATACCATGCGGCATAGAAGCTGTCGTAAGGCTGGAGTGTGCGCGGGTTGGTAAACACGTAGGCTTTGGCTTCGATTGACAAGCCCAGTCGCTCTACTGTTGCCCTGCAATCGTCCAAGACCTCTAGCGCAGCGCCGCTGAGCACAACACGACGTGACCGACCATTTTTGCTGACAGGTACGGTCCAAATCTTTTTATCCCTGTTGATGTCCAGCCACCGCATTGTCCGTGCCTCACCTTTCCGCGCCCCCGTCAGCAGTAAAAGACGGATGAAATTATACAGGTGTGGGTGGGAGCTGCGGTGGGCATGGATAAGCAAGCGTTCGATCTCTTCTGGACTGAGAAAGCGTTGCTTATAGTCCCCAAGGGGCAGTCGCCGCAGGTTCACTTGGTTGGCGTTATGTTGAATGTGGCCCCAATGCCGCGCCAAGTTCAGCAGCCTGTTCATGAGGAAAATGTGTTTGTTGATGGTGCTGCGCTGATAGCCAGCCACCACCTGCTCACGCACCCAAACATCGAGCACTGGGTTGGTCAATTCGTCGAGTTTGTAGTGGCCTAAGCTCGCTCGCAAGTGCGTATTGAACGTGCTCCAGTCGTGCTTGCTCTCCTTCTTCGCCACTTTGACATGGGGAAAGTAATGTTCATCGAAGAACAAACTCAGCGTTAAGCAGGGTTGAGGTCGATGATGCTTTGATCGCGTCTCATCGTCGCTCTTGAACGAGAAAAACATCGCCTTCTCCGTGTGTTATCAAGCAGTGTGTATTACCTGATTACCGTATGGGCGACGATTAAGATGGTCTAAACAGTCATCGCATAACAAAATCGCCTACGACGGGACGTAGGTTGCAAGGTGTCTCTTCGCGACGACCGCTCTGGTGCTCTCGGCTGGCTTCGCTTCGGCTGAAATCACCATGTCGGGCTCGGCCAACATGGGTCTGAAATACGACAACGGCGGCCTGTCCTACGCTCCGGCTAAAAAAGCTGCTGGCTGGTACGAAATCGACATGGATGTCGTCGGCACCACCGAAACCGACTCGGGCCTGACCTTCGGCGCTCGCATCCAGCTCGACTCCGACTACGCTAACGGCGACACCGTCTACGGCGCACAGGTCTTTACCTCGGGTTCGTTCGGCAAATTCACCGTCGGCGCAGTTGACCCGATGGCAGACGACCTCGGCCTGACCGACATCGGTTTCGACGGCATCGGCGTTGACGACGTTGCAGAAGCTTCGAACTACACCGGTTCGGCTGACGCACGTTGGGACTACTCGGTCGGCGCTCTGGCTGTTGGCGTTTCGCTGAACACCGTTGCCGAAGACTATGGCGTCAAAGCTGCTTACGACTTCGGCACCGTTTCGGTTGCTGCTGCTTACGACCACGACGAGTCGCTGTCGAACAACTCGACCTCGCTTCTCCTCAAAGGTGGCGCAGCTGGCATCAACGGCGAAATCTACTACGCCAAAGATGACATCACCGGTGACTCGTATGGCGTTTACGCTGCCTACAAAACCGGCGCTCTGACCTTCGAAGCTGCTTACGGCGACAACGATGCGGCTGCTGACGCTGCATACGGCATCGGCGCTAAGTACGACCTCGGCGGCGCAACCCTCGCAGGTGGCGTGGGCAAAGCAGGCGGCGACACCGTTGCTGAGCTCGGCGTCTCGTTCTCGTTCTAATCCTAACGGATTGGTATGATGGAAAGAGCGGGCCTTGCGCCCGCTCTTTTCTTTTTTGCCTAACCGTGGTGTCTTGGCGCAAAAAGGAGACAGACCATGGGCTTGGCGCAAATCAAAGCGCGACTTCGCGCCGCCGAGGCATCCGCAGGGCGCGCGGCCGGATCGGTCAACCTGATCGCCGTGTCCAAAGTGCAGCCGCCCGAGCGTGTCGAGGCTGTCCTGCGCGAAGGCCATCGGTTATTCGGCGAAAACTATGTGCAGGAAACTCAAGGCAAATGGCCCGCATGGCGCGAGGCCTTCCCTGACGCGTCCGTGCATATGATCGGGCCGCTGCAAACCAACAAGGCGAAGGTCGCGGTTGATCTGTTCGAGGCGATCCACACGCTCGACCGGCCATCGCTTGCCACCAAGCTGGCCACTCTTGCGCAGGCGCGCGGGCAAAGCCCTGACCTTTTCGTGCAGGTCAATACCGGGCTGGAGCCGCAAAAAGCGGGTGTTCTGCCCGATGATCTGGACGCGTTTATCGCGCAGGCGCGGGGGATGGATTTGCCCGTTATCGGCCTGATGTGCATCCCGCCCGAGGATGAAGACGCCGCGCCCCATTTCGCCGCCTTGGCGGACATGGCCGCGCGCAATGGTCTGACAGGGCTTTCTATGGGCATGAGCAGCGATTTCGAGGCGGCGGTGGCGGCTGGCGCGACCCACGTCCGCGTGGGATCAGCGATTTTCGGAGCGCGCGATTACGCCAATCGCTAGGCTTTGTCGCCCGCGACCGTATTTCCCCCGCGCGGCGCAAATCCAGCCAGCGGGGGGATCAGCAACGGCTCGCCAAGGCTAACACGCCCCGCCAGCCAGATCAGATGATCGCGCCGGAAGGCAAGGCAGCCGGCGGTCGGAAAACCCTGTCGGCGGCGCTGATGCAGGAAGATCGCAGAGCCTTTGCCCGCAACGGCGTGGGGAAAGTTCCAGTCGGTCAAAAGCACAATGTCATAAAGCGGGTCGGCACGGCGCAGCGCCTCGTGACTGGCGGGAAACGCCGCCTTCACCGGCAGGTTATAGGCCGGATGATCGGGCGCATCGCACCACAGGTCACGCGGCCCGATGGACTGCGCCCAAGGCTGCGGCGGTGCAATCCGGTCGGGACGATAAAGCATCCCCGCGATATGCAACAGGCCAACGGGCGTCGCGCCGTCCCCCTCGCGTTTGTCGGTGCTCAACCCGCCGCGCCCGACCTCGACGGGCAAGAGTCGCCCAAAGGCGCAAAGCCCGCGCGGCGTGAGGCGCATCACAGGATATGCCCCGATTTCGCGGCCTTTGTCGCCAGATACGCCTCGTTATGGCGACTAAGGCCGACCTTCAGCGGCACACGCTCGGCCACGGTGATGCCGTTGGCCTCCAGCATCCGCACCTTGGCAGGGTTGTTGGTTAGTAAACGAACCGCCGAAAACCCGAGTTTGCGCAGAAGCGCCGCGCCCGTTCTGAAATCGCGCTCGTCATCCTCGAATCCCAGGCGATGGTTCGCTTCTACCGTATCAAACCCTTGATCTTGCAGGGAATAAGCGCGCATCTTATTGGCCAGACCAATGCCGCGCCCCTCTTGATTGAGATACAATAGCACCCCCGCGCCTTCATGCCCCATCTGGGTGAGCGCCGCGTCAAGCTGTGGCCCGCAGTCGCATTTCAGCGACCCCAGCACATCGCCCGTAAAACAGGCCGAATGGAGCCGCGCCAGCACCGGCTTGTCGCGCGGAGGCGCACCGATTTCGATCGCATAATGTTCTTCACCGCCGTCATCGGGCCGGAAGATATGAAGCCGCCCCTTTTCAGCGGCGCGCATCGGCACACGGGCGGCCGCGACCGGGGCCATAAGGGCTTCGGCCTCCAGAAGCTGCATCGCCTCGGCGGCCTCAATCGCGGTTAGCCCATCTGGGGCCGGATCGGGCAGCGGCGCGAGCAACGCGGCAGGCAAAAGCTGTGCCGATTTCGCGAGACGGATCGCGGCGCGGGCCAGATCCGGCGCGCCATCGCGGAGCGACTGGAGCGGGCCTTTCATCGGCATACGCAGGTCATCGGCGGGGTCCGCCAGCGCGCGCAACCAGCCCAGATCGGCGTCAACCGGCACCTGCAACCGTGCAAGATCGCCATCATAGACGCGCGCCTTCAGCGTCTCGGCCCGCCGCGCGGTGATCGCCAGTTGCAGCGGCCCAAGAGCGCGCAGCGCCGCCAAACGTTCGGGCGAGAGCGTTTCGACCGCGACGGCCAGCATCTGCCCCGACAATACCACCGGCAGCCCCATGCGCAGATCGGCGCGGGCGCGGTTCAGGCGTTCAGCGGGCGAAGGCCCAAGGGAAAAGCGGTGTTCCATCGCCCAACAGATAGCGATCCTCGAAACAAATTGAAACATATCACGGCGTTCTGACACGACCGCGTGAGAAAGATTTCACGCCCCTTGTCGAAATGGTGAGCAAAGAGCAGCTTTGCACAAAACGCATAAGGAGGCCGGAACGATGGCAGCTTTGAAGAAAATCCTGCTGGTCGATGATGACGATGACCTGCGCGAGGCACTGGCGGAACAGCTTTTGGCGACTGACGAGTTTGATGTGTTCGAGGCGAATTCGGGCGCGACTGGTGTCGAGAAGGCAAAAGAGGCACTTTACGATCTGGTGCTTCTGGACGTGGGCCTGCCTGACACCGACGGGCGCGAGCTGTGCAAAAAGCTGCGCAAGCTGGGTGTGAAATGCCCGATCGTGATGCTGACCGGCCATGACACCGACGCCGATACGATCCTTGGCCTTGATAGTGGCGCGAATGATTACATTACCAAGCCGTTCAAATTCCCTGTGCTGCTGGCCCGCCTGCGCGCGCAACTGCGCACGCATGAACAATCCGAAGACGCGGTGTTCCAGCTTGGCCCGTATACGTTCAAGCCCGCGATGAAGATGCTGATCGACGAGAAAGAGCGCAAAATCCGCCTGACCGAGAAAGAGACGAATATCCTCAAGTTTCTCTATCGCGCGACCGATGGCGTGGTGCCACGCGATGTGCTGCTGCACGAGGTCTGGGGCTATAATGCCGGGGTGACGACGCATACGCTTGAAACCCACATCTACCGCCTGCGTCAAAAAATCGAGCCCGACCCCTCGAACGCGCGGCTTCTGGTCACGGAATCGGGCGGCTACAGGCTGGTCGCCTGAGGGTATCCCTCGCGAAACAACAAATGCAAAAGGCGGCTCTCGGGGCCGCCTTTGGTATTAGGAAGGAGATGAAGGCATGAGCGCCGGAGATCCGGAAAGAGCCCTTTGCGGACTGTCAGCGTTAGCTGCTAGTCGGAGAGAACTTCAGGGTCGAACATCATGGTTGCACCTATAAGTCGAACTCTGGCGCAATCAGCATGAGAGGCGATTGTTTGGATTGCATCCGTAGTGCGCATCAGATTTTCCAAAGTAATCCTGACTGCGCGCTCATCATTCAACTCGATTGCCTCGCCGCAAAACCAGCAGATGTTATCCTTCATTATCGAAGCTCCAGACCGCGCACGTTGAAATAGACTAACCGCCAGATTGTCTGGCGCAAGCGACTGCTTCGTCCCGCACAGCTGCCATTAACCCCATCGGAACTCGCAGGGCATAGCCTCCAACTGGCAATCTGATTTCCGCAGATCAAACCGACGGGTAGATGTCTTCTTCCGCCTCTTCGAGCGACAGGCCAAGCGCGCCCAGGCCATCCTCAAGGTAATCGGCCAGCATCGGCACGCCCAAGAGGTAATCCTCGGTCGGGGCGGTAGCCTCGGCATGGGCGGTGGCGATCGCCTCTTCCAGTTCTTCGGCCTCGAAGGTTTCGCGCCCGATCCACATCACGGCGGTCAGCGCGGCTTTCTCGTCATCGTTCAGCCCTGCGATAAAGGCGCGCAATTCGCGGGCCTGACCCGAGCCGGGCACGTCCGCGTCGAACTTGCGGGCGCGAATGATGATATGGGCGATCTTGGCCGGGCTGATGGTGAGCATGTTTCCCTCCGTTATGCCCTATTTTTGCGCGCAGTTTCAGCGCGCTGCAAGGTGCAAAACGTCAGGGTTCGATATTCACAATTTTGGGTTGCGCGGGCTCGGGAGCGAGTTCTTCGAAATCGAAGTTATCAAGGCGGCGCGCGCGTTTGCCCGCCTTTTCGGCGGAAATCTTGATCTCGCCAATATCCTTGGCTGCCTGCGCGAAATGCCGGTCAAGGTTTTCGACGCGCGCCCCAAGCCGGTCAACATCACCATAAAGAGCGGCCAGTTCGCGCCGGATCGCGCCGGCCTGTTCGCGCATACGGGCGTCTTTCAGAACCGCGCGCATCGTGTTCAGCGTCGCCATGCAGGTGGTCGGACTGACGATCCAGACCTTGGCGGCAAAGCCATCGCGGACCAGCTCGGGGAAATTGGCGTGAAGTTCGGCATAGACGGCCTCTGAGGGCAGGAACATCAGCGCGCCGTCTGCCGTTTCGCCCTCAAGGATATATTTCTCGGAAATCGCCTTGATGTGCGCGCGCACGGCGGTGCGCATCATCCGTTGCGCCTCGGTCAGTTCATACTGGGTTTCCGCGCGGCGCAGGGCTTCATAGGCCTCCAGCGGGAACTTGCTGTCGATCACAATCGGGCCGGGCGGATTGGGCAGATGCACAAGGCAATCCGCGCGCTTGCCGTTCGAAAGCGTGGCTTGCATCGTATAGGCGTCCGACGGCAAGGCCTTTTGCACGATGTCATGCAGCTGGATCTCGCCAAAGGCACCGCGGGTCTGTTTGTTCGACAGAATATCCTGCAATCCCAGAACGTTGCCAGACAGCTTCTCGATATTCGCCTGTGCCTTGTCGATGGCCTCAAGCCGCTGGTGCAGATCGCCGAGTGAACGCGCGGTGCGGGTCGCGGTGCCGTGCAGGCTTTCGGTCATGGCGCGGTTCACTTCGGCCAGACGTTGCTCCATCAGCCCCAGCACTTTGGTCTGGCTGGTCGCCTGCGCCTCGGAGACATGGTGCAGCCCGCCCGCAAGCTGTTGCTGCCCATCGGAAAGTGACTGCACGCGCTGGCCAAGCAGTTGCAGATGATGCGCCATCGGGTCGATCGCGCGCCCGGTGCGGCCCGTCGCGCGCAGCACAAGGACCAGCAGGATCAGCAGCAAAAGCGCAGCGCCGATCCCCGCCAGCACCAGCAGGACCATCGGGTCATTCAGGTCGAATTGATATGTCCCGATCTGGATCATGTGCGGCCAAACAGTCTTTCGATGTCGCTGAGCTTTAGCTCGACATAGGTGGGGCGGCCGTGGTTGCACTGGCCCGAATGGGGGGTGGCTTCCATCTCGCGCAGCAGGGCGTTCATTTCTTCGACACGCATCCGGCGGCCCGAGCGGATCGAGCCGTGACATGCCATGCGGCTAAGGACCGCCTCGACGCGGGCTTGCAGGTTCTGGCTATCGCCAAGGTCCGCCAGTTCGTCCAGAATATCGCGCAGCATCGCGCCTGCGTCGATCTCGCCCAAAATCGCGGGGGTCTCGCGCACGGCAATGGCGCCGCCGAAGGCCTCGACCGTAAGGCCAAAGCGGGCCAGTTCGTCCGCGCGTTCAAGCAAAAGCGCCGCATCGCCTGAGGACAGTTCGACGATCTCGGGGATCAACAGCGCCTGCGAGGGCACGCCATTTTCGGCCATCTGGCGTTTCAGGCGCTCATATACGAGCCGTTCGTGGGCGGCGTGCTGATCGACGATCACCACCCCGTTTTCGGTTTGTGCGATGATGTAATTCTCGTGCAACTGCGCGCGGGCGGCGCCCAAGGGGGCGTGGATCGGGGCGTCTTGCTCGACCACCTCTTCGGCGCGCGCCGAGGGCGCGAAGCCCGTGTCAAAAACAGGGGCCGCTTCGGCAAATCCTTCGGTCCAGGCGCTTTGCTGCGGTGCGGGCGCTTGGGCCGCATAGACCGAGCGGATCGCGCCAAGGCTCGGGCGGTCCATCTGGTAGATGCGCGGCGCGCCCGTGGGTTCGGGGCGCATCGCCCCCAGCGTCGCGGTCGAGACGGTTGAGCTGGCGCGGTGTCCGGCCTCGGCCAGCGCATGACGCAGCCCCGTGACGATCAGCCCGCGTGCGATGGCGGCCTCGCGAAAGCGCACCTCGGCCTTGGCAGGATGAACGTTCACATCGACGCGCTCGGGTTCGCAGGTCAGGAACAGGACCGCCGCCGGATGCCGGTCACGGCTCAGGAAATCCATATAGGCGGCGCGCAGCGCCCCCGTCAGCATCTTGTCGCGCACGGGGCGACCGTTGACGAAGAGGAACTGCTCGACCGCCGCGCCGCGTGAATAGGTCGGCAGCGCGGCATAGCCCGACAGGCGGATACCCTCGCGCTCGGCCTCGATCCGCACGGAGTTATCGCTGAACGCCTTGCCCAGAACACGGCCCAAACGGGCGGAGAGTGCGTCGAAGAGTTCTCCTTGCTCGGCATCGGCGCGGAAAATCTCACGCGACTTGTTCCCCGAAACATCGGTCAGAGAAAAGCTGACATAGGGTTCGGCCATCGCGAGGCGCTTGACGACATCGGCAATCGCCTGTGCCTCGGCGCGGTCGGTGCGCATGAATTTCAGCCGCGCGGGCGTCGCAAAGAACAGATCGCGCAGCTCGACCACGGTGCCACGGTTGAGCGCGGCGGGTTTGACCGGCCCGATGGCGCCCCCCGCCACGGTGATCTGCACGGCCTCATAACCGGCGGCGCGCGACGTGATCGTCAGCCGTCCGACAGCGCCAAGCGAGGGCAGCGCCTCGCCCCGAAAGCCGAAAGTGTGGATGTTCAGAAGGTCCGACCCGTCGATCTTGGAGGTCGCATGGCGCGACAGCGCAAGCGGCAGGTCGTCCGCCGTCATGCCGCAGCCGTCATCGGTAATGCGGATCAGCGTCTTGCCGCCATCGGCATAGGCGATCTCGATCCGGCCCGCGCCCGCATCCAGCGCATTCTCGACCAGCTCTTTGACCGCGCTGGCGGGGCGTTCGACAACCTCGCCCGCCGCGATACGGTTCGCGGCCGCGTCGTCTAGCTGGCGGATAACAGGGCGATCCGTGCTTATTTTGCGTTCGGGGGCGTTCATCCTACAAGGGATAGCATAACGCCCCCGCACCTTCCAACGATTCGGGCGGCGTGCTTCACTTCAGATCGACAGGCTTGCCCGCGACGACAAAGCTCAGCGCGTTCGCATCCAGAATGCGCTTGGCCAGCCGTGTAATATCGTCCTTCGTGACCGCCTCGACCTTGGCGTTGCGGGTCTCGATATATTCAGGCGGCAGCCCCGAAAGCTGCATCCCCACAAGGATTTCGGCAATCTGGCCGTTGCCATCGAAACGCAGCGGGTAGGCGCCCGTCAGATAGGTTTTCGCGTCGGCAAGCTCGGCCTCGGTCACAGCACCGGTTGCCGCCTTGGTCCATTCCTCTTTGACGATGCGGATCGCCTCGGCGACCTTTTCGTTCGAAGCCGAGAACGACCCCATCCAGACCTCGGCCAGATCCTTCGGCACAAGGTAGGTGTAGATGCCATAGGTCAGGCCGCGCTTTTCGCGCACCTCGTCCATCAGCCGCGAGGAAAACCCGCCCGCCCCGATGATCTGGTTCAGCAGATAGGCGGCGAAAAAGTCGGGATCATCCATCGCCAGCCCCGCCTGCCCGAACACCACAACCGACTGCGGCGAGTCGTAATCGACCACGCTCACAGAGCCGTCAAAGGCGGGCGTCACCTTCGGGGGCATTGGCGCGCCGCTATCAGGCAGCCCGCCAAGCAGGTTGTCCAGAAGTGGTCCCAGCTCGGCTGCGGTAATGTCGCCCACGGCAGAAATCACGATCCGGTCCTTCGCCATGACGCGCGCCTTGGCGTCGAACAGGTCTTCGCGGGTCAGCGCCTTGAGGCTGGCGGCGGTGCCATTGTTCGAGCTGCCATAGGGATGCGCGCCGTAAATCAGCCCCGAGAGCCGCTCGCCTGCAAGGGAGTTCGGGTCCTGGGCATCCGAGGCGATGATTGACAGAACCTGCGCGCGCACGCGGTCAATCGCCACCTCGTCAAAGCGCGGGTTCACCAGCGCCTCACGCAGCAGATCGACCGAAGCCGCGCGATTTTCGGTCAGGAAACGCGCAGAAATATCCAGCGTGTCATCGCCCACATCAAAGCCGAATTCGGCGGCAAGCCCCTCGGCGGCCTCGGCAAAGGTCTGGCTGTCCATCGTGCCCGCGCCCTCTTCAAGAAGGCCCGTCATCAGAACCGTTGCGCCGCGTTTGCCCTCGGCATCAAGGCTGGCACCACCCCGAAAGCTGATCCGCAGCGCGGTGAAGGGGATGTCATGCGCCTCGACCAGCCACGCGGTCAGCCCGCCCTCCGACGTGACTTGCCGAATATCCAGTGCGCGCGCCGGAAGCGCCAGTGTGAGGGCGCAGACCAGGGCCAGAGCAAAGCGGATCATTGTTGGGCCTCCTCGGCGGCGGGGCGGTCAAGGTAGCCGGTCACGGCCTGCCTGCGGTCAAACACCTCGCGCGCGGTAGTCATCACATCGGCTTCGGTCACGGCCATCAGCGCCTCTGGCCAGCCCTGCACATCGGCAACCGTCAGGCCAGACGCCAACGCCTCGCCATAACGGTGGGCAAGCCCTTGCGTGTTGTCGCGGGCATAAATCTGCGCAGCCTTGATCTGGGTCTTGATGCGCGCGAATTGCGCGGGGTCGATGCCTTCGCTCAGGAAGGCTATCAAAGCCTCGTCAAGGCCCGCCTCGGCCTCGTCCAGCGTCACATCGGCTGCGGGCATCACCGCCAGCCCGAAGGTCGTCTTGTCGATCGACAGCCCATCGTAGAAGGCCGAGGCATAGATCGCCTCGCCCGTGCCAAAGACCATCTTGCGCCCCAGAACCGAGGTCGCGGGATTGCCGCCCAGAACCTCGGCCAGAACGGTCAGGGAGGCGGCTTTGGCCTGATCGCCGGGGTTGCGCTCGGGCGCAAGATAGCTGCGAGAGACGAAGGGCTGCGCGACACGCGGATCGGTAAAAATCACCCGTCGTTCGGCAAGCTGTTGCGGCTCCTCGACACGTTTGCGCGGCGGCAAATCGGCGCTTGGCTCCAGCGGGCCGTAATAGGTCTCGGCCAGCGCCTGAACCTGGGCGGGCGTCACGTCGCCCGCAACCACCAGAACCGCGTTATTGGGTGCGTAATAGCGGCGATACCACCACAGCGCATCCTCGCGCGTCAGCTCCATCATCTCGTTGCGCCAGCCGATCACAGGCGTGCCATAGGGATGGTTGAGGTATTGCGCGGCCGTTTTCTGCTCGCTGAACAGTGCCTGCGGGTTGGAATCGGTGCGTTGCGCGCGTTCCTCAAGGATCACATCGCGTTCGGTCTGCCAGTCATCCTCCGAGAGCACGAGGTCGCGCATCCGGTCGGCCTCCATCTTCATCACCAGTTCAAGCCTGTCCGACGCGATGCGCTGAAAATAGGCGGTATAATCCTGCGAAGTGAAGGCGTTATCCGATCCACCGTTGGCCGCGACGGTTTTCGACAACTCGCCCGGAGCCAAATCATCGGTGCCTTTGAACATCAGGTGTTCCAGGTAATGCGCGATGCCCGATTTGCCGCGCGGCTCATCCGCCGCACCCGCCTTATACCAGACCATATGCACGACGACGGGGGCGCGGTGATCCTCGATCACGACCGCCTCCAAGCCGTTCGCAAGGGTGAAATGGCTGACTTCTTCGGCAATCGCGGGGCTAAGGCCAAACGCCCCCAGAGCAATCGCAAGCATCAAACGCAGCATCGGCACCTCATGTGTTTTCGCCTACACATGCCGCGTGCGCGCGCCAAGGGCAACCCGCCTGACGAGGAGTTGATTACTGCGAGGCGTTTACTGTGCGAAATCCTGAGCCGCCGCGCTTGGCGGAGCGGCAGGCGTGCGCACGCCCAGTTTGCGCCAGCGCTCCAGCTCGGCTTCCTGGTCAAGCTCCATATCGCGATAGGCTTTGAAATAGACGCTCGTGCGGAACAGCTTTTCCAGTATACGCCCGTCATTCGCGCGGCGATGTTCAAGATCGGCGGCCGCCAGTTCCGCGCGGATGGTCGGGGTGATCCCGTAGCGCCCCGCGTAGGACACAAGGCCACCATCGCCCGCGCCGATTTTGGTGTTCCACAGGTAGACCGGCTTGCCGCCAAGGGCCGCGACGGCATCAGCCTCGGGGGTCTGGTCGGTCAGGTTTGCGCCGCCCGGCGTCGGCTCGGGCAGTTCGGTCAGGGTGTCGGGCATCTGCAAGGGCTTGGCGGGCACGATCGAGAACTCATCCGGCCCATTGGTATTCGAGCGCAAATGCATCAGGCGCGGCTCTTTGTCAGACGAACACGCAGCCAGCGCGAGCAGCACTGCCAGCATCATCCCAAGCTTGCCTGTATTCGACGCCATTCCGCCCCCTCCGGCTTTCTTCGACCCTGTCTTAGCCTATTGATGCGCCCCCGTCACCTGCGAAAGCGGCATCATTCACGCGGCCGGTTCATCCTTGTGCCCGGTGAACAGAACCAACCCGAACGCGCCGGCAAATATCGCGACATCAGCGATATTGAACGAATAGGGATTCGCCCATCCGGGCACAGACATATTGATGAAATCGGCCACCGCCCCATAAAACAGGCGGTCCGCCACATTCGCCAGCGCTCCGCCGACCAGAAGCCCCGCGGAAATCTGCGCAAGCGCGGCGGGGTGGTCGCGGCGCACCCAAAACCAGACCCAGCCCGAGATTATCAGCGCCACGGCGATAAGAACCCAGCGGGTCATTCCGGCCTCTCCCGAGAACAGGCCGAAGTTTACCCCCTGATTCCATGCCATGCGGAAGTTCAGCCAGGGCGGCAGGACATCAATCGCCTGCACCTGATCCAGCCCCAGCACACGCACCACGGCGTATTTCGAGAACTGGTCCAGCGCAAAAGTCAGACCCGCGACGATACCTGTCACACGCATAAGCTGGTCCTTAGTGGCGGAAGTGGCGCATACCGGTAAAGACCATCGCAAGGCCACGCTCGTTTGCGGCGTCGATGACCTCCTGGTCGCGCATCGAGCCACCGGGCTGGATGATCGCGGTTGCGCCAGCCTCGGCGGCGGTAATCAGGCCATCTGCAAAGGGGAAGAACGCGTCAGAGGCCACAACCGAGCCTTGCGTCAGCGGGGCGGGCAGACCCATCACTTCGGCCATGTCCTGCGCTTTGCGGGCCGCGATGCGGGTCGAATCGACGCGGCTCATCTGGCCCGCGCCCACGCCCACGGTGGCGCCGTCTTTGACATAGATGATCGCGTTCGATTTTACATGCTTGGCGACTTTCCATGCAAACAGAAGGTCTTTGAGCTCCTGCTCCGAGGGCTGACGCTCGGTCACGACTTTCAGGTCATCCATGCTGATCGCGCCATTGTCCTTGCCCTGCACGAGGAAGCCACCGGCCACCTGTCGGTAGGTGGTGATGGTGGCCTTCGGGTCAGGCAGCGCGCCGGTGGTCAGAAGGCGCAGGTTCTTTTTCGCGGCAAAAATCGCCTTGGCTTCGTCGGTTGCCTCGGGGGCGATGACGACCTCGGTGAAGATCTTGCAGATCTCTTCGGCGGTGGCCCCGTCAAGCGTCTGGTTCAGCGCGATGATGCCGCCAAAGGCCGAGGTGCGGTCGCAATCGAAGGCGCGGGTATAGGCCTCGATCATCGACGACCCACTGGCGACACCGCAGGGGTTGGCGTGCTTGATGATCGCGCAGGCAGGCGCGCTGGTGCCGAATTCGGAGACCAGTTCGAACGCCGCGTCAGTGTCGTTGATGTTGTTGTAGGACAGTTCCTTGCCCTGATGCTGCTCGGCCGTCGCAACACCCGGACGGTTCGAGCCATCCAGATAGAACGCCGCCGACTGGTGCGGGTTCTCACCATAGCGCAGCGATTGGGCCAAGGTGCCTGCGAAGGCGCGGCGGCGCGGGGTTTCCTCGCCAATCGCGGCGGCCATCCAGGTGGAAACCGCGGCGTCATAGGCGGCGGTGCGGGCATAGGCGATCTGCGCAAGACGCTGACGGAAGGTGTAGGTCGTCTTGCCGCCGTTTGCGTCAAGCTCGGCCAGAACCGCGTCGTAATCTTCGACATCGACAACCGTTGCGACGAACGCATGGTTCTTCGAGGCCGCACGGATCATCGCCGGACCGCCGATGTCGATGTTCTCGATGCAGTCGTCATACGCGGCGCCTTTGGCGACGGTGGCCTCGAACGGGTAAAGATTGACGACCAGAAGGTCGATCCCTTCGATCCCGTGGGTGTTCATCGCGGCGACGTGTTCAGCGTTGTCGCGCAGCGCCAGAAGGCCGCCGTGCACCTTGGGGTGCAGCGTTTTCACGCGCCCGTCCATCATCTCGGGGAAGCCCGTCACCTCGGCCACGTCGCGCACCTCAAGCCCCGCATCGCGCAGCGCTTTGGCGGTGCCGCCGGTGGACAATAGCTCGACGCCGCGCGCGGACAGCGCCTTGGCAAAGTCGATCAGCCCGGTCTTGTCGGAAACAGAGATCAGGGCACGGGTCAGCGGGAGAGCTTGGGTCACGGGGCAGCGTCCTTCGAAAGCTAGGTATCGGATTCGGGGTTCGGTATGCGCGAGGGGGTAGCCTGTGCGCTCGTCAAGGTCCAGCCAATCTGGCAAATATGCTCGAAAACATTGGCTTTCAGCACGATCTGGAGGCTGGCGCGGGGCCGTAGGCGCCCCTTTTCAAGATAGACCGACGGCTCAAGGCTCAGCTCGCCCACCCCGTCATGGCGAAACAGCCACAGCTCGCCGGATTTAAGAACGACCGAAACCGCAGCGCCGCCAAGGTCGATCTGGGCATCGGCCTCGGGGTGCAAATGGAAGCGCAGGGTGAAGGGAATGCCGTTGAGCGGGTCTTTCAGCAGCAACGCATCGAACTTGTGCCGGTCCTCGACGCTCATCGCGCCAAGGGTATCTTGCCCGCGCAGGCTGCACCCGTCCTGCGACAGATCAAGCTCGCGGATATGGGTCATGCCGTGGGTCGGGATATAGCCGTCATGGCCAAAGATCAGGTGCAGCCCGTCGGGGCGCTCGGCGCGGTGCCAGACCTCTGTGGGGGTCGCCTCGAAATAGGTGCGCGCACTCTGGCCAAAGGCGCGCACAGGCCCGAAGCGCGACGAGGAATAGCCGTTGATGGCCAGTGTCGAATGAGAGGGCGTGGCGCGCCCCGCGCGGTGCCATTCGCGCCCGAACATCGCGCCCGAGCCGCAATTCACGATCAGCGGGTGACGCCCGCAGGTCATCTCGAAGGCCAGCGTCGAGGCATGGGCATTAGCCGAAGCCACGCCTTTTGGTGGCGCGCTGGTATCGACGATCAGGCTGGTGCGCAACGTGTGCAGGCGCGCAAACCCCATCGACAGATCATCGTGGCGGCTCTCGCGGGTTTCCGCGATCGCCAACGCCTGATCAAGCCGTCCGTCCAGCCCGCGCCCGCCGCCGTGAAACCGCGCAAGCCCGCCATCCACATGGCGCAGCGCGCGCAGGGTGGGGGCGATGCGTTCGATGGCATCATGCAGAGGCGTGTTTGGCTTTTGGCCTGCCTCTTCCAGCGCCTGCTTGGTCCAGACCAGAAGCGTCATTACTTCGAGCAATTCTTCGGGGTTGCGCGTCGGGATCGCGCCACGCGCATCAATATGGCGCGCGCATTCCTGGCCAAGTGCTGCCAGCGCGGGGGCAACGTGACGCTCCATCCCGCGCAGCGCCAGCCCCGCCGCGACAAGGCCGGTCAGCGCTTCGAACCGTGGCAATCCGGGCGAGGCTGCCTTCCAGCGTTTCGCCAGAAAAAGCGTCTGCTGCGCCAGCGTGCGGAAGAAAGCGTCCGCCTGCGCGCGGTCGCGCCCGTTCAGCAACAAAATCGCGTGGTTGATCAGCCGGACCATGCGCCGCCCCGTCAGGTCGGGCGTCCAGCCGGGGCCAGAGCCCTTGCCGTGGCGTGTGATCCACGCAAACACCCAGTCCTGCGCCCGCGCCCGCGCCTCGCGGTCGCCCACAGCGGCCAGATCATCCAGCCACGCCATGCCGTGCAAGGTTTCCCCGAACGCCTTGTCGGGCATCGGCAGATCCCAGATCAGCAGGTCTTTGCCTTCGATCAGAAAACCCGCGAACTGGAAATTTCCGGCGATAAGTTGCCGACCGCGCGCAAAAGAGCCAATCGTGCGGGGTTCGGGCTGGCTGGTAAAGCCGGTGGCGGGGCGCGAGGCCGCCGCCAGACGCGCACTCAGACGGTTCCGCGCCGCACCGATGCGCGCACGCAGAATACCCGTTTTACGCTCTTCAAAGCCGGATCGCACCTTGGCCATCGTGCCTTTGCCTCACCTTGGCGCCGCTTGCGCAGCCCCCTCCTGCCAGATTGCGCGCACCATAAAGCGCGCGCCCCGCGCTGTCACCGGTCTATGCGCGCGATGTAGAACCCGTCCATGCCGCCACGCTCGGGCCAGTAGTCGGGACGCAGGCGCAAGCCCCCTTCGGGGGTGCGCCAGTGGTCCTCGATCCCTGCGGCGTTAATGGGTGCGATTGTCAGGTCTGGGTGGTGGCCAAGCGCCATGCGGATTTGCGCCTCGCCTTCCTCGGGCAAAAGCGAGCAGGTGCAATAGACCAGCCGCCCGCCGGGTTTCAGCCAGCCAAGAGCGCGCTCCAAAAGCGCGGCCTGAAGCGCAAACAGCGGCTTGATGCCCTGCGCATCCTTCACAAAAGGCAGGTCGGGATGGCGGCGGATCGTGCCGGTGGCCGAGCATGGCGCATCCATCAGGATTGCGTCGAACGGCGCCTCGGGGTCCCAGTGGAGCGCATCGGCCACCACGGTTTCAGCCGCAAGCCCTGTGCGCGCAAGGTTTTCCTGAACCCGCGCCATCCGGCCCTCGGATATATCCAGCGCAGTGACCTGCGCGCCAGCGGCCGCCAGTTGCAGCGTCTTGCCCCCCGGGGCTGCGCAAAGGTCTAGGATGCGTTCGCCCGGCTGCGGGTTCAGCGCCTTGGCGGCCAGCGCGGCGGCAGCGTCCTGCACCCACCATTCGCCCGCCTCATAGCCCTCAAGATCGGTGACCTGCACGCGGGTTTTCATCCGCAAAGACCCCGTCGGCAGCAATTCCGCCCCAAGGCGCGCGGCCCAGTCGTCGGCATCCGATTTGCAGCTGAAATCGATGGGCGCGCCGTCGTGATGCGCGATCTCCATCTTTTGCACCGCCGCCTTGCCATAGGCCGACATCAGCCGCCCGCGCAGCCAGCCCGGCAGCTCGGGCACAGGCAGGGTTTGCCAGCGCGCGCGATCCTCGGAGACTTTGCGCAGAACCGCATTCACCAGCCCCGCGAAGCTTTCGGTCTTTTTGCCTGCCGAGCGCACCAGCGTCACGGCGGCATTCACCACCCCGTGCGCGGGGGCGTCATCCTCGCACAGCTCGACCGTGGCCATGCGCAACAGCACATGGATGTCAGGCGTGGGGCGTTTGCGCAGGAAGGACTTGAGCATCCGGTCCGCGCGTTCAAGGTTGCGCAGCGTCGATGCTGCAAGCCGTTGCGCGCGGGCGCGCTCGGCGGGGCTCAGGCCATCCAGCGCATCGGTGTTGATCTGCTCGGCCAGTGTCAGGCGGTCCTCAAGGACGCCAAGGATCAGGCCAAGGGCGGCGCGGCGGGCGTGATCGGGTGCAGCCATGAGGCGTGCCTTCCATGCAGTTGCTTGTCCGGTGTCTCCGTGCGGCCTATAACAGCGACACCAAGCTGACAAGGACTCTGCTATGCCGGATGACCGCACGAAAGACCTGCCCCCCGCCGCTCAGCGTGCGCTGGCCGAGGCCGAGGAACGCCGCAAGGCCGCCCAAAAGGCCGAGTTGCCGCCGGAACTGGGCGGACGCGACGGGCCGGAACCTGTGCGCTATGGCGATTGGGAAAAGAAGGGCATCGCGATCGACTTCTGATCGCTGGAAAAGAAAAAGGCCGCGAGTTCCGCGGCCTTTGCGTTTGAAAATGGTTGGCGCTTACAGCCCCAGCACGTCGATCATATCGTATTCACCGGGTTTTTGGGTTTGCCCCCAAAGAGCGGCCCGCAGCGCGCCACGGGCAAAGATCGCACGGTCAGTGGCGATATGGCGCAGCACGATGCGCTCGCCCGCCGCTGCGAACAACACATCATGCTCGCCCACGATGTCACCTCCACGGATGGCCGAAAAACCAATCGCCCCCGGTTTGCGCGCGCCGGTAATCCCATCGCGGCCGGATTCGGTGTTGTCCTCAAGGTCGATCCCGCGCCCTTCGGCGGCAGCGCGGCCCAGCATCAACGCGGTTCCCGAGGGCGCATCGACTTTTTTGTTGTGATGAGCCTCGATCACCTCGATGTCCCAATCCGCGTCCAGCGCCTGCGCGACCTTCTTGGTAAGCTGGGTCAGCAGGTTCACGCCAAGCGACATGTTCCCCGCGCGCACGATCACCGCATGGCGCGCAGCAGCCGCGATTTTCGTCAGATGCTCTGCCTCGAACCCGGTGGTGCCGATCACATGCACCGCCCGCGCCTGCGCGGCCAGCAGGGCAAATTCGACCGTCGCAGCAGGGGCGGTAAAGTCGATCACCGCCTGCGCCTTGGCGAAAGCCTCCAGCGGCTCGTCGGTGACGATCACGCCCATCTCGGCGCCGCCCATACAGGTGCCCAGATCACGTCCGACCCAGTCGTGCCCCTTGCGCTCGACCGCGCCGACCAGATGTGCCTTGCCAGAGCTGTTGATGGTTTTCACCAGCATTTGCCCCATGCGGCCCGAAACGCCCGTTACCACGATACCCGGCAGATCGCTCATCTGATGCACTCCTTCGCTTTTCACGCTTTCCTTAGCGGCGATTGGCCGCTTTGGCAAAGCCCCCGTTGCGGGGCGCGCGTTTAGGCACTATGTGGCGGATATGGCAAAGAACCGCTTTCATTCGGGCGACGGCCCCTCTCAGCGTCAGCTTCGCGTCGGCGAGCTGATCCGGCGCACCCTTTCGGATGTGCTTTTGCGTGGCGATGTTCACGACCCCGACCTGTCGCGTTATTCCGTGACGGTGGGGGAGGTGCGCACGTCGCCCGACCTGAAGGTCGCGACCGCCTATGTCGCGCCTTTGGGCGGCGAAGGCGCCGAAGAGCTGATCAAGATCCTGGCGCGCAACCGTGGCGAGCTGCGCCACCTTGTCGCCAAGGAGATGTCGCTCAAATTCGCGCCCGACCTGCGGTTCCGCATCGACGAGACCTTTGATCGCCTTGACGAAACCCGCCGGATGTTCGCCGATGAAAAGGTGCAGCGCGATATTGCGCAGGATGATGACGACGAAGACGACGATCTTTAACGCCGCTCTTGCGGTGCTTGGCGCGCCTGCATTCGCGGGGGCGTGCAATGATCTGACCTTCGACGGGGCGTCGTTTACCGTTTGCGAGGCGCAAGTCACCGACACCCTTCGGCTTTGGCTGAATGACGAGACCGGCGCGCTGATCGGCACGCCCGAGCGCCTGCTGGCGACGATCCCCGAAGGGCAACGCCTGATCTTCGCGATGAATGCGGGCATGTATCACCCCGACCGCCGCCCGGTGGGGCTATATATCGAGGGTGGCGCCGAAGGGCACTCGATTGTCACGACCGAGGGGCCGGGGAATTTCGGGCTGTTGCCGAACGGTGTGTTCTGCATTGGCGAGGCTTTGGCCGTGATCGAAAGCCGCGCCTTTGCCGCGACCCCGCCCGACTGCCGCTATGCCACCCAATCAGGGCCGATGCTGGTGATCGACGGCGCGCTGCATCCCAAGTTCCGTGCCGATAGCGATTCCGTCAATATCCGCAACGGTGTGGGGGTCAGTGCCGACGGGCAAACCGCGTGGTTCGCGATCTCGAACGAACCCGTGACATTCCACCAGTTCGCGCGGCTTTTCCGCGATCAATTGGCGGTGCCGGATGCGCTGTTTCTGGATGGCGCCATTTCGCGGCTGATCGTGCCCGAAATGGACCGCGCCGACATCGGGCTGCCGATGGGGCCGATCGTGGGCGTTGTCGCGCCCGAGTGATGCGGCGTTGACCCGCGCGCCGCTTCGCGCTAGCAGGCGCGCTTGTTGAATTCGGAGGCATCATGGCACGCAAGAAGGGCCGCGACATTTCGGGCTGGCTGATCGTGGACAAGCCCGCAGGGATCACCTCGACCGCGGTGGTGAACAAGGTGCGGTGGGCGCTGGATGCGAAAAAGGCGGGCCACGCGGGCACGCTTGATCCGGCGGCGACGGGTGTTCTGGCGATTGCCCTGGGCGAGGCCACGAAAACCGTGCCCTTCATTACCGACGCGATGAAATGCTACCGTTTTCAGGTGCGCCTTGGGGCCGCGACGAATACCGATGACGCCGAGGGAGAGGTAATCGGAACCTCTGATGCGCGCCCGACGGACGCCGAGATCGAGGCCGCGCTGGCGCAGTTCAATGGCGACATCATGCAGGTTCCGCCGCAGTTTTCGGCCGTCAAGGTCGATGGCGAGCGCGCCTATGCTCTGGCGCGTAAGGGTGAAGACCTCGAACTTGAGGCGCGGCCCTTGTATGTCGAAAGCCTTGTGATGACCGCGCGCCCCGATGCCGACACGGTTGAGCTCGAGATGGTCTGCGGCAAGGGCGGCTATGTGCGGTCTATCGCGCGCGACCTTGGGGCGGCGCTTGGCTGCCTTGGGCATGTGCTCTGGCTGCGGCGCGAATGGTCGGGGCCGTTCGAGGCCGCTGACGGGCTGAGCCTTGAGACGATTGACGCGATGGCCAAAACCCCGGCGTTGGATGAGCATCTGCTTCCGTTGGAGTTGGGGCTGGATGACCTGCAAGAGGTCAAGGCAACCCCCGAAGGGGCCGTGCGCCTGCGCAACGGTAATGCGGGCATGGTGATTGCCTCTGGCATTGAGTGGGGCGAAGAGGTCTGGGCCAGCTTTGACGGAGTGCCGGTGGCGGTCGGCGTTTATAAATCGGGCGAATTGCACCCCTCGCGCGTGTTCAACCTCTGATCGGGCGTATATGAAGGGGGAAACGCCCCAAACACCGGAGGCCCGATGCTAACCCGTGAGTTTCTTAAAGGCGACGCCCCGTCGGTTGCAGTTTATTCCGACTGCGAGGCCTATCGCTACCTGCTGACCCGTGTTTGGGAGCCTGACGGCGCGCGCGCGCTGTTCATCATGCTCAACCCCTCGACAGCGACCGAGGTCCAGAACGATCCCACTGTTGAGCGCTGCGAACGACGCGCGCGCGCCCTTGGCTTCGGGGCGTTCCGCGTGACCAATATCTTCGCCTATCGCGCCACGGACCCCAAGGTGATGCGTGCGCAGGCTGACCCGGTTGGTCCCGAAAATGACGCCGCGATCCTGCAAAGCCTCGACTGGGCCTCGGGGGCGGCGGATCAGGTAATCTGCGCTTGGGGGTCGCATGGCGCACACCTTGGGCGTGGCGATCATGTGGAGGCGCTATTGCGTCGCACCGGACGAAAACTTCACCACCTGGGGTTGACAAAGCACGGTGCGCCGAAGCATCCCCTTTATATCGCCTACCAGCACCAGCCCGAAACCTGGTGAGGGTTCAGGCATTTTTGTTATATATTTTAGACACTTTTGATCTCCCCAGAAGGCGAATCTGCGCGCTATACTCAGGGTTGTCTTGAAGGTGGTGGATTTATTCTATGTGGATGCTTACGGGATTACTGGGCCTTGTTGTCGCCGGCTTTTCAGCCGCTCTTCTGCCGATGGACCCGATTTCGCACGACGCGGACGATGCGACGCCCGAACCTTCGGATGAGAACGAACAGGCCGCTACCGGCGATCTTCTGGACGAGGTGTTTGCCAGCGATCCCGTAGCGGATCAGCCGGTCGCGACCGAAGGGAATGACATCCTTTGGGGTGATGATGCGGCCGACACGATCGACGGCTTGGACGGCGATGACCGTATCAACGGATATGACGGTGACGATGCTCTATACGGCGGTGCCGGGAGCGATACGCTGATCGGTGAGACCGGTGCGGATACGCTGTCCGGTGATGCCGGGAACGACAGCATAGAGGCCGGCGATGGCGATGACCTTGCAGACGGCGCAGCGGGCGATGACCTGCTGTTCGGTGGCTTCGGGGCCGATACCCTGTTTGGCGGTGATGGCTTCGATAGCCTCGTTGGGGGGGCGGATGATGATGTGCTTTCCGGTGATGCCGGGAACGACACCCTTGAGGGGAACGACGGAAACGATACGCTGGTGGGCGGTGTCGGCGAGGACGAGCTGTTCGGGAATGCCGGGAATGACTGGCTGGATGGCTCGGATGATAGTGAGACCGACTTCCTGAATGGTGGTGAAGGGGCGGATACTTTGTTTGGTGGTACGAGTGATGTGTTGCACGGCGGCGAAGGGGGCGACCTCTTCGCCCTCGGTGACTGGATTGATCCTGCAAACCCCGCAGAGATTGCCGATTACGATGCGGCAGTTGACCAGATTGCCGTTGTTTACGCCCCCGATGGCTCCGGTGAGCCGGAACTGACGATCGAGCCCTCGGATCAGACCGAAGGAGCCGTGTGGATCATGCTTAATGGTGTCCGCATGGCCGAGGTGCTGGATGCGGCGGACCTGACAGCGGGCGATGTCTTGCTGGTGACGCCGGCCGAGTTCTCGCAGCTTTAACCTGCTTCAGCCCCCGAAGGATCCGATTCAGGCTTTTCTTTTAAAGGGAATCCGACTATACGCCCGCATCCGCGTTTCGGCGCGGGTGCCTATGGACCCTGCTGGACGACATCCCGGCTTGCGCCCTAACCCTTAATCACAGGAGATATTGATGTCGATCACCGTTGAAGAAAAGAACCGCCTGATCAAAGAATTCGCCACCAAAGAAGGCGATACCGGCTCGCCGGAAGTTCAGGTTGCGATCCTCAGCTCGCGCATCGCGACGCTGACCGAGCACTTCAAAACCCACAAGAAGGACAACCACTCGCGTCGTGGCCTTCTGATGATGGTTGCTCAGCGCCGCAAGCTGCTGGACTACGTCAAGGGTAAAGACCAGGCTCGCTACCAGTCGCTCATCGAGCGTCTTGGCCTGCGCCGCTAATCTTTTCCGATTTTCGGATCAAACGCCCGTCTCGCAAGAGGCGGGCGTTTTCTTATGCGCAATCGCGGCGTCAAAGTTTTCTTGATGGGCCGCTTCTGACGCACGTTTCCGAGACGAGCATTATATCCAGCGTGCTCCACCCCTGCCTTTCCCGCGCTGAACCATATTCACAGCGCAATTATCGTAAGGGTCACGGCGACACCCTCCTGCCGCCTACTTCCAAAATCCGAAACCTCCCTCACGCCCATGCGCACAGAATGGCTGGATCAAGTCAGAAATGGCAGGAGGGGATCGCCGTGGCGCTTAGGTGGAACTGGCGTGATTACATGCATGACGGGGTCGGAATGTCCCTGTATTTGAAGCGGCTTGAAGCGGGGAAGTTCATCTGGCCCGTGAGCCGGGAGGGCGCGTCTGTTGCGATCTCTGCGGCGCAGCTCGGTTATCTTCCCGAAGGGATTGACTGGCGCAATCCACGCTGGACGCAAAGGCCTGAAACGGCTGGGTAATATGCATTGAAGCACCTGTTTTTATGGGTAATTATTGGCGTTTGTGGTGAATGGTTTCCATGTCAGACACTGCTTCTGAAATTGCCAGATTGCGTG
>NZ_JAWLVI010000008.1:0-66527 GCF_033100795.1 Pseudothioclava alba
CGGGCAGAAGCGGATCAAAGCACCGCTCTAAAAACGCTAACAGTCGCGGGGTGGAGCAGCCCGGTAGCTCGTCAGGCTCATAACCTGAAGGCCGCAGGTTCAAATCCTGCCCCCGCAACCAAAATCATAAAATATATCAAACGCTTGGACGATGGTATCCTTATACCCCAGCCACTTTCGCGTTTTACGTCAACACCACGTCAACACCCAACCAGAAAAATTGCATTGGCCCGCAATCGCGTGCACTGATGTGCAGCTGACCGCATTCGCGGGTACTCAACATGCCATTGCGCATCTTTTAGCTGGGCGGGGCTATGATCCAAACCCGCACAATATCGACGAGGCGGTGGCGCATGTCATGGCGGCATCAGAGCGCATTGGGAAATCAGGCTGGGCGGTGAAGGCGCTTGAAAGGCTTGCCGGGAATGCCGCGGCCGATGTGATAATGTCGGAGCGTCTGAGATCAAGGCTAGCGGATATCGAGAAGGGCCTGGTCTGAATGGTCACCCCATCCGAAATGCCGGGCGGCACGTCTCGCATTTGGTGGCCAAGATTCAAACGAAATAGCGTATGCCTGCTGAGGTGAGCTATCGAGTAGTCGGCCCGTAGCTTACGGTTAACGCACTTGCAAGCGTAAGATCGAGGTTGACGAAAGCGGCCGTTCGACCGAAGCCGCAGTGAAACCATCGCCATTTTGGTAGAGATAGGGGTGGAGCAGCACTCTTCAGCGCAGCGAGGTAAGTTGTGAACGGTAGCCATTGCGCAGGCGGGGGCATGTCGGGGAAACACGATGCTGTGGGCGACTGCACTTAAAATCATAGTTCGGAATCCGCGTTCACGCTTGGCTGCGCCTCGCGGAGGCGCACCGCAGCCCGAAGCGGTTCACCAGAAACAGATGGATTCATCGCTGATGTCGATACTGCGTTCGTCCAGACGTTCCGCAACGTTGCGTAGCGATAGCGGTAGCCAGACATTTACCGTGACCGCCGCGCGGATGATTTCCGAATTGTCTCGGAAGAACCTCAATTGGGTGTCTTTCGTCCTCCCGAGACGCTACTCGAGGGCTCGGCCTCGCTCGACGGGGTTCCCTCAGACAAGGCTCGATAGAGGCAAACGGTAGATTAGCCCCGCGAGCTGGCACCGAAGGCACCGCAAGATAGCCTAAAATGATCCGAAAACCTGTTCGCTCCGTAAGATCTCCAAGGACGCTGTAGCATCCGGCCCGACCAGAAAAGCGGGCTCCCTGCCACCGGCCTTGACTGCAGTGAAATGCTCGCCGGGTGCTGCCCGAGTGATGGAGGGATAGAAAAGATGCTGGACCGTTCCGCTACCGACCCCGAGACCCATCCGGAGCCCGCCGAGGCAATGCCGCTCTCCGAGCGCATCCGCGCGCGGCTGATCGAAGGCGGGCAGCGCTTTCATGCCAACGACAATATCGCCGCCTTCCTGCGCGAGGGCGAGTTGGAGGGGGTGCGGCGAGAGGTGGCAGAGCAGATGCAGGGGGTGCTGCGCGCGCTGGTGATCGACACCGCCGCTGATCACAATACCGCCGAGACCGCAAAGCGCGTGGCCAAGATGTTTGTCGACGAGGTCTTTGCGGGGCGATATCGCCCGGCGCCCGAGATGACCACCTTTCCCAATGTTGCGCGGCTGAACGAGCTGATGATTGTCGGCCCGATCACCGTGCGCAGCGCCTGCTCGCACCACCTTTGCCCGATCCTCGGCCGGGTCTGGATCGGGGTTTTGCCCAATGCCACATCCGAGCTGATCGGGCTGTCTAAATATGCCCGCCTGACCGATTGGATCATGTCGCGCCCGCAAATTCAGGAAGAGGCCGTCGTCATGCTCGCTGACGAGCTGGAACGCCGTATTCGCCCCGATGGCCTTGCTGTGGTGATGGAGGCCGATCACTTCTGCATGCATTGGCGGGGGGTGAAGGACGATCAATCGGTGATGAGCAATTCGGTGATGCGCGGCGCATTCCAGACCAATTCGGACCTGCGCCGCGAATTTCTGAGCCTGCGCCGCACGGCCCGCGCCTGACCCTGCCCGACGGAGCCCCCATGGCACAGACAGCCCTTCTTTACCTGATCAGCGCCGCGACCTTCCTGCTGATCGATAGTCTCGGCATCAAGCTGCTGATCCGCCCGGTTTTTGAGCGCCATGTGGGCGCGCTTCTTGCCGAACCGCTGCGGTTGGGCCCGGCGGCGGTGTTCTATCTTGCCTATGTCGCGGGGCTTTTGTGGTTCGTCTCGCTGCCCGCGCTGCGGGCCGGCGCGCCCTTGCAGGCGCTCGCCGGGGGCATGGTGCTGGGGCTTTTGTGCTATGGCACCTATGAGATGACAAATTACGCCACGCTGCGCGACTGGTCGATGCAGCAGGTGGTGGTCGACGGGCTTTGGGGCATGGCGCTGACCGGTTTTGCGGCTTGGGCTGGGGTGGCGGTGCTCAGCGCAAAGCTCGCCTGAGCCTCAGCCAAGACGCCGCAATAGACGCTGCGAGAAGGCATAGGGCAAAAGGCGCAAGAGCTTGATCGCTCGGGTGAAGCGCGCCGGAAAATGAATTTCGAAACGGCGCCCGGCAAGCCCGCGCAGCACCGCTTCGGCGGCCTCATCGGCGGTGATGATCGCGGGCATCTCAAAGCGGTTTTTGTCGGTCAGCCGCGTCGCCACAAATCCCGGGCACACCAGCCTCACATCAACCCGCGGCGCCAGCTCGATCGCCAGGCTTTCGGCCAGATTGTTGACCGCCGCCTTGGTCGCGCTGTAGGGCTGTCCGCCCGGCAGCCCGACATAGCCTGCAACCGAGCCAAACAGCACCAACTGGCCAGCATCGCGGAGCAACGGCGGGCAGAGCCGCGCAACCTCGAGCGTGCCCAGCAAGTTCACCCGCACCATCGCCTCGACCTTGGCCGGATCGAGGTCGGAGACCCGCCCCGGCTCGTAGAGCGCCGCTGTGCAGACGATAACGTCAAAGCGCGCCTCGGCTTGCAGCCGCGCGCAGGCTTCGGCCAACTGCTCGGGCCGCGCCAGATCGAGCGGAAGCGTCCTGGCCCCGCCGCACGCCTCGGCCAAAGCGCTGAGCGCGCCCGCATCGCGCGCCGAAAGCACCAAATCGGCGCCTTTCGCAGCCCAGGCGCGCGCGAGCGCGGCTCCGATCCCGGCGCTCGCACCAATGATCCAGACGCGTTGGGCCGTCATATCCGAAAGACCGGCTGCAACAGCCGTGGCACAATTGCCTGAAACCGCAACGGAGCATCGGTCGCAGCCAGGCAGATGCAGGGCGCCCCCAGATCAGCGATCGGCTGATGCTCGATATCGTAATTCGCGGTCTCAACATCGCCACGCCGGAACGCGCCTTCGCTGTCGGCAAAGCTACCTTGCAAGACCAGCGTAAGTTCAAGCCCGCCGTGGCCATGCTCGGGCACCGCCTTGCCCGGCGGAATGTATAGCAGCCGCAGCGAGCCGCTGCGATCGGCCGAAAGTATCAGTTGCCGAATGCCGCCACCCAGCATCCGCAAGCGCGGCGGGCGCCCGCCCAGTTCGGCCATCACCGGCGCCGGAAATACGCCCGAGCCGCGCGGCGAGGGCGCGGGCGCAGGGGCCTCCAGCGCAGCCATGATCCGGGCGCGTGCGTCGCTTCTGAGCGGTGCCGCCTCGGTGCCCTCAAGCATGGCGCCCCCGATCAAATCGCATGCCTCGTGCCGGGCGCGGCAGTCGTTGCAAAGCGACAGATGCGCGGCCACCACCACCGAAAAAGCATGCGGCAGGGCCCCGGCGCGATAGTCGTCGAGAAGGTCGTCAGAGATATGATGTTGAATGTCTGTCATGGGGAAATGCTCCTCAGCTCATGTCTGAGGCGTTCGAGGCCGAGGCGGATGCGGGATTTGATCGTGCCGAGCGGCAATCCGGTCATCTCGCTGATTCGGCGGTGGGGGATGTCGTCGAAATAGGCTGCGCGCAGGGCCTCGGCCTGCTCGGGGGCGAGGCGGTCGAGGGCTGCGGCCAGATGGTTCGCCTCCTGCTGAAGGGCCAGAACCTGCCCGGCATCGGGGTCGAGGCTCGGCAGATCGGGCATGTCTTCGGGTTGCGAGAGCGGCTTGCGGCGTGCCAGATCGATGCGACGGTTGCGCGCGATACCATAGATCCAGCCGGCCGCATCGGCGCGATGCGGATCGAACTGCGCGGCCTTGTGCCAAACCGCCAGCATCACATCCTGCACCAGATCTTCGGCGCTGCCATCGGTGAGGCCACCGCGCAGCATCACCGATTTGAGCCGCGGGGCGAAATGGTCGAACAGGCGCCCAAAGGCTGCGCGATCACGTTGGTCGCGCACGGCAAGCAAATCGCGGCTCAGCTCGGACAGTTCTGTCGTCACCGGAGTCTCCACCCTGTCCGACACTACAGCCTCCCCAGCCCGCCCTGGCGGGGGCGAGAGCATCGCCAAGGTATGTGCTTTAAGCCGGACGGGCGCAATGACGGTTTCCATTTTCTATATACGTGGCGGCCCCGGTCACGGATCACACGTCGCCGAAAAATCAGCCGCAAAGTGATCCGGGAGCGGCCCCGTCCCGTAGCAAACAAGTGGCAGCAACCCAGAAAGTTCCATGGCATTTGATCTAACCCAAGGCGCCCCGCAACGCATCGCGATCATCGGCGGTGGTATCTCTGGCCTCTCGGCAGCATGGTTGCTCGCTCGGGATCACAGCGTGGCCCTGTTCGAGGCCGAGCCGCGACTGGGGGGGCACGCTCGCACCGTGGTGGCCGGGCGGCGCGGCGATCAGCCGGTCGATACCGGTTTCATCGTCTTCAACTACACCAACTATCCGCATCTGACCGGGCTTTTCCGCGATCTTGATGTGCCGGTGATCCGTAGCGACATGAGCTTTGGAGTGTCGCTGGACGGCGGGCGGATCGAATATGCGCTGCGCTCGCTTGACACGCTCTTCGCGCAGCGCCGCAATCTGCTCGATCCACGCTTTTACGGAATGATCCGCGATATCTTGCGGTTCAATGCCGGGGCAGAGGCGGCGGTTGCGGCCATGCCCGATGTTACGATCTCCGAGCTTGTTGCGCAAATGGGCCTCGGCGCGCAGTTCCGCGATGCTTACCTCTACCCGTTCTGCGGCGCGATCTGGTCAACGCCCGATCGCGGCATCGGCGCTTTCCCAGCGCAGGCGCTGGTGCGGTTCATGCGCAACCACGGGCTTATGTCCAAAGACCAGCATCATCAGTGGTGGACGGTCGAAGGCGGTTCGATTTCTTATGTCACGCGGCTCGCTAATGCGTTGATCCGCACCGGGGTCAGCCTGCGCACCGGCACACCCGTGCGCGCCATCCATCGTGGCGCCGCAGGGGTGACGATCAGCGCCGAGGGCTGCGAGCCTGAGGCGTTCGACCATGTGATCCTTGCCACCCACGCCGATCAGTCGCTGCGGATGCTGGCCGATGCCGATGAGAGCGAACGCGCAGCGCTCTCTGCAATCCGCTTCCAGCTCAACCGCACCGTCCTGCACGCCGATCCGCGCGTCATGCCGCGCCGCCGCAGTTGCTGGAGTTCGTGGGTGAGCCGGGGCGATACGGGCTCGGGCGCGGTCGATGTCAGCTATTGGATGAACCGTCTGCAAAGCATCCCCGAGGACGACCCGATCTTCGTCAGCCTGAACCCGACGCAAGCCATCGACGAGCGTCTGATCTACGACGAGGTCTCTTTCAGCCACCCGGTCTTCGACTTGGCGGCGCTGGCGGCGCAAAGGCGGATTGCCGAGATGCAGGGCGCGCGCAAAACATGGTTTGCTGGAGCTTGGCTGCGCAATGGCTTCCATGAGGACGGCTTTGCCAGCGCGTGGCGCGTGGCGCGCTCGCGGCCTTTTGCCCGGGTGCGGACATGACGCTGGCGGCGCGACTGGCCGCAGGCGAAGTGCTGGCGCTCAGCGCAGAGATCACCCATGCTCGCCGCGGTGCTTTGCGTCACAGTTTTCGCACGCGCACCGAACACGTTTTGCTCTCGCCGGAATCCGCTCGTCCGCCAAGGGGCCTTTCGCTCGATCACTTCAACCTGCTGGCGCTTTACCGGCGCGATCACGGTGGGCTTCGCGGGGCGGGAACGGGCGCAAAATGGGCATGGGAGCAGTTCGCGCAGGCGGGCTTAGAGCGCCGCCCCGGCCATGTTCTGGCCTTGCTCACGCAACCGCGCTTTCTGGGCTATTGGTTCAACCCCGTCAGTTTCTGGATGGTGATCGAGGGGAACGACCTTTACGCCGTGATCGCCGAGGTCAACAACACCTTCGGCCAGCGCCACAGCTACTTGCTCGCTCAACCCGGTTTCGCACCAATCACCGCCGCCGCCCGGCTCACCGCGCGCAAGGTGTTCCATGTCTCGCCATTCCAAGATGTGGCGGGCGAGTATCGGTTTCGCTTCGCGCTGCGCCCCGACGGCCTTGCAATTCAAATTGCGCAAATCGACGGCGAGGCGGGCGTTGAGACCGCAATGACCGGCGCGCTGCGCCCGCTGACGACCAGCGCGATCATCTCGGGCGCGCTCCGCCGTCCGGGTGGGGCGCTGCGGGTCATTGCCCAAATATATTGGCACGCCCTTCGCCTGAAACTGAAAGGCGCTGCCTATCGCCCGCTTCCGCCCGCCCCACAAGAGGAGATCAGCCGATGACCATTGCGACACGCGCGCTTCAGAGCCGCTTCTTTTCGTCGCTCGAAAGCATTGGCGAGGGGCGGCTCACCGTCACCACCCCCGATGGCGCGCGGCTGCACTTTGGCTCGCGGGGGCCCGAGGCCGAGGTGTGCATCCGCGACTGGCGGCTTTTGCGCCGGCTGGCGATGCGCGGCGATGTGGGGCTGGCCGAGAGCTGGATTTCGGGCGATTGGCACAGCGACACGCTGGAGGGCGCGCTGGCGATTGCAATGCGCAATCAGGCGGGCCTTGCGCAGTGGTCTGAGCCCACCTTGCTGCAAAGCTGGCGGATGCGGCTTATCGACCGGCTTTTGCGCGCCAACAGCCTGCGGGGCTCGTCGCGCAACATTCGCGCGCATTACGATGTGGGCAATGAGTTCTACCAGCTCTGGCTCGATCGCGGTATGACCTATTCCTCTGCGATCTTCGCCGGAGAGGACGATCTGGAGCGGGCGCAGGCGCGCAAGAACGACCGCATCCTGTCGCAGCTTGCACCCGGCGAGAGCCTGCTCGAAATCGGCTGCGGCTGGGGCGGGTTTGCCGAGGCCGCAGCCGCTCACGGCCATCACGTCACCGGGATCACCCTCTCGCCCTCACAAAAGGGCTATGCCGATGCGCGCCTCGACGGACAGGCAGAGATCCGTCTGCAGGATTACCGGGCTGTGACGGGCCAGTTCGACAATCTGGTGTCGATCGAAATGATCGAGGCGGTGGGCGAGCGCTATTGGCCAACCTATTTTGCCACCCTCAAGGCCCGGCTGGCGATGGGCGGTCGCGCCGTGCTGCAGGCCATCACCGTGCCAGATGCGGAATTTTCGGTCTATCGGCAGCGCTCCGATTTCATCCGCCAACATGTCTTTCCGGGGGGGATGCTGCCGTGCTCGGCGAGCATTTCGCATGCCGCAGCGCAGGCCGGGTTGCGGGTGCATGACAGCTTTGCCTTCGGTCAGGATTATGCGCAGACCTGCCGGATTTGGGCGCAGCGGATGATGGCGGAGCGGGTGCGGATCCACGCACTCGGCTACGGCGAAGCCTTCTTGCTCAGCTGGCAGTTCTATCTCGAGGGCTGCGCGGCCGCCTTCGCCACCGGGCGCTGCGACGTGGTGCAGGTGACGCTTGGCCATGAAGGCGCGTAAACCTATCGGTCGAGAACCGGGAACCTGCACCCTTCCACGGGCGGTTCGCGCCTGACTTTAGGAGACTGACCATGAACGAACGCATCAAGCGGCTATCGATCCTGATCCTTGCGGTGGGCTTTGCGGCCTCGCCGATCTTCTCGAACGGCTTTGGCGGCTTCTACCGCGAAAGCTTTCCCATGCAAGTGGACCGTTGGCCAGCGCAGCCGGTGGGATGGGCCTTCTCGGTCTGGGGGCTGATTTATCTGGCCCTGATCGCGACGGCCGCATGGGCGGTGCTTCGCCCGGCCACGATGCCAGGCTGGAGCCGCGCGATCCATCCGCTCGGGTTGAGCCTTTTCATCGGCCTCTTCTGGATCGAGGCGGCGTTTCGGTCGCCAATCTTGGCGACGGCAATGATCCTGCCAATGACGGCGGGGGCCATCGCGGCAGTGCTACGGGTCGGCTCGGGCTTGTGGGAACAGGCCGCGCTCGGGCTTTATGCGGGCTGGCTGACTGCTGCATCGGGGGTGGCGCTGTCGGTGGTGGCTACGGGATATGGCGTGCTGCCGCCCCGGATCGCGGCCATTGCGTTGATCGGGGTGGTGCTCGCTGTTGCGGTGGCTATCGCGGCACGCAGGCCAAGGGTCTGGAGCTATCGCGCCGGGGTGATCTGGGCGCTCTTTGGCATCATCGCCGCCAATCTTTCGGCGGGCGACGGGGCGATTGCCGCGATCTGCGGCGCTGGAATGGTTGCGCTCTTCTTCGCGCCGCGCCTTTTGGCGGGGCACCGATGAGGGCTCTGGTTCTTGGCGCAAGCGGCGGCATTGGGAGTGCGCTTGCGGCCGAGTTGCTGGCGCGCGGCGCCGAGGTAACCGGATTGTCGCGGCGCCACGACGGCCTCGACCTGACCGACGAGGCGAGTGTTGCCCGCGCCGCTGCCGGGCTTGCAGGCGAATTCGATCTGATCTTCAACGCCACCGGCGCACTGCAAATCGGCGCAAACGGCCCTGAAAAGACGCTGGCCGCCGTCACCGCCCCGGCGATGGCGGCGCAATTTGCCCTCAATGCGACTGGGGTCGCGCTGGCGCTGCGCCATTTCACGCCGCTCATGCCGCGCGCGCGACGGTCGGTATTCGCCTCGCTTTCGGCGCGCGTCGGCTCGATTGGCGACAACAGGCTCGGTGGCTGGATCAGCTATCGCGCCGCCAAGGCCGCGCAAAACCAGATCCTCCGCACTGCCGCGATCGAGATCGCCCGCAAGCGCCCCGAGGGGATCGTTGTCGCGCTGCATCCCGGCACCGTAGAGACTGGGCTGAGCGCGCCCTATGCGGGGCGGCACCCGACGATCCCGCCGCAGCGCTCGGCGCAGGCTCTGCTCGGCGTGATCGCGCGCCTGACACCCGCCGAGACCGGCACGTTCTGGGATTGGAAGGGCGAGCGGGTCGAATGGTGAAGGCGCGGCGCAAATCCGACTTGCCCGCCAAGATTTGCGCGGTCTGCGGGCGCCCGTTCAATTGGCGGCGCAAATGGGCGCGCGACTGGGATCAGGTGCGCTATTGCTCGGAGCGGTGCCGGGGCGCGCGCGGAAAACACAGCCCGGATCAAGGCGCATAGGGCGGTTCGGCATCCAGTTCGGCCAGATGCTTTGCCGCAGCGGCCCGCAGAGCAAGTTGCTCGGGCTCGGGCTTTGCATGCCACGCGCGCAGGGGCAGGCTCATGCGCGGGTTGCGTGCCCATTGCCCGGCATGACGCGCGATAAAATCCCAGTAAAGCGCGTTCCACGGGCAGGCGCGCGGGCCGGTCCGGGCCTTGGGGTCAAAGGCGCAACCCTGACAGTAATCTGACATCCGGTCGATGTAATTGGCGCTCGCCGCATAGGGCTTGGTGGCCAGAAACCCGCCATCGGCGTGCTGCGACATCCCGAGCGTATTGGGCAGCTCCACCCATTCATAAGCATCGACATAAACGCCCAGATACCACCGATGCACCGCCGCCGGATTGGTTCCGATCAGCAGCGCATAGGTGCCGGTGATCATCAGGCGCTGGATATGGTGCGCATAGCCCGTTTCGATCGTTTGCCCGATGACCTGCGCAAGGCAGCGCATCCGGGTTTGGGCTGTCCAATAAAAGCCGGGCAGCGGGCGGTGGGCGTTCAGCCCGTTCTGTGCGGCATAGCCCGGCATCTTTAGCCAATAGACCCCGCGCACATATTCGCGCCAGCCGATGATCTGGCGAATGAACCCCTCGACCGCAGCAAGCGGCGCGCGCCCGGCGCGCCATTCCGCCTCGGCCCGGCGGCACAAATCGAGCGGATCGAGCAGACCGAGGTTGAGATAGGGCGAGAGCAGCGAATGATACATCCACCGCCGATCTGCCAGCATTGCATCTTGATAGGTGCCGAACTCGGGCAACGCCACGCGCAAAAAACGGTCACGCGCCTCCTCGGCCCCCGCGCGGGTTGTTTGCCAGTAAAACGGAGTGAGCTGGCCAAAGCTTTCGGGGAAATTGCGCCCCACCATCGCAAGCACCTCGGCGGTGATCTCATCGCGCGCGCCCTCGGGTGGGGCAGGCAAAAACAGGCTGTCCTGCGCGGGGGCGCGATTCTCGGTATCAAAATTCCAGCGCCCGCCCGCCGGTTGATCGACCTCCATCAAAAGCCCGGTTCGGCGCCGCATCAGCCGATAAAAATGCTCCATCACAAAGGTCTTGCGCCCCGTGGCCCAAGCCGCAAACTCCGCGCGGCTGCACAAAAAGCGGTCATCTTCGCACAGCGTAACGGGCAGCCCGAACCGCGCACGCCAGCCTTGCATGGCCTGCCACAGCCGCCATTCACCGGGCTCTGTAGCCACGATCTGCGCGGGGGCGTGGCGCGCAATTGCGGCTTTTAGTGCCGCCTCGAGATCGGGCAGCCGCTCGTCGATGCGGCGATAGTCAACCTGCCACCCCGCAGTGCGAAGGTCTTCGGCGAAATGGCGCATTGCCGCAAAAACCAGCGCGAGCTTTTGCTTGTGATGATCGACATAGCGCGCCTCGGCCAGCACCTCGGCCATCAGCACCACATCGCGGCGCGGATCGGCTCCCGCCAGCGACGAGATCGCGGGCGAGAGCTGATCGCCCAGAATCAGGATCAGGTTGCGGCTCACGACCGTGGCAGCAGAGGCGTGAAGGCTTCAACGATCGCGTCTGATAACGGATTGGTCAGCGCCCCCCAGGTTCTGACCACCTGGCCCTCGCCATCGAGCAGAACCTTGTTGAAATTCCAGCCGGGGGTGAAGCCGCGGGTCTCGCGCACCCAGCGATAGAACGGATGCGCCTGCGCCCCGGTCACCGGCAAGATATCGGTCATAGGCAGGGTAATACCGAACTGCAGGGCGCAGAATTCCTTGACCTGCTTTGCGCCGGCGAGTTCCTGCTTGAAGCTGTCGGAGGGCACCGCCAGAACGACGAGCCCGCGCGCGCCATAGGTTTTGTGCAGCGCCTGAAGGTCGACCAACTGGCCGCTGAACCCGCAGAGCGAGGCCGTATTGACCACCAAAACTGGCCGTCCCCGCCAATCGGCGGTGTCCAGGGTGCCGCCGTCGATTGAGGGGAAGCTGAAAGCGGGCGCCCGCTCGGCAGCGTGAGCGCGCGTCTGGCTTAGGCCCATCAGACCTGCCACGACAGCCAGCGAAAAATCACGTCGGTTCATCGGTGCTCTCCCTAGTTCTGACGATCGAACTTGGATCTGTACGCACCAGAGTCCGGATCGGATGAATCTCAGATCTCATGTGGACGAGTTCAGACTTGTCGTGTCAGCGCGTCATTGATTTCAGCCGATATAAGGTACGCCAATATCGATCGCGCGGTACGAGTGTCTGTTTGGTGAAGCTATTCTTCAAAAAGCGACCTTAGTTACGACTGGCCGAGGCTATGTGGAAACTGGTCGTTGTGGTAGACTTCCGCAGGTCAGGCGGAGGCGGGCATCGCGGGTTTCGTCGAGGGTATTGATCGCGGTCAGGCGGTGCTCTGAGTTGCTTTCTTACAGGACAGTCACAGAATAGGAACTTTCCTCGTTTGACGTTTCCAACGTCCGCATTCCTGAACGCTGCAAGTTCTCGCTGCAAAGCAGCGAATTCACACTTCCCGCCCACTTCGCCCATCAGAGCTTCCCCACAGTGATGACTTTGCGGAGGAACATCGTGCTGGTTGCCTCTTCCGCATGCCCTCAGTGAAAATCCCGGCTTGGGAAGAGTTTTTTGGCCTGCTCGCGCGGGTGGCGCGCGGTGGGGCGGGGCCTGTGGTAGGCGGAAGGCTGTGCGCCCTGCGCCGCACCCTCATCGTCATCATGGATTTGCGGGCGCCCAAGGGTGACGAGGAGGGACGAGAGATCCTCGACACGCTCTGCGATGAGATGGAGGACGGGGCCATCGCGTTCGATCCGCCCGGTCACCCGAACTAAGCGCCCGGCGATCACCGCGGTGCGGAAAGCCTCGTAGACCTTTTTCCAGATGACGACATTGGCCGTGCCACTCTCGTCCTCGAGCGTCAGGAAGACTACGCCGGCAGCGGTGCCAGGGCGCTGGCGGGTGATGACGAGGCCGGTGATGGTGATCCGTCCCACAGCCTGCGTCAAACGCTCGTGCGGCAGGCTTTCGGGCAGGCGGGGGCGCAAAAGTTCGAGCGGATGCGCACGCAGGGAAAGGCGCAGCGAGAGGTAATCTTCGATCACCTCTTGCCCGAGCGTCATTTGCGGCAGGCTGACGGTGGGCTCAGTGCTTCCTTCTCCGTCCGGGCCAAAGAGTGGCAAGGGTGCGGGCGCTTTGAGCGCCTGCGCGGCCCAAAGCGCATCGCGCCGGGTGAGGCCAAGGGGGGCGAAGGCATCCGCTTCCGCGAGCCGCTCCAATGTCTCGGGGCGCACACCGGCCCTGCGCCAAAGGCTTTCGACATCTGGATAGCCATTCGCGCGTGCCGCAACGATCCAGCGCGCATCTTCCTCGCGCAGCCCCTTGATCTGCCGAAACCCGAGCCGCAGCGCCAGAGCGCCGTCTGGGCGGTGCTCCAGCGTATTGTCCCACAGCGAATGGTTGACCGAGACCGGGCGCACCTCGACCCCATGGTCGCGCGCATCCCGCACGAGTTGCGCGGGGGCGTAAAACCCCATCGGCTGGGAGTTGAGAAGCGCGCAGGTAAAAATCGCCTGATGATGGCACTTCAGCCAGGCGGAGATGTAGACAAGACGGGCAAAACTCGCCGCATGACTTTCGGGGAAGCCGTAGCTGCCAAAGCCCTCGATCTGGGCAAAGCAGCGCGCGGCGAAATCGGCCTCGTACCCCCGCGCGAGCATGCCCGAGATGAACCGATCCCGAAACGTTCCAATAGTGCCCATACGCTTGAAGGTGGCAAGTGAGCGGCGCAACCGATCCGCTTCCGCCGCCGAAAACCCCGCCGCCACCACGGCGATCTGCATGGCCTGCTCCTGAAAGAGCGGCACGCCATAGGTGCGCCCCAGCACTTCCATCATCGCGGGGCCAAGATCTTCGATGGGCTCGCGCCCCATGCGGCGGTTCAGGAAGGGATGCACCATGCCGCCTTGAATGGGGCCGGGACGCACAATTGCGACCTCGCAGACAAGGTCATAGAAGGTGCGCGGCCGCATCCGGGGCAGAAAGTTAAGCTGCGCGCGACTTTCCACCTGAAACACCCCGATCGCATCGGCGCGGCACAGCATGTCGTAAATGGCGGGGTCTTCGGGGGGTACGGAAGCCAAGGAGAAGCGCTGGCCCCGATGCTCCGCAAGCAGGCCAAAGGCACGGCGAATGGCGCTGAGCATGCCGAGGGCGAGGATATCGACCTTCAAAAGCCCGAGCGCATCGATATCGTCCTTGTCCCATTCAATGATGGTGCGATCTTCCATCGCGGCATTCTCAATCGGGCAGAGTGCATCGAGCCGCCCATGGGTGATAACGAAGCCGCCGACATGCTGGCTCAGATGGCGCGGAAAGCCGATGATCTCGCCGATGAGGCGCACGGCAAGCTGCACCCGGTGATCGGCGAGGGAAAGGCCTGCCTCGCGCAGCCGGTCCTCACCGGGGGTGGAGGAGGACCAGCCCCAGATCTGCCCCGAGAGCCGGGCGATCACGTCCTGACTGAGCCCCATGACCTTGCCCACTTCGCGGATTGCGGCGCGCGAGCGGAAATGGATCACGGCAGCGGTCAGCCCTGCGCGCTCACGCCCGTAGCGCGCGTAGATCCACTGGATCACCTCTTCGCGGCGCTCGTGCTCGAAATCCACGTCGATATCGGGGGGCTCGCCGCGTTCTTTTGAGATGAAGCGCTCAAAGATCAACGTGATGCTTTCGGGGGGCACTTCAGTGATGCCAAGGAGATAACAGACGACCGAATTGGCCGCCGAGCCCCGCCCTTGGCAGAGGATGCCTTTGGAGCGCGCAAACTGCACGATGTCATGCACGGTCAAAAAATAGGGCGCGTAGGCAACCTCGCGGATAAGCGTGAGCTCTTTTTCGACGCGGTGGATGATTTTGGGGGGCGGACCGGCGGGGTAGCGCCAGTGCAGCCCTTCCCGGGTGAGCCGCTCCAGCCGGTCCTGCGCGGGTTCACCGTTTTGCGCCTCATCAGGATATTGATAACGCAGCTCGCTCAGTTGAAACGCGCAGGCGTTTGCAATGTCGAGCGTGCGCCGGAGCGCCGCCGGATAGCGGTGGAAGAGCCGCGCCATCTCCGCACCCGATTTGAGGCGGCGCTCGCCATTGGCCAGCCGGCGGGTGCCGATGGTGTCAATGGTGCAGCCCTCGCGCAAGCAGGTGAGCACATCGGCCAAGGGGCGACGCGCGGCACGGTGCATGAGCACATCGCCCAGAGCCACCATTGGCAGGTTCACCCCCTGCCCGATGCGGGCGAGAGCATCAAACCGGGCCTGATCGCGGCCATCATAGCGCGGTGCGGCCCCCAGAAAGCCACGACCCGGAACAGCGCGCGCGACCTCTCGCAGCGTGTTGCGAGTGGCTTTTGGGGCATCATCGTCGAGCGGATCGGGGGGAAGCGCAATCAAGATCATGCCCTCTGCGCGCTCAAGAAGATCGCTCTGGGTCAGCTCGCACGCCCCCTTTGGCGCGCGCCGTTTGCCGAGCGACAAAAGCTGCGTGAGGCGCGACCAGGCGGCAAGATCGGTGGGGAGCGCCAGCCACTCCACCGCGCTATCGGTCAAAACCAGACGCGCCCCCACGATCAGCTTGGGCAGGGGCGGCGGGGCAGCCCCCTCTGGCGTGCTTTCCGCGCGCAGGCGTGCAAGTTCCTTCAGTGCAGAGTAGGCGCGCACTACGCCCGCCACAGAATTGCGGTCGGTGATTGCAATGGCGGCAAGGCCCAGTTCCGCCGCGCGGGTGACGAGTTCCTCGGGATGCGAAGCCCCGGTCAGGAAGGTGAAATTCGAGGTGACGCAAAGCTCGGCATAGGGAGGAAGAGCGTGGGTCATACGAACTCTCCCTGCACATACCACTCTGTGCCTGCTTGCGCCTGCGGGGTTGCAAAGAGCCAAAGCCGTGGGCCTTCGCGGGTCTCGATCCGCCAATAATCCCGCATCCCCGAGCGCCAAGCGGGATCGTCAAGCCACCATTCCGGGGTGATGCGCTCCGGGCCTGCGGCACGCAGCGTGGTGAAGGACATGCGCCGCCAGCGAAAGCGGCATGGCGGTGTGCCCAAGGCGGCCCGGATCGGTTCTGGCGGAAAGATCACCATCGGGCGCGGCGGCCCACGGTGCAAACAGGGTTCTGTTTCAGAAAAGGCTGCGGCGGCTTGCACGAAGCTGCGCTCGGGGATCAGGCTTTCGGCCGGCAAAAGGCGCAATACCCGCTCAAAGCCGATGCGGTTGCCAAGCGAGGAGAGAAGATCGGCCAGGGCATCATCATGCCGGATCGTTCCCCGCCCTCCCGGCGCGCCACCTATTTGTTCCGGGGCAAGGGGCTCGGTCAGCGGCGCGCTCAAGCGCAGAGCATCGATGCCAAAGCCTGCGTCGAGCTCCTCCACCCCCTTGGCAAAAAGTGCGGCAATCCGTTTTGGCTCGCGCATCGGGCGGGCAAGGCCGATTTCCACCGTCACTGTGCCGCGATCCACCCGGCGCAGCTCAAACCGCATCCGTCGTGCACCCCGGTGATGCTGTGCGAGCGTGATGCACAGCCGCTCCAGAAGGCGCGTGAGGCCCGCCATAACATCCGCTTGCAGGCCAATCGGTTCGGGCAAGGTCATCCGCACACCGAACGGTGGTAGTTCAGGCGCAGCCGTGAGGGGCTCTTCGCGCTGCCCAAGGGCTTGATCGAGGCGCAGGCAAAGCGCCTCGCCAAAGCGCCGCGCCAGGGGCGCGCGCGGTAACCCCACCAGATCGGCAATGCGCGTGAGCCCCACCCGCGCAAGTGCTTCGGTGGTCGCAAAGTCCACCCGCAGTGCTGCGACGGGGAGATGCCCAATGCCCTGGAGCACCTTACCTTCCGGCACGATTCCGCCGCCATGACGGGCCAGAGCATAAGCCGCCCCGCGGGTTTCGGCGATGGCGCTTGTCGCGTGCAATCCCGCCCGCTCCAGTCGGGCCTGCAGATCGTCGCGCAGCGCCGCTTCGCCGCCAAAGAGATGTGGCACCCCGGAAATATCCGCGATCAGCCCGTCAGCGCCATCCGCTGTTACCATAGGGGCGTAGCGCCCGGCCCATCGGCGCAGCGCCGCAAGCGCGCTCGCCTCCGCTGCCAAATCCGCAGGGCGCGTATTCAGATCCGGGCAAAGGGCGTGGGCATCGGCGAGTGCCATTCCGCGGGAGAGCCCGCGCTCCGTTGCCGCACGATTGAGGCAATGCAGGTGATCGGCATTCCCCGACCGAAGGGTCAGCGCAAAAGGCCCTTCAACCGGGCGCTTGCGCAGGCTCGCATCGCTCGCGAGCCGCGCAAACCATATCGAGAGCAGCCGACGTGCCATTCCAGCTCACGGTCCAGAATCCAATAGTTCCTCTTTTGTTCTTTTTAAGATCCCACGCATGCAGAGTCGAGTCCCCCGACTGGCTGGCAAGGGGCGCGCAATCCCAGCGGGTCTCAGTTGCATTGCTGCCAGCGCCCGCGCGGATCAGCAAAAGACCCGTGGTCTGCCCGGCTTCGGCGGCGAGTTGCAGGCGGCGTCCGGCAGTCAGCGAGAGCGGTTTTTCTGGCTCAGCGATGACAAGGCCAACCGGGAGCGCCCGGAGCGCTTCTTCGATGCACCACAGCAGATCGGCCTCGCCTGCGGGGCGCAGCAGATAGAGCCGCTCGCCTAAGCCGCTCGGCAGCCCCCGCAGCATCGGCACGTCCGGGGCATGGGCGGGCAGAATCCAGAAAATCGGCCCCGCATGGCGCGCGGCCTGAAAGAGGGCAAAGGCGCGCCGCCCGCGCCCCTGTGCCTCATGCACGCGCGCGGCGAGAAGCCCGAACGGATCGGCCGGGGCCAGATCAGGCGGCATTTTCGCGCCCCCCTTCTGCCACGATCTGCAACATCCCGTCGGCCAGCGGTCGTTGCAGGCTCAGTGCCTCGGGCACTGGCGCGCACAACCAGCGCCGCCATTCTTCCGGGCGTGTCAGGATAACCGGCATTGCCTTGGGGTGGATGGGGGCGACATCCGCATTGGCTTGGCAAGTCAGAAAGCCAAAAAGCTCGGCCGTGACTTCGCCTTCTTTCAACTTGCGCACAGAGGTCCATTCGGTGCGGAGCCCGGCAAAGAATGCGAGCGGCCGATCCGGGCCGAGGGCAAACCAGACCGGATGGTTGCGCGGTGCCCCCGGTCGGCTGTCGAGTTCAGAAAAGCTCGTGAAAGGCACGAGGCAGCGGTTCTCTACGCCAAGCCAGCGCTTCCAATGTGCCGAAGCGGTGTTGCGAATATTCGTGACCCCCGGATCGGTGCGCTTGCCCTCCAAAAACACCTGTGGCGTCGGCATGCCCCAGCGGGCGCGGCTCAGTTCCCAACCGCCCCGCAGTCCATGGCGCACGATCGGCGCGGCATAATCGGGAAAAATCCCGGCCATCGGTGGCAGGTTGCCCAAATTGTCGTCAAGCACCTCACCGCCCTCCATCATGCGTTCAAACACATGGCGCATCGCGTCCTGGGATCTGGTTTGGGAGTAAAGGTTGCACATGGCCTGGTCCGGGAATCGCGGGGGTCAGTGAGAACATTGCCAGAACGTGCGCGGTGGACAAAGCCTAATTTGGTTGGCGTGAAGGATGCTGGTAAGGCTATGCCGCCTTTGCCATACTGTTGATGCCCCTGTCAGCATTCTGCCGACAGCGTCTGTGGCGGGTTTGAAATTTTTATCGACTTTGATACCCCAACCACCACCATCCCCGTCAAATGCCACACCGCCGCCATCATGACGCCGAAGTTAAAGGCAAACTCATTGGCGCAGCTCTGCTTGAAGAACTCCCCTTCGAGGAACATGCAGGACCCTTTGCAGAGCTGAACGACTGGGCATGACATGCACTCCTCCCGGAAGGCAAAATGCGTCGCGGTGTCGAGCGCGATGGCGTCAAACTCGGCGACATGGCCGATCTTGTGCCCCCCCTTCGCCCCAGTGTTCTGGCAGGTCATCACGTTCCCGCGCAGGTCGACGGCGATGGCGTCGGGGCTGTCCATCCCGCATTTTTGGCCGAGCGCTTCGATGGGCCGCCGACGCTGGATCGAGGAATAGAACTCGTTGATGCGCTCCCCAAGACCGAAGGCATTCGGGTCCTCCACCAGCGCTTCGAAGATCGACCGCGTCAGGCTGTTTAGCTCCGCGGGCTCAAACCGCCCCGTGCCAAGCGCAGTCGCTGCGTCATAGACATTCACGACGCCCTCGAGCCCGACGAAGATGTCCGGCCCGACCTCTTCTGCAAACCAGGCCTTGAGCGCCCGAAGGTCGTGATGCTGGCGCGTTAGGAGCGCATTGAACCCGGTCTTGTCCGGGCGCTCGGCCAGCAGGGCCACGATCCAACGCCGCTTTCCCGGATCATCAAGCGGATCGGGCCCGCGCAGATACTGCCCCGGCCCGTCATGACTGATCCCGACGGCGATGTCGTATTGCGCGATGAAGTCGATCTTCTCGCGGTCGAGGAGCGATCCGTTGGTGATGATCGAGAACGCTGCCGTGGGGAACCGCGCCGCCAGCGCAGGCACCAACCGCTTGATCTTCGCCCAATAGAGAAACGGCTCGCCGCCCCAGAGCTCGATCCGCTCCGGCGCGCCCTCGATCCAGCCATTGAGCCCCGCCAGAAACGCCTCGACATCCGCCAGCTTCGAAACCGTCGCATCGCCGATCTGCACCGCCTGATTGCAATAGGCGCAGGCGTAGTTGCATGAGAGACCGAGCTGGATTTTCAAGATGCGGGGCGCGCGAGATTTACCAAGCGGTCGATCCTTCGCCACCCGCGGCACGGCTACAAATTTGCCTGGGCTAAATGGCAACGACAGCCCCTCACACTCCGACGTATGCGGGTTGTAGCGCACGACATGCCGGCTGCCGTCCCGCGCTTCCAGTGTCAGATCAAACCACGTCATCAGTCAAAAAGCCTTTCTTCGATCGCGCTGGGCAGGGTGACGCGGAAGTTCGCGACGACCTGCACATGGGGCGCGCTGCCCTCGTAAGGGTGCTGGTTGTGGGGAATATGCGACGGGAAGAAGACCGAGAGCCCGGGCCGTGGATTGACCGAGAAGCCATGGCGGCTCTCATATGGCAACCGCCCCTCGTCGAAGTAGCGCGAGGGGTCTTCAATCACGAAGCGCGGATTACCCATGCTGTTCACCGGCTGCCCCGCTCCGCCGCCCGTCAGGAAGTGGACGCAGGCCAGATCCCCCTCGCGGCTGTCTTTATGCGTCGAGATGAAGGCGCCGGGCTGCATCACGAGGGCACGGTTTTCGCAATGGTGGGGGTCGAGGTATGGGACCCAGTCCCCAAGCACCGCCCGTGCACAGGCGAAGAGATGGGATTTCAGGGCTTGACCGGCTGCGCTGCCATCCAGAATACCGCGCACCCGGCGCTTCGCTGCGCTGAGCGGTTTTGCTGTTTCCCCGAGCCCCGCCGCCGCAATGGCCTCCTCGGCCAGAAGCCGGTTCACCTCCCAGTCAGGCGGGGTTTCAAAAAAGCTGACCCGCGTGGGCCAGAGCTCAAGTGTTGTCGCGCGCACCTCCATCTCAGCACCGGCAATTGCAATTGCAGTTGAACTGCCGACGAACGGAGGTGACGGTTACATCCNCTGCCGACGAACGGAGGTGACGGTTACATCCCCCGTTGTGCCACCGCCGCTGAGGCTTTCGACATAGCAATTGCCGACATAGGGGGCCGTATTGCTCCACGATATATTTGCGCCGCCGCTCGGCGTGCCATTGCTCACCGTCACGGAGGTGAGCGTTCCCGCACCAATCGCCGGCTTGTTGGCAATGCGCGACCAATCCACATTGCCGCTGTCATCAATGACGATGGTGGTTCCAACCTTATAGGCCATGGCTGCCGCCTTTCTGAATGTTGAGAATCTCCGCCATCGGGGTGCGGATCGGCGAATTGGGAAGAATGAGGGATGAGAGCACCGGAATGCACATCCGCTCCGCCCCGGCAAAATAGGTGCTGTCATGGGGCACATGGCCCTCAAAGACGAGCATCGAGCCCGCGCGTGGCGTCACCCCATACCAGCCGCCCATGTAGAAGTCGGGGTTCTCACAGGGCCAGAGCCGCTTGCCGAGATTGGCCGGGTCGTAAAACCGCACCGCACCCTGATGGAGCGGCGTCTCCGGGCAATCGGCGTCCAATTGGATGCGCGGATAATAGGTGCAGACAAAGTCGAACTTCGCATGCGTGTGGCTCGCAATGCCGACATTCTGCCCCCGCGCGCGGGATTGATAGAAGGCGTCGCTCATCATCGCGATTTCGCCCGCGTGGTCATAACCATAGGCAAGTTGCAGGTATTCCCGGATCGACGCCCGCACCATCTGCACAAAGATCGGGATCGCCGGATCGACCGTGTCGGTCAGAAAGTTGTGCCGCAGATGGTTGAGATGCGTCGAGCCCGCGCCCCGGCCCGTCGCCCGCGGATCGCCGGTATCGCGGACCTGGAACTTTTCCGCATCAAGGCGGGCAAGCGCGTAGAGGTGGTCATTGAACCCCTCGGGCATGTCAAAGTGCTTGTGCAGCACGAAGGCGGGATAGATCGCCTGGAATTCAGATGTCGTTTGCAGCTCCATCAGATGACCTCCACGTTCAGCTTGCCAAGGGCGGTAAAATGCTCGGCGTTGATCTTGAGCGCGATCTGCTCGCCCGGGTCCAATCCCCGCGCCTCAATCCGCACAACGCCGCGCCCGGTGGCATCGGTGCTCACGCGTCGGCGCGGCAGATAGCCCGCATCTGCCTCGAGCTTCAGGCGCAGGGCTCGCTCGACCGGCGTACCATCGCCGTTCCAGATCAGCCGAAACGGCACGTCGAGAGACGCACCGGCAGGCACCTGCAGCGCGGCCCCATCTCCGGCCCCAGTCCCCGCCTCGAACTCTGCCACGGCCGAGAAGAAGAACTGCCGGTAACGCTGGCCGCTCTCATCGAGGCTCGCCTCCTCCAAAACCCCATCGGGTGCAGAGCCGTTCAAAAACACGGGCTCTACCGAGCACAAAAGCTCGGCGCGGCAGTCAGACAGCCCCGCTGGCTTGAAGGGCATAAAGATCGAGAGCGCATTGACCGCAGCGGCGCGCGCGCGAAAGCGCGGCGCATCCGCGATCTTTTCCCGGGCGGAACGGGCAAAGCGATTGCGCCAGGTCTCAGGCCGCCCGTTTGGCCCAAGGGGAAAGTCGATGAGCGAGACATCGACAAGCTCGTCTTCGCCCGCCGTGCCGCCCCAAAAGAGATAGCTGCGGCCCTTGTAGATCGCGCCATGGGGCGCATGCGGCATATCGGGTACGAAGGCTTCGCTCAGCACATAGTCAACGACGCCCGCTGCACCGCCCGGATCGGGGGGAACACTGAGCCGGGCAGACAGCGTGGCCCAATCGCAGGGTCCGCCAGCCGCGCCGACGCGACCGGGGGCGCACAGCTCAAAGACGGCAAGGCCGAGATAATCGGGCTGCAGATCTACGGCGTAATGCATCTGGGTTACGGCGTTGCGCACGACAAAAAAGCCGGTTTCGATCATGGAAGGCTCCGTTTGAGCTGAGAGACCTCGCACGCGAGGTCTTTGATGGCCTCGACCAAGAGGCCCACGAGATTGCCGTAAGCGAGGCGCAGCACGTCCTCGGCCTCAACCACCGCCTCAGGCGCGACGGCCTGCACCTCCTGCGCGATGAGACCCATCTGGCGCGCATCGCTGCCCACCATGCGGAAGGTCACACCGTGCAGCGCTTGCACCTTTGCGAGGGCCTCGGTGATGGGCGTGATGTCGGATTTGAGCCGCGCGTCGGACGACGAGACGAAGTTCGGCGCGGTGACCACGCCGGTGAAGGTGGCGCCAGAAAGCTGCGCGAAGCTGCTTGCCTGCAGCCCATCGAGCAAATCCGCATCGAGCCCTGAGCCCGCGCCATCGACGGTGATGAGTTTGGCGAGCACCTGCGCGGCGGTGTCGGGGGAGCCATCGGCACCGGCGGGCCCTTGCGGGCCGACCTGCCCAAGCTCCACCACGGTTTCCGAGCCCGCGACACGCTTGAGGTAAAGCTTCCCATCGGTGACATTCACCGCGAGCTCACCCGCCGAGAGCTGCGCCACTGTCGGCACGCGCCCTGCGACGGTCGTGCGCTTCAAAAGCATCGTGTTCGCCATGGCTCAGAACGTGCCCCCATCGAGGGCGATGCCGCTGATCGTGCCGCCGGTGATGGCAACCGAGGCCGCGTTTTGCACCGCCATCGTTCCGAGCCCGAGGTTTGCGCGCGCCGTCACCACATTCGGCAAATCGCTGAGGTTTGAGGCGGCGGAAAGCTTGCCCGCCAAAGCATTTGTCACCGTGCTGGCGAAGTTCGGATCATCCCCAAGCGCAGCGGCGAGCTCATTCAACGTATCGAGCGCGCCGGGGGCGGCATCAATCAGCGCTGCGATGGCTGCCGCGACAAACCCCGTGGTGGCAATTTGCGCGGTGTTGGTGCCCGCCGTTGCCGTCGGTGCCGTGGGCGCTCCCGTGAACGCAGGCGATGCGAGCGGGGCTTTCGCGTCGAGCGCCGCTTGCAACCCGGTTACGTCGCTCATCGCATGCGCATGTGCCGAGGGTGGAAAGCTCGTGGGTTTGCCGGTGATCCCAGCCCAAGGTGCGGCATCCGCTACTTCTGCCGCATCAACCTTACCATCGCCATCCGCATCATAGGTGGATTTCAGCATGTCACCCGGGCCAAAGGCGACGATCGCCTCTTGCACAAAGGCCGTGGTGGCAAGCTGGGTGGTGGAGGTGCCCGTAATGGCAGTCGGCGCAGAGGGCGTGCCAGTCAGCGCCGGCGAGGCCAGCGGCGCTTTGGCATCAAGTGCCGCCTGCAACCCATCCACATTGGCGATGACATGGGCATGGCTATCATCGGCCACGGCGGCGGTGAGCGTGATATTGGCCGAGCCGTCGAAACTGACCGAGCCCGAAAGATCGCCCGCGAGTGTAATCGTCCGCGCCGTGGCAAGCTTGTTCGCCGCAACGGCTGTCGCCGATGTGCCGAGCTTTGCATCAAGCGCGGTTTGCAACCCCGTGACATCGGAAAGGACATGGGCGTGACTGAGCGCGGCCTTCGTCGCCAAGCCGGCGTCCAGTTGCGACTTGCGCACGAGGTCGGTCGCCGCGCTCGCGTCTTGGGAGGATTTTGGGACGAGGGAGAAGGTTTTCGCGCCGGCGACGGTTTGCGTGCCGACAAGCGCCAAAAATCCGCCAGAGCCTGCCATCGGCACCACGGACGTGGCATTGCCGGCCCCGTCATCGCCCTTACCGACATAAAGCGTGTCATCGACCTCGTTATGGGCAAGCTCACCGGATTTGAGCGCGGCCGGCGCGCCCGCAACGCCGGAAACACGGCGCTTGAGTTGGATGGTATTCGCCATCAGAAGAAGCCTCCATTGATGGGTGTATCGGTTGGAAGAATGGTCACACCGGGCACGCCCTGCGCCCCGGTTTCACCCTGAGGACCGGTTGGACCTTGGGGGCCCGGCTGGCCAAGCAGGCGGATGCCAACCGGCCCCGCCGCGAGGCGCAGCACGATTGGCGCTGCTGAGGTCACAGCAATGCGGATTGGCCCCGTGAGAGGCTCTAGGGATAGCGATGTAGGCATGGTTCAGCTGCCCCCAGTAACAGGGAGCCTTGTCACCGGCAGCGAGACGGGGATGTCGAGGAGAAAGCCCAGATGCTGATCTGGCGACACGTCGGTGCGCACGAGGTCGAGCACAACGTGGCCGGGGCTGAGGCTGGCCGTGACCTCCGGCGGCACCACGATTTCCAGTGTGCGTGCATCGCGGCGCAGCACCCCGCCGTTGGCGGTTGAGATCGTGGCCAAAACCGCGCTGTCACTGACCGCGCGGCGCAGCTGGCCAGCAAATGTCGCGGTTTCTGGGAAGAGGTCCGCTTCGGCCTGAAGCTGCAGGCGGTACTCATAGCCGATCAAAATGATCGGGCCTTCTTGGGTCGAAAGCATTTCTATTCCTGAAGGTCGGAGGGCGGGTGGAATTGCACTGGGCGGTCGAGGCAGATAGGAACGAACAAACCCACAAGGGAGCGCGCCATGACCCAGTCAGATCAGGACCTCGATCGCCTCGACGATCTGCTCTACGCTTTGCCGCAAGAGAATTTCCCGATGACGCTGAGCGAGCTTGATGGCTACCTCACCGGTATTCTCGCTTGCCCGGAGATGATCCCGCCTTCGGAATGGCTTCCTCACGTCTGGGGCGAGACGGGGGAGGCAAACTTCCCCGATCTCGAGAGCGCGCAAGAAACGATTGATGCCGTCATGGGCCATTACAATGCTATAGCGGCCACCCTGTCCCAGACGCCCTATCTCGAACCGATCTATGAAGTGGATCCCAATAGCGACGAGACCCTCTGGGAAGGGTGGGTCGATGGCTATACAAGGGCGCTGCGGTTGCGGCCTGATGCTTGGCAGGCTCTTTTGGAGCGGGCCGACGAAGAGACGCAAAGCGCGATGATTTTTCTCATGGCGCTGCAAGACCTCGCCGATGGGGAGAGCAATTTCAGCGACGAAGAGATCGATGAGCTTGATCGCGAAGCCCCGGATATGATTCCGAATTGCGTTGCGACTATCCTCTTTGCAACTCGCCCCGAGCTTCCCCACCCGGAAGCGGCCAAGCTGCATTGAACATCGCTTAGGGCACCCACCCGCAAAGCCGCGCGCCGATTTCGTTATGCGCCACGATCTGCCGAAGCGTGCTCTCACTCAGCTGATCCTGGCGCGATGGTCGAATGGGCTCGGCCCAGTCGCAATCGGCGTGCAAACCCCGCGGGTTAATCCCGCATCCAGCGATCAGCCCGGCGCTCAAGATCAGCGCGGTCAGTGATTTGAACCTCATGGCGGATGTCCTTTGATGTTTGCAGCGCTCGCACGCGGGCCTCGGCAGCACGGATGGCAAAGTCCGCTTCAGCGGCATGGCGGCCCCGCCGGGCGGCCACACGCAGCGCGATAAGAAGACCGAGAGCGAGCGCTCCCCAGAGGGCAACCCGACGTCCGATTGCCGCTATGAGGCGAGTGACGAGCGCGATCATGGCGTTTTCCCCGAGCGGTGATCGTCAATCCGGGCGGCACGCGCGTGCAGGGCATAGAAAAGAATGCCCAGAAAGCAGGCCGCCCCGATCCAGGGCAGCGCGGAGGCGAGCCAACTCTGCAGTCCAATCAACGAGAAGAACCGCCCCGCTACGTCGCGCGCCTGCTCTGCCTCCGCGAGCGCCGGGGCGATTTGGCTGGCAACAGAGCCCGCCGCCCCGATCGCTCCCAAGCCGATCTGTGCTGTTGAGGCCGCCAGAATGCGCGAGCCTTGTGGTTTCCCTGTCGCGCGCTCCGGGGCAACGACACGCGGTTTGGCCGCACGGAGCGCGTCCGTCAGCGCCACATCAATCACCGGCACCCGCGGCAAGTCATTGTCATTGCGGAAGGCCAGGATCGCCGCTTCGGTGCGCGGACCGATCTTGCCATCCACCGCGCCCACCTCGTGATAGCCCAAGGCTTTCAACCGACGCTGAACGTCGGTGATGGACATTTCTACGCGCGGCGCCACATTCCCCGTGCGACGTATGCCAAGCAATTTGGTCGCAGAGAACCGGCGAATATTCACCGCATCTCCCTGATTGCCACCAAGCACCTCGATCGAGGCCCCGCTTTGCGCTTTGAGGAAGCCAACATGGCCTTGCCAGGCAGAGCTGCCACGCCGGAACACCACGATGTCGCCGGGCTGCGCCTCAGAAAGCTCCACCCGGATGCCCCAATCGAGATAGGAGCGCGCGTTGAGTTTACGGGTGGAACGGATGCCAGCTTTTTCCAAGCAATGGCCGACAAAGGCCGCGCACCAGGCAACCTCGTCATGCTCCACCCAGTCCTGTCCAATCGAGGCATACATCGCGAGGATTTTGGGATTGTCAGCCGCGCCCGGGGCTTCGGTCGTGCCGATATAGCCTTGCGCAATGTCATAGGGGGTCATTCGTTTCTCCTGCAAAGCAAAACGCCGCCCCAAAGGGAGCGGCGATAAGGATGTTCAGGGCGGCGGGCTGGGATAAAACACGGCGGCGCGCGCACAGCTCGTGCGCATAGTCGGCCCGCGCGCCCGACATTGATGGCCGGCATTACTTCCGCCGCCCGAGCCAGCCGCAGAGCAGCGCCTCGGCCCCGCGCGGGCCCAGATAGGCGAGCGTCGCAACAAATCCGGTCGAGACGGGTTGGGTGAGGCCGATGTAGCGGGCCGCCGCATCGCCGATGAGCGCCATGCCAATGGCAATCGGCACCTCCCAGAGAAGCTCCTTGCCAAAGAACTTGCGCCGGCCAAGCTTCACCTCGCTTGAGTGCCACATCAGCCGTCCGGTAAAAGCGCCAATCAGGGTGGTGAGCGCCCCACCAAAAAACGCGTTGATCGTGTCGATAAAGCCGTCGGCGTCATTCATGGCATTTGTCCTTCCAAAACCGCCACGCGGGCGCCCAGTTCCTTCACGGCCTCGATCAAGAGACCCACGATATTGCCGTAAGCCACCGAGAGTTGGCCGGTCTGCGCATCTGCCCGCACCACCTCGGGCAGCACTGCCGCGACCTCCTGCGCGATGACGCCAATCTGGCGCTCCCCATCCATGGTGAAGCGCACGCCACGCAGCGCGCCGACCATGGTCAGCGCATCGGTGATCGTGGTGATGTCAGATTTGAGCCGCGCGTCTGAGGAGGAGACAAAGTTCGGCGCCGTCACCACGCCAGTGAAGGTGGCGCCAGTGAGCGCCGCTTTTGCCGCAATCGCGGAGTCGTAGTCGGCGGCAGATTTTGTGGCCATTGAGCCAAGGCCAAGGTTCGTACGCGCCACGGCGGTGTTCGCAAGCCCCGCAAGATTGCCGCCCGCATCGAGGAGCACCTCCCAGCCTGTGTTGGTCGCGTTCCTTCGGCGCAAAACCGGCGGAGAAGCGGAGGTATCCAGCCAGAGCATGCCCGCGACCGTGGCCGTCGGTGCTGAAGCCCCGGCATTGGCCGAGGCCAGCGCCGCGATCACCTCGTTGATCCGCGCGCGCACGGCGGCGCCTGCATCATTGGCAATGGTAAAACTCGACGTCTGCGCCATCAGGCCACCTCATCGGCATAAAGCCGCAGTTGTGAGACGATGGGCGTGTAAGACGCATCTTTCGTCGTGAGAAACGCCCGCGCCTCAATCGCACGCGCCTCGATCTCGTGATTGTCGAGACGGCCCCAGGGTCCCCAGGTCGGCACCCCATTCGGATCGTCATCGGTTTCGCGGATTTCAAAAAGCACATCGATTTCTGCGCCGGCGGAGCCATCAAAATCGGCCCAGCTGTCCATCACCGCTGTCCTCGCATCGATCCGGTCATTCAGCGCCAGCGCGGCCACGCCAATCTCGGAACGGAGCCGCACGCGTTTCACAGCACCGAGGTCGAGCCCGGAAGCGAAGCCGTAGGCCCCCTCCAGCGCCGCAACCTGCGGGATGCCACTTGCATCAATCGTGGTGGCGAGCGTCAGGTTTGCGCCCGTGACTTCAACCCCGACCTTATCGCCGAGAAAGCCCGGATCGGCCTGCAAATAGGCCAGCGTCGAGAAGGCCAGCACCTGCGCGCCCTTGGTGGCGACCCGCACTTCTGGCCCCGCGCGCCCGCCACTGTCTTCGGCGCGCACCAGGTAGGTGCCGGGTTTCAAGGGCACGACCGCAATCGCCTCACCGCCCGAGACCCGGTCCATCGAATAGCTGTCGGCCCAAGTGGCCGTCACTTCCTTTGAGTGCCGGATCACGATGTTGCCGCCCACGCGCACATCGGGATCGGCCGACCGCGTCCATTTGAGGATCGCCAGCCCACCTGCCGTTTGCAGGGTCACATTCTCAAGCTGCGCCGGTGGGGCGGTCAGGCCGAGGATTTCGGCCTGGGTTTCCTGCCAAGGCGAGGAAACACCCAGAACCGAGATGGCTTTGACGCGGAAGGCCCAAGTCCCTGGCGCGATGTCGCGGATTTCCAGTGTGGAGCCATCGGTGCGGCCATAGTCGATCCAGTCAGCCGCGCCAGAAAGTCTGCCTTGCAGCTGATAGGCCGCGACAAATCCCGACGGTGCCGCCTCCCATGCGACCTTCGCCAGAACCTTCAGCCCACCGCCATCGCGGGTGACATAGAGCTCCTCGGTGACCTGCGGCGCGCCGGGGGCTGGAATGTCATGAGGATTTGGCAGCACGGTCCTTGGGGCCGCCGCATAAATCTGCTCCTCAGAGGCCGACCAGTCGTAGACCAAGGGCGAGGTCTCGCGCAGCACGAGTTCCGGCAACAATAGCGCGCCGTCGTCCGAGGCCGTTAAATCAAGGCTGACCCCATGGACCTCGAAGGGTTTCGCGGCAAAGCCCCAGCGGGCATAGGAGAGTGTCACCACATCGCCCACTGTTGCCGCCCAAGCCGAGAGCTTGCCCGAGAGCCGCACCGTCATTTGCCGCCGCGCACGCTCAAGTTCAATTTTTGCGAGCCGCTGCGCCATCGACGCCGAGATCGTGAAGGGCAGTGAGATATCGCGCCATTTCGGCTCACCGCCATCCTCAGCCACATAGACCTCGGACGCATAGGCCGGGAAGTCATCGGGTTGCCAATCGTTCTCGGGGCTCACGAACTGGCCCCGCACCCCGTTGAAGTTCGACGACATCGTCACCCGCGTCGCCAAGGTCAGCCCGCCCTCGCGCACATGATCCGAGGTCAGCGCAACCGTGGGCGGGGCCCAAGCCCCGGCATGGATGCGCCAGGACCCGCCCGAGACCGCACAGCGCCCGGCAGAACTTGAGAGCAACCCCTCGATGATGGTCTTTGGCGCTTCCCCCAGCGAGATCACCCCGTTGCAGGCATAGCGCGGCTCTGACCCACCGCTGGCCAAGGGGACAGTCTCGTCACAGATGTTCGCCGCCGCAACGAGCGACAATTCGTCGATCCCGTCCGGCTGGCCGATCCCCGCGCCAATCCCCCAGGTGCTGTTTGCCATGTAATCCGCAAGGCAAAGCGCGGGGTTTTCGGAATAGCCGGTGGTTTGCGTCCGTGGGTCCCAGATATCGTCCTTACCCTCGAGATCAACCGTGATGTTCGGAATGCCGCCGGGATAGGCATCCTGATCATAGGTGAGCCGGAGCCAGATCGCCGCGCAGCCCCTCAGGCAATGGTTTTCGGACCATTTGTCGGGCAGCGCCGCCATGAGGCCGGAGAACGCGGTTTGATCTGTGGCGCCGAGGCGTTTTTCAACAGCAACCTTTCCCGCCCATCGGCCTTGCGCGACGCCTGCCGCATCAAGGGCCATTTCGCCCTCAAAATAGATCGCGCCGATGGATTTGACGCGGTGGGTGGCGAGCACGATCACCAGATCGAGGTATTTGTTGTCCGCCCCCGAGGCGTTCAGGAATACAATGACCCCGCCTTTGCGGGTGCGGCCATAAACCAGATCACGCGGCACCACCGGCTCGCGGATCGTCACTGTGCGGTTCGCGAGCGTCGTCTGCGGTTTCGGCATCAGCGCCTGCGCCGCATAGGAGAGAAGCAGCGTGCCACCGATGCGCAAAAGCGCCGCCGCAATGCCCCCCGCCGCCAGGGTGGCGCTGACCCAGGTTGCGACGGCCGTCACAGCAGAGACGATGAAGGGCATCGGAGTATCCGGGTTGGAGAGACAAAGGATGTGGTCGGTTCGGTGTTAAACGGCCCAGGCGAGCCGACAGGAGGTAAGCGGGACTGCCACGAGACCAGCGGGTGCCATGCCGACGGCGGAGGCCCCCACGCAGATGCCAAAGCCCAGGCCCGTATCGGCGAGGACAATGTCGCCGCGGCCCGCAAGGAGCACAGAGGCGCGTGGGTCGCCAAGCAAGGCCCGGCCCATATCTTCAAGCGAGGTCCAACCAAGGCGGCGCATCACGCGCTCACCGCCAAGTGCCGTGCTGTAGCGGCCCCGCCAGAGGGCGGCGGTGTCGTCGCCGCCCGTCAGAGTGGTGCGGGTCTCAAATGCGAAGGTCGGACAGTCGTGGATGCCCCAAGCGAAGGGGCGCAAGCGGGCGGCCTCAATTGCCTCAGCAAGCAGGCGTTCCCAATTTTCAACGCGAAGGAGCATCACCCACGCCCCCAAGTAATCTCGCGATCCTGAATGGCCGTCACATATTCAAAGCCGAGATCACCGGGGAAGAGCACCTGCTGGCTTTCATGGGTGTAGCGCCAAGAGCGCGCGACGGTCAGATCGATCAGCCTGCTTTCATAGCTGATCGTGATTGTGCAAGTCGTGGCGTCATCCTTGATTTCCGGAACATCGAGGCGGCCAGAAAACGCCTGCACGGGATCAGCGATGATGCTGCCGTCCTCAGCCAAAAGACCAAGCCAGATCCGCCCCGGCAGGCCCTGACGCGCCTCCTCGATGGCCATTTGCACGAGATCGAGCGGCACGCCTGAGAGCGAAACAGCGGTGCCGCCCGCGACGACCTCACCGCTTTCATCGATGGAGCCGAGGCCCAGAAGCGATCCCGCCCCGGACCAGGTCTCGCCGTTCCAACTGATCTCGCCCAAGCCCGACCATATCCGCACCCAGCCCGTGGCAAACTGCCCCTCAAAGAAGATCACCGGGCGCAGGTGCTGATCAGCGAGCGCCGCGGCAAAGGCGGCGGTGATGTCACGGCTCATCAAAGCGCCTCTCTTGCGGAGATCGTAAAACGGTGCTGATCGGCGCGGCCAATCACCGTCGGCACGGGGGCCGTGAGGCGCAACAGCACCGACGGCGCAGTCAACCCCAACTGTGTGCCCACGGGAACGGAGGCGCGCAGCGGCGGCACGAAGGTGAGCGTGGCTTCAGACCCCACTGGCACGACATCCTCAACCAGCTGATAAAGCCGCGTGGTTTCCGCCGAGCCCAGCTGGAAGAAGTCGCCCGCCTGCAGGCCAAGTCCCCATCCCGCTGTGCGCAGGGTCGAGGCGCCGGCTATCTGTGCTTCGGTCACGTAAGGATCACCCGTGCCAAGCGGCACCATAATCGACGGGTCCGGAAACAGAAACCGCCCCCGCAACCCGCCAAACGACGCAAAAAAGGCTGAAAGCCGTCGGGCCTTCGCCCCTTGGGTCACTGCCATCTCAAACTGGTATTCCCACCAGGATGCGCCCCAATCTTGGATTTGTGCCGTGCCGGTGAAAGGCGAGCGCGCCTCCGCGACCGAAGTGACGAGGCGGCGTTCCAGCGAGGACACGAGCGTCAAAGGTAAAACGGGTATTGTCATATTCTGCACGCTCAGATCGCCTGACCGCGCCGCCGCCCGTCGGCAACGCTTTGTTTGGCAATCCGCGCAATCTCCGGAATGGCCGCGCGCAGTTTCGCATCAATCTGCTCCGCCACACCCATTTGCGCACCGCGCGCATCAATGCTCACCGTGACGCTCGGCACAGCCCCCGAACCCGCGCCAAAGCCAGCGGCTTCACGTCGCGAGAGCACGCGCTCGCCGCGTTGCAAAATCGCCGGCACCTCATCGGGCCTGAGCCCCGCCCATCCGCCCGTGTGCATACGAGGTGCGGAGGCAAAGACCCCGGTTGGAACCGACCGGCTTTGCCCCGAAAGCCCGACAATGGCGCCCGTATGTGCGACCGCAGCCGAGACTGATCCGCCGCCGAAGATGCCAGAGAGCGCGGACGCGAGGGGTCCGAGCACCGCGCGCTTGAAGGCGAGCACCGCCAGATCGGTCAGGATCGAGCGGACAAGCCCTTTGAAGTCGAGCTTGCCGGTTTCGACAAAACTCCGAAACGCGCTCTCCGCGCCCTGGAAAGCCCCGGTCAAGGTTTCGCCGAGGCCCTTGCCCCAATTGAGCGCATCTTTCGCGTAGTCGCTGAGCGACTTCGTGACGGCGGCAAAGCCCATCAGGATTTTGTCTTTGGCGTCTTTGCCAGCATTGCCCGCCCCACCCAAAGCCTCGCGCAGACGATCGGCCGCTCCGCTGGCGTCATCAAGAGCCGCAGCCCCCTGATCCCCCGTTCCCATCACGGCCGCCTTCAATGCCTCCCACGCCGTCAAGGGCTGAGCTGCGGCCTCCGAGAGCATGCCTGCCGCTTCCGCATAAGCCGCCGCGCGGGCGCGGGCTTCCTCCGACATCCCTGCAAAGAGGTCCGGGTTCTCGATGGTGATCTTGGCAAAAGCCTTCTGGAAGGCTTCCGCCGCCGCACTGCCCGCATCACTTGCGGCCCCCGCAAGCGGGTTGGTGAGATCGGGCAGATTCATTTTGCCGACAGGATCTATTTTCGACCAATCGCCCTGTGCCCAGTCGGGGAGTTTCGCGAGCACGTCATTTACCGTGCCGATAAAGCTGTTGATCCGGTCGATAACGCCGTTGAGGAGGCTCTCCACCCCGCCAATGACGCTGTTGGCGCTCTGGATCATCAGATCGCCCAGCACGGCAGGCAGCTTGCCCCAGATCACCGCGATGGCGTCCACGCTGCCCTGGAAGGCCCCGAGCGTGTGATTGACCCAGCCCATCACCGCATCCGACGCGCCCTTCAGGGCGTCATAAATCCCGGCCTGCATCTTCGCCCAGCCCGCCTCGACAGTAGCCCAAGACGCCCGCGCGCTCATGGCAATGCGGCTCCAGATGTCCACGGCGGCATCGCGAAGAAGGGCAAGGGCGGCACCGAAGCCACCCACATGGGCTGAAAGCCGGGTGAACCAATAGACCAATTCTCCCGCGCCGACGATCAGCGCGCCGATGCCGGTGCGAATGAGTGCGCCTTTCAGCGCGACCAGCGTGAGAGCAAAGCTGCGCACCGAGAGCGCCGCCACCGCCATCGCAGCGACCCAGCGGCCTGCCAGAAAGGTGGCGAAGGTACCGGCATAAATCGCGAGGCGATCAAGGTTCGCAAGCACCGCATTGAACGCGCGGCTGAGCGGGCTGGCGCTGGACGCCAGCGAAACAAAGGCCTTCGCCACAGCTTCCAAGGTGGGGGCAAAGGCCACCGCAATCCGGTTGCGCACGCCGGTGAACACCTGGCCGATGCTCAGCATCGCAAGCTCAGAGCGCTTCAGTGCGGCAATAGCTTTGCTGTCGAGGACTGCGCCCAGATTTTGCGCCTGCGCGCCAAGGCGGGACATTTCCGCGCCGCCGTTTTGCAACAGCGGTACGAGTTTCGTCGCGTCTGATGCCATGGCCTCGAGATAGAAGGTCATCTCCTGTTGATTGGCGCCCGCCTTTTCGAGGCTTGAGACGTAAAGTTGCAGCGCTTCTGGGCCCGAAAGCCGCGCAAACTCCTTTGCCGTCACGCCCACTTTCGGCGCGATGTTCTCAAAGAAGTCTTTCATCGGGCCGCCGCCCGTTTGCAGAAAGTCGCCCACCCGGTCGTTCACATCCTTCAGGATATCGGCGAGTTTTTCCTGCTCGATGCCAACCGTTGAAGAGGCGGCCGACCAGCGTTGAAACACCTCCGGAGCGGCATTAGCAACTTGGCTGAGTTGGGATATCTCATTCGCTGCCTCGGCCGTGGAGCGCGTCATCGCCAAAACCGAGCCCGCCAGCGCCATGGCCGCAGCGGTGGCGGCAATCTTCGCCTTCCGGGCAAAGGCCGCCATCCGCGTATTCGCCTCGGTCATTTCGCGCGAGAGATGGCCAAAACCGCGCGCGCCAGCTTCGCCCACGCCTTCCAGTTCCGCACGCACTTGCCGGCCACCTGTGGCGGAAAGCCGGACAGAGACTTGTTTCGTCGACATGGGGCTTAAGTCCTTCGGGTTCACCTCGTTTCCATCGGGAACGAGGTCAGGTGAGGCCGGACCCGGCCTGCATCTCTTCACTGATCTTACGCACCATCACCGCCTCGATCGGCGGCAAAAGTTCCGCGAGACAAAGTGGGGAAAGTCCGAGTGCGGCGCCCAGTTGCAGCGCCGCCGCCATATCCCAACCGATGACCGCGCCACCGCCCAAGCCACCCGTGATACGCAACTGCCCGCCGAGGCGCTGGACAAGGTCCCAGACCTGCCAGCCCTCAAAGGTCTGCGGCGCGTTCACGAGCCTCGGGCAATCCGAGCACGTAGAGGAACACGCCGCGCAATAGTCGTCGCCCCCGCCGAACTCCCACTCGGCGAGAGCGATCAGGCGTTTTTTTCTGCGTCCAGAATGAGGGCCCCGGCGATGTAGTTGCTCTGGAAGGCCTCGAAGATCGGCCAGAGTTCCAACAGCGCATCAATGCCCTCGGGGGTGAGAGGCAGTGCGTTGCCGTCATCGTCGCCGACGCCCTCCCAGTCCTTCACGGTGATTTTGGCCACCGCTTTCGCCACGATACGGGCTAGGTCGTCGTTGGATTGGGCCGAGTCACCCCCAGCATCTGCCGTGGCCGCCACAATCGCCGGGTCGCTGCGCGCCGCCAGCATCACAGCGGTGGTGAGCGGCGCAACCAGCAGACGCACGCCATGGCCAAGATCGAGCCAGCGCGGCTCGGTGGAGAGGTTCAGTCGGAGCATATTCAGTAAGCCTCGCGGGAATTGGTGAGGGTGACAGTGCACATCCGGCCGACGACCGGATCACTGGCGGCCTGCCAGTCAAAGGTCGCCTGTACACCTTGCGGCCCGGAGATCTCGATCCGGGGGCGCGGCAGATAGACCGCATGGGCAGTCAGGGTCAGGGTCTCGCCTGTCGGCAGAGTGTAGGAGAACTCCAGCTCGCAGGCCTCGCCGTTGATCGCCTGGGTCACCAGCGTCTGATCGGCGAAGCGGACAACAACATTGCCGGTCAGTGCCGCAATCGACGGATCGGCGCCATCGATCTTGCCATCCGCGCGGATGGTTTCAACACGGTCGAGCGTGTTGGTGTATTTGATGTCGGCCGAGACGACATTGCCGATATTCGCGCCATTGCGCGTGATCGTGCCGTTGAAGTGGCCAAAGCGCTGGAGCGCAATATCGGCGGGAGTTCCCGCCGCCGTCACCGTGGCGATGCTTTCGCCCTGCGCGACGATGCTTGCCGTGGCGGTCAAAAGCCCCGAGCGCCCCATTTGCCAGCTCAAGGAATCCACCATGCAGCCCGCATACATCGCAAAACGCGGCACCTCGGGCATCGCCGTTTCCACCGAGAAGCTGGGGAGCGACCAACTCCCCGAGTGGAATTCGTGGCTGTAGGGCGCCTCCGCGCCGGTGGTCGTGGGTGCGCCAAAAGCTGCCTTGAGCCAAAAGCCAAAGGCCTCGGCATCAATGGGCACGACGACATCGCCGTCTGCCGTCACCGCGTCCTTGATCGGCGTCTGTGGATCACGGCCGTAGCCCAGCAGTTCCGAGGTTTGCAGCGGTTGTTCCGCCCCCAGCGTCGTGCTCGCAAAGGGCATCTTGGTGTAGCCGCTCGCGGGCGGCGTGCCATAATTCGTCTCGAACGCAAGCGCCATCTGCGCCCGCGCCCCTTGGGCTCGTGCCATGTTTTAACTCCTGAGATGGTCTGAACGGGCTAAGTCTTGGGAAGAGGTCTGCTCATGCCCATATCTTAAGGGCGGAAGCCGTTTGTCTTGCGGTGCCCGAAGGTTCTATCGCGCGCAACTTTGAGAGGCATTTGATGGCCGGTGATGCAGTGTCCATCCTGTTTATGCTCGTGTTCGGCCTGATCGCGATATATTTCACCCTCTGGCTCTACATCTTGCTGCCATCTGAGATGGCCGCGAAACGCGGACGGAGCTCAGTTGGCTGGGTTTTGGTCAGCCTGATGTGTTCACCGATATTCGCCTGTCTTATGCTTTGGCTCTTGGGTAACAACCCCAATCGGTAAAGCGCCTCTATGGCTAGCCGAGCGGCGCCTCGCTTGCGTAGTGCAAGATGATCGTTACCATCCCGGCCTTCAGACTGGCCCCGCCCTCAACGGGCAGATCGACGGGTTGCGGGGCTTCGGCTTCAATCCAGTCGCAGCGCCCGCCGAGCGTCCGATCCACCGCAATCACCGCGCCAATCTGCGAGATCAGCGCGTCGAAGATGCCGTCTCGCCCAGTCGCCGATTGCACAATTACCTCCACCTCCGCTCGGTGCTGGTAATGGTAGGTCAGCGGCGACAACGTCACGCCAGGCTCGCCCGGATTTCCGTCGCGCAAGATCAGCAGGCCGGCCGGCGGGATGCGTTCGGGCAAAATCTCTCCGCGCAGGACTGGTACAGACGAGATCGTGCGCAAGAGGTCCGCCAGGGCGGTGAGGATGGTTTCGCGGGTGCTGGGCATGACGGGCCGTGCGATATTGTGACTATTGCGAAGGGCGTAAAACTGTTAGGGTAATACCTGTGAATACTCACAAGGACTCACCCCATGAATGCTGTGCGCCCCATTGCCGTGAAGCTCGATCAGGAAACGCGAGACCGTCTGAAGCGGCTTGCAGATGCGCGGGATCGTTCGACGCATTGGATGCTGCGCGAAGCGGTTGCGCAGTATATCACCCGCGAAGAACAACGCGAGGCGTTTCGCCAAGCCGGGCTTGCAGCCTGGCAGGAGTATCAAGCCACGGGTCAGCATGTGACCCATGACGAAGCGGATGCCTGGCTTGCAAAGCTTGAAGCCGGTGAAGAGGCAGTCGTTCCTGAATGCCACAACTGATCTGGTTGCCCGCCGCGCTGCGGGATGTGGAGCGACTTTATAAGTTTCTGGCCGAGAAAAACCCAGATGCCGCGCGTCGGGCCGCCAAATCCATCCGCGAAGGGATGCAAATCCTGCGCGATCAGCCGGGGGCAGGGCGGCCCATGGAAGATATGGACCCGGAGTTTCGGGAATGGTTCATCACCTTCGGTGGTAGCGGCTATGTCGCGCTTTACCGGCTAGACGCAGACACAGCGGTGATCTTGGCTGTGCGACACCAACGAGAAGTGGGGTACTGAGGCGGCCGGTCATCCCAGCTTCCCCGCTACCCATTTCGCGACAATCAACCCTGGCACCGCCGCCTGCGCCCGCTCGGCATCCCGCGCGAGGTCCAGCCGTTTCGAAAGCTTCACCTGCGGCACCAGCAAAAAGATCGGCACGGTGGATTTGCCGCGCCCGGTCTTTGAGCGCGACGCCACACCCAGCCCCCGACTGTTGAGCCGCCCCTCGGCCACCAGAAGGCTCGTCCCATTGCGTCGATAAACAAACCGCAACCGCAGCCCACGGCGGCGTTCCCAGTCTCCGGGGGAGAGCGCCTTGCCGCCCAGACCTTTTCCGGCCGCCACCGTGGGGATGGCAAGCCAAAACCCATCCTTTGAGCGAATGAGCGGCCCAGTGTCATGCGCGCCGATAATGACCGGAGCTTTCGACCAAACGAGCGCGGCAGCCTCCAGACTTTCACCCTGTGTCGGGAAGCTCCGTGCCCGGATCGTATTCGCAAGGCGATTTCCCAACCCCGCCTGCGTGATCTGGCTGCGCCAGGCAGTCTTGAGGCTGTTTCCCGCCTCGCGCATCGCTGCGGTGACCGCCTTTTCGCCGGCAAGCACTTCCGCCCGCATCGCGCCGACAATGTCGCCCGTGACCTCAAGCCCAAGCTTCATGCGGGTGTGGCCTCAATGGTCCAGATCAGCCGCTCGCGATCTCGGACCGGTTCGCCCTGAATAAGGAAGGTCTCATCGCCAAAGAGGATCTGCTCATCCGGGCGCGGTGCGGGCAGTTCCGCCACCCGCACATCAAACCGAAACGTCTCCGACCAGAGCCGCGCGGCGCCAAACTCGGTCACATCGTCATTGCGCCGCAAAATGATGCGAAGGCGGGTGAACTGCCCCTCGCTGTCCCGATGCCAAGCCTCATGGGCAAGGTTCGGGTCGGCAAAGAGCAGATCAAGGGCTACGGCGAAGGCCGTCATTGTGCGACGGCCCTCAGTTCGAGCTGAAGAGCCGGATCGCAAGGCGGGGCCGCTTGTTTACCGGCAGGATCGAGGCCTCGGTCATCAGATCGATCCAACGGCCCTTGGCATCGAGGAACTGGCGCGCATAAAGCGGCAGGCCCACGGTGTTTGCAGCCTCAAGCAGGTTCGCCGGCCCGCCATAGGTGGTGAAGGTGTCAAAGGTCCCCATCGGGAAGGCGATACCTTCGCCTGCAGGGATCAACCGCTCCGATGCACCGTTCGAGAGCGTGACCGAGCCGTTGTACTCCTCGAAGAGAATGCCCGCGAAGGGGAAAGCACGGCGCATATCCTCGCGCAAAGGCTGACCGCCGGTCGCCGAGAAGAACTTATAGGCGTCTTCGGTTTTTGGGTGGCTGATCAGTTTGTCGAAGAACTCGGAACTGACCAGCGCGTGGGCCGTGGTCATGGTTTCGCCAAGGAGATTGTCCTCAATGGCACGAAGGACACTGCGAACCTTGCCCTGCACATTGGTGCCGGCTGTGCCAAAAACGAAGTCGACGGAGATCTGCTCGAGGCCGAACTCGGTGAAGTAATTGTAAAGCGTCGTGCCCGCACCATCCTTCACAATGCCGCGCAGCGCATTCATCTCCATATATTCGCGGGTTTGGGCATGCTTGCGGCGCATCAGCGTCAGCTTGCGGTTCATCACCTCGACCAAAGGATCGGCAGCATCCGAGACCCCAAGCGCCGGCATGCCTTGGATGTCGGCGGGCAGGATGACATCGTCATGCGGAATCCATGGGAGCGCGAAGCTCCGCATCGAACGCGCCTCTCGCGTGCCGACCGTGGAGGGCGCGCCAAGCGGCACTGAGGGCAGAAGGCTCAGAACGCCTTCACGTTGCTCGATCACGATCGAGCGCTGCGTGACGCCCTCAAAGCGGAACAGGCCGATCTGGCCGAGGCGGGTGTAGAGATTGGGCAGGATATTGATCGCCTGCGTCATCTCGGCGAGCGAATAGCCGCCCGCGTCAAACGGGTTGCGGGTGAGGGTCATGGGGAAACTCCGGAGAAAGAGGGGGATGGGGCAGCCCGATCAAGGCAGATCAGGCAGGATCGCGCGGAATGATACCGAGGGCGGTAAGCTGGGCATGCTTGGCCGCCGTCTTGGTGGCATCATCGACGCTGGCGTCAAACACGAGGGTGGCTTTCGAGACGAGGGCGGGACCGCGCACGAGAACGATACCGGTCGCATCAGCGGCGGTCGCATCAACGGCGTAGAGGAGAACCCCCGCAGCGGTTTGCGCACCGTCCGTGCCGGTGGCCGCGCTGAGTTTCAGCTTGCCGCTGGCGGTGATGCGGCCAAGGACAGCGCCGACCGGATAGGCCGTTCCTGCCAGAAGCGTGACGGGTTCGCGGGTGAAGTTGGGATTGAGCTCGTATTTGAGCACATCGCCCATAGTGGGCGGTTGGGTCAGCACGGACATGGGATATCTCCGAAGATGGGGGCAAAAAGAAATCCCCCGCCGGGAAGGAGCGGCGGGGGATCAGTCGGGTGCGAAGGATAGGGCTTTAGATCTTCGCACCTGAGGCAGCGCGTTTAGCGGCAGCCACAATCGGGCTTTCCGTAGATTTGGGCAAAACGGGTGAAGGGGGAGCAGCGATGATATCGCGCGCATCGGCCGCAGCCGCCGCGCGGGAGAGCACCAGCTTGCGCAGGGCCTCGGGGGCGGTGCCTTCGCGGAGCGCCTTGGCCGCATCAATGGGAACCCCGAGGCGGCCAGCCTGGGCCGCAATGTCTGCGATTTCCGCCGCCGCCTCTCGCAGGTTTTCTGAAAGCTCTGCCAATGTGCCAGGCGAGCGCGCGGATGCGGTTGGGGCCGCCGATGCTGCCGGAGCGGGGGCGGGTGCCTCCTCCTCGATGATCTCGATATCGGGACCTTCGGGCGCATCCGGGGAAGGCACGTCCGTTTCGGCATCGGGTGCGTCGGGGGTTTCAGTCGGGTCGGTGTCGGTGGCCATGCATGCCTCCTGTTCGGGATGGGGAAGGGACGCGCGTGGAGCGCGCAGGGGATGGGGGGAGAGAGAGCCAGAGGCGGTGAGGGTCTGGCGAAAGCGCGCAAACCCCTGCGCGAGATCGGTGACCTCATCGGCAAGGCCTGCGGCGATAGCGTCCACCCCGCGATAGGTGGCGGCCTCTGTAGCGAGCGCTGCTTCCTGGGAGAGCCTGCTCCCGCGGCCGGCGGTTACGGTCTCAGAAAAGAGCAGCCGCAGCGCATCGATTTCGCGCTGGATGTCACCCCGCACAGCATCCGGGAGCGGCGCATAAGGATTGCCATCAACTTTGTGGCGGCCCGAATGGATCAGCGTCACGCCGACGCCGTCCTGATCGAGCTGACCGCTCAGATCTGTGTGCATGACGAGAACGCCGATACTGCCGACGGACCCCGTGCGAGGGAGCAATATCCGGTCGGCTTGAGAGGCCAGCGCATAGCCCGCCGAGAAAGCGTGTTCCGCGACAAAAGCCCAGACGGGTTTCTTCGAGCGGGTTGCACGAATGCGATCTGCGAGGTCAAAAACACCCGCGACTTCGCCGCCAAAACTGTCAATTTCCAATGCAAGGCCCCGAATGGCCGGATCATGGGCCGCCGCCTTGATCTGCGCCGCAATCCCCTCATAACTCGTTTGCCCCGAGGACTGTCCGATCCACGAGCCGCGGTGGATCAGCACGCCGGAGATCTCGATGACGGCAATGCCGTCAATCACAGGATAGGGCGCTTCGCCATACTGGCTATATGTGTCGCCCAATCCGCCCGCCAATAGACCCGCGCGGGCGGGCAGGGCGGCCGCGCCGGAGGAATTGGGCAGATCACCGTCCAAAAGCTCAACCTGCCGCCCCAGGATGCGAGGCCCGAGGCCGGACAAGAACGCCATGGCTTTCGAGGGCTCGACCAGAAGCGGCGTGTTAAAGGCGCGCGCGGCAATGCGGGCATGCAGCATCGGTGAAGCTTTCATTGATGTTTCCGTTCTGATCGCCATATGGTAAGGAGAAATGGAAATAAGTAAGGAGTTGTGCGATGCAGGAATCGACAGTGACGGTCAAAGGGCAGACCACCCTGCCGCGGGATGTGCGCGCGGCCCTTCACCTCGCGAGCGGGGATAAGGTGCGCTACGTGATCCTCGATGGCGAAGTGCGGATAGTGAAGGCGCGCTCCGTCAAGGAGCTCAAAGGCGCGTTGATGCGGAAAGGCACGCCTCCCGTGTCACTGGACGATATGGAGGCGGCTATCGTCGCAGGTGCCACCGCATCGGCGGGTGAGACCAAGTGATTGCCCTCGATACCAATGTTCTCGTCCGCTATCTGGTTCAGGACGATGCGGCTCAGGCGCGCATCGCCTCTGAGGTGATCGATAGCCTGTCCGATGCCGCGCAAGGCTTTGTGGGCCGTGAGGTTTTGATCGAACTCGTCTGGGTTCTGGAGCGCGCCTATGGGTTCAACCGGGTCGAGATTGCTGCAGCACTCGATGGCCTCCTGGCCGCGACGGAGCTTTATATCGAGAGCGCCGATGATCTCGGCCTCGCAATCGAGCTCTATCGCAACGATGGTTACGGCTTTGCCGACATGATGATCGTGGCCGCCGCGCGCCGGGTTGGGGCGAAAGAACTTGTCACCTTTGATCGCAAGGCGGCGCGGTTGCGCGACGTGCGCTTGCTCGAAGCCTGAATTCATGGCTGCTCCTCCGGGTTTTGCGGATCTGCGCCATTCTCCAGCGGGTCCGTGCTGTCACCCGCAGGGGAATCCACGGCCAAAGTCTGCTGCGCGCCCTGCGCCGGAGACCCCGGGCGGCGGAAGTCGAGACCAAGGGCCGCCTCGCGCGATCGCTCGGCCGCAATTTCCCGATCGACCTGCTCGGCGTCATAGCCGCGCTCGGCAATGGCCTGCGTGCGGGATTTGAGCCCCGCCTCGATTTGCGCGATTTCGGCATTGGCGTCTTTCAAGGGATCGACCCAGTCCCATTTCGTGGGGAGCCAATCGGCAGCAAGCATACGCGGCCGTTCCGTTTCATAGCCGGGCAGGGCAAGCGCGCCCGAGAGCACCGCCAGATCCAGCCAGCGCGCGTAAACGGGGCGGCAAAGCTGATAGACCATGACCGAATGCTGCCAGGCCGAGACCCGACGGCGGAACTCTATGAGCGCCAGACGCGAGTTCGAGAAGTTCCCCTTCACCATGTCATTGGCGAGATAGGGGTAGGGAATTCCCAAGGCCGCCGAGATCTGCAAAAGTGTGCGATACTGGAAGGGCTCATAGGTGGCGCCGCTATCAGCGGGCTGGCCCACGGTCACATCTTCGCCCGGATCAAGTCGCACGATCTGGCCCGGGCTGATCTCGACGCCTGCAGGCATCTCTTCATCGTCCAAGGGCGCGAGCGGGTTTTCCGGGGCGGGGGAGGTCACGAACATCGCATACATCGCCGCAACCTTTTTGCGGTCGAGTTCCGCATCGTCATACTGATCCAAGAGGAAGAGCTTCACGATGGCGGGCGCGAGCTTCGAGACCCCGCGCAGCTGCCCGGCCTCGACCGGATCGATCACATGAATGACCTCGGAGGCCGGCACGCGGGTGATCTCGCCCGCAAGCCCTGGATCGGTGCTGTCGCCGGGATGGCGGCGCAGGAAATGGTACGCAACGCGGCGCCCGATGCGATCAAACTCGATGCCCTGGCGGATAGCATTTCCGTTGGCGGCGATACCCGTTTCATGAAGCGGCAGCATTTCGGAGGGCAGCATTTGCAGCTGCAGGGGAACGGTCAGCCCATCCTCGGCACGCCGTGGGCGAATGCGAATGAACACTTCGCCTGCCAAAAACACCTCGCGCGCGGCGCGGCGTTGTAGCCCGTAGAAATCGGTTAAGCCCTCGGCATCCGCCTCATCGGTCCAGGCGAGCCAAAGGCGTTGCAGCTTTTCCTTGCGTGTCGCATCTGCAAGCTTCGAGATCGGCTTGATCCCGTCGCCCACGGCATTGGCGGCCCAGCTTTCCACCGCATTCACCGCATAGCCATTGTTGCGCACGAGCCAGCGGGCGCGAGCGGTGATATCCGGCCCCGAGGCGGCAATGAGCGCATTCACATGCGCCCGCGTCGCGCGGAACCCGCGCAGGCGGCGATGGTGCTGGCCCGCATCAAAGCCACCAATGAAAGCGCCAAGGCGCTGCCGCCAGTTCATCGCGGCCCCCATCACAGGTCTTTCACGGCATAGGGCCGCAGCACGCGGCCCGCGCCGCGCTCGAGCTTGGCGATGCGGCGCTCCACATCCCCAATGGCAGCGGCCAGCTCGGCATCCGTGCCGTAACTCACCGTCTTGCCGTCATAGCTGACAGACCGCGTGCCACTGTAGCGCGCGCTCAGCAGTGCGCTCAGGCGGAGTTTCAACTCATCGAGGGTCATTCTTCAGTCCATGTATTTCGGGGTGCTGATCTTCCAGCCGCGTCGCCGGGGGCTGGCGATCCGCCCGGCTTGTGGTTCGTTAGGCTTCTCAGGTTCAGCGCTCTGAGCGCTTGCTACCGTTTCCACGCCTGCTTGCTTCTCCAACTGACGCCACATCCGCTCGTCAAAGCGGTCAGCGCCAAGTATCCAGGCGGCGGCACGGGCATAAACGCGGGTATCGAGCGCCTCATTCCGCTCGCGCATTTTTTGCCATTCCTGGCGGGCGTAACCGCGCCGGTCGCGGATCGTGACCAGCTGCTCGGCCACGAGCTGCTTCAGCCATTCGCTGTCCGCCCAGTCGGGCAGATGGATCGTGCCCGCAGGCATCGGCACGCCGAGCGCCCGGTCCTCGTCCGAGGGGCGCTCGAGGCGCAAGTACCGATAGGTCTCCGCCTTGAAGGTGGCGGTGGCGACCGTCCAGAGCCGCGCGCCGCGTTTGAGCTTGCGCCCATTGCCCGTCGCATCAACGAAGGTCGGCCCCGAGACGGGTGTGGCGCGGTTGAAGCCTTCCAAGCCTTTGACCGAGGCCACCTGCGCAATCCCCTGCGCCCGCGCCCAGGCGTAAACGGCAGAGGTTTCATAGCCGGTGTCGATGGCGAGTTTCGCGAGCGGCATGACCGCGCCCTGTTCATGCAGCCAGGTCTGCCCCAGAAGGGCCGTGAGCTTGGCCCAGCAGGCCGGATCATCCGGCCCACCCGGAATGACAATGTGATCGACGAGCCAGCTTTGAAGGCCTCGGCCCCAGGCCCAGACATCGACCTCGATGCGGTCTTTCTGCACATCAGCCCCGGCGGTGAGGAAGAGCCCACCCATCGGGATTTGCGCGGCAAAGGCCTCGCGCCGATCCGCCAGCCGCTGCCATTCGGGCGCATCGCCGCTTTCAACCCAGGTCTCGCCGAGGATTGTGTTGCGCGCCGCGCGCAGCATCTCGTCCGAGCCCTGGGCGGCCAGCCATTCGCGCGCAATCTGCTCCCAACTTTTCCAGCCGATCGGCGAATAGAGGGCAGACATGTGGAAGCCGATTGCCGTCGGATCGGCCGAAGTGGCCGTCGCCCGCCATTCGCCCCGCGCCAACATTTCCGTCTTGTGGTGCTCGGCAATCAGCCGCTCACAGCCCGCGCAGGCATAGGCTGCCGTTTCGGGGCGGCCTTTGTCCCAACGCAGGCGCTCGAACTGCAGCCATTGCATCGCCCCACAATGGGGGCAGGGCACAAAATAGCGGCGCTGATCGCTTGCTTCGAACTCGCGTTCAATCCGGCTCAGCCCTCGAATGGTCGGGGTTGAGACCATGAACACTTTGCGCCGATGCGCAAAGGTGGTGGTGCGCGCTTCCGCCAAAGTGACCGGATCGCCTTCTTCATCGGCTGAGGCCGGATAGGCATCGACCTCATCCAAAAACACATAGCGCGCGGGCATCGAGCGCAGACCCGTCGCCGAGTTCGCGCCGGTCAGCACCAGAATGCCGCCCGGGAACTCTTTCGAGAGCATCGAGTTACCCGCGTCGCGCGAGCGCGCCGGTTGTACGCGCTCTTTCAGCGCCGGGCTTTCTTCGATGAGCGGATCAATCCGGCCGCGCGATGAGCGTTTGGCCATCTCCACTGTCGGCAGCACCGCAAGCATCGGCCCCGGTGCGTGATGGATCACGAAACCGATCCAGTTGTTGCCTGCCTCTGTCGCGCCAACCTGCGCGGCTTTCATGAAGCTGATCCGCTGTGCCGGGTGGCTGGGCGACAGCGCATCCATGATCTCGCGCAGATAGGGTGTCCGCGCCGTGCGGTATTGACCGGGTTCAGCCGAAGCCCGCGAGGAGAGCTTGCGGTGCTTGTCGGCCCATTCGGACACTGTCAAATCCGGATCAGGGCGCATGCCGCGCCGCCAGGCGCGCAGAATATCCTCGGCCCCATCAAAGGCGAGATCGAGGCCGGCGGTCAGATCAGATGTATCCTCCCCTTCATCATGCAAGCCCGACCCTGAGGTCGGCCAGGGCGTCGAGCTGCTCTCGGACATGGGTTTCCAGCACCCTTTGCAAGATCGCCGTCTCGATCGTTACCGCCTCGCCGGTTGCTGCCTCCATCTTTGCGGATAATTGCGCCGCCATCAGCGCAGCCACACGGGTGGGCCAGGTGACCCAGGTATCGCGCTCTTGCCGCGCGAGGCGAAACACCAGGGTTTCGGCGCGTGCGCGATCGACCAGTGCGCCCTTTTTCTTCTGGATCGCGAGTTGGCGCTCCTGCGCCTGATAGACGGTGAGCGCCGTACGTGCTTTCAAATAGGAGGTGGTGTCACCAGAACCGGAAACGGTCCCGCCCCCAAGCGCTGCTCCACCGCCAACGCCACCACCCGCGCCATCTGCAAGCCCCGTGCGCGAGCGCATCTGCTGGTCGGGATCGGTGGCACCACCCCGACGCGCATCAGAGGCGGCGGCGTTGATTGACCCATCGGCATAAAGCACGAGCCGCCCGTTCTTGCGCGCTTTCTGCACGCCGCCGCGCGAGAGGCCGGCATGTTCGGCATAGGCGCGTTCAGACAGGCCTTCCATGGCGCTTGAGATTCCTTCAATGCACTGAAGTTAATCACAAAATGTGATCTATTCGAGTTGATAGATCGGCCCGGTAGAGCGACTCTTACTCAACGAAACGCCGCATCGGAGCAACCACCATGACCCAAGCAGACCCTTGCAACGCTGAAACGCGCCCCTCCCCGCCGCACAGGGCGGAGGCCTATGTCCCTCTTGCTTCGCGCAATACAGAGTGGGGGTTCTATGGAACGATCGAACGCGCAGGCGAAAGCCCGGAAACGGCTTGGCGCATTGCCTCGGCGCTGATTGCGCTCGCGACCTCGGCTGATGACCAAAACGGATATGGCGCCGAAGGCGTGCGCGATTTCCTCGATAGCCGCGATGGGCGCCATTTTGCGGATATGGTTGCGGGGTTCATCGCAACGGCGCCTGGCGGGCACACGGTGTTGGACCGGGTAATCCTCAAAGCGATCGAAACCCACCAAGGCTGGAAGACGGATCGGATGATGGCGCGCAGCTGCGGTATCCCGGTCGGGCTGCCGTATCTGAGTGGCATGGTTCATTACTATGCAGGTCTCGCCGAGCACGAGGGGGAGGCATGAGATGATCAAACTCACCGAGTCCCAAACTCTCATCCTGACCCGCGCTGCTGTTCGTCCGGGCAATCTGGCACTGCCGCTCCCCAAGGGGCTGGCGGGTGCTGCCGCCAGGATGGCGATTGGCAAAATGATCGAACGGGGCTGGATCGAAGAGGTTGAAGCCAATCTGCGCCAAGGCGAACCGCTCTGGCGCGAAACCGGCTATGGCCATGGCACGACGCTGATTGCGACCGAAGCGGGGCTTGAGGCGATCGGCATTGAGCCGGTCGTGGCCGCCACCGTCACCGCGCTGCGCAAATGCGCGGCACCGGCGCAATTGCCCGGCGCGGGCGAAAAATCCGCCGTAACCCGATCCGGCACCAAACAGGCGCAGGTGATTGAGCTCCTCAAGCGGCCCGAAGGCGCGACGATTTCTGAGATTTGCGCCGCGACGGGCTGGCAAGCTCACTCCGCCCGTGGGGCGATTTCCGGCGGGCTCAAGAAGAAACTGGGGTTCGACATCACCACCGCTGCAGATGACAAGCGGGGGCGAATTTACCACATTCACGAAGCGCGGTAAGGACGCCCCGGCTGCGCGGCACTTGCCTATGCCGCCCGCCGCTGCGCTTTCAGGGAAGCGAAGCTTTCGCCTGTCCCGGCCAACACGGCCGTCTGCCCTGTGAGGTTTTGCCATCGTTCAACAGCCACATCGACATAGGCCGGGTTCAACTCGATGCCGTAGCAGATGCGCCCCGTGGTCTCGGAGGCTATCAGCGTAGTGCCCGACCCCATGAAGGGTTCGTACACCGCTTGCCCGGGGCTCGAGTTGTTCAGGATCGGGCGGCGCATGCATTCCACCGGCTTTTGCGTGCCGTGAACGGTTTCTGCATCCTGATCCTTATTGGCGATCTGCCAGAGCGTGGTTTGCTTGCGGTCTCCCGCCCAGTGGCCTTTGCCCTTGGCGCGCACCGCATACCAGCACGGTTCATGCTGCCAGTGGTAATCGCCGCGGCTCAGAACCAGCCGATCCTTGGCCCAGATGATTTGCGAGCGGATATTGAACCCCGCCGCTACCAGGCTTTCGGCCACGGTCGTGGCGTGCAGCGCGCCGTGCCAGATATAGGCAACATCGCCGGGAAAAAGCGCCCAAGCCTCGCGCCAATCGGCCCGATCATCGTTCAGTACCTTGCCGGTGCGCTTGGTCTTGGCTGCCCCCACCTGATTGCGCCAGGAGGGATCGTATTCCACGCCATAGGGCGGATCGGTCACCATGAGGAGCGGCTTCACGCTGCCCAACAACCGCCCGACCACATCGGCGCTGGTGCTGTCGCCGCAGATCAGCCGATGGGACCCGAGTTGCCACAGATCGCCCGCCACCGATACCGGCGTAACCGGGGGCTCGGGAATATCGTCCTCACCCTCGACCGATGCGCCGTCCGCGTCATCGCCTGCTTGCGCCGCCTTCAGCAAATTATCCAGAAACTCCGGAGAAAACCCCAGCATGCCCATGTCGAAGCCCAAGGTGCTCAGCTCGATCGCTTCCTGACTGAGAGCGAGTTCGTCCCATGTCGCCATATCCGCGATGCCGTTATCGGAGAGGCGCATGGCGCGCCGGCGGTCCTCATCAAGGTGGGACATGCGGATAACGGGGATCTTGGTCAGACCCAGTTGCGTTGCCGCCATGATACGCCCGTGCCCGGCGATCAACTCGCCGTCGTCAGAGACCATACAGGGCATGGTCCAGCCGAACTCGAGCATATTGGCCGCAAGCGCCGCCACCTGATCATCGCTGTGCAGGCGCGCGTTGCGGGCATAGGGCCGCAAGCGCTCGATCGGCCAAAGCTCAATCTGGCTTGGCATGAACGGAAGATCCATGGGGCAGGGCTCGGATAGGGGCGCGCACAGACCCGGGCGGCACCTTCGGGTGCGTCGGGGTTTGGGAGCAGCGATGTCGGAAAAAACGAACGCGCCCGCGAGGGGTGTCCTCCGGGCGCAATTCTTCGATGATCAAGGGGTAGGTCAAGATGGGCTCCTTTGTCAAATTCAAAATGGGAGCGCGGTGGATTGACGAATCTCTACGCAATGTTCACTTTACGTTCTTGTTCCGACATTGTGTTGATCATCCCCATGCAAACGCCCGCCGCCGATCCTTCCATTTGCTTGCTGCCCGTGTTCAGCAGCCGGGTTCCCGCCGGGTTTCCGAGCCCGGCCGAGGATCATGTGGAAGGAAAGCTAGACCTCAACCAGCATTTGATCCGTAGGCCCGCTGCGACCTTCTTCGTGCGTGCAAGCGGTGAGTCCATGCGCGACGCGGGCATTTTCGACGGGGATCTTCTGGTCATTGATCGCTCGCTCACGCCGCAGGTGGGGGATGTGGTGATTGCCGTGGTTAGGGGAGACCTGACGGTGAAGCGATTGGCGCGCGCGGGCCGAAACGCCTGGCGCCTGGCTGCGGCCAATGCGGCGTTCCCCGATATTCCGGTCGATGAAGATGGCTGCGAGATTTGGGGCGTGGTGACGAACAGCATCCGGCGCCATTGCCGGCGGTGATGCCATGCCGACCTTCGGCCTCGTGGATTGCAACAACTTCTACGCCTCATGCGAGCGGGTGTTTCAGCCGGACCTGGTGCAGCGCCCTGTGGTGGTTTTGTCGAATAACGACGGCTGTGTGATTGCGCGTTCCCAGGAGGCAAAGGCGGTTGGCATTCCGATGGGGGCTCCGCTCTTCAAAATCCGGGAGATCATCAAAGACCACGACGTTGTCGTGCGCTCATCGAACTATGCGCTTTATGGCGATCTCTCCGAGCGGGTGATGAGCCTTCTGGCGGAAGAAGCGCCGCGCGTGGAAATCTACAGCATCGACGAATGTTTCCTCGATTTGCACAAGCTGGCCGTTCCCGATCTGGCCGTATGGTGCGCGGAGCTGCGGCGCAAGGTGAGGCTCTGGACAGGCATTCCGGTCTCTGTCGGCATCGGCCCCACCAAAACGCTTGCGAAGCTGGCCAACAAGCTGGCCAAATCCTCGCCGCGTGCAGGCGGGGTGTTGGATCTGGTGCATCATCCGGACTGGATCGAGCCGGCGCTCCGCAAAACAAAAGTGGGCGATGTTTGGGGGATCGGGCGGCGCTGGTCTGCGATGCTGGAGGAGCGGGGGATTAAGACAGCTCTCGATCTGAGCCGGGCGCAAGATGGCTGGGTGCGCCAGCGCATGGGGATCGTCGGGTTGCGCACTGTTCATGAGCTGCGGGGCATTGCCTGCCACGATCTGGAAACTCAGCCTCCGCCCAAGCAGACGACCTGCTGTTCCCGAAGCTTTGGCAAGGCCGTCGCCCAGCGCGAGGAGGTCCATTCTGCGGTTCTGTCCTTTGCCGAACGGGTCGCAGAAAAAACGCGGGCCGCGAACCAGGTGGCGGGGGCGCTGCAGGTGTTTCTATCGACCGATCGGTTCAACACGTCCGCCCCCCAGTACAGCTCCGCCGCCACACTCCGGTTTCTGGTCCCGACCGCAGATTCAAGGGATATCCTGAAAGCCGCCAGCAATGCCTTTGGCAAAATCTGGAAGCCGGGCTTTGCCTATCGCAAGGCGGGTGTGATCTTGCTCGACCTGTCCACGCCCGACGCGTGGCGCGGCGAATTGTTTGATCAGCGACCGCAGCAGAGCGACGATCTGATGCAGGCCGTTGATGTCATCAACCAGCGCCACGGGCGCGGCGCGATTGCGTTTGGATTGGCGCCGAAATCCCGCCCGGCGCACTGGGCGATGAAACAAGATATGCTGTCCCCGCATTACACAACGTGCTGGTCGGAGTTGGCCGTTGCGCGGGCGGCAGACCACTTATCCGGCCCATCGCGTTAATCTGTGCTGATCTCACGTCGCCAAAAACGTGGCAAACTCGTCCAGATCGATACGATCGCTTACAAGTTTGTTTTCAGGGGCATCCGGGTCGGCAAATCCCATCGCCATCCCGCAGATCAAAATTTCGCTTTGTGGAATTCCCACGGCCTCATGAACCACATTGCCAAACTCGCACCATGCCTGTTGCGGGCAGGTTTCAAGCCCGTGGTCGCGTGCCAGAAGCATGACGTTTTGCATGAACATCCCGCAATCAAGCCAGGAACCGTGCAAGAGATCCCGATCCATCGTGAAAAATAGCCCCACAGGCGCGCCGAAGAACTCAAAGTTGCGGAGCATCGCCTGCGTCCGGGCAGGGTAGTCATCCCGTGCTATCCCATAAAGCTCGTAGAGGGCATAGCCGACCTGACGCTTGCGAGAGAGGTAGGGCTCGGGCAGCGGTGATGGCATGTAGGGGTATTCTTCGAACCGTTCGCCCGCCAAAGCGGCAGCGCAGACGGCCTGCGACACGCGATTGCGCGCTGCGCCAGTTACGCTCCAGACCTTCCACGGCTGCGTGTTCGTACCCGAGGGGGCCCTTGCGGCATCGGTCAAAATTGCCCGGAGCGTTTCGGCGGGAACATCATCGGGCAGGAACCGCCGGATGGACCGGCGGCCGGTGATGATCCGGGTTGCAGACCGGGGCTGGAATTGCGTTGAGTCCGCATCGGGCGTGTTGGCGGTCTGCGCTGTTTCAGAAGACATGCTCATGGTTAATCCTGTGGCTCCACGGTCTTACGTATTCCATTTTGCCGTTGTTGGCGCAGAATAAAACGCTGAATTTTCCCGCCGGGTGTTTTGGGTATAGGGCCTTGTGGCCGACTAGCACAACGCGTTGGTCAGTGGGCGATCGCTCAGGCAAAGACGACGCAAATGGCGCGCTGGATTAGGTGGCTTCCTCACGCTTGGATTTGGCTAGGGTGGCTTCCCGGTGGCTTCCACCGAAGCCAGCGCTGAAAATTTCTAACCATCTGATGTTGAATCAAAAATCAGCCTTGGTCTCAGCAGGTGGATTCCAGGTGGATTCCCCGGTGAGGAAGCCAGTCGCTAGCGAAATGGCGCGCTGAGCCCCCCCGTATACGTGAAGGGCCGGGGAGGAACCATGCCGGGGGGGGGGCGTTCTCGGCCCTGGGAGGTAAGGGACAAATTCAATAAATATTTCCAAGGGCCTTGAAGCGGTCATGGAGGCGGTTCGTCGTTCTCGCGAGCGCGCGTAATCGTATCTCTGAACGTGGTCGCAGTTGGACGCAGATCAAAGTTCCGCGCCCTGCAGGCAAAACAAACACTCAAAGTGTTGTACAAGTGGCACCTTCGGCATTCGTGGAGGTTGATGTTCAATCGGGAGAGTTGACGTAATGGGTTCGGAAAACAAAAAACATCGTCCGCCAGCTGCATCTGAGCAGCCTGAGACAAGCGGACCGCTTCCCGAAGCTCCGGTTGCCTTTCAAACATCAGAAGGACTCGAGCCCGTCCAGCTGGGCTAAAATGGCCGGGTCACGCACATCCCACGCTATCATCCCTGCGCGCCGTGCCGCGGCCAACCCTTCGTCGGAATCCTCCAATACGAGGCACTGCGTCGGGTCAGCGCCAAGACGCTGGGCGGCGAGGGAAAATATGGCCGGGTCCGGTTTTGCCCGGCCGGTATCGGACACGGTGACAACAACTTCGAACAGGCTCGACAGGCCGGCCCCGTCCAGCACCGCCAGCACTACCGGCGTCTCGGCATTGGAGCCCACGGCGATCGGAACCCGGCCAGAGAGGCTCCGAGCGAAGCGGGCAATGGGAGGATTTTCTACGGCAATCTCCCGGGCGTGGGCTATGGTCAGCTCCAGACTGGCCTCAACCATCTGCATTCGATCAAGTTTGAAACCGGCCTGCGCCATGACGTCTCTGGCTAATGCCTCGGTGAGGGCAACTCGATCAAGCCCCTTGCGCAGGTCATACCAAGCGCGCGTCATGCCGTACCCCTGCGCCTGGGCGGCGGCGTTGAAGGCGTCGAAGTGAAGGTCCGCGGTCAGCGCCAAGGTGCCGTCAACGTCAAAAATTACAGCGTTGAAGGGAAATCTGGTCATGGGGCGTCAGGTCCTGAAAAGGCCGCAACCAAAGTGCGGGGATCGAGCGGCTTCGCCAAGGTGACAAGCTTCTTGCCGGGGCGATCAGAGAACGGATGGCATTCGGGGAGACGGCCCGACACCACGGCTACGGCCGACCCCATGGCAAGAGCTACCTCGGCAATCCGCCAACCATTGGGCTGACCCGAAAGCGACAGGTCCGTCACTACGAGGTCAAATTGACCGTCTTCAAGGTGCGCCAAACCTGTTTCCAGATCGGGCGCGGTTACGAGGCCTCCTGCAAGGGGCGCAAGGGCACGGCAATGGGCATCCAAGTCCTCAGGATCATCGTCGATGATCAGAACCCGGCGCCACACGTCCTTAGAGGTCACGTCCGGCTCGGGCTGGAGCGGTTCCCTAGGAAGGGTCATCGTCACCGTTGTGCCCGTGCCAAGCTGCGACCGGATCAGCATCTCGCCCCCGGACTGGCGGATGAACCCATAGACCATGGCTAGGCCGAGACCCGTCCCACTGCCATCGCTGCGCGCTGAGAAAAACGGCTCCATGGCGTGTTTGAGCACCTCGTCGCTCATGCCCTGGCCGGTGTCAGTCACGTCGATCCGGGCGATCTGCGGGGTTGCGCTTACAGCCAGGGTAATCCGCCCTGGTCCCTCGATGGCGTGTGCGGCGTTCAGGCAGAGGTTCAACAGCGCGCTTTCGAGCTGCCCGGGGTCGACCCTGACGATCACGCTGTACGCGCCGGGATCAATCTCGAAGGTAATCTCGTCGCGCAACGCGAGGGCCACGAGGTCGGCTACACCTTCAACAAGGGTGCCCAACTCTATCGTTTCTGGTGAAAGCCGCTGGCGGCGGGCAAAGGCAAGCAGCCGCTGGACCAGAGCAGTCCCAATCTCGGCAGCATTGGTAATTGATCCGAGCAGCTCGCGTAGGCGATCCGGCGAGGCATTGTCCAGAAGGTGCAGGCTGGCGTTGATCGTGGACAGTACATTGCCGAAATCATGGGCGACTTCGCCGGTCACTTTGCCCAGAGCCTCGATCCGGCGGATCTGTTCCATTCGACCCTCGAGCTGGTGCTGCTCGGTGACATCGGTGAGGAGGACGACCTGCCCGCCGTTGGGAAGCGGACTGGAGCGCCGGGTGAAATAGCGCCCATCGGGGCCGACCATGCCATCCCGCCCGGTGGGGGTTTCTTCGATCACCCAGCCGGCCTGCCCGATGAGGACTTCCAGCGAGGCACGGGCAACCGGATGGTGTGGCCCGAGATTAAGCATTTCGGCAAAGCGGTCGTTGTGCATGAGGATCGTCTCGGCGTCCGACAGGATGGCCACCCCGTCACTGATGCCACGCATCATGTTGTCAAAAAGGGCTGTCCGTTGGGCCAGCCGCCGGTTCGAGCGATCAAGTCGCAGTGTATTGGCCCGAAATGTTCGAAAGGCGAAAAACAGTTTGCCGATTTCATCCCCGGCGCCCTCCCCGCGTGGTAGACGTGAGGATCTGTCGCCGGCTGCGAGCCGCATCATGGCATCTGAAACCGCTTTGAGGTTACCCGTGACATAGCCAGAGACAAACAGCGCCGCGGTCAGTGCCAGCGCCGCCGCAAAGAGTGCGATGATCAAGATTAAGGTTTTCTGAAGTCCGATAGCTGAGGTGGTTTCCTCCCGTTCCGCCGCGATGACTCCCTGCGCCTGCGCCGTGGTAGCCTCTGCCTCGGCGATCAGCGTAGCGGCATTCCGGCGCACCGCGTCGAGGGCGGCGCGCGCTGCGATCTGATGTGTTAATTCCAATCGGCGCGCATCGAACAGGCCGTCGGGGCCCTCGGCAAGCGTGCGCATCCTGTCTAGGTCTGCCCGCCCGCTGGCTAGGTTATCCGTTGTCGCTGCCAGCCGAAGTCGGTGATATTCGCGCTGAAACTCGCCGACACCGATCAGGTTTTCCGCCCGCCCGGCCCCGATCAGCGCCGCAGCAAGGCGTTCGAGCGCGAACCAGTCCTGCCGCTCGTGAAGCGGGGCGCCGGTACCGGCCACAAGGCGGGCAACCCGACGCTCCATACCGGCCAGTTCTGCGTTGATCCGCAAGGTCCTGTCCCGAAAGATCGCGCGTTTCTGCATATGGTGGACGAGGGACGTCACCGCCTCGTCCAGATCGGTCAAAACCGGGTCAAGGGAGGGGTTCGGGCCGTGTGCGCGTCGGATATCCTCGACCATCCCGCGGGTTGCGTCGCCTTCCTGGGAAATACGAAAGGGGCTGTCGAGCAGAAGAATGAAAGGTGCCTTGGTTGCGACGTCGGCGGCCTGGCGCGACAGGGTCAGCGCTCTGTCGACCGCCTCTAGCGTATCGCTGTGAAGCCGCTCGACCCTTTTCGTGGTCCGCTCCAGTGCGGTCCAGGCGATGGCGCCCACCAAAAACGTGGCAAAGGCCAGTGCCGCAAGAGCAAAGAACAGCCGTGCGCGGACGCTTGCCCTAACTGAGAACTGGCACCCCATCCGCTAGCGCCCCATCCCAGTGACAAAGACATAGCCCTGTCCACGGCGCGTTTGCAGGTGGATGGGTTTGGAAGGCACCGCCTCGATTTTGCGCCTCAGCCGCAGGATTAGCACGTCGATGGTTCGGTCGACATAGTGGTTGATGTCGCTACCGAGCTCGCTCAACAGCTCGACGCGCGGTATGATCCGGCCGGGGTTGCGCAGGAAATATTCCAAGAGCCGGTATTCGCCATTGGTCAGGGCGATCTCGCCACCGTCCGCACCGAACAGCTCGCGCCGCTCAAGGTCCAGCCTGTGCGCGCCAAACCTGATCGACTGCCCAGAGACGCGCGGCGGATACGCAAGGGCCGGATGCCCAGCACGGCGCAGAACGGCCCGGATCCGCGCGACCAGCTCACGCGGGTTGAACGGTTTCATCAGGTAATCGTCGGCGCCGGTCTCGAGCCCCTCGATCCGGTCGCTCTCATCGCCGCGCCCAGTCAGCATGACGATGGGTACACCGAAGCGCTGCCGTAACTCCACCGCCAGGGCCAACCCGTTCTCCTCCCCCAACCTGAGGTCAATGAGGGCGAGGTCTACATGAGGCGTCCCGCGCATGGCGAAGAACGATGCCCCATCCGGCATGGACAGGGCTTCGAACCCGCTCTCTCTGAGCAATGCAGCCACCGACTGGCGCAGATCGGCGTCATCGTCGATGACGGCAACCACCGGCGGTCTGGTATTCTGGTCGCGTATCTTCACCGGCTCCTCCTCCGGCCTTCGCGGGTCTCGGCCCACCCGGATGACGTTGCGCTGCGGCAGCGCTCGTGTCACCCCCCAAGCCCCAAGTTGTAACATTGTTCATCTAAAACCCGGGTAAACGCCATGGTATTTGCGCTCGAAGGGCTCGCTTTCGCTGTAAGGCTGGTGCCACACTTGAGCATGACCGCGGTGGAGGGCCGCGGACAGTCTGGGAGGACGCCATGAAGAAAACCTATGCAATTTCCGCCTTAGCCCTGGCTGCCGGGCTCGCCGGTACCGCCGCCATGGCTGATACGCTCAACGTAGTCTGTTCTAACGAACAGGCTTGGTGCGATCTGATGGCGCAGAATTTCGAAATCGACACAGGGATAGATGTGGCCGTCGTACGCAAGTCGACCGGCGAGACCCTGGCGCAGATCCGTGCTGAAGCTGGCAACCCCAAAGTTGACGTCTGGTGGGGCGGCACTGGCGACCCGCATCTTATCGCCGCGTCCGAGGGGCTTACCACGCCGTCGGGCGTCGATGTGTCGGGCCAGCTTGGCTGGTCGCAGGCGATGACCGAGATGTCGGGCGGCAAGGCCGTCGGCGTCCATGTCGGCCTACTCGGCGTCATCTACAACACCGAGATTCTTTCCGAAAAAGGCCTCGACGCGCCGGCTTGCTGGCGCGACCTTGCCAAGCCTGAATATAAGGGCGAAATTCAGGTGGCGAACCCGAACTCGTCGGGCACCGCCTATACCGAGCTCGCCACACTGGTGCAGCTCTTTGGCGAAGACGAAGGGTTCAAGTTGCTCGCTGAAATCGGCGCCAACGTGAACCAGTATACTAAGTCGGGTTCGGCGCCCGGTAAGGCGACCGCGCGTGGCGAGAACACCATCGGCATCGGCTTCATGCATGACATGGTGAACCTCAAGAAGCAGGGTTTCCCGGTCGAGATTGTCGCGCCCTGCGAAGGCACTGGTTACGAGGTCGGTGCGGTGTCGATTATCAACGGCACGCCGAACATGGAAGCGGCTCAGAAATGGGTTGAATATGTGATCTCGGCGCCGGCCCAGTCGGCCGGGCTCGAGGTCGGGGTCTATAACATCCCGTCGAACCCCGATGCGGCCACTGATCCGGCGGCGCCTGACATGGCGGCGGTCAAGCTCATTGACTACGACTTCAAGACTTACGGGGCTTCGGACACTCGAGCCCGGCTGCTCGAACGCTGGACAGCCGAGGTCAAGGACGCGGGTGGCCTCGTCGAGGAGTAATCCTCGCCGAATCTGACAATCGACCGGCCCGGTGGATACCATCGGGCCGGCTCCATCAGAGGCGGGTGATATGAGACCAACAGCGCTGTTTTGGCTGAGCGCCGGGCTGATCGGCTGGGCCTTGCTGCCGTGGTATATGACTGACAGTGGGTTCTGGAGCTTTGGCTGGCTTGCTGGGCTGGTGGGCGAAAACCGCCCAGGTGCGGCATGGGCGGTTACTGGGCGCCCCTGGCTTACGCTACCAGCGCTGGGCCTCATGGGCGCGGGCATCGGGCTTGCCTTCACCCGCAGACAACTGGCCACAGCCCGCGCCCTCACCGGCTCGGGGGCGGCTGGTCTTGGCCTGCTCGTCGGTGAGGCGATGTTGGTCGGAACCCGCTACGGACCCGTAGCGGGCGAAAATCCGAGCCTTGGCGCGGGAGCGCTGGTCACCGCCGCGGCCCTCCTTTTCCTCGCTACCACCGGCATCTCAGGCCTTGGTAAGGGGCGCGGCGATGCCTTTGTCACTGGGCTGGTTGGTGCCATCATTGCCCTGGTCGGCATGTTCGTCTTCTACCCCCTGAGCTTCATCCTCATTCGCGCATTCGAATTGAAGGGCGGGGCGGGTTTCGGGGTCAGCGAGTTCTTCCCCAGGTTCTTTTCGTCCTCGGTCTGGGGCATCGGCTGTATGTCCGGTCAGGGCCATTGTGGCCCGGCGATCAACTCTCTGATGCTCGGGCTCGCCACCGCCACTGGCACGACCTTCATGGGTCTGATGTTCGCCCTCATTTTTACCCGCACCGAGTTTCCGGCCAAGAAACTCCTGCGCGTGCTCACCATCCTGCCGATCATCACTCCGCCCTTCGTGATCGGCCTTGCGCTGATCCTGCTGTTTGGGCGGGCGGGCACGATCACCGAGTTTCTCGCTTGGGCCATCGACATCCCCAAAACCCGCTGGCTCTACGGCTTTCAGGGGGTCTGGCTTGCCCAAATGCTGAGCTTTACGCCCATCGCCTTCCTCGTCCTTATCGGTGTGGTAGAGGGAGTCAGCCCGTCAATGGAAGAGGCCAGCCAGACCCTTGATGCCAACCGCTGGCAGACCTTCCGATATGTCTCGTTTCCCCTGATGCGCCCTGGCCTAGCCAACGCCTTCCTGCTCGGCTTCATCGAAAGCATTGCCGATTTTGGCAACCCCCTGGTGCTCGGGGGCAATTTCAACGTGCTTTCTACCGAGATCTATTTTGCCATCGTTGGGACTATCGCCGATCCGGCCAAGGCTGCAATCTTGTCAATCACGCTTCTGGCCTTCACCTTCAGCGCGTTCCTCGCACAGCGATTCTGGGTCGGAAATAAAAACTATGCCACCGTGACCGGGAAGGCCGACAGCGGTCGCCATGCCGCGCTGAACTCGGTGCTGCGGTGGACCGCCTACCTGGTGGCACTGCCTTGGGCGGCCTTCACCATGGTGCTCTACGCCCTCATCATCTTCGGCAGTTTTGTCAAGCTCTGGGGCTATGACCACAGCTTTACGCTTGAGCACTATATCCGCGGTTTCAAAGTGGTGATCCGCAAGGGGGTCCACTTTACCGGCGCGGCATGGGACAGTTATTTCACCACGCTGACGATTTCGGCCATCGCCGCGCCGATGACGGCAGCGGTCGGGATTGCCACCGCCTACCTCCTTGTGCGGCAGAAATTCACCGGCAAGAACGCATTCGAGTTTTCGACCATGTTGAGCTTTGCCATCCCGGGTACGGTGATTGGGGTCGCCTACATCATGGCGTTCAACTTCCCGCCGATCGAACTGACCGGCACTGGGCTGATTCTCATTATCGTCTTCGTGTTCCGCAATATGCCGGTGGGGGTGCGCGGCGGGATAGCGGCGATGAGCCAGCTCGACGCTTCGCTCGATGAAGCCTCGATTACGCTGGGCGCGAACTCGGCGACTACGCTGCGCCGGGTGATCCTGCCGCTGATGGGGCCGGCGATCCTAGCTGCGCTCACCTACAGCTTCGTGCGTGCGATCACCTCGGTGTCGGCCGTCGTATTCCTCGTCTCGGCGCGCCATAACATGGCGACGAGCTTCATTGTCGGCCGGGTCGAAAATGGCGAGTACGGCATCGCGATTGCCTATGCCTCGGTGCTAATTGTCACCATGCTCGCCGTCATCCTCGCCATGCAACTCGTGATTGGTCGGCGCACCCTGCGCCGGGCCGATCGGGTTGAAACCCATTAGGAGAATGCGATGACCAAAGGATCCGTTCGCTTCGAAAACGTCACCAAGGATTATGGTGCCGTGGTGGCTTTGAAGCCCCTCAATCTCGACATTGCTCCTGGTACGCTGGTGACTCTTCTGGGCCCCTCCGGCTGCGGCAAGACCACGACCCTGCGTCTTGTCGCGGGGCTCGAGCCGCCGAGTTCGGGGCGCATCCTGATCGGAGGCGCGGATGTGACCCACCTGTCGGCCACCTATCGGCGGGTGTCGATGGTGTTCCAGTCTTACGCGCTTTTCCCTCACATGACCGTGGTGCAGAACGTGGCATACGGGCTCACGGTCAAGCGGATGAACAAGACCGAGGCACGCCAGAGGGCCGAAGAGGGGCTGGTACTGGTCGGGCTCGAGGGATTTGCTGATCGGCTCCCGTCCGAGTTGTCTGGGGGGCAGCAACAGCGCGTGGCGGTGGCGCGTGCCATCGTGCTGGAGCCTGAAGTGCTACTCCTTGACGAACCGTTGTCCAACCTCGACGCCAAGCTGCGTCGCCATGTCCGCGAGGAAATTCGACAGATCCAGCAGCGGCTGAACCTCACCGCAATCTATGTCACCCATGACCAAGAAGAGGCGATGGCGGTCTCGGACCGGATCATCGTGATGAAAAACGCCGAGATCGCGCAGGAGGGTTCGCCCGAAGATCTCTACGATAACCCGAACTCGGCCTTTATCGCCGATTTCATAGGGGATGCAAACCTGCTTCCGGTCGATGTGACCCGGGTGGGCGAGACGACCGAGGTGCGTCTTGGAACGCTCAATTTGTCCGTGACTGCCGGGTTCGGGCGGATTGGGGCCGCGCAGCTTGTCCTGCGCCCGCACCAGATCGCCATATCACGCGAACACGCTGAGGGGCGCATCTCGGCTGAAGTTGCTTATGCGGCATATCTCGGCAACCAGATACAGTACACGCTTACCACCGAATTCGGCGAGATATTTGCCATTGCGCCGCCCACGACCCATCCGATCGGTAAGGGCGAAGCAGTTCACCTCAGTTTCGAACCTGCCGCAGCGCGCCTCGTGGAGGTTTAGGGCCGTCCTCTCAGGGGTTGCTCACTGTTGTCATGGCAAATTTCTTCTTTTGTTTGCTGTCATCTCCCACAGCTATGAACCTTCCCAAAATATTACTTCGGCCCGATTGAAGCCTGCGTGGTCGATGTTTGCCCGGTGTTCCCAGGTTTGGGACTCTTTGCGGCGGCGCATTAGTGACTGCGCGAATGCCCAGAGGGACGACGCCATGAAAAGTGTTGTCACGATTGAGTGATCGATCAGGAAAAACGGATATCATCCGGAGGCTGGGAAGGCCTTTCGCCCTTTCGTGCCTCCACCATCACCGCATCCACGGCCTCGCTCTCGGCATCACCTCGGTCACCTCGAGCTCCCGCAACAACCCGCCCGCCTGCAACCCCTCGCGCAGCCAGCCCAGCGCCGCGCACCAGTCGCTGTAGGCCTGCCGCGCCGAGGCGATCTGCTGCGGGTGGGGTGAATATGTCACCGGGCAGGCTAACACCTCCACCGTGCGCCATTTCCCACGCGTCAACACCCGTTCAAGCCCCACGACGATGGTGGTGGCCCGTTCCCCATGCTGATTGCGCTTCACCTCCACCGGCACGCAGCGTGGCACGGCACCTGGCATCCAGTCAGGCGTCAGCCCAGCGCGGGCGAGTTCTGCCACGCGGATCGCCATGCGTCTGCCGCCCAAGCTGTCTGGCATCCCAGCCACGGTTGCTGCAATCACCTCGGCATCCTCGTGGGTGTAGCTGCCCAGTTTGTATCGCCCGCCGTCGATCTTGCAGCCCAGCGCTGCGCGTTGGATGAGGATGTATTCGAGGCCAAAGCCAAAACCCTGACCACGCTCAGGGTCGGGCGGCTGCGGCAGATCGAGTTGCGCATGCTCGATGCGAAACGCCCATTCCAGCGCCTGCTGCACCGACAGGATGCGCTTTTGCCGCCCACGCCCAGCGCCGCTGCCGCTCCCATGCAATTTGCGATCATATTTCATCGGATGCCTCGCTCGCGCAAACGGTCTTCGGTGACCAGGCCTCGGGCCAGCATCGCATCGCGCATCGTGTTGGAGATTGCGCTGATCGGCAGATAGCGCTCGGAGTTCACCAAATCGGCGTAGTAGGCCGGCACGTCGGTGATCGGCGTATGGGTGGGGGCAGGGGCCGCCTTCGCTTTCCGGGGCTTTCTTGCCCCGTTCTCAGCCTTGCGCTGGGCAGCACGCTGCATGATGCGATCGAGCGCCTTCGGCCCATCCGGTGGCTCCGGGTGCTCCTGCCGTGAGGCTTCGGCAGCCTCGAGGATTTCCGCAGCGGTCAAGCCGAGGTCATCGCCCCAGCGGCGGATGTGCTCTCGGGGAGGCCAGCCCTGCCACCAGCCGGGGAGCGGGCCATCCGGGTCAAAGCCCAGCGCTGCGAGAAGCTCCTCGAAAAATTCCTCATCGAAGGTTTCGCGCGCACGCGCACCCTCCTCCTCCTTTACTGGTTTACTTAAAGGTTCTCTTACAAGGTTAGTGTCCAGTTTTGAGACACGGGAAACGTCATTTTTGAGACACGGCTTTGCGCAAAAATGAGACACGGCCCCGTGACCGGAATTGAGACACGGGGTTACGGTTTCGGAACGATCTAACATGTTGCTTTGGCGTTCATTTTTGCCAGTTCCCCCGTGTCTCATTTCTGAACACGGGAATTCGGGGGCGAAACGCGTGTCAAACGCCTCCGCCGGGCCCGCGGCGCCCTCGCCACCATCGCCGCTGTGGCCGGGGCCGCGCGGGGTGAAGCCTTGCTCGAACTGCAAGAGATACCGGGTCGGGCGCTGCTGACGCGTTTGCGGGTCCACCGAGCGCACGCGCCGGATCAAGCCCAGCGCCTCGAGAATATCGAGGTGGCGGTTCAGGGTGGCGCGGCTGATTTCGCAGTCATGTGCGAGGCGCTCCTGCGAGGGGAAGCAGCCGTAATCCGGGTTGAACCGGTCACAGAGCTGCCAAAGCACGATCTTGGTCGCGGGCTTCAACCCGCGCTGCTGGATGGCCCAGAGGGTGGCGGCATGGCTCATGGCTCTGCCCTCCGTTCTGGCGTGCCATCCGCGCGCTGGGCGGCCACAGGGCGCGCGACACGGGTGGTGATGCCATGATCGGCCAATGCGCCCAGCGCGTCATCCAGTGAGCGCACCAGTGCCCAGCCAAAGCCCTGCGCGATCACTGCCTCCCTGAACGCCTCCTGCGCGGGGCTGAGCCGCCCCTTGAGGGATTTCAGCTCGAGGAAAAGCACGCGGCCCTCGCAGAGCACGATCAGATCGGCAAAGCCGCGATGGACGCCCATGCCAACGAGGATCGCCTGGCGTTTCGCGCCACGCGGGCCAGGATCGGTCACTTCATTCGCGCAGTGATGAACAATCGCCCCCTTGGGCAGCGCAAAGCGCAGCGCGGAGACGACAGCGCGCTGGAGATCCGCCTCGGGTGTTCCGCGCCGATTCATGGCTGATCCTCCCGATCCTGCGCATCACGCCCGGAACGTCCGGGCGATTTGCCATCGATCACGATGAGCAGGATGCGGGCATCCTCGCGTTCCTCGGGCGTTTCGCCATGCTGGATCAGCACAGTGCAGGCGAGGCGGATCATGTGATCGGAATGATGCGCCACATCGGCCACGACGATGCGTGCCTCTCGGCGGCGCTCCTCGATCCAGTCTTGTCGGGCCTGATCGCGGTTGCGGTCGCGGGTTTTGCGAAAGGGCAGGGGGAAGCTCATCGACGACCTCCCGAGCGGCGTGGGTTGGGCATGCTCTGCTCTTGGGCGCGCAGCCACTGCTCGACGCTGTCACGACGGTAATACACCTTGCGGCCGATCCGGGTGGGCGCAGGGCCGATGCGTTGTGTGCCCCAGCGGCAGAGGGTTTCGGGGGACATGCGCAGCGCAGTGGCCAGATCGGCGCGGCTGATCAACTCCCCCAGGATCGACTTCATCACTTCGGTTTCGACGGTCTGCACCGACATCGCTCTCTCCATCGTTCACCCGGGCAACCTCCCGGTGCAGCGAAGAAAGCATCCGTCCTCATCCGGAATTTAGGAACGAACCGGAATTTAAAAATGAAGGTCATTCCGGTTATTATAAAACAATGGGTTAGGTGGGGTTGCGCGGGTTTTGAGGCGATTCTGCTGACCATCGAATTGAAGCCGCCGGAGAGTGCGAAACCGGCGAACAGAATTATTTTTTGCCCGACGTCGCGAGACGCTGCGCGGTCTTGCGTTTCAGAGGGAACGGTTGCTTCGGAAGGGGGTGGCCATGGCCCTGTCAGGAGCGGCGATGTTTCTAAATGACACCTGGCCAGCGCCAGAGCCTCTACCGAGGTTGCAGGTTTTTCCTGCGAGTTGTCAGAGCGTGAAGTCTGGCCCAAGGGGCCGGACGCATCACCACGCATATCTTGAAGGTCTCTTCGGCTCTGCAGTTGTGCTGCAGCACCCGGGTGCCTTGGCGTCGGGCCGGAAGCGCAGACCGCATTCCGGCATCGCAATGCCGCAGCACTGGATCGCCGCGCTGCGGGCAGTGGGCGGCTCAAGGGAAACATCCCATGTCAAAACTCACAAAATCCTATTTCCTGCTCTCTGATCTGCCCATCCGTTGGGGACACAGCCTGGCCGATATCGGTGGTTGGGCATTTTCCGGACGGTTGCAGATCGTCATGCCGATTGGCCCGGTCAGCTGCGGCAAGGAGACTGTCGCTGGTATGGTGGGGGTGAACGCGACGGATATTGCGCGATTGCTCTTCGTTACGCGCGGCCGCGACCAAAGCTGCCATGTGCGCCGCATCCGTGCAGAGGGGGCATTCGAGTGGCAGTTCATCACCGACCCCGCGCCGGGGATCGAGGTGCACCTCGAAGACCTGATGCTGGCGGCAGATGATGTGGCCGAGTTCGAGCAGATCAATGGCCTGCTGGCTTTGGGCGGCAAGACAGGACGCCGGGGCGGCCGCTCGGCCAACTACGATTGGGAGGGCATGCTGGTGGATGTGATTTTGGAGGTGGCCATCAAGGGCTTGCCGCGCACACAGGAGGACTTCCTGAAGATGATGCTCGACTGGTTTGCAGCGGAAAGCCCTGATGGCGACGTGCCCGATGCCAGTACCGTGCGCAAACGCTTTGCGCGGGTCTGGTGGCGCCTGCAGGAAAAGCTCTGAGCCCAGCCCGGCGCACTGCAGGCAAATTGCCAGCTCTAAAATGGAGGACCGCGGTTACGCGGTCCTTACCTGCGGTTCGCCGGAATGCACCAGCCGTGGTCGGGCACGCATGATATCGGCCACCTGATTGACGCCATCGCGCAGCGGCGTGTCCATCAGATGCGCATAGCGCTGTGTGGTTGTCATTTGCGTATGCCCGAGCAGGCGGCCAATCATCTCGAGTGAGGCACCACTGCTGACGAGCAAAGAGGCAAAGGTGTGGCGCAGGTCATGAATGCGCACCCCCTCGATGTTGGCCTCGCGCTGTATGCGCACCCAGAACCGGCGGATTTCTTGCACGGGTTGGCCGGGCGTATCGCCGGGGAAGAGCCAGGGGCAGCCTTTCGGGACGACAAGAAGGCGCTGGCGCACCAGTGTGGCGACATCTGCCGAAATCGGCACGCGGTGCACCTTGCGCTGCTTGGTCGTGGCAGCCTGCTTCGACCAGCTGCCATATTCGAGGTTGAAATCCTCAAAGCGCGCGGCCTTCACCTCGCCCACGCGGGCGCCGGTCAGCATACACATGCGCAGGATCGAGGCGGCGCGCTGATCCTCGGCCTTGTCGAGCGCCTGCGCCACGCGCTCGATCTCTTCCATGCTGAGGAACCGTTCGCGGAAATTCTCGGGATGCTGGTAAAACCCTTGAAACGGGTTGTCCTTGCGCCACTCCCATTCGATGGCGAGGTTGAACATCTTGCGCAGCACTTGCCCGACACGGTTGGCGCGCATCGGGGTGGGTTTCCAGCCTTGGAGCTTGCGCGCGCGATTGTTGGGCTTGAGCTTGTGCGGCCGGGGGCGGCCTTTCGCAACTTCGGCGAGAAACTTGGCAGCATCCTGCTTGGTGATCTCTGTGACCAGCCGGTTGCCCCATTCCGGCTCGACCAGCTTGCGCATCATGGAAATCTGATCCGAACGCGACCGCGCCGCCAGCCGGGGCAGGTGCTCGGCGATAAACCTTTCAATCAGATCGCTTACGCGCGGCGCTGTCCGTGACTGATCGCGCTCGCTGCGCGGATCGCCTTCGGCATCAACCATGCGGCGCAACTCTTTCGCCCGTTCCCGCGCGGCACTCGCCGACCATTCCGGCCAGGGGCCAATCCGGTATCGCTTCTGCCGCCCGTTCGCCCTGTAATCGAAAATGAATGAGCGGCTTCCCGAGCGGTAAATCCGCAGCGCAAAGCCCGCGATCTCGCTATCGCTGATCAGGTAATCGCGGCCCTCGATCGGCTCGGCATCTCGAACAAGTTTTTCATTCAACTTCAGCTTGTTACCCATGTTCAACCCTCCTTTGAACATCTCATGACGCGTAGATCGCGCGCACAATCAAGTTCAACCACGCCCAGCGCACCGGAATTGAGGAATTAACCGGAATTTAAATCGCGAAGTCATTCCGGTTGCCGAAAACAGGGCAGGGTGGAAGGACCGAAGATCGGCGTGCGGCGGAGGTTTGCGGGGCGGATTGTGCGGATGTCAAAGCCGATGGCCGCGTGCGCAATCCGAGGTCGGTGGCGCCCTTTGGGGTCGGGATTGCCCGATGCTCGCAATGATCAATCGGGCGGTTCACGTCAGCAATACGTCAGCCAATCTACGGTATAGTTCATCCGTTTGCAGCCGCCCAAACGCAATGAACCTCGGCCAATCACAAAGTGGCCTATCGCGTAAAATCAAAGAGTTACGGCTAAGTGCTTGAAAAATAAAGATCCAACAAAATCAATAGCTTACCGCTCATAACCTGAAGGCCGCAGGTTCAAATCCTGCCCCCGCAACCATCGTCTCTTGCCCAGAACGCCCACCGCAACGGTGGGCGTTGGCATTTGTCCCTAACCCATCGTCACACAACGACA
>NZ_JAWLVI010000009.1:0-56533 GCF_033100795.1 Pseudothioclava alba
AAAACCATGCTCAAGCGGCGCTTGCGCCACCAAACTGAAAACGCATAAACTCAATCAAGGATGAGCCAGAGCCTCCAAACGAAAGCGCGCTCAACTGTCCCAAATTATCTGACGACGGACAAAAGCCCACCATCATATTCGGCAATGGCGGCGCGTTCCTCGAAGGCGTCGATGTCGGGGACAGGGGGATGTGAGGGAGAAGTGGCCATCACAGCACCACTCCGGCAGGCAGCCTGATCTGGTCTATGATCTCGCGCTTCTGGGTGAGCGAGATCCCCGCAGAGTAGAGCCCATAGGTGAGGCGGTTCTGCGAGCGGGCGGATTGATGCCCAACCAGCGAGGCGGTGAAGTGCTCAGGGACGCCTGTGCGCTCACACTGGGTGACGAACCACTTTCGGGTGGAGTGGAACACCAGCCCTTCCCGCGTGAGGTTCAGCCGCTGTCGATCTGCCGCGAAGAGCTTCACGACCTTGCCCACAGAGAGCTGCGGGAAGAGAGGCCCTGAGGAAGGCAGTCTCGGCAAGAGATGCCGCTCCAGCAGCTCATGGACGGGCACCTCGCGCTCTGCCGCCTTCGACTTCAGCGCACGGATGTCATTGGGCACCACCCGGAGCACCCGCCCGAGATTGCCCTTTGACACCACCTCTTCAGCCCGAAGCACCAGTGCCTCGCCAGACCTTAGACCTGTCAGCAGACAGAGCAACAGAAGAGGCCTGAGCAGAGATGACCCCTCCGCCAAGAGGCGACAGACCTCGTCATCGGTGAGGACCGCATAGCTTTGGTGATCCACCTTGGGCCCCTCAACGCCTGCGAAGGGAGCGGCCCCCAGATGCCCCTGTCGTTCCGCCCAAGTCAGGAAGCGCAGGGCAACCCCCCAGAGATGCGCCTGCGTTGTCTGGGATAGAGTGCCCTGCCCATGCGGTTGGCGCATGAGCCCCGAGAGGAGCTGGAGGAAGGCCAGACCATCCCCCCGCTCAAGGGAGCCAATGGGACGTGACCCGAAGCGATCGACAAAGAGGCCGATGCCATAGCGCACCCCCTTATAGCTTCCGGGACGCAAAGCCTTGGCCCGCTCTTGCAGGTAGGTAGAGGCCAGAGCCTTCACCAAGGCCTCCCCTTGGAACTGCACCCGCCGATACTGCGGCATGGGCACGGTGATGCGCACCCCACCCGAGGGGGTGGAACTGACTGCGGACCGGGAAGCCCGCACTTCGGCCACCAGCCGGGTGAAGGTGGCATTCAGCTCACTGATCCGCGCCTTGGCTTCGCGCGCGTCGGGGGTCTTGAGGGACTTCTTCAGGGCAGTGCCCAAGATCGGCTGAACGTCTCGGGGGTAGGTCCGGCGATAGACCCACGTATTATGGCGCAACTGCGCATATCTCATGACCGTGGACATGAGGCTCCTTTCCGGGGCAGCGGCCCCGCTTTGGCGATGAATGGGAAGATTGGGGATAAGGTTCAGGGCGTTGCTGGGATTGCCCAGAACCCTGCCGCTTAGCCCTCGGAGACGACCCGCAGGATCATCTCAATCTCAGGCTCACCGTATTCGCCCGCGAAGGGGCCGGTGAGGGCTTGGCCGGTGACGCAATCCTCGAACACCTCGTCGATCTGGAAGAGGTGCTCTGGAATGTCATCGAAGGCGCAGATCAGCACGATTGCGCCCGTATGAAGTTCCAATGCCTGCATGTCAGAGCCTCCCGAACAGGAGGTCAGGCAAGAAGAGCCCGAGCATCAGGCCGAGGGGGAGCGAGACAGGAAGAGGGGACAGGGGCTCCGGCAGAAGGGCGAGGCCCAGCAGAGCCAAGGCCAGCACCTGCGGCACAGCCAGAACGAGGCCGAAGTGTCGGCGCAAGACGACGGTCAGCACAAAGCGAAGCACACCACCCGCAAGCGCGAGCAGCAAGAACAGGGTCATCATCTGTGATCTCCATGATGGGTTGGTACCATCATAGATGCCCGAGATTTCTCAGTTTCCGGGGGAGGGCGGAGGGCGATCAGAGGAGAAGGTGCAGCTAGAGAAAGGGTGCATTCTGGGGGTGGAAAGGTGGGGTAGGGTGATGGAGCTACAGAATTATCAGTCGTGCCACCCTTTAAGGAGTTTCCATCTCGTTCCATAGGCACGTGTCGCAACCAAATCGCCGAAGTTCTCTCGTTGATCGCCTGTCATGAGGTGGCGCGGATTGATGCAGTATGGGTTGTTGCACTCGTGACGCATGATGTCTTTCGTGCTTAGCGGCAGGACGGTCGCAACCGCATAAGTGAAGCGATAGGCGCGCAGTTTCACGCCTTGGAAACTGACCTTCACGCGAGGCAGGTCCCCCAGCTCGAAGCATTCCCGCTTGGTATAGGACGCTCGATCGAAGATGAGGGTATGGTAGAGCTCAAGGGCTTCAGGCATCTTTTCTAGGAAGATGTGATCCCACCAGAGATACTGACGATCACTGATTGGCAGTTGCATGCGTTCCCGGATGTAGGTTGCATGTCGTTCGACAATGCGCGCCCGTTCAGCGTTAGAATCGATCATCTGAGTGGTCCGAGAAGAGATTGGGGCGCTTGAAGAAGATGTCATCCTCGTCGAGGGCGCTCTTGACTGATCTTCGTCCTGTATCCAGTTCCCAATTTCCCGGACCCTTGATGCGGTCTCCAACCAACTGATATCCGGGTCGTAGCCATATAACGCGCCTGTAATCAGAATTACCCCATTTGGCGTTCTTGTTGCTCCAGCCAAGGTCGGCCAACACGTGTTTTAGTGCTGTTACCTTGGTTCCGAGACGCTGCTCAACGAGATCCTTGAGCCCATTGAAGGTAACAGCGATCACGTTCTGTGCGTTGAGGTATTCTTCTACGCCTTTACGGCTGACATCGATGCTGCTTTCCTGAAGCTCACGCATCAATGCAGTGGCTTTGGCATTCACATCAAGAGAGTGGGCATTGAAGTCACTTGGAAGCGCGTGAGCCATTATGGCTGCATAGAGTGCGGCGAGCGCCCTCGGATCTCGGAGTTCTTCCAGCAAGTCCGCGACCAAGGCGGCATACTGTGCCCCCTGTGGGCCTAGGCGATGGCCCTCGTGATCGACATGGACAACGTAAAACCTCCGATCCCCTTCTTCGAGCCAGATTGGCTTGTGGTTAGTAATGAAGATGAAGCAGCAAACCTGATCTACTTGCTGCACAGCGTTGAACTTATGCTCCGTGACGGCTTGGCGCTCAGTAATGAAGGTCTTTATGGCATTGGCCTTGTCAGACCCGGGTGGAAGGTAGAGCTCCTCGCAGATCACCAGTTTCTTCTCGAGTATGGGCGCATTGAAGCGGGAGACGAGCTTGTTGATGTTATTTTCTGTGGCAAAGTTGTGCTCACCGAAGAGAAGCCCGGCCACCTTGGCGAAGGTGCTCTTGCCCGAGCCCTTTTCGAGCGAGAACAGGAACGGAGCCCAGCCGGGCTTATCATCTTCATTCTGCAAGCACCACGCGAGCCAGTTGATTAGCATGTCGCGTTCATCTTGACGCTGGAATGTGGTCTCCATGAACTTGCCGAAGAGACCCCAATTTGCGGTGACCCCGCTCAGCTGACGATAACTTGGTTCGCGCCAGGTGTTGATGGTCGCAGCCATCCGCTTGAAGGTCAGGCGATTGGGATTGCCGGGCATGGATTGCCTCAAGCCTGACCAGATCGGGATCGATCGCCGGGGGTCCACGAAGATGTCCTTGATGAGCACTTGCAACAACTGGCGGATGGCATCTTCGCTTAGGTCTGCCCCCGGGAACTCTTCCTTGATCCGTTGAATGATAAGGCGCTCGACGTCATCGCGTGAGAAGGCTGGCCCCGGCTCTTCCACGTCATAATATCGGCTGTCTTTTCGGACATACCACTGGGCAATGGTCTGCAAGATGTTTGAGAGCGTATGGAAGTCAGGTTCGTCGGGCCCGGGTATGTAGGCGAATTTCTCGATGTGCTGGCTAAGGTTTTCATCCCACCGTTCTAGGTGATCTGGTGGGTCTGGAGGCCAGAATTGCGGCGCGTCTTCGGGGGCTTCCTCGCGCGGCTGCCTGTTCTTGTCTCCCGATTTTACCGTCTTGTCGGCCTTCTCGGTCTGAGTGGCATCTTCGGTTGATGAAGGTGATTGTTCTGATGTCTCGGTGGTGGTGGCGGCCTCAGAGCTGGTTGGGGCGTCCTTGGGCAGCGTCTCACCCTCGGTTGCGACCGGCTGAACGACCATCTCAACGACCTCGAAGTCATCTGTGGCAGGAGTGGCAGCCTGTGGGGAGGAAGGAGTTTCTGAGGTCATGAGAATGCAATGCCTTGGGTAGAATGTCGAAGAACGCAGAACCAATATTCAATCCTACTTCGAGGCTTATGCAACCTTCATTGCCCACTGATTGCTGGGTGCTTACCAAATCTTCCGCGATAATCATTGTGGGTGGGCAGTGGTGAGGTGGTAGTTGGGAAGAACGCCGCGAGCCCCCCAAGCCCTTAAAGGTTAAAATCATCTTCGAAGCTACTGCCGGGTGTTGGCTTGGTGATGCGCGGTTGATGTTGGCGGAACCCCTTACGGTAGTCCTCCTCCCGGAAACTGATCGGCTGCCAGTCATGGTCATAACTGGGGGCATACTCATTGAAGATGCTGGAGGTGCCTTGGCGTCGGCCCTTACCACGCAGAAGGGGCTCGATGACCTCGGCTCCGACCTGCCACTCATGCACCAACCCATTCAGGACCATGAAGATCGTAGAGGTGCGATAGCTGACAAGAACGTGGGCGTTATCGGCGGTGGCGTTGTTGTCGCCGAGAGAGTGAAGGCGGAAGACCCGGGCATCGTCATGCGCGGCAAGAAGGTGGTCGATGGCGGTGAAGTGGTCCGCACAGAGGGTGATGGAGCGGGTCTTCTGGCGGGCATAGCCTTCCCGATCACGCTTTGGGGCATCGGCATAATACTCCACCCGCTTGGGGGTGGTGGTGTGGAAGGAGAGCTTCAGCCGACCTGAGGCGAAGGCCTGAAGGTTGTAGCCTTGGAAGTCCTTGAGGGTGTCTGGGGAGAAGGTGAGGTGAATGTATGAATTGGTCATGAATGAGATCCTGATAATGGGGAATACGGAAAGGGTAATATCTAATAAGTAACTGATAATACTTAATGAATAATACGTAATATATAATATATAAGGGTATGGGGTGCCCACATCCCTCTGTTGGTTTTTAAATGATAGAAAGTCAGTAAGTAGACATATCATCATTAGGCGGCGCTATTTTGGGAACCACCTTAGGATCGGGGAAGGGGATGTTAAGTGGTGTCCCCGGATCGGGGCTTGGGCAGGTGTTCCGCGCAGGGAACCTTAGCCCTGCCAGACCTTCTCGAGCGCGTCCTTCATAACGGTGATGGCATAGCCTGAGCCATAGTTAGCAGCGATTGAATTGGTAGAGTGCCCCATGATGGCCATCGAGAGGTGTTCCGGGCAGCCAGAGTTCCGCAGCTTGTCCTTCATCCGATGCCGCAAGGAATGGATGGTTTTCTTCTTGTCGGTGATCTGAGACCGGAGCCGCCCCATTAGCATGGCCGAGGCGGTGTCATTGCCACGGGGGCCGCTATAGCGCTCGAAGATCGGTGCCCCGGGATCTTGCCCTTCGAGGAATGGTGCAAGGCACGCCAGTGCTCGGGGACTGAGGGGAATGGTCCTCTCACTGTTTCGGGTCTTGAGCCTGCGCAGGCCATTGGCCCGGATCTCTAGGGTGGCCCCCTCCACATCTATGTCCTTCACCTGTAGCCCTGTGATCTCAGCCAGACGCGCCCCGGTATCGGCGAGGGTAATGAACAAGGCCCGGGCAATTGGATTGGTGTCGAAGGTCTTATCCAAGGCCGCCATATCCTCTTCACTCAAGGGCAGGCGATCTGTCTTCGAGGCCCCGGCACCTTCGATCTTGAGCGCCACGAAGGGGTTCTTCTCATCCAGCTCTTCTTCCCGAATGACATGGTTAATAGCCGCCTTCAGGATGTTGAGGGTGCGCGCCACCGAGTTCGGGGCCATCCCCTGCAGCATACTATCCCTCAAGGCAGAGGCATCCCGCCGCCGGATGTTGCCCAGCGCCGTGTAGGTCCAGAACGAAGGGCCAAGGCAGGCCACCACCTGTTTCCGTATCCGCTCGATCCGCAATTCCAAGTCATGCCGTGCCTTCGGGGCAAGTGCCTTGTCTTTCAGGTAAATCGCGAAGATTCGCTCCAGCGTCATGGCGGGCTTGTCGATATAGCCACCCCGCACACGACGCAGAACCTCTGGCGGAACCGTCCCCTCCAGCTCCTCAGCTAAGTCCATGTAGTCATCCTGTGGCAAGGTATCCGCTTCCTGCCCGACCTTGCCCTCCTCTGCCGCCCGCACCCAAACCTCACCCAGATGGGTCCGAATCAGAGCTGCCGCCTTCTCGCCCGGATGCACCATCGCCTCATACCGGAACAGCGCCTCGACCTCCTGATGCACCCTTGGCAGGTTCAGGATTGCTTCGTCATAGGTCTTCCCCAACTGACGATAGAGCGTGTCCTTGCCGAACACCCCTCGTAACGTTTTTGGGATATTGCGCTTGTAGCGGAACGATCCGTTGGCACGGCGAAAGACATAGCGGGGGAGTTTGGGCATCGGATCATCCATGGGGAAACCATTCCCCCGAGCATGACCGCAGGCAAGCAGAATCGACCGTCCGAACCTGACGTTTCACATCCCAAACCTGACGAAGTGGTCCCGGAAGTGGTCCCAAAACTGGTCCCCGGAAATGAAAAAACCCAAGCTAGGCTTGGGTTTCTTTCACTTAAGACCGAAGTCTTGGTGCCCAGGAGAGGACTCGAACCTCCACGCCTTGCGGCACACGGACCTGAACCGTGCGCGTCTACCAATTCCGCCACCTGGGCAGGTGTCGTGGAGCGCGAAATATCCTTGGTCGTGCAGAGTGTCAACGGGTGTTTGAAAGTTTTTCGCGTCTTTCTTTCAACACCGGGCCTTTGCCCTTGTTCTGCAAGGGTCATGGCGCTAATCAGAGTGCGGATTTTGCAGAATGAAAGGCCGAAGGCGATGTCGAAGCTGGTCACGATTTACGGCGGGTCGGGGTTTGTCGGGCGCTATATCGCGCGTCGTATGGCAAAGCAGGGCTGGCGGGTGCGAGTCGCTGTGCGTCGCCCCAATGAAGCGCTTTTCGTGAAGCCCTACGGTGCCGTGGGTCAGGTCGAACCCGTCCTGTGCAACATTCGCGACGACGCCAGTGTGCGGGCCGCGATGGCTGGCGCGGATGCGGTGGTGAACTGCGTCGGTATCCTTGTGACCTGCGGCAAGAATAAGTTCGAGGCCGTTCAGGTCGAGGGCGCCGGCCGCATTGCCCGTATCGCTGCTGAGCAGGGCGTAGATCATCTTATCCATATCTCTGCAATTGGCGCTGATGCGATGGCGCAAAGTGCATACGCCCGCACCAAGGCCGAAGGCGAAGCCGCCGTGCTGGCGTCCTTCCCCTCGGCTGTCATCCTGCGTCCGTCGGTGATTTTTGGCACTGAGGACGGCTTTTTCAATAAATTCGCCGCGATGGCGCGCTACACGCCGGTGCTGCCGATCGTCGGTGGCAATAGCCGGTTCCAGCCCGTCTGGGTTGATGATGTGGCGCAGGCGGCAGAGGTTGCCGTGCTCGGCAAGGCGAGCGGCACCTATGAACTCGGCGGTCCGGATGTCGAAACATTCCGCGGTCTGATGGGTAAAATGCTTGAGGTGACGAACCGCCGCCGCCTTGTTCTGAACCTGCCGTTCGGTGTTGGCGCGCTTATCGGCGGCGTTCTCGATCTCGTGCAGGCTGCGACCGGCAGCTTGATCGTGAACAAGATCCTTACCCGCGATCAGGTCAAGAATCTTGCTAATGATAACGTGGTTGCCGAGGGCGCTAAGGGCTTTGCCGATCTGGGGATCAAGCCGGTTCCGGCGGCGACTGTTCTGCCCGATTACCTGTGGCGCTTCCGTCCGAACGGGCAGTATGAGGCGCTGCGCGCATCTGCGAAGAACCTGCGCAAGCCTTCGTAATGAACGATACGATTATTGCGGGGCTGCTTGGTCTGCTTGAAGGTCTGACCGAGTTTCTTCCGGTATCATCGACCGGCCACGTTTTGTTGGCCGGTCATTTTTTTGGCTTCCAAAGCACGGGCCGCGCCTTCGAGGTGCTAATCCAGCTTGGTGCGATTCTGGCGATTTTCGGGGTTTACGCCAAGCTGCTGATCGAAACATTCGTGGCTGCGCCGCGCGACCCGCAAGCGCGGCGGTTTATCGGTTCGGTTCTGATTGCGTTTCTGCCTGCCGTGGTGATTGGCGTTCTGGCGCATGACTTCATCAAGCGGGTGCTTTTTGAGACGCCGGTTCTGATTGCGGTGATGCTGATCCTTGGTGGTGTCGTGCTGCTGTTTGTTGACCGCTGGAAGCTCGAGGTGCGTCACAACGATGCGACGAAGCTGCCGCTTGCGACCGCGTTCAAGATCGGGGTGATTCAGTGTCTCGCGATGATCCCTGGCACTTCGCGCTCGGGTGCGACGATTGTGGGCGCGATGCTGATGGGGGTGTCCAAGCGTGCGGCGGCAGAGTTCAGCTTTTTCTTGTCGATGCCGACGATGGCTGGGGCTTTCGCTTATGATCTTTACAAGAATCGTGACGCTCTGAATTCCGATGATCTTGGTTTGATCGGCATTGGGTTTGTCGCGGCGTTCGTCTCGGCGGTGTTTATTGTGCGCGGGTTGCTGAGCTTTGTAAGTCGCCATGGATATGGCCTGTTCGGCTGGTGGCGAATCATTCTTGGAACCCTTGTGCTGCTGGCGATTGCTGCGGGTTACTGACATAAATGGAAGCTATGCTGACCTAAAATCGCAAGAAATCCACCTCGCAAAAGTCCACGGCGATCAAAAACAGCGATTTAGGTCATTATTATTGACTTTTAATTTCCCGGAACCGGGTGTAGAGGTTGCGCGCTTAGTTTTTCACTGGGAGGCGCAGCCATGGCCAAGCAACGCATGCTGAAGTTCGTCACGACGGCAAAAGAGATGCCGGAGAAGCGTGACGCGACCGTGCGCACTCAGGATTTCGACGAGATTTACCGCGAATTCGCGGATGCGAAAGCGGCCGAGCAAGCCTCGCGCTGCTCGCAGTGCGGTGTGCCCTACTGCCATTCGCATTGCCCGCTGCACAACAATATCCCCGATTGGCTGCGTCTGACCGCCGAGGGCCGCTTGCAAGAGGCATACGAGCTGAGCCAGTCGACCAACTCCTTCCCCGAAATCTGCGGCCGCATTTGCCCGCAGGACCGTCTGTGCGAAGGTAACTGCGTGATCGAACAGTCGGGCCACGGCACCGTGACCATCGGCGCAGTCGAGAAATACCTCACTGACACCGCTTGGGACATGGGCTGGGTGAAACCGGTTAAACCCTCGACCGAACGCACAGAAAGCGTTGGCATCATCGGCGCTGGCCCGGGTGGTCTGGCTGCGGCGGATGCGCTGCGTCGTGCGGGCGTTCAGGTGACCGTTTATGATCGTTACGACCGCGCTGGCGGCCTGCTGACCTACGGTATTCCGGGTTTCAAGCTTGAGAAAGACGTCGTCATGCAGCGCGTCAAGCAGCTTGAGGCATCGGGCGTCGAGTTCGTGTTGAACTGCAATGTCGGCACCGATATTTCCTTTGATGCTATCCGCGGCAAGCATGACGCCGTGCTGATTGCGACAGGCGTTTACAAGACGCGCGATCTGCGTGATCCGGGTGCCGATGCGGCAGGCATCGAGCGTGCAATCGACTATTTGACCGTTTCGAACAAGCTGTCCTTCGGGGATGACGTGGCCGAATTCGAAGACGGCACGATGAACGCGGCAGGCAAGCGCGTTGTGGTCATCGGCGGTGGCGACACCGCAATGGACTGCGTGCGCACTGCCTTGCGTCAGGGCGCGACCTCGGTGAAGTGCCTGTATCGTCGCGACCGCGCCAACATGCCCGGTTCGCAGCGCGAAGTGCAAAACGCCGAGGAGGAAGGCGCGGAATTCGTCTGGATGGCCGCGCCAAGCAGCTTTGCCGGCAATCCGGTGTCGTCGATGACGATCCAGAAGATGCGCCTTGGTGCACCCGACGCTTCGGGCCGCCAAAGCCCCGAGCCGATCGAAGGTGGCCTTTACGAAGAGCCGGTGGACCTTGTGATCAAGGCACTTGGCTTTGAACCCGAAGACCTGCCCGAGCAATGGGGCGTGGACGATCTGGAAACTACGCGCTGGAATACGATCAAAGCCAAATTCGGCACGCACGAGACCTCGATCCCCGGCGTTTACGCTGTGGGCGACATCGTGCGCGGCGCCAGCCTTGTGGTCTGGGCAATCCGTGACGGGCGCGAAGCAGGAGCTTCGATCATCAAGTATCTCGATGCGGCTGCGAAAGTCGCGGCCGAGTAATCCGGTCGGGTCAGGTGGCTGACTCCTCTGAACAGTAGGGCACGACAGTGAACATGCAAGCGGCAGGTCTGGCATTGATCGGGGGGATATTGATCCCCCTGCCCGGCCATGCCGCCGGTCCGTTCACGCCGCCCGCAGGGTGCGATCTGCAAATGACGGTGCAGATGCGGTCGTGTCAGGTGGCGAATGTCTATACCTGCACGGGCGCAGAAGGGGACCGCTGGATTTCCTATGCCGATGGCGAGGGCGAGTTCTTCCTCTCGCAGATCGACCACCAGACCCGCTGGATCGAGAGCGTCAGCCTTGAGAGCGGCGAGATCGACCGGCTTGATCTGGCTGGTTCGGCCGATCATGCGTCGTTCGACGCGCTGCTGGCGACGGGCGCGGATGATTATGATTTCGTCACGCGTAACAATTTCGGCGATGCCCGCCGCTATGTCGGTATCGACCGCCTGACGGGTGAGCAGGTCTCGATTGATGGTGTCGTGCTGGAGCGCTGCACCTTCGAGGTGACGTCTTACGACGCCGACGGGCAGTTTATGTCGCGGCGCGAGGGTAGCCAGTATATCTCGCACGACCAGCGGATTTTCTTTGGCGATTCCGAGCGGTTCGAGAACGCACAGGGCGAGACCTTCGACACATCCGATACGCCCGTCACCTTTGCGTTTCCCGGCGATGCCGACTTTGGCGCAGCCGAGCCGAAATTCGGCTGCGATATGCTGATGACCGGCGACCTGATGGAAAGGGGGGCGTCATGAACGCAGATGCGCGCCCCGATCTGAAAATTAACCCGCTGCCCTCCGAGGCGCCGCTGGCGATGCACTTCACGCCCGGCACCTCGTCGCGGCTGGTTGTCTCGTTCGCGGGGGTGGGCACCAAACGCCACCAGATGCCGCCGGTCGAACTCCCGCGGGTGGCGCACGGGAATGGCGCGAACAACGTTCTTTATGTCTCGGATCAAAGCCGTAGCTGGATGAACGGGCCGGGAATCGTCGAGCAAGTTCTGGAAACCATCGAGGATATTACCGACGAATTGGGAATCACTTCGCTTGTGGCGGTCGGAAACTCGATGGGTGGTTTTGCCGCGATGGTTCTGGCAGCCGAGACCGAGGTCGAGGCGGTGGTCGCGATTGGTCCGCAATTCTCCGTCCATCCCGACATTATGCCCGACGAATGGCGCTGGAAGTTCTTCCGCGACAAGATCGCGGACTGGCGTTATCCGCAGGCGCCCGACCTGCGCGACCGCAATACGGTGGTGACACTGCTGAATGGCGGTAGCGCGGACGAGCAGATGCACGCACAGCGCTTTCCGACGGATGCGGGCTATCATCACTATATCTTCCCCGATCAGGGGCATTCCCTTGCGCGTTCCTTACATGACAAGGGGCAGCTTGAGCCGATCGTGACAACCTCGCTTGAGGGGCGCCCCGCGGTTGCCCGCCAGGCGGTGCACAACGCGGGCGGGTTGATCCGCGCGCAGTTTGAAAACAGATCAGAAATACCTACGACTTCGCACTCTTCGAGGAGGCACAATGATGACCAAATATGATGACGCCTGGGTGGCCGCCGAGGAGGCAAAGCGCCAGTTTATGGCCGAGCATTCGCTCTATAAGGCGGACGACGAGAAGGCCTCGTGCGGGGTCGGTCTGGTTGTGTCTTTGGACGGTAAAGCCAGCCGCAAGGTCGTTGAAAACGGCATCGACGCACTTAAGGCCATTTGGCACCGTGGCGCTGTGGATGCGGATGGCAAGACCGGTGATGGCGCTGGCATTCATGTGCAAATTCCGGTTCCCTTCTTCTACGATCAGGTGCGCCGCACCGGCCACGAGCCGCATGAGACCAAGCTGATTGCCGTTGGTCAGGTCTTTCTGCCGCGCACCGATTTCGGTGCTCAGGAACGTTGCCGCACGATCATCGAATCCGAAGTGCTGCGTATGGGGCACTATATCTATGGCTGGCGCCACGTTCCGGTGAACACCGAGGTTCTGGGCGACAAGGCAAACGCCACCCGCCCCGAGATCGAGCAAATCCTGATCCGCTGTGACAAGGACATCGACGACGACCAGTTCGAACGCGAGCTTTACATCATCCGCCGCCGGATCGAGAAAGCCGCGATCGCCGCGCAGGTGAAGGGGCTGTATATCTGCTCGCTGTCGTGCCGCTCGATCATCTACAAAGGCATGATGCTGGCCGAGCAGGTTGCGGAATTCTATCCCGACCTGAAAGACGACCGCTTCGAGAGCGCCTTTGCGATTTACCACCAGCGCTATTCGACCAACACCTTCCCCGAATGGTGGCTGGCGCAGCCCTTCCGCATGTTGGCCCACAACGGCGAGATCAACACGATCAAGGGCAACATCAACTGGATGAAGTCGCACGAAATCCGTATGGCCAGCTCGACCTTTGGCGACATGGCAGAGGACATCAAGCCGATCATTCCGGCGGGCGCATCGGATTCGGGCGCGTTTGACGCCGTTTTCGAGGTGATGGTGCGGTCTGGCCGTTCGGCGCCGATGACCAAGACGATGCTGGTCCCCGAGGCCTATTCGCATTCGGATAAGATGCCGCAGGCGTGGCAGGATATGTATGCCTATTGCAACGCCGTGATGGAGCCGTGGGACGGCCCCGCAGCTCTGGCAATGACCGATGGTCGCTGGGTTTGTGGCGGCCTGGACCGTAACGGCCTGCGCCCGCTGCGTTACGTTGTGACCGGCGACCGTATGCTGATCGCGGGCTCTGAGGTTGGCATGGTGCCGACCGATGAAGCGTCGGTGGTTGAGAAGGGCGCGCTTGGCCCGGGGCAGCTGATTGCTGTCGATATGAAAGAGGGCAAGCTATACCACGACGCCGCGATCAAGAACCGTCTGGCGTCCAGCCAGCCGTTCGGTGAATGGATCGAGAAGGTTGTCGATCTGAACACAATGCTGAAGGAAGTGCCGGAAACGGCGCTCTTCTCGGGGGCTGATCTGCGCCGCCGTCAGGTTGCTGCGGGCTACTCGATCGAAGAAATCGAGCAGATCCTCGCGCCGATGGCCGAAGACGGAAAAGAGGCGATTGCCTCGATGGGCGACGATACGCCGCCTGCGGTTCTGTCCAAGCAGTATCGCCCGCTGTCGCATTTCTTCCGTCAGAACTTCTCTCAGGTGACGAACCCGCCGATCGACAGCCTGCGCGAAACCCGCGTGATGAGCCTGAAGACGCGCTTCGGCAACCTGAAGAACGTGCTCGACGAAGACAGCTCGCAGACCGAAATTCTGGTTCTGGAAAGCCCCTTTGTGGCGAATGGCGAGTTTGAATCGCTGCGCAAGCATTTCGGCACCGAAGTCGCCGAGATCGACTGCACCTTCGCCGTGGGCGCCGATCAGGACGCCCTGCGTGATGCACTGACCCGCATCCGCAACGAGGCCGAAGATGCTGTGCGTTCGGGCGCGATGCACCTTGTTCTGACCGACGAAGGCCAGAACGCCGAAAAAATCGCGATGCCGATGATCCTTGCAACATCGGCGGTGCATTCGTGGCTGACCAAGAAGGGGCTTCGCACCTTCTGTTCGATCAACGTGCGTTCGGCGGAATGCATCGACCCGCACTATTTCGCGGTTCTGATCGGTGCCGGTGCGACGACGGTCAACGCCTATCTGGCGCAAGACACCATCGCCGACCGGATCGAGCGCGGCCTTCTGGAAGGCTCGCTTCTGGACAACATGCGCCGTTATCGCGATGCGATTGACGCGGGTCTTCTGAAGATCATGGCGAAGATGGGGATCTCAGTGATCTCGTCCTACCGCGGTGGTCTGAACTTTGAAGCTGTAGGTCTGTCGCGCGCGATGGTTGCCGAGTATTTCCCCGGTATGCATTCGCGTATTTCGGGGATCGGCCTGCATGGTATCCAGCACAAGCTGGAAGAGATTCACCAGAAGGGCTGGGAAATGGGCCAGGAAGTCCTGCCGATTGGCGGCTTCTACAAGGCGCGTCGTTCGGGCGAGAGCCACGCTTGGGGCGCGCAGACGATGCACCTCTTGCAGCAGGCTTGTAACCGCGCGTCCTATGATCTGTGGAAGCAGTATTCCTCGCTGATGCGGGCGAACCCGCCGATCCATATCCGTGACCTTCTGGACATCAAGACGCTGGGTAAGTCGATCCCGATCGAAGAGGTGGAATCGATCACCTCGATCCGTAAGCGTTTCGTCACGCCGGGGATGTCGCTGGGGGCTCTGTCGCCCGAGGCGCACAAACTGCTGAACGTCGCGATGAACCGGATCGGCGCCAAGTCGGACTCGGGTGAGGGCGGTGAAGATCCGGCGCACTTTGTGCCCGAACCGAACGGCGACAACCCGTCGGCCAAGATCAAGCAGGTGGCGTCGGGTCGTTTCGGTGTGACTGCCGAATACCTCAACCACTGCGAAGAGCTTGAGATCAAGGTCGCCCAAGGTGCCAAGCCTGGCGAGGGTGGCCAGCTTCCGGGCATGAAGGTCACCGACCTGATTGCGCGCCTGCGTCACTCGACCAAAGGCGTCACGCTGATCTCGCCGCCGCCGCACCACGACATCTACTCGATCGAAGACCTCGCGCAGCTGATCTACGACCTCAAGCAGATCAACCCGCGCTGTAAGGTGACGGTGAAGCTTGTGGCCTCGTCGGGTGTTGGCACGATTGCGGCTGGTGTGGCCAAGGCCAAGGCCGACGTGATCCTGATTTCGGGCCATAACGGCGGCACGGGCGCAAGCCCCGCAACCTCGATCAAATATGCCGGTCTTCCGTGGGAGATGGGCCTGACCGAGGCGCATCAGGTGCTTGCGATGAACAACCTGCGCGAGCGGGTCACGCTGCGCACCGATGGCGGTCTGCGCACGGGGCGCGATATTGTCATGGCGGCGATGATGGGGGCCGAGGAATACGGCATCGGCACCGCAGCGCTGATCGCGATGGGCTGTATCATGGTGCGTCAGTGCCAGTCGAACACCTGCCCCGTGGGCGTGTGTACGCAAGATCCGGCCCTGCGCGCGAAGTTCACGGGATCGGCCGATAAGGTCGTGAACCTGATCACCTTCTACGCGCAGGAAGTGCGTGAGATCCTCGCCTCGATCGGTGCCCGTTCGATGGACGAGATCATCGGTCGCGCCGACCTTCTGACGCAGGTCAGCCGTGGGTCTGCCTTCCTGGACGACCTCGATCTGAACCCGCTGCTGATCACCGTCGATGGTTGGGACAAGATCGTCTACGACCGTTCGAAGCCGCGCAACTATGTGCCTGATACGCTGGATGCGGAAATCATCCGCGATGGCGCGCGCTTCTTCGAGGATGGCGAGAAGATGCAGCTTTCCTATGCGGTGCGGAACACGCTGCGGACCATCGGGACGCGTGCATCCAGCCACATCGTCAAGAACTTCGGGATGCGCAATGCGCTGCAGCCCGACCACCTGACGGTGAAGCTGACGGGGTCGGCCGGTCAGTCGCTTGGCGCTTTTGCGGCTCCGGGCCTGAAGATCGAGGTGTCGGGCGACGCGAACGACTATGTGGCCAAGGGTCTGTCCGGCGGCACCGTGGTTGTGCGCCCGCCGATGGCTTCGCCGCTGGTGGCCTCCGAGAACACGATCATCGGTAACACCGTTCTTTATGGGGCGACCGACGGCTATCTGTTCGCAGCTGGCCGCGCGGGTGAGCGTTTCGGCGTTCGCAACTCGGGTGCGAAGGTTGTGGTCGAGGGCTGTGGTTCCAACGGGTGTGAATACATGACCGGTGGTGTTGCGGTGATCCTTGGGTCGATCGGGCCGAACTTCGGTGCCGGTATGACGGGTGGCATGGCCTATCTTTATGATCCCGAAGGCGTTGCCGAGGACTTTATGAACCTCGAAAGCCTTGTGACCTGTGGCCTTGGCCATGCGCATTGGGAGCATCAGCTGAAAACCCTGATCGAGCGTCATGCCGCCGAAACCGGCTCGCGCAAAGCCGCCGAGATCCTGCAGCACTGGGAGGCCGAGAAAGCCAACTTCCTGCAGGTCTGCCCGAAAGAGATGCTGATCCATCTTCCGCATCCGCTGAGTGACGAAGCCAGCGCGGTTCCGGCTGAATAAGTCAGGCGCACATTTTCAGCCCCTGACGACTCTGGAAACATTCCAGCGTTGTCAGAGGGTTGGAAAGGCGCGCCTCAAGAAATTGAGCGCGAAGACACCTATCGAAGTCTCCAGGGTGATGCATTGCAAGCACCATCCTGGGGCGGTTGATGTCATTTTCGATCAGATAAGCCCCGACTTTATCAAAGTTCCGGGTCATTGAACCCAGCTATCCCTCGCGCGGGGGACGGCCTGACCTGCTTTGGCGTCGCGACAGCCCGAATGACCCGGCGCAGCGTTCCTGTTGCAATCGCGGTTTTGGCTGCATAACTGTGATGGCAGCCCTTGCATAAAGGCCGGACATGAGCGAACCGAACATAGTTTACGAAACCCGCCTTGCGCACAGCGAGGCCGATTTACGGGCAGCACAGCGGCTTCGCTATGAGGTATTCGTCGAGGAACTGGGCGGTAACGGGCCGCTGGTCGATCATGCCGAACGCCTTGAACGCGACGAATTCGACGACGTGTATGACCATCTTCTGCTGATCGACCGAACCCGTCCGGAGGGCGAGCATGTGGTCGGCGCCTATCGCCTGCTGCCACCCGAAGGGGCCGCCGCTTTCGGGCGCTATTATTGCGATAGTGAATACGACCTGGAGCCGCTTAAAAAGACGGCCCGCAAGATGCTGGAGCTGGGGCGATCCTGCGTTCTGCCCGAGCATCGCGGGGGCGCCGCGATGCTGATGCTCTGGAACGGGCTGGCGGATTATATTCTGGGGCGCGAGATCGAACTGCTGTTCGGCGTCGCCTCGTTTCATGGCACGGACATCGGGGCATTGCGTCAGCCCTTGGCGTGGCTCCACCATCACCATCTGGCCCCTCCCGAGTTGCGCGCTCGCGCGCGGGCCGAGCATTTCCAGCCGATGGATCTTTTGCCCGCGGCCGGATTGGACCGCCGCGCCGCGATGGCGGGGATGCCCAATCTGATAAAAGCCTATCTGCGGCTAGGGGGATTCGTCGGCGAAGGCGCGTTTATCGACCGCCCGTTCAACACGACCGATGTGCTGCTTTTGATGGATACGCAGGCCATGAGCCAGAAACACCGCAGTTTCTACACGCGCCGTGTCGAGGGCAAAGAGACTGAGGGGCGGGATTGATGGTAACCTGGAACGGTGATGAGCCTCAGCCCGAAGCAAAACCGATCGGCCCACGCGGCTGGCTGCGGGCCGCTCCGCGCGGCGCCATCCTCGGAGTGGTGGTATTTGGCGGGCTTGGGTTCTATCTGGCCATGCGCCTGTTGGAACGCCCTCTGCACGGGGTTCAGCGCCCCTGGACCGCACGCCTGACGCAGGTGGTCTGCCGTGCGGCGATGCCTATCCTTGGCATCGGCTATAAGGTCAGCGGCAAGCCGATGGAGCATATCGGCGCAGTGGTCGCGAACCATTCCTCGTGGATTGACATATTCGCGCTTAATGCCTGCCAGCGGGTCTATTTTGTCTCAAAATCCGAGGTGGCGGGCTGGCCCGGCATTGGCTGGCTGGCGCGCGCGACTGGCACGCTGTTCATTGACCGCGATCCGAAACAGGCCCGCATCCAGCAGGCCATGATGGGAGAGCGTATCCGCGCGGGCCACCATCTGCTGTTCTTCCCCGAAGGCACCTCGACCGACTCGCGCCGCGTGCTGCCCTTCAAGACGCCGCTGTTCCAGCCGTTCTTTACGCACGGGCTGGATAAGGTGATGCAGATCCAGCCGGTGAGCGTGATCTATATGGCGCCCAAAGGCGAAGATCCGCGCTTTTACGGCTGGTGGGCAGATATGAGCTTTGGCGTAAACCTTGTGCAAATTCTGGCCGCCCCGCGTCACGGAGCGGTGGAAATCCGCTTTCACGATCCGGTGGATGTCAGCGCCTTTCCGTCCCGCAAAGAGCTGGCGCGCTATTGCGAGGATGTCGTGCGCGGTGGTTTGGAATTAGCCACGCGCGCGCGGTAATACCCAAGCACATGCAAACGGATCGCGGTCGCTAGGCCAGCCTCCACCCCGCGCGCCGCGTCAATTTCGGCGGCCAGTTCGTTGATGCCGCAGCCCTGCGCGCGCGCGATTTCACGAAACGCCTGCCAGAATTCATCCTCCAGCGAGACAGAGGTCCGGTGACCACCCAGTGTCAGGGAATGCTTCTTCGGTCGGCTCATGTTTCGGGCGCATCCCGCAGGTGCTGGTCCAGCCGCTCGCGGGCCTGCCGTTCCTGCGTCTCTTCCAAAACGCGTTGCTCTTTCGTGCGGCCGAATTTCACCGCATTGCTATCGGCTTCGGTCCGGCGCTCCTGACGGGCGCGGTCCTTGCGAAACTTGTTCAGGTTCGTGACGTTCGACATGGGCGTATTCTGCACTGTTCAGGGCGACACGGGAAGCCCGCTCATGCAAAAGGGCGACCCGAGGGCCGCCCTTTGAAGCCGTCGTTCGGAAGGGATCAGCCTTTCGGGCCGATCATGTCCTCGGGGCGCACGATGCGGTCGAAGGTTTCTTCGTCCACAAGGCCAAGCGCGATTGCCTCTTCCTTCAGGGTCGTGCCGTTCTTGTGCGCGGTCTTGGCAACCTTGGTCGCATTGTCATAGCCGATGGTCGGCGCCAGAGCCGTTACCAGCATCAACGATTCCTTCATCAGCTTGTCGATGCGCGCGACGTTCGCCTGTGTGCCAACAACCATGTTGTCGGTGAAGGCCGACGCCGAGTCGCCCAAGAGCTGCATGGATTGCAGGACGTTATAGCTCATCATCGGGTTGTAGACGTTCAGCTCGAAGTGGCCTTGCGAGCCGGCAAAGCCGACAGCCGCGTCATTGCCCATAACGTGCGCGCAAACCATGGTCAGCGCTTCGGCCTGCGTCGGGTTTACCTTGCCCGGCATGATCGACGAGCCCGGCTCGTTCTCCGGCAGGATCAGCTCGCCCAGACCCGAACGCGGGCCCGAACCCAGAAGGCGCATGTCGTTGGCGATTTTGAACAGCGAGGCCGCAACCGTCTTCAGCGCGCCCGAGAACATCACCATCGCGTCATGCGCGGCCAGTGCTTCGAACTTGTTGGGCGCGGTGACGAAAGGCAGGCCGGTGATGTTCGCGATCTCGGCGGCGACCTTCTCGGCAAAGCCCTTGCGGGTGTTCAGGCCGGTGCCGACAGCGGTGCCGCCCTGTGCCAGCTCGTAGATGTCGGGCAGGCACATTTCGACGCGCTTGATGCCCTGAGCCACCTGATGCGCATAGCCGCCGAACTCTTGCCCAAGGGTCAGCGGCGTTGCGTCCTGCGTGTGCGTGCGGCCGATCTTGATGATGTCCTTGAACTCTTCGGATTTTGCGGCGAGCGCGGCGTGCAGCTTGCGCAGGCCGGGCAGCAGAACGTCGCGCGCCTGCATACCGATGGCAACGTGCATCGCGGTCGGGAAAGTGTCGTTCGACGACTGCCCCATATTGCAGTGGTCGTTCGGGTGAACCGGCTTTTTCGAGCCCATCACGCCGCCCATCATCTCGATGGCACGGTTCGAGATCACCTCGTTCGCGTTCATGTTCGACTGCGTGCCCGAGCCGGTCTGCCAGACGACCAGCGGGAAGTTGTCGTCAAACTTGCCGTCGATCACCTCGGTCGCGGCGGCCTGAATGGCATCCGACAGGCCCGCATCCAGATCGCCGAAGCCCTGGTTGACGACGGCGGCGGCTTTCTTGATCACGCCAAGCGCGCGGATCACCGGAACGGGCTGGCGCTCCCAGCCGATCGGGAAGTTCATGATCGAGCGCTGCGTTTGCGCGCCCCAGTATTTGTCGGCAGGAACTTCGAGCGGGCCGAAGCTGTCGGTTTCGGTGCGGGTCGCGGTCATGTTGGGCCTCCAAGCATGCGAGCAGGAATCTACACGCGCGTGATAGTCCGCGCGCGCGCGTTTTGCAATTGGTATACGGCTGCATACCAAGGTTTAACGCTATCGGAGCGCGGCTTGCGGCCTATTTGCGGAATTTGTCGAGGCTGACGACCTCGGCATCGCCGCGGGGCGGCGGCTCGTCCCCGTCCTCTTCTTCGTCTTCCTCGTCATCCTCGTCCGACGACTGTGTTTCAAACCGCAGGCCGAACTCGACCGAGGGGTCGACAAAGGTCGAGACCGCATCGAAGGGAATGACCAGCCGCTCGGGCGCATCGCCAAAGTTCAGCGTGATCGCAAAGCCGTCGTCATCGACAACAAGATTATCGAACCAGTGCTGGATGACGATGGTCATCTCTTCGGGATAGCGGTCGCGCAGCCAGTCCGCCAGCTCGGCATCGGGGTGACGGGTGTCGAAGGTGATAAAGAAATGATGCGCTCCGGGCAGGCCGTGCTCGGAGATGTCCTGCAAGACCGTCTGGATCAGGCCGCGCATGGCGGCGTGCATCAGGCTTCCGTAATCAATCGAATGCGACATGCGTCTCCCCTGCGTAATCGCGTTCAGCATAGGGGATTCGTCGGCCAAGGGAAGAGGGGTCAGAGTAGTGCGCAGAGAACAACGCCCGCTGCCGAAACTACCCCCAACACCAGCCAGAGGGGCGCGCGCACGAAGCGGATCAGAAGCGCGGCAAGGGCGGCAAGGGCCAGTGCCTCGGGGCGGGCGGAGGGAAGGCTCGGCAGGCTGAGCGCGAAGGGTCCGGGCGTTAGAGTTGCAAAGACGACATGGAGCGCGAACCAAAGGGAGAGCGATGCGATTACGCCGGTGACCGAGGCGGTGATGGCCTGCAAGGCAGCAGAAAGGCGCGGGCGGTGGGTCAATGCCTCGATCAGCGGCGCACCGGTGAATATCCACAGGAAACAGGGAATGAACGTGACCCAAAGCGTGAGCGCCCATGCGGCGATCCCCGTTCCGATACCGGTTTTCAACCCCGCAATCAGCGCGGCAAACGCGGTCACAAGGATGAGCGGGCCGGGGGTGGTTTCCGCAAAACCGAGGGCGTCGATGACCTCGGGCGTGGTCAGCCAGCCGTGATCCGCAACCATCGCCTGCGCCATCCACGCGAGCAGCGCATAAGCGCCGCCGAAACTGAGCGCGGCGAGCTTTGAAAAAAACAACCCGAGCTGCACCAGGAAAGTCGAGCCACTGATCGCCAGCACCACCAGAGGCAGCGCCCACAAGGCAGCCCAAGGGGCCGCTCGGCGGAGCGCGGCGCCTAGTGCGCCGGTGCTGATGGCGTAGCGTTCGGGCGATTGCTGTTTCGGGGCGGACAGCCAGCCCCACGCGCCAGCCACCAGCACCACAAGCGGAAAGGGCAGGCCAAAGACGAACAGGGCGACAAAGGCCATTGCTGCCAGCGCGTAGGCCGCGAGCCCGTGCAACGCACGCCGTGCCATAGAGGCGAGTGCCTGCACCACGATCACCATGACACATGCCTTCAGCCCCCAAAGCGCCCCTTGCGCCAGCGGGCTATCGCCAAGACCGCCATACAAAAGGCCAAGCGCGAGGATCACCAGCGCCCCCGGCCCCACGAACCACAGCCCGCCGATCAGCCCGCCCGTGACCCCGCGCAGCCGCCAACCCGCATAGGTCGCCAGCTGCATCGCCTCAGGGCCGGGAAGAACCATACAAAAGCTCAGCGCGCGCAGGAATTCGGCCTCGGTCAGCCAGCGCTTCTCGTCCACGAGGCAGCGATGCATCAGCGCGATCTGCGCCGCAGGCCCACCGAAAGACAGCAGGCCGATCCGTGCGAAGGCGCGGTGCAAATCGTGCACGCTTGGTGGCGAAGCGGGAGCGGTGTGCGTATCCATGATGCGCGCAAGGTGCCGCCCCGCGCTCCGACTGGCAAGGACGATTACAGCCCCAGCGTCTCTCCTGACAGGCACAGGGCCATCGTCTCGGGCGGCAATGCGCCCGCCTGCTCAAAGAAGCCGATGAAATCGAAGTGGTTATAGGCTTCGGCAATCTGATCGCCGGAAAACCTGATCGCCATCTGGCCCGAAAACTCGATCGGGGCGGCGCTGCGCGGGCACTTCCCGGCAACCTGCACAAGAACCCAAAGCCAATCCGCACTTTCGAAATGTTTGAGTATCTCGATCACCGGACTGGCGATCATCCGGCGCATCGCGGGGACCAGCTCGCGAAAATCCTCGGGGCGCAGGTCAAGGCCACGAACGCCCTGAGCCGCATTTTCATCGACGAAATACCTACCCAGAGCATCCAGTTCCTGCCGGATCCAGACCTCATCGAACCATTCACGCACAATCTGCAATCGGGACATTTGTGCCTCCGCTGGGTAACAACCCAAAGGAGAATCTCACGCCCGCCTTGAGGATTGGTTAACAGCCGCAAAATCCAGAGATTTCGCGAAGCGCATAAAGCCGCAACGGGTGTGACCATCAACGCCCGTCTGTTTCGTTTCACCGCGTCGCCACATTCCGCGCTAATTTCCCTTAAATTTTCGCAATCGCGCCGCCAAATGGCCCGCCTCGGCCCCAAAGGTGTCAGCCAAGGAGGGCCGTTGCATGGCTACATATCTTGACCAGTTCTATGTTATGGACCCTGGCAATCCGCCGCCGGGCGGCACCGCGCTGACACCGGTGAAATTCTCGATTGTCGATAGCAACAATGATAACTGGCTGACCTCGAACGGGATCGACAGTATCGACGGCTCGACGGTGAATAACGTTTGGGTCGGGGATACGATCAATGTGCGCTACCCGGATGGCTCGACGCAGACGATTTCTGGCGTAACCTTCTATCTGGCCGACGGGCGTGCGGTCTTTACGCCGACAGATGGAACCGTTCTCGAACCAGCAACCTTCCTTAGCTCGACATGGGTGAATTCCTCGACGCAAACCCCTGTCTCCAGCCTTGGGCCGCCCTGCTTTGTCGCAGGGACGATGATCCTGACCCCGAACGGAGAAGCCCCCGTCGAAACCTTGCGTGAGGGCGATCAAGTGATGACGCAGAACGCGGGCGTGCAGCCGATCCTGTGGGCCGGCCGTCGCGTGGTTCTCGGGCGCGGCGTCTGCGCGCCGGTGCGGTTTGCCAAGGGCGCGATTGGCAATGATCGCGAGCTGTGGGTCTCGCAACAGCATCGGATTTTGCTAAGCGGGTGGAAGGCCGAGCTTTATTGCGGCACCGATGAGGTTCTGGTGGCCGCCAAACATCTGGTCAACGGCGGGTCGATCCGGATCGAGCCTTGCACCGAGGTGAGCTACCACCACCTGCTTTTACGCGGGCACCACATCCTGACATCGAATGGCACAGCAACCGAAAGCTTCTTTCCCGGCGACAGTCTCCTTGACGGCGATCCGCGGCTGTCCGCGCAAATCGCTGCGGCAATCACGCGGGCGGGCTTGCCACAGCGGCAGTCGAGTTGGAGCACTGCGCGAAAAGTGGCGTGCCGCTCGGAGGGGATGTGTTTCGCCGCTTGACCTGCACCCGTGCGAAATGACTTATGGGGCGCATGGCAGGTAAGAGCAAAAGCAGAAAGAACACGCGCCGATCCGGGGCTGCGACGGGGTTTTGGGCCTCGGCCAGCGCGCCGCTTTTGTGGGTGGCGAAATGGTTGGCGCGCTTTGCGCTTGGCGCAGCGGCGGCTTTGCTGGCGCTGGTTGTGCTTTACAGCTTTCTCAACCCGCCGACGACGCTGACAATCTGGTCCGAAGCCCGCCGTCTGGGAAGCGTCGACAAGCAGTGGACCGCGTTTGACGAAATCGCCCCCGTTATGGCGCGTTCGGTCGTGGCGGCGGAGGACGCGAATTTCTGCCTGCATTGGGGCTTTGACATGCGCGCGATCCGGCAGGCGATCGACGATGGGGCAAACCGCGGAGCCTCGACGCTTAGCCAGCAGGTCGCGAAGAATGTCTTTCTCTGGCAGGAACGGAGCTGGCCGCGCAAGGCGCTGGAGGCGCTGCTAACGCCTGCGGTCGAGGTGATCTGGTCGAAGCGGCGCATCCTTGAGGTCTATCTGAACGTGGCCGAATTCGATGAGGGCGTGTTCGGGATCAATGCGGCGGCATTTCGCTATTTCCGCACGACCCCGGATCGGCTGAGCGCCGAGCAGGCGGCACTTCTGGCCGCCATTCTGCCCGATCCGAAGGGGCGTTCCGCGGCCAAACCGTCTGAATTCGTGCGGCGGCGCGCGCGCCAGATTGCCGACGGAGCCGAGACAATCCGCCGCGATGGCCGCGCAGGGTGTTTTGAATAGGACGATGAGCCCCTATATTAGGTTTGGTAGAAGAGTTTCTCGTCATCGTAAGGCGGAGAGGTTTGCGTATGGGGTTTCGTCCTGCCGTATTGACAGCGGTGCTTCTGGCCGGATCTCTGGCCGGATGTGAGGGAGAGGCTGCCATGCCGGTGCGATTGTTTTGTGATGCCGCAGCAGAGCCATCGCTTTGCCCCCTGTTTGCCGAAGCCGTTTCCGAGGCACACCCCGAGTGGCGTGTCGCGCAAACGGGGCAGGCAGCGGAGGACCACCTGCGGCTGGTGGTGCTAAAGCACGATAGCTATGGCCTCAAGGCGCGGATTGAGTGGAAAAACGGAAACAATCCGCCGGTTTCCGGGCCAGAATTCGAGCTTTCGGTCATGGATCGCGCATTAAGTGACGAAATGGCAAAAGGCTTTTTGCTTCGGCTTCTGGATTACAGTAAAGTCGATTTCGAGTAGGAATAGGCGCGCCTGCGGGTTTTGAGGGGTTTTGGAAAATGTGCACCATGTGTTCGGTTGTATCGGTTCAGAGTGACGAATGTTCGTTCGAAGCTGCCAATGTCAGCTATCAGCTTGTCACCGAGACAACGGATGCACCAAATACGATAGGATCGACCGCCTACACCTTGTCGGTTGGCGATAGTTTCAGCGGCTATGTGGCGTCGGGCGGGGATGTCGATGTGGTCCGCGTCTGGCTTGATGCCTGGACAACCTATTCCTTCGATCTGTCGGGTGCTGGCGGCGGCGGCGGCACATTGTCGGATGGCTTCCTGGTGCTTTACGACGCCTCCGGCAGGGTTATCACCTATGATGATGACTCCGGCTCGGCGTATGATCCCTACATTCAGGCGACCGTCACGCAAAGCGGATATTATTTCGTCGAAGTCAGTGAGTATTCCTACACCTATTCGGGTAGCTATTTGCTTCAATTCGGGAATATTGGCGCATTCACTCCCCCGCCGGAAGGCACGCTGGACGATCTCGCGAATTACCTCGTGTCCGGTTACTGGGCCGATAACGGGTCATCTGCGCGCTCCTTCGACGTCAGCACCTCGAACCAGATTACCGTCAATCTTACCGGCCTGACCTCTGCCGGACGGCAGCTTGCGCGTTGGGCGTTTCAGGCGTGGGAGCTGTATGCCGATCTCGATTTCGTCGAGACCACCTCGTCTGCGGCTGATATTATGTTCGATGATTACGACACTGGCGCCTATTCGACCTCGACGACCTCTGGCGGCACGATCACCGATTCATTCGTCAATATCTCGACGGCGTGGCTTTCGACCTACGGCACCACGCTCGACAGCTATTCGTTCCAGACCTACGTCCATGAAATCGGCCATGCTTTGGGACTGGGGCACCAGAGCAACTATAACGTAACAGCGACCTATCCGGTCGATGCGGATTTCCTCAACGACAGCTGGCAGTTGTCGGTCATGTCGTATTTCAGCCAGGAAGATAACACCTCGGTCGATGCATCCTATGCCTATCTCTCGACCCTGATGATGGCCGACATCATCGCGATCCAGAGCATGTATGGCGCCTCATCGGCGACGAACGGAAATACCACTTGGGGCGCGAATTCGAACCTCAATGGCTATCTGCCCGCTTTGTGGAACAATATTCTGAATGGCACGACCTATTGGGCCTATAGCGGCGATGCCGTTGCGATGACGGTCTATGACAACGGCGGAATCGATACGCTTGATCTGAGCCCGGCGACTGTTGCCTTGTATCTCAGCCTTGAGGAGGAAACCTTCTCCAACTACGGCAGCCTGATCGGCGTTATCGGCATTGCCCGTGGCGCGGTGATCGAAAATGCGATCAGCGGCTCGGGCAATGATACGATCATCGGCAATAGCGCGAACAACTGGCTTGATGCCGGCAGCGGAGCGGATTCTGTAGTGGGCGGCGCTGGTGCCGATAGAATTAGTGGCCGCGCAGGCAATGACCGGCTCCGTGGAGGCGGTGGTTATGATACGCTTTGGGGCGCTGGCGGCAACGACTCGCTCTGGGGCGGCAACGGAAACGATCGGATCTATGGGGGCTATGGTCATGACGCGCTCTATGGGCATGATGGCAATGACACGATTTGGGGCAGCGACGGCAACGATGCCGTTTCGGGGGACACTGGAAACGATCTGATCGGCGGTGAAGGCGACAATGATACGTTGCTGGGCGGCGCGGGGCTTGACACCATCTGGGGCGGCGACGGCAACGACTGGATTGATGGGGGAACTGAATCCGATCGGATCGGCGGTGCCTCTGGTAACGATACGATCTACGGCGGCGACGGGAACGATACCATCTGGGGCGCGGCAGGTAAGGACCGCATCATCGGTGATGCGGGGGCCGATCGCATCTGGGGTGGGGGCGGCAACGATACCATCTGGGGGGCCGCGCACGCAGATCGCATATTCGGTAATACCGGGGCCGATCTTATCCGAGGTGGTGGCGGCAACGACACGATCTGGGGCGGCGCAGGCAATGACATCATTTACGGCGGGACGGGAACAAACCGGCTTGGCGGGGGCACCGGAAACGACACCATCTACGGCGACATCGGGGTCGATGTGTTCGTGTTCAGCACTGGCGTGGATAGCGTCTACTCATGGGACAGCTCGGATCAGGTTGATCTCTCCGCGACATCCGAGATCACAGATTTTGCCGATCTGACCGCCAACCATCTGACGCAATCGGGTGCAAATGCCGTGATCAGCGACGGGCTTGGCAATAGCATAACCTTGCTGGGCGTCTCGGCAGGGTCGCTTGTGGCGGATGACTTCATCTTCTGACACGAGACACCCCTGGCCCCGGTTCCTCTGACCGGGGTCAAAGACTATCCCATCCGAAGATAAAACTGTCCGTCGACAGGCTGTCCGGGCTGATGCCGGTTAATGTAATCGTGCCAGCCACGGTATGGATTACCGTATTTGCACCGCTTGCAATGATGGCAAGATCTTCGACCGAGCCGAACGGGGCGTCGAAGGCCAGCCTGTCGCTGCCAATCTCGAAGTCTTCTATTCGGTCATTACCGAAGCTGCCCGAGAATACAAAGACATCGGCGTCCCCTCCGCCAAAAAGCAGATCGTCCCCACCGTCCCCGACTAGGGTATCCGTGCCTGCGCCGCCACCAAGCGTGTCATTACCGTTGCCGCCTGAGATCAGATCCTCGCCATATGCACCCCATAGACTGTCCTGCCCCGCACCGCCCAGAATAGTGTCGCGTCCTGCAGCGCCCCAAATACGGTCGTCGCCGTCGCCGCCTTCAACGTAGTCGTCACCGGCCCCGGCTCCCACCAGATCGTTCCCGACGCCGCCCCAGATCATATCATGGCCATCGCCGCCCCAGATTGTATCAGCGCCTGCGTTGCCCATGACATAGTCATTATCTGCCCCTCCGCCGAGCAGGTCATTGCCATACCCCCCCGAAATAGTGTCACTGCCACTGCCGCCCCAAACCGCATCATACCCCAGACCACCAAGAGCAAGGTCATTTCCAGCCCCTGCCCAGAGGGTATCATTGCCGCTCCATCCGTAAAGTATATCCCCCCCGTAGCCCCCCCAGAGCCGGTCACCTCCCACACCGCCGATTAATGTGTCGTCACCCCCGCCCCCCCATAGCAAGTCGTGTCCCGCTTCACCCCGGATCAGATCGTTTCCGGCACCACCTGCAATTGCATCGCCACCGATTCCGCCCCAAATCGTATCAGCGCCGATGCCCGCGAAAATTCGGTCATTCCCGTCCCCGCCTATCAGGCGATCGGCGCCCGCCGCCCCCACGAGGGTATCGTTCCCGCCGCCGCCGCGCATCAAGTCCGCGCCCGAAAAGCCCACGATTTTTTCACTGCGCGCTGAACCATAAACCTGACGGAATCGTGTCAGATCTGCAGGCTGGACACTGATTGGCGGCACAAAGACCGCCGGCATGGACATCACCACGGGGAGGGCTATCGACCCGGAATCCGGCCCTGGTTCGGGGGGCAAATCGGGTTCCACCCAGTCATCCAGATTGAATAGCGGCATATGATCGAGCGCGCCAAGCATCTGGTCAGGGAAGATGTCAGCCAGCGTCAGTGCCTGCCCCGTACCCGAGCGGATTTCGACCGAATTGCCGTTGAATCCAAGGATCAGGGAGGCTCCACTCGTCGCAACCGACAGCTGCCCGATATTGCGCAACAACGGCCAATTCGTGAGGTCCAGGCTGTCCGCACCGGGGGTGAAATCCGTAATGATCTGCCGCTGGCCGGAGGGTCGCAGCACAAACAGGTCGCTTCCTGTACCGCCAGTCATCACGGTGCGACCGGCACCCGAGGCGAGAATATCATCGCCCGCGCCGCCCTGAAGCGTGTCGCTGGTGCCGCCTGCCACCAGCAGATCATCACCCGAACTACCCGCAACCAGTCCGCTGGCCTCCCGGAAAGCCCCCGATCCGGACAGGTCGAGGGTAAACAGCGACAAGCCGGCCTGAGTGCCGGAAGCGACAACGATCTGGAGTGCCTCCCCCACCAGAGCGGTCTCGATCGACTGAACGTTATCCAGACCCAGCCCGCCTGCATTCACCAGCGTTTGCAGATGCACGAGCCTCCCGTCCGGCAGGAGCGTAAACAGACTGATCCCGTCATCCGCACCGCCCGCGACCAGATAAACTCTCTCGCCGACCGTGACGGCGCTCAGCGCGGTCAACCCCGCAAAGCGTGTGTGAAGCGAGTCGATCACATGGTCGGCAGGCGTCAACGTTCCATCCGCTCCGAGCCTCATCACGGAAAGAGAATTGCTGTCAGAGGCGGCCAGAACGACCCAACCGGAGCCGAAAGCCGTGAAGGTTTCCATTGCGGTAGGTGTATTGATTCCAAGCCCATCCGTGCTTCCAAGGCTGTCGGTTTGCGTCAGCGCTCCAGTCGTGCCGGAGATGCGAAACACCGCGACAGAATCGGAAAAACTTGTCGCTGCCAGAAGGAATTCGCTGTTGCCAACGCGAAGGTTGTCCAGAAGCGCATCACCGGCATCCGGCCCTACGCTTTGGAAAGCGTAGTTTTGCCCGCTTGCCATCCAGCCAGACGCGCCTTGGAGATACAGATGCAGCCCGCCTTGCGCCTGATCTATCGCGTAAAGTGCCGTTTGGCCGTTGTTCAGACTGGTCGTAAGTATGGCCGATTGCGGTCCTGCGATCCCGTCAGAAGGCATCTGGATAGTGGTTGTCTGGCCAGGAATACCTGCTGAAGAAAGATTCAGTCCGACCAGATCTCCGGCATCCGTTGCGCCATAAACCAGAACACCCGAAGCAAGCGGCAAGAGCATCGGAGCGACCGGATCAACAAGGTCGCTGGACGAATAGTAATCCGTGTCCAGAACCAAAAGCCTGCCCCCTGTAAGGGCGTAGCTGACAACGCCACCATTTGCCCCTCCAATCGAATAGAGCCGCGTGGAGCCTCCCTCCTGCACAACGAACAGATCCAGAATACCTCGATCGAGAGCACCCACCCCCGACGCGAACCGACCACCGAACACGAGCCCCATAACGGCCCCCCACTATTCACCACACCCGCCTATTGCGCGCCGAAAACGGGCCGCCGGTGCGGATGAAATCTGGCCAAATTGCGGAAGTTCATGAGAATTGTGAATGTAGCGATTTGCTAACCAAGATCACTGCGTCTGGTATTGCCAAGTTGTTTGCGGTGCGGCGCTTGGTTGGGCGTTGTGTATGAATATGCCATCCTCCACGCCGCGCCTGAAAGGCTACCGCTTCCCTCAAGAATGCCGTCTGGGTCGACCATCACTTCGCGCTCAGTGCGGCGGATGTCGAAGACCTTCTCGCCGATCGGGGTGTGATGGTCAGCCGGGAAACGATCCGGAAATGGGTGAACCGCTTTGGCCGCCACTTCGCCGATTGTATCAAACGGGACAGAGCTGCTGCGATTGACAAATGGCATCTGGATGAGGTCGTTATCCCGATCAACGGCAGAAAATACCGGCTCTGGAGGGCGGTCGACGCGAACGGCGACGTGCTTGATATTCTCGTTCAGCCTCGACGCTACGCCAAAGCAGCAAGACGTTTCTTGGCAAGGCTGATCGACCGGTTCGGTGAACCCCGTGTCGTGATCATGGACAAGCTTCGCTGCTATTTCAGGCCGATCCGGGATCTGGCACCGGGCGCGGATCATCGCGCACACAAGGGCTTGAACAACCGGATCGAAGGATCACACAGGCCAACTCGAAAGCGCGAGAAGCTGATGGGGCGGCTCAAATATCCCCAACAGGCTCAGAGATTTCTTGCGACACATGATCAGATCAACATCGTTTTCCGCCCACGACGCTATCAACTCTCCGCCATCTCATATCGCCACGCCAGGGCCGATGCGTTCGACCTCTGGAGAGTCTGTGTTGCCGAAATGAACGCCTGACAGGCAGAGGGCTCGCTCCTCTCAAACAGGAGAAAACACGTTGGCAATCCCGGCCCGGGCAAGCCGAAAGCGGTTTGCGCCTGCGGCATGCAATTGCTGCATGGCGGCATTACCGATTCAACGGGATGTCAGGGCGCATGACCCTTGTTAGTTAGCGCCAACAGACCAAAGGAATATCCGACTATGTTCAAACAGCTTTTCGCCCGCTATCTGGAAACCCGTCAGATGCGTGTGGCCCGTGAGATGATGCTTACCATGCGCGACGCCGATTTCGCCGCAATGGGCACCAGCCGTAAGGCCTTTCTGCGTGACCTGAACGCAGGGTTGCAAGCCGATCTGGCCGAAGCGATCACCACGCGTCAAAGCACAGTGTCGCTTGGTGCGGGCCTGCCCGAAGCCGCCTGAACGCGCTTCACATTGCGAAAAATGGCGTCCCATCGGGGCGCCGTTTTGCGTTTTGGCTCAGGCCAGCCAGGCCAGAGAGAACAGCGACAGGATCGAGGTCCAGATGATAATCGGGGCGATCTGATCGGTCTTGACCCCGTGCAGCATCGCCAGCGCAAAGGCCATCGCCCCAGACGGCCCCGCCGCGCAGAGCACCGAAAGCGTGTTCCATTCAGGCGGGCGGGCACCTAGCTGCAACCCGCCCCAGACGAGCGCCGGAAATGCCAGCAGTTTCAACCCCGACATCACGCCAATCGTCACCGAGGGCCGCAGCGCATGGCCCGACAGCACCACTCCAAGCGCGAACAGAGTAATCGGCGGCGCGCCAGCCCCCGTGAATTTCATCGCGGCCAGCAGCGGCTCGGGAATGGTGATCCGCAAGACATTGCTTAACGACCCCAGCATAATCGCGATCAGCACGGGGTTCATCGCAACCCGCTTGACCATCTGCACCGCCGACACATCGCGATGCGCAATCACGCCGGTCGAGACGATGAAAAACGCAAACGTCACCGCCGCATCCCACGCCACAAGGCTGGTGATCGGCAACGAGGCTGCCTCGCCGTAGATCAGATAGGAAATCGGCCAGATATACAGCAGCGTGTTCACAAAGATCGTGGTCATCGCCAGAAGCCACGCCTCCAGCATCTCGTGGCGCAAAAGCCGATAGGCGATCCAGAAGGCCAGCGCGAACAGCGCCACCTGACTGCCCGCATAGACCGCAATCGCATCAAGCCGGAAGCTACCCCAGTCCAGCCCGTTGATCAGCGGAAAGATCAGCGCGGGCTGCATCACCAGAAAGGCGATCCGGTTCAGCGCTGCTGCCTCGGCGCGCGACACCTTGCCCAAGCGCCCAAGGATGAACCCAAGCGCCAGCATCGAGAACACCGGCAGAATATCATGGGTCAGCACATGCAGCATCGGGGCGGCCTCGTATTGGTCGGTTCAAAGGCGCATCCCGAAACCGGCGGGCTGGCAGCGCCGATGTTAGCCCCTCGTGCCCCGCTGTAAAGTGGCCCGGCCAAAGCAATAGATTAGCAAAACTTCACAATACCCATTGCATTTCTTAACTGTTGCGCCGTGGGTTTTCGTTCCCCGAAGCCCGTGCTTTGGCTAAGACTCTGGGTCAACCGATGGGGAGCAGGCATCGCCCCCCCCCCGCGCGCACAGATGGAGGATTGCATGAAACTCGGGCTTGGCAGCTACGCCTATCGCTGGTCGATTGGTATCAAAGATCAAATCCCCACCGCGCCGATGACCGCGTTTGACCTGCTGGACCGCGCCGAGGCGTTGGGCCTTGAGGTCGTGCAATATGCCGACAACATGCCGCTGGACCGCTACTCCGAGGCCGACCATCACCGCCTTTATGAGGTCGCGCAGGAAAAGGGGCTGATCCTTGAGCTTGGCACCCAATGTTTCGATGCCGGCGAGGTGGACCGTTACCTTGAGATCGGCAAGCGGCTGCGCTCGAAAATCATGCGCGTCGCGCTGGACGAGGCCGACGGCCATATCCCCGTCGCAGATCTGGCCGAGCAGCTTCGCCCGCGCGTCGATAAGGCCCGAGCCGCGGGCATGAAGATCGCGATTGAAAACCACTTCAATTACCCCTCACCGCGCATGGTCGAGCTTCTGGATACGGTGAACGACGATCATCTGGGCGTTTGTCTTGATGTGGCGAACTCGATCTGTGCGGGCGAATGGCCCGAGGAAACGATCCGCCTGCTGGCCCCCTATACGATCAACCTGCACCTCAAGGACTACCGGATCACACCCGACAAATACGGTGTCGGCTTCCGTATTCACGGGGTTCCGCTGGGGACGGGCCGCGCCCCGATCGACTGGATTCTCGACCAGCTAACGCATTGCCCCGCAGATATGAGCGTGATCCTCGAACATTGGCTGATGCTGGAGCACGACGGGCTTGAGGCGGCGATTGCGAAAGAACAACCGTGGATCGAACAGACCGTTGCGGCGGCGAAAACCTTTGTGAAAGGGCGCTGACATGACCGAGGATATTCGCACCAAAAAGCTGATAAACGCGCCCGAGGACATCATCTCGCAGGCAATCGAAGGGATGCTGTCCGCGCACCCAGATATGCTGACGGTCGAGGGCGCGACGCGCCGCGCGGTAGTCGCCATGGATGGCCCGCGCGATGGCAAGGTCGGCATCGTGATCGGCGGCGGCTCGGGGCACGAGCCTGCCTTTGCGGGCTATGTCGGGCGTGGCTTGGCCGATGCGGCGGCGGTGGGGAATGTCTTTGCCTCGCCCTCGCCCGAACAGATCATGGATGCCGCGCGCGCTGCCGATGGCGGGGCGGGTGTGATGTTCCTTTACGGCAATTACACCGGCGATGTGATGAACTTCGACATGGCCGCCGAGGAATGTGAAAGCATCGGGATACCCGCGCGCTCGGTTCAGGTGACGGATGATGTGGCCTCGGCTCCGAAGGGGCGTGAGGGCGAACGGCGCGGCATTGCGGGCGATTTCTTTGTCTTCAAGATCGCCGGAGCGGCCGCCGAACAAGGCCGCGATCTGGCCGCCTGCCTTGCGGCTGCGCGGCACGCGAATGACAACTGCCGCTCGATGGGCGTCGCGCTGACCGCGTGCTCGATGCCGCAGACCGGCAAGCCGAATTTCGAGATCGGCCATGACGAGATGGAAATCGGCATGGGCGTGCATGGCGAGCCGGGGATGCGGCGCGGCAAACTGGAAACCGCCGATGCGGTCACCGATGAGCTGATGGCGACAATCCTTGCCGATATGCCGCTGGGGCAAGGCGACGAGGTGGCGGTGCTGGTCAATGGTCTGGGCGCAACCGGTCCGCTGGAGCTGTATATCCTGCACCGCCGGGTCGCGCAGATTTTGGCCGAACGCGGTGTTTCGATCCATCACTCGTGGGTTGGTGAGTATTGCACCTCGCTGGAGATGGCGGGGGCGTCGGTGACGCTGCTCAAGCTGGACGACGATCTGAAATCGCTTCTGGATACCCCATGCCGCACACCGGCCCTGACGGTTGCGGGCGCGCTGCCCCCCAAGGGGACGCACACCCGGCGCGATCACGCAGGCGCGGCGGCTGCGGCGCAGGTTGACCGCGGCACGCTGGCGACCGACGGAGCGGTGACGCCAGAGGTCTTTCGCGCAATGATGCTGAACGTGGCCGATGCGATCCGCGCGAACCGCGACTGGCTGTCCGAACTTGATGGCGTGATCGGGGACGGCGACCACGGCATCACGATGGACATCGGCTGGAGCGCCGTGCGTCCCGCCCTAGCCGATGCACAGGACGCGACGATTTCGCAGATGTCCGAGGGCATGGCCAAGGCGTTTCTGGACGCGGTCGGGGCATCCTCGGGGCCGCTGTATGCCTCGGCGTTCCGCAGTGCGGGGGCGGCGGTTTCGGACCGGCTTAACCTTGATGCGGGCGCGATGGTCGCTTGGGTTGCGGGCATCTGCGAAGGCATCCTGTCGCGCGGCGGCGCGGCTCAGGGCGACAAAACCATGATCGACGCCTGGGTGCCTGCGGTGGCTGCCGCGAAAGAGGCGCTGCAATCGGGCGGTGATCTGGCCGCCTGCCTTGACGCGGCCTGCTCCGGCGCACGCGAGGGGCGCGACTACACCGCCACCATCGAAAGCCGCCGCGGGCGTTCTGCCAAACTGGGCGCGCGCTCGGTCGGGCATGTCGATCCGGGCGCGGCCTCGGCCGTGGTTATTCTTGAGGCGATCCGGGCGTCGCTTCCGCGCTAAGTCTGGCTTCCTCGGCGCGGCGTTTGCCGATCTGGTGTTCGCGCCAGAGGGTAAACCCGCCCGAGGTCATAATGATGATCGACCCCAGAATGGTGAACCCGTCCGGCACATGCCCGAAGACCGAATAGCCGAAAAAGCTGGTCCACAGGATCATCGTGTATTGCAAGGGCGCCACCACGACCGCCAGCGCGATCTCCAACGCCTTGATGACCAGAAACTCGCCCATCGCGGCAAAAGCGCCATACATCACGAACAGCGCGATATGCCCCGTCTCGATCGGCTCCCAGACGAAGGGCTGCACCAGCCCCAGAAGCGCCGCGCTGACGCCTGCGGTAAAGGCAACCGTCGCCACCGTGGTTTCCGTCCGCGCCAGATTGCGCGAAATCACCTGCCGCACCGCAAACAGAAAGGCCGAGCCCATCACCAGCAGATAGGCCGGATGGAAGGCGGCAAAGCCGGGCCGCATCACGACCAGCGTCCCCGAGAACCCCGCGACAATCGCGAACCAGCGGCGCGGCCCGATCGGCTCTTTTAGCAAAACAGCGCCAAGGATCGTCACAAAGAACGGCGCGACAAAGGCAATCGTCGTGGCATCGGTTAGCGGAATGTAGCGTAGCGAAATCACGAAAAGCGACGCCGATACACCCGCGCACAGCCCCCGCAGGATTTGCATCTTGGGTTGGCGCGTGCGCAGCTCGGCGGTGCCGCGCAGCAACAGCCAAAGCACCACACCGCCCACAAGCCCCACCTGCCGCATCCCCGCCACCTGAAGCGGATGATAAGCCCCCGCCAAAAACTTCGCGACAGTATCGGCCCCGGCAAAAAAGAAGACCGCCGTCGCCATCAGCGCAATGCCAAGCGTATTTGACTGGCGGCGCGCTTCGGGCGGGATCGAAGGCATCAGGCGTATCCTTTGAAAAGATAGAAATATTCGGCCAGCCGGATTCGGGCCTCCCCCCCGTATCGGGCGGAATGGAGCGATGCTGCTATGCCTTGAGGCGGATGCCAAGGGTGAAATGAATTTGGTATACAATTTTTTGCGGATCGGCGTTTTCGCCCGAGACAGCCCCGCGAAAAGCCTTTACCAAAGGGGCAATCTTCAAGGGAGAGGAAGATGTCACTGATCTGGGTCGGCCTTGTGATGGGGCTTGGCGGGACGATTGCAATGGACCTTTGGGCGCTGGCGCTGAACCGCGCGGCGAGGGTGCCGCTGGCGAATTGGGGCAATGTCGGACGGTGGGTCGTGCATCTGTTCAACGGCAAGGTGTTTCACGACGACATCTCGGCGGCCTCGGCCATCCCGAACGAAACCGCCATCGGCTGGGTGTTTCACTATGTCGTCGGTGTGATCTACGGCATCGCCTTCGCCATCGGCGCGGGGGCCGCGTGGTTTGCCGCGCCCGCCTTTGTGCCGATCTGGATTTTCGCGCTGGTCACAATCGCGGCGGGCTGGTTTTTCCTGCACCCCGGTCTTGGGCTTGGCGTGGCGCTGTCGCGCACGGCAACCCCGTGGAAAGGCCGCATCATGGGCCTGATCGCGCATACATGGTTCGGGCTTGGAATGTGGCTTGGCGCGCTGGTCGCCTAGGCGCTTTCGGCCTCGAACAGCGCCTCATTCTCGGCGCGGATGCGGCCAAGCTGATCCTTGATCCGGCCCAGATGCGCACGCATCAAGTCGCTTGCGGTATCGGGGTTGCGCGCCCGTAGCGCCGCCAGAAGCGCGACATGTTCCTCCCACGCCACGCGCGACCCGAACGAGAGCGACAGCATCCGCACCCTGTCCATATGGCCCTTGTTCTCGGCAATCATATCCCAGGTGAACCCCAGCCCCGCACCAACACAAATCTGGCGGTGGAACGCCTCGTCCAGCTTGTGAAACTCCGCCCGGTCATCGCGGTTGATCGCCGCGTCCTGCGCCTCGATGATCTGTCCAAGCGCGTCAAGATCGGCCTCCGTCAGAACGGTTGCGGCCACGCGCACCGTTTCGACCTCAAGCGCGGCGCGGATAAACCGCGCGCGCATCACGGCCTTGGGTGAAATCAGCGTGACTGTCGTCGCCCGCTGAGGCCGGATCAGCAAGAACCCCATCTTGGAAAGCCGGTAGAACGCGTCGCGCACGGGCTGGCGCGAGACACCCATCTGCCGCGCGACCTCCACCTCGGACATCTTCGCCCCCGGCTTCAGCTCAAGCGTCAACACCTGCCGGTGCAGCTCGTTAAACACAAGGTCAGCCACCGAGGGGCGCGCGGCAATATCCAGTTGCGGCAAGTGGACAGGATCAGTCATCGGCCTCTCTCATTGACGGGCTTCGTTATTCTAGAATATTAGTCTATCAGCGAACCGAAAGTCCACCTGCGGAATTATCAGCCAAACGGGGCAAATGTCATGGCATTGCTGGATGAAAACCGTCTTTTCCCTGTTGATCCGGGGCTGCGGGCCTTGGCGCGGGGGCTGTATGAGACGGTGCAGGCCGCGCCGATCGTCTCGCCCCACGGGCACACCGACCCGCGCTGGTTTGCGCAAAACGCGCCCTTCCCCGACCCTGCGCAGCTTTTCGTGACGCCTGACCATTACGTGTTCCGCATGCTTCATTCGCAGGGCGTTCCGCTGGACACCCTGGGGATTCCGCGCAGCGATGGCGGGTCGGTCGAAACCGATGGCCGCACGATCTGGCAGCTCTTTGCCCAAAATTACCACCTGTTTCGCGGCACGCCCTCGCGGCTTTGGCTGGACCATTCGTTCCAAGAGGTCTTTGGCCTGACCGAGCGCCTGTCAGCCGCCACTGCCGATGCCTATTACGACCATATCGCCGACTGCCTCACCCGCCCCGAGTTCCGCCCGCGCGCCCTGTTCGACCGCTTCGGAATCGAGGTCATCGCCACGACCGAAAGCCCCCTCGACGATCTGCGCTGGCACCGGCAAATCCGCGAAAGCGGCTGGGGTGGGCGGGTCATCACCGCCTATCGCCCCGATCCTGTGGTGGACCCCGATTTTCAGGGATTTGCCGCCAATGTCGAAACCTTCTGCGCGCTTGGCGGGCAGGCGGGTACCGGCTGGACGGCCTATCTGAACGCCCACCGCACACGGCGCGCCTGTTTCAAATCCTTCGGAGCCACCTCGACCGACCACGGCCACCCGACCGCCCGCACCGAAAACCTGCCCGCCGCCGAGGCCGAGGCGCTGTATAACAAGGTTCTGTCCGGTCGCGCCGATGCCGCCGAACGCGAGGCATTTCGCGGCCAGATGCTTACAGAAATGGCGCGGATGTCGGTGGAAGACGGGCTTGTGATGCAGCTTCACCCCGGCGCGTCGCGCAACCATTCAGATGCGGTTCTGGGCCGCTTCGGGCGCGACAAGGGCTATGACATCCCCACCCGCACCGATTACGTCACCGCGCTGCGCCCGCTGCTGGAGGCGGTGGGCGAAAGCCCCGATCTGACGCTAATCCTGTTCACGCTGGACGAAAGCACCTACGCGCGCGAGCTTGCCCCGCTGGCGGGCGTCTACCCCTGCCTGCGCCTTGGCCCCGCATGGTGGTTCCATGACAGCTATGAGGGCATGATGCGATTTCGCCAGATGACCACCGAAACCGCAGGCTTTTACAACACCGTCGGCTTTAACGATGACACCCGCGCCTTCTGTTCGATCCCTGCGCGCCACGATGTTGCGCGGCGTGTGGATGCGGCCTTTCTTGCCGGACTTGTCGGCACCGGACGTTTGGCCGAGGACGAAGCCTTTGATCTTATTCACGAACTTGCACACCGGCTGGCGCGTCGCGCCTATCGGCTGTGACCCCTATCCGCCATTTGAAAGGACCGCACATGCTCCATGTCGAAACCCGTCACGCCATCCACCAAGATCACGCCCGCACGATGGGCACGGCGGATCTGCGCAAACATTTTCTGGGTGAAGGGCTGTTTCAGGCGGGGCAAATCCGGCTGATCTACACCCATTACGACCGCTTTGTGATCGGGGGCGCGGTGCCTGCGGGCGCGCCCCTTACGCTGGACAAGGTCGCGGAAACCCGCACCGCAACCTTCCTTGAGCGCCGCGAGATGGGCATCGTGAATATCGGCGCGACCGGCACCGTTTCGGCGGGCGATGAAAGCTGGCAGATGGAGACGGGCGACGTCCTGTATCTGGGCATGGGCGCTGGCCCCGTGACCTTTGCTGGAGAGGGGCGGTTCTACATCACCTCGGCGCCCGCGCATCGCACCTTCCCCAACCGCCTGATCCGCATCGGCGAGTCAAACGAAATCCGCCTTGGCGACACCGCCACCGCCAACAAGCGCGTCATCAACCAGTTTATTCACCCGCTTGTGATGGAAAGCTGCCAGCTTGTTCTGGGCTATACGACGCTTTTGGATGGCTCGGTCTGGAACACCATGCCCGCGCATGTGCATGACCGCCGGATGGAGGCCTATCTGTATTGGGGCATGGACGAGGCCGCCCGCGTTGTCCACCTGATGGGCGAACCGCAGGAAACCCGCCACCTGATCGCCGCGAATGAAGAGGCCGCGATCTCGCCGCCTTGGTCGATCCATGCGGGCGCGGGGATCGGAGCCTACAAGTTCATCTGGGCGATGGCGGGCGATAACGTCGATTACACCGACATGGACTTTGTGCAGCCCGGAGAGATGAAATGAACCCGTTTTCCCTTGAAGGCCGCCGCGCGTTTGTCACCGGCGCGAATACCGGCATCGGGCAGGCGATTGCCGAAGCCTTGGCCGCACAAGGCGCGCATGTGACCTGCGCGGGCCGCTCGTCCGCCGCCGAGACTGTGGCGCGCATCCACGCCGCGGGCGGCACGGCCGATGAGATCACGCTTGATCTGTCAAACCCGATGGCCGCGCGCGATGTGTTTGCGGATCAGGGCTATTCGATCCTTATCAATAACGCGGGCATCATCCGCCGCGACGAGAGCCTCGACTTTTCCGAGGACGATTGGGATGCGGTGATGGACCTTAACCTCAAGGCCGTGTTCTTCACGGCCCAAGCCTTTGCCCGCGCCTGTCTGGAGCAGGGCGCGGAAGCCGAGAGCCGCGGGGCGATTGTGAATATCGCCTCGCTGCTGTCGTTTCAGGGGGGCATCCGGGTGCCCTCGTATACGGCGGCGAAACATGGGGTCGCGGGGCTGACCAAGATTTTGGCGAACGAGTGGGCCGCAAAGCGGATCAACGTCAACGCCATCGCGCCGGGCTATATCGAGACGAACAACACGACAGCGCTGCGCGGAGATCCTGTCCGCAATCAGGCGATCCTTGAGCGCATCCCCGCAGGCCGTTGGGGTGCGCCCTCTAACATCGGCTGGACGGCGGCGTTCCTGTGTTCACCCGCCGCAACCTATATTCAGGGCGCGGTTCTGAATGTTGATGGAGGCTGGCTTGCCCGCTGATCGCCTGTCCCGCACTGCGCCCGCGCCGAAGACGGGTATCGTGCATCTTGGCCTTGGCGCATTTTTCCGCGCGCACGGGGCGATTTATACCGAAGAGGCTGTGGCGCACTCGGGCGGCGATTGGGGGATCATCGGTGTCTCGCTGCAATCGCCCACGATGCACGATGCGCTCACCCCGCAGGGCGGCACCTATACCGCACTAGAGCTTGCCCCCGAGGGAGCAAAGCCGCGCCATGTCCAGATCGTGACCGAGGTGTTGGTCGCGCAGGACAACCCTTTGGCTGTGCTAGAGAAAATGGCCGACCCCGCGATCCGCATCGTTTCGCTGACGGTGACGGAAAAGGGCTATTGCCACGCCCCCGCGACTGGCGCACTCAACCTTGCGCATCCTGATATTCAGCACGATCTGGGCAACCCCCTGCCCCGCTCGGCTCCCGGATTTCTGGTCCGCGCGCTAGAGCTGCGGCGGCAGCGCGGGCTTGCGCCGTTTACCGTCCTGTCTTGCGATAACCTGCCCGAGAACGGGCGCGTGGTGCGGGGCGTCGTGCTGGCCCTCGCGCAACAGATCGACCCTGCGCTGGCCGACTGGATCGCGCAACAGGGCCGCTTTCCCGCAACGATGGTGGACCGCATTGTCCCCGCCACCAAGCCCGAGGATTTGGCCACCGTCGCCACCCTCACCGGCACCCACGACGCCGCGCCCGTCCTGCACGAACCCTTCCGCCAATGGGTGATCGAGGATGACTTTGTCTCGGGCGCGCGGCCCGACTGGGCCTCGGCGGGCGCGCAGATGGTGCGCGATGTCACGCCGTTCGAACATATGAAGCTGCGGATGCTGAACGGCACCCATTCGGCGCTGGCCTATCTGGGGTATCTGGCGGGGCATGAGACGATTGCCGACACGGTGGCAGATCCGGTGTTTGCGGGCTTTGTCCGGCGGCTTTGGCAAGACGAGATCATCCCCGCCCTGACACCGCCGCCCGGGGTTTCGCTTGCCGACTATGCCACCGCGCTGTTCGGGCGCTATGCCAACCCCGCAATCCGGCACCGGACATGGCAAATCGCGATGGATGGCAGCCAAAAGCTCCCGCAGCGCATCCTTGGCACCTTGGCCGAGGCCCAAGCCACAGGCCGCGCGTGTCCGGGGCTGATGCTGGCCGTCGCCGCGTGGATGCGCTACGTCGGCGGCATCGACGAGACAGGCGCCCCGATCGACGTGCGCGACCCGCTGGCCGACCGCCTGCGCGCGCTGTCGGACGGGGCAGACACGCCCGAGGGCAAAGTGCAGGCGCTTCTGTCCGTTTCTGAAATCTTCCCGCCCGCGCTGGCCGTCCCGCTGGAAGCCCCCCTTACATCCGCCTATCTGGCCCTTCTGGACAAGGGCGCACGGGCCGCAACCCACGAGGTCTTTGCATGATCGAAACATGGCGCTGGTATGGCCCCGACCTTGATACGATCTCCCTGTCCGAGGTTGCGCAGACCGGCGCGACGGGCATCGTGAACGCACTCCACGAAATCCCCTATGGCGAGGTCTGGACCCGCGAGGCCATCGCCGCGCGCCGCCGGATCATCGAGGACACGGGCTTTCGCTGGGAGGTGGTCGAAAGCCTGCCGATCCACGAACGGATCAAGCGCGGCGATGGCGATCTGTCGGCGCTTTTCGCCGCCTATCGTCAGTCGATGGTGAACCTTGCCGCCGAGGGTGTGCAGGTAATCTGCTACAACTTCATGCCGGTGCTTGACTGGACGCGCACCGATCTGGCCGCCCCCGTCGCGCGCGGCGGCACCTGCCTGCGGTTCGAGGCGTATCGGATGGCGGCCTTCGAAATCCATATGCTCGGGCGCGAGGGCGCGCGCGATGATTACGACCCCGAGGTTCAGACCCGCGCGACAGAGTGGTTCTCTGCCTCGACCGAGGCCGAACGTGAGGCGCTGCTTTATGCCATCATGGCGGGGCTGCCAGGTGCCTTTGATCGCTATGACATCAACGGGCTGCGCACGCAGCTTGCGCTTTATGACGGGATCGGGCGCGAGGGGATCCGCGCCAATTACCGCCGCTTTCTGGAAGAAGTCATCCCTACGGCAGAAGAGGTCGGCCTGCGGCTTTGCGTCCATCCCGACGACCCGCCGCGCGATATTCTGGGCCTGCCGCGTGTGGTTTCCACCGCCGAAGACATCGACTGGATTCTGAACGCGGTGGACAGCCCCGCCAATGGCCTGACGCTTTGCACCGGCTCGCTTGGCGCGAACCCCGCAAATGATCTGCCCGCGATTGCCGCGCGCTTTGCGGAGCGCATCCACTTCGCCCATCTGCGCAACGTGCGCAAAGATGCCGATGGCTCGTTCGAGGAGGCCGCGCATCTGGATGGCGATACCGACATGGTCGCGGTTCTGCGCGTGCTGCTGGCCGAGGAAACGCGGCGCAAGGCGCAAGGGCGCAGCGATTGGAGCATCCCCTTCCGCCCCGATCACGGCCACGAGCTTGGCCCCGACATCGGGCGCGGCGCTTTCCCCGGCTATCCGCTGGTCGGGCGTCTGCGCGGGCTGGCCGAGCTGCGCGGCGTGATCCGCGCGCTGTCCTAGCGCACCCCCGCCCCCAGACGGCGCGAGATACCGGCGGCGACCTCGATCATCTGCTCGCGACATTCTTCGGCCGTGGCGATCGAGGTGCCGCTCAGGCGGTGGATAAACGGCATCGTCACCGAGGCGATCACCTTGCCCGAAAAGTCGAACACGGGAACGGCGATGTTCTTGACGCCCTGAATCGTCAGCGAGGGGGACTCGCAATAGCCCGCCGCGCGCACATCCGGCAGGTCGGCCACAAACGCGGCGCGGCGGTCTTTCGGCTCGTCGCCTGCATCGGCCAGCAAAGCCTCCAGCGCAGGCGGCTCCATCCATGCCGCAAGCACCCGCCCCGAGGCGGTATCGTAGATCGGGATATTCGCGCCCAACCGCACCGAGGTAATGTTGTTATCGGGGCAATCGACCTGCGCGATCACCAGCACACAGCCCGAATTGATGATGCTCAGGTGGATCGACTGGTTCAGCTGATCGGCAAGCCGCTGCATCGCCTCGCCCGCAATCGAGGTCAGCCGCCGGATCGGCGGGTGCCGATGCGCAACCTCGAACATCTTGGTCGTCAGGTAATAGCGGTCATCCTCGCCGCTTTGTTCGACATAGCCGCGTTCACACAGGACCATCACCATGCGAAAGATCTCGGGCGTGGTCCGGCCCAGTTTCTTGGCGATTTCAACCTGCGTCAGACCTTCGGCCACCGAGGCGAGAAGCTCAAGAATATCAAGCCCTTTGGACAAGGCCGGCGCGCGGTATTTGCCTTCGGCCGTCAGGTCTTCGGTCTTATCGGTCATATCGTCCATCGCTTTGCCAAAGGGGGTTTTGCCTCTGATTATATAGGCTTGCGCATGAGCGGCTTGCAACCTTGGCAAAATCGCTATCACATATAAAATCTGCTTTTACATGTAAATTTTCCTTGCTACTCTGTCAAAAACGAGGAGCCTCGGATGCCGGAAAAAATCAGATTGAAGGGGATGACCTGGTCAGACCCGCGCGGCTATGACCCGCTGGTAGCGGCAAGCGCGGCTTTTGCGGAAACCCACCCCGAGGTCGCGATTCACTGGGACAAGCGCTCTTTGCAGGGGTTTGAAAGCACGCCGGTCGATGAGCTTGCGCGCGCATATGACCTGATGATTATCGACCACCCGCATGTCGGGGCGATTGTTGCCGAGAATTGCCTCTTGCCGCTGGACACCCATGCCCCGCCCGCCACGCTGGAGCGTCTGGCCTCGGAAACCGTGGGCAAAAGCTATCAGAGCTATTTCTACAAAGGGCATCAATGGGCGCTGCCGGTCGATGCGGCGACGCAGGTGCAGGCGATCCGGCCCGATCTGCTGGACACCCCCTTGCGGCGCTTCGACGATGTGCTGGCGCTGGCACAAGAGGGGCGCGTGCTGTGGACGCTGCGCCCGCCGCATGTGCTGATGTCGTTCTTTACCATGATGGCCAATGCGGGCGCGCCTTTCCCCGTGACCCGTGACACGCCGCTTGACGAAGGGGTCGCGCTGCGGGTTCTGGCGGCGATGCACAGCCTTGCCAGCAATGTCGATCCGGCCTGTCGTGGCATGGACCCGATCGCCGTTTATGACGCGCTCAGCGAGGGGACGCGCTTTGCAATGTCACCCTTCGCCTATCTTTACGCCCCCTATGCCCGCGCGGGACACCGCGCTCATCGGCTTGCCTTTCACGACATTCCGGCGCTTGGCGCATCGGGGCCGCTTGGCTCGGCGCTTGGCGGCACGGGGCTGGCAATTTCGGCCCGCACCGCGCACCCCGAGCTGTGCACCGAGTTCACGCTTTGGGTCGCCTCGGCCGTCATCCAGCGCGGGCTTTATAGCGACCACAACGGCCAGCCCGGCAACGCGATTGCCTGGGCCGACGCAGAGGTCAACGCGGCGACGGGCGGCGCCTACGCCAACACCCGGATGAGCCACGAGGCCGCCTGGCTGCGCCCGCGTCACAATGGCTATATGGGCTTTCAGGAGGCTGGCTCCGAAATCATTCTGGACGCCATCACCGGCAAGACCGCCCATCCGGCGGCGCTGGAGGCGCTGCGCAAGGCTTTTGACGAAAGTTTCCCCGAATGACCTCTCCCCTTCCGCTTAGTGGCCTGAAAGTTCTGGATTTCTCGCAATTTCTGGCGGGGCCGTATTGCGCGCTCAAGCTGGCCGATCTGGGGGCCGATGTGGTCAAGGTCGAACGCGCGGGACTAGGCGATCTGTCGCGCTATCTGTATCTTACCGACACGAAAATCGGCGGTGAAAGCACCATCTTCCACGCGATCAACCGCAACAAGCGCTCGGTCGCGGTGGACCTCAAATCCGAGGACGACAAAGCGCGCCTGCGCAAGCTGGTCGAAGGCGCGGATGTGATCTTGCAGAACTTCCGCCCCGGCGTGATGGAGCGCTTGGGCTTTGGCTATGAGGCCGTGCGCAAGATCAACCCGAGCGTGGTTTATGGCACAGTGACGGGCTACGGGTCGGAAGGGCCGTGGGTGGACCTGCCGGGTCAAGACCTTCTGGCGCAGGCGCGCTCTGGCGTCATGTGGCTGTCGGGCGGGGCGAATGACGGGCCGGTCGCGATGGGCCTGCCGGTGGCCGATGTGCTGGCGGGATCGTCGCTGGCGCATGGGGTGCTGGCGCTTTTGTATCGGCGCGCGACGCAGGGGATCGGCGGGATGGTCGAGACCTCGTTGATCGAGGTGCTGGCGGATTTGCAGTTTGAACTGCTCACGACATGGCTGAATGACGGGCGGCGCACGCCCAAACGCTCGGCCAATAATCCCGCGCACGCCTATCTGGCCGCGCCCTATGGCGTTTATGAAACCGCAAACGGGCATATCGCGATTGCGATGGGCAAGCTGGAGCTTCTGGCGCAAATCACAGGCATCGACCCGGCAACGGCGGCTCTGGATGCGTTTGAACACCGCGACCGGATCAAGGCGGCGCTTGCCGAGCGGCTGAAAACGGCGGACTCGGGCGCGTGGATGGAGAAATTCGTCGCCGCCGATATCTGGGCCGCGCCGGTGATGGATTGGAACGGGGTGATCGAAAGCGGCGTGCTGCAAACGCTGGATATGGTGCAGGACATCGCGCGCGGAGAGGTCGCGATGCAGACAACCAAGCTGCCGCTGCGGATTGATGGCACGCGTCCGGCCTCGGGGCGCGCAGCACCGGAACTGGGCGACGCCAACACGCTTTTGGAACGCGGCTGGGGCTGACGGGCGTATCCCAGATGCCCGTCAGGCAAGCCGTCGAAGGGGGCCAGTGGCCCCCTTCTTCATGCGTCGTCGATGCAGACCTGCCGCTGCGTGCCCAGCTTTTCGATGCCCAGTTCGACCACATCGCCCGCTTTCAGATACCGCGGCGGATTGAAGCCCAAGCCAACACCGGGCGGCGTGCCGGTCGAGATAATATCGCCCGGATGCAGCGTGAAGAACTGCGACAGATACGAGACCAGATGCGGGATGCGATAGACCATTGTCGCAGATGAGCCGTCCTGCATCCTCTCGCCATTCACATCCAGCCACATGCGCAGATTGTCGTAGTCGCCCACCTCGTCGGGTGTCACCAGCCACGGCCCCGTCGGCCCGAAATTATCCGAGGATTTCCCCTTCGACCACTGGCCCGCGCGCTCGATCTGATAGGCGCGCTCCGACACATCGTTGATCAGGCAGAACCCCGCAACATGATCCATCGCATCGGCCTCGGAGACATATTTTGCCTTCTTGCCGATAACAAAGCCCAGTTCGACCTCCCAATCGGTCTTTTCCGAACCGCGCGGAATGATGATCGGATCGTTCGGACCGCAGATGGCCGAGGTGTATTTCGCAAAGATCACCGGCTCGGGCGGAACCTCCATCCCCGATTCCGCCGCATGGTCGGCATAGTTCAGGCCGATACAGATGAACTTGCCGGTGCGCCCGACGCATGGTCCCAGACGCGGGGTGCCCTCCACCAATGGCAGGGTTTCAGGATCAATGGATTTCAGATCCGCAAGCCGCGTCAGCACATCGCCCGCGATGTCCTCCACATGCCCCGACAGATCGCGCAGGTTGCCCTGTGCATCCACAAGCGCGGGCTTCTCGGCGCCGCTTTCGCCGTAACGAGCCAGTTTCATGGCTATTCCTTTCTGGTTCAGGCGGTCCAGCCGCCGTCGATTACATGGATGGCGCCTGTCGTGAATCCGCTTTCGTCCGAGGCAAGATAGGCAACCAATGCGGCCACCTCATCGGGCTTGCCGATCCGGCCCATCGGCTGGCGCGCGACAAAAGCCTTCAGCGCGGCGTCATAATCGCCGGTGGCGCGCAAACGCTCGTGCAGGCTGGGGCTGTCCACGGTGCCCGGCGCAATGGCGTTGCAGCGGATGCCTTTGGTCACATAGTCGTTCGCAATCGCTTTGGTCATCCCCGCGACCGCCGCCTTCGAGGCTGAATAGACAAAGCGATTGACCGGACCCGTCACCGGACCCGCAACCGATGCCATATTGATGATCGAGCCTTTGCCCTGTTCGATCATCCCCGGCAGAACCGCGCGGATCATGCGAAACTGCGCCTTTGCGTTCAGGTCAAAGGCAAAGTCCCACTCGGCTTCGGTCGCCTCCAGAATAGTGCCGTTGTGGACCACGCCCGCGCAGTTGAACAGCACATCCACCGGCCCGATCTCTTCGATCAAAGCCGTGATCTGCGCGCCGTCCAGCACGTTCAGCTTGCGCGCCTCGATCCCGTCGATTGCATCCAGTTCCGCCAGCGCCGTATCGTTGATGTCGGTCGCGATCACCCGCGCACCCTCGGCGGCCAGGCGTTCGGCCGACGCACGCCCGATCCCTTGCCCCGCAGCCGTCACCAGACACAGCTTTCCAGTCAGTCTTTGCATCCGTTTTCCTTTCATGCCGCCGGCTATTACGCCTGCGTTTCCACCATGTAGATATGATCCGCGACAAGCACGGTCGCGCCATCCTGTTTGGTGACAGTCAATCGCTCTGTCACACGCCCGAAGCCGGGGCGCTTTTCCATCAGCTCTTTGCCGATGATCTCGACGTGGCTTTTGATCGTATCCCCGATGAACACCGGCTTCACAAAGCGCATCCGATCATAGCCATAGGAAAAAGCAACCGGATTGATGATCGTCGCGGTCAGCCCGACGCCAATTGTGAACACCATCGTACCATGCGCGATACGTTGCCCGAAGGGGAGCGTCTTGCAAAACTCGGCGTCCAGATGATGCGGGAAAAAGTCGCCCGAATGGCCCGCGTGGACGACAAAATCGGTCTCGGTGATGGTGCGACCGACGGTATCGCGTGCCTCGCCGATGGCGTAATCCTCGTAGTATTTCACCTGCTCAAGCATCGGGGGTCTCCTTAATCGGGTGCATTGGTCGGGCCGCGCTTTCATAGGCGGCCTCGACCAGCGCCATCGTGTGCCACGCATCCTCGGCCGAGCCTTCAAGCGCTGTATCAAGCCCTGCGGCAAACCGCTGGACCTGCGCGAAACGGCCCAGGAACGCTTCGATAAACCAGTTGCCTTGCAGCGGGATTTGCCGCCACGCGCCATCGGTGTTCAGCCAAAGCTCGTCCGGCTCGCCCTTGGGGTAATCCAGATTTACGCCCAGCTTGAGATAAGCCGCGCCCTTGGTGCCGCAGATGCGGAACTCGCAGGCCTGAAACTTGCGCCCGAAGCTGTGGTTATGGTTGATCGACAGCGCACAACGCACATCCGGCCCATAGTCCAGCATCATCGAGCTGCGCGTATTCGACACGGTTGACGACGGGTGCCCCATCGTGCGCGCATGGACCCCTTTCGGAGTGCCCAAAAGGTCGCGCACGAAATCAAGATAGTGGATCGAGTGGAGCAAGATCTCGACGCGCGGCAGGTTCGCCAGAAACGCCCAAAGGTGCCACGGCGTATCCAGCGCAAGCCATGCGTCGAAATCCACGATTTCGCCCAAAAGCCCCCGCGCAATCGCATCTTTCAGCGCCAGCGACATCGGCGCAAAGCGAAGCTGGAAATTCACCGCAGCCTTGATCTTCTTACGCCGGAGAACCGAGATAATCCGGTTCGCCGCCGCCAGATCGGACCCAAGCGGCTTTTGGATAATCGCGATTGCGCCCTCGGGCAGAGCCTCCAGCAGATCGGCAATCGCGGCGGGCGGAACGGCCAGATCGAACACCACGCCCGCCTGCGCCACCGCCTCCGCGCGCGAGGCAAAGGGGCGCACTCCCCATGTCGCGGCAACCGCTTCGGCCTTGGCGGTGTCAGGGTCGAAAATTCCCGCGACCGGCACGCCCAGCGCGCGGTAGGCTGGCAGATGCGCGTCCGTCACAATCGACCCCGCGCCGAAAATCACCACAGGCGTCGGCGTGGCGGGCATCTCGATGCTTTGGCGCAGCTCAGTCATGATGGAACACCTCCTCCATTTCGGCCCACCATTCGCCCTCGGCGCGGGTGTCCAGCGGGTTTTGCAGCGGCATACAAACCGCCCACCAGCGCTGTGTTTCCGGGTCGGCCGCCATCTGCGCCATATCGGCGGCGAAATCTGTGCCGATATATTCGAAATAGGCGAACAGCAGGTTTTCCGGCTCTTTCAGGTAGATCGAGTAATTGCGGATATTGCACGCGGAGATCTTGGCCAGAACGCCGGGCCAGACCTCGGCGTGAAGGCGTTTGTATTCGGCGATTGCCTCGGCCCCGATGCCGATAAGCTGTCCGTGGCGCGTCATGGTGTCCCCTCCGTTATCTCGAACGCGCTGCCCGCAACGGTCTGCGCGCGCAGGCGGTCATCGTCCCACTCGATCCCCAGCCCCGCCGCTTGCGGCGCAAGCGCCATACCGTCCGCGCGTCCCATTGGTGCGGCGATGTCCTCAAGCTGCGGGATGTATTCCAGCCACGGCGCATTCGGCACGGCGCAGACAAGGCTGACGTGCAGTTCCATCAGGAAGTGGGGGCAGATCGCCATGTTGCAGGCTTCCGCCATATGCGCGACCTTCAGCCAAGGGGTAATGCCCCCCACCCGCGCGACATCGGCCTGAACAATGCCGCAGGCGCCGGTGGTGATGTAATCGGCGAACTGACCGGGGCTATAGAGGCTTTCGCCCACCGCCACAGGAACCCGCGAGAGCGCCTGCAAACGCCGATGCCCCGCGATGTCATCGGCAGGCAAAGGCTCTTCGAACCAGCCGATATTGAACTGCTCCAGCATCGGCACGCGCCGCAACGCCTCGGCGGCGGTCATCGACTGGTTGGCGTCGGTCATGATTTCGTAGCTGTCCCCAAGGGCCGCGCGCACCGCGCCCAAACGCGCCGCATCCTCGGACAGTGCGGGCTTGCCGATCTTGACCTTCGATCCGCGGAACCCCTGCGCCTGCGCGGCCAAGGCGTCCTCGACCAGCGCCTCGGGCGACAGGTGCAGCCAGCCGCCCTCGGTCGTATACATCGGCACTTCGGCCTTGGCCCCACCCGCCAGCACATGCAGCGGCAGGCCGGTCTTATGCCCGCGCAAATCCCACAGCGCCGTATCCACCGCTGCCAGCGCCAGCGACATGATCGGCCCCACCGCCGTCGCGTGGGTATGAAACAGAAGGTCGCGCCAGACCGCCTCGATCCGGTCGGCATCCTGCCCCATCAGGCGCGGCAAAAGCGTATGCTGCAAGAGCGCCAGAACCGAAGGGCCACCGTCCCCGATCGTGTAAGAATAACCCATGCCGCGCGCGCCCTCGGCATCCTCGACCACGACAAAGATCGTTTCTTGCGACTTGAACGACTGGATCGCATCGGTGCGTCGGACCTTGGGCACCAGATCCACCATAAAGGCCCGCGCGCGTGTTACCCTTGCCATGCGTTACCCTTTCAGCGTCAGACCAGTTTCGGCGTCAAACAGGTGACATTTGTCGAGCGTGATCTGAAAGACCATCCGCTCGCCCGCGCGCACCGGACGGGGGTTGAGCATCTTCGCCTGCACCTCGGTCCCCGCCAGTTCGGCAAACAACAGGGTCTCGGTGCCCAAAGGCTCGGTCAGGTTCACGGTCATTTCGACCCCGGCCATATGCGCGCCGGGCGGCAGCGCGTGGCCCTCGGGCATGATGTTATCCGCGCGCACGCCGAACTGGACCGCCTGCCCCTCGCGCCCGTGACACGCGGGCGGCACGGGTATGCGCGTGCCATCGGCCAGCACCACCTGCCCGCCCTCGATCACCCCATCCAAAAGGTTCATCGGCGGCGAGCCGATAAAGGTCGCGACAAAGGTGTTCACGGGGTTTTCAAAGACCTCAAGCGGGGTGCCGACCTGCTCGATATAGCCGTCCTTCATGATGACAATCCGGTCCGCCAGCGTCATCGCCTCGATCTGGTCATGGGTCACATAAACGATGGTCGAGGTGACTTTCTGGTGCAGCTTCTTGATCTCGACCCTCATCTGCGTGCGCAGCTTGGCGTCAAGGTTCGACAGCGGCTCGTCGAACAGGAACACATCCGGATGCCGCACAATCGCGCGGCCCATCGCAACCCGCTGACGCTGCCCGCCCGACAGCGCGCCGGGCTTGCGATCCAGCAACGGGGTCAGCGACAGGATCTCGGCGGCCTCATCCACCGCCTTGTCGATTTCGGGTTGAGAATGCTTGGCGATTTTCAGAGAAAACCCAAGGTTCTGGCGCACGGTCATATGCGGGTAAAGCGCGTAGTTCTGAAACACCATCGAGATATTGCGCTCGCGCGGGGGCAGATCATTCACCACCCGATCCCCGATCAGAACCGCGCCGCCGGAAATATCCTCCAGCCCCGCGATCATCCGCAGAGTCGTGGATTTCCCACAGCCCGACGGGCCGACCAGCACGACAAATTCGTTATCCGCAATCTCAAGGTTGATCGCGTGGACAACCTCCAGCGCGCCGTATTTCTTGACCACATTCCGAAGCTGGACCTGAGCCATCGTCTTTATCCTTTCACGCCGCCGAAGGTCAGGCCGGCAATGAGGTGTTTCTGCACAAGGAAGGTCAGGATGAGCGCGGGGATAATCATCAGCACCGCCAGCGCGCACATTCCGCCCCAGTTAAGAGTGAATTCCGAAGTGAAATCCAAAAGCCCGACCGGCATCGTTTTCGACGTCACCGAGCGCGTAAGCTGCGAGGCGAGCGCATATTCGTTCCACGAGGTCAGGAAGGCGAAGATCCCCGCCGAGGCGATGCCAGAACGCGCAACCGGAAATTCCACCCGCCAGAACGCCTGCCAGCGCGTGCACCCGTCGATCTCGGCGGCTTCGGCCAGTTCGGGCGGCACTTGGCGGAAGAACCCGTCGATCAGCCAGATCGTGAAGGGCACATTCATCGCGACATAGGCAAGGATCATCCCGAAATGCGTGTCGATGATCCCCACCCGCGCAAAGATGATGAACAGCGGCAGCGAGAGCGCAACCCCCGGCACCGCGCGCGTCGCCATCAGCCCCACGAAAATCGCGCCTTTGAACCGGAAGCGGTAGCGCGCGAAGGCATAGCCGCCCCCCATCCCCACCAAAAGCGCAATCACCGTCGATGTGACCGAGATCACCAGCGAGTTGCGGAAATAGGTCAGGATCGGCACGCCGCCCTCGCCCACGCCCCCAAACATCGCGCGGTAATGATCGAGGTTCAGCTCGTTCGGAATCCAGACCGGTGGCTTCGCCATAATCTCGACCGTGGGGCGAAACGAGTTCAGCACCACCCACAGCCCCGGCACACACAGCACCATCATCGCCAGAAGCAGGCCCACGAAATGCATCGCTTTCAGCGTCCGGCGGCGGTTTCGATGCGTCAGATTGCTGGCCATGGCTTACATCCCCATCCCAAGCTCAAGCCGTGCCTTGGTCAGCTTGCGGAAGAAATAGATCGTGAAAAAGATCGCGAGGAAGATCGAGATATACCCCATCGCATTCGCATACCCCATGCGGGCATCGACATAGCCCGTGCGCCCGATCAGCGTCCATAACAGCTCGGTCCGGCGCGCGGGGCCGCCGTTGGTCATGATCTGCACGATGTCATAGGCCCGCGCCACATCCAGCGAGCGGATCGCCATCGCAATATAGATGAACGGCATCAGAAACGGCAGCGTCACAAAGCGGAACGATTGCCACGGCGTGCAACCGTCCACCTTGGCGGCCTCAAGCGGGTCTTGCGGGATCGCGTAAAGCCCCGCCAAAATCAGGATCGCGAAGACCGAAGTCGAGGTCCAAATCTCGGCAAAGATAATCGAGAACAGCGCCAGTTGCCCGTCCACCAGCCACGGGATCGCAACATCCGTCATCCCCAAAGATTGCAGCGCGTTATTCACCAGCCCCACGTTATCGTTGAAGATGAACTTGAACTGGAAGCCCACAAGGATCGGGGAAAACATCATCGGGAACATCATCATCGTGCGCAGCACCCGCTGCCCGCTTGTCACTTTGGACACCATCAGCGCCAGCCCAAGGCCGAACAGCATTTCCAGATTCAGCGCGATTGTCAGCAGCAGAACCGTGCGCCCGAAGGCCGCCCAGAACTTCGCATCCCCCACCGCCTTTTCATAGTTGAACAGCCCGACCCAGCGATAAAGGCTTTCAGGTTTGGTCAGGCGGTAGGGCGTGAAGCTTGAATAAAGCGACAGCACCAGCGGGACCAGCACAACAGCCATAAGAATAACGATGGCAGGCAGCAGCAGCACAAGCCACGGCGGAAGTTTCAGGTGCTTCATTGCGGTATCCCGTGCATCGGCAGGGCGCGGCCCCGCCTTCGGATCAACAAAAAAATGACAGGCGGCGCGCCCTTGCAAAACGCGCCGCCCGAAACCGGGTGCCTTAGTAGACGCCCTCTTCGCGCATCAGACCGTCAACGGCATCGGCCGCATCGGCCAGAGCCTCGTCCACGGTCTTGTCGCCAAGGATCGCGGCCTGAAGCTCGGGGTAGATGAGGTTCGTCGCCTCGATCCACAGCGGCGTTGGCGGCACGGCAAAGGCGGTTGCCGCCGTTTCCTTGAAGGCGGCCAGAACTTCGGAACGATAGGGATCGTCCTTGGCCTGCTCGGAAACATAATCCCAAACGGCGGTGCGTGTCGGCAGCGGGCCAGCGGCGCTTTCAAGCTTCTGGCTGTCTTCGTTCGTCAGGAAAGCCACCAGCGAAGCCGCCGCCTCTTTGTTGGCGCAATCCTCGGTCACAGAGAACCCGTGGAAACCGGACCAGCCGGTGCGCACCCCTGCCGATCCCTTGGGCGCAGGCGCAACGCCCACCTTCCCCGCCAGCTTCGAGCTTGCCGGATCGTTGAAGAAACCCGCCCAGCCCGGCCAGTCAAGGTTCAGCGCGATGGTCCCAGAGGCAAAGCCGTTACCCAGATCATCCCACAGATAGTTCGTGGTGCCTGCCGGAACCGCCTTGGCATTATACAGATCGACAAACCACTGGAGCGCGCGCTTGCCAGCATCCGAATTGAACGCGGGCGAGAAATCATCATTGAACAGCGTGCCGCCCTCGGCCACGACCATTTCGTAATAACGCCCGACGATGGCCTCGTCCTTGCCTGCGTATTGCGTCCCATAGCGGTTCGGCGGGTCCGAGAAGAAGGTCGCCTGATCCTTGACTTGCGCCCAGGTCTCGGGGACGGCCAGCGGATAGCCGTATTTCGCCTCGAACGCCTTGGCGCTTGCGGCGTCTTCGTAAAGGCTCTTGTTGTAATACAGCGCCGAAACGTCGAACTGCGCACGCGGCAGCATCACCAGACGCCCATCAAGCGTTGCCGCCTTGATATTCGCCTGCACAAAGCCCGCGACCTCTGCCGCCGGAACCAGAGCGGTCAGATCGGTGTAAAGCGAGGGATATTGCGAGGCAAAGGACGAATGGTTCGATCCCACGCACCAATCGGTCGTGCCTGCCGCGATGTCTGACTTGAATTCCTTGTCCAGCTCGAAGTGGTTTTTCTTCGAGATGATGTTGACCTTGGCGCCCGTCGCGGCCTCCCAATCCGCGATGCGCGCATAAAGCGCCTCATATTGCTGACCACCGATCAGCTTGGCGTCGATGGTCACGCCATCGAACTCCCCCGCACGAACCCCCGGCGCCATCGCCAGGGCCAGACCTGCGCAGGTCATTCCTAATACAGTCTTCATTTCTTCCTCCCGTTGGAACGAACCGCACCCCGGTTTCGTCTGTCGATCCGGAGCCATTGCGGATCGGTTGTTTCATATTCGGAAGCGGCTTTTATATATAAACTTGACTTTCGCCGGTGAGTCAAGCGAACTGTGAAAAAGGCGCGCGCACGAAAGGACACCCCATGCTGATCGACACTCACCTGCATCTGATTGACCGGGACCGCATTGCCTATCCGTGGCTCAAGGATGTGCCGCCGCTGGATCGCGACTGGAGCTATGATGCCTATGAGGCCGAGGCGCGGCGTCTGGGGATCGGCGCCACGCTGCACATGGAGGTGGATTGCGCGCCACACGACATCGGCAAGGAAACCGCGTGGATTGCCGAACTGATGCGCCGCCCCGACAGCCTGATCAAAGGCGCGATCTCATCCGCCCGCCCTGAAAGCGAGGGCTTTGGCGCCTTTCTGGACGGGCTGGACCTCGCGGTCGTCAGGGGCATCCGGCGGGTGCTGCATGTCGTCCCCGATGAGGTCTCGCAAGGCGCGCGGTTCCGCGCCAACATCCGCAAGCTGGGGCAAGCGGGCCTGCCCTTCGATATTTGCGTTCTCGCGCGGCAATTGCCACTTGCCGCCGCACTGGCCGATAGCTGCGAAGGCACCGAATTCGTGCTGGACCATTGCGGTGTGCCCGATATTGCGGGTGAGGGCTTTGACGATTGGGCGCGCGACATTACCAAGCTTGCGAAGCGCCCCAATGTCAGCGCCAAGATCTCGGGCATATCGGCCTATGCCGCGCCGGACTGGACGCTGGACACGTTGCGCCCCTATGCCGAACATATCATCGCCAGCTTTGGCTGGTCGCGGGTTGTCTGGGGGTCGGACAGCCCCGTTTGCACGCTCAATGCCAGCCTCAGCCAATGGGTCGCCGCAACCCGCGCGCTGTTCTCGGAAGCCTCGGACGCCGAACGCCGCGCGCTGTTTTCGGGCAACGCGCGGCGGATCTGGTCGCTTTAGGTGCTGACGTGCTCCCCTGAAAAGTCCTCGATTTGAGGTTAGGCTGTTCTCCAACTGAGGAGACAGACGATGAAGAGAAGCCGTTTCAGCGAAGTGCAAATCATTGGCATTGGCACCAGAGCGCCGATGGCGATCCCACAGGAGCCAAACCAGCGCTGGAGCCTGGACTTCGTGTCAGACACACTTTCCGAGGGGCGCCGGTTCCGCATCCTGAACGTGATCGACGACT
>NZ_JAWLVI010000010.1:0-54414 GCF_033100795.1 Pseudothioclava alba
GACGTCCTGGCGCGGCTGCCGGACTTGCCCGTCTCGCGCCTCCCCGAATTGCTGCCGTGGCACTGGAAAACACAACAGGACGCCCTCAACGCACCCTGACCGTGGCCTTCGCCGGATGTTTGCCTCCCAAGCGAACTTCGGTCGGGAGGAAGCAAATGGCACGATCAGACATGTGCGATCTTGAATGGGAATTCATCCAGGCGGTCTTGCCCAGCAAGACAAGGGGCAAGATGCGGGTTCATGGCCGCCGCGTGATCAACAGTATTTTCTAAGCCCTGCGCATTGGCATCCTTTGGGCTGATGCACCTGAGCAATGCGACCCACCAACCCGAAACGCAAACACACGGACAACGGCTTCCTCTCGGCAGTCGCACTCGCTGCAACCGTCATGTTTTGGTTGTGAGTCCTGGGCTTAGTGAAAAATCAGATGTTTAACGCTGAGGCTTTGGCGGTTTCTTAACGCCTGCGCGGTAGCTTTCCGGAAAGGAGGCACCATGCACGGCCTGATAAGCAAATCGATCCAGTGTTTTCTCAATGATACCTATGGGGAGGACCTGTGGATGCGGATTGCCGCGCGCGCGGGGCTGAGAAGGGATCACATTTTCGAACCTTTGTTGCACTATGACGATAGTGTAACCGAAGCGGTCGTCGTGGCGGCTCTCGGAGAGCTTGGTCGTACCCGCGATGTCCTGTTCGAGGATCTGGGCACATTTCTTGCCTCGCGCGAGGCGCTGCGCCGCCTCCTGCGGTTTGGCGGGGGGGACTATCTGGATTTTCTTCTCTCGCTGGAGGAATTGCCGGGCCGGGGGTGTTTGACCTTGCCTGACCTCGATCTGCCGGGGCTGACCCTGTGTGATGGAGGGGCCGGACATTTTCTGCTGTTGGTCGAATCCGCTGTCGCGGACTGGACGCCGGTGATGGCTGGCCTATTGCGAGCCATGGCGGATGATTATGGTGCGTTGGTGCTGATCGAAACTGTCGATGACGGACAGGAGGTGCGCGACAAGATTTCGATTTCTCTGCTGGAGGCGCGCTATGCCGAGGGCCGCCGTTTTGATCTGGCTGCGGCCCCCGTGTCGTCCGCCAACCTTACATTGACGAGGGTGGGATGAGTTCTGAACCGAGCCGCAAGGATGCCTGCCCAGAGGAATGTATCGGGATGGCACCCGATACGATGGGACACCTGATGCCGATGTATCTGATGATTGCGGCGGACGGGCGGGTGATGGCACTCGGGCCGACGCTGGCAAAAATTATCGGGAAAGACATTTGTGGTCAGCCCTTCGAGGCGATATTCCAACCGCGTCGCGGGTGGTGGGAGGTGGCAGATGACGCACCTCCCGATCCAGAGTCGCTGCGCCTTGGCGCGTGGCGGATAAAGGCGGGGCGCCGCATCCATCTGAGCCTGCGTGCGCATCCGGAAATTACCCTGCGTGGCAGCGCCATCGCGCGTGCGCAGGATGATGGTGTTTTGATGAACCTGACCTTTGGGGTGCATCTTGCGCAGGCTGTGCGTGATTTCGCTCTGACTGACGATGACTTTGCGCCATCCGATCTGGCGATGGAGCTATTGTATCTGCAAGAGGCCAAAGAACTGGTGATGGGGGAGTTGCGCGCATTGAACCACCGGCTGGAACAGGCGCGGGCGCGGGCGATAGGTGAGGCGATGACCGATGCCTTGACCGGGCTCGCCAATCGTCGGGCTTTTGATACGGCGCTCGAACAATCGTTGGAAAGCAGCTTTGCCGGAGGGGCGCCATTCGCGTTGGCCCATCTCGATCTCGACCATTTCAAGGCTGTGAATGATACGCTTGGACATGCCGCCGGAGACCGCGTTCTGGAAGTTGTGGGGCAAATCCTGCGTGAAGAGACCCGTAAAGGTGATCTTGTCGCGCGCGTCGGTGGGGACGAATTTATCATGCTGTTGCGCGGCCCTCTCGACTATGCGCGGATCTCGAAAATGGGCGAGCGGATCATCGCGCGCCTGGAAGAACCTGTGCCGTTCGAGGGACAGGAGTGCCGGATTTCGGGGTCGATCGGGGTTGTCCTGTCGATGAACTACTTGCGCCCTGATGCGCAGGGGATGCTCGCCGATGCCGATGCAGCACTCTATAATTCAAAACGCGAAGGGCGCGCGCGCTGCACGATCGTCAAGCAAGCTGTCATGCCTTAAAATCTGCTTTCCCTGCCGTTATGATTTCGGCTAGGGCTAGCGCCATGAAACGTGGATTTCCCTTGGCGAGACCGGGCATGCGCATCGGGCTTCTGGGTGGATCGTTCGATCCGGCCCATGAGGGGCACGCGCATATTACGCGCGCAGCGCTCAAGGCTTTCGGTCTGGATCAAGTCTGGTGGCTGGTCAGCCCCGGTAACCCGCTGAAAACGCACGGACCCGCGCGGATCGAAGCGCGGCTGGCCAAGGCGAAGCGGGTGATCCCCGACCCGCGGGTGGTCGTAACCGACGTCGAAGCCAAGCTGGGCACGCGCTATACTGCCGAAACCCTTGAACAGTTGCAGGCGCTTTATGCGGGCGTGCAATTCGTCTGGCTGATGGGCGGCGACAATCTGGTGCAGTTCGACCGTTGGGACCGCTGGCAAACCATATTGGAGATGGTTCCGGTTGGCGTTCTCGCCCGTCCGGGGGCTCGGATGAAAGCGCGCCGATCGCGGGCCGCGCGGATTTACGAGGCGGCGCGGCTGCCACGGGAAAAGGCGCGGCTATTGGCGGGCGCTGTGCCGCCCGCGTGGTGCTTTCTGGATGTGCCGTTGAACGAGTTGTCGTCCTCGGAATTGCGCGCGCAGGGGCTGTGGCGGCGCGGCGACGCTTGAAGCCCTGACGCGCACTGGCTAGGCTCGGGCTGTCCAGTGATGCAAGGTGAAGCAATGGTAACGAGGCGGGCCGTTTTGGGAGGGCTGGGGGCGGGGGCATTCGCGCCCACGCTATGGGCAGCCCCTGGCGTCGCATCCGCGCGAGACCTGATTGCGCAGGCGGACCTGAGTGGAGACGTCTCGTTCGTCGTTGCCGATCGGCGCACGGGGCTGGTTCTGGAAGAATACAATGCGGCCAAGTTGATGGCGGCAGCTTCGACGACAAAGGCGATTACCTCGCTTTACGCGCTGGAGCATCTGGGGCGCGATTATCGTTTTTCGACGAGGATCGTCGCGACAGGGCCGGTGCAGGGCGGCGTGGTGCAGGGCGATCTGGTGCTGGCCGGTGGTGCCGATCCGACGCTTGATACGGACGGGCTTGGAGTGCTGGCGGCCAAGCTGGGCGGAGCGGGTATCCGCGGGGTAACGGGGCGGTTTATGGTCTGGGGCGGCGCGATCCCCTATGCCGCGCAGATTGCGGACGATCAGCCGGTGCATGTGGGGTATAATCCGGCGATCTCGGGGATTGTGCTCAATTACAACCGTGTGCATTTCGAATGGAAACGCGCGGGCAAGGGATACGAGCTGTCGATGGATGCGCGGGGCGAGAAATTCCGTCCCCGCGCCTATACAGCGCAAGCCAGGCTGAGCAATCGGAAAAATCCGGTCTATTCCTATCGGGATGAGGGCGGCAAGGAGCTGTGGACGGTGGCCGCGGGCGCTTTGGGCAAGGCGGGAAGCCGCTGGTTGCCGGTGCGCCACCCCGAAGCCTATGCGGGCGATGTGTTCCAGACCCTGTGCCGCAGTCACGGGATCGACCTGCCGGCGCCTCGGCCGGTAAGCGATTTCCCCGGCGGGCAGGTGGTCGCGGCGATCTCAAGCGCGGATCTGCCGACGATCTTGCGCGATATGATGCGGTTCTCGACCAACCTGACGGCAGAAGCGGTGGGGATGATGGCGAGTGCCGCGCGCGGAGCGGGGGCCGGGTTGGGGCAATCAGGGCGCGCGATGAGCGACTGGATCGAGGCGCGTGCGGGCATCGGGCGGGCGGGCTTTTTCGACCACTCGGGGCTGAATGTGCGCTCGCGGATTTCAGCCGCAGATATGGTGCAGGCGCTGCGCGTGGTGGGGGCGCCGATGGGGGTGCGCGGGCTGATGAAGCCGTTCGATCTGCGTGATAACAACGGCAAAAAGATGAAAGGCGGGCCGCTGCGGATCGACGCGAAGACCGGAACGCTGGATTATGTGTCGACGCTGGCGGGCTATCTGACGGCGCCCGACGGAACCGAGTTGGTGTTCGCGATTTTCACCGGTGATCTGGCGCGGCGCAAGCGCATGAAGGAAAGCGACAGCGACAAGCAGGCCTCAAGCGCCTGGGTGCGGCGCTCGAAGATATTGCAAAGCCGTTTGCTGGAACGCTGGGGCGCGCTTTACGGCTAAAGATTGAGGTGACGCACCCGCGCGCCCCATTCGATTGCTACCGCGTGCAGCCGGTCGATGGCCAGCTCAGCGCGGATTTCCTCGAGCATACGCAACTCGGGCTGATGCAGGACACCATCGGCGGCGGCCACATCGCAGGCCAGCGCATAGGCGGTTTCCAACAGCTTCTCGGGCAGCGCGTCACGCACGAGACCGAAGAGCGCCTCGAGCCCCTCTTCCTCTTCGAAGAGGGCGTAGACGGTTTGTGCGACGGTGCGGATGCGGTCGATGTCATAGGTCGCGAAAATCGGCATGTGATTGACCATGCGTTCGATCGCGACCAGCTCGGCGGTGCGGATGTCCTCGTCCGAGGCTGAAACAGCGACCATGACGGCGACTAGCGCGTCTTGCGGCGAGAGCGAAGGGTGAGTTTCGAGCACGGGCAGGGATTCCTTACACTGGTTTGCCTGAGCAAATTATTGACGATCCCGCGCCCGTTCAATAGGTGGAGGGCGAAAGGGCGCATGGGGCGCCCCGATGAGGTATGACATGAGCACTCTGCGCGACGCCGCGATGAATTCCAAAGCCTGGCCTTTCGAGGAGGCCCGCCGGGTGCTCAAACGTTACGAGAAGAAGGCGCCTGAAAAGGGGTATGTGCTTTTCGAGACCGGCTACGGTCCCTCGGGCCTGCCCCATATCGGCACCTTCGGTGAGGTCGCCCGCACCACGATGATCAAAAAGGCGTTCGAGGTGATCTCGGACATTCCGACGAAGCTGATCTGCTTCTCGGACGATCTTGACGGGATGCGCAAGGTGCCGACGAACGTGCCCAATCAGGACATGCTGCGCGAGCACGAGCAGAAGCCGCTGACCTCGGTGCCGGACCCGTTCGAAGAGTTCGACAGCTTTGGCGACCATAACAACGCGATGCTGCGCCGGTTCCTTGATACCTTCGGGTTTGAATACGAATTCTACTCGGCCACCGATTTCTACAAATCGGGCCGGTTCGACGCGGTTCTGCGCCGCGCCGCCGAAAAGTATGATGAGATCATGGCGGTGATGCTGAAATCGCTGCGTGAAGAGCGCCAGCAAAGCTATTCGTGCTTCTTGCCGATCCACCCCGAGACGGGCCGCGTTCTGTATGTGCCGATGAAAGAGGTGAATGCCAAAGAGGGCACGATCACCTTTGACGACGAAGACGGGCGCGAATGGACGCTGCCGGTGACGGGCGGCAATGTGAAACTGCAATGGAAGCCCGATTTCGGCGCCCGTTGGGCCGCGCTGGATGTCGATTTCGAGATGTATGGCAAGGACCACTCGACCAACACGCCGATCTATGACCGGATCTGCGAAATCCTTGGCGGCAAGAAGCCCGAGCATTTCACCTACGAGCTGTTCCTTGATGCGAATGGCGAAAAGATTTCCAAGTCGAAAGGCAATGGCCTGTCGATCGACGAGTGGCTGACCTATGCGTCGTCGGAATCGCTGGGGTATTTCATGTTCCTCAAGCCCAAGACCGCCAAGCGTCTGTGGTGGGATGTGATCCCGAAGATGATGGACGAATACCATCAGCAGCTTCGCGCCTACCCGACGCAGAGCCTTGAGCAGCAGCTTAACAATCCGGTTTGGCACATCCACGGCGGCAACCCGCCCGAGTCGAAGATGGTGGTGCCGTTCTCGATGCTGCTGAACCTCGCATCGGTGGCTGGTGCGTCTGACAAGGACGGGCTGTGGGGCTTTATCAAGCGCTATGCGCCCGAGGCGACGCCGGAAACCCACCCCGATCTTGATCAGGCGGCGGCTTTTGCGGTGCGCTATTACCACGATTTCGTGGCGCCCGAGCGCCAGTTCCGCCTGCCTTCTGACTCCGAGCGCGCGGCGCTTCTGGATCTGGTGGCAGCGATGAAATCGCCCGAGGCCGCCTTGGCCCAGATCGCGCGCAAGAACGCCGAGGCAGGCAGCGACGAAGCCTTGCCCGAGGCCGATTTCCACAGCGACGATTTCCTGCAAACGGTGGTCTTTGCGATTGGCAAGAACCACGGGTTCGAGAACCTGCGCGACTGGTTCAAGGCGCTTTACGAGGTGCTTCTGGGTCAATCGCAAGGCCCGCGGTTCGGCGGATTTATCGCGCTTTACGGTGTCGAGGAAACTGTCGGCCTGATCGAACGCGCGCTGAACGGCGAGCTTGTTCAGGGTTAATCCCTTATAGACAAACGGATTTGGCGGGCGGGTGCGAGGCATCCGCCCGTTTGCGTTTCGGGCGAACGGTCGCGTAAATCCCTGTTTAACCCTGTTGGCTAGTTCTGTTCGGGCTTGGGGCTTGCGCCCTTTCAGCGCCGTTACGAGAGCGGGCGCGCTGGCCGTAACGGCGGCGGAACACCACAAGGGGATTATGGGATGAACAAGGCGATTACCGACGGGCTGGTGCTGACCCCGCCCGCTTTTGAACTGGGATTGGGCGTTTGGTCGAGCGAGAATGGCACAGCCGGATCGGCAACCTATGCGGGGGCGGTGAATGCCTCGATCGCGGTGGCAGATCAGGATTTCGGGAATTGCCTCGAACTGGTCAAAACGCAGTCGGTGCAAAAGCTGCGCTATATGGGGGAAACGGTGCTGCTGCCCGGCTGCTATCTGCGCATCAAAACGCGGATCAAGGTGCTTTCGGGGAACCGGCCCGAGGTGCGCATTGCGGGCTATGCGATGATCGACGCGGGCGCGCATGTGCCGGGGCTGGTGGAGATCGGCCCGAGCGTGACCACACAGCAATATGGCTCGATCTACGAGGTGTCGGCGATTGTCGGCTCGGGCGCGCGGGGCGGCGTCGATATGGTTTGGGGGATCGCGCCCGATTACGGACATTTCGGGCTGGACCTGACCGGGCTGAGCGGTGGTGTGGTGAGGATCGAGAATTTCGAGATCGAGGATGTCACCTCGGCCTTTTTGCGCGACATGCTGGATTGGGTGGATGTGCGCGATTACGGCGCGCGCGGCGATGGGGTGAGCGATGACCGCGCGGCCTTTGTCGCGGCTGATACCGCAGCAAACGGGCGTTCGATTTTCGTGCCAGCGGGCGAGTATGCTATCGGATCAAGCCTGTCGATCAATGCGCCGATCCGGTTTGAAGGGACGCTGAAAATGCCGGTCGCCGCGCGGCTTGCGCTGCTGTCGAGCTTTGATTTCCCGACCTATGCCGAAGCCTTTGGCGATGAGATGGCAGGCTTCAAGAAGGCGTTGCAGGCGCTTTTTGACTATACCGACCACAATGCGCTGGACCTGAAAGGGCGGCGCGTCGAGGTGACAGAGCCGATCCGCATTTCCGAGATCGCGCCCGGTCTGACCTCGTTTTCCAACCGCCGCGTTCTGCGCAATGGTCAGTTGAATGTCATCGACGGGGCCGCGTGGGCGGATAGCGTTGTGACCTCGACGGGGACGTATTCGACCGGCTCGCCTTATCTGCTGACCGGCGTCGCCAACATCGCGAATATCCCCGTGGGCGCGCATGTGACCGGCTCGGGCGTGGGCCGCGAGGTCTTTGTGCAGGCGGTCAATGTGGGGGCTGGCACGCTGACGCTTTCGCAGCCGCTCTATGGTGGGTCTGGCACGCGCAACTTCACTTTCCGCCGCTACCAGTATGTGCTGGACTTCTCGGGGCTGCAAAAGCTTGATCGCTTTAACATCGACGATGTGGAGTTCCTGTGTAACGGGGTGGCCTCGGCGGTGATGCTGGCGCCGGTCGGGCAGATGTTCCATATCCGCGATTGCTATGTGGTGAAGCCGAAGGACCGTGTGATTACCTCGATCGGTCGCGGCTGTCAGGACATTCTGGTCGACCGCTGCCAGTTCATCTCGAATGAAACCTCAGTGCCCGCGCAGGATCGCAGCTCGGTCGTGATGAACGTGAACGCCAATGATGCGAAAATCCGCGACTCGCGGTTCGTGCGGTTCGGGACTACCTTCGTTATGCATGGCTCGGGGCATCTGATCGTCGGGAACCACTGGTTCCAGGGCGATGACGAGGATAATAACGTCCGGCTGCCGGGGCTGGTGTTTACCCAGCTGAACGTGCAATCCGCCGTGACCGGAAACTACATCGACAGCGCGATCGTCGAGTGGACAAACGAGCACGATCCGGCGGTGGACTACACATCGGGCTATTCGTTCGGCGGGCTGACCGTCAGCGGCAATACCTGTGTCGCGATGGATGCCGCGCCGTGGTTTACCTTCTTCTCGATCAAACCCTATGGCTCGGGGCATTTCATCCACGGGCTGACCATTGCGGAGAACGTGTTCAAGGCGATCAACGGCAATATCACGCGGATCGACAAGGTCGATACGACCTATGCCACGCTGAATTATTCGCGGATGCGCAATATCCGCGTCGAGGGCAATATGTTCAACGGCATTAACGAGCAGATTTCGAACCCGGCGTCGCTTGAGGTGAACCAGTCCACCGCGCAAACGGTCTGGACCGTTGATCCGTCGGTCTTGCTGCCGTTCTCGGGATGGGCGCGCAATGTAGAAAGCCTTGTCGCCGAGGGGGCAATCCGGTCGGCCTCGAACGCGGTTGTCACGGCGATGCCCTATGTCGAGGTGGAGCAGGGCAGCAGCAAGGACAAGGTCACGGTGAACTGGCCCTCTGCCGCGAAAGGGCGCCTGCAGATGCGGGTCCGGATGGACAATCCGAACTGAGCCGTTCGGGATAGGATGCACAAGGGCGCCATCTGGCGCCCTTTTCTATGCCAGATCGGTGCCCGTCAGCCGATCGGCTTGGGCAAACCCGCCATTCAGCAGCCCCGCACGCGGGGGGGGGGCGTAGCGCGCGGCTATGCGCTGAGAGGCGGGAGGCCAGAGAGGACAGTCCTCCCTCCGGTCCGGCGTCAAGAGACATGCGGCTGACGGACGGAGACCCCGTTGCTGGATCAATGCCACCAAGCGCGCCAAATCTTGCGCTTGCCATCAGGTTTCGCAGCGAGCCTGCGGGCCGTATCATCGGTTTTGCGGATCGGCGAGGGGGCGTTTGTCATTGATTATCCTCTGATCAGCTTGACAAAGGTGGGGGCAATCGCGTCAGTTGCCTGCAACATCATACAAAATAGCGCGAAAAATGCCCTTTAGCCCAGACCAACACGAGGCGGCGGGCGGCGTGGCTCCTCACGGGCAGCCGCTGCGTCCTATGTTTTTTGACGCCCTGAAAGAAGGGCTGACGCCATCTCGATTGCGCGCGGATGCACTGGCGGGGGTGACGGTTGCCATTGTTGCGCTGCCCCTGTCTATGGCCATCGCGATTGCATCGGGGGTCGGGCCGGAGCGTGGGCTTTACACGGCGATTATCGGCGGGTTTCTGGTGTCACTACTTGGCGGGTCGCGGTTCCAGATTGGTGGGCCTGCGGGGGCGTTTATCGTGCTTGTCGCGGCCTGTGTCGCGCAAACCGGGCTGTCGGGGTTGATTCTGGCGACGTTTCTGTCGGGTGTGATGCTGGCGCTTTTGGGCTTGGCGCGGCTTGGTTCGACGATCCGCTATATGCCTTATCCGGTGACGGTGGGCTTTACCTCGGGGATCGGGGTGATCATTCTGGCCAGCCAGCTGAAGGATATGCTGGGGCTGAGCTTGCCCGGTGGCGAACCGGGGCCGATCCTGCCCAAGATTGCCGCGCTTTGGCAGGCCCGCGAAACCGCGAGTCTGTCCGCGATCGCGGTGACGGTTCTGACGATTGCGGTGATCGAGCTTATCAAGCGGATACGCCCGCATTGGCCCTCGCTTCTGATCGGGATCGCCTCGGTCACTTTGTTCAGCACGCTTGCGGGGCTGCAGGTCGAGACCATCGCGACGCGTTTTGGCGAGTTGCCGCGCCTGCCGCCCTTGCCTCATCTGCCTGATCTTTCGCCAGATGCGCTGCTTGCCGCGCTGCCCTGGGCGTTCTCCTTCACGCTGCTGGGGGCGATTGAATCACTGCTTTCGGCGATGGTGGCCGACGGGATGAGCGGCACGATGCATCGCTCGAATATGGAGCTGATCGCGCAAGGCGTCGCGAATATGGGGGCCGCGCTGTTCGGTGGTTTTTGCGTGACCGGCACGATTGCACGGACGGCGACCAACGTGCGCTCGGGCGCGCATACGCCGGTTGCGGGGATGATCCACGCGCTTGTGCTGCTGGTGTTTCTGCTGATCGCGGCACCTCTGGCCGGTTATATCCCGCTGGCCGCCCTGGCGGGTTTGTTGGGAATCGTCGCGTGGAACATGATCGAAAAGCACGAATGCGCAGCCCTGACCCGTGTGTCGCGGGGCGATGCGATGGTGCTGTGGGTCACGCTTCTGGTGGTGGTATTCCGCGATCTGGCCGAGGGGATCATTCTGGGCTTTGCGCTGGGCGGGTTGGTGTTCATCCGCCATATGTCCGAGCATTCGGGTGTCTTCGAAAATCCCGCTCCGGTCTCGGATGCCGCTGACGAGCCTTCGGATACGCAAGATGCCGACCGCGTGGTCTATCATATGCGGGGTATGATCTTCTTCGGCTCGGTCGCACGCCTTGGCACAGTTCTCGAGCGCATCGCCGAGCGCCCGCGCACGGTCGAGCTGGACCTGACAGGGGCGAGCTTTGTCGACATCACCGGCGCGCGCATGATCCGTGAACTGGCGCAAAACCTGTCGCGCCGTGGCGGCTGGCTACATATTGCGGGTGCCCGCCCCGATATTGTCGAGCAGTTGCGTTCCGCAGGTGTTCCGCCCGAGCATTTCTGACGCTTCGCGGTTGCTTTCGTCGTTCGAATCGTATGCTGCGACTGCATGAAAATTTCGATGCCGCATTGCGGCGCGAAACTTTATTTCTTTTCGATGCTCGTGACGCAACGTCGAAACTACACAATTTCATGAACAGGCAAGGGCTTGAAACAATAGCCATTTTTCTCTTTCCAAGAGATTAATTTTACAATGTTACCGATGGCTCTGTGAAATTATTTACAGAAAAAATCAATGCACATAGGGGGTTACATAAAAAAAGCGTTTCTGGTTTACAATGTTTTCGGGGTAGAGTGCTCTCGGGTCGTGCCGGGGGTTTGGGTGCGGCGACGGGCCGCAAGGAATTCTAGGGAGGTTGCCAGATGGCTGCTCAGGAACAGTCGAACATCGTGCCAGAGATCAAAGAGATCCCCGCCGGGTTCGAAAATGCCCACTGCGATACCGCGAAATATCGCGAGATGTATCAGGAATCGATTTCTGACCCGGACAAGTTCTGGGGCCGCGAGGGTAAGCGTCTCGACTGGATGACGCCCTACACCAAGGTCAAGAACACCGATTTCACCTTTGGTCACGTCTCGATCAAATGGTTCGAGGACGGTGTGCTGAATGCCTCGGTCAACTGTATCGACCGTCACCTGCCGACCCGTGCCGACCAGACCGCGATTATCTTCGAGCCCGATGATCCGGAAACCCCTGCGCAACACATCACCTATAAAGAGCTGTCGGAAAACGTGAACCGCATGGCGAACGTTCTGCTGTCGCAGGGCGTGATGCGCGGTGACCGCGTTGTGATCTATCTGCCGATGATCCCCGAGGCCGCCTATGCGATGCTGGCCTGTGCGCGTATCGGTGCGATCCACTCGATCGTGTTTGCGGGTTTCTCGCCCGACGCGCTGGCGAACCGCATCAACGACTGCGGCGCGAAGGTCGTTATCACCGCTGACACCGCTCCGCGCGGTGGCCGTCGCACGCCGCTTAAGTCGAACACCGATGCAGCCCTTCTGCACTGCTCGGACCGCGTGCGCTGCCTTGTTGTCAAGCACACCGGCGACCAGACCACCTGGATCGACGGGCGCGACGTTGATGTGAAATACCTGATGAAGCACGCCTCGCCCGAGTGCCCGGCGCGCCCGATGAACGCCGAAGATCCGCTGTTCATCCTTTATACCTCGGGGTCGACCGGCAAGCCGAAGGGCGTTGTCCACTCGACCGGCGGTTATCTTGTTTATGCGGCGATGACCCATGAATATGTCTTCGACTATCACGAGGGCGATGTGTTCTGGTGCACCGCGGACGTGGGTTGGGTGACCGGCCACTCGTATATCGTCTATGGTCCGCTGGCGAATGGCGCGACCACGGTGATGTTCGAGGGCGTTCCGACCTATCCGGATGCGGGCCGTTTCTGGGCCGTGTGCGAAAAGCACAAGGTCAACCAGTTCTACACCGCGCCGACCGCGATCCGGGCGCTGATGGGCCAAGGCTCGGAATGGGTCGAGAAATACGACCTGTCGTCGATCAAGGTTCTGGGCTCGGTCGGTGAGCCGATCAACCCCGAAGCCTGGGCCTGGTATGACAAGTTCGTCGGCAAGGGCAAATGCCCGATCGTCGATACCTTCTGGCAGACCGAAACCGGCGGTCATATGCTGACCCCGCTTCCGGGCGCAACCCCCACCAAGCCGGGTTCGGCAACGCGTCCGTTCTTCGGCGTGAAGCCGGTGGTTCTGGATGCGCAAACCGCTGTGCGTCAGGACGAAACCGCAGCCGAGGGCGTTCTGTGCTTTGCCGATAGCTGGCCGGGCCAGATGCGCACTGTCTGGGGCGACCACGAGCGCTTCCAGGAAACCTACTTCCAGCAGTATAAGGGCTATTACTTCACCGGGGACGGCTGCCGCCGTGACTCGGACGGCTACTACTGGATTACCGGCCGCGTCGATGACGTTATCAACGTCTCGGGGCACCGTATGGGCACGGCCGAGGTCGAATCCGCCCTCGTGGCCCACGCAGCCGTGGCCGAGGCCGCCGTTGTCGGTTACCCGCACGAGGTCAAGGGGCAGGGTATCTACGCCTATGTCACGCTGATGAACGATCAGGAACCGACAGACGATCTGCGCAAGGAACTGGTGAAATGGGTTCGCACCGAGATCGGTCCGATCGCATCGCCCGACCTTATCCAGTGGGCGCCGGGTCTGCCGAAAACCCGTTCGGGCAAGATCATGCGCCGCATCCTGCGCAAGATCGCCGAGGACGATTTCGGCGCTTTGGGTGACATCTCGACGCTGGCCGATCCGTCGGTCGTCGAGGAACTGATCGCCAACCGCCAGAACCGTAAATCCTGAGGAGCGGACACTTGACCGACACTGTCGCGACAAATACCGCCGTTCTGATCCTTCTCGGCCCTCCGGGTGCCGGGAAGGGCACTCAGGCCCGTATGCTCGAAGAGAAATTCGGGCTGGTCCAGCTTTCGACCGGAGATCTTCTGCGCGCTGCTGTGGCCGCAGGAACTCCGGCGGGTCTGGCCGCGAAATCGGTGATGGAGGCGGGCGGGCTCGTTTCGGACGAGATCGTGCTGCAAATCCTGCAAGACCGCATGGCCGAGCCGGACACCGCCAAGGGCGTGATCCTTGACGGCTTTCCGCGCACGGCAGGTCAGGCCGAGGCGCTTGACGGGCTTCTGGCGGGTCAGGGGCTTGGCGTCACCGCCGCAATCTCGCTCAAGGTCGATGACGAGGCGATGATCAAGCGCGTCTCGGGCCGCTATACCTGTGGCGGCTGCGGCGAAGGCTATCACGACGAATTCAAGCTGCCCGCCGTTGCGGGAACTTGTGACAAATGCGGAGGCACGGAGTTCAAACGCCGCGCTGACGACAATGCCGAAACGGCGCGTGCGCGGCTTGAGGCCTACCACGCCCAAACGGCGCCGCTGATTGCCCACTATGGGCAACTCGGCGTTCTCGAAGAGGTGGATGCGATGGGGTCCATCGAAGACATCGCTTCGGGGCTAGGGTCGATCGTTCAAAAAGTATCGGCCTGAACGGGGAGGGGCGGGCCTGACAAACGGGCCCGTCTGGAGGAAAACAAGGGAGTTACGCTAATGGCGGACAAATCATCGTCCAACGCCTACTGGCAAGCGAACGTCAAGACGATCAAGCTGTTCTTGGTCATCTGGTTCGTGTGCTCGTTCGGCTTTGGCATTCTGCTTCGTCCGATGCTTTCGGGCATCGCAATCGGTGGCACTGACCTGGGCTTCTGGTTTGCTCAACAAGGTTCCATTCTCGTCTTCTTGGTCCTGATTTTTGCTTATGCCGCGCGCATGAACAAGCTGGACAAAGAATACGGCGTGGAAGAATAAGGGAGAGCAGGGACAATGGATCAGTTTACGCTTAACCTGCTGGTGGTGGGGGCGACCTTCGCTCTCTACATCGGCATCGCGATCTGGGCCCGCGCTGGCTCGACCGCTGAATTCTACGCCGCTGGCCGCGGCGTTCACCCCGTTCTGAACGGTATGGCAACCGGCGCTGACTGGATGTCGGCTGCGTCCTTCATCTCGATGGCCGGCATCATCGCATTCGGTGGCTACGATACCTCGGCCTACCTGATGGGTTGGACCGGCGGTTACGTGCTGCTTGCTATGCTTCTGGCGCCCTACCTGCGCAAGTTCGGCAAGTTCACGGTTCCGGAATTCATCGGCGACCGTTTCTACTCGCAGACCGCGCGCACCGTGGCTGTTATCTGCCTTATCACCGCTTCGCTGACCTACGTTATCGGTCAGATGACCGGTGTGGGCGTGGCTTTCTCGCGCTTCCTTGAAGTCGACAAGGCAACCGGCCTCTACATCGGCGCTGCGATGGTGTTCATGTATGCGGTTCTCGGCGGCATGAAGGGCATCACCTACACTCAGGTGGCCCAGTATGTCGTTCTGATCATCGCCTACACCATTCCGGCGGTCTTCATTTCGCTGAACCTGACGGGTAACGCACTGCCGCCGCTCGGCCTCTTCTCGGAAGCCAAGTCGACCGGTATGCCGATCCTCGAGACGCTCAACGGCATGATGCACGAACTGGGCTTCGGCTCGTATACCGACCAGAAAGACACCACGCTGAACATGTTCCTGTTCACCGTGTCGCTGATGATCGGTACCGCAGGTCTGCCGCACGTTATCGTTCGTTTCTTCACCGTTCCGACCGTGAAAGACGCACGTTCCTCGGCTGGCTGGGCGCTGGTTTTCATCGCGCTGCTCTATCTCACCGCTCCGGCTGTGGGTGCGATGGCTCGTATGAACCTGATCTCGACCTTCTACCCGAACGGGCTTGACGGTGCGGCTCTGTCGCTCGCCGAGATCGAAACCGGCACCGATGCCAAGGGCAACAACGTGACCTGGGTGAAGAACTGGGAGCAAACCGGTCTTCTCAAGTTCGACGACAAGAACGGTGACGGCCTCATCCAGTATGTCGCTTCGAAAGACGCGAACGAACTGGACGTGAACCGCGACATCATGGTTCTTGCGAACCCTGAAATCGCACAGCTTCCGGGCTGGGTTATCGCTCTGGTCGCTGCTGGTGGTCTGGCCGCTGCACTCTCGACCGCTGCGGGCCTGCTGATGGCGATCTCGTCGGCAGTGTCGCACGACCTCATCAAGTCGCAGATCAACCCGGGTATTTCGGAAAAAGGCGAGCTGATGGCTGCGCGCGTCTCGATGGGTGTTGCTATCGCGATCGCAACCTACCTCGGCCTCAACCCGCCCGGCTTCGCGGCACAAACCGTGGCTCTCGCCTTCGGTCTGGCAGCGGCGTCGATCTTCCCGGCACTGATGATGGGCATCTTCTCGAAGCGCATCAACAACAAGGGTGCGGTTGCTGGTATGGTCGCCGGTCTGCTTGTGACGGTTGTCTACATCTTCCTGCACAAGGGCTGGTTCTTCATTCCGGACACCAACTCGTTCTCGGATGCTGACCCGCTGCTACTCTCGATCAAATCGACCTCGTTCGGTTCGGTCGGTGCCCTGATCAACTTCGTGGTTGCCTATGTCGTGTCGAACGCGACCGAGGACACCCCGGCTGAGATCCAGGAGCTGGTGGAATCGATCCGCGTGCCGAAAGGCGCTGGTGCGGCGGTTGACCACTGAGCCAGGCTTCGGGCGGGGTGATATGCTCCGCCTGAACTGAAACCCCGGGCGCGCCCCGCTGCATCGGCGCGGGGCGCGCCTTCACTTTCCGGAGCTTGTTAGTCATGGACGCAGATATTCAACCGATCATTGCTTTTCTCGAAGGCGTCCATCCTTACGACAACCTGCCGCGGGACGAACTGGTGCGTGTCGCCGGTTCCTTCAGCCGCAGGGAGCTGCCCGCGAATGCCTCCGTCTATGCCTATGGCGACGAGATGGAGGGGCTGTTCCTGATCAAATCGGGGGGTGTCGAGATTACCGACCGCAACGGCGCGCTGGTCTCGATTCTCGGGCCGCGCAACTCGTTTGGCGAGCGCGGGCTGATGCGCGACGGGCTGGCGCTGACCGCCGCGCGCACAACCGAAGACACGGTGCTTTTGCTGCTGCCCAAGCCCGAGTTCCTGCACCTGCGCGAAGAGGCACCCGCTTTCGTGCGCTTCTTCAACCGCTCGCGCGGCGAAGAGGCGCGGCCCAACACCATCGAGACGATGAAAGTGGGCGACCTTCTGGCGCGCAAGCCGCTGGCCTGTGATCTGGCGACCTCGGTGCAAGAGGCGGCGGTGATGATGCGCGATACGCGGGTGTCCTCGCTCGGCGTGGTCGAGGGCGAGATGCTGCGCGGTATCGTGACGGTGCGCGACCTGTCGAACAAGGTGGTTGCGGGGGGGCTGCCGCTCTCGACGCCGATCACCGAGGTGATGACGGCTGACCCGATCTCGCTTAGCCCTGACGCGCTTGGCACCGATATTCTGCACATCATGCTGGAACGCCGGATCGGGCATTTGCCGATTGTGGACCACGGCAAATTCGTCGGCATGATCACGCAAACCGATCTGACGCGCTTTCAAGCGGTTTCAACCGCCGTGCTGATCCGCGATGCCGCGGCGGCGACGAGCGTCGAAGAGATGGCGCAGGTCACGGCGCAGATCCCGCAGCTTCTGGTGCAGCTTGTCGGCGGGCACCAAAGCCACGAGGTCGTGACGCGGCTGATTACCGATATTGCCGATGCCGTTACGCGGCGCCTGCTGGCGATGGCCGAAGATAAACTCGGCCCTGCGCCGGTGCCCTATCTCTGGCTCGCCTGCGGCAGTCAGGGGCGGCAGGAACAGACCGGCGTTTCCGATCAGGACAACTGCATCATCTTCGACGATAGCGCGACCGAGGACGACCGGCAGTATTTCAAGCAGTTGGCCAAGATCGTTTCTGATGGCCTGAACGATTGCGGCTATGTCTATTGTCCCGGCGATATGATGGCGACGGCGGATCGCTGGTGCCAGCCGCAGCGCGTCTGGCGCGAGTATTTCGCAGGCTGGATCAACAAACCCAGCACCGAGGCGCAGATGCTTTCCTCGGTGATGTTCGACCTGCGCGCCATTGGCGGCACGGGCGGGCATCTGTTCAGCGACATTCAGGACGAGATGCTGGAGAAGGCGGCGAAGAACTCGATCTTCGTGGCGCATATGATCTCGAACTCGCTAAAGCACGCGCCGCCTTTGGGCCTTTTGCGCGGGTTTGCGACGATCCGTTCGGGCGAGCATCGCAACCATATCGACATGAAGCATAACGGCGTTGTGCCGATCACGGACCTTGCCCGCGTCTATGCGCTGCAAGGGCGCCTGACCGAGGTGAACACCCGCGCGCGTATTCTGGCGGCCGAAGATGCGGGGGTGATTTCGGCGTCCGGCGCGCGTGATCTGCTGGAGGGCTATGACCTGATCCAGACGATGCGGCTTGAGAGTCAGGCGCATCTCGTGCGCTCGGGCCGCAAGCCGGACAACTATCTCGCCCCGTCCGATCTGAGCGATTTTGAACGCTCGCACCTGCGCGATGCCTTCGTGGTGGTGCGGACGATGCAATCCGCCGTCGGGCATGGCAAAGGCAGCATGAGTTAAGGAAACCAAAAGATGCTCAATGATTTCATGACTATGCTGGCAGGTGGCGCTTTTGCGGCGCTGACGGTTTTTGCCCTGCGCCATGCCGCGCGCAAATTGGCGGGCGCCGATCTGCCGCGCTGGCTTATGACCGCGGCGGCGGGCCTGACGATGCTCGGGGTTACGATCTATCAGGAATACAACTGGTTTCCGACGGTGCGCGGCGGGCTGAACGATGGCGTGAAAATCGTGCTGACCGGCGAGGATAGCTCGTGGTGGCGCCCGTGGACCTATGCCGCGCCGATCACGACCCGCCTGATGGCCATCGACACTACCAAGGTCGAGCGTCAGGGCGACATCGCGCGCACCGAGTTTTTGCTGTTCCAGCGTTGGGCGAGCGTGGTGCAGGCGGTGCCGGTGGCCTTTGATTGCGCGTCGGGAACGCGGGCCGATCTGATTGGCGGCACGGCGCTGAACGCGGACGGATCTTTGCAAGGTGGCCAGTGGGTTTCGCTGGAAAACGGGGATCGCGGGCTGAACATCGCCTGCAACGGAGGGTAGGATCATGGCGGACGGGGGGAGGCAGCAACGCGTTCTGATCGTCGAGGACGAGGATAACATCGCCATCGCGCTTGATTATCTGATGACGCGCGAGGGATACGACCACGAAAGGATCGCAACCGGCACCGGCGCGGTCGAGAAAATCCGAGACAGCCAGCCCGACCTTGTGCTTCTGGATGTGATGCTACCCGGGGTCTCGGGCTACGAGATTTGCCAGAACATCCGCTCTGACGCGGGGCTGGCGGGGGTGAAAATCCTGATGATGACCGCGCGCGGCTCCGCGATGGAACAGCGCAAGGGATTGGCGCTCGGCGCCGATGGGTTTATCGCGAAACCGTTTGATCTTAAGGAGTTGCGCGAAGAGGTCCGGCGTATTCTGGACGGGAGGGCCGCGTCATGAGCCTCGCCCGTCTCAGCCTCAGGATCAGGGTGTTTCTGTTCTTCGCGGCGCTCGCGGCGGGCAATATTATCGCGGTGATCGCCGGTCTTCTGTTCGGATATGAACGGATGGGTGACCCGAGTATGCGTGACGCGATGATTATCGGCGGCACGGTCGCGAGTTTTGCGATTCTCGGATCTCTGGCGGGGGTCTGGTTCCTGTTCGACGAGCACGTCGCCAAACCGATCGAGCGGCTTGCGGGCTTTTTGCGCACCCGCACCCATTCCGAAATTGATGGCGAGATCGAAAAAGATCTGGCGCGCTATCTGGGCGATCTGGCGCCTGCCGCGCAGGAACTGACCTCGCGCCTTAATGCGACGCGGCAAGCGCTGACCGAAGCGGTGCAGCGTGAAACCTCGCGTCTTGCGGATGAAAAAGAGCGCCTTGAAGCGTTGCTGTGCGATGTGCCGGTGGGGGTTTTGCTCTGCACGGCGGATCATCAGTTGGCCTTTTATAACGGGCAGGCGGTGGACCTGTTGGGCAGCGCGCACGCGCCGGGGCTGGACCGGCGGGTGTTCGACTATCTGCACCAGCCGCCGATTGCCCACGCCTACGAGCGCCTGTTGCAGACCGAAGACCCTGATGCGGCCTCGGATCTGCTCTGTGCCACTTTGGCCGATGGTAAGGTGCTGGCCGCGCGGATGCGGCTTTTGTCCGAGGGCGAGGACCGCCATCTGGTCAAGCGTCCGGGCTATGTGCTGACGCTGCGCGATGTGTCGAACGACATGCGCTCACATGCGCAGCGCGAACTGTTGATGGACGAGTTGTTCGACCGCATCCGTCGCCCTGCCGCCGCGCTGCAATCGCTGACCGGCGTGCTGACGGCGGATGATGGCCCCGTTGGCCCTGCGCGCGACAAGGTGCGAGAGGCGGCAAGCCTCGAGGCGCGCCAGCTCGCCGGCGCGATCCATACGCTGTTCGAACGCCACGAGCAGAACCGCGCCGACTGGTGGCCGCTGGCGATGATCCGCGCCTCCGATCTGGCCGAGGCCGTGACCGCGCGGGTCGAGGCCGATGGCGGGCAGATTACCTGCGATCCGGCGCCCCTGATGCTGCGCTGCGAAGGCTTTGAGATGGTTGCGCTTTTGGGGAAACTGGCGGGCCGCCTGAACGAGCGCAAAGACCTGCGTCTGGAAATTTCCGAGGACGGCGCGGGCGCAATGATTGCGTTGGACTGGACGGGGCCGATGGTGCCGATTGCCCATCTGGAAAGATGGCTCGACGAACCGCTGGACGTGGGCCTTGACGATGTGACGGGGCGGCGCGTTCTGATCAGCCATGCGTCTGAACTTTGGCCCGAGAAACTCGCTGATGGACGCGCGCGGCTGTGCCTGCCGCTGCGCGAGGCGCGGCGCGAAACCTCGCGCCCCGCGCCGGTGCCACGCGCGGTGGTTTATGACTTTGACCTTCTGGGCAAGGCGCGCGAGGCCGAGTTCGCACAGCGCCCGCTGGAAGACCTGACCTATGTCGTCTTCGACACCGAGACCACGGGACTTTTGCCGACCGAAGGCGACGAGATTGTGCAGATCGCGGCGGTTCGGATCGTGAACGGGCGCCGCGTCCATTCCGAGGTGTTCGACACGCTGGTCAATCCGGGGCGCGCGATTCCGGCGGCATCGACGGCGGTGCATGGAATTTCGGATGCGATGGTGACAGGTGCGCCCGATATTGCCGATGTCGGGCGCCGGTTCCACAAATTCGCCGAAGGGGCCGTGCTGATCGCACATAACGCGCCCTTCGACATGGAATTCCTGCGCCGCAAGGAAAAGCTGATCGGGCAGAATTTCGAAAATCCGGTTCTGGATACGGTGCTGCTGTCGGCGGTGGTGTTCGGGCAATCCGAGAGCCACTCGCTGGATTCGCTCACGCACCGGCTGGGGATCACCATCCCCGAAGAGGCGCGCCACACGGCGATTGGCGACACGGTGGCGACGGCGGATGCGTTCCTGAAGCTCTTGCCCGCGCTCAAGGCGAAAGGGCTGATGAGTTTCGGAGATGTGGTGACCGAGGTGCGAAAACACTCGCGCCTGATCCGCGATCTGAACGCATGAAAAAGGGGCGCTCCGGCGCCCCTTCATCTTTCTTATCCTTCAGTGGCTTATCCCATACGCTCGGAGGCATAGGCACCCGGCGAGGCGGGGAAGACCACCGTCTTGTCGCCATTCAGGAACGAGCGGTGCTGCACATGGGCGTGGATCGCGCGGGCCAGAACCTGCGCCTCGACATCGCGGCCAAGCGAGACATAGTCGTCGGGGCTTTGCGCATGGGTCACGCGCACGGTGTCCTGCTCGATGATCGGGCCTTCATCAAGGTCAGCCGTCACATAGTGCGAGGTCGCGCCGATCAGTTTCACACCGCGCTCATAGGCCTGCTTGTAGGGGTTCGCGCCTTTGAACGAGGGCAGGAACGAGTGGTGGATGTTGATGATCCGGCCCGACATCTTCTTGCACAGCGCGTCCGAGAGGATCTGCATATAGCGCGCCAGAACGATCAGCTCGGCGCCCGAATCCTCGACCACGCTCATCAGCTGTGCCTCGGCCTGAGGCTTGTTCTCTTTCGTCACCTTGATGTGGTGGAAGGGCAGATCGTGGTTCACGACGACCTTCTGGTAGGTCATGTGGTTCGACACGACGCCCACGATCTCGATCGGCAGCGCGCCGATGCGCCAGCGATACAGAAGGTCGTTCAGGCAGTGACCAAAGTTTGACACCATCAGCAGCACCTTCATCTTGTGGCTGCCGTCGTGGATCGCCCAGTCCATTTCGAAGGTTTCCGCCACCGGCGCGAAGGCGGCCTGCACCGCGGCCAGATCGGCGCCTTTTTGCGACATGAACGAGACCCGCATGAAGAAGGTCTTCGTCAGCAGGTCATCATACTGATGCGAGTCGGTGATGTTGCAGCCCTGATCGGCAAGGCAATTCGCAATGGCGGCGACGATGCCGCGCGTCGAGGGGCAGGCTACCGTGAGCACATAGGGGGTCATTGATCGTCCTTTCAGTGGCGTGATCGCCCCCTTAGCGCGGGGCCGTGACGGGAACAATCCGCTTTGGTTGCAGATTCGGCACACGCATTTCCGACAGCGCGCATGAGAAAGGCGACCTGCGGATCGAAGGTCGCCTTGAAATCGCGCGGGGCCGCAGGGGTCAGATCTGCTTTTCGGGGATGCGCACGATCAGCCCGTCCAGATCGTCCGTCACCTTGATCTGGCAGGTCAGGCGCGATTTCTCGGGGTCCGGCTGCCATGCGAAGTCAAGCATGTCCTCTTCCATCGCCTCTTTCGCGGGAACGCGGGCGACCCAGACTTCGTCCAGATAGACGTGGCAGGTCGAGCAGGCGCAGGCGCCGCCGCAATCGGCGTCGATGCCGGGCACGCCATTGTCGCGCGCGCCTTCCATCACGGTCATGCCGGGTTTCACGTCCACCACATGCTCGGTGCCGTTGTGTTCGATATAGGTGATCTTGGCCATCTCGGTCTTTCCGGTCTGATTAGAATGCCTTTGGCCAACGGGTTTAGGGCAATCGGCGGGGCTTGGCCAGAGGCGCGTTGGCCACCCTTTCCGAGAGGGGCGAAAACCGCTAAGCAAGGGCAGGAAGAATGAGGCAGGCAGGAATGAAACAGGCGGTATTGGCGTTGATCGGGGTTCCGCTTGTCGCGGGCTGTATGGCGGCGGGCCCGCCTATGCCCGAGGTCGAAATCCGCCCGACGCTTGCGCAAGAGCTTGGTGATGCGCCGCCTGCCGGTGCGCCCGGGTGTTACCACTCGGTCGAGATACGCCCTGCGAAATTCGGCACTGTGAAGCGCGCGGTCGAGGTGCGGGAGGCCGTGATCGATCCGGCAAGCGGCAAGGTTCTGGAGCCCGCGCTTTATGAGGAGCGGGATTTCTCGGCTGTTGTGGATGCGGGCGAAACGCTCAGCTTCGAGACGATGTGCGTGAAAGAGCTGACGCCCGAGTTTGTTGCGACCGTGCAGCGGGCGCTGAAGGCGCGGGGGCTTTACCGTGGGACGGATTCGGGTGTGATGGACGGGGCTACCCGTTCAGCGGTGCGCGCCTATCAAAAGCCGCGCGGGTTGGACGCCGATGTTCTGTCGCGCCGTGCCGCGATGGAGATGGGTCTGGTTATCTGGCAAGACTGACCCCGGACAATCCGCATAAATACAAAGGGCGCCCAAAGGCGCCCTTTGCCGTTTCAGAGGGGAAGGGAGAGTTATTCGACGGGAAGGGCCACAAAGCGCGGCTCGCCAGCACGGCGGATCAGCAGGAGGACCGATTTACGCCCTGCATCCTTGGCGTCGCCGATGCGGGCCTCGAGGTCGTCGATATTGGCGACCGGTTCTTGCCCGGCTTCGGTGATCAGGTCGCCCGCGCGCAGCCCTTTTTCATAGGCGGCCGAGGTGTCGTCGATGTCCTTGATGACCAGCCCCGTCGCATCCGAGGGCAAGCCAAGCTCGGTCCCCAGTTCGGCGGTGAGCGGTGTCACCGTCAGGCCAAGCAGATCCTTCTCGGAGTCCTGCGGGCGCTGAACGGCTGCCGGAACCGCCTCGCCCTCGGCCAGTTCGCGCCGCCCAAGGGTCACGACGATGGTCTCTTTCTTGCCGTCGCGCAGCACCGTCACACGCACCGCCTCGCCCACGGGCGCATCGGCCACGCGGCGCACGAGGTCACGGGTGCTTTTCACCTCGCCATTGTCGAAGCTGATAATGATGTCGCCCGCTTGGATGCCCGCGTCACGCGCCGGCCCTTCGGGAACCTCGGAGACCAGCGCACCCTCGGCCATCGCAATGCCAAGCGCCTCGGCCATGTCGGGCGTCACGTCCTGAATTTTCACACCCAGCCAGCCGCGCCGCGTTTCACCGTATTCCTTAAGCTGGCCTACGACTTTCGAAACCACATTCGAGGCCATCGAGAAACCGATCCCGATCGAGCCACCGTTGGGCGACAGGATGGCCGTGTTCATGCCGATCACATCGCCGTCCATGTTGAACAACGGCCCGCCCGAGTTGCCACGGTTGATCGCGGCGTCGGTCTGGATGTAGTCGTCATAGGTGCCCGACAGCTCGCGGTTGCGCGCCGACACGATGCCCGCCGAGACCGAGAAGCCCTGACCCAGCGGGTTGCCCATCGCCATCACCCAATCGCCCACGCGCATCGTGTCCGAGTTGCCGAATTTCACGAAGGGCAGGGGTTTGTCGCTGGTGACTTTAAGCAGCGCAACATCGGTTTTCGGGTCAGTGCCGATGAGCTTCGCCTCCAGACGGTCGCCCGAGAAGAATTCGATCTCGATCTGGTCGGCGCCTTCGATGACATGGTTATTGGTGACGATATAGCCGTCTTCCGAGATCACATAGCCCGAGCCAAGCGCGTTCGAACGTTGCGGGCGCGAGGGACCATTCGGGCCGTTCGGGATGCCGAAATCGCGGAACATATCGCCAAAGGGCGAGCCTTCGGGGAAGCTTGGCCCCGGCTGCGCAGGGGTGGCAACGGTCGTCGAGGTGGTGATGTTGACGACCGAGGGGCTGATCCGTTCGGCCAGATCGGCAAAGCTTTCGGGGGCTGCGCGGGCAAAGGCGGGCGCAGGTGCCAAGGGCGCGACACCAATCACAAGCGCCAGCACAGTCGCCCCCAGAACGCCGCGCGCAAAAGCGGGTTTCAGCATGGTCAGATCAAATGGTTTCATTCTCGACTCCCGAAATCTTATCGCATCCGGGGCTGCGGCCCGGTTTCTATCTCTTGATAAATAACTAGGGCGGGGGGGATGCAAATGAAAGGGGATCGCGCTGGCTCAAATGCCCGTGAGGGATTNTCGCGCTGGCTCAAATGCCCGTGAGGGATTTCATCAGCCACAAAAGCCCGACGCCAAGCGCCAGAACCACCAGCCCCAGCATCCGCCGCCGTTCGGGGCCAAGGCTGGCAAGAAAGGCCAGCGCCTCCTCGATACGCGAAGGGGCCAGCGCAAGCGCCAGCCCCTCGAATACCAGCACCAGCGCAAAGCCGGTGGCCAGATAGGTGATCATTTCTCGGCCTCGATGCTTTGCACGAAACGGTCATAATCGAAGTAGATGCTGTCCGATTTGGTCACAAGCGACGAGGACGAGGGCTTCAGCGTTTGCGCGTAGAACTGCAACTGGCGCGTGAAGGCGAAGAACAGCGGGTCGCGGCCATAGGCGGCGGCGTAGCGGTTGTTTGCCTCGGCGTCGGCCTCACCCCGGATGATCTCGGCCTGTTTTTTGGCCTCCGAGGTGATTTCCACGGCCTGACGGTCGGCGGCGGCGCGCACGCGCTGCGCGGCTTCGGCGCCACGGGCGCGTTCATCGGCCGCCTCGCGCTGACGTTCGGCCTTCATCCGGTCGGTCGTCGCGTTGAGGTTTTCACGCGGCAGGTCGGTGCGCGTCAGGCGCACGTCGATCACGTCAACACCAAGCGCTGCGGCCTCGCGGCGCGCAACGGTGCGGATCTGGTTCATCAGGGGCGTGCGGTCGTCCGACAGAACGTCCGAGGCCGTCACGTTACCCAGAACCTCGCGGATGGCGGCGTTCAGGATCGAATCGATCCGTTGCTGCGCCAGCGCCTCGCCGCCCGAGCCGGTGGCCTGACGGAACTGCACCACGTCCTTGATGCGCCAGCGCGCGAAGGCGTCCACCACAAAGCGACGGCGATCTTCAAGGTTAACCTCAAGCGGCGCGGTGGTCAGGCTCAGGATGCGGTCATCGTATTTCACGACCTGCTGCAAGAAGGGCAGTTTGAAGCCAAGGCCCGGATCGGTCTTGACCTGTTTCACCTGACCAAATTGCAGCACCAGCGCCTTTTCGCGCTCGTCCACAACGAACAGCGACGAGAGGCCAACAGCGGCGGCAATCACGACAACGGGGATCAGAATCGGAGCTTTTGCCATCAGTTCGTTCCCCCGTTCGCGGTCGTCGGTTTGCGGATCTGGTCAAGCGGGAGGTAGGGCACAACGCCGCTTCCGCTGTCCTGATCGACGATCACCTTGTTGACGCCGCCGAGCACTTTTTCCATTGTTTCCATGAAGATACGCCGCTTGGTGACGTCCGGCGCTTTCACATATTCTGCATAGATCGAGTTGAAACGAGCCGCGTCACCTTCGGCCTGATTGACGACCTTGGCGCGGTAGGCCTGTGCTTCTTCGGTCAACTGCGCGGCCGCACCACGGGCTTCCGCCGTCACTTTATTGGCGTAGGCGTCGGCCTCTTTTTCCAGCCGGTCACGCTCTTGCTGCGCGGCCTCGACGTCGCGGAAAGACGGGATCACGTCCGAGGGTGGGTCGGCACGGTTGAAGTTGACACGCACGATCGAGATGCCCGCCTCATAGCTGTCCAGCGTATGCTGCACGGCCTCGCGCAAGTCGGCCGCAATGGTCAGGCGCTCGGTCGTCAGGATCGGCGTCATTTCCGAACGCGCGATGATGTCGCGCATCGCGGATTCCGAAACAGCGCGCACGGTTTCCTCGGGGTCGGCAAGGTTAAACAGGTATTGCGCCGGATCGTTGATGTTCCAGACCACCTGATAATCGACATCGACGATATTTTTGTCGCCGGTCAGCATCAGGCCAGAGCTGTTCGAATCCCCGATCGTCGCCTTGCCCGAGCCGATCGAGGTGACCTGTTCGCGCGTCACCTGCACGATTTCAGCGGTCACAACGGGCCAGGGGGCGAAGTTCAGGCCTGGCTCTCCGGTGCCGTGGAACTGCCCGAACATCAGCTCGACCGAGCGTTCCTCGGGCTTGACGGTATAGAACGAGGCATAGGCCCACAGACCCGCCGCCACCAGCGCGCCAATCGCAATCGCCTGACCAAAGCCCGGCCCGCCAGCAGAGCGCCCGCCTGCGGGGGGGCGACCGCCCGAACCGCCGCGCCCGCCCATCAGCACGCGAAGCTGTTCCGAGCCTTTTCGCATGAATTCCTCGATCTCGGGGATCTGCGGGCCTTCGCCAGGGCGTTGCCCGCGCTTGTCGCGGCCGCGATCTTCATCGTCGCCGCCACCCGATCCCCAGGGGCCGTTGTTACTCATGCTGTCCTCACCTTTTTGTTCTGTCGTTTAGCGACTTGTGCGCTTGCCCCGCGAATTTCAAGGCAGGCGCACGGGATTATGCGTGGCGCACCGGCGTGCGCATGGTGACAAGCTCTTCGGCCATCGTCGGGTGCACGGCGACGGTAGCGTCGAATTGCGCCTTGGTCGCGCCCATCTTCATGGCAATAGCGACCATCTGGATCATCTCGCCCGCGTCAGGCGCCACGATATGGCAGCCAAGCACGACCTGCGTTTCTTTCTCGACCACAAGCTTCATCATCACCCGGTCGGGCGCGCCGGCGAAGCTGGTTTTCATCGGCTTGAAGGTTGAGACATAGACCTCGACAGGGCCGCGGGCGCGCGCCTCGTCTTCGGTCAGGCCGCAGGTGCCGAACTCGGGCTGGGTAAACACCGCCGAGGCAACCAGATCATGATCCACCTTGCGCGGCGTGGCGCCAAAGACCGTATCGGCGAAGGCGTGCCCCTCGCGGATCGCGACCGGCGTCAGCTGGATACGGTCGGTCACATCGCCCACGGCATAGATCGAGGGGACATTGGTCTGCGACCATTCGTCCACCGTCACCGCGCCATTCGGGGCAAGCTGCACGCCCGCCGCCTCAAGCCCAAGCCCGTCTGTATTCGGCACGCGGCCCGTCGCGTAAAGCACCTGATCGAATTCCTCGACGCAGCCGCGCGAGCAGGTGACGACGCGGGTTTCACCGCGTTTCTCGATGCTTTGCACCACGACGCCGGTGTGAATCTCGATCCCGCGCGCGGCCATCTGATCGACGATCAGATCGCGCGCCTCGGTGTCGAAGCTGCGCAACAGGGGCGAGCGGTTGTATTGCACGACCTTCACGCCAAGCCCGTGCAGGATGCAGGCAAACTCGCACGCGATATAGCCGCCGCCGACGATCAGGACGCGCTTGGGCAGGGTGTCGAGCTTGAAAATATCGTTCGAGGTGATGACATGCTCGGCGCCCGCGAAATCGGGCACAAAGGGGCGTCCGCCGACCGCAACCAGAATGTGTTTGGCCGATTTGACCGAACCATCGGCCAGGCGCACCTCATGCGGGCCGATAACGGTGGCGCGGCTGTCGAACACAGTGACGCCCGCGTTTTCCTGCCCGCGCCTGTAGATCGCCTCAAGCCGGTCCAGCTCGGCGTCCAGCTTGGTGCGGAAGGCACCCCAGTCAAAGCTGCCCGTTTCAGCCGACCAGCCGTAGCCACGCACTTCTTCGATGATCGACGGCACAGCCGAGGCATAGACCATCAGCTTTTTCGGCACGCAGCCGCGGATCACGCAGGTGCCGCCCATGCGGTATTCTTCGGCCAGTGCGACGCGCGCGCCATGCTCGGAGGCAGCGATGCGCGCCGCGCGCACCCCGCCCGAGCCGCCGCCAATCACAAACAGATCGTAATCGAAGCTCATATTACCTTCCCGTTGCAACAGTTCCCGCCCCAGTTAGGGCGGGAGCCGCACCTTGCCAGCCCTCAGTCGAGGTTGCTGAAGATATTGTCATCCTCGGCGAATTCGATGCGCTCATGCGCGATGGTGCCTTCGTTGATGTCGCGGATTTCGACCTTGCCGTCCGAGCCGCCAATGATGACCATATCGCAGATGTCGATGAACAGCCCGTTTTCGACAACGCCCGGGATCTGGTTCAGCACAAGGCTAAGCTGGCGCGGGTTGCCGATGCGGTTGAGGTGGCAGTCCACGATGTAATTGCCCTCGTCGGTGACGAAGGGCTGCGAGCCGTTGAGCCGCAGCGAGGTGTTGCGCCCCAGAACATCCATCGAGACCAGCATCTCTTCGATCAGCGCGCGCGTGGTCTGCCAGCCGAAGGGCACAACCTCGACCGGAAGCGGGAAGGCGCCAAGCTGCGCAACCTCTTTGGCGGCGTCGGTGATGACGATCATCTGGTCCGAGGCGGTCGCAACGATCTTTTCTTGCAGCAATGCACCGCCGCCGCCCTTGATCAGGTTCAGTTGCGGGTCAAACTCGTCCGCGCCGTCGATCGTCAGATCAAGCCATTTCGCTTCTTCAAGGCTGACCACGTTGATCCCCATCTGACGCGCCAGATCGGCCGTGCGGGTCGAGGTGGGGACGCCGGTGATTTTCAGCCCTTCGTCGCGGACCCTCTCGCCCAGGCAGCGGACCATCCACGCGGCGGTGGAGCCGGTGCCAAGGCCCACGCGCATTCCATCTTCGATAAAATCGACGGCGCGCCGCGCGGCGGCAAATTTCGCTTTGTCGATGGGGGAGAGTTCGGCTTGCATTATGCATCTCCTGAAAAACGGTTGCGACGGTTATAGGCAATCCGGCAGGAGGGTGCGAGGCAAAAAAGCCGCGTTTTGTGGCTAGTCCTCGAAGCCCAGAACGCGGGCGGTCGAATGGTGGCGCGAGAGCCGTTTGAGCCGCTTGGGCGGTAGAATAGCGCGGGCGGGCAGGGCCATTTCCAGCGGGTGGCCAAGCGCGCGTTCCAGCGCCACAGCCTGCGCCTTTTCGACGGTGCGGCGGGTGGCGTGGCCCGGCATCATGCTTTCGGCGCGGGCGCCTTCGGCAAAGATGATCTCGTGGTCTTCGAACAAAAGATGCAGCCACAGGACGCGCGGGCGCGGCGCCTGTGTCACTCCCCGCATCCCCACCAGAGATTTCGCAGGCACCAGCACCTCTTCGCCCGCCAGAGGTCCGCCCGAGGGGCGGATCACCAGCCTGTGCCGCGCCGAAAGTTCAAGCGGGCGGTCATTGCCCAGAACCCCCGCCTCAAGCCGCACCGGCACGTTTTGCCCGATCCCGTTGACCCGCCAGCGCCCGACCCAGAGCAATTCGCGAAACCCGTTGTCGGCTGTCTGTATCCGCATGCCGGGTTCCAGATCCTGCACCGCGACCGGCCCGCGTTTCGTAGCTATCCGCGTGCCTTCGGCAAAGCAGACGGGCGCTGTGCCTTTGAAGGTGACCGGATCAACGACCTCTGCCGCGATGACGCTGTAGTGCTTGCCTTTGGTCAATGGATCGTGTGAGGCGATGGCGGTAATGCGCCCCTCTTCGCGCATCAGGAACAGGGTCAGATTGTCGGCAGGATCGCACGAGGTGGCGGGGCGGATGATATAGCAATACTCGGTGTCCAGCCCCGCGCCTTCGCCCGTCTTGCTGTCAAGCTCGATGCGAAGGGGCGGTGCCGCGGGTGTGACGACAAAAGACGCCCGTCCAGCCGCGCTGCCCTGAGATGGAGCGTCGGTTGTAAACGGGTCGACCCCGCTGATCCGCAGGTCCGACAAGTGCCATCCGCCAAGCGTCGGCATGGTTTGCCCCTTCAGTCTGTCTTTGGCCCAGACTGGCGCAAAAGGGTGAAGATCACGCTAACCGGAAAAAGCATCGCGCCCGTTTTTGCAAAGCAACAGGTCGTTTTCCGGCGGATGCGGCGCACAAATCATGTCACTGTGGCGCAAAGGGAGAATGGAATGTTCCTGAGCGTCTTTGATATTTTCAAGGTGGGTGTCGGCCCGTCCTCGTCGCATACGATGGGGCCGATGGTGGCGGGCGCGCGGTTTCTGGCCGCGCTGCGGGCGTCGCCGTTTCACGCATATGCGTTGCGCGCGCGGCTGCATGGCTCGCTGGCGTTCACTGGTAAGGGTCACGCAACCGATCGTGCGACGATTCTGGGGCTGGCCGGATTTGCGCCCGACACATACGCGCATGATGCGGCCGAGACGGTTCTGGATGAAAACCGTCGCCTGAAAACGCTGACGCCGCCGGGGCTTGCCGCGATGCAGTTCGACCCTGAAGCCGATCTGGTCTTCGACTATGGTCCCGCGCTTGAGGGCCACGCGAACGGCATGGTGATCGAGGCGCTGGACGCCGAGGGCGACGTGCTGCTCAAAGAGGTCTATTACTCGATCGGCGGCGGGTTCGTGCTGACCGAGGCCGAACATTCGGCGGTCGATGACAAGGCGCTCAACACGCCTTCGCCGGTGCCCTATCCGTTCCGCAAAGCCGACGAGATGCTGCATATGGCGGAAAGTTCGGGCAAGACCATCGCGCAGATGAAGATGGCCAACGAGCTGAAATTCCGTTCCCCGTCCGAGGTGGATGCGGGGCTCGCGCGGATCTGGCAGGTGATGGCCGATTGTCTGAACCGTGGTCTTGCGAATGACGGCATTCTGCCCGGCGGCCTCAAGGTGCGTCGCCGTGCCAAGGCGATCCACGAGGCCTTGCAGGCCGAGCGCGGCATGAACCTGACCGCGCCCCATGTCATCAACGATTGGATTTCGACCTACGCGATGGCGGTGAACGAGGAAAACGCGGCCGGCGGGCAGGTTGTGACCGCACCCACCAACGGCGCGGCCGGTGTGCTGCCTGCGGTGATCCGCTATTGGCTCGATCATGTGCCGGGTGCCACGCAATCGCGCGTCGGAGAGTTTCTGCTGACGGCGGCGGCTATCGGCGGGATCATCAAGACCAACGCCTCGATTTCAGGTGCGGAATGTGGCTGTCAGGCCGAGGTGGGATCCGCGGCGGCAATGGCTGCGGCAGGGCTGACGGCGGTTCTGGGTGGCTCGCCCGCGCAAATCGAGAACGCCGCCGAAATCGCGCTGGAGCATCACTTGGGCATGACCTGCGATCCGGTCAAAGGGCTGGTGCAGGTGCCATGTATCGAGCGCAACGGCCTTGGCGCGATCAAGGCGATCTCGGCGGCGTCCTTGGCGATGCGCGGCGATGGCACGCATTTCGTGCCGCTTGACGCCGCGATCGAGACCATGCGCCAGACGGGCCGCGACATGCACGAGCATTATAAGGAAACCAGCCTCGGCGGGCTGGCCGTCAACGTTCCGAACTGCTGATCAGCGCATCTCTTTCGGGCGCAGCACCAGCCAGATCAGGGCGGCCCCTGCAAGGGTCAGGAACGGTAGCATCGCCATGTTGACCGCCTCCCAGCCCGCCTGCGGGTCGCCCGCCGACGAGCAATTCATCAGCCCACCAGAACTGAGCGAAGCCAGAAACACGCCGCCAAAGACGACAAAGTCGTTCATGCCCTGCACATGACCGCGCTCGTCGGGGCTATGCGCCGAGGCCAGCATCGCGGTTGACCCGATAAAGCCGAAGTTCCAGCCAAGGCCCAGAAGGACAAGGGCGATAAAAAACTGCTCCAGCTCGACCCCCGTCATCGCCACCGCCCCCGAGGCCGCAAGGATCACCAACCCAACGCCCACAATAACTTCGCGCCCGAAACGCGCGATCAGATGGCCGGTAAAGAACGAGGGCAGATACATCGCCAGAACGTGCGCCGAAACGATGTCAGCCGCATCCTCGGCTTCAAAGCCGCAGCCCACCACCGCCAGCGGTGTCGAGGTCATCACAAGGTTCATCAGCGCGTAAGACACCATCCCGCAGATCATCGCGACCGCGATCACGGGGTCTTTCAGCAGCTCGCGCCGTGTGCGGCCGGGGTGCGGCGCGCCCTTCGCGCGGCGACCGGGCGCGGGGATGCGCAGGAAGGAAAACAGGATCGGCCCCAGAAGGTTCATCCCGATAATCGCCAGATAGGTCGCCATGAACGGCACAACCATCGCCTGCGCGGTCAGCTTGACCATCTGCGGCCCGATGATCGCCGCTGCCAGGCCGCCCGCCATCACATAGGAAATTGCCTTCGGCTGGAACTCGGGCGGGACACCATCGGTCGCGGCAAAGCGATAAAAGCCCTGCGCTGACATATAGATGCCGGTCAGGAATGACCCCGCCATGAATAGCCCGAACGAGCCCAGATAAAGCGCATAGGCCGCGATGCCCGCGCCTGTGGCCCCCGCGCCAACCGCCAGCATAAAGCCCGCTCGACGCCCGTGGGCCGACATGAACTCGGACAAGGGCTGCGCCGAGAGGACCGAGCCCAACACGATCAGCGACAAGGGCAGGGTCGACCAGCACGGGTTCGAGGCCAGCATCTGCCCCGCCAGCCCGCCGACGGTAAAGATCATCGACATCTGCGCGCCAAGCACGGCCTGTGCCAGCACAAGAACGATCACATTGCGCCAGACCATCGGGTTGGCGCTCGTGGTGGAGGAGGAGGTGAACAAATTACTCATGCCGATACCCCTAGCGTTGCGGAAATGGGCTGGCAAGCGGGCAGATGTTCGGGCAGGGTGCGGCACATGGTTGGACGGATTATCGAAACAGACGATGATATAACCGAGGGCGCGGCTTGGCTGGCGGCTGTCGAGCCGCGTTTTGCCCGCGCGTTAGAGCTGACCGGCCCTTGGCCGCTGCGCCGTCGTGGCGACGGATTCGAGGCTCTGCGCGATGCGATTTTGGGCCAGCAGGTTTCTGTCGCGGCGGCTAATTCCATTCGCGCAAAGGTGCTGGCGGCGGGGCTTGGCGCGCCCGAGGCGATTGCCGAAGCCACCGAGGAAGACCTGCGCGCCTGCGGTCTCTCGCGGCAAAAGGTGCGCTATATGCAGGCGCTGGCGCGCTCGGGCGTGGATTTCGCCGCGCTGCGCGGTCTGCCCGACGAAGAGGTGATCGCGACGCTTCTGCCGATCCCCGGCATCGGGCGCTGGACGGTCGAGATGTATCTGATCTTTGCGCTTGGGCGCGCCGATGTTTTCGCGGTCGATGATCTGGCGCTGGCAGAAGGCGCGCGGATGCTGTTCGATCTGTCAGAGCGCCCGAAACGCAAGGAATTCAATGCGCTGTCGGCGGAGTGGTCGCCGTGGCGGGCGGTTGCGGCGCGCGGGCTTTGGGCCTACTACGCCCATTGCAAACAACGGGAAGGGGTCGCGCCATGACGCGGAAACTGGAGGCCGGTCGCAAAGGGCCGAAATCGGGTCGGATCAAATCGGCGGTGATTTTCCTGCACGGTTATGGCGCGGACGGGAACGACCTTCTGGGGCTGGCCGATCCGCTGATGCCGCACTTGCCCGACACGCTGTTCCTTGCGCCCGACGCGCCCGAGCGTTGTGCTGGCACGCCTTTCGGGCGCCAATGGTTCCCGATCCCGTGGCTTGACGGCTCGACCGAAGAGGCTGCCGCGCAGGGGATGCAGGCGGCGGTTGCCGACCTGAACGCCTTTGTGGACGCAGTGCTGGTCGAGAATGCGCTGGCGCCTGCGCAGCTTGCGATTGTCGGCTTTTCGCAAGGCACGATGATGGCGCTTGAGACCTTCCCGCGCCGGGCCGAGCCGGTGGCGGGGATCGTGGCCTTTTCGGGACGCCTTCTGCGCCCCGAGGCGCTGGAGGCCGAGGCGATGTCAAAGCCGCCGGTGCTGCTCGCGCATGGCGATCAGGACCCGGTGGTTCCCTTTGCCGATATGGGGCTGGCGGGCGATGCGCTGGTGCAGGCGGGATTCGAGACCTACGCACATGTGATGAAGGGCACGCCGCATGGCATCGCGCCCGATGGCCTGTCGGTGGCGCTCTCGTTTCTGAAAGAGAAGCTGCCCGCCTAAGTCCCTGAAAACCCGCTTGTATCCGTTTCAGGCGGCACTTGTCTGTGCCGTCATGCCACTGTTGCATCCGCGCCTTACCTTCACTGCATGGCGGCAATACCCAGATCGAGGGGGTTGCCAGAGGCAAAACGCCATATATAGTTGTCTCTAACGGCAGGGGCGGACCCCGCCCCTGGCTTCGGACCGAGGCGACAGGGCGAGGATGGAGTGACCCATGCTGGACCATTGCGACAGGAGCGATTTCCGAACGCAATTCACCCGCGAACCGGCGGCGCTTAAGAAGTTTCCGGCGCTGGTTCTGAACGCGGATTTCAGACCGCTGAGCTATTACCCGCTGTCGCTCTGGCCGTGGCAAGAGGCGATCAAGGCGGTGTTCCTCGATCGGGTGCAGATTCTTGCGGAATATGACGAGGTCGTGCGAAGCCCCAGCCAAGAGGTCAGAATCCCCTCGGTCGTGGTGCTGAAAGAGTTTATCCGCCCCCAAAAGCGCGTGGCCTTCACGCGCTTTAATCTTTTCCTGCGCGACGAGTTCCGTTGCCAGTATTGCGGGCGCGAGGGGGAGTTGACCTTTGACCATGTCGTGCCGCGCTCGCGGGGCGGGGTGACAAGCTGGGAAAACGTGGTTGCCGCCTGCGCGCCGTGCAATCTGAAGAAGGCGAACAAGCCGCTGGATCGGTCGGGGATGCGGCTGCTAAAGCCCGCGCGCGAGCCGTCGCCCAACCTGATGCAAGAGGTCGGGCGGCGTTTTCCGCCGGGCTATCTGCACAAAAGCTGGATGGATTTTCTGTATTGGGATACGGAACTGGAAGCCTGACCGTAGCCCGAGGGACATTCCATGAGCACCACCCAAGCCTATCTTGAACATGTCGCGATCTATGTGGGCGATATTGCGCCGCATATCGCCTTTTTCGACAAGGTGTTCGGCATGACGGTGACGCAGGTCAAAGGCGCCGCGGATAACCCCGATCAGGTCTGGCTTCTGGGCGGTATCCAGTTCATCCGCAAAGAGGGATTCGCGGGTCCGGAAGGGCGTTTTGCCCATCTCGGGCTGGTCTGCGCCGATATGGAGGCCGCGATCGAGGCCGCACTGGCGCATGGCGCAAAGGCGACCGATCAGGGGCACAACTGGCTGCTTTTGCCCGACAATCTTTATCTGGAGCTGATGCCGAATAAGGGCGAATCGGTGCAGATTGCGCGCGCGAACGACCGTCGGATCTGATTATTTCGCTTTCGCGACCGAAGCCAGCGTCGTTGCCAGATCGCCGTAGCCGGTAAAGCGGCGCTCATACTCCAGACCAAGGCGGGCGGCAGCATCCTGCCCCTTTTTGTCCAGCGCCGGATCGTCGGTTTGCGCCTGATAGATCAGCTTGCGGTAATTGCCGAACATCATCGGGATCAGGTCGGGGTGGCGGTCAAACCCCATCGGGCGCCAGACAAAGGCGTCAAACTGGCGCACCAGAAAATCGGTCAGATAAAAGCAGTCGATTTCATCCCCCGCCTTGGCGGCGAAAGCGTCGTTTCCTTCAAAAAACGAATAGCAATGCGGCCCTGCGACCATCTCGACGCCCAGTTCCTTGCACTTTTCCTGCAAGAGCCCGCCCGTGCCGCAATCGGCATAGACCACGAAAATCTGCGCGTAGTTCGCGCGCGCTACGGAGACAGAACGGGCGACCTCGGCGGTGATTTTCTCGGGGTAAAGATGCAGGTTCGCGGGCAGGCAGGTCAGGTCCATATGGTCCCAGCCGTTCATCTGCTTGAGCGCCAGAATCTCGCGCGCAAGCGCGCCGCAGGCGATCAGCAAAATCCGGCCCTCGCCCGAAGCGGCCAGCCCCTCCTCGGTGAGTGCGCGGTCAGACGGAAGTTCACTCATTCAACGCGGCCCATCATGCGGATAAAGCCTGCCCCCAAAAGCGCCAGCGTGCCGATCAGCACGGGCGATACCCCGCTGCACGCGATGATCCAGACGGTGCCAGCGCCAGCCAGCAGGACAATCGCAAGAACGGCAAGAAAACCAGGAAGCGGCATGGTGAGTCCCTCCAACCCCATGATATTTGGGTGTCTTCGGGAAAAAGAAAAGACCCCGCGGTTTGCGACGGGGTCTTTTGCGATCACTTTTTGATGGCTCAGGCGCTGAGCTGGTTGTGCTTGCGGGCCAGCATCTGCTTGGCGGTTTCCACAGCAACAGCAGCGTCACGGCAGTAGCCGTCAGCACCGATGGCGCGGCCGAACTCTTCGTTCAGCGGGGCGCCGCCCACGAGAACGATATAGTCGTCGCGACGGCCCATCTCGACCAGAGTGTCGATGACGGTTTTCATGTAGGGCATGGTGGTGGTCAGCAGAGCCGACATGCCGAGGATGTCGGGCTGCTCGTTGTCGAGCGCTTCGAGATAGGCTTCCACAGCGTTGTTGATGCCCAGATCGACGACCTCGAAACCAGCGCCTTCCATCATCATCGCGACAAGGTTTTTGCCGATGTCGTGGATGTCGCCCTTAACGGTGCCGATAACCATCTTGCCCATGCGCGGCGCGCCGGTTTCGGCCAGCAGCGGCTTGAGGATGGCCATGCCGCCCTTCATCGCGTTGGCAGCCAGCAGCACTTCCGGCACGAACAGGATGCCGTCGCGGAAGTCGGCGCCGACGATGGTCATGCCAGCGACCAGTGCTTTGGTCAGGATGTCGTAGGGCGTCCAGCCGCGCTCAAGCAGGATCTCAACCGCCTCTTCGATCTCTTCTTTGAGACCGTCATAGAGGTCATCCATCATCTGCTGGACCAGTTCCTCGTCGTTAAGCTCCGAGAGGACGATATCTTGTTCGTCGGACATATCAGGTGTCTCCATGGCGGGTCATTCTGTTCCCATTTGGAAAGAAAACGGCCCCGATGTTTGGCGAATTACGACACGCGCGGATTTGAAAGCGGCGCGTGTCGCCGGAATCTGATCTTAGCTGCGCCGACGACGCCCGCGCGAACGCTCTGGCGTGGTGCTGTCGTCGCCCGTGCCGTCGCTGTCCGAGGAGAACCCGCCAAGTTTTGCGGCGATTTCCTCCAGCGAGGGACGCTCGCCACGCGGACGATTCTCAAGCGCCTGACGCATGGCGGCCAGATGCTCGGGCATGGTGCCGCAGCAGCCGCCGATGATCGTCGCGCCCGCGTCGCGCGCAAGGCAGGCGTAATCGGCCATCAGATCGGGGGTGCCATCGTAATGGATATGACCATCGACATAGCGCGGGATGCCCGCGTTGCCCTTGGCGATGATCGGGCGCTCGGTGCCTGATGCCACAAAGCCCATGATCGTGCGCATCAGGTCCGATGCCCCCACGCCGCAATTGGCGCCGAAGGCCAGCGGCGGGTTCGGGAATTTCTCGACCAGTGCAGCCAGTTGCGCCGAGGTGACGCCCATCATCGTGCGCCCTGCGGTGTCAAAGCTCATCGTGCCGCACCACGGCATATTGGCCAGACGCGCGGCCTCGGCGGCGGCCTTGAACTCTTCGGGGGCCGAGATCGTCTCGACCCAAAGCACATCCGCGCCGCCTTCTTTCAGGCCTTCGGCCTGTTCGTGGAACATCTCGACCGCGATTTCATGCGTCATCGTGCCCATCGGGGCGAAAATCTCGCCCGTCGGTCCGACGGACCCTGCCACCACGACCGGACGGCCTGCGGTATCGGCAACTTCACGCCCGATTTCAGCAGCGGCGCGGTTCAGTTCGCGCACGCGCGATTGCGAATTGTGCAGTTTGAGGCGCGAGGCATTGCCGCCGAAGCTGTTGGTCAGAAAGAGGTCCGACCCGGCGTTCACCGCCATCGAATAAAGCTTCTTGATGTTCTGCGGCTGGTCCACGTTCCACAGCTCGGGCGCGTCGCCCGACGACAGCCCCATATTGAACAGGTTGGTGCCGGTCGCGCCATCGGCCAGAAGCCAGTCGCGGGTTTCCAGAAGGCGGCTCAGGGCGTCGGTCATGTGCAATGCCTTTATATAGCTTGAGAGGCCCGCCAGAATCCGAGCCTTTCGCGCGGTGTGCCACGCGCGCGCGGTTTTGGCAAATTCCTTCTCTTCATGATCTTGATGAAAACGGTTCAGGCGGGCGAGGAGAAGGATGCCCCGCGCAACGAAAAACCGCCCGACGCAGGTCGCGCGGGCGGTTTGTCCAGACGTTGAGAGACGAGCGTTTAGCCCTCGACGACCTGACGCTTGGCCTCTGCCAGGCATTCGGCCATCTTGGCGCGGATCGCCACGTCATCGGCCTTGCCGTCCAGATCGGCGGCCAGTTTCGCGATGACATCCTCGTCACCGGCTTCTTTGAAATCGGCCGCGACAACCTCTTTTACATATGCCTCGGCTGCATCGCCCGATTTGCCGAGCAGCTCTGCGGCCCACTGGCCGACCAGTTTGTTGCGGCGGGCTTCGGCCTTGAAGCGCAGTTCGGCATCGTGGGCGAATTTGTTTTCGAAAGCGTGTTCGCGATCGTCGAAGGTGGTCATGGGCGGGCCCCCCTTAAAGTTCCTCTTTCCTTCCATATGCCCGTGCGCAGGGGCGGGGGCAAGAGTGCTTTGCGCGCAAATCGACCGAAACCGCGCAAATTAACGCGCGCGCAGGCGTGGCTTAGCCTTGCGGCGCGGGTTGCCTTGGCCTATAGGGGCAGCAAAAGAGGTCCGCGGTTTGCGCGGGCCGGAACCGCCCCGGAACCCCAAAGGCCGGGGCTTTGCATTCCGAAACGGAGATGCCATGGCACCGCGTCGCAAGAAACTCTACGAAGGCAAAGCGAAGATCCTGTATGAAGGCCCGGAACCGGGGACCCTTGTGCAGTATTTCAAGGACGATGCGACCGCCTTCAACGCGCAGAAGAAGGCGACGATCGAGGGCAAGGGCGTGCTGAACAACCGCCTGTCCGAGTTCTTCATGCAAGGGCTGACCAATGTCGGCGTGCCGAACCACTTTATCCGCCGCCTGAATATGCGCGAGCAGCTGATCCGTCAGGTCGAGATCGTGCCGCTTGAAGTGATCGTGCGCAATTTCGCCGCAGGCTCGATCGCCAAGCGTCTGGGCCTCGAAGAGGGCACCCCCCTTCCGCGTCCGATCGTGGAATACAGCTACAAGAACGATGAACTCGGCGACCCGCTGGTCCCCGAGGAATATATCATCGCCTTCGGTTGGGCCAACCAGCAAGACCTTGATGATATTGTCGCTCTTGCGCTGCGCGTGAACGATTTCCTCAGCGGCATTTTCTTCGGCGTCGGCATCAAGCTGATCGACTTCAAGATCGAGATCGGTCGCGTCTGGGACGGCGATTTCATGCGCCTGATCGTGGCCGACGAGATTTCTCCCGACAGCTGCCGCCTGTGGGATGTGAAAACCGGTCAGAAGCTCGATAAAGACGTGTTCCGTCGCGATCTGGGCAACCTGACCGACGCCTATACCGAAGTCGCGCGCCGCCTTGGGCTGATGCCCGAGAACACCGGCACGTCGAAACCGACCCTGATCAACTGAAAGGACCGAATGCGATGAAAGCCCGCGTTCATGTTATGCTGAAGGATGGGGTTCTGGACCCGCAAGGCGAGGCCGTGCGTCACGCGCTTGGCCATCTGGGTTTCTCCGGGGTCGAAGGCGTGCGTCAAGGCAAGGTGATCGAGCTTGATCTGGCTGCGACCGATGCCGCCGCAGCCGAGAAGGAAGTTGTCGAGATGTGCGAAAAGCTGCTCGCCAACACCGTGATCGAGAAATACACGATCGAAATCGCCTGAGCCAGACGGGTGGCGGCCCTGCCGCTGCCCATCAGATACCAGCGCCACCTCGAAGGCAGGAGTTTCGCCATGAAGGCCGCCGTCATCACTTTCCCCGGTTCGAACTGCGACCGTGACCTTGCTATGGGCTTTGAAAAAGCCGGTGCCGAGGTCGTTCGGGTCTGGCACAAGGATACGGAAATTCCTGCGGGCGTTGATGTGATCGGCGTTCCGGGCGGGTTTTCCTTTGGCGATTACCTGCGTTGCGGCGCGATTGCGTCCCGCTCGCCCGTCGGGCAGGCGGTTGTCGATTTCGCCAAGAAGGGCGGCTATGTGATCGGCATTTGCAACGGCTTTCAGGTGCTGACCGAGATGGGGCTGTTGCCGGGCGCGCTGATGCGCAATGCCTCGCTGAAATTCGTTTGCCGTCCGCAGAAACTGAAGGTCGCCACCACCGATAGCGTGTTTACCAGCGGCTATGGCCTTGGCGACGAGGTGGTCTATCCGATCGCGCACCACGACGGGAACTATGTGATCGACGCCGAAGGGCTTGCCCGCCTTGAGGGCGAGGATCGCGTGGCCTATCGCTATGTCGGCAACCCGAACGGATCGACCGCCGACATCGCCGGTGTGCTGAGCGAGAATCGCCGCGTTATCGGCATGATGCCGCACCCCGAGCGCGCCGTTGAAGGCGCTCAGGGCGGCACTGACGGGGCGGCGCTTTTCCGCGCGTTGGCCGGAATGGGCGCTGACGCCTGATTGCTTTCGCTTGTTGGAAGGCATTGGCTGACCTAGACTTCCGCCATGCCAGAGCGTGATTACGACACCGAACTTTTTGACCCTGCGGGGGGCGCCAAGACGCGCCGCTCGTGGTGGGGTGTGCGCGCGGCGATCCTGGCGATTATCGTCTTTGCGCTGGCGGCGATCTGGGGCACGAATTACTGGCTGACCGACCGCTTTACCGAAACCACGCGGGTGCGCGCCGAACTACGGCTTGCGCTTTATTCGGGCAATATTATCTCGGAATTGCAGCGCACCTCGGTGGTGCCGCTGCTTCTGGCGCGCGACCCTGAACTGACGACCGCGCTGGATACGGGTGATTTCTCGCGCACCTCGGCGCGGTTGATCTCGGCGCGCGACGAGATTGCGGCGGCCTCGATCCGGCTTTTGGATGTCTCGGGGCGCGTGGTGGCGGCGACGAACCGCAATCTGATCGGCACCCATCACACGAATGCGCAGTTTTTCGTCGAGGCGCTGCGCTCGCGCGAGACCGTGTTTACCGCCGCCAAGATCGAGTCCGGCGGGACGCAGTTCAACTATTCCCGTGCGCTGACGCTGAGCGGCAAGGCGGCGGGGGTGATTGTTGTCGAGGCGGAACTGTCGAAGTTCGAACGCTCATGGGCGGGGATTTCCGAAGCCGTTGCCGTGACCGACAGCGAAGGCCGCGTGATCCTGACGACCGAGCCGAAATGGCGCGGGCTGACGCTGGAAGAGGCGTTGCAGGCGCGCTCGGTGCCCTCGGCGATTGAGCGTGCGCTTCAGGCGACGGCGGATTGGGCAAATGATGCGCCGGACGCCTATCTGAAAGGGCAGGCGGTGATGCGCACCGAGTCGCGCATTCCCTTCCGCGGTTGGCGGCTGATTGCGTTTACCTCTTACGCCTCGGTGCGCGAGCGGGTGAATGCGGTGCTGGCGCTTGAGATCATGGGCTTTGCGATTCTGCTGGCCTTCACCTTTTACTGGCTCTCGCGGCGCGCGCGGGTGCAATCGGCGGCCTATCGCGCGGAATCGGCGGAGCTTCGGGCGCTGAACGCGCGGCTCTCGCGCGAGATTGCCGAACGCGAGCGGGTGCAAAAAGACCTTGCTGTCGCCGAACAGACAATCGTGCAAAGCTCGAAGCTGGCGGTTCTGGGGGAAATGTCGGCCGCCGTCAGCCATGAATTGAACCAGCCTCTTGCGGCGATGAAAACCTATCTGGCAGGCGCGCGGCTGTTGTTGCAGCGCGACCGGCCCGAAGAGGCGCTGTCGTCCTTCCAGCGGATTGATGATCTGATCGAGCGGATGGGCGCAATCACGCGGCAGCTTAAATCCTATGCCCGCAAGGGGGGCGAGGCGTTTGAACCCGTCGATATGCGTGCGGCGCTGTCGTCGGCGCTGGCGATGATGGAGCCGCAGCTGAAACGCCGCACGGTCGGGATCACGCGCACGCTGCCGCGCGCGCCGGTGATGGTGCAGGCGGACCGTATCCGTCTCGAACAAGTGATTATCAACCTGTTGCGCAACGCGCTGGATGCGACCAAAGCGGTCTCTGATCCGCAGATAGAGATTTTGCTGACGGCGGGGGAAACTGCGGTGCTGACGCTGCGCGATAATGGCCCCGGCATCAGCGATCTGGAAAAGCTGTTCGAGCCGTTCTGGACGACGAAAAAGCCGGGCGAGGGCACGGGGCTGGGGCTGGCGATTTCGTCCTCGATCGCGGTGGATCTTGGCGGTCGGTTGACGGCCCATAACTCGGAAGCGGGGGGCGCGGTGTTCGAGCTGCAACTGCCGCTTCTGTCGGATGAATTACAGACGCCGCCCAAGGGTGGAATCAAAGCAGCGGAGTGAACCCATGTCGCGCGTAATCAAGGTGGCAATCGTCGATGACGAAGAGGATATGCGCCAGTCGGTCAGTCAGTGGCTTGCGCTGTCGGGCTTTGATGCCGAGACCTTCCCGACCGCCGAGGATGCGCTCAAGGTGATCGGGCAGGATTGGCCGGGGGTGGTGATCTCGGATATTCGGATGCCGGGGATGGACGGGATGGCGTTTCTGAAACGCCTGATGAGCCTTGATTCCGGCCTGCCTGTTATCATGATTACCGGCCACGGCGATGTGCCGATGGCGGTCGAGGCGATGCGTTTGGGCGCGATGGACTTTATGGAAAAGCCCTTCGATCCCGACCGGATGACCGAGCTGGCCAAGCGCGCGACGCAGGCGCGCCGCACGACGCTGGACAATCGCGCGCTGCGCCGCGATCTGGCCGAGGGCGAGCAGGTGATGGGCAAGCTCATTGGCACCTCCGAGCCGATGGAGCGCCTGCGCGAGGATATTCTCGATCTGAGTCAGGCCGACGGGCATGTGCTGATCGACGGCGAGACCGGCTCGGGTAAGACGCTGGTGGCGCACGCGCTGCACGCAACGGGACCGCGCGCGGGGCGCAAGTTCGTGGTGCTGGCCTGCGCGGCCTTTGCCGAAGAGATGTTGGCGGAAAAGCTGTTCGGACCGACAGGTGAGGGCGCCACGCTGCCGATGGTCGAAGAGGCGCGCGGCGGAACACTTTGCCTTGAGGATGTCGAGGCGCTGAGCCCGGCGTTGCAGGCGCGGTTGTTGCAGTTCATCAACGATCAGGGGATGCCCGCTGAAACCCGCATTGTCGCGATCTGCAACACCCATGGCGAAGGCCGCACCGTCGAAGATGCGCTGCGCCCCGATCTGTACTACCGGCTGGCAGCGCTCAAGATCACCTTGCCGCCCCTGCGCACGCGCGGCGAGGATGTGCTGACGCTGTTTACCCGCATGGCCGAGCAATTCGCCGATGAATACGGCTGCGATGTCCCCGAGATCAGCGCGCAAGAAGCCGCGCAATTGTTGCAGGCACCTTGGCCCGGTAACGTGCGCCAGTTGATTAATGTGGCCGAGCGCGCGGTGTTGCAGGCGCGGCGCGGGACCGGCTCGATTGCGTCTTTGCTGATGGCCGATGACGAAGGGCCGGGGCCGACCGCAATGACAACCGAAGGCAAACCCCTGAAAGAATACGTCGAAAACTTCGAAAAAATGCTGATCGACAACACGATGCGCCGCCACAAAGGCTCGATCGCGGCAGTGATGGATGAGCTGTGCCTGCCGCGCCGGACGCTGAACGAGAAGATGGCGAAATACGGGCTAAGCCGTTCCGACTATCTGTGATGGGCAGGGGCGTTAACCATTTGGCGATGAAAAACCGATTGTATTCGGGCAGGGCTTGCCGCTATTGTCGCCTTTAGTTGGCTTTGCGCGCCGAATTTGCGACGCTGGCCCACCGAAATTCGCTGATTTCCGGGCGAGGGACCTCTGAAACGCATGTCCCCCTCAGGATCAACCGATTGGTCGTAAGACCGTAAGTCTTGCCCATGCTTTAAAAAGCGGGGCGCTCATTCGGCCCCGAATGCCAATTGGCGCAGGGGCTTAGGAAAGTAACGCGATGACGCGAAGTGCAGTGGCGATGATGACGATGGGCGGGCCGATGGCTCTGGCCCCGATCACGCATCTGCAGGCGTCCGCCTCAACGATACACCATGCCCGCAGCGCCGCACCCCCAAGGTGCAGGCGGCTGTCCGCATGGGGAAACAGGATCAATGGCAAAGAAGATGCTTATCGATGCCACGCACGCGGAAGAAACCCGCGTTGTCGTGGTGGACGGCAACAAGGTCGAAGAATTTGATTTCGAGACCATCAACAAACGGCAACTCGCAGGAAATATCTATCTGGCAAAAGTGACGCGTGTGGAGCCTTCGCTCCAGGCGGCTTTTGTCGATTACGGTGGCAACCGCCACGGGTTCCTGGCGTTTGCCGAAATTCACCCGGATTATTACCAGATCCCCGTCGCTGACCGCGAGGCGCTGCTGGAAGAAGAGCGTCGCTATGCCGAGGCCGCGGAAGAGCAGGAAGAGCGTAGCTCGCGTTCGCGCCGCCGCCGCCGGGGTGGCCCCAAGGCCGAAAAGGCTGCGGCCGATCCCGAGGTCAAGTCGGACGAAATTCCGGGGATGGAACTGGTCGACGCTGAAGAAACCGATGCACCCGCAGCCGAGGTGGTTGAGGGCGCTCCGGCCGAAGCCGCGGTCGAAGGCGATGCGCCGGTAGCCGAAGAGGCTGTCGCTTCGGAGGAGGTGGTCGAGGCTCCCGCAGAGGCCGAAACTGAAGAAGTCGAGGCCGAAGAGGCTTCGGAAGACGACGGGGATGACAGCGACGCTTCTGAAGACGACGACAACCACGACCACGATCACCACGCCCACCCGACGGACGAATCCATCGAGTCGGTCGCGGATGAGGATGTCGAGGAAGAAATCCGCCCCGCGCGCAAACCGCGCCCGCGCCGCTACAAGATCCAGGAAGTCATCAAGGTGCGCCAGATCATGCTGGTGCAGGTGGTCAAGGAAGAGCGCGGCAACAAGGGTGCGGCGCTGACGACCTATCTGTCGCTGGCTGGCCGCTATTGCGTGCTGATGCCGAATACCGCGCGTGGCGGTGGCATCTCGCGCAAGATCACCAATGCGGTTGACCGCAAGAAGCTGAAAGAAATCGCGACCGAGGTCGAAGTGCCCAAAGGCGCGGGTCTGATTATCCGCACCGCCGGCGCTCAGCGCACCCGCACCGAGATCAAGCGCGACTACGAATACCTCCTGCGCCTGTGGGAGCAGATCCGCGAGCTGACCATGCATTCGGTTGCGCCCGCGCCGATCTATGAGGAAGGCGATCTGATCAAGCGCTCGATCCGCGACCTCTACTCGAAAGACATCGACGAGGTTCTGGTCGAGGGCGATCGCGGCTACCGCGCGGCCAAGGACTTCATGAAGATGATCATGCCGTCCCACGCCAAGAACGTGAAGCATTACAACGAGCAGCTTCCGCTGTTCTCGCGCTTCCAGGTCGAGGGCTATCTGGGGCAGATGTTCAATCCGGTCGTGCAGCTTAAATCGGGCGGCTATATCGTGATCGGCGTGACCGAGGCGCTTGTGGCGATCGACGTGAACTCGGGTCGGGCGACCAAGGAAGGCTCGATCGAGGAGACCGCGCTCAAGACCAACCTTGAGGCTGCCGAAGAAGTGGCGCGCCAGTTGCGTCTGCGTGACCTTGCGGGTCTGATCGTGATCGACTTCATCGACATGGAAGAGCGCAAGAATAACGTCTCGGTCGAGAAGCGCCTGAAAGACAAGCTGAAAACCGACCGCGCGCGGATTCAGGTTGGCCGGATTTCGGGCTTCGGCCTGTTGGAAATGTCGCGCCAGCGCCTGCGTCCGGGGATGCTGGAAAGCACCACGCAGCCTTGCCCGCATTGCCACGGCACCGGCCTGATCCGCTCGGACGACAGCCTTGCGCTGACGGTTCTGCGCGCGATCGAGGAAGAGGGCACGCGCAAACGCGCCCGCGAGGTTCTGGTAAAAGTGCCGGTCGCGGTGGCGAACTACCTGATGAACGCCAAGCGCGAGCATGTGGCGACGATCGAGGCGCGCTATGGTCTGTCGGTGCGGATCGAGGCTGATCCGGCGCTGGTTTCGCCCGATTTCACCATCGAGCGTTTCAAGACCGCGACGCGTGTCGTCCCCGAGGTCGAGCATCTGGATGTGGTCTCGGCATCGGCAAGCCTGATGGCCGAGGTCGATGAGGATGTCGTCGAAGAGGACGACATCGACGAAGCCGAGGCCGAAGAGGTCGAGGCAGAGGCGGTTGCCGCCGATGAGCAGCCCAAGAAGAAGCGCCGTCGTCGGCGTCGCCGCAAGCGGAAGTCCGATGAGGATGGCGTGAGCGATCAGTCTTCGGACGAGGATGGCGACGAGGACGAAGCGGATGATGCTTCCGAGGTTGCGCCTTCGGGAGAGGCTCCGGCGGCGGAAGAGGTTGCGGACGAGAAGCCGAAGCGCAAACGCACCCGCTCGCGCAAGAAGCCGGTCGTCGAGGAGGCTCCGGCCGAGGCTGAGGGTGAAGCCGCTCCGGTCGCGGAGACTATTGTCGAGGAAGCTCCGGCTGCGGAAGCGACCGTCGAAGAGAAGCCGAAGCGCAAGCGGGCGCCCCGTTCGCGTAAGAAAGTCGATGCAGAGGTGAGCGCCGAGGCCGTAACCGAAGAGGCTCCGGCAGCGGAAGAGACCGTCGAGGAGAAGCCGAAGCGCAAGCGCGCAACCCGTTCGCGTAAGAAAGTCGAGGAGGCTGCGTCCGAGGAAGCTCCGAAGCCTGCGGAAACGCCGATCGAGGCGCCTGCGGAGGAGCCGGTTGAAGCCCCGGTCGAGGCTCCCGCTGAAACGCCGGTTGAAACGCCTGCCGAAGCGCCTGTTGAGGCTCCGGTAGAAACCCCTGCCGAGGCTCCGGTCGAACTTCCGTCCGAGCCGATGGCCGAAGCAGTCGCCACCCCCGAAGAGCCGGCCAAGCCCCGACGCTCGGGCTGGTGGTCGCGCTAAGAACAAAAAGCCGGGCCTCGCGCCCGGCTTTTTAGTTTTGGGGAAAGCGTGTCGCGGTCATATTTGCGAACGGCTCTGGCTCCATGAGGCCGCATGTTCAGCGGGCCAGAAAACCGGCGCCACGTTTCGTGCGACAGGCTTTAACGGCGGCGGACGAGGTAGATTTTCGTCTTGCCTGTATCCTCGGCCGAGATCAGCTCGTGCCCCGTCTGGCCGCAGAAATGCGGGACATCAATCCAGCTTGCGCCATCGGACGCAATCAGCCGCACCACCGCGCCCGATGGTAGCCCCTCAAGCACCTTGCGCAACCGCAAGACGGGCAGGGGGCATAATAGGCCGATGGCGTCTATCTCTTGGGTGATCTCCATGAAAACGGGCTATCCGCCCCGCGCCGATTTGTCCACGCGGATGTGAAGCGGTGGCAGGTGACGGCGCGAATGCGATGGGCTAAGGGTAGCGCATGTTCGGAATCGACCTCATAGACGCCAGCTTTCTGCCTGCGGCCCTTGTGGCGCTTGTGGCGGGGCTGCTTTCGTTTCTCAGCCCTTGCGTGCTGCCGATTGTCCCTCCCTATCTGGCCTATATGGGGGGCGTGAGCCTTGGCGAATTGCGCGAGGGTCGGCGATCCGCGCTGGTGCCTGCGCTGTTCTTTGTGATGGGCCTGTCGACGGTGTTCCTGTTCCTTGGCTTTGCGGCCTCTGCCTTTGGCCAGTTCTTCTTGCAGAACCAGGAACTCTTTGGCCGCATCGCGGGCGTGGTGATTATCGGGTTGGGCCTGCATTTTCTGGGGCTCTACCGTATCCCGATCCTCGACCGCGAGGCGCGCCTTGATGCCGGAGACCGGGGCGGCTCGTCGCTTGGCGCCTATGTGCTGGGGCTGGCCTTTGCCTTTGGCTGGACGCCCTGCATCGGCCCGCAGTTGGGCGCGATCCTGTCGATTGCAGCGCAAGGGGCCGATCTGGCACGCGGCACGGGGCTTTTGGCGATTTATGCGCTTGGCCTTGGTATTCCGTTCCTGCTGGCGGCGCTGTTCATCCAGCGCGCGATGGGCGTGATGAACCGGATCAAGCGCCACATGGGGCTGATCGAAAAGGGCATGGGCGCGCTCTTGGTGATTGTCGGCCTGCTTCTGGCGACCAATGCGTTCTCGGCGCTCAGCTTCTGGCTGTTGGAAAACTTCCCCTCGCTTGCCGTTCTGGGGTAGGGCGCCAGAGGGTAGCCCCCCTGACGCGCTGCATTTACTCCGCCCAGTCGGGTTTGCGCTTTTCGATGAAGGCCTGCACGCCCTCGGCGGTGTCGCGCGCGAGCATGTTTTCAACCATCACCGCAGAGGCATGTTCATAGGCCGCGCGGGTGTCCATTGTGATTTGCTCGTAGAAAGCGCGCTTACCCACCTTGACCGCAAGCGACAGCTTGGCGGCGACGGTTTCCGCCAGACGCGAGACTTCGGCGTCAAGCTGGTCATGCGGCACGACGCGGTTCACCAGCCCCACTTCGCGCGCGCGGGTGGAGTCGATAAACTCGCCCGTGGTCAGCATTTCAAAGGCGACCTTGCGCGGGACATTGCGGGTCAGCGCGACCATCGGGGTTGAGCAAAACAGCCCGATATTCACCCCGTTCACGCCAAAGCGCGTGCCCTCCGCCGCGACTGCCATGTCGCAAGAGGCGACAAGCTGACAGCCCGCAGCGGTGGCAATGCCGTGAACCTCGGCGATGACGGGCTGCGGCAACTTGGGGATCATCAGCATCACTTCGGAGCAGCGCGCGAAAAGATCGGCGAAATAGGCGCGCCCCTTGTCATCGCTTTCGCGGCCTGCCTGCATTTCCTTCAGGTCATGGCCCGCGCAAAACACCTTGCCCGCGCCCTTCAGGACAACCGCCTTGATCTCGCTGCTGGTGGCAATCTCGGTGAAACGGGCCTTCAACGCGGCCAGCATCGCATCCGACAGCGCGTTCAGGCTCGAGGGCGAATTCAGCGTCAGATGCGCGACGACGCCACGTCTTTCCAGTTCGACCAGATCAGTCATTGAAACTCCTCCTGTTTGCCGGAACTCTAGGGGAGGGATGAGACGAGGGGAAAGATGGATTTCAAAATGGACGTAGCGTCACTTGAGGGGTTTCTGGCCGAAGCCTTCCCTCAGGTCGCCAATGACTTTGCCATCGAGGCAGCGGGCGAAGAGATGGTCGTGCGGATGAAAATCGCCGAACGACACCTGCGGCCCGGGGGCACGGTCTCGGGGCCGAATATGTTCGCGCTGGCGGATGTGGGGCTGTATCTGGCGATCCTGCAACGGCTGGGGCCGGTGGCTTTGGCGGTGACGACGAATGCCTCGATCGACTTTATGCGCAAACCGGCGGCAGGGCGGGATTTGCTGGGCCATGTGCGGATATTGAAGCTGGGTCGCGTTCTGGCGGTGGGCGATGTGCTGATCTATTCGGATGGCGAGGCACAGCCTGTTGCCCGCGCCTCGATGACCTACTCGATCCCGCCGCGTTAGGTGAAAAGCATCCAGAGCGCGACAATCGCCAGAATCACGCCGAAGCCGCGGTTGAGGGCGCGCGCGTGGACCTCGTCGCGGAAATGAAGCGCGAGCCGGTCGCCCAGAAGGGTCCAAACCGTAAAGGCGATCAAGTTGTTGAGCGTGAAGATCGTGGTGATCCGCAAGACCTCGGGCGTGCCGGCCCCTGAAAGGAACTGCGAGAACATCAGCGCGATGATGACATAGGCTTTGGGGTTGAGGATCAGGAGCATCGCGCCATCCGTGACGCGGGGGGCCTTGGCCTGTGCTGCCGTGCCATCGGTGCCGCCCGCGTTGAACAGGCGCCGCGCAAGCCAGAGGACATACACGGTTCCCGCAAGTTTCAGTGCCAGAAACAGCCGCGGCGTCTGGGTCAGCGCTGACAGCGCGCCAAATCCGAGGCCCGCAGTGACGACCCAAGTGCCGATATGATAGCCAAGGCTCGCCGGAAGGGTCGCGCGCAACCCAAAGCGCGCGCCGTTGGCGGCAAAGAACATATTGCCGGGGCCGGGGCTGTAGGCCAGCGGGAACAGAAAGGCCAAAAGAGGCAGTGTGTCTTGCATTCAAGCCCTCTGAGAGCCGTTGTGTTGCCGCCCATGATCGCAGTTTCCCACAGCTGCGCCACCCGAATGATGTGCATTGGCCGCATGTGGGCGTCAAAAGTGGCACGAGATTTGGGGTATTTTAATACCTATTTTGTAACACCTTGATTTCACAGTGTAAAATTATGATCTGTCTGCTTGCTTTTCGCCTGAGAATCCGTGAAAAGCCCGCAATCTGAATTCCATAACCCTTCAAGGGCGATCTAAGATGAAAACTTATACCGCAAAACCGGCGGAGATCGAAAAGAAGTGGATCCTGATCGACGCTGAAGGCGTTGTTCTGGGCCGCCTCGCAACGATCGTTGCCATGCGCCTGCGTGGCAAGCACAAGCCGACCTTCACCCCCCACATGGACATGGGTGATAACGTCATCATCATCAACGCTGACAAGGTCCAGATGACCGGCAAGAAGCGTGATGACAAGACCTACTACTGGCACACCAATCACCCGGGCGGCATCAAGTCGCGCACCGCACGCCAGATTCTGGACGGTGCTCACCCCGAGCGCGTTGTCATCAAGGCTGTCGAGCGCATGATCTCGCGCAACCGCCTTGGCCGTGCCCAGATGTCGAACCTGCGCGTTTACGCCGGTGCCGAGCATCCGCACGAAGCCCAACAGCCCGAAGTTCTCGACGTTAAAGTCCTGAACAAAAAGAACACCCGGAGCTAATCATGTCCGATATCAAATCTCTCGACGATCTGAAGTCGGCCGTTTCCGGCGAAGCCGTGGCCGCTGCTGCACCGTCCACCCGTGAGGCCGTGCGCGACGCGCAAGGCCGTGCCTACGCAACCGGCAAGCGTAAAGACGCTGTCGCTCGCGTTTGGGTCAAGCCGGGTTCGGGCAAAGTCACCGTCAACGGCAAGGAAATGGGCGTCTACTTCGCACGTCCCGTTCTCCAGCTGATCGTGAACCAGCCCTTCGGCGTGGCAAACGTTGCTGGCCAGTTCGATGTCTACGCGACCGTCACCGGCGGCGGCCTCTCGGGCCAGGCTGGTGCAGTCAAGCACGGCATCTCGAAGGCTCTGCAACTTTACGATCCCTCGCTGCGCGCAGCTCTGAAAGCCGCTGGCTTCCTGACCCGCGACTCGCGCGTTGTCGAACGTAAGAAATACGGTAAGGCCAAAGCCCGCCGTTCGTTCCAGTTCTCGAAGCGCTAAGTTTCACTGGAATTGCAAGTTTGGAAAGGGCTGCCTTTGGGTGGCCCTTTTTCATTTTGGCGATATTGTGCATCAAAAGCCCGAGGTGCCGATGTATCTGCCACAGCATTTTGCCGAGACCGATCCCGCACGGATCGAGGCACTGATCGACGCGCACCCTCTGGCTTGCGTGGTTGCGCAGGCCGAAGGCGGGATGGTGGCCAACCATCTGCCGCTGCTGCGTGACGGGGCAGGGCGGCTGATCGGGCATATCGCGCGGGCCAACCCGCTGCACACTCGGGTCGCGCAGGGGGCCGAGCTTTTGGCGATTTTTCAGGGCGCCGAGGGGTATATCTCGCCCAACTGGTATCCAGGCAAGGCGGATCACCATCGCCATGTGCCGACGTGGAATTACGAGGTGGCGCATGTCTATGGCGCGGCGCGCTTTTTCGACGATGAGAAGTCCCTGCGCGCGGTTGTCGGGCGGTTGACCAAGCGGTTCGAGCAAGAGACCAATGGCGCGGAGGGTTGGCGGATGGCCGATGCGCCTGCGGATTATATGGAGCAGATGCTAGGGCAGATTATCGGGCTGGAGATCACGATCACCCGTGTTTTGGCGAAATCGAAGATCGGGCAGAACCGCGAGGCAGAAGACCGGCTTGGCGCGGCGGAGGGGCTTGAGGCCCGTGGCAATCCCGCTTTGGCGCGCGCCATGCGCGAACGAGGCGGTCCGCTCTGACGGGACCGCGATCAATCGCGCGCTTCCCATGCGCGCGCGCATCGTCTAGGACGGTCAGATAACAGAATATGGGGTTCCTATGTCCGTCTCGATGATGTCCACTTTCGTGAAGCCGATGCACCCCGAGGGGCGCAAGTTCGTGGCGATTGCCGCGGCTATCACGGTGGTGTTGTTCCTGCTGTGGGAGCCTCTGGGCTGGATCGGCGCTGGTCTGACGATCTGGGTCTATTATTTCTTCCGCGATCCGGTGCGGGTTACGCCGACGCGTCCGGGGCTGATGGTCTCGCCCGCTGACGGCGTGGTCTCGCTGCTTGAACCCGCCGTGCCGCCCGCCGAGCTGGAGCTTGGTGACGCGCCGATGACCCGCGTGTCGGTGTTCATGTCGGTCTTTAACTGCCATGTGAACCGCCTGCCCGCCGAAGGGCGCATCACCAAAGTTGCCTACCGTCCGGGGAAATTCCTGAATGCCTCGCTTGATAAGGCGTCGGAGGATAACGAGCGCAATGGAATTGCCGTTGAGCTGGCTGACGGGCGCAAATACGGCACCGTGCAAATCGCCGGTCTGGTCGCGCGGCGCATCCTGTGCTGGTCGAAAGAGGGGCAGCACTTGCAAACCGGCGAGCGTTTCGGCCTGATCCGCTTCGGTTCGCGGCTTGATATTTACCTGCCCGAAGGCGTGCAGCCGCAGGTTTGTATCGGTCAGACGATGATCGCGGGTGAAACCGTAATCGCCGATCTGACCGGCCAGGCGCCCGCCTGCGTCGGTGGTATCCGCTAAGGAGTTCTCCAGATGGCCCGCGATCCGCAGCACCGAGACCAGCTTCCCTTTCTGCAACTCTTGCCGAATCTGGTGACGATTTCGGGGATGTGTCTTGGCCTGACCTCGATCCGTTTCGCGATGGACGAGCGGTTCGAGACGGCGGCGCTGCTGATTCTGCTCTCGGCGCTGATCGACGGGCTGGACGGGCTGATCGCGCGACGCCTCAACGCGACCTCGGAGTTTGGCGCGGAGCTGGATTCGCTGTCGGATTTCCTGTGCTTCGGCGTTGCGCCCGGCGTTCTGGTTTACCAATACGCATTGGGTGAGACCCACAGCCTTGGCTGGATCTTCGTTCTGATCTTCGCCGCTTCGACCTGTATGCGTCTGGCGCGGTTCAATGTGATGCGCGGCGAGTCCGAGGAAACCGCCCGCCATTTCATCGGGGTGCCTGCGCCCGCGGGGGCGCTGTTGGGGCTGCTGCCGGTATACCTGTCGCTTGCAGGCGTTCTGGATATGCGGCTGGTGCCGGCTTTGGTCGCGCTTTGGCTTGGGTTTGTGGGGCTGCTGATGATTTCGCGGCTCAAGACCTTCTCGCCCAAGGCGGTGAAAGTTCCGCGTGGCATGGTCGGGATTTTGCTGATGGCGACCGTGGTCGGGATCGGTCTGGTGTTCACGCGCATCTGGCTGCTGCTTGTGCTGGTCGATCTGGCCTATGTCGTGATGCTGGCTCCGGCAATTATCCGGTCGCGGGGGCGGCTGTTTTCCTGAAATCCGAGTCGGAAATCGATGGAATCGGTAGAGGGCGCACGGTGATTCCGGCGCCCTTTTCTATTTGTCGGGGCAAGACGGCGCTTATGCTCATCCGAAGCTTTGATAAAAAGCCCATGTTTTATTCGCTGTTTTTGGGCCGGAATTAAAAAAGTGACGGTTTTGCGAAAAATCCACTTGCGGGCACCAGCGTGGATGCGTAGAAACCCCCTCACCGAAACGGCACACACCGTTGCGGGACGCACCGAAGCGACGCTAACGCGAAACGGAGGGGCGGTTACAAGAGGAAAACAAGCGGGACGCGCTTTAACTAAGGCGCTTCCGGTTTATTTTTGCCTCTGGCTCTTTGACATTACGGTTTATCTGAAGAGATATGCGGGCGGTTTGGTTGTTTTCGACAACTGGATGTCTGTATATCGGCTCACTAGCTTATGCGATGATGTGAGTGTCAGCTTCACTGT
>NZ_JAWLVI010000011.1:0-52044 GCF_033100795.1 Pseudothioclava alba
CACGCAATCTGGCAATTTCAGAAGCAGTGTCTGACATGGAAACCATTCACCACAAACGCCAATAATTACCCATAAAAACAGGTGCTTCAATGCATATTACCCAGCCGTTTCAGGCCTTTGCATCCAGCGTGGATTGCGCCAGTCAATATCAATCGTCAATACTGGCGCGGTCGATGCAGGTGCGTCATCGGAGCCGCCAGACGCATCCTCGAGCGGGAGAACGCGCGAAAACTACGGGGCAGAACCAAGCAGCCCATGCTTATGCCGATAGCGCCAATCGTAAAGCTGGGACCGCGAAACACTATGGCGGCGCGCCACTTCGGCCAACGTTACGCCGTCGCCATAGCTTTCCTCAACAATCCGAAGCTTCTCGTCATCCGTCCAGCGGCGGCGACGGCCGGTATCAATGACCGACAATACCTGAATGCGGGGGGTGTCCTCGTGTGCGTCCATAAGGACACTCGATAAACCTTCGCCAACAGCAGCCAGACGGCCTTCCGCGCAGGCTTACGGCTTTACAAACCAACCCCGCTTTTATCCGACACCTCTGGCAGGGGACCGGAATTTCTTTAAATGGATGCCATCAGGGTATAATTTGGCCCTAGATGCTTGCAGGTTCAGCCCATAAAAGGGACATAGAATTGCTTTGGCAGTAAACTGCGCACCGGCCATCCGGAGAGAAAAATGACGTCTGAGTTCACGCAAAAACACATGTTGGCGGCTTCCAAATACGAGCCTTTCGCGATCCTTGATCTGGCGGACCGGAGCTGGCCGTCAAAGCGGATCACGACGCCGCCGATCTGGTGCTCGGTCGATTTGCGCGATGGCAATCAGGCGCTGGTCAATCCGATGGGTCAGGACCGCAAAGAGCGCATGTTCCGGCTGCTGCTGGACATGGGGTTCAGCGATATTGAGGTGGGTTTCCCCTCGGCCTCGCAGACGGATTTCGACTTTACCCGCTGGGTCATCGAACAGGGCGACGTGCCTGCCGATGTCAGCTTGCAGGTGCTGGTCCAGTGCCGCCCCGAGCTGATCACCCGCACCTTTGAATCGCTTGAGGGCGCGCATCAGCCGATCGTGCATTTCTATAACTCTACCAGTGAGTTGCAGCGCCGCGTCGTGTTCGAGAAAGACGTGGCGGGGATCAAGCAAATCGCCACCGATGCGGCCAAGATGATTGCCGATATGGCGGCGAAAGCGGGCGGCGGCTATCGCTTCCAGTATTCCCCCGAGAGCTTTACCGGCACCGAACTGGGCGTTGCGCTGGAAATCTGCAACGCTGTGACCGAGATCATCCAGCCGACCCCCGAGAACAAGCTGATCCTGAACCTGCCCGCGACGGTCGAGATGTCGACGCCGAACCTTTACGCGGACGCGATCGAATGGATGTCGCGCAATCTGGACCGGCGCGACTCGATCATCCTGTCGCTGCACCCGCATAACGACCGCGGCACCGCGATTGCCGCGACCGAGCTTGGCCTGATGGCGGGCGCGGACCGGGTTGAGGGCACGCTCTTTGGCAATGGCGAGCGCACGGGCAACGTCGATGTGGTCACACTGGCGCTGAACATGATGACGCAGGGCGTGGACCCGCTTCTGGATTGCAGCGATGTGAACCGGATGAAGGATGTCTTCGAATATTCGAACCAGATGACCATCCCCGAGCGTCACCCCTATGTGGGCGAGCTGGTCTATACCGCCTTCTCCGGCTCGCATCAGGACGCGATCAACAAGGGGATGAAGGCGCGCCAGAAGGCGAACAAGCCGCAATGGGAAGTGCCTTATCTGCCGATCGACCCCGAGGATGTGGGCCGCTCTTACGAGGCGATCATCCGCATCAACTCGCAATCGGGCAAGGGCGGGATCGCCTATGTTCTGCAGCAGGATTACGGGCTGAACCTGCCGCGCGAATTGCAGGTGGAATTCTCGCGCAAGATCCAGCAGATCACCGACGCCGAAGGGACCGAGCTGTCCGCGCAGGCGATCCACGAGCAGTTCCTCAAGCAATATGTCGATCAGCCGACGGGGCGGATTTCCTTCGTCTCGCATGTCACCCTGCCCGACACCAAGACGCAAGGACTGCGCGTGGTCGAGGCGAAGATCCTTGATAACGGCAAGGAAGTGACGATCACCGGCACCGGCTCTGGCCCGATTGACGGGTTTGTCGATGCGCTGTCGCGATATCTTGGGGTCGAGTTCTCGGTCGAGAATTACTCGGAGCACTCCGTCTCGCGCGGGTCGAACTCTGTCGCCGTGTGCTACATGCATATCTCGCACGCAGACGGCTCCCTCTGGGGCGTCGGGCTGAATGCAAATATCGTGATCGCATCGCTTCAGGCGATTGTCTCGGGCGTCAACCGGATCAGCTAGCTCCGACACTGCCAACTCTGGATGCCGTGACGCGGGTCAATCCCGGGAATGTCGGTCCACAGGGCGCCCTCGCGCGGCCTGCGGGGGGTGCTCTCGCCAATGGCTGAAAGCTCAGTGGCAGGTCACAGTCACTGTCGTCCGCAGCAGATGCTTGACTGTCGCGCGATCCGCGGATTTCTGGAATTCGAGAGAGCAGGAAGTCTTTGACGTTTTCATCCGTCAGGCAAAAGAGCGCCTGTGCCAGCGGAAGCCGTCGAAGGCTATGGCGTGGGGTGCGATCCATCGCCAGCGTGGTTCCGGTTTCGACAGGGAGTGATATTTCACCTCGATCTCTTGGGCGCGACGAATGGTGCCGACGACAGAGCGGAGCGTTTCCGGGTTCACACCACGCACTGGCGTCGGAGCTGAGGCAAAAGACGGAAGGTTGGCTATCCAGGCGTCTTCGCGATTGAGGATCGCCGTCAGCCACGGATCGCAAGTTGGGCGAGGTAGCGGCTTGCGCCCGGTTCAAGAAAGTGGGGTTTGGCGATGTGAGCAGAGCGCTTTTGCGCGGGCAATCGAAAATGCACGCAAGGCGGGAAAGACCGCTCTTCTATGGGTTTGAATAAATTCAAGAATGCAGGCGTGCTGAGTATCCCCTTGCTCAGAACGGCTGCGAAAATCGCAGCAGTTTGAACTACCACGCGGCCGGCGAAACCTCAGCCAAACTGGTGGACCCCGACGGGTTCGCCGCCATCCCCACTGCCGCGATTGATCCGACCCTCCGTCCGGCGCCTCCTGCGGTCCCCGCGCCTGACTCGGGTCCGGGCCCCCATTGGTTCGGCCCGCTGGTTATTCAGCGTCGACCGGTATGACCGCGTCCATCTCGGCAAGGGTCTGAAACTCGGACAGGAACTCAGGGCGCGTCTGCATCAGATACCGAACCACGCGCGCGTTCCCGAGGAGCTTGGCGACGTAGCCGCGCAGCACCGTAAGCTGAAGGTGGTCCTGGCCGTAGGTGTCTTGGATCCGGGTGATCCCCTCCTGAAGCCGGGCAAGCTCCTTCTCCATACGGGCGACCGCCTGCGGTGTGACGCCCTTGATGCGTTTTGGCTTGTTCGCCTCGACCAGTTGCGCCTGCGGCGTCCCTGCGAGGATCGCCGAGATGTAAGCCACGGAGTAGTTGTTGGCGTTCACCATGAGCTCGGCGGCTTCGATCTGGCGCAAGGGGATCATCTTGCGCAGCGTAGTGAACACGGCCGCGGCGCAGGCCTTGTCCTTCAGGGTCGCCACGGCTTCCGGGCAAATGCCGTCGAGCAGCTTGACCTTGCGCTGGATGCTGCGCGGGTTAAGGTCCAGCGCCGCCGCGATCTTTTCCTCGGAGACACCGCGCTCGATCGCTTTCAGGATCATCCGGTGCTCCTGAATAGGCGCGATGCGGCTGATACGCTTGTTGTAGGTGAAGGCCTCGTCGTCGGTGGACACGAGGCATTCGACCTGTTCCTGCCCCAGATCCTTTAGCACTTCGATCCGGACATGTCCGTCGAGCAGCAGCCAGCAGCCGCTGGCATCCCCGTTTCGCACAACAACCGGTGGCTCGACCAAACCGATCTCGCGGATCGACGCTGTGATCTGGGTGTATTTCCGGCTGGACTTGATTGACTTGCTCAGAACCCTGACCGGCAGGATGTCAGCGACCGGAATCGTCACACAGTCGTTTTCGAAGCCGAGCTGAATCTTCTTGGTCATGGCGCGGCTCCCTCGGGGAGGGAACCCTGCAAATAGCCGGGTATGGTCTCCAGACCTTCCGCGGGCAGCAGCGTCACGAAATGGTCGTCCTCAAGGAGGGTTCGGAATGCCTGGCAGATGAACAGCAACCGCCCCTGCGTCAGTTCCGCTTTCTTGATCAGAAGCTTCTGGCGGTCCGCTTCCTTCTGGTAGGCCCGCACCAGTGCCTCGCTCGTCAGCGGCCTCCGATTACGGCCATCGCGCCCGTATGCTTTCGGGGGCATCTTTTTCCCGCGTGCCTCACGCTGTTCGATCAGGCGCCGGGCGGCCGCGAGTTTCTTCCCGCGCAGTTTCTTCTGCGTGTAGGCGTCCATCAGCGCACGCTGCGCGCCTTCGGCATTGGTCTTCGATATGTCGATGGCGAGGTTCAGGGGGAGCAGCCCGGTCTCGACGGCCGTGACCAGCCGCTCTTCGCCGCGCTCCAAGAGGCCAGCAATCATGCCGACATAGTCATGAGAGACGCCGATCTTGTCGCCAATCTGGCGGTCAGAGTAGCCACGTTCGCGGAGCGTGCCGATCTCTCGCATCAGATCAATCGGCCGATGCTGGCGACGCGCGCAATTCTCGACGAGGCTCATGACAAGGCAGTCGGCCTCATCGGCCTCGATGACAATGGCCGGGATGGCTTTCTGCTGCAGCTCGATGAAGGCCTCGAGCCGACCTTGGCCGCAGACGAGATCATACTCCTGCGGATCTGTGCCGACGCGACGGGTCACGGTGATTGGGCGCTTCAGACCGATCTTGGCGATGTTTTCCACCATGTCCGCAAACGCCCTGGGGTTTCGGACCCGCGGGTTGAGAACCCGAATACGGTCTGTCGGGATCAAGGTGACTTCTGTCGGGTGATCGTCTTCTTGTTCCTTTGCCATCATGCAGCTTCCGTCACCTTTTCCCGCCCGGCCAGCGCGTAGAAATCGTCAAGCGTTTCCGCTCGATAGGCATCGAGCCAAAGGCCGTTCTGTTCGGCCATCTTCAACCGCGCGTCGGTCATGTCGATGCTGGGAAGCAGGTAGAAATCGCGCGGCGTGTCATTGTTTTCGTTCATCCGCAGGGCAATCGTGATGTCCGGCACGAGGCCGGTGTCGAGCCGAATATGCCAGCGCAATGAGCCTGCTTCGGTTGCCTGGCAGCGGGCCAGAACAACCGACACCGTGAATTCGCCGTTCACGCGCAGCAGTTGCGTGTCGGGGTCCAGCACCACTTCACCACCTTGGGCAGCCACGCCCGCCGCGATTTCCTCAACGATCCGGGGGTGGGCCGCGCGCAGCGCCTTGTTGATCTCGATGTAGCGGTAGTCCCTCTCCGGTTCATAGCCGATGAGGCGATAAGCGCGCAGCAGGCTGCCAAAGCGGTTGCGATAGGCGCTGGACGAGGGCAGATCGTTCTCTTCGTCGATGATCAGGCCCGACAGGGTGCCCTGCCGTTTCAGGATCGCCCGCAGGGCATCAAGCAGCTCCTCGTCCGAGAAATGGCGGCTCCGGGCATCAACGATTTCCCGCGTGCGCAGGAACAGTGCCTTGGCTACAATGGCTGGATAGGCGCCCTCGGACCGGATCCACATATCCCGCGGATTCACAACACGGCGCTGCTTTAGCTTGAACGACACCTTGTTGAAGACGTTGTTTCCGATGTATTTTTCGCTGGTCAGCACCTGATGGACTGTCGCCCGTGTCCATGGTCTGTCGAGATCGGTGCGGTGACCTTCGGCGTTCAGGATCTCTGCGATCTCGCGTTCCGGCCGCTCCTCGTTGGCGAACATCTCATACATACGCTGGACAACGCGTTGTTCGTCCTCGGGGCCGGGCACCAAAATGACGCGGTCGGTTTGGAGGCTCTTCTGCTCGCCGCGCGACAACTCGCCTTTCGGGTTACCGTGCTCGTCGATCAACACGCGCCGCAGCCCGTAGCCGGCAGCGCCACCCTGACGGTAGCCCAGTTCCACGAGGCGACATTGCCCGGCAAAGACCTTGACCGATAACTCTCTGCTGTATTCGCCGGCCATCACGCGTTTGACGGTCTTCAGAAGGTTGGAGCCGATGCTGCCGTCATTTTCGAACTGCTCACCGCAATAGTGGACCCGGATCCCTGCGCGGGAGCAGACATGCTCGTGATAGGCACCTTCGTCTGCATCCTGAAACCGCCCCCAACGACTGACGTCATAGACAAGGATCGCCTTGAAGTCGGCATGACCGGAGTGAACCTCTGCCATCAGGTTTTGCAGTGCCTCGCGGCCGTCGAGCCGCAACCCGGACCGACCTGTGTCCTCAAAAACGCGCAGGATCTGCAAGCCTCGGGCGGTGGCATAGCTGCGAATGACATCGAGTTGGTTCTCGGTGGAGTACTTCTGGTGATCGGTCGACATTCGCACATAGGCGACGGCTGGCACATCCTTCTCAGGCGGCTCGTCGTTCTTGTTGAAATGTGCCGCCCATCGACCACTCACATTCGTATCCCCTCATTATTCTACGCAAATTCATCGCTCCCGTCGGAATCAACGGTTGAATTCTTCGTGTCCATGTAAAGCGAAGGAGTGTGGAATGTCGTTTCCGAAAAAGGGCAAGTTCTTTCCACGAGAAAGCCGATATAATGGAGAAGCAGGGCAGCCCGCGAATGGCGGTTTTGTTGAAGAAATCGCGGCGGCCTTAAAACGATCGCTTGGAGATAGCCGAGCCGGCGTGAAGACCGTGGCCGCCTGGACGGGGGCAAACGAGAAGACGGTGAAGAACTGGCTCTCGGGCACCTACGGTCCGAGCGGGGCGCACCTTGTCGCGCTGGCGCGCCACTCCGACGAGGTGCTCTTCACGTTCTTGGCCATGGCGGGGCGAGAGGATCTGATGGTTGCTATCAAGCTTGCCGTTGCCGAGCAGGCGGTCGAAGCGCTGCTGGAGGCGGTGCGACAATTGAGCCGCGAGGAACCCGCAGTATCATCATCTGAGCATTTGCTCGGTGGCCGAAAGTTCTGACCCTCAATTCCGGTCTTCGACAGTCTGTCGTTTGCTCCCCTTCGCTACCGTCTTGGGATTGATCGCGAGCTCTCCGCTCAGCGCCGCGATCACTGTATTACTGCCATGACAGCGTGCGTGGTCGTGGCGCTGTCATGACGAATTACGCCATAGTGCGTCCTTCCAGTCCAACGAAAGGATCGCACCATCAGACCGTGGGATCAAACACCTAGTTTTCAGGGGTGCCCGACAGACGCGGCTCGAACAGTGGTAATATCTCGTCCCGATAGGAAATCGCCTGCACATCCAGCGACACGACGGAAACCTCTCCCGCGCGCAAGGCCCGAGCCAGTTCATTCGCCCTCTGAGACAAAGCAAAAATTGCACCGCTCTGTTGCGTCCAGCCCCCCTCTTCGGATCGCGCATAAAGAGCGCCAACATCACGCAACGAGTAGGCTGAATCCATGAAGAACAGCGCCTCACTCCCAGCCACATCGGTAAGGAAATCGGCCACGAAAATCAGGCAAACGCCCGTTTCCCCCTGCCGACACTGCTCCATTAGCTGCCGGTCCGGCGGCAAGAACCCCCACATCTGATCCAGCAATGCCGGCTCCAGCACGGCCTCTTTTGGATAAACCTCCAGTGACGATTTCCAGCCGTCCGGACGCGGCCCCACAGTCTTTGCTTTTATTCGCTCGACCGAGGCAAAATCCCAGCGGTTTCGCGCGCTGTCCAGCGTGATAAGCCGCACCGCCAGATCAAGATTTTCCACCCGCCGCAGGTCGGCTATCCCTGCATCGCCCGCACGGCCCCAATCGAATTTCATCTCGGCAAGCGGCAGATCGTTTACCGCCACTTTCCCCGCCTCGAACCGCGCGATCTGCGAGCGCACGGCGATCTGCTCGGGCGACACCAGCGGCGTCAGCCAGAGCACCGAGACAAATATAATCGCCAGCGCGATCAATATATTGGATTGCCGGATACGCTCCATCCAGCCACCACCGCGCAGCACCGCCCAAGCATAGGCCAGCCCATAGATCAGAACAGCCGCGGCCCCGACGCTCCCCGCTACGCGCACGGGCGTCCAGCCATATTGCGCGACGCGCAGGACAAAAGCGTAAACCGCCAACCCGCCCAGGATCGGCAGGAACAGCGCCAGCGCCTTCACTGCACCTTGCATTAGACGCCCCTGCACCGCGTGATGGTCATCCTGATCAAGCGCGATCGACACAAGCGCGAGCACACCAAGCCCTGTCGCTATCAGCACGCCCCCGGTCGAGAACCCGAGAAACACCTGATCCATTGAGCGCATCAGCGCCGCCGCCACGAAGACGGCGACCACCACGACCACCGGCAGCACCAGAAGGCGCAGCAGGCGCAACACCAGAACCGGCGAGATCATCTCGGCGAAATCGTAGACCACCGCCAGCCCAAGCCCGAAGGCTCCGCCATAGACCGCAGCGACAACCGGCTCGTGGCGCAATAGATCCGAGAGAAACGACAAGCTGACGACCTCGAGCAACCGCCCCAGAATGAACAGCACCCCAAGCGCGATCCCTGCAAACAGCCCCGCTGCAGCGAACCGCACCACAAGGTTCCACGCATCGACAAAGAGGTCGGGGTAGTCATGCAATCCCGCCGAGCCGAACCGCATAAGCGACATCATAAACGGCACCGGCATCGTGCAAACCACCAATAATGCAAGGAAATTCGCCTCGGCATCCATGACGCGGGAAGGCGCGCCGAACTCCAGCCCGGCCCAATAAATCAGCCCGCTTGCCATAGCCGCAATCACAACCGCCCCCTTGAGCGCGCGTGCCGGCCCGAACTCTCCCAGCAGCGCCAGAGCAACGCCCCCCAAAGCCCCCCAGAATACCAGCAAAGCGGGCTGGACCGCAGCAGGCAGCAGGGTCANGGACCGCAGCAGGCAGCAGGGTCAGATCATTCGCGGCGATCGCCCATAGTCCCAAGCCCGTCAGAATGCCGAAAATCAGATGCAGCCAATGCGAACGGTTCATCTTGCCCTCCCGTTTGCGCCAGCTTACGCCCGAGGCAAGCCTTTGAACAAGCAAGAGTTCACAAGCGCGCGCGCTGCTCCAGCCAATCGGCCAGCCCGTCGATGGTCGGCAGCACAACATCCGCATGGGCGCGCAACTCGGTCTCGGTCGCCGGTCCCGTCAGCACGCCAACGGCAACCATTCCCGCCGCCCGCGCGGCCCGCAGATCGTGCAGACTGTCCCCGACCATCGCACAGGCTTCGGGCCTCACCCTTACCGCGCGCGCGAAGGCCAGCAGTTGCCCCGGCGCGGGCTTGGCGCCATATCCGCTGTCATAGCCCGCGATAAAGCTGAAAGCGTCTATCACGCCTGCCCCCTTAAGATGCGCCCGCGCCGAAAGCTCTGAGTCATTCGTCGCAACGCCAAGCGCATAGCCCCGGGCACGCAACTGCCCCAGGCACGCGTCCAGATCCACTGCCGCAATCATCTCGATGTCCGCCGCTGCCGCATCCAGCTCGTCGCGCAAGGCTGCGTGGGTGTAATCGGGCAGGAAGGGCAACATCAGACCGGTCGCCTCGTCCACGGTTCCCGCAATCACCGGCGAGGTCGGATGAAAACGGTTTTCATCAAGATCATAGCCGATCCCCGCTCCGATCCGGCGCGCCAACCCCTGATCGCCCTTGCTCAGGCGATCAAGCTGTTGACCGGCCCACGCGCCCCAGCTTTCGTCAAAACCGAAAAGCGTGCCGTCCTTATCGAATAGAATTGCCTGCAAATCCATCGGTCAGGTCCAGTGCATCTGATCGCCGCCACCCAGAACCGCGCGATCCTCGACCAGCGTCTGCGGCGGGCAGGACAATGCTTCGGCGCACGACAGCACCCAGTCGTCCTGCATCAGAACGAAGTCCAGCACCCCCGCCAGAAATGCCGGATCTCCTGCATTCCGGCGCACATCCTCAAGGCTTGCACCGCTGTTATTCAGGAACGCGTCGAGCAAGCCATCCTGTGCGGCCAGCCAGCCAAGAGCCTGCAAGGCGCGGGTCTGTGCAATATCTTGCCGATCCATTAGCTCCCCCGAAGTCTGGAAAGACTTTGTTAACCTCTTATGTCGCATAAATGAGCCAGAGTTAAAGGTGCCTTAGGGAGTTTGCGTCTAAAGATGTCAGGGAAAGTCCTCATAGTGGATGACGTTGCGACCAATCGCATCGTGTTGCGCGCCAAGCTGCGCGGGGCGCGTTACGATACGGTGCAGGCGGGCACCGCAGCCGAGGCGCTGGCGCGGATCGCAGATTCGCACCCGCAACTTGTCCTGCTTGACATCAACCTGCCCGATATGGACGGGATCGAACTCTGCCGGCGGATCAAAAACAATCCGGCAACCGCAGATATCGCGATTATCGTGCTGACATCCGCGTCGCGTTCCGGCTTGCGGATTGCAGCCCTGCGTGCTGGGGCGTCCGATTTTCTGAACAAGCCGGTCGACGAGCTGGTTCTGCTGGCACGGATGCGCTCGCTCTTGCGGGCGCGCGAAACCGACGAAGAGTTGCGCCAGCGCGAGACCGCCTGCCACGACCTCGGCTTCGAAGAGGCGGCACCCGCCAATATCTCTCCCGCGCGTATCGTGCTGATCCCTGACAGGCCGGAAACCGGCATCACATGGCGCACGACGCTCAAGGCACATCTGCCGGGCAATCGCATCCAGATGATCGACCGCGACGCGGTTCTGGCGGTGGCAGCCTCGGAACCGCCGCCGGACGCCTATGTGATTTCCGCCAATCTGGGCGCCACCGGTGACGGGCTGCGCCTGATGTCCGAACTGCGCTCGCGTCACCCCTCACGCCATGCGGCGATCTGCATCGCGGTCGAGCAGGGGGCGCGCGACACATCTGCCGTCGCACTTGATCTGGGCGCGAGCGACCTGTTGCCGCTGTCGCTCAACTCGATCGAGGCGGCGCAGGAAGCAGCGATCCGCCTGCAGGCGCAGATCGAACGCAAGCGCAAACAGGATCGCCAGCGCGCCCTTGTGACCGACGGGCTGCGCCTTGCCGCGACCGATCCGCTGACTGGGCTGTTTAATCGCCGCTACGCCATTCCGCAGCTTGAGCGGATAGCCGAAAACGCCGAAATCTCGGGGCGTTCCTTCGCGATCATGGCGCTGGATCTGGACCGTTTCAAATCCATCAACGACCGCTGGGGCCATGCGGCTGGCGATGACGTGCTGGTCGGCGTGGCCGAACGGTTGGGGGCGAATCTTCGCGGGATGGACATGATCGCGCGAATGGGGGGCGAGGAGTTCCTTGTCGCCATGCCCGACACCACCCTCGAAGAGGCACAACACGCCGCCCAACGCCTGTGCCGCCTGATCGAAGAAACCCCGTTCCGGCTGTCAAACGGTGGCTCGATTCCGGTTACTGTTTCGATAGGTCTCGCGATGGGCGGCACCGGCGGCGCCCAGCCTCCGGTCGAAGTTCTGATCGACGCGGCAGATCAGGCATTGCTCGGGTCGAAAGCGCATGGTCGCAATCAGGTGCAGCTCTACAACCCGATAAAGCACGGGCATCGCCGGAGTGGGTATCTGCCCCGGCGATCGGCGCTCGTATCTTAATTCCGGTTTGTCGGCGCGCCACCCGTGCGGCCTTCCGGCCCGAACCGGCGCGACCCTTCGCGCAAACGCTCGGCAAAGGCGCGACGGGCGGGCGCATCCATCTGCATGATCCGCTCACGCATCATTCCCGCGCCCATCGAAATCCGCTCAGACATGCGCGCGTGTTGCTGCGCCATCAGCCGGTCATAGGCGTCCGCGTCGAACGGCTCGGCCTGTAGCAGTGCGATCAACGCCTCGCGGTCGGCACGGTCCTGCGCACGAAAATCACGAAAGCTCGCGCCCCGCCGCTCGGCCATCCCGCGCAGCGCATCGCGGTCTGCCCGGTCCAGCGCGTAGCTCATATCGCCAAAGCTCACCTCGCCGATCCGTGGCGGATGCCCGTCATGGCGCAGGATACCGCCGACAACGACCCCCGCCACGATCAGGTTGAGCGTCACCGACCCGATCAGCAAAGCGCGCACCCAGCCGCGCAGTTTGGTTGGTGTTTGCGTGGTTCCGGCCATATCAATTCCCCTCCAGAGCGGCGCTCAGAAATGTGCCCGCAGGCATCAGATCAACCGAAGCGATGGTGGCCTCGGACGCCGCGCCTGGCCAATAGGCGTCGATCCCGCCGACACCGGCGAAACCGATCCAGACGCCCGCCAGAGCTGCCGTCGCCATGCCACCGACCCCGACGATCCCGCCAAACAACGCCGAGAGCGAGGCCCATAGCCCCGGAGCCTCGGTTTTTACCGGCGTGGTCCCGAAGCCCGCCTGCACCCCTTCGGCATCGGCCAGTATCCGCGCCATGAAATCGCCAGAGGGCATCGGCGGCTGGTTGCGGGCCGCATCGAAAAAGGCGTCCAGCCCGAAGTTTTTCTCTTTGCTGTGCTCAGTCATCGCCAAACCCCAATTCTTCCCGCTGGTCCGCCAAGAGCTTTGCCAGCCCCCGCTTTCCACGCGCCGTTAAACTTTCTACGGCCTCGACGCCAATTTCCATCGCTTCTGCGATCTGCGGATTCGATAATCCTTCGATATGGCGCAAAATAATCGCCTGCCGTTGCCGGTCGGGCAGAAGATCGAGCGCCTTTTGCAGCACCGCCGCACGATCCTCGGCAATCATCACCTCCAGCACCGAGGCTTTGCCGTCCTCGATCTCGGGCGCCTCGTCCAGCCCGACACCGCGCCTCTTGCGCAGCCGGTCGGTCGCAAGGTTCGTCACCACCCGATAAAGCCAGGTCGAGACCTTCGCCTCGCCGTTGCGCCACTCGGGGGCAATTTTCCATAGCCGAAGCATCGCCTCTTGCGCGACATCCTCGGCCTCGGCCCCGTCCGTCAGCATCCGGTAGGCAACCCGATAGGCCAAAGGCGCGAACCGCACCGTCAGCGCACGCGCCGCCGCCGGGTCTCCATTGCCATAGAGAACCAGAAGCGCCTCGTCCGAGACTTCCGATAACGCGTCGAATGCCATGCTCATCTTGCCCCTTGGCTAGCGCGAAATCAGGCCGTGCGCAATTCGGCCCGAGGTCGCGGGCGGCCCGTATCACGCCGGACCGCCCGCCCGTGGTCAGTTCCCTTGCGGGGCGTTGCGCTGGAAGAAGGGCATCCAGCCGTTGTCCATCTGCTGGCCCTGCATCATGCGCCCCTGCGGACCGCCGCGCTGGCCCCATTGGCCATCATGATGGCCGCCAAAGCCCTTGCCCTGCATACCGCCGCGCCCACCGTGATCGTGACCGCGCCCGCCCATTTGCCCGCGTGCGCCACCGCGTTGCATCATCTGGCGCATCGCATTGGCCTCGTCGGCACTGATAGCGCCGTCGTTATTGGCGTCCAGCCGGTCAAACAGCGCCTGCGGCGCAGCATGGGTCGCAAGCTCGGCCGCCGACAACAGCCCGTCACCATCAACATCCTGCGCCGCGATCCGCGCGGTCACACGCGCCTTGGCCCGCGCCTCGAAATCCTTGACCTCTTTGGCCAGCAGCTCATCCGCGCTGAGTTTCCCGTCGCCATTCGCATCAAGCCCCTCGACCGCAGCCTTGCGCGAGGCGGCAAATTCCTCGGCCGTGACCGAGCCGTTACCATCCGCATCAAAGCGGGCAAACATATCATTCTGCCCAGCCATCATCCCGAAAGCACCCGGCCCGCCAACCATCGGCACGCCCTGCGCACCCATCATCGGGCCATTGCCCATACCACTGCCATCGCGTGCCTGCATCTGCACGGGCTGCTGGTCCTGCGCGAAAACGGGGGCTGCCGCACCTACCGTGGTTCCCGCCATCAGCACCGCCAGCACAAGGGTTTTGCTCGTCAGTTTCATATCCCGATCTCCTCTTGGATCTTGGTTCCCGCCGGTTTCCCGACCGTTCATACCCCTAGATACGAGGGGGCCGCGCGCTTCCGTCGCGACACACGCATCCGTGAAAACCTGTGGCCGCCCCTTTCCAAACCCCCTGTTCAATGTCTAACTGCGCCCGAGGGAGAGGGAGACCCATGACGACAACCGACTACACAGACGAAGATGACCGCCCCTTTGGCCGCTCGATCCGCCGTGGCCTGATGTGCCGCTGCCCGAATTGCGGCAAAGGCCGGCTGTTGGAAAACTACGCCCGCGTGCGCGATGCCTGCCCCGCCTGCGGAGAGGAATTCCACCATCACCGCGCCGATGACGGCCCTGCCTATATGACGATCCTCGTCGTCGGGCACATTCTGGCGCCTGCGCTGATGGCGACCTATTTCGCCTATGAACCCTCGCCGATGACGATGATCACCATGTTCGGGATCGGCTGCGTCGCGCTCTCGCTGTTTTTGCTGCCGCGCTTCAAGGGGATGATCGTCGCTATCCAATGGTCGCGCCGGATGCACGGGTTCGGCGCAGGGGAAATCGCGCATGACTGAACCTGTGATCGACAAGACCCAGTTGCGCGATGCCTCCAGCCTGATCCTTGTGCGGCGCGACAACCCGAACGGCCCCAGCGTCCTGATGGGTCAGCGCGGCGCGGGTGCGGCCTTTATGCCGTCGAAATATGTGTTTCCGGGTGGCGCGCTGGACAAGGGCGACTGGTCGATCCCGCTGGCGGCCCCCCTGTCTGATACCTGCGCGCGCCGCCTTGCCGCCGAAGCGCCCGAGGGCATCGGTCCGGCGCTTGCGGCTGCGGCGGTGCGCGAGCTCTGGGAAGAAACCGGCCTTCTGTTCGGGCAAGAGGGCGTCTGGCCCGGCCCCGTGCCCGAAGACTGGCAAGGGATGGCGGCCTTCGGCTTTCGCCCCTCGGCGGCGCCCTTGCATTTCATGTTCCGCGCGATCACTCCGCGCGGCCGTCCGCGCCGGTTTGACGCGCGGTTCTTTCTGGCGGATGCAGCCGAGATCACCGGCGACCCCGAGGATTTCTCGCGCGCCTGTGACGAGCTTTCGCATCTGCACTGGGTGCCGATCTCCGAGGCGCGCCGCCTGAACCTGCCCTTTATCACCGAGGTCGTGCTGGCCGAAGTGCAGGCAATCCTGCACGCCTCGGGCGAACATATCGCCCTGCCCGACAGCCTGCCCTTCTTTGACAACGCGGGCGAGCGGGCAACCTTCCGGCGGATCGCCTAGGCGCTTCCCAGAACCAGAACAATCAACGAGCCAACCACCAGCGCGATGCCGAACCCCTCGCGCCGGTGCAGGCGTTCGTTGAAAAACAGGACCGAGGCGATCAGCGTGAACACCATCTCGACCTGACCAAACGCGCGCACATAGGCCGCGTTTTGCAGCGCAAAGGCGCAAAACCAGCCCGCCGAGCCGCCAACGCCTGTTACCCCCACCCAGATCGTGCGCCGCCAGGCGCGCACCACGCGGGTCAGTTCTCCGCGCTCAAAGACGCGCAGATAGAGCCCCATCCCAAGCGTCTGCGAGCACGTCGCGGCCGCCAGCGCCACCATCGCGCGCAGGACAAAGGGCAACGGCTCCAGCTCGACCGTGGCCCCGCGATAGCCGATGGCGGCCACTGCAAAGCCGGCGCCCGCCAGAACGCCAAGCCACGCGCTGCCCCCCAGCAGCCGCCCGCCTTCGGGAGGGCGCGACATCAGCAGCACACCGGCAAAGCCGATGACAATCCCAAGCCAGCCAAGGGTCGACACCGCCTCGCCCAGAATAAGCGCCGAAAACACCGCAACTTGCAGCGTCTCGGTCTTGGTGAAGGCCACCCCCACCGCGAAATTGCGCATCTGGAACAGCTTGACCGTCAGGAAGGTCGCGAAGACTTGCCCCGCACCGCCTGCAAGGACAAAGCCCCAGAACCGCGGCGAGAAATCGGGCAGCGTCTCTCCCGTGCCCGCCAGCAGGGCAATCGCCGCCGCGCTCGCAATCGGCGCACCAAACAGGAACCGCGAAAACGTGGCGCCTCCGGTCGAAAGCCCGCTCCCCGCCAGCACCTTTTGCAGCACAAAGCGCATCGTTTGCAGCGCCGAGGCCACAAGGACCAGCGCAGCCCACAAGAGGCCCGCGCTCATCGTCCGATCTTTCGCAAGTCGTAGCCGTTGAAATCCAGCACCTCGCGGGCTGCGCGGATCAGATCATCGCGCGAGGTTGCCCCTTCGCGCGCCAGCACCACGCCAAAGCTGCCATCCGGCGTGCCAAGCGCCGCCATGCGGTAATCCTGATCGACCCAAAGCACCCAGACCGGCAGTCTGCGATAGGCCTCACCGCTTGCCGCCATACGCCCCCCCGGCCCCGTCACGCGCATCTGACCGGACAGCGCCCGAGGCGCAGCGCCCGCACAATCCACGCCCGAAAGGCGATAGCCGCCCTGCCCGTCAAAGGCCCAGTTCTGCCGCGCCCTCGCGCAGCCCGCGACGCCGCTTTGCACGACGCGCCACTCCCCACCGAAGCGCGCGGGTTCAAACAAAGCAGCCGATGACATCCGGCCCTGTTCGTGCAGCAAGCTTTCAGGCGCAGACCCCACGCAGCCCGCAAGCACCAGCATCAGCGCAAAGCTCAATCGACGCATAATGTCGCCACCATCCCGTAATCGGTCAGCACTTCGTTACAGCCCAAAAGCGGCACCACCGGCGCGCAGGTGCGCGAACGGGCAAGGCAGACGCCCTCGCAATCGCTTTCCTTGCTGCATGATTTATTCGCATCCTTCGGGGTGCGCTCACACACAGCGCGGAACCCGCCCATGACCCAGCGACCGCCGTTTTCCTTGCAGGCCACCCGTTCCAGTTCGAGCCGCGCCTCGCCGACCGGCTCAAGCGTTTTCGGTTTGGGCGCATCGGGCTGACACGCGGCCAAAAACAGTGCCAAGGCTATCAGAATACCGCGCATCGCGCCCCCTTAGAACGGCATAGGCCAGTTACGATGTGCGGCCTCGATCCTGCCGCTCACCTCTTTGGACAGCTCCATATTCGCGGCATCCAGCGAGGCCGCAAGCTGTTTGCACGACACCGCCCCAATAATCGGAATGGTCGGCACGGGGCGCTCCATCGTCCAGCGCACCGCCATCGTCACAGGGTCCAGCCCCGCCTCGCGCGCGATCCCCACATAGACATCGGCCACATCGAAAGCCCGCGCAGAGGCACGCCCGCCCAAATCGGCCACCAGTGCGCGGCGCGAATGATCGGGCGTCACATCGCCTGAATATTTGCCGCTCAGTATCCCCGCAGCCAGAGGCGAATAGGCCAAGAGCGTGACGTCCTCGTGATGGCAGGTTTCGGCCAGGTCGGCATCGAAATAGCGGCACATCAGCGAATATTCATTCTGGATCGTCGCCATGCGCGGACCAAAACCAGCCTCGGCCAGACGCACCCATTGCGACACGCCCCAAGCCGTTTCGTTCGACAACCCGACATGGCGGATTTTCCCCGCTTTCACCAGCTCGTCCAGCGTGGCCAGAACCTCTTGCATATTCGCGAGCGCCGCAGCGGTATCCTGCTTTGACGGGTTGAACCGCCAGACCTGCCGGAAATGATACGAGCCACGGTTCGGCCAGTGCAGTTGATAGAGGTCGATATAATCCGTCTGAAGGCGCCTGAGCGAGCCCTCCACCGCATCGCGCACGCGTTCAGGCGTGATTGCAGGCCCACCTTTGACCGCGTTCGACCCCGCGCCGGTGATTTTGGTCGCAAGCGTCACATCCTGCCGCCGTCCGGTTTTTGCCAGCCAGCTTCCGATGATTTCCTCGGTCCGCCCCGCCGTTTCCAGCCGCACGGGGTTGACCGGATACATCTCGGCCGTGTCGATGAAATCGACCCCGCGATCGAGGGCCAGATCAATCTGCGCGTGACCTTCGCTCTCGGAATTCTGCGTCCCCCAGGTCATCGACCCGAGACAAATCTCCGAAACCTCCAGCCCTGTCCGGCCAAGCCCGATCTTGCGCATATGCCCCTCCTGTTCGCGGTATCGGGCGGACCTTCGCACAGGCAAAGGTGAAGGAAAAGGCCTAGCCCACCGCGTCGATCAGATCGCCATAGCCTTCGTCCTCCATCTCTTCGATCGGCACAAAGCGCAACGCCGCTGAGTTGATACAATAGCGCAAGCCGCCAGCCTCGCGCGGGCCATCAGGGAAGACATGGCCCAGATGGCTGTCACCGTGCTCCGATCTGACCTCGACGCGGGTCATACCGTGGCTTGTGTCTGTCAACTCGCGGATATTTCTTTCGACCAGGGGCCGCGTGAACGAGGGCCATCCGCAGCCGGATTCGTATTTCTCCGAGGAGGCGAACAGCGGCTCCCCCGAGACCACATCGACGTAAATTCCGCGCCGCTTGTTACCCAGATATTCGCCGGTATAGGGCCGCTCTGTCCCGCTTTGCTGCGTGACGCGGAACTGCTCGGGCGTCAGCCGCGCGATCGCTTGCGGGTCTTTTCTATAGCCTGTCATCCCACCCTCCTGTTTCCGCACAGCTAGCAGAGGGCGCCCGAAAGGAAAGGGATCCGCCCCCATTTTCGCAAATACCGAACCAAATCAGCACTCTATCAGAGGCGCATCGGTATGGGGCGACCCGTCAAAAGTATCCCGTGCATAGCCCGCGCCCTGCAATCGCCTGTAGCATGTCGCGGTTAACCAGGAGCCGGACAGATGTTGTCGCAGGGATTTTCCACACATAGCCTACTCTGGCTCGCAGCGATTATATGCGCCGCGGCCATCGGTGGGGCTTTGTCCCGCGCAGGGCAGATCCGCCTTTTTGCGGGCATTGCCGACCTTGTCCTGACCGCCATGATCGCAGCGCTGCCGCTTTCGGTCTTTGCGCTGATCGCCATGCTGGCTCCGGCGGCCCCCGAGGCGCTCCGCGCCTATCTTGGCACGCCTTCGGTCATCGGCCTGCAAATCACCGGCATTGCCCTCGGGCTGGCGATGGCAACGGCAAGCGCGATGATCGCCCTGCGTTCGAACGGGCTGGCGCGGGGAGTTGTGGCAATCGTGGTCAAATTCACCGCCGCGCCCGCATATTTTTTGGCTCTTCCTGTTTTCCTGATCGGCCAGATCACCCGCAACGGCCCCGTTGCGGGCCTCGCCCGTGCCTTGCGCAACGTGCTCGTCCCGAATTCGGCGCTCTGAGGTTTCCATGCAGCCCATTATCCATCAGGCCGAAGTCCTGCGCTCGGGCCAGCGCATCCCGGCCAGCCCCCTCAAAATGGACACCCCCCTACGCCTTGAACCCGACGCCACGGGGGGCATCAATGTCCTGGCCAAGATCGGAGCGGGACGGTTTCTGGCGCGGCGCGAAACCGAGACGCTGCTGGGAACGCTCGGTCCCTCGGCCTCGGACATCCTGCGCCCCGCCCTTCAGCGCGGTGTTCGCCTGCGCGTGCGCATCGTCAACCTGATGCCGGCCTGCCTGTCGGGCAATGGACACGAGCGCGTGTTTCTCTCAGTCTGGGGCGACGCCAAGGAATTCGGGATCATCCGGAACAACCGCAAGCAGATCCTGACGATCACCCTGCCCGAACTGCCCCCCGACGAAATTCTCTCGCCCGAGGCACCACCCATTGTGCCGGAACCGGAGGAACCTGCCCCGTTCCGCATCTTTTCGCGCGCCCGCATCCGTGACCTGCTGACCAGCGCCGATCCGAGCTGAGCGGCGCCTCCGCTTGATTTAAAACTTGCGCAATCACCGCCCGTTTTGCCTGTTTTTCGGGTAAATGCGATTTGATGGCGAGCCGACACGCGGCCTATCTTTACTTCGGCCCGCGCCCGTTCGCTTGCTGATGACATGCCCCAACCCCTCTCGATCACCATTGTCGAAACCGACCCCGCGCGTGCGGCGCTGATCGTCGCGAGCCTGTCCAGAGCGCCCTTGCCGCTGTCCGTGATCACGGTCTCTGGCTGCTGCCATTGCGCCGATTAAGGCACACGTACAGGCAAAGCTTGAAAGCTTTCGGCCCTATGAGCTGGTCACACGTTTTGGTGGCGGTGAGCCTCGATCCTACGTGGGTTGTTTCTGCGGATACTCGGCTGCGTCAGCTCGGTCGACGGTTGGTGGCGTTTTGCAGCCCTGAACTGCTGACAGCAGACGAGATGGCGCTCTTCAAAGCCTATCTGCGTGATAAGTGGTCGGCACCTGACGCCCCCGAAACCGAATGGATGTGCGGTCGGTGCGCCAGCTGCCCGGTTCCGCCGAGGTCGGTGGCAGAATGCGATGGCGGTTCGCCCAGTCCGAGACCGGCATCGGCGGTTCAGCGCTTGCGCATAGCACCGAGCTTGCAGGCTGGTTTCTTGATCAGGTGCGGAAGTTGGCCGGTGACAGCTACGATCTGATGACGAAGGCCCGGGATTTCGATGCCGTAGATCTGGCGGATCAACGCGGGGGTCAGGGTTTCCAGAGTTTGTCGAAAAACGCCTATCTTGGCGCTGCGCGCCAAGATAGAACGTTAACAATCATTCACTTTCGGCCCTGAGGCGACTTCACCAAATTGCGCAGCGGAGCCGATTTTCGGCAGGCGGCAGGATGACCCTGTCGGTGGGGATGCGAGCCGGCAAATTGGTGGTCTGGACCTTCAGGCGCTTTTTCAGTTCTTCATACCATCCCAGAACGTTTTGACCTTCTTGAAGAAGTTGGCGCCAACGGGGTTGTTTTCGGCCTCGATCTTTTCGAATTCGCGCAGGATTTCTTTCTGACGCGAGGTGAGGTTCACGGGGGTTTCCACCGCCAATTCGATCACCATGTCTCCGATGCCGCCGCCGCGAAGCGCAGGCATCCCCTTGCCGCGCAGGCGCATTTGGCGGCCGGACTGGCTTCCGACAGGGATTTTTACCCGCGACCGTCCGCCGTCGATTGTCGGCACCTCGACCTCGCCGCCAAGGGCAGCGGCGGCCATCGACACCGGCACGCGGCAGAAAAGGTTGATCCCGTCGCGCTGGAAGATCGGGTGCTCTTTGACCTCGATGAAGATGTAAAGGTCGCCCGAAGGCCCGCCGCGCAATCCGGCCTCGCCCTCGCCGGCGTGGCGAATGCGGGTTCCGGTTTCGACGCCCGGCGGAATTTTGACCGAAAGCTGGCGCTCGTTCTCGACGCGGCCTGCGCCGTGGCAGCTGCGGCAGGGGTTCTTGACCACCTGACCTTGGCCCGCGCAGGTCGGGCAGGTTCGCTCGACCGTGAAGAAGCCGTTTTGCGCGCGCACCTTGCCCATGCCGGAACAGGTCGGGCAGGTTTGCGGCTCGGCTCCGCCCTCGGCGCCCGTGCCATTGCAGGCCGAGCACGATTGCGAGCCGGGAACGGTGATCGATTTCTGCGTGCCCTTGAATGCCTCTTCCAGCGTCACGCGCATGTTGTAGCGCAGGTCGGCCCCGCGTTGCGCGCGCGAACGGGCACCGCCACCGCGGCCCCCCATGAAATCGCCAAAGAGGTCTTCGAACACATCCGAGAAGGCCGACGAGAAATCGCCCTGCCCGCCGTAGCCACCGCCACGCGGACCGCCGCCCATGCCGCCATCAAAGGCCGCATGGCCGTAGCGGTCATAGGCTGCCTTTTTCTCGGCATCCTTCAGGACGTCGTAAGCCTCGTTCACCTCTTTGAACTGGTTTTCCGCGTCCGGGTTGTCTTTGTTCCGGTCGGGGTGCAGCTCTTTGGCCTTGGACCGATAAGCCTTTTTCAGCTCTTCGGCCGAAGCGCCCTTTGAGACACCCAGAACATCATAATAATCGCGTTTAGACATTGGTCAGCACCCCCTCGGGGGAACGCCGGAGCGGGCCGTTTCGGCAGCCCGCCCCAAAGTTCCATTCACCTTAGCGGCGCTTGTCGTCGTCGCCCATGTCCTCGAAATCGGCATCGACGATATCGTCGTCAACGCCGCGCGGGCCATCCTCGGTATCTACATCATCGGCGTCGCCGGCTTTCGCCTGCTCTGCCTTGTAGATCGCCTCACCAAGCTTCATCGCAGCGTCGGTCAGGTTCTGGATGCCGCCCTTGATCTTGCCAGCGTCTTCGGACTTGAGGGTCTCCTCAAGCGCGTTTGCGGCCAGTTCGATCACTTCGACGGTCGAGCCATCCACCTTGTCGCCATGCTCTTCCAGCGATTTGCGGGTCGAGTGCAGCAGGCTTTCGGCCTGGTTCTTGGCTTCGACAAGCTCTTTGCGGGACTTGTCGGCCTCGGCGTTGGCTTCGGCATCCTTGACCATCTTCTCGATGTCCTCATCCGAGAGGCCACCCGAAGCCTGGATGGTGATGCGCTGCTCTTTGCCGGTGCCTTTGTCCTTGGCCTGAACCGAAACGATGCCGTTGGCGTCGATGTCGAAGGCCACCTCGATCTGCGGCATACCGCGCGGAGCGGGCGGGATGTCTTCGAGGTTGAACATGCCCAGAAGCTTGTTGTCCGCAGCCATCTCGCGCTCACCCTGGAACACGCGGATCGTCACGGCCGACTGGTTGTCCTCGGCGGTCGAGAAGACCTGCGATTTCTTGGTCGGGATCGTGGTGTTGCGGTCGATCAGGCGGGTGAACACGCCACCCAGCGTTTCTATCCCCAGCGAGAGCGGTGTCACGTCAAGAAGAACAACGTCCTTCACGTCGCCTTGCAGAACACCGGCCTGAATCGCGGCGCCAAGGGCCACAACCTCATCGGGGTTAACACCTTTATGCGGCTCTTTGCCGAAGAACTTGGTCACTTCCTCGACGACCTTGGGCATACGGGTCATACCGCCGACCAGAACCACCTCGTCGATCTCGTCCTTCGAGACGCCAGCGTCTTTCAGCGCGGCCTGACAGGGCTTGAGCGAGTTCTTGATCAGGTCGCCCACAAGGCTTTCCAGCTTGGCGCGGGTCAGCTTCATGACCATGTGCAAGGGCGTCCCATCCGTGCCCATGGAGATGAACGGCTGGTTGATCTCGGTCTGCTGCGAGGACGACAGCTCGATCTTCGCTTTTTCGGCGGCTTCCTTCAGACGCTGAAGCGCCATCTTGTCTTTGGTCAGGTCGGCGCCATGCTCTTTTTTGAACTCCTCGGCGAGATAGTTCACGATGCGCATGTCGAAGTCTTCGCCACCGAGGAAGGTGTCGCCGTTGGTCGATTTAACTTCGAACAGGCCATCGTCGATTTCGAGGATGGTAATATCGAAGGTGCCGCCGCCAAGGTCATACACGGCGATGGTCTTGGTTTCTTTCTTATCAAGGCCATAGGCCAGCGCCGCTGCGGTCGGCTCGTTGATGATGCGCAGCACTTCGAGGCCAGCGATCTTGCCCGCGTCTTTGGTGGCCTGACGTTGGGCGTCGTTGAAATAGGCCGGAACGGTGATGACGGCCTGCGTCACTTCCTCGCCCAGATAGGATTCAGCGGTTTCCTTCATCTTTTGCAGGATGACAGCCGAAACCTGTGCCGGAGAGAATTTGTCGCCGCGCACTTCGACCCATGCGTCACCGTTGCCGCCGTCGACGATCGCGTAGGGAACAAGTTTCTTGTCCTTCTCGACCTCGGCGTCAGTCGTGCGGCGACCGATCAGGCGCTTCACGGCGAAAACAGTGTTGGTCGGGTTGGTAACGGCCTGGCGTTTCGCCGGCTGGCCAACAAGGCGCTCGTTGTCGGTGTAGGCGACGATCGAGGGGGTCGTGCGCGCCCCTTCCGAGTTCTCGATCACGCGCGGCTGCGACCCATCCATGATGGCAACGCAGGAGTTGGTGGTCCCGAGGTCAATCCCGATGACTTTACCCATATCAATACCTCTTATTGCGGCGATATAGCGGAGCGCGGACCCGTTGTGGCCTCCGGCCCCTATCCCAGTGGTTTCAGTTCGTGGTCCCTGCACCGGAGGCTGTCCGGTCAAGGCTTCTGGGCGTATATAGGGAGGGGAAAAACGCGCTGCAAGAACCTGTGTCCCCAGAAGATCGCATCAATATGAATGAATCGGGTGATAATTCGGTAATAAGGCCCGCTCCGGTCGAAATCCGGGGCTTTCGCCATTATGCGGCGTGGTTAACGCGCGATGAACAGGCCGCGCTTCTGGCTGATTTGCGCGGGGTTCTGGCTGCTGCGCCGCTGTTCTCGCCAATCACGCCTTCTGGCAAGCCGATGTCGGTGCGGATGACCTCGGCGGGGCGGTTTGGCTGGTATTCCGACAGGCGCGGCTACCGCTATGTCGAGCAGCATCCCTCGGGCGTGGACTGGCCACCGATTCCAGACCGTATTCTGGGAATTTGGACCGCGGTTTCGGGGGTGGTGCGTGCGCCGGAATGCTGCCTGATCAACTATTATCCGCCCGATGCGAAAATGGGGATGCATCAGGACCGCGATGAGGCCGATTTCACGCAGCCGGTTGTTTCGATTTCGTTGGGCGATGACGGGCTGTTCCGCATCGGCAATGAAACGCGCGGCGGGTCAACCCAAAGCCTCTGGCTGCGCTCGGGCGATGTGATGGTGATGGGGGGCGCGGCGCGGCTGCGCTATCACGGGATCGACCGGATTGCGCCTGATACCTGCGCCTTGATGCCCAAGGGCGGGCGGATCAACCTGACGCTTCGGGTGGTGACGTGATTACTTGGCCTTCGGGCGGAAGGCTTTGATTTTCGCCGGATCGGTTTCGATCCAGCCCGCGCCGATCAGATCAAGGCAATAGGGCACTGCGGCGAACACCGCATTCAGGCAGGTTGCAATGGCCGAGGGCTTGCCGGGCAGCGTGATGATCAGCGACTTGCCCGCCGTGCCAGCCGATTGCCGCGACAGGATTGCGGTGGGCACCTCTAGCAGCGAGGCGCGGCGCATTTCCTCGCCAAATCCCGCCAGTTCCTTTTCGACAACGTCACTCACGCCTTCGGGCGTTTCGTCGCGCGGGGCCGGACCGGTGCCGCCCGTCACAAGGATCAGGTCGGCGCCATCGGCGACAAGCTCGCGCAGCTTGGAGGCCACGCTTTCACGCCCGTCGGGGATGATGTGGCGCTCGATGGCCAGCGGCGAGGTCACAACCTCGCGCAGCCAGTCTTCGCAGCCGGGGCCGCCCTTGTCCTCGTACTCGCCGCGGCTTGCGCGGTCGGAAACGGTAACAATAGCGGCCCGGGCGCTCATTACTTCACCCGTTCGTTGCGGGTTGCGATCAGCTTTAGGCGCAGCGCGTTCAGGCGGATGAAGCCTGCTGCGTCCTTCTGGTCATAGGCGCCTGCGTCTTCCTCGAAGGTCACATGCTTCTCGGAATAGAGCGAGTGCTCGGACCAGCGACCCACGCAAACCGCCGAGCCTTTGTAAAGCTTCAGACGGACAGTGCCGGTGACATGCTCTTGCGACTTGTCGATCAGCGCTTGCAGCATCTCGCGCTCGGGCGAGAACCAGAAGCCGTTGTAGATCAGCTCGGCATAGCGGGGCATCAGGCTGTCTTTCAGATGGCCTGCGCCGCTATCAAGCGTGATTTGCTCGATGCCGCGGTGAGCCTCCAGCAGAACGGTGCCGCCGGGGGTTTCGTAGATGCCGCGCGACTTCATGCCGACAAAGCGGTTTTCCACAAAGTCCAGACGACCAATGCCGTGCTTGCCGCCCAGTTCGTTGAGCTTGGTCAGGATCGTTGCCGGGCTCATCGCCTCGCCGTTGATCGCAACAGCATCGCCACGCTCGAAGGTAACTTCGATGTATTCCGGCTCGTTCGGGGCCTCTTCGGGGCTGACCGTACGCTGGTAGACGTATTCGGGGGCTTCAGCGGCCGGATCTTCCAGCGCCTTACCTTCCGACGAGGTGTGCAGCAGGTTCGCGTCGACCGAGAAGGGCGCCTCGCCGCGCTTGTCTTTCGCGATCGGAATCTGGTTCTGCTCGGCGAACTCGATCAGCTTGGTGCGCGAGGTCAGATCCCACTCACGCCACGGCGCGATCACCTTGATCGAGGGATCAAGCGCATAGGCCGACAGCTCGAAACGAACCTGGTCGTTGCCCTTGCCGGTTGCGCCATGCGCCACCGCATCGGCACCATGCTCATGCGCGATCTCGACCAGACGCTTCGAGATCAGCGGGCGCGCAATCGAGGTGCCCAGCAGATACAGCCCTTCATAGACCGCATTGGCGCGGAACATCGGGAACACGAAGTCGCGGACGAATTCTTCGCGCACGTCTTCGATGTGGATGTTCTCGGGCTTGATGCCCAGAAGCTCGGCCTTTTTGCGTGCCGGGTCCAGCTCTTCGCCCTGACCAAGGTCGGCGGTGAAGGTAATTACCTCACAGCCATATTCGGTTTGCAGCCATTTCAGGATGATCGAGGTATCAAGGCCGCCCGAATAGGCGAGCACAACTTTCTTGGGCGCGGACATCAGCATCTCCGGGATTCTTGTTCGGGCCTCGGGATAGTGCGTTTTGTCCTGTATCTCAAGGGCTGGCTTCGGATGTGGGCGGATCGAATTGTTCCCGATACATTGGTGCGGGGCGGTTGCATGACATTTCTTACCCTCTTGGAAAACTAGCGGCGTGTAACCAGTAACCTTTTTGAGGGCAAAATGACGTCTTGGAACCTGATAAAACATGCCTTTGGCATGCTATGGCTTGCGCTTCTGGTTTTCGCCCTTGCGGCCTATTGGCGGCTCAGCGCCAGCCTTCCGGGCGCGGCGCTTGAGAACGGCGCAGGCATCGGGGACACTTGGCGCGCGACCGAGGGCACGCTTGGCACCTTCCTGATGGCGACAGTGCTTCTGGTTGTTCTTGGTGTGCTTCTTGGGCTTCTGATGGGGGTTCTTATGCTGATCCCGGTCATCGGGTTCTTGATCTACATCGCGCTGCAATGGTTCCTGACTATGTTTACGCTGTCGCTCCTGACGACGGTTTACGGCCATTATATCGAGAAGCGCGAACTCGTCTGAGCTTGCCAAACGCGCGAGGGTGGGTCTAATCGGCGTATGACCGAATTTGCGCTCTCCACCCTCGCCGCCACCCGTGCCTTGCGCGCGCTTTTTGAACCAACGCCCTTGCAGCGCAACGACCACCTGTCCGCGCGCTACGGGGCCGATATATGGCTCAAGCGCGAAGACCTGACGCCGGTGCGCAGCTATAAAATCCGCGGTGCCTTTACCGCGATGCGCAAGCTGCGCGAGCGTGACCCGAATGCCGGTCATTTCGTCTGTGCAAGTGCTGGTAACCACGCGCAGGGGGTCGCCTTTGCCTGCCGTCATTTCGGTGTGAAGGGAACGATTTTCATGCCGGTGACGACGCCGCAGCAGAAGATTGCCAAGACCCGGACCTTCGGCGGCGACGCCATCGAAATCGTGCTGACGGGTGACTATTTCGACCAGACGCTGGCGGCCTCGCAAACGTTTTGTTCCGAGGCCGGGGCGCATTTTCTGGCACCCTTCGATGATGCCTCGGTGATTGAAGGGCAGGCGTCGGTTGGTGTGGAAATCCTCGATCAACTGGGGAAAGCGCCGGATGTTGTGATCCTGCCCGTTGGTGGCGGTGGTCTGGCCGCAGGCGTTACCGGCTATCTGCGCGCCACAGCACCCGAAACCGAATACCGCTTTGTCGAGCCCGTCGGTGGCGCAAGCCTGACGGCCGCGATTGCGGCGGGGCATCTGGTGACGCTGGATCAGGTCGACAGCTTTGTCGATGGTGCATCTGTCGCCCGCATAGGTGCGCTGCCCTATGAACGTCTCGACTGGATCGTGCCCGAGCAAATCCTGCGCGCGCCCGAAGACCGCATCTGCGTGACGATGCTTGAGATGTTGAATGTCGAGGGGATTGTGCTTGAACCCGCTGGCGCGCTTTCGGTCGATGTTCTGCCCGAGCTTGCAGATCAGATTCGCGGCAAGACCGTGGTCTGCGTGACCTCGGGCGGGAATTTCGATTTCGAGCGTCTGCCCGAGGTCAAGGAGCGCGCGCAGCGGTTCTCGGGGCTGAAGAAATACTTCATCCTGCGCCTGCCGCAACGCCCCGGTGCCTTGCGCGAATTCCTGACGATGCTTGGTCCTGACGACGATATTGCGCGCTTCGAATACCTCAAGAAATCGGCGCGGAACTTCGGCTCGGTCCTGATCGGGATCGAGACAAAGGCCGCCGAAAACTTCACTTTGCTGGAGACGAAGCTCGACGAGGCCGGATTCACCTATCGGGACATCAGCAGCGACCCGATCCTCGCCGAATTTCTGATCTGAGCGTTATGCCGCCTGACAGAACTCATCCGCACGCTGCATGAAGATGTCCTTCGACTGGCCATAGCATTCGATGATGGCGCGCACGTTGATCGCGGCAGAATCGCCTGCATTCGCGCGCCGCTCGCCGTCCTGGCACATGGCGCCAAAGGCGGCAAAGCCAAGGTTCCACGCAGACCCTTTCAGGAAGTGCAACTCGTCGCCCAGCTTTTCGGGTCGTGACCCGAGCCGCATGACAACGCCCTCGACCTCATCCAGAAACAGATCCAGCACCTCGGCAAAGCCGTCAGCGCCGATTTCCGATCGCAGTTCAGCGACCCGATCCCAATCAATCATCTCCACCTCCACACGGACGACGCGAGCCGCCCTGTTGTTCTTCACCGGATACGAGTCTTAGGGATGATTCCTTGCAGAAGGTTTAATCGCTCTTTCCGTTTAACCATTCACCGCTTTTTAAGACGGCCGTGCGAAGACTGCGGAGACTGAATTGAATGGATTTTTTGCCTTGTCCGAGCATGTAAACATGGCTGCGGAAAATCGAACAGAGCCAGCTTGCGCCGATCGGCGGCGCATTCTGGTCGTCGATGATTCCAGAATGCAGCGCCGCATTTTGACGGCGCAGCTTGCCCGTTCCGGATACGAAGTCATTGAGGCGGCCTGCGCCGAGGATGCGATCGAGCTGTGCCGGACCCATAACCCTGATATTGTGCTGTCCGACTGGATGATGCCGGGAATGACCGGTGTGGAATTTTGCCGCATTTTCCGTGAGATGAGCCGCGCCAGTTATGGCTACTTTGTTCTGCTCACCTCCAAGACAGAGAAGGACGAGGTCGCTATGGGCCTCGAGAGCGGCGCGGACGATTTCCTCTCCAAGCCGGTCAACGGGGACGAGCTTCGCGCACGGATCGCCGCCGGGGAGCGTATCTTGCGGATGGAACGTGAACTGCTTGAAAAGAAACGTCTCTTGCAAGTGGCGCAAGAGGCGATCGACCGGGATCTGGACGAGGCGCGAAAACTCCAGCAAAGCCTTATCAAAGAGAGATACCGTTCCTTTGGATCGGCGGAAGTAACGCTGATGCTGCGGCCCTCGGGGCATGTTGGCGGCGATCTGGTCGGATTTTTCCCGATAACCGCAACGCGGGTCGGACTGTTCGGCATTGATGTTTCGGGGCATGGCATCGCAAGTGCCCTGATGACGGCGCGGCTGGCCGCGTATCTGTCGGGCAGCGCGCCCGAGCAGAACGTCGCCCTGATCCTGACAGAATACGGGATTTATGACGGGCGACCGCCGGCGGATGTCGCCGCATATCTGAATGCCCTGATTCTGGATGAAATGGAGACCGAGGCCTATTTCACGCTAATTTACGCCGATGTCGATCTGATCTCGGGCGAGGTGAGCATGGTTCAGGCCGGGCACCCCTATCCGGCGGTGCAGCGTGCGGATGGATCGGTCGAATTTGTCGGTTCAGGTGGCCTGCCTGTCGGCCTGTTGCCCGGCGCAAAATACGAAGCTTTCAATACAACCCTGAAGCCCGGCGACCGGCTGCTCCTGATGTCGGACGGCATGACCGAAGCCTCTGATGGTAAACATGAAATGCTGGGAGACGAGGGGCTTGAGCGGCTGATGCAAAACTCTGCTGATCTGCGAGGCCAGAAATTTCTTGATGCGCTTTACTGGAGCATTGATGCTTTCGCCTGCGGCGCGCAAACCGATGATATTTCAGCAGTGTTTTTCGAGTTTCATGGGGCGAAAGAAAACGCCGACTAGGTGTTTAGTCCCAGTGTGTGATGGTCTGCTTATCTGTGACCATCCTAAGGACGCACTATGGGACAAATTCTTCACGGCAGCGCCACGACCACGCACGCAGTCAGAGCAGCAATACAGCGATCGTGCGCTTCGAACGCGGCGCTGAGTCGGGAACTTGGGATCAATGTCAAAACGGTAGCCAAGTGGCGCAAGCGGCAGACGGTTGAGGACGTGCGGATGGGTCCGAAGGACGCGCATTCGACTGTTCTCAGCGTCGAGGGGGAAGCCGTGATTGTCGCTTTCCGGCGCCACACGCTGCTGCCGCTCGATGGCTGTCTCTATGCCCTGCAGCCGAGCATCATCCTGCAGCCGCCCAAAAAAGAGCATCAAAAGCACCGCCAGATGGTTCACGGGTTCAGCGTCTTTTCCACCTGAAATCGCTCCTTGTTCATCTTCGCATCTGGCGAGGCTACACGGCAGTGCCCCTCTAGATCAGGCGACCTGCCCGGCAGCCCAGCCGGACGCCCAGGCCCATTGAAAGTTGTAGCCGCCCAGCCAGCCGGTGACGTCCACAACTTCACCCACGAAATAAAGCCCCGGCACGGTCCGGGCCTCCATCGTTTTTGCATCCAGCGCATCGGTCGAAACCCCGCCGAGCGTGACTTCGGCTGTGCGATACCCCTCCGACCCCACAGGCTTGATCTGCCAGTTGTGAAGCCTTTCCCCGATCCGCGCGAGCGATTTGTTCGAATGATCAGCCAGGCGTCCCTGAATATCCAGCTCTGCACATATCGCCTGTGCAAGCTTTGCGGGCAGCAGTCGCGCCAGCGCATTATGAGGCGCCAGCTTGCCACCCTCTTGCCGAATCTCCGCCATTTCGGCCGCAATATCGCGCCCGGGGGCAAGGTCGACGCGTAGCGCATCCCCCTCGCGCCAATAGCTTGAAATCTGGAGAATAGCAGGACCAGAGAGGCCGCGATGCGTGAATAGCAAATCTTCGTCAAAAGCCACCTTGCCATGCGAAACGCGTGCCTTCAGCGCAATCCCCGAAAGCGGGGCGGTCCGCGCCAGTTCTTGCTCGGCAAAGGTCAGCGGCACCAGTGCGGGCCGCGTCTCGACAATTGGCAGGCCGAACTCTTCGGCGACCCGGTACCCGATCCCCGTCGCCCCCATCTTCGGGATAGACTTGCCCCCCGTCGCAACAATTACCGACGTTGCGCGCACCTCGCCCATGGAGGTCTGCGCAACAAACTCCTCGCCTCGACGCTCGATGCTCTCGATTGCGCAGCCTGTATGCAACGCGCCCCCAACCGCGCGCAGATCGTCTACCAGCATGTCGGTGATCTGGGTGGCCTTACCATCGCAGAACAACTGGCCCAGATGCTTTTCATGCCACGCGATCCCCGCCTGATCGACGCGAGCGATGAAATCGGCAGGCGTAAAACGCGACAAAGCCGAGAGTGCGAAGCGCGGATTTTGCGACAGAAAGCGGGCCGATGCGTTCTGACGGGTTAGTTCGCGGTTGGTAAAATTGCACCGCCCCCCGCCCGAGATACGGATCTTTTCGCCGGGGTGCCGCGCATGATCCAGAATCACCACATCGCGCCCGCGTCGCGCGGCTTCCGCGCCCGCCATCAATCCGGCAGCGCCCGCTCCAAGAACAAGAACATCAGCTTTTTTCATGCAGACAGCCTTTGCACCCTGCGTCTGGGGTTCGCAATGAATTTTGTATATTTTTCCTCTTGAAGCCCGCCGCAGCCTTAGCTAAACACCGCCCACCGTTGGGGCGTAGCCAAGTGGTAAGGCACCGGTTTTTGGTACCGCGCACCGTAGGTTCGAATCCTACCGCCCCAGCCATCCTTCCTTTCAGATCAAAGCGTCATGCCCCGTTGAGCAAGTGAATCTGCGCTTGCCCCGGTTAATGCCCCACGGCGGGGGAAAGAGCCTGGCGCCACCATCTTGTTGGGCGACTGGATCGCCTTGAAGTCGAAGCTATCTGGTCTCTTCGGACGCCTTTTTTATTTAAGTTAATTGAAAATTTACCATGCGGCGCCAAGCATCTCGGAATGAACCAGTCGCACCATTCCGATTTTTTTGAGCCACATCTGCCGCTGTTCGCGGAAAGTGACGAGGCCAGCGAAACACCCGCATTGCCCACCAAAGGGCAGCGCCTTCCGTCCTATCTGGGCGACCATCGCAAGCGTTTGCGCGAGCGGTTCATGAACGGCGGCGCGGATGCTCTGCCCGATTACGAACTTCTGGAACTGCTACTGTTTCGCGCGCTCCCGCGGCAGGATGTTAAACCCCTCGCGCGGCGCCTGATTGATGCGTTCGGCGATTTCGGGCGTGTTCTGGCCGCGCCGATCCCGCGTCTGACCGAGGTTTCAGGCGTTGGCGATGCGGTCATTCAAGAGCTTAAAATCGCCGAAGCAGCCGGACAGCGCAGCGCACGTTCGAAAGTCATCAACCGGCCCGTTCTGACCTCGTGGAGCGCCTTGATCGACTACTGCCACACCATCCTGAACCACTGCGAGGTTGAACAGTTCCGCGTTCTTTATCTTGACCGCAAAAACGTGCTGATTGCGGACGAACCGCAAGCCAAAGGCACGGTGGATCATGTGCCGGTCTATCCGCGCGAGGTTCTGAAACGCGCGCTGGAGCTGAACGCCTCGGCACTGATTCTGGTGCATAACCACCCGTCCGGCGACCCGACGCCCTCGGCACAGGATATTTCGATGACGCAGGTTATCGAAAGCGCGGGGCAGCCCCTTGGTATCACCCTGCACGACCACATCGTTATCGGCTGCGAGACCGAAGTGAGCTTTCGCGCTGACGGATACTTGTAATCAGGACATGAGGGACGCGCTACGCTCCGCCATTGTCGATGGATACAACCCGGCTGATACGTCAGCCCTCTTCGCGAAACCCGTTCGGGTTTTGTGACTGCCACGCCCATGTGCTTGCGCACATATCGTCCAGGGTTTTCTCGGCGTGCCAGTTCAGAAGCTTGTTTGCCTTATCGGGTGCGGCCAGCGAACGGGCGATATCGCCGGGGCGGCGAGCGACAATCTCGAAGGGTATGTCGCGCCCAGAGGCCCGCGCGAAAGCCTCCACCATTTCCAGAACAGAATAGCCCTGCCCTGTGCCAACATTGATCGCTTCCGCACCGATGGACCCGTTGGCAAACCGGAGCGCAGCCGTGTGCGCACGGGCAAGATCGCTCACATGGATATAGTCGCGCACGCCCGTTCCGTCTGGCGTATCGTAGTCATCGCCGAACACCGAAAGCTTTTCCCGCCGCCCGACAGCGACTTGTGCGACGAAGGGCATGAGGTTGTTCGGGATGTCGCTGGGGTCTTCTCCGAGACGCGCCGAAACATGCGCTCCGACCGGATTGAAATAGCGCAGCAGAACCGCCGATGCCTCTGGCGTTGCCGCAGCCCAGTCCCGCAAGACCTGCTCGGCCATATGCTTGGTCTGGCCGTAGACATTCGTCGGGGCGCAAGGGTGATCCTCATCGAAGGGCAGGTATTGCGGCAGGCCGTAAACGGTTGCAGAAGACGAAAACACGATCCGCTTGCAGCCGACCTTATCCATCGCATCAAGCAAGGAAAGCGTGCCCGAAATATTCACATCATAGTAGCGCAACGGAATAACCGACGATTCCCCCACCGCCTTGAGGCCGGCGAAATGGATTACTGCGTCGGGACGAAATGCGGCCATCACGTCGCCCAGCGCGGCACGATCGCGGATGTCGACCTCGGCGAAGGGGACGGTGGCCTGCGTCAGCTCGGACACGCGAGCAAGAACCTCCGGCGAGGAGTTGTCGAAACTGTCGACGACAAAGACCTCGTGCCCCTGCGCGCGGAGCTCAATCAGCGTATGGGAGCCGATATAGCCAGCCCCGCCCGTTACCAGAACACGCATTTTCTCGCTCCGTTTATTGCACCTTGCACTAGTTTCGCGGGCAGGTCTTTATCGACCCGCTCGGCCTTGGCTTCAAAACCTGCCCTCTGGACAGCGCTCATCTTCAGGATAGAGCCAAGGTGCTTTGCGTCGTTCACGGTGCGTATGACGATGCTGACAATCATTAAGCGCCTTTTCGGGTCGATGCCGTTATCTGCAGGCGGCGTTCCAAGCACATTTTCACCTACTTTGCCGCAAGAGGCTTTGCAACCCGAAACGCGTTTCCCGATCTGACAATGCGGATGTAAGGTGCTCCTGCATTTCCCGCGGCACGCACGCCCTAGCCTGGGTGTTGGCACCCATTTCCGTCACGGCCGGGCTGGTGGGGGCTACTCCGGAAATCCGCGTGTCGCTTCTGTTCTGAACGAGGCTGAGAGACGCGGCCCCCAAGCGCCCGCGTAATGCCTTTGAAAGCGCATCTATGGCCGCCGTCAATGCCGCGATGGCGAGGATCAGCATCAGGGCGCGGTCAAGCCGTAACGTGGCCAGCGCGCTATCGAGGTAAAAGCCGAGCGTTGCCACGCCGAGCAGCCCCATCACGGCGGTTTCGCGCAGGATCATCTCCCACCGATAAAGACTTAGCGCCAGAAAGCGACCAAAGAGGCGCGGCGCCAGCTCATAGCCCCACAGCGCGGCCCCGCGCGGCGCATCGGGGCGCAGGCCTGCCAGAATCCCCTCTGCCTCACGGCTTAGCAAATGGGCGATGATCGCGCCGTTGTGGATGGCAAGCGCCAGTATGACCGGCAGCATCGACGGGCCGAGGATTTGCAAAAAGAGATAGGCGAGCATGTATTCGGGTATGGTGCGCAAAACGATGGTGACAAAACGCGCGGGCCAAACCGCAAAGCCCGCCACCTGCCGCACCAGCACCGAAAAGCCGCCAAAGGCGAGCGCGCCCGTCGCCACCAGCGCGAGTTGCGCTACAATGAGCGTGATCAGCGTAGCGGGAAGGATTTGCCCGGTGACAATCGGCCCAAGCCAGTCGGGTAGATCGGCCCAGTGCCCCTCGCGCAGCGGAGCGGGCACGATGTCGACCGTGAAAAATCGCCATAGCGCGCCTGCACCCATCGGCGGCGTGCTCACCCCACCGAGCACCCAGAGCGAGGCCACCAGCCAAAGCGGCACCAGCGCAAGGCGCATCCAGTGCCGGATGGTCACGACGAGGGCTATGTAAATCATCAGCACCGCGCCCACTGCGCCGTAATTGCCGATGCGGAAAAAGGAATCGAGCTGGAATCCAAGCGTAGGCAGGCCGATGAAGCCAAGCACCGCGCTTGAGCGCAGCCCGCATTCCACCCGATAAAGTATGTAAGACCACATATCGGCCGCCACGAGCGGCGCACGGGCGAAGAGAAAGCGCGAGAACGCATCGACGCCGGGGGGCAGCACGCGGGCGGGGGCCGGGTCGGCCTCTTCGATCAGCTCGGCAAAGACCTTGGCAAACACCCCCGCATAGGGCAGCGCGATGGCCAAAACGCCTGTAGTGGGCGAAAGGCCCGTGACCTGCATGAGTAAAAGCGCCCAGAAAAGCTCGTGCACCGAGCGCAGGCCGATCAGCACCGCGCGCAGCGGACGAAAGGCGTAAAACGGCGCGCAGATGAGGCCCGCCACCGCGCCAACAGCAACCCCCGCCAGCGCGAATGCCAGCGTGCGCGCCGTAGCCGCGCCAAGATCTTCGATGGCGGCAAAATCGGGGTGCAAAAGCCCCTGCCCCATGCGTGCAAGCGCCGCCCAGGGGGCATGCGCCGAAACCGCCAGATCGGCAAAGGGCAGCGCCAGCACCGCCAGCGCGAGCATGGCCAGCACAAGGGCGCGCCGCGAGAGAGGCTCAGGCCGCATAGAGGCTCTCGAACTGGGCGGGCGTTACCTGCGCCGGAGGGGCATCGAACACCAGCGCACCCTTGCGCACGCCGATGATCCGGCTCGCAAAGCTGCGCGCAAGCGTGAGGTCGTGGAGCGACAAAACAGAGGTTTCAAAATGCCGCGCCACCACCGCCAAAAGCGCCTCGGCCTGCGTTTCATCCACGGCGGAAACCGGCTCATCGCCCAAAAATACCTGACCGCCCCGATAAAGCGCGCGGGCGAGCGACACCCGCTGCCTTTGCCCGCCCGAAAGCCCCTCTACCGCGCGCTGCGCCTGTTCGGCCAACCCAAGCTCTGCCAGAAGCGCCAGAATTTCGGCCCGCGCGGGTTTGGGCGTGTGGAGCAGGCTGGCCAGATTGTGCAGCGCGCCGTGATCGTCAAGCCGCCCCATCAGCGTGTTTTTGACCACGCTCAACTGCGGCACCAGCCCCGCCTCTTGTGGGGCGAGCGCCACGCGCAGTCCATCCGCCACCATCCGCGCGTGAAGCGCCATCAGCAGCGTGGTCTTGCCCGCGCCGCTCGGGCCGACAAGCACCACACGCTCGCCCGCACGAATGTCGAGCGACACCCCGTCAAAGACGGTGGCGCCGCCATAGGCGAGCCGTTCGGCACTGAGCCGCGCCAGTGTCATTCCAGCAAGCCGAGCGCGCGCGCGGTTTCGGCGATGGGGATGAAATCCTCGCTTTTCGCGGCGATGAACGCCTGACGCGGGAAGCTGGCAAGCAAATCCGGGTCATCCATGCCGATCAGCGCCTCTTGCACACGGTCGGCAAAACCCTCGCCAAAGCGGGCGTCAACATCGCCGCGAATGGTCCAGTTGTAATCGGGGTAAGGCGGGGTCTGCCAGATCACATGCGCGGTTTCGGTCTCGGGCAGGGCGTCGGCCGCAGCCTTGTCGTAAACCGCATAATTCAGCGCGCCCACCTGCCACGCCCCCGAGGCCACGAGCCGCAGGGTTTGCGAGTGATCGCCCGAAAAACCCACGCGCGAGAAGAACTCTTCCGGCGCCGCGCCGGTTTCGGCGCGGATATGATACTCGGGCATCAGCCGCCCCGAGGTCGAGCTTTTGGAGCCGAAGGTGAAGGTCATGCCTTTGGCGTCAAGCGGAAAGCTCTCCTGCCGCGTAAGTCCCGTGGAACTATGCGCAATGAAATAGGTGACAAACTGCGGGTCTTCGGCCCCTTGCGCAATGGCCTGCGCGCCCGGCACCAGTTGCCGTGCCTGCACACCGGTCAGGCCGCCAAACCACGCAAGCTGGATCTGGTCGTTGCGAAAGGCCGTGACCGAGGCGCCGTAGTCTTTCACCGGCACAAATTCGACATCAACGCCCAGTTCCCCCGCAAGATAGTCGGCAACCTTGGTAAACCGCGCAACCAACGCCGTCTGGTCTTCGTCTGGAATCGCCGAAAAGTAGAAAGTTTCGGCGAAGATCATGGTCGGAATGATCGTGAAGAGTGTGGCCAGCAGGCAACCTTGGCGCATGAGGCGTCCTTTCGCATTTATTGTGATCGCCTCATAGCGCCAGCCTCCATCCTCGCGCAACATCAGTTGGCGAAATAAGTCATTGCGAGCCTGGAGGGGTTTCTACATATGCGGGGGCTGTAGAATTCAAGATGAGCCGAAAGTCGGTTTTCCAATCCTGCGCGGCAGCACTGGCCTTTTGCACGAGCGGGGGTTGCGGGTCGTTCTGCTATTTCGCAAGCCGCCACAACGCACTAAGCTGGCCCCCTCGTCAGGTAATCTGCCTGACCATCCGGCGAGAAGGTTTCTATGTCTGTCAAACCCATGTTGCACCCGCGCAACCAGCATCGGGAGGGGTATGACTTTGATCGCCTGATCGAGGCATCGCCTGAACTTGCGGCCTTCACCACCAAAAACCCGCGCGGTCAGGTCACGATCAATTTTCAGGATGCGGTCGCAGTCCGTATGCTCAACCGCGCGCTCTTGCGGGCGTATTATGGCATTGATTTCTGGGATATTCCGGCCACTTTCCTGTGCCCGCCCATTCCGGGCCGGGTCGATTACATCCACTATCTGGCCGATCTTCTGGCCGAGAGTAATGGCCAGAAAATCCCGCGCGGGCCCGACATCAAGGCGTTGGACATCGGCACCGGCGCGAGCCTTGTCTATCCGCTGACCGGCCAGAATGAATACGGCTGGGAGTTTACCGGCGTTGATATCGACCCCGCCTCGATCAGGTCAGCGCGCGAGATCTGCCAGCGCAACGGGCTGAATATCCGGCTCAGGCGTCAGATAAACCCTGAGGATATTTTTAAAGGCGTTATCGGTCCCGACGATATTTTCCACGTCACGCTTTGCAATCCGCCGTTTCATGCCTCGCTTGCGCAGGCCGAAGCGGGCACCCGCCGCAAGTGGCGCAACCTGGGCAAGGGGCACTCGGCCGCGCTCAATTTTGGCGGCCAGAATGCAGAGCTTTGGTGCCCCGGCGGGGAAATCGGCTTCATCGCCAGAATGATCGAGCAAAGCGTGGTTTTCGCCGAGCAATGTCTGTGGTTCACCTGTCTGGTGTCGAAGAAAGACAACCTCAAGCCGCTTTCCAGACTGCTGAAAAAGGCGCGGGTGGCCGAGTCCAGGGTCGTCGAGATGGCGCAGGGGCAAAAGACCAGCCGGTTCATGGCCTGGACTTTCTATCCTGAACGGCAGCGTTCCCTATAGCTGGAGCTGGGGCAACGACAGGGTAGCGCCAGCACCAACGCTTCTTATCAGGGGTTGCCTCGGTGCAACCCGTCCGCATCTGTTCCCCTTTTCAGAATATTTGTGCTTACCTCTTAAATTCGGGCGATTTCGCTAAGGTTTTTTTTACCGGTTTGCGGGAGTTTGTTTCTATGTGCGGTGAAAAGTTCGGATGGGGGCGGGATTGTCTTTCTTTGGTATACATCATTTTGATTAATTTCCTTTCCTTGCCCCCAAATTTTGCTAATCTTGGCGTAATATTCTGATCGTCAGGTGGGGCCTGCCGGTCCTCGACTACCCGCAAGGAGGCGTAGGCAGTAATGATTGTGACATCCCGTATTTTGCGGCCCGCTGTGGCGGCGCTGGCCGCTGTATCGCTTGTGCTGGGGGCTGCATCGCTTCCGGCTGTGGCCCAGTCGTCCAAGATGGAGGGCTATGTGCCCACGATCTGGATCGACCCCGACGGGTGCGAGCACTGGGCGATGGACGATGGCGCCGAAGGCTATATGGACATCCGCAAGACACGCGATGGCCGCCCGGTCTGTCACCGCAACGTCTGCGGCATCGTGCCGACGGACCAGCTTTTTGCGACCGATAAATCGGCGATCTCTGCCTCGGGGCGGAAGTATCTGGAAAACTTCTTCCGCACCGCTCAGGCGCGCGCCTTTATTATTTCGGGTCATACCGACAGCCGCGCATCGGACGAATATAACATGGGTCTGTCCAAGCGCCGCGCGAACGCGGTCGCATCGGTCGCCCAGACGACGGGCGCAAATGTTCTGGCGGTGAACTGGTATGGCGAGCGTCAACCGCGCGCTACCAATTCGACCTCTGCTGGCATGGCGCAGAATCGCCGCGTCGAAATTATCTGTGTGAAGTAAGGGGCCAGTAGGATGAAGTTTGTGACTGTAGCCATGCTGTTCGGGGCGGTCTCGACCATCGCGGCCTGCGATGTGAAGGGTATTGATAAGACCTACGACGGGGGCACCGACAAAAAGCACCTGAGCCAGCTTCAGGCGGGTGTCTGGATCGACCCGGAGGGGTGTGATCACTGGATCATCGACGATGGCATCGAAGGCTATCTGAGTGCGCGTCTGGACGATTACGGCAAGCCGATCTGCTCGGGCGCGGGGCCGAAATCGACGGCGGTCGGCCCGTTCAAATCCGGTTCGCCGATCGCAGACCCGCTCTGATTTCATCGAAGCATCAGTTTTGGGCCGTGCGGTTTCCGCGCGGCTTTTTTCATTGCCGTTTTATGAAATTTTGGCGCAGCGACCTTTTCGGGCGAAACAACTGCTTGCGTTAGAGGGAGGCAAGAGGCACCATATCTTTATCAACCTCTGCCAGGGAGACGGTATTGGGCTTCAGCGCGATCTCACCCCCGACCAACGCTCAAGACGCACATGAAACGCTGCTTGAGTTTCCTGATAACCGGCTGTTGATCGACCTTTGCGGCGAGTTCGACCGTAACCTCGCCCAGATCGAGCACAAGCTTGGGGTTCACATCCTGCGACGCGGCAACCAGCTTGCCGTTGTGGGGGCGCCCGAGGCGCAGTTGCAGGCGGCGGGCATTTTGCATCACCTCTATCAACGGCTTGAGCAGGGCAAGCCTCTGGATGCCGAAGAGATTGACGCCGCACTGCGGATGGCCGATTTCGGGTCCACGGGCGCGACGATGGACGAGCAGCTTGAGATGTTCGAGGCCGGCAAGTTTGAAATCCGCACCCGTAAAAAGCAGGTGGAACCCCGCACCGACGCGCAAAAAGCCTATGTCCGCAGTCTGTTCGAACATGAGCTGGCCTTCGGGATCGGTCCGGCGGGCACTGGCAAGACCTATCTGGCCGTCGCTGTGGGCGTGACCATGCTGATCGGCGGGCATGTGGACAAGATTATCCTCTCGCGCCCGGCGGTCGAGGCGGGCGAGCGCTTGGGCTTTTTACCCGGCGACATGAAGGATAAGGTCGATCCCTACATGCAGCCGCTTTACGATGCGCTGAACGATTTTCTGCCCTCGAAGCAGCTTGCCAAGCTGATGGAAGAAAAGCGGATCGAAATTGCGCCTTTGGCCTTTATGCGCGGTCGGACGCTGTCGAGCGCCTTTGTCGTGCTGGACGAGGCGCAGAACGCGACGACGATGCAGATGAAGATGTTCCTGACGCGCTTGGGGCAGGGCTCGCGGATGGTGATTACCGGCGACCGCTCGCAGGTGGATTTGCCGCGCGGGATGCCCTCGGGGCTGGCCGATGCCGAGCGGATTCTTGACGGTGTAAAGGGCGTGGCCTTCAATTACTTCACCGCCAAGGATGTGGTGCGTCACCCGCTGGTCGCGCGGATCATCGAGGCCTATGACAAGGCCGACGAAGCGTGAGAAAAGGGGGCGCTGTCCCCCTTTCCTTTGCTCCGGCAAGGGAGTATCGCGCGGCCTATGACCATGCAGATCGACATTGATATAGAAGACGCCCGATGGGAGGCGCTTGGGCTTGAGGCTTTGGCCGAACGGGCCGCGGCGGCGGTGGCGCAAGAGTTCGGGCTGGCCCCCGAGATGTGTGAACTGTCGCTTCTGGGGTGCTCCGATGCCCGCATCGCCGAACTGAACGACGAATTTCGCGATAAGCCACGCCCCACGAATGTTCTAAGCTGGCCTGCCGAAGAACGCGGCACCGAAAAGGCGGGCGCTGCGCCCGAGGCGCCGCAACCCGACATATTCGGCGCGATCACGCTTGGCGATATTGCGATTGCCGTCGAGACCTGCGAGCGTGAAGCGGCGGAGCAGGGTAAACCTGTTGCCGATCATGTGACGCATCTTCTGGTGCATGGGCTACTGCATCTCATGGGATATGACCATATTCGTGACGAAGATGCCGCGCTGATGGAAGGAATCGAGATCCGCATCCTTGAACAGATGGGGATTGTTAACCCATATGAGTAAATCTGAGGCACGACATGCCGTTTGATTTGGAAAGGACCGATGGGACAAGTCGCTGACGGGGGATCCTCCGCCAACGCGCCCGCGTCGAGTGACGACGCCGGCGAGAGTTCGCCCGAAGCCGCCTCGCGCGGATTTTTCGGCAGGATATTCGAAGCATTGGGGGGCGCCGAGCCCGAGGCCGAGCCTGTTGCCGTGAGCGCCTCGCCCGAGGCCGCGCCACCGCCAGGGCTTGGGAATTTGCGCAAGATGCGTGTGGGACAGGTCGCCATTCCCAAGGTCGAGATCGTGGCTGTGCCCGCCGACATCACCCGCGATGCGCTGGTCGACGTGTTCCGCGAGCATGGCTATTCGCGCCTGCCGGTCTTCAAGGAAACGCTGGATACGCCTTTGGGGCTGGTGCACCTAAAAGATCTCGCGCTGGAACACGGGTTCGGAAAATCCGGCTCGGGCCGGTTTTCGGTGAAGAAACTCGTCCGGCCGCTGCTGTATGTGCCGCCCTCGATGCCGATAGGTGTGCTTCTGCAGAAGATGCAGGTTCAGCGCATTCATATGGCGCTGGTGATCGACGAATACGGTGGCGTGGACGGGCTGGTGACGCTGGAGGATCTGATTGAGCAGGTCATCGGCGAGATCGAGGACGAACACGACGAGGCCGAGGGCCGCTTCTGGACACAGGAAAAGCCCGGACAGTGGGCCGTGCAGGCCCGCGCCCCCTTGGGCGAGTTTGAGACCGAGATCGGTATAAAGCTAGCCCGCCCCGAAGAGGATGACGAGGTCGACTCACTCGGGGGGCTGGTGTTCATGCAGATCGGACGGGTTCCGGCGCGCGGCGAAGTGATCGTCGCCGAAAACGGCGTGGAATACGAAATCGTTGATGCCGACCCGCGCCGGATCAAGCGTTTGCGCGTGCGCCTGCCGGGCGTGGCGCCTGCGGAGTAAGCGCGGGTGGCGCTCTGGTTTGGCGCGCGTCGTCACCCCGAATGGCGGGTGCTCGGCCTTGCCCTGACTGGCGGCGCAGTTGCTGGGTTTGGGCAGGCGCCCTTCGGATTTTGGCTGCTGACGCTGGCCGCGCTTGCGGGGCTGATCGCACTCGCCGCACGCGAAATGCCGTCTGCGCATCGCGCGTGGATCGGCTTTGCGGCAGGGTTCGGCTATGCACTTGTCACGATGAACTGGATCGTCGAGCCGTTCTTTGTGGAGGCCGAGGTCTACGCGTGGATGGCCCCGTTTGCCCTTGTGCTGATGTGCGCGGGAATGGGTGTTTTCTGGGGCTTGGCGCTTTGGCTGGGGGGTATGTCACGCGCGGGCCGTGGGTCGCGCGCTTTCGGCGTGGCTATCGGGCTTGCGGCTTCGGATGCGCTGCGCAGCTATGTTTTTACCGGCTTCCCTTGGGTGTTGCTGGGGCATATCTGGATCGACACGCCCCTGGCACAGGCGGCGGCACTGATCGGGCCGATCGGGCTAAGCCTGCTGACGGTTCTGCTTGCCGCCCTTCCGGCGCTGTTCCGGGCGCGGCCCGTGTCGGGAGGGGGGGCTGCTGCGGCTCTGCTCGCGGCGAGTGGCGCCCTTTGGCTGCAAGGACAATCCGCGCTGGACGCCCCCTTGCCCGAGAGCACCGACCCCGCCGTTATCCGCATCGTGCAGCCCAACGCGGCACAGCACCTGAAATGGCAGCCCGACTATGCGCGCGAGTTTTTCTACCGCCATCTCGATCTGACAGCGGCGCCACCCGAAGCTGGCAAACGCCCTGATCTGGTGATCTGGCCCGAGACCGCGGTTCCGTTTCTTCTGGACGACAGCCCCAGAGGGCTAGAGGTGATCGCTGAAGCTGCAGGCGGGGTGCCGGTTGCGCTTGGCATTCAACGCGCGGAGGGCGCGCGGTTCTTCAATTCGCTCGCGGTGATAGCCCCCGACGGCACGGTCAGCGCGCTTTATGACAAGACGCATCTGGTGCCGTTTGGCGAGTATATTCCCTTTGGCGATGCGCTGTCCGGCGTCGGGATCAGCGCCTTCGCCGCGCAGGCGGGGAATGGTTATTCCTCGGGCAGCGGTGAGGCGCTGCTTGATCTGGGGCCGCTGGGGCGTGTTGTGCCACTGATCTGCTACGAGGCGGTCTTCCCGCAAGACATCCGTGCGATCGCTGCGCGGGGTGACTGGCTCTTGCAGATCACCAATGACGCGTGGTTTGGCGACGGTGCGGGACCGGAGCAACATCTGGTCCAGGCACGGTTTCGGGCTATAGAGCAGGGGCTGCCGCTCATGCGCTCGGCCAATACCGGCATTTCCGCGGCGGTCGATCCGCGCGGGCGCGTGACGGCCTCGCTCGGGATGGGAGCGCAGGGCGTGATCGACGTGCCTTTGCCGGTCGCCTTGCCAAAGACCACCTATGCGCGACTTGGCGACTGGCCGGTGATCGGACTAATTGTCGCGATCTTGGTCTTTAATTCACTATTTTACTCAAGTTTGGTTGACCGCCGCCGCTTCCGGCATTAGGCAGGACCATCGAACCGTCACAACGGCTTCCTGGCGTGACGGGGATTAGTAATGGAGCACTTCCCAATGGCACGACAGAACTACATTTTTACTTCCGAGTCCGTCTCGGAAGGGCACCCCGACAAGGTCTGTGACCGGATCTCGGATGCGGTGCTTGACGCGTTTCTCGCCGAAGAGCCGAATGCGCGCGTCGCTTGCGAAACCTTTGCCACGACCAATCAGGTTGTCGTCGGCGGCGAGGTCGGCCTGTCCGATCAGGCGCGGCTGGCCGATTTCATGGGCCGGATCGATTCAATCGTGCGCGATTGCGTCAAGGACATCGGCTACGAGCAAGAGAAATTCCACTGGGCGACGCTCCAGTTCGCGAACTATCTGCACCCGCAATCGGCGCATATCAGCCAGGGCGTCGACAAAGACGGCGCAGGCGATCAGGGGATCATGTTCGGTTACGCGACCGATGAAACCCCCGAGCTGATGCCCGCCCCCATCCAGTATTCGCACGCGATCCTGCGCCGTCTGGCCGAGGCGCGCAAATCGGGCGCTGAACCCACGCTCGGCCCCGACGCGAAGTCGCAGCTTTCGGTGCGCTACGAGGGCGGTAAGCCTGTCGGCGTCAGCTCGATCGTGCTGTCGACGCAGCACGCCGATGAAAGCCAGACCTCGGATGACATCCGCGCGATTGTCGAACCATATATCCGCGAGGTTCTGCCCGCCGGCTGGATCACCGAAGAGACCGAATGGTGGGTCAACCCGACCGGAACCTTCGTGATCGGTGGTCCCGATGGCGACGCGGGCCTGACGGGGCGCAAGATCATCGTCGACACCTACGGCGGGGCCGCGCCCCACGGAGGTGGCGCGTTCTCGGGCAAAGACCCGACCAAGGTCGACCGCTCGGCCGCCTATGCCGCGCGCTATCTGGCGAAGAACGTGGTGGCTGCGGGGCTGGCACAGAAATGCCTGATCCAGGTGTCCTATGCGATCGGCGTGGCCAAGCCGCTGTCGATCTATGCAGATACCTACGGCACGGGCGAGGTTCCGGACGAAGAGATCGAGCGTATCGTCGCCCAGTGCATGGACCTGACGCCGCGCGGTATCCGCACGCATCTGGATCTGTGCAAACCGATTTACGCCCGCACCGCTGCCTATGGCCACTTCGGTCGCGCGCCCGAGGCCGATGGCGGTTTCTCGTGGGAGAAAACCGATCTGATCGAGGCGCTGAAAAAAGCCCTCTGACCCGACAAAGCCAAGGCCGGAGGGTGACCTCCGGCCTTTCTAATTCGGCCTCGTTCCGGGGCTTATATTCCCTCAGTCAGCAATATCTCCGCCGAGGTCGTCGGGAAGGCGATCCCCGCGCCACCCGCCAAGGGCAATACCGCGTGGCGGATTTTGGCAGGCACCTTGCGTGCGGCCAGTTCTTCGCCGTTTTTCATATCCAGCACATGCAGCACGTTATCCATCGAGAGGACAAAAAGCCGCCCGTCCTGCGAGGCGATCTCGGCCAGAACCGAGGCCCAGTTGTCCGCGCTGCCATTATAGTCCGTGGTGCGGTGACGCCAGCGCACCCGCCCCGAGGCGAGGCTGATGCAATAGACCCAGCCGGTTGGCGACCACAGAAAGGCCGCGCCATCCGCGACATGCTGCGAGTTGATGAAATTGCCCGCGTTAAAGCTCCAGAGCTTCGAGCCGTCTTCCAGCGAAAGGCCGGTCAGGAACTCTTTGTAGGTTCCGGCGACCAGAATCCCGTCGGCCACCGTGATCTGGCGCAGGTATTGCCAGCGGTCGCGGACGTCCTGCTGCCAGCGCAACGCGCCCGTAGCCTTGTCCAACGCATAGATGCGGCCATCGCCCGGACCGGCGATAATCATATCCTCTGACGCCGTCGGCGCATAGCTGGCCAGCGTGTCGGGGACACCCGCAAAGCGCCAGTGCTCGGCGCCGGTGGCGGCATCAAGGGTGACGATCTCGTGCCCGTCGCCAAAGCAGATTACCGCGCCGTCAATCAGCGGAACGCCGGTCTGGATGCGAGCAGCATAGCGCCAGACCTCGGCGCCGCTGGCCTGATCGTAGGCGGCCAGCCAACTGCGCCCGCCAACCACCATCAGCCCGCTATCGGTGAGGCGTGGGCGAAACACCGCCGGATCGGCGGCGCCGTGGGGCTGCGTCCAAAGCGGCTCGCCACTTGCCACCGAGACCGCGCCTAGCGTCCGGTCGCCCGCGTAGAACAGCCGCCCCGCCGCCTCGCTCAGTGGCGTGATCCGGCTGTTGTCGGTCGGGCACATCCAGCGCGCGCTCAGCGGGTCGTAGCTATCCGCAAAAGCTCTCACCGGCCCGAGCGTCAGGCCGGTGAGAAGGGATTGCACCACAGTGCGCCGCGTCAGCCTTAGCGGCATTGCGCGCCCTGCTTGATCCACGCGAACAGGATTTGCGTGTTGGGGTGGTCGCGGTCTTCGGACGGGTCGATGCCCGGCGGCATACGGTCCTCGGTGAGGTGCTGGAACACGCCGCTTTGCTCGGGGTGGCCCGGGATGATGACCTTGGTCGCCTTGTCGACGCCCTTAGCCACGGAATCCGCACCCAGCATGATGCCTTCGTACGAGGTCAGGTCCAGCTCGTGGAAGCTGGGAGGTTCTTCGTTCGACATGTGGCAATCAGAGCAGGCGGGCGTGTCGGGGCCGAAAACGCTCTCGGTGTTGAACAGCGGCAGAACAGCGGTTTTGAAGTTCTCGTCGTTCTGGGCGCCATCGGTGATCCAGACTTCGACCGTCTTGATTGCATCCGAGCCATGATCGACGTCGAAGGAGATTCCCAGCGGCATCCGGTTATTGCGCAGGCGGCGGCCAAGGATTTCGCGCTTGGGGTCTTGACCGGCTACGAATAGCGGGCGGGCCGGAGCCTCGGTCGAGCCGAGCTTGATGCCGTCGCAAGTGGACAGGTCAAGCCCGCGATAGCTTTGCGCCGGATCGTTCGACGAGTGGCAGACGATGCAGGCCGGGCCCGAACCGAAAGCGTTGGGCGAGGCCATCAGTTCCGAGATATAGCTGTAGGGGATCGGAATGTTGCGCTTGAGGATCAGCTCGGTGACCGCCGCATGATCGCCCTCGATCGAAATGCGCCCTGCGCGCACATCTTCCAGATATGCCTCGTTGATGGACTTGACGCCGTCGGCCTGAACGCCGGTTGAAAGCGTCAGGGCGGCGATCATCGCCAGACCCGTTTTTATGACTGTAGTCCTATGGTTCATGTTTTCTCTCTCCCTTCCCTGTTGTCGAAAGCGAATTGCTTTCGTCATGCGCGCCATTGTGGCAGCGGCGCGTGCGCTGATGCGAAGGGACGAACGGAGCAGGCACGAAACTAGTTGCCTATGCCGTTGCGAATACTGGTTAATTCAGAAAATTATACGATGCGAACAACGGGGACTGCCTCCCTGTGACTTCCCGGTTGCGCGCCCTTCGCATTATATGACTTCAGCGTAATGTCACACTGGCGTGATCGGGTTGTTGCAATCAAACGCTCAATTGCTGCAGTATGCCGCTGAATACCGGAAATAGATGAAAGTTGGGGCCACTACGACAAAGGTATGAATGCCTATGGACGCATTTTTCGCGAATAATACACCTAGAACGAGTATCTCCTCGTCGCTGATGGGGATAGGGGGGCTGGTTGCTCTCTCGGTGATCCATTTCGTTTGCGGGGTTATTCTGACTGTCGATGTCGTGCTCGAGATCCACACCAACCTGACGGACGATCAGGCCGAGCCGGAGCACGGTCTGTTCCACCTGATTACCGAGGCGTTCGCGACGGGGCTTTTGTTCTTTGCGTTCTTCCTGTCGTCCAAACACATACTGGTGCATCGCGCCGCCCTCCATCGGGCCAAGCAACGTCTGGACGGGGTGCGTCACGACTTCGCGGGGCTGGTGCAGCGCCGTTTCCATGAATGGGAGCTGTCGCCAGCCGAAACCGAGACCGCGATGCTGACGGTCAAGGGGCTGCGGATTGCCGAAATCGCAACCATGCGCGAGTGCAGCGAAGCCACGGTGAAATCGCATCTGACCAGCATTTTCCGCAAATCGGGCACACGGTCGCGACCAGAGCTACTGGCGCATTTTGTCGATGATTTTCTGGAGCTGTCGACGGATGAGTAAACGTCGACACACGACAAAAGCCCCGGCGGGAAAGCCGGGGCTTTTGTTTTTCAGAAGGCGTAGACCTTAGTCGTCGCGTTCGACCTTGGGTAGCTTATGCGCGATCCCCTTGTGGCAGTCGATGCAGGTGCTGCCCTCGGACAGATCGGTGCCCAAAGCGACCGGCTCCATCTTTTCACGAGCGCGGCGGGCCTGATGCTCAAAGTCCATCGCATCGAAGCTGTGGCAGTTACGGCACTCGCGCGAGTCGTTCGCCTTCATTGTCTCCCAGACGTGACCGGCAAGCTCGGCGCGTTTCGCCTCGAACTTCTCGGGCGTGTTGATCGTGCCAAGGAGCTTGTGCAGGATCTCGTTGGAGGCCTTGATCTTGCGGACAACCTTCGGGCCCCATTCATGCGGAACGTGGCAATCCGAGCAAACCGCGCGCACACCGGCGGGGTTCTTGTAGTGAACGGAAGTTTTGTATTCCTGATAGACCGTGTCCTCCATCTCGTGGCACGAGATGCAGAACTCCAGCGTATTGGTCGCCTCCATCGCGGTATTGAACCCGCCCCAGAGAACGATCCCTGCGCCGATCCCGATGGTCAGCAAAATGCCCTGCCCGATCTGCACGCTCGGCCTTAAATACCAGCGAAACAGCCGTCGAATGAACGAAAGCATTGAAGCCCCCTTTTCTTATGGAAAAGGCCGCCGGAGAGGGGTGCTGTCCGACGGCCGGTCAAGATAGGTCTAAGCCGCGGGTGTTATTCTTGCGGCAGCGTTGCGATATGCGCGAGGATGTCCGCAGCAACCTGATGGTCGATGGCGCGCAGTGCAGGCATCACCTCGGCGGGTTGGCCGTTCAGAACCTTTTGCATCACTTCCCACGGGTTCCCCATGAGCGAGCCAAGCGGCGGCATCTCTTTCGGCTCTTTGCCGTCTGCCCCGTGGCAGTTGGCGCAGATCGTGCCGTAAACTTGTGCGCCTTTGGCCGCGTCACCCTTCATCGACTTGTCTTCGTTGATATAGAGGCTCCAGTCGACCGAACCATAAGCCACGAAGTTGGCCAGATCGTTCAGGTTCTCTTCCGAAAGCTTGTCGCCAAAGCCGTGATCCGCTGAGGTCAGGACCGCGACGATTGCTGCCGGATCGGCGCCCGCCATGCCGTTGATGCCCTTGATGCCGGTCGCGTGGCTGCCCGACTTATAGGCGCCGTCCACACCCATGCCGTCCCAGCCGTGGCACTCTTTGCAGCGCCAGTTGCTTGCCGGGTCTTTGGCGTATTTCTCGTTGCTGGCCGGATAAAGCGGGTGCGACTCTGCCGGGACGTCCGCTTTCACGACCTTATACCACTTGTCGTAAAGTTTCCCGCCGCGTGCGATCGAACCCTGGTCCGGTTCTGCGAATGCTGCCGTTGCTACCGCGCCTACCGAAACTGCCGTCAGCACAGCGAATGCTCGATTTAGGATGGTCATGCTGTGTGTCCTTCTCTGATTTTGTTGGGTTCAACTGCTGGTGTTTGCGCGTTTCGATCGACTCCGATCGGCCTCACGTTGGCGTGATTGAATGGTTGCAATCAATGGGATAATTGCGGAAGGATGCCGCAACAGCGTGAAACAAGATCAAAGTTCAGGAGGACTAGACGAAAGTCTAGGGCGGTCATGGATGCTATTTTAGGCGTAAATACCTCGAAATCGGGCTTCTCGTTCTCATTCGCGGGAAAATTCGGGCTGATTGTCCTGTCGCTGATCCACTTTGTTTGCGCGGTCATCCTGACAATCGACATTTCGCTCGAGATTCACGCCTCGGTTTCTGAAGAGTCGCAAGAGGCCGAGCACGGGCCGGTTTTGCTGGTGTCCGAAATATTGGCGACGGCACTGCTGTATTTTGCCTTCTATCAGTCCTCGCGCCAGTTGTTGTTACAACGCGCAGCGATCCGGCGGATGAAAGAGCGTCTGGCCGGTGTGCGCAGCGAATTTGCTGGTCTGGTCGATCATCGCTTTCACGAATGGGGGCTGTCGCCTGCCGAGACCGAGATCGCGCTGATGACGGTCAAAGGGCTGCGCATCGCAGAAATCGCCGAAATGCGCGGCTGTTGCGAGGGGACAGTCAAATCGCACCTGACCTCGATCTTCAAGAAATCAGGAGTTTCCTCACGCCCCGAACTATTGGCGCATTTCGTCGATGATTTTCTTGATTTGTCAGCGGGTGACTGACACGGCCTGACCTGCGTCGGCGACGCGCATCAATGGCAATGGGCAGCTTTTGCAATATTGTTGCAACAGGGAGTTGCGCCCGATCACGGGGATACCTGCCGCGTCGCGCTCCGTCCCTTGTCAGGGAGGTCCAAGTGGGACGTCGCCTGCCACGCGGTGAGCGACCTGCCGCTTATCAAGTATCTGCCCGCGCTTATTGTGCGCGCCAGCGACCCGCTTCGCGTCCACGCGGGGTTGTGGCGCTGCACCTTCTGCTTCACGCGCGGCAAAACCTTGGCATCGCGGATCGTGTTGACGGGGTTTTCGCCAGTGTAGAAGCCCTTCGACTTTGCCACATCCAGCACGCCCCCGTGAGGGGACGACGCGATGTCACTGCGATCCTAGCCAGGAGGACGTTCGGGAGTTAGAACCAGCCCCAGCGGATGACCTTTAGATAAAGCGATAGCACCGCTCAGGCTGTCCCTTGCCAGCCTTCAGCACGAATGGGGCCATAAATTCGTCCCGGTCACACGTTCTCGCCACATTGATGCTTGCTCATCCATCGGAACGGACCTAGCCATACTCAGCGCGGCACATCATCTGGCGCAAGGTGGATCGGGTTTGTCCAGGCACGTTTTCCAGCACGGTCAATCACGCTCACCCGCAGCCAATCGGAGGCCACAAACCGTTCCAGCGTCATCTCGGCGCGGGTGAGAGACTGGCCATGCAGCGCCCGAGCGGCACTACCCGCCCCCTGCACGATGACCGAGGCCGCGGCCGAACATTCGACCACGATCCGATCACCTTTTAGCTCGACGTGGCGAATTTCCGGCCCCTGCGAAGAATAGAACGCCCCCGATTTAAGCGCCGTCAACAGGGCTTCAGGGGTGTTTTCCTCGGCCTTGACCATGACCCAGCCGCCAAAGTGATCGGGTTCGGTGAAATGCGCGTCATCGGTGGCGATCAGGGTAACATCACGCCCCTCGCTCAGAAGCAGATCGGCAATGTGAAAACCTTCGCCCCGATCGCAACCGGCAAAGCAGCCGTGGTTATAGACCTCGACCGCATGGGCGGCGTCGATGCTGCGGGCGTCCGCCAGCGTCAGCCCCGACCAGTGCGGATGAGCCACCGCCACGAAAGCCCCCGCCTCGCGGGCGCGGCGCGCAATTTCGGGGCCGGTTTCCTGTCCCTCCACGGGGGCGAAATCAGGCGCATGCGAGGGCGCAAAATCGGCGGGCAAGCCGACCGCGAGGATGTGCCACAGCTCTCCGTTTTCCATCGCGCCGGAATGCAGCTCCGCCCCTAAAAGGGTGGTGAAACCCTCGTGGCGACATCCGGTCGTGTCGACGATCGGATAACCATACAGACCGACAAAATGGTCGGTCAGCGCCAGAAAGTCATACCCCTCGGCAGCATAACGGCGGCAAACCTCTTCGGGCGACAGGCAGCCGTCCGAGAGGTGCGAATGGGTGTGCAGATTGCCGCGCCAGAAGCGGCCGGGGGCATCAAAGCCAGGGAAGATCATTTTGGAAGCACCAACAGGTCATCGGGAGAGAAGAATAGGTCCGCCGTAGCGCCGGGCTGAGGCAAGGTGAGGTCGTTTTGGTTGAACATGTCAATCGAGACCGGCTGCCCCTCGACATCTACCCGGGCGCGGATCACCGACCCCATGAAATCAGTATGCAGAACCCTGCCGCTGATCGACACATCGCGCGCGTCTCGCTTGCGCAAGGACATGGTCTCGGGTGACGTGCTCCCCTGAAAAGTCCTCGATTTGAGGTTAGGCTGTTCTCCAACTGAGGAGACAGACGATGAAGAGAAGCCGTTTCAGCGAAGTGCAAATCATTGGCATCCTGAAGGAGCA
>NZ_JAWLVI010000012.1:0-28802 GCF_033100795.1 Pseudothioclava alba
AAAACCATGCTCAAGCGGCGCTTGCGCCACCAAACTGAAAACGCATAAACTCAATCAAGGATGAGCCAGAGCCTCCAAACGAAAGCGCGCTCAACTGTCCCAAATTATCTGACGACGGACAGTATTCAAATGCGTCGATCCGTCCTTCCGGCTAATGAAAATTGAAGTGCGTAGGAACGACCCAAGGCAGGTTGTCTGCACCATTTCCAATTTGCCGTAGAGGTGTTTCTATGGCGAAAGTAATTGCTCGAGCGAGCATCATTACCGGTCGCGCGAGTTATAGCGACAGCCTCATGGTACGCGACCTGCTTGATGCCGGAGAGCGCGTCGTCGTGCTCAACAATTTGAGCACTGGACATGAATGCGCCGTAGATAGGCATGTCGCAGTGGTCAGGGGTGATCTCGCGGACATACCGCTCATCAAGGCGCATGGCGTCGAGTACGGAATTTCTGACATTATCCATTTTGTTGGCTCCATCGCTGTGCCACAATCGGCCGAGGGTTCGCTCAGGTATTATGCCAACAACACCGCCGCTTCGCACAATTTGATTGAGGCGGCAGTGCACGCTGGCGTGAAGTATATTCTCTCGTCAACTGTTCCTGTTTACGGCGTGGCCAACTTGGACCCCGTGCGGGAAGAAACTCAATTTTCTTCGATTTCGCTGCATGACCGTTCCAGGCCTTTGAGCGGAATCACACTTGCCGATGTAGCTGCAACACATAGGCTGAAATTTGGAGCACTGCGCTATTTCAGCGTTGCAGGAGCGGATCCGAAAGGCTGGAACGGTACGTCTACGCACAACGCTACGCATTTCATTAATGTCGCTTGTCAGGCGGCGCTAGGTATCCGTGAGCGGGTTGAAGTTTTGGGGACGGGCTACCCAACACCGGACGGTGCCTGCCAGCGGTGCTACACTCAGCGATGGCTCGCAAGATCGGGGTTCCGGGCAGATGGCTGAAAATGTGCCAAGCCTTCCCTCGATCTTGCTCAAATGGTGCGCACGATTTTTATCCGCGCCCCATTGGTGTTTGCAATGTCTGCGCACGGCGATGGCATCGCATAAGATCGAATATGCATGCACCAGCTTGCTCTTGGCGCGATCGCTACCATTGTCGACCGTCCTTGGAGCCACCCCAGTGTTTTACAGTCGTGTCCTGCGCTTGAAGGGAAACACGATATTGGGTTGGGGACGAAAATGGTCCGGCCGGCGTGCGATGTCATTGGCTGCGCATCATGGGCGGGCATTTCGCCTCGTGGAGGATGGGTTTCTACGCTCAGTTGGTCGCTGTGAATCATCAGTGTCTCTCGTGCTTGACGGAAAAGGCATCTACTACGACTGCACCGAACCCAGCGACCTTGAGAGTCTCTCGCAAACCACTCTGTCGCAAGTCGAATTTGAGCGGGCGCGCAGCATTATCGCGATGTGGCGCTCTGAGCGCCTCTCGAAGTACAACGCGGAGCGTGATCTCCCGGAACCTTTGCCAAGCCGCTACGTCCTCGTGTGTGATCAGACACTCGGTGATGCATCCATCAGCCATGGCTGCGCGGACGTGCAGAGTTTCGTCCACATGATGCAGGCTGCCCTCAACGAATACCCCGAACATGGCATCATTCTGAAAACACACCCTGACGTCATGACGCGTGGCAAGAAAGGGTACTTCGACATCTCGGTGCTTTTGGCTAATAATAAAGTCCGCGTGATTGCAGATTCCGTGCACCCGGTCTCGTTGCTTAAACATGCAGATGCAGTATACACCGTTACCTCACAGATGGGGTTTGAGGCGCTGATCTGGGGCAAGCGCGTGCGTTGCTTTGGAATGCCTTTTTACGCTGGCTGGGGCTTGACTGAAGATGAGCTGCCCGCGCCCGACCGCCGCAAGCCGGTAACGCTTGAGCAACTGGTGCACGCTGCACTGGTCAAGTACCCGCGCTACATAAACCCTGTCACAATGCAGCGCTGCGAGCCTGAGGTTGCGTTTCGGCATGTAGGACTGCAACGGCGTAAGCGGCAAGAGTTTCCGGAGCAGATCACGGCTATCGGGTTTTCTCACTGGAAGCGGCCTTTCATTGCGGCCTTCTTGCAAGGTTCTGATGTTAATTTCGTGAAGAGTCTCGTCAACCATCCCTGCACAGGTGAGTCTCAAACCATAGCAGTCTGGGGAAGTGCTGAATTTCCCGATGCACCGGAAACGAGCAACGTTCTGCGGATCGAAGACGGTTTCCTGCGTTCCTCGGGCCTGGGCGCCGACCTCGTGCGGCCGCTATCGCTGGTCATCGACAATATCGGGATCTACTACGACGCCACGCGCCCGTCGCAGTTGGAGCGCATTCTCGAAACGCAGGTGCTGGAAGATGCGGCGGTCCGGCGTGCGAATGGACTCCGCGACAGGATCATTGAGCTCGACCTTTCAAAATACAACCTGGGTAATGAAACCTGGGATCGCCCAAATGGGCATAGCCCGGTAATTCTCGTGGTCGGCCAGGTCGAAACGGACGCCTCGATCCGGCTCGGCTCGCCAGAAGTCAGGTCCAATGTCGAACTTCTCAGACGCGTCAGGCTGGAAAACCCATCCGCCTATATCGTCTACAAGCCGCACCCCGATGTTTTGGCTGGCCTCCGCCGCCAAGGTGATGGAGAGCGGGCCGCGCTGGCTCTTGCCGATGAAGTCCTAGCACGACCAGTGTCTCTAGGCCAATTCCTGGGCCAGGTTGATGAAGTACATACGATGACTTCGCTGTTGGGCTTCGAGGCGCTGATCCGGGGTGCGAAGGTCGTCTGCCACGGTCTTCCCTTCTACGCGGGCTGGGGGCTGACGGAAGACAGGATACCGTGCCCCCGCCGAACACGACGATTGACCGTCGCAGAATTGGTTCACGGGGCTCTGATCTCTTACCCTCGATATTTCAATTATGAGCGGGACTGCTTTGTCGAGCCCGAGCATGCGGTGGAACAGCTTGCTGCCATGGCAAACTGTGGCCCCCAGCGCCGGAGTTTGCATCGCAAGATCTTGCGGAGCGCCATTGTGGCTTGGCTGAAGCTTAAGGGAAACATGCGATGACCAGTGCCAAGAACGACAAGCAATCGGAGCCAAAGGGCAAAGTGCTTGCGCTCGGAAACGCGGCGGCGACCGCTGCGAGTGATCGGCAGGAGAATCGCCGCCCCAGCAGATTACTTGTGTCGTTTATCCTTTGCGTGGTTCTACCGCTCATGGCTGCTACCCTCTACTACGCGTTCTTCGCCACTGACCGTTATGCGGCCCGCGCAGGATTTTCGATCCGCGGCATCGATACGAACGCTGGAATCGACGGCATTGGCGCCTTGACTGGCCTTGCCAGCACCGGCTCGACGACATCGGACTCCTATATCGTTCTGAGCTATCTAGGCAGTCGCGAACTTCTGGAGGCGGTGGATCTCGAACTTGGTCTGCGTGGCGTTTATTCGTCACGCGAGGTTGATCCGCTGTCTCGGCTGGATGCCGATGCAACAGTCGAGGATTTCCTCGAGTACTGGAACAGGCGCATCTACACTCAATTCGACCCTACCTCTGGGATCATCGAGTTTGAGGTTCAATCCTTCAGCCCGGAACATGCGCAGGAAATGGCAGCATCGGTTCTGCGTCTGACCCAAACCCTGGTGAATGAACTCTCCGCGAACGCTCGACGAGACGCACTCCGTTTTGCACGGGAAGAGGTGGAACTTCAGGAGGCCCGCTTGCGGCAGGCACTCAGCGCAATTCGCGATTTCCGCGCCTCCGAGCAATCCGTCGACCCGTCTGCAAGTGCTGCGCTCGAAATCGAGCTGATCGCGAGCCTCGAGGCGCGCCTTATCGACGTCAATGCCCGCATTGCCGCCTTGCGCCAGACCCTCGACGAAAACGCGCCCAGTCTCACCGCGCTGCGACGCAACGCAGAGGCGCTGGCCGCCCAGATCGTTGAACGTCGTGAGGCGATCGGCAGCGAGGTCCTTGGAGAAAGCGGTGTGAGCGCTGTCAGCCAGCAGCTGGCTCTCTACGAGGAACTGGAGGTCGAACGCAGTCTGGCCCAACAGGCCTACGCATCGGCTTTGACGTCGCTCGAGCAGGCGCGGAGGGATGCCGACCGACAACAACGCTATCTCGCGGTTCATTTGCAGCCACAGGCGCCTGAATCCGCACAATATCCCCGCAGCATCCGCAACCTCCTGATCCTTGGCTTCGCATTGGTCGCGGCATGGGGGATAGGCGCGCTGATGACATATTCCGTTCGGGACCACCTTACATGAGGCTGGTCAGCACTCAAGAGCTTCTGTCGCTGCAATTGCGCGTGATCGCCAGCCTCGTTTTGCGCGAAACCCGCGCGACCTTTGGAACATCGCCCTTCGGCTATGTCTGGGCGATCATCACCCCCACAGTTGGCGTTGGCCTGCTGGTGTTCCTCTTCAGCATAATCGGCCGTCAGCCTCCCTTTGGATCTAGTCTGGCCCTGTTTTTCGCGACGGGTATCCTCACGCTACAGTTCTTCAGTGAACTCTCGAATAAGCTCATGACTGTATTCGATGCAAACCGGGCCCTGCTGACGTATCCGATCATCAAAGATGTCGACACGTTGATCGCCCGGGCCGTGTTGGTGGCCGCCACCTACGTGGTGATCATGGTCGTCTTCTACACCGCGCTGATCGCCCTGAACCTGGCGCCACTCCCCGCTCATCCTGAGCATGTCATCTTGGCATTCCTGGCGGCTTTCCTTCTGGGCATGGGCTTTGGCACGCTCAACGCCGTAATCGCATCGCTGTGGGACACGTGGACTCAGATTGAAAAGATTCTGACACGGCCGTTGTTCTTTGTCTCCGGGATCTTCTACGTCCCGAGCCAACTCCCCCCACAGGCTCGCGAGGTGCTGCAATGGAACCCCGTGCTACACCTTGTCGAATGGTTCCGGCACGGGTTCTACCCGAACTACAATTCAACGCTCCTTGATGTCTGGTATCCGGTCGGTGTGGGGGCAGGGATGCTGGTGGTGGGGTTGGCCGGCGAGCGGCTGTTTCGGCAGGCGAGATATTAGATGCTCGTCTTCGACAAGGTCAGCAAATACTACCGAGTGGGAGGGGTGAAAAAGACGATCCTGTCCGATTTTTCCTTTGCGTTTCCCGCGGGTCGCAATGTCGGGATCATGGGAAAAAATGGGGCGGGTAAATCTACGATGATGCGCCTTATGGCCGGCATAGAGCCGCCGAGCCTTGGCCAGGTCTTCCGGACATCACGTGTGTCATGGCCACTGGGGTTTTCCGGCGGCTTCAACGGCAGCATGACCGGCATCGAGAACATCCGCTTCGTGTCGCGCATCTATGGGCAGGACCCGGTGCGCGTCATCTCCTACGTCACCGAATTTGCTGAACTGGGGCCGTCACTGCGCTTGCCGATCAAGACCTATTCGAGCGGCATGAAGGCCAGATTGGCCTTCGGCCTCAGCATGGCGATCGACTTCGATGTATACCTGATCGACGAGGTCACCGCCGTTGGAGACGAAGATTTCAAGAAAAAAAGCAAAGCTGTGTTTCAGGACAAGCTCGCCAGGAGCCAGATCATCATGATTTCTCACTCACCTAGCACCATTGAACAATATTGCGACTGCGGCTTGCTGCTGGAGGGAAGTCGCATCCGGTTCTTCGATCGGACCGATGACCTTCTTCTCGCCTACAAGGAGCTCAATACATGATGTGCCGAAGATTCCGTTTCACCATCCGCCAAACCAACTTCAGTCAATCTGAAAAAAAGCCACAAAAATAAGCAGCAATTTAAAGGGCAGATCCAATGAAACATGTCTTGGTCACGGGCGGCGCCGGCTATATCGGCTCTCACGCCTGCAAACTGCTGGCGCAGCAGGGCTATGTCCCGGTTACCTTCGACAGCCTGGTTACAGGTTGGGCCAGTGCCGTGAAGTTCGGCCCCTTTGTACAGGGCGATCTGCTTGATCGCGCCGCGCTGGATGGGGCGTTTGCCAAATATGAACCCGTGGCGGTGATGCATTTCGCGGCGCTGAGCCAAGTGGGCGAGGCGACACGCGAGCCGGGCCGCTACTGGCGCAACAACGTGCTGGGTTCTCTCAACCTCGTTGAGGCCATGGTGGCGGCAGGTTGCAAGCACATGGTGTTCTCCTCGACCTGCGCGACCTATGGCGACCAAGACGGCGTCGTGCTCGATGAACAGAGCGCCCAGATGCCGCTCAATGCATATGGCGCTTCCAAACGCGCGGTCGAAGAGATCCTGCGCGACTTCGGCGTGAGCCACGGCCTTGAGGCGGTGGTGTTCCGGTATTTCAACGTTGCGGGCGCCGACGTTGAAGCCGAAGTCGGTGAGTGGCACCAGCCAGAAACCCACCTGATCCCGGTGATGATCGAGGCCGCCGCTGGCAAACGGGACGCCCTGACCATCTATGGCACGGATTACCCCACGCCAGACGGCACCTGTGTGCGTGACTATGTCCATGTGATGGATCTGGTCGATGCCCACATCAAAGGCCTTGAATGGCTTCTCGAGGGCAAAGGTAGCCGGGTGTTCAACCTGGGAACAGGCACCGGCTTCTCGGTCAAAGAGGTGATTGCTGAATGCAAAGCCGCGACGGGCCATTACGTCCCGCACAGCTTTGGTCCGCGCCGGGCGGGCGATGCCGCGGCACTGGTTTCCGGCAGCCGGCGCGCGGCCGAAGAATTGGGCTGGTCTCCGGAGCGCTCGACCCTGCAGCAAATGATTGCCGATGCCTGGCGCTGGTATCAGACCGACGGCTATTCTGGGTAGCGCCCAGGATTCCCGGTAATTCACCAAAATCACCGACCTCGAAATTTTCAACAAAAGACGACGTTCTGAAAGCTCCCCCCACTATGAAATCCGTTCGTAAAGCCGTATTTCCCGTTGCCGGGTTCGGCACTCGCTTCTTACCCGCCACCAAGGCCATGCCGAAAGAGCTGCTGCCAATCGTCGACAAGCCGCTTATCCAATATGCGGCCGAAGAGGCCATCGCGGCGGGGATCGACACGTTGATTTTCGTCACGGGGCGCAACAAACGGGCGATCGAGGACCATTTCGACAGCAATCAGGAACTGGAAGCCGCACTCCGGGCCAAAGGCAAGAATGAGCAAGCGCAAATGGTGCGCAGCATTCTGCCTGATGGTGTCGAATGCATCTTCGTGCGTCAGCCGGAACAGCTCGGTCTGGGCCATGCGGTCCTTTGCGCCGAGCGCGCCGTTGGCGATGATCCTTTTGCGGTGCTCTTAGCAGACGACTTCCTGACCTACGAAGGAGCGGGCGTGACGGCCGATCTGGTTAAAGGCTATGAAACCTCAGGGAGAACGCAGTTGTCGGTGATGGAGGTCGATGGGCCCGACATCTCGAAATACGGTGTGGTGCAGCCTGGGACTGGCGCTGGCAGTGTCGCGGGCCTATTCGAAAAGCCCGCCTTCGAGCAGGCGCCGTCGAACCTGGCTTCAATCGGTCGCTATGTCCTCACGCCTGACATTTTCGAGATCCTGCGTGACCAAGCACCCGGCGCAGGCGGTGAAATCCAATTGGCAGACGCGATCAACGCCCAAGCCGCCGCCGGCCAGGTGGAGGCCGTGACGCTGAACGGCCAGCGGTTCGACTGCGGGTCTGTGAAAGGATTCTTGCACGCCATCATGCATGTAGCGCAGCGGGATGGGTTGGTTTGAGTTTATGCTATGAGTCAAAGGAGCTTTCGGTTGGTTCGCTCCCAGTTCTGATCGGACCAGATGATTTGCGAATTCAGCCTCGCATCAATTATTTCAATAAGTTAGGGCGAAAGAGAGTTGGGCGTCAGACCCATCCGCTCCGAGGATTCTGCGAAGGCGTTTGCGTCCGGCGCCCTGTGCGGGATTTGGAGGACACGAGCTGCCTCTGATGTCCAAACAGTGTCGAAGCTGGCGCTGAATTTGGTGTCGGCATCGCGGATCAGAAACTCCGGCGTGATGCCTTGTTTTTCGCACCACATCAGAGTGTTGCGGGCCTGTTGGGTCATTCATCCCCAAGCCCATTAAACACGACAGGCGCCGATACAAGCGCCGCAACCGCATCGAGATCATGTTCGGCTGGTTTAAGGACTGGCGAAGGGTAGCAACATGCTACGACAGATGCCTAAAGGCCTTTCTCTCCGCCATCGCTCTCGCCGCAACCGTTTTGATCTGGCTAAGAGGCCTGAGCCTGAACACCCGAATTGGGATGTCTTGCGGCAGTATGAGGTGGAACAGAGCGGGGTGGTTCCTCGTCTTGCTATTCCCAGTCATACGGCGCCGATGTTCCTGGGGCGCGCAACCGATCTCGCAAGAACGACCGCCACTCCCAGCAGCGTAAGAACTACCGCGATGGCGATCCCCGATTGGGTCTGGTGCAGGGTGAATGTGCCCGCTTGGTAAGCGACTACCGCCGCCCCATAGGCAAGGAAGGTCGACCAGACCGCCGAAACCGTTGCCCAGCCGCCTCCGATTTCACGCCATACCGTCGAGAGGGCCGCGACACAGGGGACATAGAGCAGGATCATCACCATGTAGGCAAATGCCCCTGCTGCACTGTCAAACCGGCTCCGCAGCTCGGTAAACAAGGTTGCCTCGACGTCTTGCGCTTCTGCTGCTTCTGCGAAACTCGCAATCGGCCCGATATCAACCCCGAGCGGATCGACCAGAGCCGTCAGAAGACCTGCCCCAGCACCTGCGAGATTGTGCAGCGCCGCGCCTGCCGTTCCCAGAGGATCGGGCCGGGCGCCGCTGTCATTCTCAGATACATAGAGCGCCTGCAACGTGCCCACGACGGTTTCCTTGGCGAAGATACCCGTCACAAGCCCCACCGCGGCTGGCCAGTTGTCTTCGCCGATCCCCATCGGTGCAAGCGCAGGCGTTACCATGCGCGCACTCTGGGCAAGGATAGACTGACCATTGCCCTCATTCCCGATCGAGCCATCCGGCGCAAAGGAATTGAGCAGAGACAGAAGCGTCACGGCAATGGCGATCGTCTTGCCTGCCTCGCTGACGAACTGCTTCAGCCGCGCCCAACAAAGGCGAAGCGCTGCCCCCATTTCCGGGAATTGATAGACCGGCAACTCGATCGCCAGAGGGCGCGGTGTGCCCGAAATCAGCCGCGGAGCAAGTACCCAGCCCGTAAAGAGCGCGACCCCCACCCCGAGCAGGTAGAGAGCGAATACGATATTCTGTCCCGAAGACGGGAAAAAGGTCGCAGCAAAGAGCGCATAGACCGGCAAACGCGCCCCGCAGGACATGAAAGGAGCCATGAGCGCGGTCATCACACGTTCCGCCCGCGTATCAAGTGTGCGCGTGGCAAGAATGGCCGGGATGGTGCACCCAAACCCCAGAATAAGCGGCAAGAACGCGCGCCCCGAAAGGCCAAGGCGGCGCATCATGCGGTCCGCCACCACGGCGGCGCGGGTCATATAGCCGCTTTCCTCAAGCAGTATCTGACACAGGAACAGGAACCCGACCACCGGCGCGAATGTCGCCACGGTCTGTAACCCCGTCCCGACAGCGCCAAGCACGACAGACAGCAACCCCCCGTCCAGCCCGAGCCGGAACAAAAGAAGTCCCGGCGCATCCACGAACGCCGCCTGCGCAAGCCCGTCAAACAGGTCGATGAACACTGTCGCCAGGTTGATCGACACGAAGAACACCATGTACATCACCGCAAGGAAGACAAGCATCCCCCAGCGTCTGGACAGGGCCACGCGGTCAATCCGGTCCGACCAGAATCGTTTGCTGACCGGAGCCGGCATCTCAAGCGCAGCAACCAGCGTCCCCGCGCGTATGATCGGCGACTGGGTAAGGCGCATATCAAACGCGACGCCATCACGATCTTCCGCAATGGCGCAAAGATTATCGCGCAGCTCAAGGATCTGGCGTGGCGCGAGTTCGGAGGCGAGCTTGTCGCGCTCAAGCAATCGACGCGCTGATGCGACGGGGTGATTGGCAAGCGGCGACTGAGTTGCCGCGATGGCTTCGGACAGGGTTGCTATTTCGATATCGGCGCCCGCTGGCGCCCCCGATACCCCCGGCGGGAATGACAGCAGCCCCTCAAGCTCGCGGCGCACGGCCTCCAGCCCGTCATTGGTGCGTGAAGACACCGGAAAAACCCCGATCCCGAGCGCCTTATGAAGACGTTCGGCGGCACTCGCCATGATCTGCGCATCCCAATAGTCCGCCTTGGTCAGAACTGCGGTCACGGGAATGCCGCAATCCATCGCCTGCAAAAGCATCGAAAGCCCGCGATGCGGCGCCGTAAGATCTACCGCAACGAGAAGGACATCACATCTGGTTGTCAGGATCGCCTCGCGCGCTACACGCTCATCAATGCGCTCCGCGGTTGGTGACGAAAGGCTGGACACACCCGGAAGGTCAACGATCTCTGCGTCAATAGCGCCAAGTCGCACACAGCCGGCTTTGCGATCCACCGTCACGCCCGGCCAGTTGCCGACCGTCTGATTTGCGAGGGTCAGCCGGTTAAAAAGAGTGGACTTGCCTGAATTGGGAGGGCCAAGAAGATACACCCGTGCCGAAGTCATTCCAATCGGGCCGATGCCACAGGCTCCTGCCTCCTTGAGGGCGCAGGTGTTACAGCTCATGAAGACGCCTCACCGCGCACATCGCAGGCGCGCAGCGTGACGCAATGCGCAAGATCCGCCCCGATCGCCGCCCGGATTGGACCGCACGCCACGACGCAATGGCGCCTCTGACAGACCGAAAGCACATCAATTTCCTGATCCGGCGCCAGCCCGGCAGCCATAAGCTCGAGCCGGTTCTCAAAATTGTCACCAAGCGAATGGATAAAATAGCGCGTGCCCACCTGTGCCTTGGCCAGCGGGCAATGACCATCAGAGGCAGTGGAACCAGCCGACTGTGTTAGGCGAAACTGTGACATGGGCGTCTCCTGTTCCTCGCAGTTATAATGCCGATCTATTTTGTCGGAATTGACCCAAGTCAAGTCGTAACCCGAGATTGAGTACTGGTTGCAGGGCGCTTTGGAGCGCAAATCGGGCGGTGTGCGTGCTTCGGAGGGTGCCAACCGGGTGACCATCATTTCATGCTCGAAACCGCGCCGTAACGCTGCTGTACACAGGGGCACCACGGTGTTCGGTCGTCATGATCTCGGGGGGCATCGTGCGGCTGCCCGGCTGGTCAGGTTGGCGCAAACATACGGTTCAAACGGATCGCTTCGGCCCTTGGGTTCCGCCCGTCTCGGTCACGTGCTGTGCCGAGCGTCTTTGGCCCTATCTGAGAGGGGTGCCAAAATGTAGACACAGCCTTGCGCTGGAAAGCGACTACACCACGCGTACAGCGACAATTGGCGCTGCTCTGTCGGGTGTGTATGACTACGACAGCTACGAGTTTCATCCTGAACTGGCCTTTAGCTATGGCAAGACGTGGATCGGCAACGTGGGGTTCACGGGGACTGCCTATGGTCTGGTGGATAATACGCTCAGCCTTGATGCGGGGAGTGTGTCAATTGCCAATCTGACCTTCCGACCTGAGGTTATCATCCCGATGGATGCCACCAGAACAGCAAGCTTTGCACCGCGCCTGATCTGTGAGCAGGTTAAGACCGCGGTCACGAGAGAAGAGTGCGGTGGCGGTGCGGAGTTCGGCCTCAATAGCACATCGGAAGACGAACTTACCAACCTCAGCGCCAAGATTATTGCTGATCGTGTAGGCAACAGTACCCGAACGGGGCTCCAGCTGAACTTCGAACATCGTTTCTAAGTGGATCGCTCAGTTAAACAAAGACATGTAGGGGCGGCATTCGTGCCGCTCTTTTCTTCCGGCAATCCAAGTAAACGGCATAATCATTACTCAAACTGGACAACCAGCTAGACGACATGACGACACCTCTAAAGAGGTGTATCTCGAGGGCCAGCAGGGCGCCTACATCGAGACACGCAATGGCTTCGATGTGGACGGCGTCGAGATCAAGTGCCGCCTCGACTTCGGCGCCAAGGCCATCGACTGGCGCGGCCTCTACAAGAACCCGGGCGCGTAAGCCCGGACACAACCGCATCTACTTGGGAAATCGGGAGCTGGGATTCAGGTTGTGTCCCAGTCGATACGCTTAAGCTCCTCTCTCGAGAAGCCACGGGGCGTTTCCGATGGTGTAGAGGCGGGGCGCCTTTTCCGACCTTGGTATTCTGCCATACGTCGAACCCAGAGTTCTCTCTCATCTGGGCTGAATTGGGCAAGCCATTCAGCGCGCTCTGTTTCTGAAGCGGCCAAAAGCCACTCAGTCCACATCCTTCTGCGGAAGCGTGTCTGACCATCAGAAGGGATACGCGGTGGAACAGCCATCAGTGGCCTCCCTCATAAGAAACTCAAGCAGCCTATCATGTTTGATCCGTAGCTTCGAAGTCTTTGAGCGCGGCTGCGAAGAAGGCTGCAAGTAGCCTATAGAACTCCGAACGATTCAACCACTTCCCGACGGATGGTTATCGGGCCGTCCGTCCGTATTCTGAAAGGACCCTCGCAATGAAGAACTACATCCAGCCCGGCAGCACCCTCACCCTGAGCGCGCCCTATGTTGGCGGATGCCATGCTCGACAACGCCGGTCTCAAAGGCCTTCTGGCAAAAAACTCATAACGCCTGCCGCCCGCCGGGATGCTGTGAAGACTCTGGTGACAGAGCACCAATTCACGCAACGGCGGGCGTGCAGGCTGGTTGGTATATCCAGATCGAGCCTGACGTATCAGGCGCGCCCGAAGCCCGCAACGCGCTGGCCCGTGCCGTGTTCTTCAACCGTCTTGGTGAAATCCGCGACCGCAGTTTCGAGCAGCAGCGTTACCGCGCTTCCGGCCTCAACTTGGTGACGGCCGCCATCGTGCTGTGGAACACGGTCTATCTGGAACGGGCGGCACACGGACTGCGCAACAACGGCCATGCCGTCGATGATGCGCTGTTGCAGTACCTGTCGCCCCTGGGCTGGGAGCACATCAATCTGACCGGCGATTACCTCTGGCGCAGCAGCGCCAAGATCGGCGCGGGCAAGTTCAGGCCGCTACGACCGCTGCAACCGGCTTAGCGTACGATTTTTTCCGTTTTCTGAGACGACCCCATGTAGGGAATGGTATCCACCTGTCACTCCTCCAAAATTTGGGTGGAAGCGCGCATGATGCGCGCGATAAACCGTCAGGTCGTTTATTTTGGCGTGGCGCGCTCGAAAATCAGGCCGATCACGGCCAAGGCCAGCGTGGCGATGTTCAGGATGGCGAACCAGTCGAGAACCCAGGAATCGAAGAACATGTTTCCTCCCTTCGATATGCAATGAACTGCATTGAAACGACACGCGCCCCGAACCATCTGGCCGGGGCGCACTTTGGTGTTCGGATCAGGCGGCCTTGGCGGCGCCCTTCACAATCAGGTGTTCGGGGCCGTAGGGGAAGCCGGTGATGTTCCGGTTGCCAGCCTCTTCGATCACAAGGATATCGTGTTCGCGATAGCCACCGGCGCCGGCCATGTTTTCCGGGATGGTGATCATCGGCTCCATCGACACGACCATGCCTTTTTCCAGAACGGTGTCGCAATCCTCGCGCAGTTCCAGACCGGCTTCGCGGCCATAGTAATGGCTCAGCACGCCGAAAGAGTGACCGTAGCCAAAGCTGCGATATTGCAGCAGATCGGCCTCGGCGTAGATTTCGTTCAGTTCTTTGGCGATGTCGGAGCACTTGTTGCCCGGCACCAGCAATTCCTTGCCGCGGTCATGCACCTTGCAATTCAGTTCCCACATGGCGATATGCGCGTCGCTGGCATGTTCGGCAAACAACGTCCGCTCAAGCGCAACGTAGTAGCCTGCCACCATCGGGAAGCAGTTGAGCGACAGGATATCGCCATGCTTGATCTTGCGGCTGGTGACGGGGTTGTGCGCGCCATCGGTGTTCACGCCGGACTGGAACCAGGTCCAGGTGTCGAGCAATTCGCCATCCGGCCAGACCTTCGCAATCTCGCGGACCATCGTGGCAGTGGAATGAAGCGCCACCTCATGCTCGGGCACGCCCACAGCGGTTGCCTCGACACAGGCCGCGCCGCCGATATCGGCGATGCGCGTCATCTTTTCGGTATGCGCGATCTCTTCGGCGGATTTGATCATGCGCAGGCGCATCGACGCCGCCGCGATGTCGACAAACTCCACCGACGGGAATTCGGCCTTGAGCAGGGTCAGCGTGTCGATGGTGATGTGATCGAACTCGACCCCGATCCGCTTGGCGCCGCTGGGCAGCAGGGTGCGGATGGCATGAAAATAGTTGTCCTTCTGCCAATCCGTATAGGTGACGTTCTTACCACCGAAGGTGCGCCGCCAGGGCTGGCCACCGTCAATGCCGGCGCTGATCGAGGTTGCGATGTCGTGATCGACAAGGAACCCGTAGCGGCGGCCGAACTGGCAGTAGATGAAATCGGAATAATAATTCACGCAATGATAGCTGGTGAACAGCGCGGCATCTATGCCTGCCTTGGCCATATGCGCGCGGATGCCGTCAAGGCGGCGCTGCATCTCCGCGTCGGAAAATGTGCCTTTGCCCTTGTCGCCGTTGCCGACGTAATTCTGTAGACGTTCGCGTTCCATGAAAACCTCCAATTGATCCATCGTGACCGCAGGGCCACTTCTTGCGCGAAAACAGCATTCCTTGCCCGGTTTGGTCAAACGATGTTACGTAACACTAGGTTTAGTTTTTCTCATCTACAGGCGATTTCATGGCTTTGCCCCCCCTCAACGCACTGCGCGCCTTCGAAGCGGTGGCGCGGCTTGGCTCTTTCAAGGCCGCGGCGGACGCGCTTTTCGTCACGCAATCCGCGGTCAGTCACCAGATTCGCAACTTTGAAAGCTGGCTGGGCGGCCCGCTTTTTGTGCGCGTGGGCAACCGGACGATCCTTTTGCCGCATGGTCTGGAATTGGCGAATACGCTGTCGCGCAGCTTGTCCGATATCGACGCTGCTTGCCAACTTGCGCGGGTCGGTCCCGGCAATCAGCCGCTGGTGATCGCGGCCATTCCGTCGGTTGCGATGTGCTGGCTGATCCCGCGCCTGTCGCAATTTCGTGCCGACCACCCCGAGATCGAGACGCGCATCGTCTATGCCATGCACGGCTATGACATCAATTTCTCTGATGTTCATGTCGCGTTCAGCTTTCTTCCGGAACTGCCAACCGGGCCGATGATCGAGGCGCAGCTTTTCCTGCGCGGCGATTCCCTGCCTGTGTGCAGCCCTGCCCTGCTGGCGCAATCCGACCATCCACGCTCAGCCGAGGATCTAAAACGGCTGGGTCTTTTGCACGATGCTGATACGACCGGTTGGGAGCGCTGGTTTACGCATGTGGGCCACGCAACGTCCGAAAAGCTATCAGGCGCGACATTCGAGGATTTCAACCTTTTGCGCGCGGCGGCCCTGTCGGGACAGGGGGTCGCGCTTTGCCCGCGCGCGATGATCGAGGCGGATCTGGACATCGGTGCCCTTGTGAGCCTAGCGGAGGAACCGATGGTCTATGGCTCGGATTATTACCTCATCACGTCCAAACGCGCACCCCTGGCCGTGCAGGCGCAGATCCGCAAATTCTCGGATTGGGCCATGTCACAATCGCAGACTGCAATTGAGAAGTGGTTCGGTTGATCTGAACAAGTTCCGGGCGTTTGCTAGGCTCAGGACCCATTAATCGGCTTGAGAACTTGTTGGCTGTGTGATTCACGCTCCCGAACTGATGGGGGCATTATGAGCACACTTTTCTGGCTGACTGATGAGCAGATGGCACGGCTTCAGCCTTTCTTTCCAAAGAGCCACGGCAAACCTCGGGTCGATGATCGGCGTGTCTTGAGTGGAATAATCTTCATAAATCGCAATGGCTTGCGATGGTGCGATGCGCCCAAGGAATATGGCCCACACAAGACGCTTTACAACCGCTGGAAACGCTGGAGCGACATGGGGGTGTTCGGCAGGATTTTCGAAGGATTGGCCGCAGAGGCGGCGGTGCAGACGACGATCATGATTGATGCGACCTACCTCATCGACACGTAATAGCGGTAGAGCTTGCCGCGCTTCTTGGTCGCGGTCGGGGTCATGGCCGCGCCGGTGTCGGTGAAGATCAGGCCCTTCAGCGGCGCGGGCGTCTGCATGCGGCTGTTGCTGGACCGCGCGTGGCGGTTGCCCTGCAGGATCGCGTCGACCTGATCCCAGACCTTGTCGGTGACAATGGCGTCGTGTTCGCCGGGATAGGCCTTGCCCTTGTGGACGGCCTCGCCGCGATAGACGCGGTTCCGAAGCACCCGGTAAAGGTAGCCCTTGTCGATCAACGTGCCCTGCTTGCTGCGAAACCCCTCCCGTCGCAGTTCCTTCGCCAGCATCGTGGCCGAAGCGACCCAGCCGTATTTCATATGCGTGCCCGCAAGATATCGATCTGGGCTTTCAGCAGTCTCAGTTGCGCATTGTGCCGCGGCATAAAGAACTGGTTCAGGAAGACCAGAAGGAGGGATATGGGCGAATTCATCTTGCCGGGCTCCACCACGGCGTTTAAAAAATGTCGCTATGTCAACGTGATGGGGTTCGCTTACATTTTGGCACCCCGCTCAGGGAAGCAAAAAATGCTGCGGCCAGTTGATGGCTGCCATCAGGCCGGGGCAGGGGGCATGTCAGGGCCTTTGCGCTTCTGTCGATCCTCTCGATTGCGATGCCGCAGGCTGTTGAGCTGCGCCACAATACTCTCCCGATCAGCCGCAAAAACGTCACGCAGCGTTTCGCTCAAACGCGCACTGGCTGCCTCTGACACGGGAGAGAGTTAGCGGCCAGGTTGGCTCCCTCCGGGAGATTCTCAACATTCAGAAAGGCGGCAGCCATGGCCTATAAGGTTGGAACCACCATCGTCATCGACGACAGCGGCAATGTGGATTGGTCGCGCATTGCCAACAAGCCCGCCATTGGTGCGGGGACACTCACCTCCGTGACTGTTGTGAACAGCGCGATCACCGGAGGCGCCTATGTCGCGGGAACAAGCGGCACGAATATTGTTTACAATTGCTACATCGACAGTCTCTCGGGCGGTGGCACGGCGGGGGATGTCACGGTGACGGGGGTCCGTAAGGGCTTCAACTGCAATTGCAATTGCCGGTGCTGAGATGGAGGTGCGCGCGACAACACTTGAGCTCTGGCCCACGCGGGTCAGCTTTTTTGAAACCCCGCCTGACTGGGAGGTGAACCGGCTTCTGGCCGAGGAGGCAATTGCGGCGGCGGGGCTCGGGGAAACTGCAAAACCGCCCAGCGCCGCGAAACGCCGGGTGCGGGGTATTCTGGATGGCAGCGCAGTAGGGCAAGCGTTGAAGGCGCATCTCTTCGCCTGTGCGCGGGCGGGGCTTGGGGACTGGGCCGCATACCTCGACCCCCACCATTGTGAAAACCGTGCGCTGGTGATGCAGCCCGGCGCCTTCATTTCAACGCATAAGGACAGCCGGGAGGGCGATCTGGCCTGCGTCCACTTCCTGACTGGCGGTGGCGCGGGGCAGCCAGTGAACAGCGTCGGCAATCCGCGCTTCGTGATCGAGGACCCATCGCGGTACTTTGATGAGGGGCGGCTGCCTTATGAGAGCCGCCATGGCTTCTCGGTCAACCCGCGCCCGGGGCTTTCGGTCTTCTTCCCCTCCCATATCCCCCACAACCAGCACCCCTATGAGGGCAGCGCACCCCATGTGCAGGTCGTCGCGAACTTTCGCGTTACCCTGCCCAGCGCGATCGAAGAAAGGCTTTTTGACTGATGTGGTTTGATATGACCTTGGAAGCGCGGGATGGCAGCCGACAGACCGTGCGCTACAACCCCCATACGTCGGAGTGTGAGGGGCTGCCGTTGCCGGTCGAACCGGGAATTTTCGCGCCGATCCCGCGCGTAGCCAAAGACAAACCGCTCGGCAAATCTCGCGCGCCCCGCGTGCTGAAAATCCAGCTCGGGCTCTCGTGCAACTATGTCTGCAGCTATTGCAGCCAGGCCTTCCAGATCGCCGATGCCACGGTCTCGAAGCTGGCCGATGTCGAGCACTTTCTGACCCAGCTCGACAGTTGGATCACCGACGCCCCGGAAAAGATCGAGCTTTGGGGCGGCGAGCCGTTTCTGTACTGGGCCAAGATCAAGCGGTTGGTGCCGGCGTTGGCTGAGCGCTTTCCGGCGGCGCGCTTCTCGATCATCACGAATGGATCGCTCCTTGACCGCGAAAAGCTGGATTTCATCGCGCAATACGACATTGAAATCACGATCTCACACGACGGGCCTGGTCAGCATCTGCGCGGGCCGGATCCGTTCGACGATCCTGACCAGAGCCACTGGATCCAAACCCTGCTGGCCGAGCGCCCCGAAAAGACCGGGTTTAACGCGGTTCTGACGCGCCAGCATCATGACCTTCGGGCCCTCAAGGCATGGTTCGCCGAAAAAGTCGGGCCGGACATCTTCGTCGGGCTCGAGGGCGTCGTAAATGTCTATGACGCAGCGACCGCCATCGGGACGGGGCGGTTCGAGCCTGCCGAACTGAACAGCCTGACGCGGTCGATCTTCGAGGCGCTGGCAGAGGACCCCAACGCCTTTGGCCTCGGCGAGCGCATCAACGAATTCTATTCTTCGATTCAGCGTCGGCGGCCCATCGAAGCGCTTGGCCAAAAATGCGGGATGGACAGCCCCGACGCCATTGCCGTCGACCTGCGCGGGAACGTCATGACTTGTCAAAACACCGGTGCGAAGGGGGCGCACAAGATTGGCCATGTTGCCGACTTTGACGCCATCGCGCTCGATACCGCGACGCATTTTGCCTTCCGGGACGAATGCATGTCATGCCCCGTCGTTCAGCTCTGCAAAGGGTCCTGCATGTTCCTCGAGGGGGAGTTCTTCAAGCAGAGTTGCGCCAACGAGTTTGCCTTCAACATGGGGGTCATGATGGCGGCGGTCTGGCATTTGACGGGGATGAGGGTGGTTGGGGTGGAAGGGATTGCCGGTTGCGGCGCTGCTGATCATTGACTGGTTGGTCCAGCGGATTCTCCCCTTATCGCAGCCCTGAGCACAAACGTGACGTTGGCGGCTCAATCCGCTTGAAGCATAAGGAGGGTGCGGCGTTTGACATCGCCATGGCGAACCACGACCCAGTGGCCTTCGAGGCCGCGGCGCGCGAGGTCGGGTTCCTCGGCTTCGGCTTCTATCCGCGCTCGGGGTTCATCCATGTGGACCTCGGCCCCGCACGCCAGTGGGGCGAGCGTTTCCCGGTCCGAGCGACCGCATTCGCAGCCGAGGCGCCGCCCGCCCGCGAGGTGCTGGCCGACAGCCGCACGATGAAGGGTGGTGGCACGGCGGGCGTGGCGACGCTGGGCGCGGCGGGCGTCGAGGTGGCACAGGGCGTCCTGGCCGAGACGCAATCCGCCATCCTGCCGCTGGTGCCGTATCTCGACACTCTGCGCTGGGTGTTCATCGCGGTGGCACTCTGTGGCATCGCAGTCACCATCTATGCCCGCCTCGACGACTGGCGCCGGGGGCGGCGGTGACTGCCGTCCTCCTAGGCAGGATCACGGCCAGCCCGTGGGTGTGGGGGGGCGCTGCGCTACGGAGCCTTCCTTCTCGCCGGGCTCATGTTCCTGCTCGCGCGCCGGCGGTCCGGCGCGCGAAGCACGATCTCCCCCATAAGGAGTTGGATCGGCAAGTTCTGCGGCAAGGGATTTCCCGCGAATTCCTGCGTATTTACGTTGTTCGCCAATTTTGAAAAGATCGAGCGGCGCAAGGGCCTCGAACAAACAGGTGGCACAAACTCTTTGGAAACCAGTGCCCGACAAGCCGCAGGAGCATGCCAAGGGGAGTGAACCATGTGCATATCGGCAACCGTGAGCTTCGGCGCTGCCGCCGTCCTTATACCGCTTGGCGGGCTTGCGCTGCGGCATGCCTGCACGACGGACCGGCGTTATCTGGTGTTGGCCTCGTTTCCCGTCATGTTCGGGGTGCAACAGATATCCGAGGGTCTGGTCTGGTTGAGCCTGGATGATCCGGACGGGCATTTTTCGCTCGGCGCCGCAATGGTCTTCCTGTTCTTCGCCTATGTCGTCTGGCTGGTGCTGGCGCCGCTTGCGGTGATCCCGCTCGAACACCGGAAAGACCTGCGGCGGGCTTTTCTGGGAATCCTGCTGTTCGGCGCGGTCTTTGGCCTGTCGCTGTTCCTGCCGCTTCTGGCCAGCCCCGACCGGCTCGGAGTCGATGTCGTTCACGGCTCGCTCCTCTACGAGACGCGCCTGATCTATGGCAGCCTGGTTCCGAGCGCGGTCCTGATAGCCATCTATGCCTGCGTCGTCTGCCTACCGCTCCTGACATCCTCGGCACCCGGCGTGCGACCGTTCGGAATCCTGGTCGCCGCCTCGATGCTGCTTACCATGCTCTTCGCGGGCTATGCCTTCAAGTCGGTCTGGTGTTACCTTGCCGCCATCAGCTCAGCTTATCTCGCCTTGATGATGTGGCGGCTTCCTAAACTAGCGCAGCGCCGGGTCTTCGAGGCGTGACCACAGCGCCGCGCCGATCACGGGCGGCACCGGGCGCCTATCGGCCAGTTTTCGCGCCGCGCATGGCATGGGATCGGGACTGCCCGCGCTTCAGGTCGCAGATGCCGTTTGCTGAGGGGCCGTTTCGCCCGATCCCGGCCTGATGCCGAACATCAGCGCGTAGATCACCGGCACCGCCACCAGCGTCAGCACTGACGCGAAGGCAAGCCCGCCCATGATGGTGACGGCCATCGAGGCGAAGAAGGCGTCCGGCAGGAGCGGGATCATGCCAATGATCGTCGTTCCCGCGGCCAGCACCACCGGCCGGAAGCGGCTGACCGAACCGGCGATGATCGCCTCGGCCCGGTCGCCGCCCTCGGCGATGCGGGCGTCCATTTCCTCGACCAGGATGATGGCGTTCTTGATCAGCATTCCCGACAGGCTCAGGAGGCCCAGAAGGGCTGTGAAGGTGAACGGCAGGCCCGAGACCAGCAACCCCAGCGCCATGCCGGTGATCGACATTGGCACCACAAGCCACAGGATCAGCGGCTGGCGCACCTTGTTGAACAGCAGCACCGAGATCACCACCATGACGAGGAATCCCAGCGGCAACTGCGTGCCGAGCGAGGCTTGCGCGTCCGAGGACGCCTCGTATTCACCGCCCCATTCCATCCGGTAGCCTGACGGCAACTCCATCGCCTCGATATCCGCGCGCACGGCCCGGAACGCCTGATCGGCGTTGAGGTCCGGCACGGAACCGCCAAGCACGGTGATGGTGCGCTCGCGGTTGCGGCGATGAATGGCGGCCTCCTGCGCCACGACGTCGATGCGCTCGACGACCTGGGTGAGCGGCACATACTGGTTGCCCGCCGCGCTCCAGACCAGCTGGTCGTGCAACTGCTCGCTGCTGCGGCGCTCGTGCTCCGGCACCCGCAAGATGATCGGAAGCTGGGTATCGCCCTCGCGGAAGGTTCCGGCACGCACCCCGGATGTCGCATAAAGGATCGTGTCTGCAATGGCCGAACGGGTTACACCGGCGACGCGGGCGCGCGTTTCGTCCACCACCGGCTCGATCACCAGTTCACGTTCGCGCCAGTCGGTGCGAAGGTCCATCAACGCGCCGGACCTGCGAAAACGTTCCTGCGCCTCGGCGGCCAGATCACGCAGCACCTGCGTGTCCGGTCCCGAGAAGCGCACCGCGACATCCGCACCCGACGGCGGGCCGAAGGCCAGTTGCTCGAAGCGGACCTGACCTTGCGGAACGCGTCCTGGCAGGTCCGACAGCCGCTCGATGATCTGCGGGATCATTGCGGCGTCGGCCGCGCGCACGATCAGTTGGCCATAGGACGAATCGGCCTGTTCGGGGCCATATGTCAGCATGAAGCGCAAGGCGCCGCGCCCGACCAGCGTGGTCACGCCCACCACGTCCGGATCGGCAAGGACCGCTTCTTCCAGCGCGATCATGTCGCGTTCGGTCGCGCGGATATCAGCCCCGCGCGGCAGGTTGTAATGCACATAGAAAAGCGGCGTGGTGGAGGCCGGAAAGAACGCCTGTTTCACGTTGCCGAAGGCGACAAGGGACCCTGCCGTGATCCCGACCATCATCAGCACCACAAGCCATCGCGCGCGCAACGATCCGCGCAAAAGCCAGCCATAGGCCCGGTAGACGACGCCGCGATAGGGGTCTTTTCCCGCCGCGTCCCCATCCGATCCGCGCAGCAGCCATGCCCCCATCAGCGGCGTGACCGTCAGCGCCAGAACCCACGACAGCAAAAGCGATATCGCGATCACGGCAAAAAGCGAGAACAGGAATTCGCCCGTGGCATCCGGCGACAACCCGATCCCCGAGAAGGCCATGATGCCGATCACGGTGGCCCCCAGAAGCGGCACCGAGGTCGCATCCGATGCCTCGCCCGCGGCCTCCTCGGCGGATTTGCCGCGCTGCATGCCGATCACCATGCCCTCGGCGATGACGATGGCATTGTCCACCAGCATCCCCATGGCGATGATCAGCGCGCCAAGGCTGATCCGCTCCATCTCGATCCCGAACGTGGCCATGAAGAACACCGTCCCCAGCACGGTCAGCCCCAGCGTGGCCCCGACCGTCAGACCCGCGCGCCAGCCCATCGTCAGCATCAGCGCGCCGATCACGATGGCGACCGACAGCGCCAGCCCGGTGATGAAGGAGGATACCGCCTCGTCCACCACCCGGTGCTGCTCGTAGATCGGCAGGATCTCGATGCCTGCGGGCAGCGCCTCGGCGACGTCGCGCAGACGCGCCTCGACCCGTTCGCCTACGGCGACGACATTCTCGGTCTGGATCGCCGATACGCCCAGCGTAAAGGCCCGCACGCCGTCGTGGCGGATGATCTGCTGCGGCGCCTCGGCTTCGCGGCGGTCCACATGCGCGACATCGAGCACCGAGATCTGCTCGACGCCGCCCACACGCCCCACGCGCAGCGCCTCGATCCCGGCGACGCTGTCGAACCCGGGCAAAAGCAAGGTGCGCAGCCGAGCATCGTCGGCACGGATCTCGCCCCCTTGCAGAACCGTGTTTTCGCCACTCAGAAGGCCCAGAACCTGATCGGGTGGCAGGCCCAGCCGGGACAGCCGGGCCGAAGGCACTTCGACCATCACCACCTCTTCGGGCAGGCCCAGCGTTTCCACCTTGGCCACACCTGGCACCGTCAACAACTCGCGTCGCAGGCGACGGGCGATCTCGCGCTGGTCGGACGGGCTGTAGCCGCTGGCGGTGACGGCATAATACAGCCCGAAGACATCGCCGAAATCGTCATTGACCTGCGGCGCCCTCGCCCCGTCCGGTAGGTCGCCCCCGGCGTCGCCCAGCCTTCGGCGCAGCTCGTCCCAGACCTGCGGCATCTCGTCGGGGCCATAGGTATCCTTGATTTCCACGGTGATCTGGCTGAGGCCCGGCATGGATTTCGATTCCACCCGGCGCAGCTGCGGCATCTGCTGGATCGCGCTTTCCAGCACCTCGGTCACTTCGCGCTCGACGTCCTCTGCCGAAGCGCCCGGATAGGGTGTGAAGACCAGCGCGGTCTTGAGCGTGAAGCCCGGGTCTTCCAGACGCCCGACATTGGCAAGCCCCCAGAGACCGCCGATCAGACAGCCAATGATGAGCAGGGAAATCGCAACAGGGCGGCGAATGGACCAGACGGCAAGGTTCATGGCGCGACCCCGATCAGAACATGGCCGGGCGCACCAGCACCCCGTCGCGCATCTGCCACCAGCCTGCAGCCACGATCCGCGCACCAGGCGTCACGCCGGACAGGACCGGGATGCGGTCGCCCTGCGGCAGGCCCAGGCTCACCTCGCGGGGATGGGCGCGGCTTTCCTCGTCGACGACCCAGACGCGCGGCGCCGCACCGCTGAAGGTGTCGACGGCCGACACCGGCACCATGACCGCATCGACCCTCTGACGCGGGCGAAGCTCGACGGTCGCGGTCATGCCCGGCAGGATGCGCGGGTCGGGCTCGCGCAGGGCGAATTTTACGGCATAGGTCTGCGCCACCGGGTCGGCCTCGGTCACGAAGCGCGCCAGATCCAGCGGCATCGCCGCGTCGGGAAGGGCGGGGAACCGCGCCACCGCCTCGTAGTCTTCCGGTGCAGTGCGGGCTAACACCGCCAGATCCTCGGGCAGCGAAATCGCGACCATCAGCGTGCTGACGTCCTGCAGGCGCAACACCGGCACTGCCGGGGTCACGTTGGAATAAGTCTCGATCAGGCGCCGGGCGACGATGGCCTCGAAGGGGGCAGAGATGCGGGTTTGTTCGAGTGCGCGCTGCGCCTCGGCGACGGCGACCTCGGCCTGCCGCAACTCGGCGCGCGCCCGGTCGAGCTGCGCGCGCGGCGCCGCCGCTCGTTCGACCAGCTCGGACACCCGGGCCTCCTCGCTGCGGGCCAGATCGACCACCGCTTCGGCCCTCTCCAGGGCGAGGCGGAAATTCACGTCGTCCAGCGTGGCGATAAGTGTGCCTGCTGCGACGCGCTCCCCCTCGGTGGGGCCGATCTCGACGATCTGTCCGCCGATCTGGAAGGCGATGTCCACGGTCCGCTGCGCCTCGACCCGGCCGATGAAGCTGCGCGCGGCAAGCCCATCGCCGGCCTGCACCACCTGCATGGGCACCGCGACGGCGGCCTCGGTCGGGGGCGCACCTGCGTCTTCCTGCTGGGCCAGGGCGTTCATGTTGGTGAACCACGCGGTGCCGCCCAGCCCGATGAGTGCGATGATGACTGCGAGAGCGATAGAGAGGCGTTTCATGTGGCAGGCTCCAGATCTTCGATCATGGTTTGAATACGGGTGAGGGTCGCCTTGCGCAGGGCCGGATCGGCGGGTGGCAGGCGCATCAGATGCTGGAACCGCAGCCCGTCCAGCGCCGCCAGAATGACCAACGCGCTTGCCGGGTCGGCAGTCTCTTCCAGAACACGCCCGGTATAACCCTCGATCAGGCGGTTCACCGGCGTCATCAGCGCGGGGGCTTCCGCCGCGGCAATCATGATCGCCATGGAGATGTCGGGATCAAAACGCTCGAAATGGCCGAAGGCGCCGACGAGGGCGCGCAGCGTCGGGTTTGGCTGCCCGGACGCGGCATCGCGGAACTCGAAGAAACTCTGTTCGAAAGCAGCAATCATCTGGTGCATGAGACCTTCAAGCAGCGCCAGCTTGGAGGGAAAGTTGTAGAGAACGCCGCCTTTCGACATGCCAACCTCGCGCGCGACGGCCTCGATCGTCAGACAGCCCGGGCCGTCACGCGCGACCACGGCACGGGCGGCGTCTAGGATCTCGTCATGGGCATTGCGCGCGCGCATTCCATCTCCGGGGCTGGCGTTCCGACCATTTGGTCGGAAACCGACCGATTGGTCATATAGATGCTGCGTCGCAGAAGTCAAGCTGATCCCGGTCGACGTCGACGTCGACGGCAAACCAGGTTGGAGAGATCAGACCATGGCGCCGATCGTCCGCCGGAACCGCGCGAGCGCGATGGCAAAGAGGATCGCGCCGATCGCCGCAAGTGCGAGGAACTGGGGCCAGACGATGCCGATGCCCGCGCCGCGATAGAGGATCGCCTGGGCCAGCATCACGAAATGCGTGTCGGGTGCCGCCAGCATGAGGGTCTGCACGGCGAGGGGCATGCTCTCACGCGGGGTCACGCCGCCCGAGAGCATCTGAAGCGGCAGGAGCACGAGGACGAGCAGCAAGCCGAACTGCGGCATGGACCGGGCGAATGTGGCCAGCATGATGCCGAGCGACGTGGTGGCGAACATGTGCAGCGCCGCCCCGCTCAGGAACAAAAGGACCGACCCCTCGACCGGAACGCCGAGCAATCCCTGCACCACGACACTCAGCGAGGCGGCCGAGGCGAGGAGGACCACGGTCCCCATGGACCAGACCTTGACGATCATGATTTCCAGCGGGGTGACGGGCATGCTCAGCAGGTGCTCGATCGTGCCGCGCTCGCGCTCGCGGATGAGCGCGGCACCCGCCAGGATGATCGACAGCATCGTGACATTGCTGATGATCTCCATCACCGAGCCGAATCTCGCGTTGTCGAGTTCCGGGTTGAAGCGCGCCCGCAGCACCAGATCGACGGGCAGATTAGCGTCGCCGCGGTGACGGTTGGCGAATTCCTGCACCTCCGCCGTGACAATGGCCTGGACATAACCGCCGCCGCTGAAGGCCTGGGTGATGCGCGTGGCATCGACATTGAGCTGGACCACCGCCGGCTGAGCGCCTCGTTGTAGGCTGGCCAGTTCCGGGTCTTGTAGGTCGGGGGTATCGGTCTGCTCATGCAGCCCAGCTACCACGCTGGATTCACAAGATGAATCCCCTCAGACCATTTGTGCAACATGTGTAACCGCCCCATGCGCAAGAGGGGTTTTTCGGAGCTGGTTCTGGCGCGTCATTGGGTGCTGACATGTGTCCGGCCTCTGTTGCGGCCATGTATATGCCGCGGGCCCGTATGGTGTTTGCAGGTCGGGTCCAGATCAAAGCCGCGTGCTCGAAGGCACTCTGTTGCACCCTGGGTTTCCCGATCCCGTCTCACGACCGTTGCGCCAAACTTGTCCTTGCCCTCTTTCGCTCCGACGTCCTCGCGACCGACGACCGGCTTATGCCGCCGCGGCCGGAGACCGGTAGACGCCGCCCTTGGCCATCAAGGCCCAGACGATCCGCGCCATCTTGTTCGCGAGGGCCACTCGAACCAGAATCGGTGGCTTGCGCTTGAGCATCTCTCCCAGCCAAGTGCCGGGCTGGGCCGCGGCATGGACATGCCGTTCGATGATGACGCTGTTGGCTCCAATGATCAGCAGCCGTCTGAGGGATCGCTCACCCATCTTCGTCGTAGCCCCGAGCCTCTGCTTGCCGCCGGTGGAATGCTGTCTCGGCGTCAGGCCGAGCCACGCGGCGAAGTCGCGCGCCTTGCGGAATGTCTCCGGCGGCGGAGCCAAGACGGCGATGGCCGTGGCGATCAAGGGACCGATGCCGGGCACCGTCATCAACCGGCGCGCAATTTCGTTCTCTTTGGCACGCCGGGCGATCTCGGCATCAAGCTTGCTGATCTCCGTCTCCACATGGGTGAGGGCACCGACCAGAACCTTCAAGGTCGCGGTGGCATCGGCGGGCAATCCGCTTTCCAGGTCCTCCACGATGGAGATCAGCCGCGCGGTGTTGGCTGCGCCTTGCGGCACGGTCTGCCCGAACTCGCCCATATGGCTGCGCAGCGCGTTGATCATCTGCGTGCGCTGCCGGATCAGCAGCTCGCGGATCCGGAAGACCATCGCAGCCCCCTGTGTCTCTTCACTCTTCACAGGCACGAACCGCATCGTGGGACGCTGGGCAGCCTCGCAGATCGCCTCGGCATCGGCTGCGTCGTTCTTCTGCCGCTTGACGAACGGCTTGACATAGGCGGGCGGGATCAACCGCACCTCATGCCCGAGCTTCCCGATCTCGCGGCCCCAGAAGTGGGCGCCCCCACATGCTTCCATGGCAACGACGCAGGGTCGCAGCTGACTGAAGAAGGCCAGAACCTGATCCCGTCTCAGCTTCTTGCGCAGAACTACCCGCCCCGAAACATCAGCGCCATGCGCCTGAAACACATTCTTCGCAAGGTCGAGCCCGACCGTGGTAATCTCAAACATGACCGTCCTCCTATGTGGATCCTCGCAGACCCACCTTGGCACATCGATGCCGTCGGGGGGCGGTCACATCATCAGAGCCAGCGAACGCCCTTCTGACCGTCGCGCAGATCGCAGGCGGGATCGTTTCGGGCAGTCTCGCGCTGATCGCGGATGAGCTGCACAACTTCTCGGATATGGCGTCGCTGGTGATCGCTTTCGCAGCGCGCAAGATCGCGCGGAGGCCTGCGGACGAGCGGATGACCTTCGGATACGGCCGGATCGAGATTGTCGCGGCACTGATCAACTACACGACACTCATCCTCGTCGGCGTTTATCTGATCTACGAGGGCGGTATGCGCATTATCGATCCGCCCGAGATTCAGGGTTGGACCGTCGTGATCCTCGGCGGCGTGGCGCTCGTGGTCGACGCTCTGACTGCGGCGCTCACCTGGTCCATGCAGAAGGGCAGCGTGAACATCTGCGCGCTCTTCCTGCACAACCTCTCGGATGCGCTAGCCTCGGTCGCCGTGATCGTCGGCGGCACGCTGATCATTCTCTACGACCTGCGCTGGGTCGATCCCGCAACCACCATCGGAATCGCGCTGTACATACTGTATCTCGCACTGACCGAGATCGGCGGCCCGATCCGGACACTGATGCTGGGCAGCCCGCCGGATATCGACAACTCGGCCGTGATCGCCGCGATGCGGGACGTGGACGGCGTTACGGATGTCCACCGCGTGCACCTATGGCAGATGCAGGAACACGAGGCGGCGCTCGACTGCCACGTGGTCGTCGCCGAAGATGGATGGACGAGAATTGAGGCCATCAAGGGCAAGATCAAAGCACGACTGAGCGAACGCTTCGGCATCGCTCATTCCAGCCTCGAATTCGAGAATGAAAGGAACGCCCACACCAACGCCAACCTCTACGGTCACGGTAGTAATGGCCATGAATGATCAGGAGGACGAATTGACGGAAGAACGATATTATCTTGCACCTTCATACACTTAAGCGCAGGGCAGGCAGTGTCAGCTTGGTGGAGATGGGGTGGATGCCGCTCTCCCCAAACGGCATCGCAATGTGCCAAGCTTGGGATGTTTACGCACAAGCTACAGGAGAGGGCATCCGTGGAACAGGTTACAATCATCGGCGTTGATCTT
>NZ_JAWLVI010000013.1:0-14681 GCF_033100795.1 Pseudothioclava alba
ATCACCGCCCACATTCGAGCCTCGACGGGCTCACCCCGTGGGAGTATCACCAACGGTCAAGAGAGGACCAAACCCTGAACAGAGCTAACCAATAAACGAGGACACCAAGGGGAGCAGGTCAGGCTTTCATCGCTTACAGCATCAGCTTCGTCATGAGGGACTAGGCGGATGCTGTTATGCCGCTTGCGCACATACTCCAAGTAATCAGATGCAAACCAAATACGACCATTCTGACGCATCGATTTCGGGACTTTGCGCTCGCCACGGATTTCCGCCAACTGTTCTTCTACGAACGGTGAAATCTCGGGGTCAACATCCGTCGTAGCAGCAATCACGAACCCAGTTTCGCGCTCAACAGTGCAGTTATATCTTACGGGAATTTGTTTCCTAACGCCACTGTCAGACCAATTCAGCAGAAGGATCTGAGTGTCCATCGCTATATCGGGGCGCTACCCTTCGAAGCATGCTGGCAAGCATTTTTCCCGCTCCTTTGCGAACTCCAGACAAGCGTCATGTATGAAATCAAGCTTTCGATACACATCCTTAATGTGGACGTCATGCACTTCGGCAATCGCTGTGAGCGTCATGCCGTTTACGAGGCTTCGAAGCACTTTTCTAGCCAAGTCTTTGCGCTTGTGCCTGCGATTTGGCTTCCCGAACGAAAACACTTTGCCACAAGCCTTGCACTGATATCTGGGGTCGCCCTTCGCTGTTGCGCCGTATTTGCGGTAGCAGTGCTCATGAGTTTGGATGCCTTTGCCATGGTTTTCGCAGGCGTCATTCGTGCAATGTGCCCGTTTTGTTCGGCTATAAATATTGATCAGCCTTTGGTATTCTTCTGCTATTGCAAGGTTTGATTTCAACACGTTGAGACGTCCGCATGCCGGACATCGGAAGCTGCGTTCGTTACCTGCTCCGACAACAGCGCCTTTTCCGAGATTGTTTTTGACGCCTTTTTGAGGTCGCCCTCTGTTGTCGAACGGGTCGGGGAGTTCTCCGAACAGTTCGCAAAGAGTGTTGCGACAGAAGTTTACGGAAAAGCCATCGGCAAGTTCTGGCAGGCGACGCCGCCGCGCCCGAGGAGGTTCAGGGGGCTCCGCAGCTTTCTGCGAGAGCGGNAGGTTCAGGGGGCTCCGCAGCTTTCTGCGAGAGCGGGTTTTCCATCGATTTTGGCAAACCTACCGCCTGTTGTGGTACGAAAAACGGCGGCAACCACATAGAGTTGCCACCGTTAAGCCTACCGGATCATCATTTTAGGCGTCAACATTTATCACCAGGGGCTTGGGAATTTCCCGCCCCTTTGTTTTTCCGGCTGGCCTTCGGGTCAGCCGTTTTCTTTCAATACCTGACCCGCCAGATACAGAGACCCGCAAATCAGGATGCGGGCGGCGGGGTCTTGCGCGGTGATCGCAGCGATCGCGGTGGCGACATCGGCGGCGCAAGCAGTGGTGCCAAAACCCGCTTTGCGCGCGGCTGCCTCGGTCTCGGAGGCGGGCAGGGTGTTCGGCTCGCCCGGGATTTCAACGGCATAAAGGCTTGCGGCCTTATCCACCAAGGGGCGCATGTAGCCCGTCACGTCCTTGGTGTTCAGCATCCCGCAAATCAGATGCGTCGGGCGCGCGGGCATCCGTGCAAGCGTCGCTGCGACCGCATCGCCGCCCGCCGGATTGTGCCCACCATCCAGCCAAAGCTCCGCTGTGCCTGCCAGATCGACCAGCGGGCCGTTGCGCAGGCGTTGCATCCGTGCGGGCCATTGGGCGCGGGTAACGGCGGCTTCGCAGGCGGCCTCATCGGCGCCAAGTGTGCGCAGCGCGGCAATCGCGGCGCCTGCGTTCATGATCTGGTGCGGCCCCGGCAGGTTGGGCAGCGGCAGGTCCAGAAGGCCGTTTTCATCCTGGTAGATCAGGCGGCCCCGTTCCTCGAACACGTTCCATTGCTGGCCAAAGGCAAAGACCGGCGCGCCAAGACGGGCGGCGCGCGCCTCGATCACCTCAAGCGCGGCATCTTCTTGCGGGCCAACAATCACTGGCACGCCGCGCTTGATGATGCCAGCCTTTTCGCCCGCGATCTCGGGCAGGGTTTCGCCAAGGAACTGCGTGTGGTCGATCGAGATCGGCGTCAGCACCGAAAGCGCGGGCTTGTCGATGACATTGGTCGCATCAAGCCGCCCGCCAAGCCCGACCTCCAGCAACGTGTAATCGGCCGATGTGCGCGAAAACGCCAGAAAGGCTGCGGCAGTGGTGATTTCGAAAAAGGTGATATTCGCGCCGCCATTCGCGGCCTCACATTCATCCAGAAGCGCCGACAGCGCAGGCTCCGAGATGAGTGCCCCCGCCAGCCGGATACGCTCGTGAAAGCGGGCCAGATGCGGCGAGGTATAGGCGTGCACCGATTTTCCCATAGCCTCCAGCCCCGCGCGGATCATCGCCTGGGTCGAGCCTTTGCCGTTGGTCCCTGCCAGATGGATCGCGGGCGGAATACGGGTCTCGGGGTGGTCCAGCGCGGCCAGAAGCTGCTCCAGCCGGTCAAGCGTCAGGTCGATGATCTTGGGGTGCAGCCCCATCAACCGCGCAAGGATTTCATCGGATGCTTGTGCCATATCGGGCCTCATACGAAACAGGCGGGGCACATCGGCCCCGCCAGAAGATCGGTTGTTCGGAATTATGCCTGTGCGTCGGGCGCGGGCAGGTCGCCTGCGATGGCGGGCGGCAGGCCCATCAGCATCCGCAGGATGGTAATCAACTCGCCGCGCATCTTGGTGCGATGCGTCACGCGGTCCAGCATCCCGTGATCCAGCAGGTATTCCGCGCGCTGGAAGCCCTCGGGCAGCTTTTCGCGGATCGTCTGTTCGATCACACGCGGCCCCGCAAAGCAGATCAGCGCATTGGGTTCCGCGATCTGGATGTCGCCCAGCATCGCATAAGAGGCCGTCACGCCGCCGGTCGTCGGGTGGGTCAGCACGACGATATAGGGCAGGTTTGCCTCGCGCAGCATTTCCACGGCAACGGTCGTGCGCGGCATTTGCATCAGCGACAGGATACCCTCTTGCATCCGCGCGCCACCAGCGGCCGAGAACAGCACCAGCGGGCGCTTGAGGGCAACCGCGCGCTCTGCCGCCGCAACGATAGCGTTGCCGACATACATGCCCATCGAGCCGCCCATGAACGAGAAGTCCTGCGCCGCGGCAATAACCGGTGTGCGCCCGATCTCGCCCTCGGCCACCAGCATGGCTTCCTTCTCGCCGGTGGTTTTCTGCGCGGACTTCATCCGGTCGGGGTATTTCTTCTGGTCGCGGAAGTGCAGCGGATCGGCGATTGGCTCGGGCACGGCGACATCGGAGAAGATCCCCCCGTCGAACAGCGCCTGAAAACGCGCGCGCGGGGTGATCGCCATGTGGTGATCGCAATTCGTGCAGACGTTCTGGTTATCCGCCAGCTCGCGGTGGAACAGCATGGTGCCGCATTCGGAGCATTTCGTCCAAAGGTTATCGGGTGTTTCGCGACGCGAAAACAGCGAGTTGATCTTCGGGCGGACGTAGTTCGAGATCCAGTTCATCGGTCTTGGGCCCCTGGCGATGCTTATCTGACGTGGGGTCCAGATAAGCCGCACGCGGGGGAATTGCAATCAAACTCGCATGAAATGCCGTTGATGAGTAAGACCGGCACACCCTTTGTGCGGCTTGCAAGCGGAGGTATTGGGGCGCATCAAGGCCGCGTGGCCCGACTTGCTGGAGCGATCCACCTAAGCGGAGGGTCTGTGGTCAGGAAAAGATAAAGAGGCTGGCGGTTGAAGAAAAGGTGGCCTTGCGCGAACCGCACTCCGGACCGTATGAAGGTGGAACTTTGGCCCCGTGGCTCAACTGGATAGAGCAATCCCCTCCTAAGGGATAGGTTACAGGTTCAAGTCCTGTCGGGGTCACCAAAATATCACAATAAAAGCAACACATTACGAAAATTCTCTGTGGAGGATTTCGCAAATTCGCCTCAAAACCCCCATACACAACGCCTAACCAAGCGCCGCACCGCAAACAAGTTGGCAATACCCCACGCGGCTTCTTTACATTCTGCGGATGGCAGCGGATGAAAAGCGGACACCGACCGGAGCCATCGAATGTTCGAAACCTCGCTTGACCTTGCGCTGATGCTAATCGGGGCGGCCTTTGCTGCCGGGTTCATCGACTCGATCGCGGGGGGCGGCGGGCTGATCACATTGCCGGTTCTGTTGTTGGCAGGGGCCAGCCCGCTTGAGGCGCTCTCCACAAACAAGGTGCAGGGCGGGTTCGGGGCGGCAACGGCAGCGTGGTCCTACGCCTCTTCGGGGCATGTGAACCTGCGCCGCCAGATCAGGCCCGCGCTTTTATCGGGCGCGGCGGGGTTGATCGGGGCTTTGCTGGTCGCACGCATCCCAACCGAGGGGCTGCGCTATGCGCTGCCGGTCGTGCTGATCGCGATTGCGGTCTTCTTTGCGTTGCGCAAAGGGCTGGATGATACCGATCGCGCAGAGCGTATTTCGCCGGTTGTGTTCTCAGCGGTCTTTGTGCCGGTGATCGGGTTTTATGACGGGCTTGTCGGCCCTGGAACGGGCGCGTTTTTCATGATCGGGTTTGTGTCTTTGGCGGGCTATGGTGTGTTGAAGGCAACGGCGCATACCAAGCTGTTGAACTTTGCCTCGAACATCGGCGGGCTAATCGGGTTTGCCGCCGTGGGCGCGCCGTGGTGGAAGATCGGTCTGGCGATGGGGCTGGCGCAGGCGGCAGGTGCGCGGCTTGGCTCGCGTCTGGCGATGCGTGTGGGCGCGCGGGTTATCAAGCCCTTGCTGGTGACGACCTCGACGGTGCTTGCGCTCAAGCTGATCTGGGATCTTCTGTAGCTTCAACTGTGTGCGAGGGATCTGTGGCGTTTGATCCATCCGGTTGCGCTGGCGGCCCTGTCTTGGCTTAGATCAGGAAACCGACCCAGTCAAAGGACCGCGCCCATGTTTTCCAGACGAGATTTCCTGACCGGAGCGGGCACTCTTGCGGCGCTGCCTTTGTTGCCTCGCATCGGTCGTGCAGAAACCGCTCTGCGCCGCTTGGCGATGCCGCCGCTTGTGGATGCAACGGGAACGGGCAGCTTTGCTCTGAACGCGCAGGCGGGGATAACGAATTTCATCGGGCGGGCCGATAGCATGACACGGGGGTTCAACCAGTCGTTTCTTGGACCGGTGCTGCGGCTGCGAAACACGGGCGAAACCCGCGCCGATCTGCCGTTCATGTTCCACTGTCACATTCTGGAACATGAAGACGGCGGCATGATGGGGCAGTTCGCGGTCGCCTAGCGCTTTACGCCGGCTGTGACGTAGTTCACCGAGAGGTCGCGGTCCGACAAAGACCACTGCCAGCTGACCGGATTGAACACCATGCCCTTGCGGTCCACCGGATCAAGGGCGGCGTTGCGGATCAGGTCATAAAGCTCGTCCGGCGTGATGAATTTGTTCCATTCATGCGTGCCCTTGGGCAACCAGCGCATCACCCATTCGGCGCCCACGATTGCCATCATAAAGCTTTTTGGATTGCGGTTCAGCGTCGAGCACAGCATCAGCCCGCCGGGCTTTAGCAGCGCCGCACAGGTGTTCACAAAGCCCTGCGGGTCCGACACATGCTCGATGATCTCCATCGCCATCACGACGTCGAAACGCTCGTCTCCGGCGGCAATGTCCTCGGCGGCGCAGTTGCGATAGTCGATCTCAAGGCCGGATTGTTCCGCATGAAGCTGTGCCACGGGAATGTTGCGCGGCGCGGCATCCGCGCCCACGACCGTTGCACCAAGCCGCGCCATCGGTTCGGACAACAACCCGCCGCCGCAGCCGATGTCCAGAAGCGTCAGCCCCTTGAACGGCTCGGGCTGCGTCAGGTCGCGCCCGAACTGCGCGGCGATCTGCGTGGTAATATAGTCCAGACGGCAGGGGTTGAGCATATGCAGCGGCTTGAACTTGCCGTTCGGGTCCCACCATTCCGCCGACATGGCCTCGAACTTTGCCACTTCTGCCGGATCAATCGTTGTCGCCTGAGCCATCTTACCCTCTCGTTTCGCACCCCATAGCAGAGGCCGCTTTGGCGTTATATAGTCCGATCATGGATAGAACCGCAGGTCAAAAGCGCACACCGGAGGCATTTCTTTATCCTCCGCTCGATCCGTTCGAGCGGAGGATGATGACAACGCCCGACGGGCAGCAGATATACGTCGAGCAATCGGGCCACCCGTCGGGGCAGCCGGTTGTCGTCTGTCATGGCGGGCCGGGTGGCGGATGCAGCCCCGCAATGCGGCGCTTTTTTGACCCCGATCACTACCGGATCATCCTGTTCGATCAGCGCGGCTGTGGCCTTTCGCGCCCTCATGCGGGGGTCGAGAATAACACCACCGCGCATTTGCTGGCCGATATGGAGCAGATCCGCGAGTCCCTTGGCATTGATCGCTGGATCGTGTTCGGCGGAAGCTGGGGGGCGACGCTGTCGCTGTTATATGCTCAGGCGTTTCCTGACCGCGTCGAGGCATTGGTGCTGCGCGGCACTTTCCTTGCGACGCACGAAGAGCTGGACTGGTTTTACGGCGGGGGGGCTGCGCGGTTTTTCCCCGATCTCTGGCGCCAGTTCATCCTGCCTATCCCCGAGGATGAGCAACACGATCTGATCGCGGCCTATCACAAACGCCTGTTTTGCGGGAACTACGGCACCGAGGCGCGCTATGCCCGCGCTTGGGCGACGTGGGAAAACGCGTTGGCCAGTGTCGATTATGACGGTGTGATCGGAGAGGCTCCGACCGAGTATTCCCGCGCCTTCGCGCGGCTTGAGAACCACTATTTCCAGAACCGTTGCTTTATCGAGGAAGGGCAAATTCTGCGCGACCGCCATATGATCGAGCATATCCCTGCGACCATCGTGCAGGGGCGTTTCGACATGATATGCCCGCCGACGTCTAGCTGGCGGCTGGCAGAGGGATGGGCGCGCGCCAGCCTGCGGATGGTTCCGGCGGCGGGGCACGCACTCTCTGAGCGCGGGATTGCGGCTGCGCTGGTTCTGGCGATGAACCGCCTGCGTGACTAGCGCTTTATATATCGCTTGCAGACTCGGCGCGTCTGGCCTATAGGACTTGACCAACAGCGGCGCGACAGGGTCCAAACCTGACGCCCACCGAAAAGATGCAGCGGGCCGCCTAAGCCCGCTTTTTTGTTTTTGAAGGATCGGAGATGACCGACCTCATCGCTAAAACCGCCATTGACCGGCGGCTTGCCGAAATCGTCGGCCCCACAATCGAGGGGCTGGGGTTCGAACTCGTGCGCCTGCGTCTGCAAGGCGGCAAGCGCGCGACGCTTCAGATCATGGCGGACCGTCCCGAGGGCGGGATCGACGTTGACGACTGCGCGGCGATCTCGACCGCCGTTTCTGCCGTTCTCGACGTCGAAGACCCGATCGAAGAGAATTACGCGCTCGAAGTCTCGTCGCCCGGTATCGACCGGCCGCTGACGCGTCTGAAAGACTTCGATATGTGGGACGGCTACGAGGTGAAGATCGAAACCTCGGAAATGATCGACGGGCGCCGCCGTTTCAAGGGCGTGATCCGTGGCACCGAAGGCGACGAAGTTTTGCTTGAACTGGAGGAGCAGGGCGAGACCTTGACCATCGGCCTGCAGTTCGACTGGCTTTCGGATGCCAAGCTTGTGCTGACCGACGATCTGATCGCGGAAATGCTGCGCCAGAAGAAAGCAACCGAATCCATCGACGAAACCCAATTCGACGATATCGAAACCGATACAGAATCCCCCGACGAGGAGACCTGAGAATGGCAATTACCTCTGCCAACCAGCTTGAACTGCTGCAAACGGCCGAAGCCGTTGCGCGCGAGAAGATGATCGACCCGGATCTGGTGATCCAGGCGATGGAAGAGTCGCTCGCCCGTGCGGCCAAGTCGCGTTACGGCGCGGAAATGGATATTCGGGTCTCGATCGACCGCAAGACAGGCCGCGCCACCTTTACCCGCGTGCGCACCGTGGTCGAGGATGACGCTGTCGAGAACTATCAGGCCGAGCTGACCGCAGCTCAGGCCAAGCAATACCTTGCTGATCCGCAGATCGGTGACGAGGTGATCGACGAGGTTCCGCCGGTTGATCTGGGCCGCATCGCGGCGCAATCGGCCAAGCAGGTGATCTTGCAAAAGGTCCGCGAAGCCGAGCGTGACCGTCAGTACGAAGAATTCCAGGACCGCAAGGGCACGATCATCAACGGCACCGTCAAGCGCGAGGAATACGGCAATATCATCGTCGATATTGGCCGTGGCGAAGCAATCCTTCGCCGCAACGAGAAAATCGGCCGCGAGAGCTATCGCCCGAACGACCGCATCCGCGCCTATGTCAAAGATGTCCGCCGCGAAACCCGTGGCCCGCAGATCTTCCTGTCGCGCACCGATCCGCAGTTCATGGCGGAACTGTTCAAGATGGAAGTGCCGGAGATTTACGACGGCATCATCGAGATCCGCGCCGTGGCCCGCGACCCCGGTTCGCGCGCGAAGATCGCTGTTATCTCGAACGATGGTTCGATTGATCCGGTCGGCGCCTGCGTCGGTATGCGCGGTTCGCGCGTTCAGGCCGTTGTCGGCGAGCTTCAGGGCGAGAAAATCGACATCATTCCGTGGAACGAAGATCAGGCGACCTTCCTTGTGAACGCGCTGCAGCCGGCAGAAGTGTCGAAAGTGGTGATCGACGAGGAAGCCGGCAAGATCGAGGTCGTGGTGCCTGACGAGCAGCTTTCGCTTGCCATCGGTCGCCGTGGCCAGAACGTGCGTCTGGCTTCGCAGCTGACCGGTCTGGACATCGACATCCTGACCGAAGCCGAGGAATCGCAGCGCCGTCAGGCCGAGTTTGCCGTGCGCACCAAGCTGTTCGTCGAGGCACTGGATCTGGACGAATTCTTCGCGCAGCTTCTGGTCTCGGAAGGCTTTACCAACCTCGAAGAAGTGGCTTACGTCGATGTGGACGAACTGCTTTCGATCGAAGGTGTGGACGAAGGCACCGCCGAAGAGCTTCAGGCCCGCGCCCGCGACGTGATCGAAGAGCAGAACCGCAAGGCGATCGAGGCGGCCAAGGAACTGGGCGTCGAGGATTCGCTCTTCGCGTTCGAGGGTCTGACCCCCCAGATGATCGAGGCTCTGGCCAAGGATGGCGTGAAGTCGCTTGAAGATTTCGCAACCTGCGCGGACTGGGAGCTTGCTGGCGGCTGGACCACGGTCGATGGTCAGCGCGTGAAGGACGACGGTATTCTTGAGCCGTTCGATCTGTCGCTTGAAGATGCGCAGACGCTGGTGATGACCGCGCGCATCCAGCTTGGCTGGGTTGATCCGGCAGAGCTTGAAGCCGAAAGCGAGGCCGATGAGGCCGAGTTCGACGGCGATGAGGAGGTCGGGGTTTAACCCCCCGGAGGCGCGCCTATGACCCGCGGTGGACAGACAAAGGACAGGGATGAGCCGGAACGGCGCTGCATCGTCACGGGTGACGTGCAGCCCAAGGCCGGTCTTGTGCGCTTTGTTCTGGGGCCGGATGGCATGATCTATCCCGACTTGGCAGAAAAGCTGCCCGGTCGGGGGATCTGGGTCACTGCGGATCGTGCGCTGATCGAAAAGGCCGTGGCCAAGGGCATGTTCTCGCGTGGCGCGAAGGCCCAGGCCAAGGCGCCCGACAATCTGGCTGATCTGGTCGAGGACGGCCTGGCAAGACGGGTTGTTGAGCTTATCTCTCTGGTTCGCAAGTCCGGCCGCGCGGTGGCTGGCTTCGAAAAGGTCAAAGGCTGGCTGGCAGAAGGTCGCGCCAAGGTTCTGTTCCAGGCAACGGACGGATCGGATCGGGGAAAAGGCAAGTTGTGGACACCCGAAGGCGGGCGTTGGTTCGGCTGCCTGACGAGTTCGGAATTGGGTTTGGCTTTCGGACGCGATCGTGCGATACACGGCGCGCTTGCGGCAGGTGGACTCACCAAGAGCGTCATCCAGGAAGCAGCAAAGCTTGCGTCGATGCGCAAGCAAGAGGGCGGAAAGTCCGCCAATAAGGATACGAAGACGGCATGAGCGACAACGACGGCAAAAAAACCCTCGGTCTTGGCGGTTCGCGCCCCGGTCAGGTGAAGCAAAGCTTCAGCCACGGGCGGACCAAGAATGTTGTGGTTGAGACCAAGCGCAAGAAAGTGGTCGTGCCCAAACCGGGTGCGGCTGCAACCGGTGCTGCCGGCGCTGCGGCTGGCGGCAAGCCGAAACCCGGCGCGCCGACAAAGCGCCCGGCCGGAATTTCCGACGCCGAGATGGAGCGTCGCCTGCGCGCCCTTCAGGCTGCCAAAGCCCGCGAAGCCGAAGAGGCTGCCGCCCGCGAAGCCGAAGAAAAGGCCCGCGAGGAAGAGCGTGAGCGTCGTCGCCGCGAAGCCGAAGAGAAAGAGCGCGAAGAGCGTGCCCGTGAGGAAGCGCTGCGCCTGAAGGAAGAGGAAGAGGCCCGTAAAGCCCGCGAGGCCGAGCTGCGCGAGAAGAAGAAGGAAGAGGTCCGCAAGCCCGCTCCGAAGGCAGCCGCTCCGGCGACGCCGCAGGATCAGGCTGCCGCCGAAGCCGCTGCCGCACGCGCCGAGACCAAGGGCGTATCTGCCGCAGGTCCGCGCAAAACCGACCGCGAGCGCACTGACCGTGACCGCGACGACCGCAATAACCGTGGCGGCAAAGATGGCCGCCGTTCGGGCAAGCTCTCGCTGAGCGATGCGATGGCAGGTGGCGAAGGCCGCCAGCGCTCGCTCGCCGCGATGAAGCGCAAGCAGGAAAAAGCGCGCCAGAAAGTCGTTGGCGGCAGCTCGCGTGCCGAGAAAATGGTGCGCGACGTTCAGCTTCCCGAGGCGATTGTCGTTTCGGAACTCGCCAACCGTATGGCCGAGCGCGTTGCCGACGTTGTCAAATCGCTTATGAAAATGGGCATGATGGTGACGGCGAACCAGACCATCGACGCCGATACCGCAGAGCTTGTGATCGAGGAATTCGGCCACAAAGCCGTGCGCGTTTCGGATGCGGACGTGGAGCAGGTCATCGACACCGTCGAGGACAAGGCCGAAGACCTCCAGTCGCGCCCGCCGATCATCACGATCATGGGCCACGTCGACCACGGCAAAACCTCGCTCTTGGACGCGATCCGCGAAGCCAACGTGGTTTCGGGCGAAGCTGGCGGCATCACGCAGCACATCGGGGCCTATCAGGTCACGACCGAATCCGGCGCGGTGCTGAGCTTCCTGGATACCCCCGGCCACGCGGCGTTTACCTCGATGCGTGCCCGCGGTGCGCAGGTGACGGACATCGTTGTTCTGGTGGTTGCAGCGGATGACTCGGTCATGCCGCAGACGATCGAAGCGATCAACCACGCCAAGGCGGCGCAGGTTCCGATGATCGTCGCGATCAACAAATGCGACAAGCCCGACGCGGACCCGCAAAAGGTCCGCACCCAGCTTCTGCAATACGAAGTCGTCGTCGAAGAGATGGGCGGCGAAGTGCAGACCGTTGAAGTGTCGGCCAAAACCCGCAAGGGTTTGGACAACCTGCTCGAAGCCATCGCGCTTCAGGCGGAAATCCTTGAGCTTAAGGCCAACCCCAACCGCGCCGCACAGGGTGCTGTTATCGAAGCCAAGCTCGATGTGGGCCGCGGTCCGGTGGCAACCGTTCTGGTGCAGCACGGCACGCTCCGCAAAGGCGACATCTTCGTCGTGGGCGAGCAGTGGGGTAAGGTCCGCGCGCTGATCAACGACAAGGGCGACCGCGTTGACGAGGCTGGTCCTTCGGTTCCGGTCGAGGTTCTGGGTCTGAACGGCACGCCCGAAGCGGGCGACGTCCTGAACGTTCTGGATACCGAAGCGCAGGCACGCGAGATTGCGGATTACCGTATCTCGGCCGCCAAGGACAAACGCGCCGCAGCCGGTGCTGCGACCACGCTGGAACAGCTTATGGCCAAGGCCAAGGCCGATGAGTCGGTTTCGGAGCTTCCGGTTCTGGTCAAGGCCGACGTGCAGGGTTCGGCTGAAGCGATCGTTCAGGCGCTTGAAAAAGTCGGCAACGACGAGGTGCGCGTGCGCGTGCTTCACTCGGGCGTGGGCGCGATCACCGAATCCGACATCACGCTGGCAGAAGCCTCGGGCGCGCCTGTGATCGGCTTCAACGTGCGTGCCAATGCACCTGCACGGAACGCGGCCAACCAGAAGGGCGTCGAGATCCGGTATTACTCGATCATCTACGATCTGGTGGACGACATCAAATCGGCGGCCTCGGGCCTGCTCAAAGCCGAGATTCGCGAAAACTTCATCGGCTACGCGTCGATCAAAGAGGTCTTCAAGGTCACGGGCGTCGGCAAGGTCGCTGGCTGTCTGGTTACCGAAGGCGTGGCCCGTCGTTCGGCTGGTGTGCGCCTGCTGCGTGACAACGTGGTTATCCACGAAGGCACGCTCAAGACGCTCAAGCGCTTCAAGGACGAGGTCAAGGAAGTGCCATCCGGTCAGGAATGCGGTATGGCCTTCGAGAACTACGACGATGTGCGTCCAGGTGATGTGATCGAGATCTTTGAGCGCGAAGAAGTCGAGCGCAGCCTGTAAAGAACAAAGCAAGGGGGCTTCGGCCCCCTTCTTCATGCGCAAATGAAAGGGGGGCGCCCCCGGTGATTTGACTGCTGTTCTGTATTGTAACTTTACGTTACGCGGCTTTCACCTGCACCGGATGATCGGCAAACAGGCAGTCACCGACGCGCGCGATAAGCTACTCCCCAGCTATTGGACAGGGTCTGGCGTAAATTAAGCTACTTTCTGCTCCTACTGATCGGGTTGGTTTTGCCAATGGATCACGGCTGGGGGTTTGCCGCCTAGGGCGGAATGGGGGCGTTTTCGGTTATAGAACTCGATCCATTTGCCGACGCCTGCCGTTGCCTCTGATCCTGTCTCCCAAGCGTGCAGGCATATGGCGCCGCAAATGACGACCACCAGCCGATCCTAGGGGGATATTTGGGTGGGCGGAAATAACGAAGCCCCTGAATTTCAAATGAAACTCAGGGGCTTATCGTATTTATGGTGCCCAGGAGAGGCAATCTAATAATACTCTAACTGATTGATTATTGGCCCCCTCCATCCACCGGGGCAGCACAAAGCGGTCCCAGAAGTGGTCCTGATTGTTCAGGGTAACTCACTGCTCTGCTTCCACCTTTTCGTCCGCACCCCATGCCCAATTCTTGAGCTTCCTGAGTTGCTTTCCAGCGCCATCCGCCGCGCTTGAGGCAACACCGCCGGCTGCAGACTTAGTCTGCGCCCATTTCTCCGCCCAGTCTATGTCGGGCATTTCGATATTTCGGAGATCATCAATGCTGGGCCAGTGTTCTTGCGCGTAAGCGAGCACCTCATTGCCTTTTTCGAGGGCCTCCTCTGGGGCAGCCGCAATGGCGTCAGACAGCTCTTGTCGGGAAGGCGGTTGCCAACCACAAATTGTCAGCTCATCTTCAGTCGGCTTCGAGCTGGGGTCGAATAGATGCTCAAGCTCATACATATCGTAGATTGTGTCGCAGAGATCTTTCGCCTCAAGTGCAGTGGCTCCAACGATCACGGCTGTACCAAGCCCTGGAACCAGTTTTCCAGCCATTGATGAGGTCGACCTAGCTCCAGCCTTAGCAGCTCGCGCGACAACCTTCCGTGACGCCCGCTTGACAGAATCTTTGGCCTTTCTGGCCGCTGCTCTCGAGGTTGCGAGGTCTGCCTCAACACCTCGGAGCTGCCCCGTTAGTTCACGTTTGGTCTTTCTCTCACTGACAAGGTCGGCATTGGACTTGACCAGTTTTTCTTCGATTTCTTTCTTCGCTTTTCGCTCTGCTGCTAAGTCACCGGAAACATCCGCAACTTCAGTGCGCAGTTCACGGTTGATCCGTCGTTCGCTGTTAAGGTTGTCCGAAAGGTCGGCGAACTCGCTTGCTGATTTCATAGCAACGCTACGCGGTCCCGCAATCGCCGAAATGAGTGATGATGCGATGCCATAGGCAGTCGTGCTCATCAGTATGGCCAAGTTCAACGCGAGAGAGGCAGTGAGAAGTGTCGGCCAAATAAGCTTTCGCAGAAACGAGATGATCCGTATCATGTTGATATCCGATTCAGGGCTGATGAAGCGGTTACGATTTCGCACCGCTTCAGAACTCCTGCATGGCATTTTCTGCTCTGCCGCCACCTAAACCCTAAGGCTTTGCCCGAGCGTAACCCCGTAAGCAGACAGAGAAGCAGAAGGGGCCTAAGCACAGAGGGCCCTTGTCTCAATAGGATTAAGCTATTGTTTTGCGAAAATTATCCGACCCTGCGTGTCGAGAGCATAACAGCTATCTGATCCGACATCAATTTTGCGAGTAGAGGTCAATGGGCCTGCACCTGCTTTTTTTGCTTCGGTTGCGTTTTTACAGGAAGGCAATTCGACGCGTTGATATCCTTTCGAAATCATACATGAATTATAATTCGCCGCCCGTGCGCTAGCATTTGCATCCTGAACAGCATATGCCCCTGTAAATTGTCTGACGTCAGCGCCTGTGGGACAGATTTTCGGTTTTCGTAACGGAGTATTTCTGGTTCATCGCAGCCATTATGGAGCGAAGATGAACAAGAAATCCGGAACATCGAAGGACGCGGC
>NZ_JAWLVI010000014.1:0-11064 GCF_033100795.1 Pseudothioclava alba
AAACCATGCTCAAGCGGCGCTTGCGCCACCAAACTGAAAACGCATAAACTCAATCAAGGATGAGCCAGAGCCTCCAAACGAAAGCGCGCTCAACTGTCCCAAATTATCTGACGACGGACACAAGCTGGTGATTCAGCAGGCCGAAGCTCTGGCGCAGGAAGTCGCCTAATTCTCAGGAATGCTTAGAAAAAGATACCTGCCGCTATCCGGCAGGTATCAACATTTATCGCTAGGGGCTTGGGTATATCCCGCGCCTCTTTCTTTTTTGTGCCGATCAGGCGGTCAGGTCGAACCGGTCCGCGTTCATCACCTTGACCCATGCGGAAACGAAGTCGTGCACGAATTTCTCGGCGCTGTCGTCCTGGGCATAGACCTCGGCATAGGCGCGCAGGATCGAGTTAGAACCGAACACCAGATCGACGCGCGTCGCGGTCCATTTGGCGGCACCCGTTTTGCGCTCGCGAAGCTCATACAGCCCCCCCGCGACAGGGTTCCATGTGTAGGCCATGTCGGTCAGGTTGACGAAGAAGTCCGTCGTCAGTGCGCCGGGCCGGTCGGTGAATACGCCATGAACAGTGGCGCCGTGGTTGGTGCCCAGAACCCGCATCCCGCCGACCAGAACGGTCATCTCGGGGGCGGTCAGGCCCATCAGTTGCGCGCGGTCCAGCAAAAGCTCTTCGGCGCTGACCACATAGTCGGCCTTGAGCCAGTTGCGGAAGCCATCCGCCACAGGTCCCAGCACGTCGAACGAAGCGGCGTCGGTCTTGGCCTCGCTCGCATCACCACGACCGGGCGCGAAGGGCACCTCAAGCGATACGCCAGCAGCCTCGGCGGCCATTTCGACACCGACGTTACCCGCCAGAACAATCGTATCGGCCAGTGATGCACCTGCATTGGCGGCAAGTGGTTCCAGCACCGAAAGCACACGCGCCAGACGGGCAGGCTCGTTCCCTTCCCAGTCCTTTTGCGGCGCCAGACGGATGCGCGCACCATTGGCGCCCCCGCGCATGTCCGAGCCACGGAAGGTCCGTGCGCTGTCCCATGCGGTGGCGATCATTTCGGCGCCGCTCAGCCCGCTGGCCTTGATCGCCGCCTTCAGCGCGGCCACATCATAGCCGGTGCTGCCTGCGGGGATCGGGTCTTGCCAGATCAGGTCTTCGGCGGGAACGTCCGGCCCAAGGTAGCGCGCCTTCGGCCCCATGTCGCGGTGCGTCAGCTTGAACCATGCGCGGGCGAAGGTCTCGTCGAAATAGGCGGGATCGGCCATGAAACGCTGGCAGATCTCGTTGTAGATCGGGTCCATCTTCATCGCCATATCGGCGTCGGTCATCATCGGGTTGTGCCGTTTTGAGGCGTCCGAGGCGTCCAGCGGCTTGTCGCCCTCTGCAATGTCCACCGGCTCCCACTGCCATGCGCCCGCAGGCGATTTGCGCAGCTCCCATTCGTGGCCGAAAAGCATGTCGAAGAAGCCCATGTCCCACTTGGTCGGGTTTGCAGTCCACGCGCCCTCGATCCCCGAGGTCACGGCATTCGCGGCCTTGCCCTTCATATGCGGGTTGGTCCAGCCAAGGCCTTGCTCTTCGATGCCAGCGGCCTCGGGGTCTGGGCCAAGCGCGCCTGCGTCGCCATTACCATGCGCCTTGCCGACGGTGTGGCCGCCAGCGGTCAGGGCTGCGGTTTCTTCGTCATTCATGCCCATGCGGGCGAAGGTCTCGCGCACCTGTTCGGCGGTTTTCAGCGGGTCGGGTTTGCCGTTCACGCCTTCGGGGTTCACATAGATCAGGCCCATCTGCACGGCGGCCAGCGGGTTTTCCATCGTCGACGGTTTCGACACATCGCCATAGCGGTTGTCCGACGGCGCGAGCCATTCCTTTTCGGCGCCCCAGTAGGTGTCCTTCTCGGGGTGCCAGATGTCCTCGCGGCCAAAGCCGAAGCCAAAGGTTTTCAGCCCCATGTTCTCATAGGCGATGGTGCCGGCAAGGATCATCAGGTCGGCCCAGCTGATCTTGTTGCCGTATTTCTTTTTGACCGGCCAGAGCAGGCGGCGCGCCTTGTCGAGGCTGGCGTTATCGGGCCACGAGCTGATCGGGGCGAAACGCTGGTTGCCCGTGCCGCCACCGCCGCGCCCGTCCGCCGTGCGATACGACCCGGCCGAGTGCCACGCCATACGGATCATCAACCCGCCGTAGTGTCCCCAGTCGGCGGGCCACCACTCCTGGCTGTCGGTCATCAGCGCGTGAACGTCCTGTTTGATCGCGTCGAAATCAAGCGTCTTGACCGCGTCGCGATAGCTATAGCCCGCGCCGAAGGGCGAGGTTTTCGTGTCATGCTGATGCAGGATGTCGAGGTTCAGCGCCTCGGGCCACCAGTCGGTGTTCGACTTTCCGGCGGCTGTCATCGCGCCGTGCATCACAGGGCATTTGCCGCCGCTTGTGCTATTTCCGTCCATTGCACTCTCCTTGAAATCCAAACCAATCGTCGCGCATCTGTCAGGTAGCGCGCATCTAGAATTGTTCTAACATGAATTTTCATTATCAAAATTGAATTATAATGATGGTTGTGATAGGTCACGGTTATGAAAGGGCTTACGCTTCGCCACCTTCGGTATTTCACGGCTCTTGCGCAGCAGGGGCATTTCGGGCGCGCGGCCGAGGTTTGCGCGATCTCTCAGCCCGCGCTGTCGGTGCAGATGAAAGAGCTTGAGGAAATCGCCGGTGCGCCCCTGATCGAACGCGGTGCGCGGCAGATCCGGCTGACCAATCTTGGCGTGGCGTTTGCAGAGCGTGCGGCGGGGATTTTGCGATCCGTAGATGATCTGGACGGGTTCGTGCGCGCGGCACAGGCGCCCTTTAGTGGCGTGTTGCGGATCGGGGTGATCCCGACCATCGCGCCCTATCTGTTGCCCGCGCTGATCCGCCATATGGGGCAGGCCTATCCTAACCTCGATCTGCGCCCGCGCGAGGCGATTACGCAAACGCTGATCCGCGATCTGGGCGAGGGGCGGCTGGATCTTGCGATTGTGGCGCTGCCTGTTTCGGAAAGCGGGTTGCACGAGGAACCACTCTTCGAGGAGGAGTTCGTGCTGGTGCGCCCGTGTGCCGAGGCGAATGCCCCTGTTCCCAGTGCCGAAGGGCTGTTGGAGATGCGGCTCTTGCTTTTGGAAGAGGGGCATTGCTTCCGCGATCAGGCGCTGGCGTTTTGCACGCCTGCGCGGGTCGGCTCGCGCGAGTTTATGGAGGGCAGCTCGCTGACCACGCTGGTGCAGATGGTGGGGGCGGGGATCGGAGTGACGCTGATCCCCGAAATGGCGGTGGCGACCGAAACGCGCCTTGCCGATGTGGCAGTGGCGCGCCTGCCTGCGCCGCGCCCGAAGCGCATGATCGGCCTCGTCTGGCGCAACTCAAGCCCGATGGCCGGGCAATACCGGCAGATCGCAGAGGTGCTACGCGGCTTCGGCCCGTCCGCGGGCAGGTAGCCCCGCCCGCGAAAGCCGGTCAGTCAGGGGCGTCAACCTTGCAGGCTGCGCACCTCGATGTCGCCTTCGGCGCGCGATTTCATCGCCGCAACCGACGCGATCGAAGCTGCGGCCGTGGTGAAATAGGGGATCTTGTCATAAAGCGCGACCGCACGGATTTCGCGCGAGTCCGAGATCGCCTGCGAGCCATCGGTCGTGTTGAACACAAGCTGCACGTCGCCGTTTTTCAGGCGGTCCACGATGTTCGGGCGGCCCTCGTAGACCTTGTTTACGGCCTCGGCCTCGATCCCCTTTTCGGCCAGCCAGGCGGCGGTGCCACGGGTCGCGACGATCCCAAAACCCATCGCGATCAGGTCGCGCGCGGCCTCGGCCAGATCGTCGGATTTATCCGTGTCCTTGATCGAGAAGAACACACGCCCTTCGGTCGGCAGGATGGAGCCTGCGCCAAGCTGTGCCTTATAGAAGGCGCGGGCAAACGAGCGATCCCAGCCCATGACCTCGCCGGTCGAGCGCATTTCCGGCCCAAGCAGCGTATCGACGCCGGGGAAGCGGGCGAAGGGCAGCACGGCCTCTTTCACCGAGAACCACGGCGTGTTCGGGTCTGCAAGCGTCAGCGGGTCGGCCTGCGGCAGGGCGGTGTCGGGCGTGACATCGGCCGGGTAGGGCGCGCGCTCGGGGAAGTTCGAGAGCGGCTCGCCCGCCATCAGGCGCGCGGCGATCGAGGCAATTGCGCTGTCGGTTGCTTTCGCGACAAACGGCACGGTGCGCGAGGCGCGCGGGTTGACCTCAAGCACATAGATCACGCCGTCCTTGATCGCGAACTGCACGTTCATCAGACCGCGCACGTTCAGGCCGATCGCCATCTTGACGGTCTGCTCTTTCAGCTCTGCGATGGTCTCGGCGGACAGCGAGTAAGGCGGCAGCGAACAGGCGCTATCGCCCGAGTGGACGCCGGCCTCTTCGATGTGCTGCATGATGCCCGCGACATGGACGTTCTCGCCGTCACACAGCGCGTCGACGTCAACCTCGATTGCGCCCGACAGGTAGCTGTCAAGCAGAACCGGGCTGTCACCCGACACGACCACAGCAGTGGTGATATAGCGCTTGAGCTGATCCAGATCGCGCACGATTTCCATCGCGCGACCACCCAGAACGTAAGACGGGCGGATCACCAGCGGATAGCCAACACGGCCTGCAATTTCAAAGGCTTCGGCATCAGAGTGCGCAATGCCATTGACCGGCTGCTTCAGTTCGAGACGGTTCAGAAGATCCTGGAACCGCTCGCGGTCTTCGGCAAGGTCGATCGCGTCGGGCGTGGTGCCGAGGATCGGGATACCCTCTGCCTCAAGCGCATTCGCCAGCTTGAGCGGGGTCTGGCCGCCGAACTGCACGATCACGCCATGCAGCGTGCCGTTTTCGCGCTCGACCCGCAGGATTTCGAGAACGTGCTCAAGGGTGAGCGGCTCGAAATACAGGCGGTCCGAGGTGTCGTAGTCGGTCGACACGGTCTCGGGGTTGCAGTTGATCATGATCGTTTCGTAGCCCGCATTCGTCAGCGCGAAACAGGCGTGACAGCAGCAGTAGTCGAACTCGATCCCCTGACCGATCCGGTTCGGGCCGCCGCCAAGGATGACGACTTTCTTCTTGTCCGAGGGACGGGCCTCACATTCGACATCGCCCATCGCGGGGGCTTCGTAGGTCGAATACATATAGGGGGTCTGGGCTTCAAACTCGGCGGCGCAGGTGTCGATGCGCTTGAACACAGCGGTGACGCCAAGGTTGCGGCGCGCGCGGCGGACTTGTGCCTCGTCGCGGCCCGTAAGCTTGGCGAGACGCGCGTCGGTGAAGCCCATCATCTTGAGCTTGCGCAGCCCCTCTTCGGTCATCGGCAGGCCGGATTTGCGGATTTCCGCTTCGGCATCGACGATTTCGCGGATGCGGGCAAGGAACCACGGGTCAAACGCGGTCGCGGCGATGATCTCGGCGTCGGTCAGGCCGTGGCGCATGGCCTGCGCGATGGTGCGCATACGGTCGGGCGTCTGCACCGAGATCGCCTTGATGACGGCGGCCTTGTCGGGCGCGCCTTCGATTTCAACTTCGTCAAAGCCCGAAAGGCCGGTCTCCATCGAGGCCAGCGCTTTTTGCACCGACTCGTGGAAAGTGCGGCCGATGGCCATCGCCTCGCCCACCGATTTCATCGCGGTGGTGAGTTCCGGCTTGGAACCGGGGAATTTCTCAAAGGCGAAACGCGGGATCTTGGTGACGACATAGTCGATGGTCGGCTCGAACGAGGCGGGCGTGACCTTGGTGATGTCGTTGTCCAGCTCGTCCAGCGTGTAGCCGATCGCCAGTTTTGCCGCGATTTTCGCAATCGGGAAGCCGGTCGCCTTGGAGGCCAGCGCGGAGGAGCGCGACACGCGCGGGTTCATCTCGATCACGACCATGCGGCCATCGGCGGGGTTGATCGCCCATTGCACGTTCGAGCCGCCGGTCTCGACGCCGATCTCGCGCAGAACGGCAATCGAGCCGTTGCGCATGATCTGGTATTCCTTGTCGGTCAGCGTCAGCGCCGGCGCGACGGTGATCGAGTCGCCCGTGTGCACGCCCATCGGATCGACGTTTTCGATGGAACACACGATGATGGCGTTGTCGGCTTTGTCGCGCACAACCTCCATCTCGTATTCTTTCCAGCCAAGCAGCGATTCATCGACGAGGATCTGGTTCACCGGCGAGGCATCCATGCCGGTGCGGCAGTAGTGGATATAGTCTTCGCGGTTATAGGCCACACCGCCGCCGGTGCCGCCAAGGGTGAAGGCGGGGCGGATGATCGCGGGCAGGCCGATGTTTTCCAGCTCGTCCAGCGCGATTTGCACACCGGCCTCGAGGTCGGCTTTGCCGTTGGCCTTCTTCGGCGCGGTCACGATGGTCGCGCGCGGGTTTTCAAGGCCCAGACGGTCCATCGCCTCGCGGAAGAGTTTGCGGTCTTCGGCCATCTCGATCGCGTCGCGGTTCGCGCCGATCAGCTCGACCCCGAATTTTTCCAGCACGCCCATATCTGCCAGCGCGAGCGAGGTGTTCAGGCCGGTCTGCCCGCCCATCGTCGGCAACAGCGCGTCGGGGCGCTCTTTCTCGATGATCTTGGCGACGGCCTCGGGGGTGATCGGCTCGATATAGGTTGCGTCGGCCATCTCGGGGTCGGTCATGATGGTCGCCGGGTTCGAGTTGACCAGAATGACGCGGAAGCCTTCTTCGCGCAGTGCCTTACAGGCTTGGGCGCCCGAGTAGTCGAACTCGCAGGCCTGGCCGATAATGATAGGACCGGCACCGATGATGAGGATTGACTTGATGTCTGTTCTCTTCGGCATGGGCGGTCTCCTGACATTTGGGCAGCATGATATGCGCAGCCCTCGCGGGCGCGCGCAAATTGATGGGGGTTATAGTCAGCTTCGCGGAGTGCGCAAGGGCTGAAAACCACCGGATCGTGCTTTCGCAAAGGTCGCGGCAAGGAGGCAGCCGGTCAGGAAGATCAAAATCCCTGTCTGGGCTGCGTAGCCATTGAAGATTTCGGCCAAAAGCAGATGCAGCGCGCAGAGCAGGCCGCTAATTGCCAGAAGGGCACCACCGACCCAGCCAAGCCGGTGAACCAGAATCGGCGCGAAAGCCAGCGGTGCTATATAGTAGTAAGCCCAGCCGATCGGACCGAGAAAGGCAAAGGCCGTCAGCGCAGCTGCCCAAAGCGCCGCGCGCACTTGCGCATCGCGCGCCTGGCGCAGCAAGATGCCGCTCGTCAGAAGGAGGGTGATCTGGGCGCTCCGGCTGAACAGCGCGTAGGTGGCGGGCTTGGGAGTGGCAACCCAGCTGACCTGCTCCTCCGGCGCCATGGGGGGCAGGAGTTGCGCTATCGCAGGCTGGATACGGATATGAGCTTCGGGCATCTGCAATCCCACGATGAAGTCCAGAGAATAGGCCTGCGAATTCAGAAGAAGTGTGCCGTCGATGCTGCGAAGCCCCGCCAGAAAGACCTCGTGAATTGGCCAGCCTGCAAGCGCGATGGACAGGCCGCCAAGGGCGCTTGCCACCCCGAGTGCTGTCAGGCCCGCGCGATGCTGGCGCGTCGCAAACCACAGCAGCGCAATTGGCAGCGGTGTCAGTTTCAGCGCAATCGCCAGCCCCATCGCGACCCCGCCCTGCACGGGCGAGCCGTTCTGCGCGCGTTCGATCCCGAGGACCGTCAGGAAGGCGACAATGATCTGCGGCTGCCCCTGTAGCAGGCCGACCGGTGCGGCACGCAGGAGAATCATCATCAGAATTGCCAGAAACCACCAATAACGAGGCGCTGGCGCGCCCGTCGGCGGAAAGGCGATCCGTGTCGCGAGAAACGGCAACGCGACAAGGCAGGCGGTGTTGAAAAGAAAAAGCCCCTTCGCAAAGGTCTGGAATTCTAACACATCGGTCAACGGCGCCAGAAGCCACGCCCACAACGGAGGATAGAGATAGGGGTAGATAACCCCCGGTTCCCCGATCCGGAGCGCCAGATCGTGCCAGCTGTCGGGCGGCAGCATCCGGAACAGGCCGTCAAATGCAGGGTAGACCGCTTCGGGTTGCCCCAAAGCGACGGATTTGGCCGCCATCCACAACGCCAGAAGATCGCGCGACGGGGCCACATTGGCCAGAATTCCCAGCCCAAGGGCTGCGGGGACAATCAATATCAGAACTAGAATAGAGGGGCGTGCCATCGGGTTTTGAAATCGGGTTACTGTTACGCTTGCGTTTATTGTTTCCAGATTCGCAGGGGTTTGTGGCTAAAATGCGGAAACTCTCCTGAAATTGGAAAAAATATCGCGGCAAGCGCCAAAGCCGCAGGGTTTTGCCCCCGCGCGCGCTTGACTTTGGGCCGCTGGCGCGGTTGATCGGGCCGAAATCATTCGCCGCCCAAAAAAGGGGAGCAACATGCACGCCTATCGCAGCCATACCTGCGCCGACCTGAATGCGAAAAACGCCGGTGAGACCGTCCGCCTTGCGGGCTGGGTCCATCGGGTCCGCGACCACGGGGGGGTGCTGTTCATCGACCTGCGCGACCATTACGGCATCACGCAGGTTCTGTGCGATGGCGACTCGGCCGCGTTCAAGATGCTTGAAACGGTGCGCTCGGAATGGGTGATCCGCATTGATGGCAACGTCAAACTGCGCGACGCCTCGCTGGTGAACCCGAAAATCCCGACCGGCGAGATCGAGGTCTATGTCCGCGAGGTCGAGATTCTGGGCGAAGCCGAGGAACTGCCGCTGCCGGTCTTTGGAGAGCAGGACTACCCCGAGGAAACCCGTCTGGCCTACCGCTTCCTCGACCTGCGCCGCGAGAACCTGCACAACAATATCATGCTGCGCTCGAACGTGGTGCGCTCCTTGCGCAACCGGATGTGGGACGCGGGCTTCAACGAATTCCAGACGCCGATCATCACAGCTTCGTCCCCCGAAGGCGCGCGCGACTTCCTCGTGCCGTCGCGTCTGCATCCGGGCAAGTTCTACGCGCTGCCGCAGGCGCCGCAGCAGTTCAAGCAGCTCATCATGGTGGGTGGCTTTGACAAGTATTTCCAGATCGCGCCGTGCTTCCGTGACGAAGACCCGCGTGCCGACCGCAGCCCGACCGATTTCTACCAGCTCGACCTTGAGATGAGCTTCGTCGAGCAGGCCGATATTTTCGCCGCGATCCAGCCGGTGATTCAGGGTCTGTTTGAGGAATACGGGCGCGGGCGCCGCGTCGATGCCGACTGGCCGCTGATCCCCTATAAGGAATCGCTGCTGAAATACGGCTCGGACAAGCCCGACCTGCGCAACCCGATCGAGATGCAAGTCGTGTCCGAGCATTTCGCAGGCTCGGGCTTTGCGATCTTTGCCAAGCTGCTGGAGCAAGACGGCACCGAGATCCGTGCGATCCCGGCACCGAAGGGTGGCTCGCGCAAGTTCTGCGACCGGATGAACAAATTCGCGCAGGAACAGGGCCTGCCGGGAATGGGCTATATCTTCTGGCGCGAGGCCGAGGATGGCTCGGGCATGGAAGCGGCCGGTCCGCTGGCGAAAAACATCGGCCCCGAGCGGACCGAGGCAATCCGCGCGCAGCTTGGTCTGGGTGTGGGCGACGCGGCCTTCTTCCTGGGCGGCAAGCCCGAGAGCTTCGAAGCTGTCGCTGGCCGTGCCCGCAACGTGATTGGCGACGAGCTTGGGCTGACCGACAAGGACCAGTTCAAATTCGCATGGATCGTCGACTTCCCGATGTATGAGAAGGACGACGAGGGCAAGATCGACTTCTCGCACAACCCCTTCTCGATGCCGCAAGGCGGGCTTGAGGCGCTGAATGGCGACCCGCTCGAGGTTCTGGGCTACCAGTATGACCTTGCGTGCAACGGCTACGAGCTGGTGTCGGGCGCGATCCGGAACCACAAGCTTGAGATCATGTATAAGGCGTTCGAGATCGCCGGCTATGGCAAGGACGAGGTCGAGAAGCGCTTTGGCGGTATGGTCAAGGCGTTCCGCTATGGCGCCCCGCCCCACGGTGGCTGTGCGGCCGGCATCGACCGGATCGTGATGCTGCTGGCCGACGAGATGAACATCCGCGAAGTCATCATGTTCCCGATGAACCAGCGCGCCGAAGATCTGATGATGGGCGCGCCCTCAGAGCCGATGAACGAGCAGTTGCGCGAACTGCACTTGCGCGTGATTCCGCAGGAATAAGCGGTATCTCGGATAAGACGAAGGGGGCCGTTGTTGGCCCCCTTTTGCGTTTTCCGGCCTGTTAAAGGGCGAGCACGTTGATCACTGTTGCCGCCAGCGACGCCGTGAGCGACAGCGCGCCAAGGCTGAACACGGTCCAGTGGGTCGTGGTGACAAGACGCTCGTTTTCAAGCATACGGATGATGCGCTGTTTCATGCGGCCTCCGATCGGGATTGGTCAGCCTTTGGATCGCATCGAAATACGGCAGGAATGGGATGGGATTGGCGCGCTTTGGCGGCAATTGCGTTAACCATCGCTGCGCGCTAGCGTGGCGCAAACCAACAAGAACGGAGGCAGGAATGGCACGGTTCGGAGAGGCTTTGGCGGGCTGGCAACCCCCGCGTGCGCCCGATTTCACGCGTATCGACGGGCGCTATATGCGGCTGGAGCGGCTGGAAGAGCGCCACGCGCATTCGCTGTTTCGCGCCAATGCCGGGGCTGATGCGCTCTGGGATTATCTGCCCTACGGGCCTTTCGCTTCGGAGGCAGGCTATATCCGCTTTCTGACCGAGATGGCGGGCAAGGATGACCCGTGGTTCGTGGCGGTGTGCGACCCACATACCGGCGCGGCTTTGGGCGTTATGGCTTTCCTGCGTATCGCGCCAGAGCAAGGCTGTATCGAGCTTGGCCATATCTGCCTGTCACCCGCGCTCCAGCGCACGCCCGCCGCAACCGAGGCGATGGTGCGCATGATCGAATGGGCTTTCGAGGCGGGCTATCGGCGCTTTGAGTGGAAATGTGATGCGCTGAATGTGCCCTCGCGTGCGGCGGCCCAAAGGCTGGGGCTGAGCTATGAGGGGATTTTCCGGCAAGCGACCGT
>NZ_JAWLVI010000015.1:0-2500 GCF_033100795.1 Pseudothioclava alba
TGGTTGCGGGGGCAGGATTTGAACCTGCGGCCTTCAGGTTATGAGCCTGACGAGCTACCGGGCTGCTCCACCCCGCGACTGTTAGCGTTTTTAGAGCGGTGCTTTGATCCGCTTCTGCCCGAGGGCTTATTTAGCGATCGGGTATTGTTTCATCGTTGTGAGAGAATATGTGGCTTCTTTCTAGGTTTGGCGGTGACCTACTCTCCCACGTCTTAAGACGCAGTACCATTGGCGTGTTGGCCCTTAACGGCCGAGTTCGGGATGGGATCGGGTGTTTAGCCAGCGCTATGACCACCAAACCGAGGAAGAAGCCTTTAGTCCAAGTCAGTTTCACTACATGCTTTTGATTTGAGCCTTGCTACTACTGGATCAAATCAAGCCAATCGGGCAATTAGTATCGGTCAACTGAATGCATTGCTGCACTTACATCTCCGACCTATCGACGTGGTGGTCTTCCACGGCCCTCAAGGGATACCTAGTTTTGAAGGGGGCTTCCCGCTTAGATGCCTTCAGCGGTTATCCTGTCCGGACATAGCTACCCAGCACTACCGTTGGCACGATAACTGGTCCACCAGTGGTCCGTTCACCCCGGTCCTCTCGTACTAGGGGCAACTCTTCTCAAGTATCCTACACCCACGGCAGATAGGGACCGAACTGTCTCACGACGTTCTAAACCCAGCTCACGTACCTCTTTAAATGGCGAACAGCCATACCCTTGGGACCTGCTCCAGCCCCAGGATGAGATGAGCCGACATCGAGGTGCCAAACGGTGCCGTCGATATGGACTCTTGGGCACCATCAGCCTGTTATCCCCAGAGTACCTTTTATCCGTTGAGCGATGGCCCTTCCACTCGGGACCACCGGATCACTATGGCCGACTTTCGTCTCTGCTCGACTTGTCAGTCTTGCAGTCAGGCTGGCTTCTGCCATTGCACTCAACGACCGATTTCCGACCGGTCTGAGCCAACCTTCGCGCGCCTCCGTTACACTTTGGGAGGCGACCGCCCCAGTCAAACTACCCACCACGCAGGGTCCCGGACCCGGATAACGGGCCGCGGTTAGACATCAAGAGTGCGAAGGGTGGTATCTCAAGGGAGGCTCCACGAGAACTGGCGTTCCCGCTTCGAAGCCTACCACCTATCCTGCACATCACAATCCTGATGCCAGTGCGAAGCTATAGTAAAGGTTCATGGGGTCTTTCCGTCTAACCGCGGGTAGTGTGCATCTTGACACACAGTTCAATTTCGCTGAGTCCACGTTTGAGACAGCGGGGAGATCGTTACGCCATTCGTGCAGGTCGGAACTTACCCGACAAGGAATTTCGCTACCTTAGGACCGTTATAGTTACGGCCGCCGTTTACCGGGGCTTCAATTCGGAGCTTGCACTCCTCCTTTTAACCTTCCGGCACCGGGCAGGCGTCAGACTGTATACGTCGCCTTACGGCTTCGCACAGCCCTGTGTTTTAAGTAAACAGTCGCCACCCCCTAGTTTGTGCCCCCCACCCACAGTTGCCTGCGAATGGGGCCTCCTTCTCGCGAACTTACGGAGGCATTTTGCCGAGTTCCTTAAACGTGGTTCTCTCAAGCGCCTTGGTATACTCTACCTGTCCACCTGTGTCGGTTTAGGGTACGGTCTCATGGAGGGCTATTTCCAGGGACCCCTGAGCTGCCCGATCAATCCGATAAGATCGAACAACCTTCAGGATCCGTCACTTCCTCCTGGCCCAGGAATATTAACCTGGTTCCCATCGACTACGCCTTTCGGCCTCGCCTTAGGGGCCGGCTTACCCTGCTCAGATTAGCTTTAAGCAGGAACCCTTGGACTTTCGGCGAGAGGGTCTCTCACCCTCTTTGTCGCTACTCATGTCAACATTCTCACTTCTGATCACTCCACCGGATGCCTTACAGCCCGGCTTCACAGTCAGAACATTGCCTCCAATGCATCCGAGGATGCTAAGGAGGCAGCGTTCTATATCACAGAACGCTCCGCTACCACGCGCATTGCTGCGCATCCAAAGCTTCGGCTCGTGGCTTGAGCCCCGTTACATCTTCGCCGCAGGACAACTTATCTAGACCAGTGAGCTGTTACGCTATCTTTAAAGGATGGCTGCTTCTAAGCCAACCTCCTGGTTGTTTTGGTCGTCCCACATGCTTTCCCACTTAGCCACGAATTGGGGGCCTTAGCTGTTGGTCAGGGTTGTTTCCCTCTTCACGACGGACGTTAGCACCCGCCGTGTGTCTCCCGGATAGTACTCTACGGTATTCGGAGTTTGCTTAGACTCAGTAAGGCTGTGGGCCCCCATCATCCATGCAGTGCTCTACCCCCGTAGGTATTCGTCCGAGGCGCTACCTAAATAGCTTTCGCGGAGAACCAGCTATCTCCGAGTTTGATTGGCCTTTCACCCCTAGCCACACGTCATCCGGACCCTTTTCAACGGGTGTCGGTTCGGACCTCCAGTTGGTGTTACCCAACCTTCATCCTGCACATGGCTAGATCACT
>NZ_JAWLVI010000016.1:0-5329 GCF_033100795.1 Pseudothioclava alba
AAGATCAACGCCGATGATTGTAACCTGTTCCACGGATGCCCTCTCCTGTAGCTTGTGCGTAAACATCCCAAGCTTGGCACATTGCGATGCCGTTTGGGGAGAGCGGCATCCACCCCATCTCTCGCTCCAAGCCATTGAAATCACTGATGCGTCCCGAGGGTTTTTATCCCACTTGGTCGCTTGCCTCTGGCAGCGAACCTCGTCGCCGCACTCACATTACATAGGAAAACGTGGAGAACGCATGCCCCTAAAAATCTCTGAGCCGGGCTTGATGACGACCACCGCCCTGCCCTAACATTTTTTGCTTCCCTGAGAGGGGTGCCAAAATGTAAGCGGGCCACATCACGTTGACATAGCGGCATTTTTTTAAAGGCCACGGTGGAGCCCGGCAAGATGAATTCGACCATATCCCTCCTTCTTGTCTTCTTGAACCAGTTCTTCATGCCGCGGCACAACGCGCAACTGAGGCTGCTGAAGGCCCAGATCGCGATCTTGCGGGCACGCATCCCGACGCAACGGATTATCCTGTCGCCCTCCGAGAAGGCCGAACTGCTGCGCATCGGAGAAGAGTGCGGGCACGATATCGACGGGCTGATGGAAGTGGCAAAGCCCGCGACCTACAAGCGATGGCTCGCCCAGATGCGTGGTGGACGCCCATTTCAGGCCGTTGGACGGCCGCGCCTGACGCAGGAACTGCGCGACGTCGTCATCCGCATTGGCTCTGAAAATCTCCTATGGGGTTACAAGCGGATCGCGGGCGAGCTGAAAAAGCTGGGGCTCTACGCTGGTGCCAATTCCGTCAAGCGCATCCTGAACGAGGCGGGCATCCACCCGAGCCCTGAGCGGCGAAGGAAAAATCCTGCCCTGCCGTGGACAACCTTCATCCGGGCGCACATGGAAACCATGGTCGCCTGCGACTTCTTCTCGAAGACCGTGTTTACGCTACGCGGGCCGAGGACGGCCTATGTGCTGATGTTCATCCATCTCGGCAGCCGCCGCGTCTTCTGCAGCGCGCCGACCTATGCCCCCGACTCGGCATGGGTCACCCAGCAGGCCCGCAACACGTTGATGTGGTGCGAAGAACAAGGTATCACGCCGGAGTTCCTGATCCGCGATGCCGACACCAAATTCAGCGCCAGTTTCGATACCGTCTGGGAGTCGGAGGCCGCTCGTGTGATCCAGATCCCGCACAGGGCGCCCGACGCAAACGCCTTCGCGGAATCGTTCATCGGCACCATCAAGCGCGAATGCCTCGATTTCTTCATCTGCTTCAGCCGGTCCCAGCTCGATTACATCCTGCGGACCTGGGTGCGCCATTACAATGTCGAGCGCCCGCATCGCGGACGCGACATCGGGAACAACGTACTGCAAGTCGATTTCAGGCCTGTGCGGGACGGCCCGATCCAATGCAATCGCCAACTCGGCGGCATTGTCACATCCTACACCCGCGATGCGGCGTGATTATCATGGCAGAGCTAAAAATCCTAAAGAGAGCCCGCGCCGATTTCGTCTGGTCGGGTTTAACCACACCCTACATCGTTTCGCGATAACGACAGATTATGCCTTGCTTGGACTTTGGCCCCCTTTCTCAGCGAAAGCCACGGTGGGAAGCACAGTGCCAAGCTGGAGGGACTTCAGAGCCGAGGCGATCCGTTTGGGCCGCCTGATCGCGTCAATAAAGCTGAGCCGCTGCACGATACTCTCCCGAAATCATGGCGGCGAACACCACGGTGTCACTGTTTTGTGCGGCGTTCCATGACGGTTTCGAGCAAGTAAATCAGAAAGCTCGGTTTGCTCCATCCGGTGATTTCCTTGCACAGAGCTTTGACCCGGTGCAGGCGCGGATGATAGGGCTGCGAACCGGCTGGCTGCATTACGGGCTTCTGGCTATCCTCTCGGCGACGATTGTGGCGATGCTATCCTCGGTGGGAATACTCCTCTCCGTAGCCGACCTGATCGCCCCGGGCGCCATCGCCTTTCTTCTTGCGCGCCGTTTCGCGGCACTGCTGGTGACTTCAATCATTGTGGCGTTGATCGCCGGAATCACCGGGATCTACGCGGCCTTCTGGCTCGATACTGGCCCCGCACCGAGCATCGTGCTGATCCTGACCGGAATGTTCCTTGTCGCTTTGTTTGCGCAGCAGCGGCGCGAACGCCGAGCAACCGCGCAACAATAGATATCGCCGATCCGCGTGACAGTCGCGACAAGGTGTTTCTGAGCGCCCTCGTGCATGCCCCGGCATTTTAACCTTTTCCACGGTCGGCTCCGACCTATTCCTTATCCGAATCAACGTCTTCCCTGGCTTCAAACCACTCACCCACCCTCTCTGGACACAACTTGGTAAGCCTTGAACTGCACCAATATAGAACATACCATGAACGCATGGTTAAGCGCACCCTCACCGACAAACTGGCGATTCTCGCAGATGCCGCGAAATATGATGCGTCCTGCGCCTCCTCCGGGGGGCAGCAGCGCAATTCCAAGGATGGCAAGGGGCTTGGCTCGGCGGGCGGTTCGGGGATCTGCCACGCCTATACGCCCGACGGGCGCTGTATTTCGCTGCTCAAGATCCTGATGACCAATTTCTGCATCTATGACTGCGCCTATTGCGTCAACCGCGCCTCCAGCCGCGTCGAGCGGGCGCGCTTTACCGTCGAAGAGGTCACCCGCCTCACCATCGAGTTTTACCGCCGCAACTATATCGAAGGGCTGTTCCTCTCCTCGGGCATCATCCGGTCGCCCGACGACACCATGGCCGATATGGTCCGCATCGCCCGCACCCTGCGCGAGCAAGAGAACTTCCGCGGCTATATCCACCTCAAGACGATCCCGGACGCCTCGCCCGAGCTGATCGCCGAGGCCGGGATCTGGGCCGACCGGCTTTCGATCAACGTCGAATTGCCGACCGAAACCGCGCTGAGCCAACTCGCCCCCGAGAAATCGGCCCGAACCATCCGCAGCGCCATGGCCGACGTCAAAACCCGGCGCGAGGCCAGCCGCGAGCGCAGCCACAAGGGCACCCGCCCCCGCGCCTTCGCGCCTGCCGGGCAATCGACCCAGATGATCGTCGGCGCGGATGCCGCGACGGATGGGCAGATCCTCGGCAATGCCGCCTCGCTTTACGGCGATTTCCGCCTGCGCAGGGTCTATTATTCGGCCTTCTCGCCGATCCCCGACGCCTCGCGCCTGCTTCCGCTCAAGCGCCCGCCCCTGATCCGCGAGCACCGGCTCTATCAGGCCGACTGGCTGATGCGCTTCTACGGGTTCAAGGCGCAGGAAATCGCACCGCAAAGCGGGATGCTCGATCTGGAGATCGACCCGAAACTGGCCTGGGCGCTCGGCCACCGCGAGATGTTCCCCGTCGACGTGAACCGCGCGCCCCGCGAATTGCTGCTGCGGGTTCCGGGCTTCGGGACACGCTCGGTGGACCGGATCATCGCCGCGCGCCGCCACCGCAGCCTGCGCTACGAGGACCTGCTGCGGATCGGCTGCGTCCTGCGGAATGCGCAACCCTTCATCACCCTGCCCGGCTGGTCGCCCCGCGCGCTCACCGACAGCGCCGATCTGCGCGCTCGCTTCGCCCCGCCACCCGAGCAACTGAGCCTCTTCTGATGCGCGTGATCTCCCTGCCCCGGATCGGCACCGTTCCCGCCTGGCGCAGCCATGCCCGCGCTCTGGCGGCCGGGGGCGTGCCCCCCGGCGCGGTGCTCTGGCAGCTCGACGCCCCCGAGGGCGCGCCCAGCGACCTCTTTGCCGGCGCTCCGGCACCCGAGCCCCCTGCCCCGCCCGTGACGCTCACGCTCCCCCGTGAGGCCGTGAGCGCCATTGAGACCGCGCTGCACCATTCCGACCCCGAGCGCTTCGCCCGCGCCTATGGGATCGTTCTGCGGCTTGCGCGGGGCGATCTGCGGTGGGGCGACCGCTCCGATCCGGCTCTGCACCGCCTGCTTGCGCAGGAAAAGGCCGTGCGCCGCGACATTCACAAGATGCACGCCTTCGTCCGTTTCCGCGAGATCTGCGCGCCCGAGGCTCCCCGCCGCACCTTCGCCGCGTGGTTCGAGCCCGATCACCCGATCGTCGAGCCCGCGAGTTCGTTCTTCGCCAAGCGCTTTGGCGACATGGACTGGATCATTGCGACGCCCACGCTCACCGCGCGTTTCGTGTCCGGCACCCTGAGCTTCGAGGAAACCCGCGACACCGCGCCCCCAGCCCCGGACGCGACCGAGGCGCTCTGGCGCACCTATTTCACCCATATTTTCAACCCGGCGCGGCTGATGGTGTCCGCGATGACCTCGGAAATGCCGCGCAAATACTGGAAGAACCTCCCCGAGGCCGACCTCATCCCCGAAATGATCCGCACCGCACCAGAGCGCGCGATGGGCATGATCGAGGCCGCGCCGACAGTGCCGCCAAAGCGCGCCGAAAAACTGCGACGCGGCAAGGTTTAGTATTTATTATCAATATATTACGGGATTTTGAGGGCGGCCACCCTACCCCGCCAAGGCTTGCGCTGCCTCTGGCATCCGGGCGAGGCTCGCCGCCAGCCGGTCACGCCATTTCGGCCCCCGCGACAGCGCATCCTCATAGGCTTCGCGCAGCTCCTGCGGACGGTCCTCGGCCAGCGCCGCGATGAGGAACGCGGCCTGTCTGCGGTCCTTCTCGGCCTTGAGCCGATCTCGCCCTTCGCGCCGCTCCGCCACGATCAGCTTGTGGATCGCGAACCGCTCGGGCCGCGGGATCTGCACCAACACGCCCGAGCGATACAGCACCGCCGCCGGGATCGGGTCGGCAATCAGGAAATTCAGGTGGCGCAGAGCCTGTGCCGTGACCCCAAGCGCCGCAAGCGGGCGCGGCCCCTCTTCGGCAAATGCGGGCGTCAGGAACTCGACCAGCGCCTGCCCCCTGCTCTGCCGCCAGCGCCATGCGGGCGTGTTCTCGACCGTCGGCACCGGGTCGAACTCGAACGCGCGCAGCACCTCGGCCACGGGCGGCTCGGCCTCATCGTCAAGCGCGAGCGACAGCCGCTCGAAGCTTGCGATGTCGAGATCCCCGGTCTGCGCCATCTCGTCGAAGCGGTAGCGCAGGCCGAGCTCGCCTTCATACAGCCGAAACGCGTGTGTCCCGATCACCGTGCCGCCCAGCCGGAACACCCCCGATTGCGCCAGCGCAGAGACAAGGCTCGGAGGGGATGGGTCTGGCAGCGAACCCTCTTTTGTGGATGCCGCTCGTTTTGCAAGGAAATTCTGAACCTCTGGACATGTGATCGAGCGCGTACTTTTGTCAGGCCTGTTTGTGCGGCTGACATTGGCACCGCTGGCCGGTATGGTG
>NZ_JAWLVI010000017.1:0-1408 GCF_033100795.1 Pseudothioclava alba
AAACATCCGGCGAAGGCCACGGTCAGGGTGCGTTGAGGGCGTCCTGTTGTGTTTTCCAGTGCCACGGCAGCAATTCGGGGAGGCGCGAGACGGGCAAGTCCGGCAGCCGCGCCAGGACGTCTGCCAGCCATGCTTGCGGGTCGATGTCGTTCATCTTTGCCGGGACGATGAGGGTATACATAAAGGCCGCCCTGTCGCCGCCGCGCTCAGACCCTGCAAACAGCCACGCCTTTCTGCCCAATGCGATGCCGCGCAGAGCGTGCTCGGCGGCATTATTCGTCAGGCAAAACCGCCCGTCACCCAGGAATGCCGTGAAGGCTTCCCAACGGCCTTTCCCCTCGACCATGTAATTGATCGCTTTGGCGACAGGGTTGTGCTTTGACATCCGGGCCCGCTCGGTCAGCATCCAGTCATGCAGATCATTGACCAGCGGCGCGATGCGCTGCAGGCGCACGTCAAGACGCGCTGCGGCTGACAGACCTGCGATTTCGCGCTCGAGCGCAAATATCGCGTCGATCCGCGTCACAGCGTCCAGCGCGATGGGCGGGATCTCCTCTGCCACCTTTTTGCCTTTGCGGGCGATAGCCTTGATGTCAGCCAGTTCGAAGAACTTGCGCCTGCCATATGACCAACACAGCGCAGTGCGCACCGGACCGAGGCTGCGATTTTCCAAATAGAGATCATTGTAGCCGCCATAGACGTCCGATTGCAGCACACCCTGCCATCCGGCCAGATGCCGTGTCGGATGTTCTTTCCGGTGAACTTGAACAAGACCGCAGGCGGCGCACCCCATCCCGGGGGCGATCATCGCGCACATAGGTCCACAGCAGTGCCGTTTTGGTGCCGCCACGAGCCAGAAGCGGCACAGTCCTATCGTCACCATGCAAGCGGCCTGCGGCCAGCATATAGCGTTCGATCAGCGCATGGATCGGGGCCAGCGCCACACAGGCATGACCGATCAGATCAGCCAGAGTGGACAGACTGAGATCGATCCCCTCCCGCGCGATGCGCTCTGCCTGCCCGTTCGCGGGTTCTCTCGGACGCGTCGCGGTCACCCGCTCACTTGTCAAAGGCCACCATGGCGATCAGCTGTGGCCCCCAACCGCGCGCGGCGCTCGGAGGAGATGCCGAATTTGTCGCGCCGCAGCTTCGCGATCTCCAGTTTCAATTCCTGGATCATCGCATCCGTGCAGGAGGCCAAAGCGCGGGCCTGCGCCAGATCGGCTTCCGCCGCCTGTGCGCGGGCTTCTGCGGCCTCGGCGCAGGCCATTTGCGGGCCAAGGGCGGCACGCAATCTGGCAATTTCAGAAGCAGTGTCTGACATGGAAACCATTCACCACAAACGCCAATAATTACCCATAAAAACAGGTGCTTCAATGCATATTACCCAGCCGTTTCAGGCCTTTGC
>NZ_JAWLVI010000018.1:0-1383 GCF_033100795.1 Pseudothioclava alba
CTCTTTTGTGGATGCCGCTCGTTTTGCAAGGAAATTCTGAACCTCTGGACATGTGATCGAGCGCGTACTTTTGTCAGGCCTGTTTGTGCGGCTGACATTGGCACCGCTGGCCGGTATGGTGATGCGCGGACCGGATCCAAATCTCCAACGGCGAGCTCGAAGCTCCGAGAGAGTTCCTGGTTTTTCCTGCCCGGATCATTTCGATCATTTGCCCATGCTTTTCGTTACTTCCTCACAACTCTTCGTTCTTCTGCCTTATTCACTCAGGCCATCACTTTTGCCACTGGTTCTTGATAGTCCTGCCCCTTTGTAATCATTGCCCAAATTCCACGGGCCATCTTGTTGGCGAGTGCTACGGCCACAAGCATGGGTGGCTTTTTCTCCAGCATCCGTGCGACCCACGTTCCTTGATGTTTCCCAAAACGCTTGCATGCTACGATTATTGCCATCGCTCCTGATATCAGAAGGCGGCGTATGTCGCGCTGCCCCATCTTTGTAACTTTTCCGAGCACTTGCTTTCCGCCAGATGAGTGTTGGCGAGGCACCAAGCCCAGCCAGGCGGCAAAGTCACGACCTCGACGAAATTGTTCCATAGGAGGCGCAAAAGTTTCAATGGCCAGTGCTCCGATGGGGCCAACACCTGGCATCGTTTGCAGTTGCCTTGAAATCCCCGTCTTCTTACTGATTTCTGCAACCTTGTTTTGCAGTGATTTGATCTGTTCGGTCAGCGCGGCAATCTGCTCAAGCAGTAAGCGACACGCATAACGTGCCGGATCAGGAAGGTCTGTGCCTTCTTCCTCAACCACCTCAGCAAGGCGAGAGAGATATTGAATACCTTGCGGGGCAGAATATCCAAATTCGTAAAGGTGAGATCGCAATGCGTTCACCAAATCGGTACGCTGACTTACGAATTGCTCGCGTGTACGAAAAACGACGGCCCGCGCCTGTTGATCTGCAGACTTCGGTTCCACAAAACGCATGGTTGGACGAAGGGCTGCTTCAGCGATAGCCTCCGCATCAGCTGCATCGTTCTTTTGGCGCTTCAAAAACGGCTTCACATAGCGCGGTGCGATCAAGCGAACCTCGTGTCCGACCGTAGCAAGTTCACGGGCCCAGTAATGCGCGCCTGAACATGCCTCCATCGCAACTAAACACGGATCAACTTCCCGCATAAATCGCTCAAATTGTGGCCGCGTCAGCTTCTTTCGAAATGCCACGGAACCGTCGTCCGATGCGCCGTGCACCTGAAATACATTCTTTGCAAGATCAACGCCGATGATTGTAACCTGTTCCACGGATGCCCTCTCCTGTAGCTTGTGCGTAAACATCCCAAGCTTGGCACATTGCGATGCCGTTTGGGGAGAGCGGCATCCACCCCATCTC
>NZ_JAWLVI010000019.1:0-1282 GCF_033100795.1 Pseudothioclava alba
TGTCTGACGTCAGCGCCTGTGGGACAGATTTTCGGTTTTCGTAACGGAGTATTTCTGGTTCATCGCAGCCATTATGGAGCGAAGATGAACAAGAAATCCGGAACATCGAAGGACGCGGCTGACAAGCTGGTCAAAGGCATCCGCCGCAAGACGCGCAAACAGTACTCTGCGGAAGAGAAGATCAGGATCGTGCTGGCGGGCCTGCGCGGCGAAGAAAGCATTGCCGCACTCTGCCGCCGTGAGGGCATCAGCGAGAGCCTGTATTACACGTGGTCGAAGGAATTCCTGGAAGCCGGCAAGCAACGCCTTGCAGGGGATACTGCCCGTCAAGCGACCTCGCCTGAGGTCAAGGAGCTGCGCTCGGAATCTGCGGCACTCAAGGAGGTCGTCGCTGACCTGACCCTGGAAAACCGTCTGCTCAAAAAAAGCATGATCGGGGATGGGGAGTACGAGGCATGAGGTATCCTGCATCAGAAAAGCTGGAGATCATCCGCACGGTCGAAGCCTCACATCTCCCCGTCCGTCAGACGCTGGCCATGCTCGGCATTCCACGCACGACCTATTATCGCTGGTATGACCGTTGGTCCGTAGGCGGGCTGGACGCGCTTGACGATACGTCACCCCATCCTGGGTCTGTGTGGAACCGCCTCCCGGATGAAATCCGGGCGGACATTATCGAGTTCGCGCTTGAGCATGAGGATCTGACGCCCCGGGAGCTGGCGGTGAAATACACCGATGAGAAGCAGTATTTTGTCTCTGAATCATCGGTTTATCGCATTCTGAAGGCTGAGGACCTGATCACAGCACCAGCTCACATCGTGATGAAGGCTGCCAATGAGTTCAAGGATAAGACGACGCGTCCCAACGAGCTTTGGCAGACCGACTTCACCTACCTCAAGGTGCTGGGGTGGGGCTGGTTCTACCTCAGCACCATCCTCGACGATTACAGCCGCTATATCATCGCCTGGAAGCTTTGCACGACGATGAAGGCCGAGGATGTGACCGCCACGCTTGATCTGGCATTGCAAGCATCAGGCTGCGATAGCGCAACCGTGGTCGCCAAGCCCAGACTGCTCAGCGACAACGGCTCGTCTTACATCGCCGGAGACTTGGCGGATTACATCGAGGAAAAGGGCATGAAACATGTCCGCGGCGCGCCCTATCATCCCCAGACCCAGGGCAAGATCGAGCGCTGGCACCAGACCATGAAGAACCGCGTCTTGCTCGAACATTACTTCCTGCCTGGAGACCTGGAACGGCAGATCGCCGCCTTCGTCGACCA
>NZ_JAWLVI010000020.1:0-606 GCF_033100795.1 Pseudothioclava alba
CTGAAATGAAAAAGCCGCCCTTCGGGGCGGCTTTTGTTTTGGGTCGGCGATCTTAAACGCCGTCACCGACGAAGGCTTTTTCGACGACATATTCGCGCGGCTCGGAGTTTGCCCCCTCGCGCAGGCCAAAGCCTTCCAGCACCGCCATCACATCCTTGTTGAACGCGAGCGAGCCGCAGACCATCGCGCGGTCGTGCGCGGCGTCCATCGGCGCGATGCCAAGGTCTTCGAACACCTTGCCGGACGCCAGATTATCGGTGATCCGGCCCATGTGCGGGCTCTCTTCGCGGGTCGTCGTGGGGTAGTATTTCAGCTTCCCCTCGACCATCTCGCCGATCAGCTCGTCGTTCTTCAGATCCTCGACCAGACGGCGGCCGTATTCCAGTTCCTCGACCGTGCGGCAGGTGTGCATCATCACGACTTCGTCAAACTTTTCATAGACTTCCGGGTCTCGCATCAGGCTGGCAAAGGGCGCAATCCCAGTGCCGGTAGCCAGGAACCATACCCGTTTTCCGGGCAAAAGAGCGTCCACCACCAGCGTGCCCACAGGTTTCGGGCGCAGGATGATTTCCTCGCCCACCTGGATGTGCTGCAGCCGCGAGGTCA
>NZ_JAWLVI010000021.1:0-547 GCF_033100795.1 Pseudothioclava alba
CGATCCCACAGGAGCCAAACCAGCGCTGGAGCCTGGACTTCGTGTCAGACACACTTTCCGAGGGGCGCCGGTTCCGCATCCTGAACGTGATCGACGACTTCAGCCGGGAATGTCTCGCCTCTGTGGTTGATACGTCGCTGTCGGGCGTTCGCGTCGCCAGGGAGCTGGATCGGATTGCTGAGATGCGGGGCTATCCTTGCATGGTGGTCTCGGACAACGGCACCGAGCTCACCTCGAATGCAATGCTGAAATGGCAGGAAGACAGACAAGTCGAATGGCACTATATCGCGCCGGGAAAACCAATGCAGAACGGCTTCGTCGAGAGCTTCAATGGCCGCCTGCGCGACGAGTGCCTGAACGAGCCCCTGTTCGCCAACCTGCGCCATGCTCGGGTTCTGATCGGGGCCTGGCGTGACGACTACAACCATCACCGCCCACATTCGAGCCTCGACGGGCTCACCCCGTGGGAGTATCACCAACGGTCAAGAGAGGACCAAACCCTGAACAGAGCTAACCAATAAACGAGGACACCAAGGGGAGCAGGTCA
>NZ_JAWLVI010000022.1:0-526 GCF_033100795.1 Pseudothioclava alba
CAGGCGGCGATATCCAAATCGACGCCGCTCAGCCGACAGCTCCCGCAGCCGCTGGCGCAGATCTTTGTCCTCCGGCCGCTTCGGGTGCCGCCGATACACACGCGGATCGATCCCGGCCAGGGCACAGGCCCGCCGTTGCGAGTAGCTCTTTTCCTTCATGGCCCAGTCCACAGCTCGCCGCCTCGAACCGGGCCTCAGAAGTTTTTTCCGAGCATCTCCTTCAGCGTGGCGACGTCCATCATCTGCTCGGCCAGCATCTTCTTCAGCTTCGCGTTCTCGGCCTCGAGGGCCTTCAACCGTCTCGCATCCGACACTTCCATGCCGCCATACTTCGACCGCCATTTGTAAAAGGTCGCGTCGCTGATCCCGTGCTTGCGGCACAGCTCCTTCGCACCCAGCCCGGCTTGGTGCTCCTTCAGGATGCCAATGATTTGCACTTCGCTGAAACGGCTTCTCTTCATCGTCTGTCTCCTCAGTTGGAGAACAGCCTAACCTCAAATCGAGGACTTTTCAGGGGAGCACGTCA
>NZ_JAWLVI010000023.1:0-510 GCF_033100795.1 Pseudothioclava alba
ACAGCACCGTTGATCTCGTCAACAAACTTGAGGCCGAAAAGAGAGAAGGCCGCGTGGGACGTTTGGCGGACAGCTTACTCCGCGTCGATCTCGTGATCCTCGACGAACTGGGGTACTTGCCGTTCGCCAAAGAGGGAGGCCAGTTGCTCTTTCATCTCGCCGCCAAGCTCTATGAACACACGTCGATCATCATCACCACAAACCTGACCTTCGCTGAATGGCCAAGCGTTTTTGGCGATGCAAAAATGACGACGGCGCTGCTCGATCGCCTCACACACCACTGCGATATTATCGAAACCGGGAACGAAAGCTGGCGCTTTAAAAACCGTGACTAGCAAGACGAAAGTGCGCCGACTGTTCCGATAAATGGGGTCTGCACAGCCGGCGCACTTTCTCCCGATTCTCTCCAAAACAACTCACAATTGCTAATGGCCGCCGCCAGAAAACCTGGCTCCAGAGGGGTCAAATTTGCACGCCGAAATGGGGTCTGATTTGGATGCCGATTGACAG